>CAJFLE010000001.1 GCA_904387375.1 Candidatus Protoclostridium gallicola
ATTTCGCGGGAAATCCGTACGGCGAAGCCGCACGTCCCCGAAGATTGCCTTACGGCATCGAGGGGGATTTCACGCGAAAGAACGCAAAAGATCCCGCAGACGCGTCTGCCAATTGCGCACGCCCGTGGCGAGCGTTAGCGGTGCGCAATGGATCGGATATATTTTAATATAAAAGCAAAAAAAAGTAAATATTATTTGACTTAAATTTCCGAATATGTTAAATTATTAGCTGAACTTTTTTTAACGGAAAACGAAAAGCATCCACAAGGAGCAGAAATGAAGTACACTTTAAGCAAAGAAAAGAGCGAAATCACGCTGAAATTCGAAGCGACGGAAGCGGAGTGGCAGGACGCCGAAACGAGGGCGTACCGCGAAACGAAGGGCAAGTACAGAGTGCCCGGATTCCGTCAGGGACACGCGCCCAAGCATATGATAGAGTCCATGTACGGCGCGGGCGTGTTCGCCGACGACGCCATGGATATCCTGATCCAGGACGGCTACGAGAAGTTCCTCGGCGAGCACGAGGACATCGTGCCTCTCGACCGCCCGAGCGCGTCCGTCGATTCCTTCGACGGCAAGAAATTCGCGTTCTCTCTCAGATTCCCCGTGACGCCCGAAGTCGAGCTCGGCAAATACAAGGGTGTGGAAGTCGAAAAGGCGGAGTATACCGTCAGCGATGATCAGGTGGAAGAAGAGCTTAAACGCGCGGTGGAAAGAAGCGCGCGCTTCGAGGATAAGGACACCGAGGCGGAGAACGGCGACGTCGTCAACCTCGACTATAAAGGCACCGTGGACGGCGTGGCGTTCGACGGCGGTACGGCGGAAAAATACAGCCTGACGCTCGGCTCGCACACCTTCATCCCCGGATTCGAGGAACAGCTCGTCGGCGTGAAAAAGGGCGACGAGAAGGACGTCAAAGTCAGATTCCCCGACGATTACCATGCCGACGAACTCAAAGGCAAGGAAGCCGTGTTCGCATGCAAGATCAACGGCGTGTCCGCGAAGAAGGTGCCGGCAATGGACGACGCGTGGGCGAAAGAGGTATCCGAATTCGACACTCTCGACGCTTACCGCGCCAGCATAAAGGACAACATGATAAAGCAGGGCGAGAGCCGCGCGCGCACCGAGAACGAGAACAACATCATCAACGCCATCGTGGACGCGTCGAGCGCGGATATCCCCGAAGTGCTCATTCAGAACTATCTCGGCGACATGCTGCGCGACATCGAAATGCGCCTGTACTATCAGGGCATGAAGCTGGAAGACTATTTCAGATACACCGGCACGACGGAAGAGGACTTCCGCAAGGAGCGTCACGACGACGCCCGCCGCGGCGCGCTGACCCGCCTCTGCCTCGAAGAGATCATAAAGCGCGAGAACATCACGGCCACCGACGAGGAAGCGGAGAAGAAGTACGACGAGACAATGCCCGCTCCCGCCGACGGCAGCGAGAAGCGCAAGCCCGACGAGCGCGAACTCGGCTATCTCAAAAACGAAATAGTCATGGAAAAGCTCATGAATATGCTCGTGGATAACGCCGTGTTTACCGAGAAGAAAGCGGAAGGCGAAAAGCCCGCAGCAAAGAAAACGGCCGCTAAGAAGCCCGCGGCCAAAAAGACCGCTGCCGGCGCTTCGTCCAAAACCGCCGCAAAGAAAACCACGGCAAAGAAAGCCACTTCCGAGGAAAAAGCGGAGGAAAAACCCGCCGAGTGATCCGGAAGCGGAATAAAAAGAGGACGATACGGATATAGTTTATTCAGACATTAAGGAGGTCTGCCGACAAATGTATATAAGAAACGATCTTGTGCCCATGGTCGTCGAACAGACGAACCGCGGCGAGCGCTCGTATGACCTTTACTCCCGCATGCTCGAAGACCGTATAGTCTTTCTTAACGGCGAGGTCAACGACGTGAGCGCGAACATAGTCATCGCGCAGCTCATATATCTCGAAGCCAAGGATCCGGATAAAGACATCAGCCTGTACATCAATTCTCCCGGCGGTTCTGTTTCCGCCGGCATGGGCATATACGACACGATGAACTTCATCAAGCCCGACGTGTCCACGATCTGCGTGGGCATGGCGGCGTCGATGGGCGCGTTCCTGCTCAGCTCGGGCGCGAAGGGCAAGCGCATAAGCCTTCCCAACAGCGAGATCATGATCCATCAGCCCCTCGGCGGCGCCCAGGGTCAGGCGACGGACATCATGATTCAGGCCGAGCATATAATGAGAATCAAGAAGAAGATGAACGAAATCCTGTCCGCCAACAGCGGGCAGCCGCTCGAAAAGATCGAGCGCGACGTCGAACGCGACCATTATATGAGCGCGCAGGAAGCGCTCGAATACGGTCTGATCGACAAGATATTCGAAAAGAGAGGCTGATTTGGAAATTTACGGAGAAGTCAGACACTGCGAATTCTGCGGCAAGACGGAGAACGAAGTCGGCAAGCTCATAAGCGCGCCCAGCGGCGTGTGCATCTGCAACGACTGCGTCGATCTTTGCTGCGATCTCCTGTACGACGAGCCGTCCGGCGCTCCCGGCGCCGAGCCGCTTCCCGATCTTCCCACGCCCATGGAAATAAAAGCCGCGCTCGACGAGTACATCGTCGGCCAGGACGAGGCTAAAAAGGCGCTGTCCGTCGCGGTTTACAACCACTACAAGCGTATCAACTTCAACTCCCGCGGCGCGAAGAAGGGCGACAAGTCCGAACGCGCCGAGCATGCGGAGCATAAGGCGGAAGGGGAAGAGACCCGCTCGGGGCTCAAAGACAGGAAGGGCGAGATAGAACTGAAAAAGAGCAACATACTCATGCTCGGCCCGACGGGCTGCGGCAAGACGCTGCTCGCTCAGACGCTGTCCCGCATTCTCAACGTGCCTTTCGCCGTCGCGGACGCCACCACGCTCACCGAAGCGGGCTACGTAGGCGAGGACGTCGAGAACATTCTGCTCAAACTCATACAGAGCGCGGACTACGATATCCCGCGCGCGGAAATAGGCATCGTATACATCGACGAGATAGACAAGATCTCGCGCAAGAGCGAGAACACGTCCATCACGCGCGACGTGTCCGGCGAGGGCGTGCAGCAGGCGCTGCTCAAAATAATAGAGAGCACCGTCGCCAACGTGCCCCCTCAGGGCGGCCGCAAGCACCCCCAGCAGGAGTGCCTGCAGATAGACACGACCAATATCCTTTTCATCTTTGGCGGCGCGTTCGTCGGGCTGGAAAAGATAGTCGAGCAGCGTAAGGACGGCAGCTCGATGGGCTTCGGCGGCAGCGTCAAGAGCAAGCACGACGTCAGCGTGGGCGAGGCGCTCCGCGAGGTTCAGCCCCAGGATCTCATCAAATTCGGGCTTATCCCCGAATTCGTGGGCAGGGTGCCCGTGACCGTTAGCCTGAACGCGCTCGACCGCAACGCGCTCGTAAACATTCTCACGCAGCCCAAGGACGCGCTCGTCAAACAGTACGAAAAGCTGTTCGAGATCGACGGCATCAAGCTGGAATTCGAACAGGGCGCGATCGAGGCCATAGCCGACAAGGCGATAGCGCTCGACACCGGTGCGCGCGGACTGCGCACGATAATAGAAAACGCGATGATGAACCTTATGTTCACCAGCCCGTCGGACAAGGAAATCGAAAAGATAATCATCACCAGAGATTTCATGAACGGCACCGGCGATCCGGTCATCATAAGAAAAAAGGCCGCGTAATCATCTTTCAGAACTCAAAAACGCTTCCGGAATTTTCCGGAAGCGTTTTTCGCATTATTTAATTTCCGCGTCGGCGGCGAACACGGCGCGCACCTGCGCGGTAAAAGTCACAGTGGTCGTGCCGAACGCGTCCGCGCCGTAAGTCTCCGAGCAGTATTCTTCGCTCAGCCTCAGAGGTCTGCCAGACGCGCCCAGCGCCGCGGCCTTTGCGCAGGCGTCCTCCGCCGCTGCCGCCAGCGCTCTGCTTTCGTATCTGCCGCTTTCCGAGCAGCCGTACGATACGTTGATATATCCGCCCAGCCCCGCGTCGGCGAGCGCGGCTTTTATCTCGCTTACGCGCGCCACCTCGTGCGTCGTCACCGTCACGTACGCCCGGGCGTAGCAGCCCGTGCCGTTATATACCGGCCCGCTTCCGTTATCCGTCACCCGTACGGTGCCGAACGGCGCCGCCGCGGCGCGTATGGCTGCCGCTTTCTCCGCGCACAGCGCCGCCGCTTCGCCCGCGGTGTTTCCGACGCATTCCGCCTGCCCGCCGATCACGCACGTGTCCGCCTCCGCGGTTATCTCCGCGCTGCCGATAACCTCGATCTTTGCCGCCGCCGGCACCGCCGCGGCTTCCGCATAATTCGGCGCCGCCGCCGTCGCGGTGAGCGCGCACGCCCCGGTCGCCGCCAGCACGAGCGCCGATAAAATGAGCAGTATCGCTTTCTTTTTCATGAAAAATCACCTCCGTTAAGCGTTTCGTTTAGTTTGCCATAATTTTCCTTTTATATGCGCACAGCCCGTATTTTAACGCCTGTTTCATATCTCTTTCGTATACTTTCGGAAAATTACTAAGAGACGGAGGATGATAAAATGAAAACCGTAACCGTTAAAGGAATAGGAAAAATCAGCCGCAGGCCGGACGAGGCGACGCTGAATCTCACCGTCGAGGCCGCTGAAAAGACGTATGCCGGGGCTTCCGCGGCTGCCGATAAGCGTACGGGCGCGCTGAAAACGGCGCTCGCTTCGGCAGGCTTTGCCGCCGATCTTCTCCGGACGTCGTCGTACTCCGTGGACGCGGCGTACGAAAACGTGCGCGGCTCGGACGGCGTCTGCGAGCGCAGACAGGTCGGATACAGATGCACGCACCGCCTGACGCTGACGTTCCCGCTTTCGCGCGAAAGACTCGCCGCGGCGCTGAACGCTGCGGCAGACAGCGGGGCATGCAGCGAATGCACCGTTCGCTTTTCGCTGTCCGACGGGGAAGAGGCCGTGCGCGAAGCGCTTGCCTCCGCCTGCCGCGACGCCGCGGAGCGCGCCGGTACGATCGCCCGCGCCTGCGGAGCCGCGCTCGGCAGCATAACCGAAGTCGTGCAGGATTCCGCGCGCCGCCCCTTGCAATCGGACACCGTGTTCCGCCCGCAGCTTATGCGCGCCGCCGCTGCCGACATAACGCCCGACGACGTGCGTACGGAAGAGAGCGTCACGATCACCTGGGAGCTTCTCTAAAAGAAATAATATAACCGATTGCGCAAGCCGTTCCGGAAATCTGTTTCCGGGGCGGCTTTTACTCTGCCGGGTTGTGGATAACCCGCGGGCGCGTACCGCCCGAAACGCCGAAAAATAGTAGCATAAAATTGACAAACGGGAAATTTTGCAAAAACACTTGACATCGGGGGGGGGTGTAGTAAAATATAATCCCCGACAGGTGGAAAAGCCCGAAAATTTTTCAGAATTCGACACATAAACAGGTTTTTTCGCGCTGTCGGGCTGATATACTTACCTTGCCCATGGAAAAGACGAAGAGAAAAAAGAACGACCTTGCCGCCGTGATAATCATGATCGTGCTGGCAGTCATACTGATTCCGGTGCTGGCGGTGAACCTGACCCTCATAATAAAGGGCAGCATCGATCCGGATAACCCGCCGTCGGTGTTCGGCGTCGCGCCGCTCGCGGTGACGTCGGGATCCATGGAAGGCGACGAGCCGGACAGCTTCGGCGAAGGCTCGCTGATCTTTGTCAGACTGCTCTCGGAAGAAGAGAAGCAGACGCTCGAAGAGGGCGACATAGTCACATTCCGTGCGTCCGGATCATACGTAACTCACCGGATAGTGTCGCGCAACTTCGACGGGGAAACGCTGACGTCCGTCGTTACGCGCGGCGACGCCAACGACGCGACCGACGGCGCGATTCCGCTGGAAAATATAGTCGGTATATGTACCGCGAGCGCGGCCGGTCTCGGCGGCTTCACGATGTTTCTGCAGACGCCGGGCGGCATACTCGTCTTCGTGGGCGTGCCCGTGCTGCTGTTCATAATATACGACGTTACGCGTATCATACTGCATAACCGCCGCGTCAAGGCGGAAAACGCGTCCGCGTCCGCGGACGAAAGCGCCGCCGCGCTCGCCGAAAAGGACGAGGAAATCCGCCGCCTGCGCAGCCTTCTCGGGGATAAGGAATCGGCGCCGCAGGATTCCGCGCCCGACTATTCCGGAAGCGCGCCGCCCGGACCTCGCGACGACGGCAATACATAACGCGCCGCGGCGGAGAATAAGAATTAAAAGAATATTACGGGGGTAAATACGGCGCCCGCGCCACCCGGGAGCCGCTTTTGCATAAAAAATAACAAGGAGATTCGCTATGACAAACAAGAAAAAAATCGTGTCCAGAATCCTGCTCGTCATCGTCGCGCTGACCCTTATCAGTTTTTGCTTCATAGGTACGACGCTTGCGAGATATGCGAGCGAGAATTCCGGCAGCGCAAGCACCGGCGTAGCAAAGTGGGCGGTTGCTTTCACCGGCGACGCCACCGAAACGGAAGGAGAACCGCAGACCGCGTCGTTCGGTAATTTGTCTCCGGCACAGGAGGCATATGCCGACACGCCGAGAACCAATTCCACAGGCGGTAAGAAAATAGCCGAAATCGCAAACACGGGTGCGGTCGACGCGTACATAACGCTGACCGTCGGCGGGGAAACTCTTGCCGGCCCTGGTTCGTATTCCGATCCCACGGAAGACGAGGTCAAGGCGCTGTTCGATATCAAACTGTATTACGCTACTTCCGATCTTGGTGATTCCGTAGAAAGCCCTTCTTCTGAGGGAAGCCTGACGGCGATTACTTCGGGCACTCAGATCGGGACGGCTCTTGCGGCAACGAGCGGAACGTTCTACATATACGGCGAAGTGATATGGTCGTCCGCAGACGCTGAGAGCAGCGGCGATCAGGGTGCAGCGGCCGATGCGCTCGATACGTGGGTAGGCGAAAACGTCACAAGCGTTTCGTACGAGATTTCGTACACCGCGGTGCAGGCGAGCGAACAGCCCGCCTGACAGGCTTCCTCTTTTACAACAGGAATAAAAATAAGTCATTCCGGCGTTTGGCGTGGCGGCGCGGGCATGACGTACATGACCGCGCCGTGCGCCATGCGGAGCCGGAAAGCTCCGCATGGATAGGGCGGCGGTTCGACGCGGGAACTCCCGCACCGACATACAGCCATGGAAGACGGAAAAGACAGCGCAAACGAAAGCCGGGAAGAAATCCGCAGAACCGAAACGGCGGATACCTTGCCCGCGCCCGAATCTGCTGCAGATAATCTGCGGCAGAAAGATACGCCCGCGTCCGCTCCGACGTCGGACATTCCGACCGAAGCCGCGACCGCCGAACACGAAACAACCGAGCCTGCGGCCGACACTGCCGCCGAAGGCGCTTTAAGCGCGCCCGCAAGCGAGCCGGCGGAAAATTCCGACGGCGTTTTGCCGAGCGCCGAAAAACGCGACTTCCGTGAAATCACGGACGCGGCGGCGGTAAAACGCCGTACTTTTTCGTCGCGCATGGGCGACGCCGGATACGTCGCCGGCAGGCGGTACGACGCGGTTAAGAACGCGTTTCTTTGCTGGAAATCGTCCGGCCGCAGTCCTCAGCCGGTGCGTTCGCGTTTTACTTCCGGCTGCGAAACATTCTATTCGGGCAGACGCATATTCGGCAAACTGTATCTCGTAGGCGGTTATCTCCGCCTTTTCCTCGCGCTCGATCCCAAAGCGTACGCGGCGGAAAAGTATCATCATAAAGATTATTCCGAAGTGGCGCGGTACTCCAAGTGCCCGCTTATGATCAAGCTGTCGTCGGACAGACAGGTAAAAAACGCGCTTGCGCTCATTTCTGACGTTATGACCGCGGCGGGTTTTGCGCGCGACGAAAACTACGTTCCCAAAGATCAGGCGAACGTATTCAAAAAATCGCGCGCCGCGAAAACCAGGATAGTATACGTGCCCGCTCGGGACGACGAAACGGCTGCGGCCGTAGCGCCCGGGCAGGGAACCGACGAAAGCGAGGCCGTCGTTCCGGCGGCGGACGCGCGGCTGCCGGTGCGCGCCGGGGTGTATAACTCCGAGGGCGACCGCATAGGCAGAGTGCGTCGCAGCGTATGGTATGACGAAGATGGAAGCGAGGTAGGCGCGTTCACCCGCACCGACGAAGCGGTGTACTTCGGCGCAGGCGGCGAAC
The DNA here is from genome assembly GCA_904387375.1 of Candidatus Protoclostridium gallicola. Taxonomy (GTDB): domain Bacteria; phylum Bacillota; class Clostridia; order Christensenellales; family Pumilibacteraceae; genus Protoclostridium; species Protoclostridium gallicola. The sequence goes on from CAJFLE010000001.1 coordinate 8,194, forward strand.
GCAAGGGTTACGTCGACGGCAACGACAACGTGCTGACCCTGTCCGGCGGCTATATGGCGACGCTGAAGCGTATGAGCCGTCTGCCGCTCCTGCTCCTCGTTATTATTCTCGCGCTGCTGACGGCGCTGTCCGTACTGCTTGCGGCATATCTGATGAGCCGCAGCGGCGGGGACTATGCTCCGGTGCTGTTCGTCGCGGACGCGGAGGGGCTGAGCTGGGACGAAACGGAAAACCTGCCCGTGTTCATGAACGAACGCTTCGGCGATACGGTAATCGCTCCCGGCATGGAAGGCTCGTACTCGTTTACGCTGAAAAACGAAAACGCCGACGCGCTGGATTTTTCGCTTACGTTCTCCGAATCGAACGAGTACGGCATAGACATAGCTTACCGGCTGCGCCGCGACGGCGCATACATTTCGCAGGACGAATACGTGTCCGCCGCGGAGCTCGGCGTGCGCGATATGTCGATCGAGTCCGGCTCGTCCACCGTGTTCACGCTCGACTGGACGTGGCGCGACAGCGACGAGGCCGACACCGCCGCGGGCGAGGCGGGCGCGACGTACACGCTGACCATAACGTTCACCGCGTCCGTACGCGGCTGAAAGGAGCGCGATGAAAGCTCTTCGCGCGGTAAAATATACGGTGCGTGCGCTGCTGATAGCGCTTGTCGGCATTCTTCTCGCGTATAACATATACGTGCTCGTGGCGCGCTACGCTTTCGGCATAGGTATGCCCACGGTGTTCGGCGTCGGTTTCGCGTCCGTAGGCTCGGGCAGCATGGAACCAGAACTCGGCGTCGGCGACTTCATCGTGACGCGCGCGCAGGACTCGTACGAACGCGGCGACATAATCACGTTTTACGACTCCGCCCGCGGTCAGTACGTCACGCACCGCATTATTCTCGTGTCCGGCGACACGTACGCCACGCAGGGCGACGCCAACGACGCGCCCGACCCGTTCAGCGTGCCTCTGTCGGCGGTCGTGGGAAAAGTGGTGCTCTCCGTGCCCGGGCTGGGCTCGTTCGTGAGCTTCATGCAGACGCCGGGCGGAATGTTCGCCGCCGCGGGCGTCGGAATACTCGCCTGGGTCGTCACGGACGTAATAAGCGGCGCTATAGACAAAAAGAAAAGCAAAAAGCAAAAAGGAAAGGAAGACGGGAACGACGGCAGGGCGGACGGCTGAACGCCGCTCCGCCGTAAGCGGAAACAGTAATGAAAGAGGAAACGAAAAAGATACCGCTCGTAAAATATCTTTGTTATATCCTCGCCGTGAGCGTGCTTTTCACGGGAGTCACTTTGTCGCGCTATACTTCGGGTACGAGCGGCGACATTTCTTCCACGCTCGGCCGCTTCGTCTGTTCTTACGAAATAGAAAACATTTCCGCGCTGTCCATGGCGAACGGCGATTATTGGCTGAGCAGCGGTAATTCGCAGAACGCTCAGACGACTTACCGCACCCTGCGTTATACGGTAAGCAATTACGTCGCCGGAGCGGACGGCGCGCCCGAACGCATCAGCGACGTCGATCTTCAGCCGTCGCTCCGCATCCGTATCCCCGGCGAGTTCGCCGACAATCTCGTGTTCCAGTTCGCCGAGGTTAACGGCAGCACATATAATTACGTCACCCCGCAGTACGTCATGTCCGACTTCATATACGGTATCGGAGAAACGTCGGGCTATAAAGACTGGGATGCTGCCGAGGAAGATACTCTCGACACTTCGCAGTCGACGGATTACCAGACGCAGGGCGGGCGCGACGAAATCCTGACCGTCACCGGCGGCCTTTCCGTATCTGGCGACGGCGTTGCCGAGGGGACGATTACGGCGAAGGCGGACGGATATACGGGCGGCGGGGCAGGCTCGGGCAACGCGGTTACGATATCCGCCGAGGCGAGTACGGAGAGATATTCCGTCGGCTTCATGCGCGGGGAAAGCCAGACCGATCTGACAACGCAGCTGTATCTCGATCTCGAAAAAGAGATTTCCGTGTACACCGTCGATTTTGCGCTTCCGTCCGCATATCTGCCTGCCTATATCGCTGCCGAAAAGACTTTCGTACTCTATATCACGCTTGCCCGCCGTATTACGGGCAGCGACTACGGCGTAAGCTGGTCGGCGGAAACGTCCGGCGGCGCTGAAACGGCAGCCGCGGACGGCTACGATTATCTGCTGACGCCTCCGACCGCGGATAACGCCGATACGTATACTTTCTGCGGCGCAAAAGTGCTCGGTTATCACTTCAACGCATCGGCCTCCACGGTGGGCGCCGACGGCTCGGCGCGGGCTTCCACCACCGTCCGCGTCACGAAAACATACGATTATGCGGGCGGCGCGTCCGTAAGCTATTCCCACGTCGCGCCGATAAGCGAAAACGCCGCGGAGTACGTACACCCGATAGAGCATTTCTATACTCTTTCCGGCGGTGCGTTTACGGAGTATGACGGTAATACCGACATCGTTTCCGTGAATACGAATTCCGTGCTCGGGCTTTGCACCAATTTCTACGAAAATTATGACTCCGTGTCCGATTCGATATATTACATATCGCTCGTCGGGCTGACCGATAACCCTAAATATTCGTCATACACGGGCGCGTCGTCGGGCGGCGCTCCCGATTACGGCATATATTCGTCGCTCAGCAAGGAATATCACACCGAAATAAACGTCCTGTTCGTGCAGGCGTCGGAATCGCCTGATGCGGAAGGAGGAAGCGTATGAAGCTGAAAAACGCATTGGCATGTATACTGCTCCTTCTCGCGACCGCGGCCATGTTCACGTTCGCGCTCACGTTCGCGCGGTATTCGGAAGAGCTCGGCTCGTCGGGCAGTTACGGCAGCAATCTCGATTTCATCGTGTCCGATCAGGTGGAAGTTACGAACTCCGACGAATTTTTCTCGGCTATCGAAAACGGCTACTCCAACATCAAGATTTCAGACGACGCCGACAGTTCCATAATCATCACTGGCGGCGTCAGCGACGTCACGTCCGACCTCATTATCGACCTCAACGGGCACGAGCTTCAGCGTAACAACCGGGAGCCCATGCTCAACGTCGTGGACGGCATACGCCTGACCATCGTGGATACTTCCGCGGAGCAGACGGGCTGTTTCTATAATCCCGTCGGCAGCGTGCTCCGCGTGGGCGGCGGCACTCTTACCGTAAACGCCGGACTGTTCGAAAGCGGTCCGAGGAACGGCCGAGGGCATGACGAAAAGGCGAAGACGAAACCGAGCGAATACGCCGAAAATAACGACGGCTGGCGCACCGCTGCCGGAGCGTACGTATCGCAGGACGGCTCATTCACCCTTTACGAGAAAAACGGTACCGACTATACGCCGTCGGACAGCGTCTCTATGCCCGTGATTATCCCCGCCGTCATGAAACAGACGTACACAGACGGCGACGGAGCGCAGCAGACCCGCAACCTCGTAAACGGCAATATGTACTTCGCGTCGGCATACGACGGCACCTATATCCCGGAGGACACGTACCTCTATTTCACGCTGTCCGATTCCGACGCCGCCAACGAGCAGCTCGTCGTAAGCGGCAGCGCCGACTTTTATTACTCGTATTATATGCGCTATACCGAAGGGACGGGAGGCAATCCCGGCAGCTATTCGTACGTCGGGGCGTCTTCGTCGGACGAGGACGACACCCTCGTCACGATATACGGATATAAAGGCGTAAAAAGTTCTTCCGGCTCGGCAAATTATGCCGCGGTACAGATGAACAGCGGCAATATATTCGTGCGCGGCGGCGAGTATCAGACGTATTTCGGCGCCGACTCGACGTATTGCATATACGCTTCCGGCGGTTATATGGCAGTCGAAGACGGCTCGTTCAGCGCGCTGGAAAACGGCGTCTGCGTCAACTGTTCCTATACCGCCGCCGCGGACGGCGACTACCTCCGCGTCGCCTCCGGCTCCTTCTATTCCGAGCGCGGCGATACCGTTCAGGTATCCGGCGGCAATATGTACGTCACCGGCGGCGCTTTCGAGAAAAACGCGACCGGTTACGCTGCCACGCAGCTTGACGATACGTATACCAACAATTCCGCCATTGCCATAAGCGGCGGCACGCTCGAGGTGGGCGGCGACTCCGGGATAGGTTTCACGCTGTCCGGCAGTTATGTGCGCGGCATTACGTCGACGGGCGCGAATTCGTCCGTCACCGCCGAGGACTGCTCTTTCGAATTCACGTCGGCGGGCGCCGTCGGCACGGGCAGCATGGGCATATACGCCGAAAGCGGCACGGTGAACGCGAGCGGCTGCACGTTCGTCATGCCCGGAACAAACAGCCGCGGCATATCCGCGGCGGGCGGCACCGTGAATATAAACGGCGAATACAGTTACTTCTATATTGACGAAATCGACGGCTGCTACGGCGTTTATGCCGCGTCGAACGGCGCCGTTACCGTCAACGTCGAGGCGGCGCAGTTCTTCATGGGACAGAACGCGACAGCCTCGGCCAATACCGCAAGCGAGACCGGGATTAACGGCGCGGGCGTGTATATGGATGCCGCCGGCGGAACCATTAAGCTCGGCGACGCGCTGTTCGTCACGAGCGGCAATTCCGTCAGCGCCGTATACGCGGAGCAAGGAAGCGTAAAGCAGGACGACGGCAAACTCGTGCTTATCACGGGCGCAAAAATTCCGGAAAACGGTTATACGTCCGGCGAAACCAAGTTTCAAAACCTGGACAGCTATACGAATGAAATCGATCTCATCGGAGAAAATCGTGTCGCTTACGCCAATGCCGAATATGCGTACGGTATATATTCGGGCGGCGGTACGGTGGAACTGAATGACGTCTACGCAGCAGTGTTCGGCGGCTATTCCGCCGGTTTGCTGTCCATGGGCGGTAATATAACGGTCGGCGGCGACATTGACGTCACCGTTGCGATTAACGAATCCTCGGCTTATAGCGGCGCGAATTATCTTTCGAGCACCGCCATAAGCACCGAGAACGGAAATATAACCGTAGACGGAACGGCCGACATAGACACCAACGGACTCGGCATTACCGCGCGCGCCACGTCTGCGTCCTCCGGCAATATAACGCTGAACGGCAACGTCGATATTTCTTCTTCGCGCGGCACGGCAATCTACGTCAACGGCGGCAATCTGACGCTGGGCAATAAAGATCAGACCGAACCGACTACCGCCGACATTAAGAGCACGACATCCACGGCTTATTCGTGGGTGACTCCTCCCGGCGTTTCCGGCGACGCGCATACCACTTACCACGGCGTGTACGTGCAGGGCGGCTCGCTTACCGCAAACGGTACGTTCAACGTCTCCCACACAGGAGTGGAGAACGATAATCAGGCGGAGAATTTGCGTCAGGAACAACGCGGCGATTGGTGGAACGGTTATTATAATGTCAATATTGCGGATAATCAGAATACTTTATACATAGATTTTGTTACAAAGAGTTTCGCCGTATATGTTTCCGGTACAGGCAACGATGCCGTAAAAATACAATCCGGTACGATTACGAATGAAATCGGCGGCGGGGTATACGTATCGGGCAGCAGCTCTACGCAGGTTACCCTCGGCTCCGAAGGCAGTGCGGATAATTCGCTGCTGACGGTTTCCGCCGCGCAGGGACTGGACGGAGCCGATCCGAATACCGATGATTCTCTGATTGCAAACGGATTTATAAACTGGCAGGAAAATAACTGGGACTATAAGCAGAGCAGCATGGGCGGCTCGGCCGTGGAAGTAGCAGGCGGCACGTTAACAATATATAACGGATCGTATTCCACCGAGCAGGGCAACGGCATTCTCGTTAAAAACGGAACGGCGAACATCTCCGGCGGCGTATACGGCGGACAGGACGTGTATGAAGCAAACGGCGGCGGCGCCGTTGCCGGTCCCGCGGCGTCATACAGCTTCAAGATTTTCGGCGGAACTGCTAATATCTCCGGCGGTAAGTTCGACAGCAACGGCAGCGGCGCGTTTATCATGGGCACTTCGTCAGGCTCCTGGGGAACGGCAAATATTTCCGGAGGTTCGTTCAGCGTCACCGGTCAGGCAGGAATAAGCGTATACGAATACGGCGAACTGACCGTGTCCGGTAGTACCGTAGTGAGCGGCGCAGCTGCCGGACTCGTTATAGAAAGTTCGGATAACCCTTGTACAGTGACCATCGAAGGCGGCACGTTTACGGGTACGAGAACAAGCAACGGCGACGGAATTTGGTGCGGCAGCACGAACGTAACTCTTACCGTTTCCGGCGGCACGTTTACCGGACAGTCGCGTTCCGGACTTTACTTCAACAGCTACGAAAACAACGGCGACGATTCGCCGGTAAGTCTCTCCGGCGGCACTTTCCATGTAAATACGTGGAATACGAGTTGGTGGGCCAATAATACAGGAGCGATCGGCAATGCGGGCACGAACATCGTTGCTGCCGGACACAGCGCTTCGGCCTCTTTCGATACGCAGACAGTAACGATAAACTGAACCCCTACTTACATAATAAGGAACGCCGCGCTTCGAAACGGTGTTCCTTATTTTATTGCAATTCGTTATTTTTTATGGTATAATCTGCGTATGGACGAAAACAAAATCGTGGAAAATTACGAAAGCGTGATGCCGAACGCGGATAAACGGTTCATACTCGTGCCGTGCGACGGCGCGGTGGTGTTCCCGGGGCATCTTCTGTCTTTCAATATAAACGCCGAGGGGGCGGTGCGCGCGCTCATGCAGGCGGTGGAAACGAACAGGGAAGTGTTCTTTTCTTATTGCGGCGGCGAGCCTTCGCCGGATACCGTGTCGCGCGTCGGCACTCTCGCGCGCATAAAACAGCTTATCAAAAATTCTCGCGGCGGGCTGAGCGTTATCGCGCTCGGTCTTACGCGCATGGAAATCGGCGCGTACATATCGACGTCGCCGCTTTTCGAGGTTACGCTTGCGCCGTTCCCGGAAAAGCAGGACGACCCCATTATGCTCATAGCGGTCAAGAACGCCGTCCGCGCCGCGCTCGACCGTTCCTCGCACATCAGCCCCAAACTGCTGGAAAAGGAACCCTCGCTCGACGATCTCGACGATTTCGTGGGCGAAATGGCTGCGGCTTATTATGACAGCGACGAGGAGCGGCAGGCGCTGCTCGAGCTTCCGTCGCGCTACGAACAGCTGCACAACATACTCTTCCATATCGAGCGGCAGTGCGAACTCGCCTCGCTGCAAAAGGATATCGAAGTCAAGGTGCGCAAGAGCATAGACAAGAGCCAGCACGAGTATTACCTGCGCGAGCAGATCAAAGTGCTGCACCGCGAGCTGGGCGACGACGAGGACGAACTCGAATCGTACCGCAGCCGCCTCGCGGACAAGAAACTGCCCGACTACGCTCGCGAAAAGGCGGAAAAGGAAATCGCAAAAATGAGCCGTATGTCGCCCACGTCGCCCGAAAGCGCCGTGTCGCGCGGCTATCTCGACCTCATACTCGAACTGCCGTGGGAAGAGGAAACCGAGGAAAAAAACGATCTCTCCGACGTGCGCCGCATTCTGGACGAGGACCACTACGGTCTGGAAAAGGTCAAGCGCCGCATAGTGGAATACCTCGCCGTGTGCGCTTTGAAGAAGGATATGAAAGCGCCCATACTGTGCTTCGTGGGACCTCCGGGCGTGGGCAAGACGTCCATCGTCCGTTCCATAGCCCGCGCCGCAGGCCGCAGGCTCGTGACCATGTCGCTGGGCGGCGTGCGCGACGAAGCGGAGATCCGCGGTCACAGGCGCACGTACATAGGTTCGCTGCCCGGGCGCATAATCTCGGGAATGCGCGACGCCGGCGTCCGCAATCCGGTCTTCCTGCTCGACGAAATCGATAAGATGTCGTCGGATTTCCGCGGCGATCCGTCCTCCGCGCTGCTCGAAGTGCTCGACGCCAATCAGAACGACAAATTCAAGGACCACTATCTCGAAATGCCGTACGACCTGTCGCACGTCATGTTCGTGACGACGGCGAACTCCATCGACACCATAGACCCGCCGCTGCTCGACCGCATGGAAGTGATCGAGCTGACCGGCTACACCTTCAACGAAAAGCTGGAAATAGCGAAAAAATATCTTGTGCCCAAGCAGTGCGAGGCCAACGGCGTGCCCGCCGCAAAGGTATCGTTCACGGACGAGGCGCTCGTGCGCATAGCGCAGCGCTACACGCGCGAGAGCGGCGTGCGCAATCTCGAACGCGAGATCGGCTCGGTTATCCGCAAAATAGCCGTCTCCGTCGCTGAGGGCAAAAAGAAGCGCGTATATAAAATCACCGCCGACTCGCTGCCCGACTATCTCGGCAAGGAAAAGTTCTCCGAGAGCGAAAGCTCTTCCTCCGACGCGGTGGGCGAGGTGACCGGACTGGCGTGGACGAGCGCGGGCGGCACTACGCTCGACGTCGAGGTGGCGGTGCTGCCCGGCGGCAAGGGCGAAGTCAAACTGACCGGCAATCTCGGCGACGTCATGAAGGAATCCGCCATGACGGCCATGTCGCTCGTGCGCTCCCGCGCAGAGAGTCTCGGCATAGATCCCGCGGTATTCGGCGACTGCGACGTGCACATCCACGTCCCCGAAGGCGCTACGCCCAAGGACGGCCCCAGCGCGGGCATAACGCTTGCCACCGCGATCGCGAGCGCGCTGTCCGGCAGGCCCGCCGCGGGCGACGCTGCAATGACGGGAGAAGTGACTCTGCGCGGCAAAGTGCTCGCCATAGGCGGGCTGAAAGAGAAATCGCTCGCGGCGCTCCGCAGCGGCAAAAAGCGGCTCATAATCCCCAGGGAAAACGAAAAGGACATGGACGAAATACCCGCCGAGGTTAAGGAGCACGTGACCGTGCTGCCCGTTTCCACCGTCGACGAGGTGTTCGCTCTCGCGCTCAGATGATCAGGACCGCCGAATTCATAAAGTCCGTCGCGGACATAAAAACGTACAAAGAGGAAAGCCTGCGTTTTTCCTGCCCCGAGATATGCGTCGCGGGAAGGTCGAACGTGGGCAAATCCTCGTTCATAAACATGCTTACGGGCAGGAAGAAGCTCGCGAAAACGTCCTCCACGCCCGGACGTACGCGCCTGCTTAATCTTTTCGATATAGACGGCGGAAGATTCGTCCTCGTCGATCTGCCAGGCTACGGCTACGCCAAGGCTGCCAAAAGCGAAATAGAAAAGTGGAGCAGACTCACCGACGGCTATTTCGCCGCTACCGAAACGCTGGCGCATACCCTCGCGCTCGTGGATATCCGCCACGAACCGACCGCGCTCGACAAACAGATGATAGCGTATCTCTACGCGGCGGGAAGGCCGTTCACCGTCGTGGCCACTAAGGCGGACAAGCTGTCCCGTCCGAAGCAGCAGCACGCGCGGCTCGCAATAGCGAAGGCTCTGAAAATAGGCGCCGACAACGTCATACTGACGTCCTCCGAAACGGGACAGGGCAGGGACGAAGTGCTCGCCCGCATAGAACAAGTAATAACGCCTCCGAATATGATGTAGAAAACGGAGGTGTTTTTATTATGTCATGCTGTAACGACAGGCGCAAAATAGCCATCCGCGTGACGCGCATTTTCGACGGCGCGCGGCGCAGGCGCAGGCGCGAAATTACCCTCGCGCTGTCCGATTTTCAGCCGCCCGCTCCCGAACCGCCGCTAACTTACATATCCGCCGATTTTTCCGGCGCCGCTCGCATCACGTCGCAGTCGGTCATGGCGATAGAGGGCAGTACGCGCAGCCGCATATCCGTCGGCTTCGAGTTTCCCGTGCTTGTGCGCTTCGTCGCCGCGGACGGCACCCAGGGCTGGGCGCGCTCGTCCGTGACCGATTCCATAGACCTGATGCTCACGCTGCCAACCTGCCCGTATACGATAGAAACGGAAGTCGCTTTCGCCTCGCGCATAGGCACGATAGACGGCTCGTCCGCGGACATTATCGGCTGCACGCTGACGATCGTCAAGATACTCACCGAATGCGACGTCGCCGTGCCGGTATGCTGTTTCTCGTATCCCGACGCCGAACTGACCGAGGACATCGCCTGCAACGCGCTTTTCGGCGATTAAATCATTGATTTTTGCCCGCCGTTCTGATATAATAACGGCATGAACGTTTTTGCGATAAGCGATTTTCATCTGTCTATAAACAATCCCAAGCCGATGAATATTTTCGGACCCGTCTGGGACGGTTATCTCGAAAGTATAGAAAAAAGCTGGGCGGAAAACGTGACGGACGAAGATCTCGTGCTTATCGCCGGCGATCTTTCTTGGGCCATGACGCTGGACGACGCGAAAGCCGACCTCGATTATTTCGCGCGCTTTTCGGGCTATAAAGTATTCGTGCGCGGCAATCACGACTATTGGTGGAAATCCATTTCCGCCGTTCGCGCCTGCCTGCCGCCCCGCACATACGCCGTGCAGAACGACGCCGTGAAAATAGGAGACTGCGTGGTGTGCGGATCGCGGCTGTGGACGACGCCCGAACCGAACAAACCGCAGCCGGACGAGGACAGGAAGATCTACGACCGCGAGCTGCTGCGCCTTAAAATGTCGCTCGAAGCCGCCGCGCGCCTGCGCGGGGAAGGCGACCGCCTGCTCGTAATGACGCACTATCCGCCATTCAACAGCACCTTCCGCGCCACTCCGTTCACCGACGCGATAGCCGATTACAACCCCGACGCCGTCGTGTACGGTCATCTCCACGGCTCGGGCAGCCGCGCCGAACGCCTCGTCGACATCGGCGGCGTGAAGTATTACCTGACCAGCTGCGACCTCGTCGGCAACAAACTCGTGCGTATTTTATAGCGTGCGTTTTGCGCCGACATCGTCGGATAATGCCGCGCCCGGAAGCAAATAAATAATCGATATATGCAAAAAGCTCTCCCGGCAGGGAAGAGCTTTTTGCGCTATTGCAATTGCATTATTTTCTTGCTTTCGGCTTATACGCCGTAAGTTCGTAACTCATGTTCAGCAGCGTGAGCAGTTCGTCGTCCGGAGCCGCGCCGAGCACGACGCTTATCCAGTGCGTCTTGTTCATGTGATAGGCGGGCAGCACGCTCCGTCCGTCGCACGCCATCGCGCTCACTGCCGGGTCGCATTTGAGATTGACTATATCGATCTCGCCGCCGTCCAGTCCCAGCCGCTTTGCCTGCACGTTCATGATCACCGCGTACCACTTGCGGTTTTCCCTGTGCCGCAGCACGGCGAAGCCGGGTTCGTCCTCCCACGGATATTCGGGCTGCGTACCGAACGTGTCGGCGGCATAAGAGAGCAGCGCCCGTCTGTCCATTATTTGCCGCAGCCGCAATAACGGTCGCAGTCTTCGGCGGACGCGCAGGACGCGCATACGCTCTCGTCTTCGGTCTCGTCGGGAGCCGCGCAGCCTCCGGCGCCGCATCCGCAGTTTTCCGCCGTTTCGGTGGCTGCGGCTTCTTTCAGCGCCTCGTATTCGGCGGTCAGCGCCGGATCTTCCGGCTCGCCTTTTTCCTCGCGCATATTGCGGAACGCGACTGACATCATGAGCTTTATGCGGTTGACCTGATTGACTTCGCTCGCGCCCGGGTCGTAGTCCACGGCCACTATATTGGCTTTGGGATTGAGATCCTTGAGCGCTTTCATGACGCCCTTGCCGGTGACGTGGTTGGGCAGGCAGGCGAAGGGCTGAACGCAGATGATGTTGTTCACGCCCTCGTCGAAGAGGTCGAGCATTTCGGCGGTCAGGAACCAGCCCTCGCCGGCAAGGTTGCACAGCGATACGACCTTGCTCGCTTTCTCCGCCATGACTCGGATATTGGTAGGGTGTCCGAACTTGGTGCCTTCGAGCGCGGTCATCATGGGCTTGCGGAAGTGCTCCACGAGGTTGATGAGCATGCTGTTGGCAAACTTGTGCGACCATTTGCCGTCGAGGTAATCGTGCTTTATGGTCGAGTTCTGGAATCCGAACATGAAGAAGTCGAGCATGTCGGGGCAGACCGCTTCGCCGCCCTCGGCTTCTATAAGATCCACGGCGTGGTTGTTGGCGCCGTAATGATATTTGACGAGTATCTCGCCGACCAGGCCGACGCGCGGCTTTTCGACGTCGTAAACGGGCAGTTCGTTGAACTCCTTGACCATGTTGTGGCAGTTCTTGCCGAACGTCGAACGGTCGCATCTGCTCAGATCGTTTGCGATTATGTCCACCCACTTGTCGAACAGCTTGTTCGCGCTGCCCTTGACCTTCTCGTAAGGCCGCGTGCGGTAGAGCAGGCGCATCGCGAGGTCGCCGTACATCGTCGAGTATATGAACTGGAACATCAGCTGCAGATCGATGGGGAAGCCTGCATGCTTTTCCAGTCCCACGAAGTTGAGCGAGATGACGGGCACCTGCGGCATACCGATGGCTTTGAGCGCCTTTCTTATCAGCGTTATGTAGTTGGACGCGCGGCACGGTCCGCCCGTCTGCGACATTATGAGCGCAGTCTTGTTCGGGTCGTATTTGCCTGTCAGCAGCTCTTCGATGAGACTGCCGACGGTAATTATGGTGGGGTAGCACGCGTCGTTGTTGACGTATTTAAGCCCGACGTCGATCGCCGATTTGCTTTCCTTGACGAGCACGACGTTATAGCCGCACGCCGACACGGCGGGCTTATAGAATTTCATGTGTATGTCGGAGAGGTTGGGCGCGATGATCGTGTAGCCTTCCTTCCGCATATCCTTGGTGAATTCCTTGAACCAGTGATAGTCCTGCGGTTCGCAGTGCGTGATCTTCTTTTCCGCGCGCTCTTCCATGACCGCCATGAGCGAGCGCATGCGTATACGCGCCGCGCCGAGGTTGTTGACCTCGTCTATTTTGAGCACGGTATACAGCTTGTTGGCGGCGAGCATGAGCTCCTGCACCTGATCGGTAGTGATCGCGTCGCAGCCGCAGCCGAAGGAGTTCAGCTGCACTATTTCGAGATTGTCCTTGCGCCGTACGAAATTGGCGGCGGCATACAGCCTCGAATGGTACATCCACTGGTCGAGCACGCGTATGGGGCGCTCCGTTTTGGAGAGGTGCGACACGCTGTCCTCGGTCAGCACGGCGAAGCCGTAGGAGTTTATCATCTCGGGTATGCCGTGGTTGACTTCGGGGTCGAGGTGGTATGGACGGCCGGCGAGCACTATGCCGAACTTGCCCGTTTCGTCGAGCAGACGCACGGTCTCTTCGCCCATTTTCTTTATGTCGTCCTTGAACTTCCTGTCCTCTTCGTAGGCCGCTTCCACCGCTTTTCTGACTTCCTTTTTGGGAATATCGGGGAACTCTTCGGCAAGGCGCTCGTACATGCGCTTGGGCGTCGCGATGGGCAGGAACGGGCACATGAACTTGACGTCGCTGCCGAACACCTCGCCCATATTGTTGCGTATGACGTCGGGGTAGGTGGCGACGACGGGGCAGTTGTAGTGGTTGTCCGCCGTCGGATCCTCGATCTGCTCGTACGGCATGCCGGGATAGAAGATGAACTTCACGCCCTGCTTGACGAGCGCGGCGACGTGGCCGTGCACGAGCTTGGCGGGGTAGCACACCGATTCGCTGGGCATGGTGTCTATGCCCATGTCGTAGATCGCGCGGGTGGAACGGGGCGAGAGTACGACGCGGTATCCGAGCTTGGTGAAAAACGTGAACCAGAACGGATAGTTTTCGTACATGTTCAGCGCCCTGGGCAGACCGACGGTGCCGCGTTTCGCTTCCGCCGCGGGCAGCGGCTTATAATAAGCGAACAGTCTGTTGTATTTTTCCTTGAACAGGTTGGGCAGCGGCCTGGGCTTTTCGATGTGGACGTTTTCATCCTCCGCGCCGCGCTCGCAGCGGTTGTTCGTTATGAACCGGCGGCCGTCCGAGAATTCGGTGACCGTGAGCAGGCAGTTGTTGCCGCATTTGCCGCACCGCTTCGTATGTTTTTCGAAGGAGAACGCTTCCAGCTCGTCTTTGGACAGTATGGTCGAGCGCGTGCCTTCCTTGTATGTATTTCTGCTTATGATAGCGCAGCCGTACGCGCCCATCAGTCCTGCCTGCGCGGGGCGTATCACGTCGCGTCCGCTGACTATCTCGAAGGCGCGCAGCACCGATTCGTTGAGGAAGGTGCCGCCCTGGACGATGACTTTATCGCCCATTTCCGAGAAGTCGCGCATTTTTATGACCTTGAACAGCGCGTTCTTGACGACGGAATACGCGAGGCCGGCGGATATGTCGCCCACGCTCGCGCCCTCTTTCTGCGCCTGCTTGACGCGGCTGTTCATGAAGACGGTGCAGCGCGAACCGAGGTCGACGGGGGAGGAGGATTCCAGTCCCTTTTTCGCGAACTCTTCGGCGGTCATGCCCAGCGCGGCGGCAAAGGTTTCGATGAAACTGCCGCAGCCGGACGAGCACGCTTCGTTGAGCAGCACGTCGGTTACCACGCCGTCCTTGATCTTGATGCACTTCATGTCCTGCCCGCCGATGTCGAGAATGAACTGCACTCCGGGCAGTATGACGTTGGACGCCGTCTGATGCGCCATCGTTTCTATCTCTCCGCGGTCGAGTTTGAGCGCGTTTTTGATGAGATTTTCGCCGTAGCCCGTGCAGCATGCGCGGCCGATGTACGCGTCCTCGGGCATCAGCTCGTATATTTCTTTGAGTATTCCGGATATGGTTTTGAGCGGGTCGCCGCCGTTGGAGCCGTACCACGAATAGAGCAGCGCTCCGTCCTTGTCTATGAGCGCGGCCTTGGTCGTCGTCGAGCCTGCGTCCACGCCGAGGAAGCAGGGGCCTTTATGCAGTTTTATGTCAGCGAACGCGATTTCCGTCTTTGCGTGGCGGGCGCGGAACGCTTCCAGCTCCTCGGGCGAGTCGAACAGCGGGCGCAGTCTCTGCACCTCGTGGCTCTCCATGGTTTTGAGCCGTTCCAGCCCCTCGCGGATCTCGTCGGCGGTGAACGACTTGGTTGCGGACAGCGCCGCGCCTATGGCGTTGAATACCTGCGAGTTTTCGGGGAATATCGCTTCCTCCGGCTGCAGCGTTTCGACGAAGCGCGCGCCGAGCTCGGACAGGAAGTGCAGGGGACCGCCGAGGAATGCGACGTGTCCTTTGATGGGCTTGCCGCACGCCAGGCCGGAGATCGTCTGATTGACGACGGACTGGAACACGCTTGCCGCGATGTCCTCTTTCGCCGCGCCGTCGTTGATGAGCGGCTGTATGTCCGACTTGGCGAAAACGCCGCACCGCGACGCGATGGGGTATATGGTCTTATGGCCCTTCGCGTATTCGTTGAGCCCTTTCGCGTCCGTGCCGAGCAGGTTCGCCATCTGGTCGATGAAAGCGCCGGTACCGCCCGCGCAGGTGCCGTTCATGCGCTGCTCCACGCCGCCTTTGAGATACGTTATCTTTGCGTCCTCGCCGCCCAGCTCTATCGCGACGTCGGTCTGCGGTATGTACTTCCTGATGGCCTCGATGCCGGCGATGACCTCCTGAATGAATGGGATATTCAGCCAGTTGGACACGGAAATACCGCCGCTGCCCGTCACCGCGAGCGCGAATCTGTCGTAACTCTTCACCGCCCGCGAAAGCACGGTGACGATTGTGGATTTTATGTCCGAATAATGCCGGTCGTAGCTCGAGTGCAACAAGTTGCCGTTTTCGTCTATGACCGCGGTTTTTATCGTTGTGGACCCTACGTCCAAGCCTATTCTGTATTTTTCCATAACTCTTCGATTATAATTGGTAAAGATAAATTAAAGGTTAAATTTGCAGAATATATTATATATAATTGCGTGTATTTTGTCAACCCCATTTTCCGGACTTGCCGCATACAATTACTGTAACGCGAAAAATCGTTGACATTTGCCTGACGCAGTGTTATGACGGAAAAGCCCGAAGAGAAAAAAGGCGGGAAGACGTCCCGCCGCGAAATTATCCGAAATTTTCCGCCCCGTACACCTCGCGGTGCAGGGTCTTTTTCATTGCGCCGAATTCTTCTTCCGTAACCGCTCCGTCCGTGGTCATTATCATGAGCGGAATCGCGTTTCTGCCCGCCGAAATGGGCGGCTGCGTGTACGGGTAACGATTAAGCGTGAAACCGTTTCTTTCATAGAATGCTATGCGTCTTTTCGCCGTTTCCGTTTCGGGCGGCTCGACTTCCAGGCATATCCGCTTTTTTACGGTTTCTTTCAGTTCGCCGAGCATGCGCGAACCTATGCCGCCGCCGCGGAAATCCTCGGCCACGGCAAAGTGCTCGACGAAGGCGAATCCGGGAAAATCGTATACGGTAATGAACGCTCCGACGCGTCCGTTTTTGCTCGGCGTGACGTAAATCACGTAATTTTCGCGGCTTAACCTTTCTTTCTGTTCATCGTGCGGACGTATCTCGTCGGCGGGGAAGCTGCTTTCCATTATGCCGTATACTCCGTCGAACTCTTCGCTTCGCATCTTTCTCAGCATTTTTTACCTCCGAAATCTATCAGGTTGAGCCCGATCTCCTCGCTGTAGCGCCTGTCGGTCGCGCCGTCGATTATATCGATAATCATCTCGCACGTCGCGCTGACCAGCGCCCTGTTTAAGTGCCCGCCGAAGACTTCGCCTTTGCCGTTTCCCGCGCTCATGTGCAGATGACAGTAGAACTCTCCGTTCATTCTGTCTATCGTCCCGGAGAGCGACACGATCTCGAAACTGCCCTCGAATTCGTTGGCGTGATACCGCTTTGTCTCCGTGTCGAAAACGCCGGCGGTGAAGCGGTTTACGGCGCCTATCGCGCTTACCTTCGCCAGCGCGACGTTTTCCTTTTCGGCAATCTCTCTGACCGCGGCGAGTATCTCTTCGCCTCTGTCTATTCTTGCGACTATCGTTTTTCCGAACCTTTTGTATTCCATAAAAAGATTATACCATACCGCGGCCGTTTTATCAAGAGAAAAACGGGCGTGGGGAAGCGCGCGCCGCTGCTCTGCCGTAATGAAAAAGCGCATGACGCTCATTACCGGCGTTATGCGCTTTTCGCTTATATTACCTTGATTTGTTGATAGCCGTCTTGTATGTGCGTGTGTTTGTTTACCCAACGCAATACGCGCAGATTACGGAACAATGCGTATATTCCGAGCGTAATCAATGTTAATAAAGTCCACAATATCCATTTCCCGAGTATTTGTACGCCGTTTCCGTCAAACTTCATTTTTCGTCCGTCGATTACCATGCGCTTTTGTATAAAACGGTTTTTCCAACATATCGCCAACGGCTTCAACAGCCACAGGGTGACGAGCGTGAACAGGAAACAGCCGAGTTTTACGAGTAAAAGCGCAATTGCGTTTCCTTTCCACGTTCCGCCAAGGAACGGCAGTTCGCCCGCAATGTGCAAATGCGACGCTTTCCATTGCAATAATTTTTTTGGAATGAATAACGCGAATATCAGAACCGTGGGGATACAGAGCAGAAGCCAGCAAACCCACTTTCCGAGCAATTGCGATACTTTGCCGTCGAACGAAAGACGTTTCCCGTCGTAAAGCGAATGTTTGTATTGCCAACGTAAAACCCATATATACGCAGCCGGGAAGCAAATACCCGCCGTGCAAACAGTTACCAAGGCGCCGAGCAATATCCAGCCGAGTTTTTGCAAGAGCCAACCGTCGAAACCGCCTTCGCCGCCGTTTTCTGCTTGCTCTTTCGGCGGGTTTTGTTCGTGTTCGCTTTTAAGCCGCTCGCATTCGTCAAAATAGTGATCGGTCGTCTGTATTATCCACTCGCGGTCTTTTAATCCGCGCCTCTTTTTGAATTCCGCTTTTAACGCCTTTTCATCCTGACCAAGATATTTTGCTATATTGCAGGTGCGACTTGCAACATTTTTATATCGTAAGCGAAAGGTTATTTTATTCAGCGTACAATATAGCAATACGGATAAAGTGATTGCAAACGGAACTATCATAATTATTCCGATACTTTTTGCTTGCCCCATCGGGTCAAATGAACTGATACCGATTCCAAAAAACACAAATAAAAGAAATCCGAAAGCGATTGCGCTTATAACGGTTAAAATTGTTCTGACCTTTTGTTTTATGCGGAAAATCTTATCCAATGACTTTTCAAACTTTTCTCCGTATTTGCTCATATTAACTCCTTGCGGCTTGCAGTTTAAGTGTACTTTTACTGCTTTCTTTTGCTTGCTTCGGTTTCTGCTTTTATGATACAATAAAGCAAGTAAATGCGCCGAATTTGTACCGGATACATAATTTTCCGGCGTTGCAGTAAAAGTACACTTTTACTGCAATTTTTTTGTTTTTGCTCGTTTAAGGTAGTCTTTTTGCCGTTTATCCGCTATGCTTATGAAAAAACAAAGGAGCAAACCAAATGGAATACGCATACGCGCGGGTATCGGCAAAAGACCAGAATTTGCAGCGGCAGATTGCCGCGCTTAGTGAGTTCGGTATAGAAAAAAGCCGCATTTTCTCCGAGAAGAAAAGCGGCAAAGACTTTGAACGTAAGGAATATAAACGCTTATTAAAAAAACTCACAAGCGGCGATCTGCTCGTCATAAAGTCCATTGACCGGTTAGGGCGCAATTACAGTCAGATTATCGAGGAATGGAACAGAATAACGAATATAATCGGCGCAGACATACTCGTGTTGGATATGCCGCTTTTAGACACCCGCACGAAGGCGGATACTTTGGTCGGCAAGTTCATTTCGGATATTGTGCTGCAAGTATTATCCTTTGTGGCGGAGAATGAGAGGGAAGGCATAAAGGCGCGGCAAGCCGAGGGGATAAAGATTGCGCATCAAAAGGGCGTTCGTTTCGGCCGCCCTTCGTTCGTCTATTCTGAAGAATTTTTATCCGTCGCTGACGACTATCTTTGCAAACGTATCAAATTGAAAACCGCGTTGCAGATATTGAATATAAATCAAAGCAATTTTTTCTATCATATCTACAAGATAAAGAAAAACAAGAGCGTTTTACAATAGCCGCATTATAAAAACAAGGGACGCTACGATGGGCGTCCCTTGTTTTGGTGCGGTTGACAGGAGTTGAACCTGCACGATTTCTCACTAGAACCTGAATCTAGCGCGTCTGCCAATTCCGCCACAACCGCAAGCCTTAGAAGTATAGCACAAGCGCATTCGATTGTCAAACGAAAACCGTATTTTTTCGCGGTCTGAGACAAAATTTTTGCGCTTTTTCTTGCGGTTTGCCCGGCCGTTTTATGAAAAACGCCGGGAAGTAAAAATGCATATTTTTCGATGTAGTATGCTTGAAATATGCGATTATATCGCTAAAAATCATTGAAAATCAGCTTATTATGTCTGACATAATATGTAATTTCAGCGTTTGAAGGGCAGGAAATCGCCCACATCCTTATTTACGAATATATCCTGTTCTGCGTGGCAGGCGCGTATAACCGAATTTTTTCCGTATTTCAGCCGCAGCCTGTCTATCGTGCGGTCGAGCTTTTCGCACTTAGCCGAGGTCAGACTGTCGTCGAAAAAGGACAGCTGCTGCGGTTCGCATTCGCCGACGAGCATATAAGTCGAAACGTCCACGGAGCGCAGCGGCGCGCCGTCGTAAAAGGAAAACAGCAGCTCGAGCGCGGCCGCGGCTATGTCGTCCGACGACGAGACGGGATAGGGCAGCGCCTTCTGTCTGCTCTGTCTGGTCAGTTCGCTCGACCGCGCGCTGACCGCCACGCCCTTGGCTCTGAATCCGTATTTTCTCAGCCTTGCGGCAACGAGTTCGGACAGGTAGTATACGAGCGTGCGTATATCGTCCTCGGTGCGCAGATCGCGCAGCGCGGTCAGTCCGTGCCCGACGCTTTTCGCGTCGCGCCGCCGCACCGCTTCGCGCACCTCTCCGGCGTCCTCTCCGCGCGCGGTGCGCCGCAGATCCGCGCCCGGTTTTCCCAGCATCCGTTTTATAACGCGCTCGTCGCTCTCGGCGAGATCGCCGATGGTCAGTATGTTCATCGAACGCAGTTTCGCTTCGGTGCTGCGCCCGACTCCGCACAGTTCCGCGGCGGGCAGCGGCCATACCTTGCCGCGGAAATTGTCGCGGTCGATGACCGTCGTGCCGTCCGGCTTTTTCATGTCGCTGCCCAGCTTGGCGAACATTTTCGTGAAACTCACGCCCACGCTCGCCGTTATCCCCAGTTCGCGCTTTACCTGCTGCCGCAGATTGTCCGCTATCGCGCTGCCTCCGCCCAGCAGTTTTGCCGTCTGCGTGCAGTCCAGCCAGCATTCGTCCGGACCGAACGGCTCGACATAGCACGAATAATTGTTGCATATCCCGAACATGCGTTTGGAAATTTTGTCGTATTTGTCGAAATGCGGGGGAAGGAAGACTATGCCCGGCGCTTTCATCTGCGCTTCCCATACCGTGTCGCCCGTCTTTACGCCGTATTTTTTCGCTATCTGATTCTTTGCCAGCACGACGCCGTGCCGCTTGGCGGGATCGCCCGCAACCGCGACGGGCAGACCGCGCAGCTCCGGCCTCTCGGCGCATTCCACGCTCGCGTAAAAATTATTCATGTCTATGTGCAGATACAGCGCTTCCATACGTCACGGCCTCTCAAAAACAAACGTTCTATATTGTGTATATATTTTACTCCGTCTGTGCGGGAAAGTCAACCGATAGAACGTATTTTCTAAAAATTTACGGAAATTGCCTGAACTCCCGCACTTTCGCTTGACAAAGCGCCCGCGCGGCAATAAAATGTATGAAAAGGTAAAATATCGGAAAGAAGAACGATAATGGATAAATTCGAAGTTGTATCGCCGTATAAGCCGACGGGCGACCAGCCGCAGGCAATTGACAGCATTGCGGAGGGGATAGAGAACGGGCTGCGCCATCAGGTGCTGCTCGGCGTCACCGGCAGCGGCAAAACGTATACCATGGCAAAGATAATAGAGCGGATCAACCGGCCCGCTCTCGTTCTCGCGCACAACAAAACGCTGGTGGGTCAGCTCTGCAACGAGTTCCGCGAACTGTTTCCGAACAACCGCGTGGAATATTTCGTGTCCTATTACGATTACTTCCAGCCCGAGGCGTATATCGTGCCCACCGACACTTATATAGAGAAAGATCTCGCCATAAACGACGAGCTGGACAAACTCCGCCACTCGGCGACGTGCAGCCTTGCCGAGCGCCGCGACACCATCGTGGTTGCGAGCGTTTCGTGCATATACGGCCTCGGCGCGCCCGGCGAATACTACCGCATGTCCGTTTCGCTCCGTCCGGGTCAGGAGATTTCCCGCGACGCGCTCATCCGCCGCCTCGTGGAAATCAACTACACGCGTTCGGACACCGATTTCGAGCGTACCAATTTCCGCGTCAAGGGCGACGTCGTGGATATATTCCCGGCGTCCAGTTCCGAGCGCGCCGTGCGCGTGGAGTTTTTCGGCGACGAAATCGAACAGCTGTCCGAAATAGAAGCGCTGACGGGCAGGGTGCTCTCCCGGCTCAAGCATGCGGCGATTTTCCCCGCGTCGCACTACGCCGTCGAACAGGCGACCATGCGCAGCGCGCTGGAAAACATCTCGCACGATCTCGACGAACGCATAAAGTTTTTCGAGGATCAGGGCAAGCAGATAGAGGCGTACCGCATAAAGCAGCGCACCAACTACGATATGGAGATGATGCGCGAAATAGGGTACTGTTCGGGCATCGAGAATTACTCGCGTTACTTCGACGGCCGCGCGCCCGGACAGCCGCCGTATACGCTTCTCGACTATTTTCCCGACGACTTCATAATGTTCATAGACGAAAGCCATATGAGCCTGCCGCAGCTGCGCGCGATGTACAACGGCGACAGGGCGCGCAAAAAGAATCTCGTCGATTACGGCTTCCGTCTGCCTGCGGCTTTCGACAACCGCCCGCTCAATTTCGACGAATTCAACGAGCGTATCCCGCAGGTCGTGTATGTTTCCGCCACGCCCGGACCGTACGAGCTGTCCAAGGCGGATAATATCGCCGAGCTCGTCATACGCCCGACCGGACTCGTCGATCCGCCCGTCGAGGTGCGTCCGGTGACCGGACAGATCGACGACCTGCTCGGCGAACTGAAAGCTACCATTGCCGCGGGCGGCCGCACGCTCGTCACCACGCTTACCAAAAAGATGAGCGAGAACCTTACCGACTTTCTGGCGGAGCAGGGCATAAAGGTGCGCTATCTCCATTCGGACATAGATACCATGGAGCGCATGGAGCTTATAATGGGACTGCGCCGGGGAGACTTCGACGTGCTCGTCGGCATCAACCTGCTGCGCGAGGGTCTCGACCTGCCCGAAGTCCGGCTCGTCGCCATACTCGACGCGGACAAGGAGGGGTTCCTGCGCAGCGAATCGTCGCTCATACAGACCATAGGCCGCGCCGCCCGTAACTCCGAAAGCAAGGTCATAATGTACGCCGACACGATCACCGGCTCCATGCGGAGGGCAATAGACGAAACCAACCGCCGCCGCGAAAAACAGACGGCGTACAATAAAGAGCACGGCATCACTCCCAAGACGATTGTTAAAAAAATAGCCAATTCTCTCGAAATAACCACGAAAGCTACGTCTGACATAGCAGAGGGAGATATAGGAAAACAGATCGAATCGCTCCAGTCTCTCATGAAGGCCGCGTCGGCCGCGCTCGATTTCGAGACCGCGATAAAACTCCGCGACCGCATAGGCGAACTGAAACGTCTGGAACGAGAAGTGAACAAGCAGAAGAACAGATAGGAGGAAATCATGATTTACACGGCGCATTACGATTCGCCGCTCGGCGGTATGACTATGGCGTGCGACGGAATCGCTCTCGTCGGCTTATGGTTCGACGGACAGAAATATTTCGGCGCGCCAGGCGGCGCGGAGGAGAACGCGGATATTCCCGTTTTCCGCGAAACGATGAAATGGCTGGACGTTTATTTTGCGGGAGAAAATCCCGGTTTCGTTCCGCAGCTTTCCCTGAACGGTTCGCCGTTCCGCCGCGCGGTGTGGGACCGCCTGCTCGGAATTCCGTACGGAAGCACGGTTACGTACGGCGAAATCGCGGAGGAACTCGGCCGCCGTTACGGCCGCCGCATGTCGGCGCAGGCGGTCGGCGGAGCGGTGGGGCACAATCCGGTTTCGCTTATCGTGCCGTGCCACCGCGTCGTAGGTTCGGACGGCAGCCTGACGGGCTATGCCGGCGGCGTGGATAAAAAACTGCGCCTGCTCGCGCTGGAAGGCGCGGACGTGTCCGCATTGAAAATGCCGGATATGTGAAATTTGGGGCGGAATGATGAGTAAATTTGCGTATATGCGAAAACCGATTTGTCTGACAATTGCGTCTTTGTGCTTTTGTTGTCTGTGCATTCTCGGTCCGGCATGTTCTTATGAACGGCCGCCGGAGCGGCTGCCTTACGGGGCGGTGCTTTTCGATAAAGCTGAAAGACGGGCGACGGAAGATTTTTTGACGGAAAACCGTACAAACAGTCCTGCCGAAGACGACGATGACGAATTGCCCGATGAGAGAATCCTGATAATGGATTCGGAGGAGGAATTCGATTCCGCGTTCGATTCGTTTCCGGAGGAAGTGGCGTTCCCGCACGATATACTGGTCGTATATTTCTTTGCCGATATTTATTACGGTTTCGAATGTAAATTGCTTTGCCCACTCAGCGCTGTCTGGTCACAAAATTATCCGATTGCGATTATGAGAATATAAAAGTCGATATAAGTTACGACTGATGCCGGCGGTTTCCGGACTGCCGCAAAAGCAAAACGCCTTCCGTCGAAGGAAGGCGTTTTGCTTTATGTTTTATGAAATTTTTACGCTTTGCCTGCGCAGCCGAGCACGTCGACGAGCTTATGACGCACAAGCTCCTTGATGTTTGCTCTTGCGGGCTTGAGGTATTCTCTGGGGTCGAACTTGTCCGGATGCTCTGCGAAGAACTTTCTGATCGTTCCGGTCATTGCCAGACGGAGGTCGGAGTCGATGTTGATCTTGCAGACGGAAAGCTTTGCGGCTTCGCGCAGCTGATCCTCGGGCACGCCGATTGCGTCCGGCATCTTTCCGCCGAACTCGTTGACCATCTTCACGTATTCCTGGGGAACGGAAGACGAGCCGTGAAGCACGATGGGGAAGTTGGGCAGTCTCTTGCTCACTTCTTTGAGGATGTCGAAACGAAGCGCGGGGGGAACGAGCACGCCTTCCGCGTTTCTCGTGCACTGCTCGGGCTTGAACTTATATGCGCCGTGGCTGGTGCCGATGGCGATTGCGAGGGAGTCGACGCCCGTCTTGGAAACGAATTCTTCCACTTCCTCGGGCTTCGTGTACGAGCCTTCGCCTTCGACGACGACTTCGTCCTCGATACCCGACAGGGTGCCGAGCTCGCCTTCGACGACCACGCCGTGATCGTGAGCGTACTCGACGACTTTCTTGGTCAGCGCGATGTTATCCTGGAAGGACTTGGACGAACCGTCGATCATGACGGACGTGAAACCGCCGTCGATGCACGCCTTGCAGGTCTCGAAATCGGGACCGTGGTCGAGGTGCAGAACGATGGGAATATCGGGGCACTCGATTACGGCAGCCTCGACGAGCTTGACGAGGTAGGTGTGGTTGGCGTAAGCGCGGGCGCCTTTGGACACCTGAAGGATAACGGGAGCTTTCTCTTCCTGGCACGCTTCGGTGATGCCCTGGACGATCTCCATGTTGTTGACGTTGAAAGCGCCGATCGCATAGCCGCCGGCATACGCTTTCTTGAACATTTCGGTACTTGTTACTAAAGGCATAAAAACCCTCCATAGAAATTGTTTTTTGCTTTATAAGCCGTTCTGCAAAGATTATACTACGAAACGGCTCAAATTTCCACTGTTTTGACGCCATATTTGAAATTTTTTTGATAGACATTCGCCGCAAATGGGGTTATAATATATATGTAAAAGACAATATACGGAGATGTAACATTATGCTCGACCCCAGAATAACAAGACTTGCGACCAATCTCGTAAACTACTCCGTCGCCGCAAAACCGGGCGACAAGGTACTGATCGAGGCCACCGACGTAGACACCGCAATGGTGACCGAACTCATTAAGGCGGTATACGCCGCAGGCGCCTATCCCTTCGTGGAAACGTATAAGGGCAAGGTCAACGCCGCGCTCATATCCGGCACTTCGGAAGAACACAGCCGCCTGCTCGCCGAATACGCGAAGTACCGCATGGAGCGCATGGACTGCTATATAGGCGTGCGCGGCAACGAAAACGCCTTCGATATGTCCGGCGTGCCCGACTCCAAAAACGAAATATACAAAAGGCTGTATTCCTATCCGGTGCATCACGAGATCCGCGTGAACACGACGCGCTGGGTAGTGCTGCGCTGGCCCAACGATTCCATGGCGCAGCTGTCCGGCGTGCCTACCGACGAGTTCGAAAAGCATTACTTCGACGTGTGCTGCATGGATTATGCGAAGATGGACAAGGCCATGGACGCGCTCAAAGCGCTTATGGACAGGACGGACAAAGTGCGCCTCGTCGCCGGGGGCACCGACCTGACCTTCTCCATAAAGGGCATACCCGCGGTCAAATGCTCCGGGCACATGAACATACCCGACGGCGAGGTGTACACCGCGCCCGTAAAGGACAGCGTCAACGGCCGCATAACGTACAACGTGCCTTCCATCGAAAACGGCGTGAAATACGAGAACGTTTCGCTGCGCTTCGAAAAGGGTAAGATCGTGGAAGCCACGGGCAATTATCCGGATAAGATCAACGCCATATTCGACACCGACCCGGGCGCGCGCTACGTCGGCGAATTCGCGCTGGGCGTCAACCCGTTCATAACCAAACCCATGGGCGACATACTCTTCGACGAGAAGATATCCGGTTCGATTCATTTCACTCCCGGCTGCTGCTACGAAGACGCATATAACGGCAATCAGTCCGCGGTGCATTGGGATCTCGTGCTCGTCATGACTCCGGAGTACGGCGGCGGCGAGATCTGGTTCGACGACGTGCTGATCCGCAAGGACGGACTGTTCGTGCTGCCCGAACTCGAATGCCTCAATCCGGATAATCTGAAATAAACTCTTATCGATAATTATTATCGTTATCATGCCTTAAATCGTTGACATAAACGGATTATTATGATATATTATTGATAATAATTATCATTATGAAAAGAAATACCGTACAAAAACGACAGGTCGTGGACATAATGCGGCGGCTGGGCAACCACCCGAGCGCAGAAATGGTGTACGACGCCGTCCATATAGAGCATCCGAGTATAAGCAAGGCCACCGTTTACAGAATATTGAAGGACGAGGCCGAGCAGGGCACGCTCAGGAACATAGACGTTCCGGGCGGGGTGCACCGCTACGACCACCGCACCGACGACCACTGGCACATCCGCTGCCGCAGGTGCGGGCGTATCTGCGACGTGGAACTTTCCGACGTGCGCCTGCCCGAGGCGGTCGCGCCCGAAGGATGGAACGTCGAAAATATGTCCGTCATCATGAGCGGATTGTGCGCGGACTGCCGCGATGCCGAACTCCGCGAAGCGAAAAGCGAATAAATCAACCGGGAGGTTAAAAATATGAAGGAACTCAAGGGGACCAAGACGGAAATGAATCTCTGGACCGCTTTTGCGGGGGAGAGTCAGGCGAGGACGAAATACACGTATTACGCTTCGCAGGCGAAGAAGGACGGCTTCGTACAGATAGCCAACATCTTCGAGGAGACGGCAAACAACGAAAAAGAACACGCCAAACTGTGGTTCAAGTATCTGCACGGCGGCAAGATTCCTTCCACCGCGGAGAATCTCAAAGACGCCGCGGACGGCGAGAACTACGAGTGGACGGATATGTACGCCAAGTTCGCCAAGGAAGCGAGGGAAGAGGGCTTCGACGAGATCGCGGCCAAGTTCGAAGGCGTGGGCGCCGTCGAGAGAGAGCATGAAAAACGCTACCTCAAACTGCTTGCCAACGTCAACGGCAAGCTCGTGTTTACCAAGGACGGCGACGCTATATGGCAGTGCCTCAACTGCGGCCACGTCGTTATCGGCAAGAGCGCTCCCGAAATCTGCCCCGTCTGCAATCATCCGCAGTCGTATTTCCAGCTCCGCGCCGAAAATTACTGATAAATATGAATAATCCGAAAAACGGCTTCCGCGCGGGCGGCGGCCGTTTTCGCTTGTCAAACCGCCGCGCGCGGTGATATAATCATACGGATATGACAGATACTCATTGCCACATTACGGACGAAAGATACGACGCCGGAGAGATTATACGAGCCATGGAAAGCGACGGGCTGGAAGCGCTCGTAACCGTGGGCTACGATACCGCGTCGTCGCTGAAGGCGGCGGAGCTTGCCGCGCGTCATCCGCGCGTTTATGCCGCCGTCGGCCTGCACCCGAGCGAGCTGGATCACGAACCGGATTATGACGGGGTGCTGCCTCTTCTCTCGCAGCCCGGCGTCGTGGCTTACGGCGAGATCGGACTCGATTACCACTGGGACGACGGTCCGGACAGGGAAACGCAGAAGAGGCGTTTCGCCGAGCAGCTCGAAATCGCGATCGGCGCGCGCCTGCCCGTCATCGTGCATTCCCGCGACTGCGACGGCGACATGCTGCCGCTGCTGAAAAGTTTCGCGCCGCGCCTGACGGCCGGACTGGTCATGCACTGCTTTTCCTCGTCCGCCGAGCTTGCGAGAGAATACGTGAAACTCGGGTTTTATATCTCTTTCGCCGGTCCTGTGACGTTCAGAAACGCCAGGAAAGGCGACGTCATACGCGCCGTCCCAGACGAACTGCTCCTTGCTGAAACGGACTGCCCGTATCTGACGCCGGTGCCGCACCGCGGCGAAGTCAACTATCCGAAGTACGTGCGCTATACGATAGAAAAGCTCGCGGAAGAGCGCGGGCGCACGTTCGGAGAAATCGAAGAGCTGACGTCGCGCAATGCCCGCCGGCTGTTTGCGAAAATGAACGCGGAGGAAAAAATATGAGATCGGTGATTCAGCGCGTGCTTTCCGCACGCCTGTCAGTGGACGGAAAAACGGTGAGCGAAATCGGGAAAGGCCTCGTCGTATACTTCGGCGTGGGGCGCGGCGACTGCGAAACGGACTGCGACGTCACCGTGCGCAAAATAGCAAACATGCGCATATTCGGGGACGGCGAAGGCAAGATGAACAGGTCCGCGCTGGGCGAGGGGCTGGAAGTACTGTTCGTTTCCCAGTTCACGCTGTACGCGGACTGCCGCAGGGGCAACCGTCCCGGCTTCTCGGACGCCGAGGAACCCGCTCGCGCCGCCGCGCTGTACGACTATGCGGCGGACGCACTCGCACGCACCGGACTGACCGTGAAAAAAGGCGTGTTCGGCGCGGATATGCGCATAGAACAGGTGAACGACGGCCCCGTAACGATCATCTACGACACCCGCGCGTAATATGCCGTATTATGTGTTAATTAAACGTATTCGCAAAAATCCTCAAATTCTTTAACGCACGCATTGACAAGCGCACGGCAGTTGTGTTATACTGTCTAATGTGGCGAAACTTAAGACAGAACTGAGCGGAAAAGGCTCGAATATACGTGTTGAAAGGGAGTATGCTAAGCGCATAGGGGTGCGTTCGCCTACCACGCTGAGTAAAGCCCGGCTGGACGAGGCGGTGCGCCGCCGCGAGCTAGAGCTCGGCATTACGCGCGAAAAATATAATATATACGACTTTACCGCAGACGAACGCCGCTCCCTCGGCTCGGCCGCTTACGTAAAAACGAGCATTCAGATGCTTACCGGTTTCTTCAAGCCGTTCCCGGAGGGCGACGGCATTTTGCGGCGCGATCCGTTTTCCGTCATTCCGGAGAACGATGTATACGTTTCCTTAGGGCTTGCCGAAAAATACGGTATGCTTCCCGGAGACCGGGTGGTAGGCGACGTCGGAGTCGTTCCGTACAACCACCGCGTCCGCGTGCTGAAAAACGTCAGATATATCAATGAGGAACCGTCGACGCGCCGCTCTGAGCGCATTCCTTTCGATAATATTCCGGCGGTCGTTCCGTCTTCGAGGATCAGAATTTACGGCAACAACGCCGTGCTTGGCATAGTTCAGGATATATTGTGTCTGGGGCAGGGACAGTCGCTGGTGATTTCCGGCCTGAACGAAAGCAATGCCGTAATTGCCGAAAACGCCGCGGTTGATCTTCTCAAAGGGCTTTATATGTCGTTCGAGGGCAACGTGTTCGGTATATTCGACGGCGTTTCCGAAAAATGCAGATATTCTCTGTCGTCCGTCGTAAATCCCGAAACGATGATTATAGACGGTGAGCCGGACGAATACGCATTTCTTCTCGAAATGATGAAGCGCTCGGTGGAACGCAAAGCGCCGGCAGCCGCCGTATTGTATATGCCCGGCAGCTGCGCCGGAGAATTCGCCGCCGCCGCGAAAGCCACGTCTGACGCGTCGCTGACCGTCATAATCCTGACTGACGAGTCTGTGCCTTCTCAGGCGCGTATGCGGCTGAAAGGCGGTCTCGTGGAAGTGAAATCGCTTGTCAACGAAGGCTCGGCGTACGTATGCGGCGAGCAAAGGCACAGAAAAATATTCCGCGTGCTTTCGGCCGTCGGCGACGGTACTCCGGACGAAGTGCTCGCAAAATTTACGGAGCTTGTCGAGGAATGAAGATTTCTTATCTCGGTGACAAATATACGCATACCTATGCCGCCGCGGCGAAGATGATGGATGAGGGCGACGAACTCGTCGGCTGCCCTACGATTTATTCGTCCATAGAAGCGGCGGCGGAAGGCCGGACCGACCGGGCGATAGCTCCGATCGAGAACTCGTGCGGCGGCAGCATTCCCGACACGCTTGACGCACTCTGGGCGCTCCCTCTGTACATAGTCGGGGAAACGGTGCTCGCGGTGCCTCAGCATCTCGTAGGGCTGAAAGGCGCGAAAAAGAGCGACATCAAAGTCATCTATTCGCATCCGCAGGCAATCACGCAGTGTAACGATTATCTGCGCGCCAATTTCTCCGACACCGACGTAATCGCGGTGTCCAGTACTGCGCAGGCGCTTTCTCTCGTGACCGATACGTCGATGGCAGCCATAGCGCGCACGTCGGGCGACGGACAGGAGATAATCGAGGCGGAAATAGAGGACGTTAAGAACAACGCAACGCGCTTCGTGCTCCTTGCCGGCGAACCCGGTACGTCGGGCGACAAATGCAGCGTGGTATTCGAAACGCGCAACAAACCGGGCGCGCTCGTCGAAGCCCTCGGGCTGTTCGGCGAATACGGCCTGAATATGACGAAGATAGAATCGCGTCCGCACAAATCCAAGCTGGGAAGATACATATTCTTCGTGGATTTCGATTCGCGCATGGGCGGCGACAAGCTGGACGAACTGCTCGGCGCGCTTGCAAAGCGCACGCTTGCGCTCAAATTCCTCGGGCAATACCCGACGGTATAACAAAATCGTATAAAATATCGTGCCGCGCCGGAAGGACGCGGACATGCGAAAAAGGAAATAAAATGGGACTGTTCAAATGGATCATGGGCGGCGACAACCGCAGACACATCAAGAAACTCAGAAAGATCGTTGACAAGATCAACGCTCTCGAGCCGACATACAAAGCCATGTCGGACGACGAACTCAAAGGCATGACGCAGAAATTCCGCGAAAGAATCGCGGCAGGCGCCACTTTGGATTCGCTCATTCCGGAGGCGTTCGCCGTCGTGCGCGAAGCGTCGGTCCGCGTCACCGGTCTCCGCCACTACGACGTGCAGATGATGGGCGGCATAGTGCTTCATCAGGGCCGTATCGCCGAGATGAAAACGGGTGAAGGTAAGACGCTTACCGAAACGCTGCCCGCATACCTCAACGCACTGAGCGGCAAGGGCGTGCACATCGTCACCGTCAACGACTACCTCGCAAAGCGAGACGCAGAGTGGATGGGTAAGATACCCCGCTTCCTCGGCATGACCGTCGGCGTCGTATATCCCAACCAGAGCCGCGACGAGAAACGCCGCGCTTATGCCTGCGACATCACCTACGGTACCAACAACGAATTCGGTTTCGACTACCTGCGCGACAACATGGTCGTCTACGAAAACCAGAAGATGCAGCGCGGTCACAATTTCTGTATCGTCGACGAGGTCGACTCCATTCTCATCGACGAAGCCAGAACGCCTCTCATCATAAGCGGCAAGGGCAAGGATTCGAGTACTCTCTACCAGTCCTGCCAGCGTTTCGTGCGCCGCCTGCGCGAGTCCACCAACGTCGACGACGAAGGCAAGGTCATCAATCCCAACGAGGAGCCTGACGGCGACTACGACATAGACAAGAAGAAGCGCGCGATCTCGCTGACCGTCAACGGTATCATCCGCGCCGAGCGTGATTTCGGTATCGAAAACCTCGCCGATGCCGAGCACAGCGAGCTCAACCACTATATAAACAACGCGCTGCGCGCAAACTATATCATGAAAAAGGACGTCGACTACATCGTCAAGGACGGCGAGATCATCATAGTCGACGAATTCACCGGCCGTCTTATGCCGGGCCGGCGTTACAGCGACGGTCTGCATCAGGCGATCGAGGCCAAGGAAAACGTCAAGATCCAGAGCGAGAACATGACGCTCGCGACCATAACGTTCCAGAACTATTTCCGTCTTTACACCAAACTTTCGGGCATGACCGGTACGGCAAAGACGGAGGAAACGGAGTTCAAGGGCATATACGGCCTCGACGTCGTCGTCATTCCGCCCAATATTCCCAGCCGCCGCGTGGACGAAACGGATAAGGTCTTCGCCAGCATAGACGCGAAACTGCGCGCCGTCGTCGCGGACATAGAGGAATGCACGGGCAGGGGACAGCCCGTTCTCGTCGGTACGACCAACGTCGAAAAGAGCGAGGAGCTGTCCAGAATGCTCCGCAAAAAGAAAATAATCCACAACGTCCTGAACGCGAAGAACCACGAGAAGGAAGCTGACATCGTCGCTCAGGCCGGACGTTTCGGCGCGGTTACGATCGCGACCAACATGGCCGGACGAGGCACCGACATACTGCTCGGCGGCAACGCGGAATATCTCGCGCGCAACAAGATGAAGAAGGACGGCATTCCCGACGAGATCATCGAGCTTGCGATATCGCACATGAACATCGACCCCGAAGCCGTGTTCGCTGTGCCCAGCGCCGAGCGCAACGCGTCGGGTGCGGAAGTGCTCGAAGCGCGCGAAACGTATAACAGACTGCATAAGGAATTCAAGCAGCAGACGGATAAGGAAAAGGTGGAGGTCGAGGCCGTGGGCGGTCTGCGCATCATCGGCACCGAGCGCCACGAGTCCCGCCGTATAGACAACCAGCTCCGCGGCCGTGCCGGCCGTCAGGGCGACCCCGGTTCGTCCGTGTTCTATCTGTCCGTCGACGACGAGATGATCAAACTGTTCGGCGGCGAGCGTATCAAGCGCCTTGCCGAATACATTTCGGGCGAGGACGAAACTCCCATCGAATCGCGCATGCTGTCCGGCGCCATCGAGATGGCTCAGAAGCGTCTCGAAGGCATCAACTACAGCCGCCGTCTCAACGTCCTCGAATACGACAACGTCATGAACACCCAGCGTAAGATCATTTACGACGAGAGAAACAAAGTGCTGCGCGGCGAAAGCGTGCACGAACAGATTCTCAAGATGATAAAGGATCAGGCGCTCAAAGTCGTAAAACAGCACACCAATCCCAAAACGGACTGGAACGAGTGGGACAACGACGGTCTCAACCGCGATATAGCTCAGAAGCTCGCCATCGTGCCTAAAGGACAGGTATATCTGTCGGATACGACGCTCAGCGCGCTGTCCGCGGAAGAAGTGGGCGAGAAGGTCGCCGGCGAAGTGCTGGCGCGCTATGACGATATATGCAATCAGGCGGCGGAAGTCGGATTCAATATGGCCGAGTTCGAGCGCAACCTCTTCCTGCGCGTCATAGACAATCAGTGGATGGCTCATATCGACGAAATGGACGATCTGCGCCGCAACGTCGGTCTGTACGCTTACGGACAGCAGAATCCCGTCATGGTCTACAAGAAAGAAGGCTACGAGATGTTCGAGGAGATGACGGGACGTATTCAGGAGCATATCGTCGGCAACCTGACGCATATCTCCGAGATCAAGAAGGACGAAAAGGTGCAGAAGCGCCGTCAGGTGGGCGAGGAAGTGCGCGCCACCGCGGACGACGGTTCGACGTTCACCGAATCGAAAGAAACTATAGTAAAGAGCAAGCTGCCGTCCCGAAACGACCCGTGCCCCTGCGGAGCATGCTGGCCGGACGGTACGCCCAAGAAGTATAAGGATTGCTGCGGAAAGAATGCTGGCTGACGATCTCAAAGTAAAAATCAAGGAGCTGAAAACCAAGTTCGACGGCATTGAGGCCGCGTCGGATATTCCCGCGCTGACCGCGAAATACGAACAGCTGCGCAAGGAGCAGGAGGATCCGGAGCTTTATTCCGATCTCAAACGCGCCGAGCGCATAAACAGGGAGGCCAAAAACGCGGGCGACAAGCTGGAAGCCGTCACGAAAATGAAGACGGATCTCACCGATCTCGAAGGCCTGCTCGACATGGCTGCGGAAGAGAACGACGAAGCCTCGCTCGCCGAGGTGGCGTCGGAGCTGGAAAAGCTGGAAGAGCCGCTCGAACGTCTGCATATACAGACGCTGCTCAAAGGCGAATACGATTCCTGCAACGCCATACTGACGCTGCATTCGGGCGCCGGCGGCACCGAGGCGCAGGACTGGACGAGCATGCTTTACCGCATGTATCAGATGTTCTGCGATAAGATGGGATATTCGTACGAGGAACTCGATTTTCTTCCCGGCGACGAAGCGGGCATAAAAACGGTCACGTTCAAAGTGACGGGCGAAAACGCATACGGCTATCTCAAAGCGGAAAAGGGCGTGCACAGACTCGTACGCATATCGCCGTTCGACTCCAACGCCCGCCGTCATACGTCGTTCGCCAGCCTCGAAGTCATGCCCGAGATAGAAAACGACACCGAGATAAAGATCGAGGACAAGGATCTCCGCATAGACACTTACAGGAGCAGCGGCGCCGGCGGCCAGCACATAAACAAGACGGACTCCGCCGTGCGCATAACGCACATTCCTACGGGTATAGTCACGAGCTGCCAGACGCAGCGCAGCCAGACGCAGAACAAAGAGTACGCCATGCGTATGCTTATGAGCAAACTCGTCGAGCTGCGTTTGCAGGAGCAGATGGCCAAAGCGCAGGATATTAAGGGCGAACTCAAAAAGATAGAGTGGGGCAGTCAGATCCGCTCGTACGTGTTCTGTCCGTATACGCTCGTCAAGGACCACCGCACCGGTTACGAAACCAGCAACGTGCAGGCGGTCATGGACGGCAACATATTCGATTTTATCTGCGACTATCTTCGCAAATCGTAATACGGAAAGCGCGGCGGCCACGGGCTGCCGCGCTTTTGCGTCGTTTCCCGAACGTCCGGCGGGACTGCGCCATACAATGAGAGAGTAAACGATCGCAGGAAGGTGAAAAATGGACGGCACGGTAATGACCGTTATTGGAATATCGATAATATTCGTGATGACCTCGCTCGGCTCGGCGCTGGTGTTTTTCTTCCGCGCCGAATCGAAGAAGGCGAACACGCTGTTTCTCGGCTTCGCTTCCGGCATTATGATAGCGGCGTCCGTGTGGTCGCTGCTGCTGCCGTCGATAGAACAGGCGGGCGAAACTTTCGGCGCGCTCGCGTTTATTCCCGCGGCGGTCGGTTTTGTCGTCGGCGGTCTGTTCCTCGTGCTGCTCGACAAAGTCGTCCCGCATTTCCACAGCGGCACGAACGAGGAAGAAGGCCCGCATACCGCGCTGTCCAAACCGGTCAAGATGATGCTGGCCGTGACCATACACAATATCCCGGAAGGTCTCGCCGTCGGATTCGCTTTCGGCGCCGCGGCGTCGTCGGGCGAGCCTGCGTCGTTCGTGTCCGCGCTCGGTCTTGCCGTGGGCATAGGCATACAGAATTTTCCCGAAGGCGCGGCGGTGTCGCTGCCCATGCGCGGAGTCACAGGCAGCCGCGGCAAGGCGTTCGCATACGGTATGATCAGCGGCGTCGTCGAACCGATATTCGCGATAGCCGGCTATTTTCTCGCGTCGCAGCTCATCGTACTGCAGCCGTGGCTGCTCGCGTTTGCCGCCGGCGCGATGATATTCGTCGTGGCCGAGGATCTGATCCCAGACGCGCGCATGGACGAACATCCGCATCTCGGGACGTGGGGCGTCATGATAGGTTTCGTCGTCATGATGATACTCGACGTAGCTCTCGGGTGAATAAATAGCGCCGTGCCGGGTATTATTGCGGTACGACGCTTAGGGAGGAAATTTATAATGAAAATAAGATACAACGAAGACAAAGAGCTTGTGGAGCGCATCAAGGAAGGACTCAAAGCCAAGGATGGCTACTGCCCGTGCCGGATCGCGCGTACGCCGGAGAATAAGTGCATGTGCAAGGAATTCCGCGATCAGATAGCCGATCCGAATTACGAAGGCTACTGCCACTGCATGCTCTATTATAAGGAAAAGTAAGATTTACTCTTCGCCGCCGAAAAACCGTTCGTTGAACAGAACGCTGGGGTGGGAGGGGCGTATGCTTTTCGCCAGCTCGTGATACTTTACGGCGCGCGCTTTGTCGCCGAGCCTGTAATAACAGCAGCTGAGTTCTATGTACGGAATGAGGTCCATGCAGTCCGGCTCCCGGAACACGCCCGCCGCGCCTCCTTCGCAGTTCAGCGCCGCCATATACCAGAACGCGGCCTGTCTGTCGTCGGTGTTGCGGTACAGCGCGGCGAGTCTGCACACCGTTTCGGCGCGCGGCGCCCCGTAAGCGAACGAACGGCACAGCGCTGCGGCGGCTTCGTCCCGCCTTCCGAGCGCAGACAGGCAGTCGGACAGCGCCTCGCACGCCTCCACGCCGACAGACGGCGGACAGGTTTTCAGACAGTCTGACAGCACGCACGCCGCTTCCTCGTACAGCCTGTGATCTTTGAGCTCGCGGCCGTAATACAGTTTGTTGCGGTCGTCCAGCATCGTGCCCTCGGACAGTTTTTTCTGATAGATTCTGAGATTGCGCCATGCGTCGCCGGGCGCGATTTTTTTGTGGTCGATTTCTATATCGGTATATACGACTTTGCCGCGCGGAACTATGCACTCGTGCACGAATCCCGTCCACTGCGGCTGCGTTTCGCGCCTGAGTATGCGCTCGCGGTAGAACGAAAAGGCAGGCGCGCCGTTTTCTCCGCGCGACATGACGTATTTGCACATGACTGTATCTATCGGGTCGCCGTCCAGCGACGCTTTGAGCTCGAGCAGTTTTCCGATGTTTTCGTCGCTCACGACGTCGTCCGCGTCCAGCCACATGACATATTCCTTCGTCGCTTTGGAAAACGCGAAGTTGCGCGCCGCGGCGAAGTCGTCGCACCACTCGAAATCGAAAATATTCCCGGTGTAGCGCTCGCAGACGCGCTTTGTTCCGTCGCACGATCCGGTGTCCGCGATAACTATTTCGTCCGCG
Organism: Candidatus Protoclostridium gallicola; assembly: GCA_904387375.1. Classification (GTDB taxonomy): domain Bacteria; phylum Bacillota; class Clostridia; order Christensenellales; family Pumilibacteraceae; genus Protoclostridium; species Protoclostridium gallicola. The sequence continues at coordinate 44,684 of CAJFLE010000001.1, forward strand.
AATTTTTCGGCGCATGAAAGGCATCTGCCTATCACGCTTTCCTCGTTTCTGACTATCATGCATAACGATATTTCCGCCATGGTTAACCTCCGCGCGCATGTGCGCATATAGTGGAATAGATATTACGCCGTTCTCTTTTTCCGGGAGCGCGGCGCGCACACCGGAGGTAAGAATGAACTGCAATTGCTGTAACAGAAGCGGCTGTCCGGGCGCTTCTCCCGCCGTCGTATCGTTTTGTCCTATGGGGCCTATGGGACCTGCCGGCCCGGTCGGAGCAACCGGAGCCACGGGCGCGACGGGGCCGACCGGAGCCACCGGTCCGGCAGGCAGCGGCGGGGGACTGACCGCATACGGCGGCGCTTATTCCGCCGCGGCGCAGACGCTCGTTCTGACCGGTTCCGTTGCCGTACCGCTCGGTTCGTCCATGCCCGGAACGGGCGTAAGCGTATCGGCGGGCGCCGTCACCGTGAACGCGGCGGGGGACTACGAAGTTTTCTATGCGCTGACCGTTACGTCGTCGGTGCCCGTAACCCTTGCCGCCGCCGTTACCGTAAACGGAACGGAGATTGCGCAGACGCGTTCCGTCATGCCGGCCGCACGCACGGATGCCGCCACATTATCTTATGTCGCGAGGCCCGCAGGTAGTACCGTTCTTTCGCTTGCCGGCGGCTCTGCCATCGCTCTGACGCTCCGTGCCGAAAATACTGCGTCGCCCGTAACCGTTTCTGTGGGCGGCAATGCCGATGCGTTTTTGATTATTAAGCGCCTAAATTCCTGATAATTTATATATTTTATGTCTGACATAGTATGAAAATTCGACAAAATCGGGCTGTTTTTGACCTGAATGGGTCGCCGGCCGCCCGATTTTATTTTTTATCTGCCCTTGCGATTACTCTTGACCGCGGCGGGAAAAAATGATAGAATATACGTCGAGAAAATAATGATGACGGAAATTAAGCAATGAAAAACAATCTTACGGCGCAGATTATTTACAGGTCGGCGTATATAGTCGCGGCCTGCTTCGGACTGCTGGTTTCGATCGGATTCTGGTCGATAGGCACGGGGGAAGCCAACCCGAACGTGAATCCGTTTTTCTTTACGGATTTCTTCAACTGGGCGATCGTAATGTCGCTTGTGGCTACGATAGGCGCGCTCCGCGACAACATAGCCTCGGCGCGCGGCGGAGAAACGCATGCGTACTCCGAGCGTTATCCTCTTCTGAAATTCTGCACGATGAGCAGTATGCTTTTCGCATTTCTGCTCGGCGCGTTTTTCGTCGACAGAGTGGGCGCGCACCGTCTGACCGATTCGGACTCTTTCGGCGCTTTCTTTCCCGGTATCGCCACGCCCGGCTACTGGCTCGATCTGTCCGCGTTCCTGCCCAGGTTCGTGCTGCCGCTCGCGTATATGATAATGTTCGCGCTCTTTGAGCCGCGCATGAAATCGCGTTCCATATATTCCACGCTCGGCATCGTTCCGCCCACGATTTTCTATTTCTTCGATCTGTTCTACGGCATGATAATGAGCGCCGTATACGGCGGGGCGGACAAACTCGTCGAAGCGGGAATGTACGGCATCGCGTACCCCTATTTCTTTCAGGATTCGGCGTACACGTTCACCGGCTGGTGGTGGATCATCCTCTGGCCGACAATATTCGGCGTGTCGCTCGTGATTCTCAATAACGCCGTGTTTTTCCTTACGCGCACTTACCGCGGCGATGACGGGAAGCTGAAACTCGACCGCAAGACCAAACCGGCCGAAGAGGAACTTCACGACTGCATTCATGCGGTCAAAATCCGCCGCGCCGCCAAAAAAGCCGCGAAGTGAATTTTCTTGAGTCCGGGCGCAAAATTGGTTCCGCAATCGCTTGATTTTTGCGCGCCGTTATGTTATTATAATCGGGCTGTCGAAGTTTTACCGCAATAAACGAGAGCGCTCGCACCGTGGAGAGGTGGTTGAGTGGTCGAAGGCACACGCTTGGAAAGCGTGCGATGCGGCAACGTATCCGCGGGTTCGAATCCCGCCCTCTCCGCCAAAAGCCCGGATCTGAAGATTCAGGGCTTTTTTATTTGAAGAACACCGGAGGAACGGTTTTTGCTTAAAAGTATCGTAAAATCTCATGCCTTTCGTATCGCCTTGGCGATAGTCTGCGCGACAGTGCTCTGCGCTGCGTTTTCGGCATGCTCGGGCGCGCGGTATTTCGTGACCCTTGTGGACGGCGACGAAATCGTGACCACGATACTGACGGATACTTCCGGCCGCGCCGAAGTGCCGTCGCCCGAAAAGGACGGGTACGTATTCGACGGCTGGTATCTGGACGCGCAGCTGCAGGATAAATTCGAGTCCGGCGATGTGCTGCGCGCGGATACGACGCTGTACTGCGGATGGACGAGCAACCGCTATACCGTGACGTTCGATGCGGCAGGCGGGAATATCTCCGGTCAGACGAGTATGGTCATCGCTTCGGGAGACATTGTCGAATTACCGGTTCCGACGAAAGACGGCTATCGTTTCGTTTGCTGGACGTGCGACGGCGAGGACGTCGATCCGACAGCGGCGTTCGAACGCGCTTCCGACGTTATTTATACGGCAAAGTGGGCTCCGAACGTTTATACGCTGACTTATCATCCGGACGGCGGTATCGTCATCGGTGACGGAGAAAAATTCGTCGGCGATGTAGTGACGCAGCCTGCTGTATACGGCGAACCGCTCACGCCGTTTACCGCGGAAAAAAATGGGAATACGTTTGCCGGATGGCGCATCGACGGCACGTCGGAAATGCTCGCAGGATATTACGAATCGTGGAGCGGCAGCGATATCGAAGTAACCGCCGTGTGGCGGTAAGAGGCCGAAGATCATGAATTATCTCGTACTCGACGTTGAAACGCCGAACAGCAAAAACGACAGCATCTGCTCCATAGGCGTGCAGCTGCTGACCGAAGACAAAATAACCGACGAGTGGTATACTCTCGTCGATCCGGAGGATGCGTTCGAGGATTTCAATATCTCGATACACCACATCACGCCGGAAATGGTGGAGGGCGCGCCCAGATTCGAAGAGGTGTGGGAGCGTCTGGCTCCGTATTGCGGCAGCCGCGTGTTCGTGGCGCACAACGCCGAATTCGATCTGACAGTGCTCGCCAAGGCGCTGGAAAAACGGGGTATGAAACTGCCGGATATAACGTATCTGTGCACCGTCGATCTCGGCCGCCGCATACACTACAATTACGGCAACGTCAAAGGCGACCTCGTGCTGTCCAATCTGGCGAACAATCTCGGCGTCGAGCTGACCGAACATCACAACGCCCTGTACGACACCCGCGCATGCTCGGGCATTTTTCTCCGCCTGCGCGAGATTTACGATTTCGATCCAGCTGCGTTCGTCCGCCGTTTCCGTTATCCCAAGCACGCGAAAAAAACTTTTTTTGCCCGCGGCCGCCGCGAAAACAATATAAAATCCGTATAATAACGACGTTTCAGAATCGCCGTCCGGACATATCCGGACGGCGCTTTTGCTGTATGTGAGAATTTTGCGAAAACCGCGTGAAAAAGGGAATTTGTGTAAGAATTGCAATGTCAGAAGAAAAATTTAACAATTCACAAGCGGGGGGGGGGTAGTGATACAATGAACTTGAATCGAGGTGGTACGAACCGCCGGAATTCGAATTTTTTGTAGGAGGAAGTATAATGATCAAAAAGACGGGCTTATGGCGCGGCTTGTTATTCGTATTTACGATTTTACTTGCCGTATTCATTGCCGCCGCTCTCGTGATGGAAGCATTCCGTTTCCAGATCGACGATTTCCTCGGGACGAGGAGTCAGGTCATAGAGACGACAGACGACGGCACGCTTTGGACTGCGTTCACGCCCGATGAGGATGTGCTGAACGATGATGGCACGACGAATACCGATAAACTTATACAAAAATTTATCGATTTCGGTCGTAAGCAGGCTGCGGGAGGAGCGGTGCTGCTGAAAAACAAGGAGGATGCTTCGGGCAATACGGCCTTGCCGCTTGCTTCGGGCTCCGACGTGACTTTGCTCGGAATGCGCAGCCACGTAATGCTGCAGGGCGCCGGCTTCGGTATGCCCATCCGCGGGCCGGTAATCACGTTCGAGGAAGCGCTCAGTGAAAGCCGCACCGACTTCACCAATCCTGACAATAAAGCGTCCTCGGACAGAAACGATTATTCGACGATGTCCGATTTCGATTTCGAAGGCGCGGGATATCATCTCAATCAGACGATGGTGACGGCATACGACACGCTGCACGGACAGGAGAAATATTCTTCTCTGACGCCGACCGGCCCCAGGCAGAACGCGAACTTTGATCCTCTCGAACCTTCTCTCGCCGAAGTGACCGAGGCTGCTGGTGGTGAATCTGCCATGACCGCAAGTTTCGGCGAGTACGGCGACGCGGCAATCGTGGTTGTCGGACGTCCGAGCGGCGAGAGTTCGGACTATCGTCCCGGCGGAGTCGCCAGAGATGATGCGGGCAATTCCACTACCGGAGCGGAAGAGCCTCTCGAACTGACTACCAACGAGAAGGATATGATAGAACTTGCGAAAGATAATTTCGACAAGGTTATCGTGCTCGTCAATACGACTTCGGCTATGGAAATAGACGAACTTGCCGAAGACGACGATATCGATTCCATTCTTTGGATAGGGCATCCCGGTAACTACGGTACGCTCGGCGTGGCCGATATACTTACCGGCAAAGCCAATCCCTCGGGCGGTCTTGCCGATATATACGCGGCAAAAGGCATGTCGCATCCTGCAATGATGAACATGGGCGATTATGCCTATTCGAACGGCGACCAGATCACGAGAACGATAAGAAGCGGAGGTCAGTCGAAATACGTGGTCGAGCCGGAAGGCATATATGTGGGTTATCGCTATTACGAAACTCGTTATAACGACATAATCGAAAATCGCGGCAATGCAGATTCGACAACCGGAGCGGTAGCTTCGTCGGGCAACTGGAATTATACCGATGAAGTGACGTACGGTTTCGGTTACGGAATGTCGTATACTACTTTCGATTACGAGCTTGTCAAGACGACGCCGGTTATCGACAGAGCAAATCATACCTTCATGATTGATTTCGAAGTCAAGGTAACCAACACCGGTTCGCGCGACGGCGCGGCGAATATCCAGATTTACGGACAGGCGCCTTATAAGACGGGCGGTCTGGAAAAATCGGCTATTCAGCTGCTTAATTACGATAAGACCGACGTTATCAAACCGGGAGCGGCTAATGCCGTAACGATGACCGTACGCGTAGACATGCAGAACATAGCAAGCTACGATATGAACCACGACAACGGCGACGATACGAAGGGCACATACATACTCGACGAAGGCGATTACTATTTCGCAATAGGCAACGGCGCTCACGACGCACTCAACAACGTGCTCGCAAAGCAGGGCAGAACCGTTGCAAATACGTCGGGCAAGATGGACTACGATGGCGACGCAGATGTAGTTTACGAGTTATCGTATGATTACAACCGCGACGGAGATACGGACGACGTGGACGATGATCTGTTTGCCGTGACGAAGGCAAAGACCAGAGTGTCCAATCATCTCGAATACGCCGACTGGAACTATTACGAGCCGGGCAAAGTGGAGCATTTCTCCAGAAGTGACTGGAGCGGTACCTATCCCGTCGAGTATGCAAATCTTACTGCGCCCGCGTCCATGATGGATCATCTCAACGGCAAATACTACACCATCAAGACCGACGACGATACGTCGGATATTAAATTCGGCGTGGACAACGGCATGAACTTTGCGGATCTCGCGTTCTTCGAATTTGACGATCCCGCATGGAACGATCTGCTCGATCAGATCAGCCTCGAAGACGCAATGGGCATTATCGCATGCTGCGGCAATAACTTCCGCGATATGCCTTCCATAGGATTTACGACGGCATCGCTGACCGAGAACTCGGGCAACGGCGTCGACCTGCAGCTCTTCCAGTACAGAGTGGACGGCGCTCCCTGGCAGGTGGACGAGGACGATAATAATGCGAACTACGAGCTCGAAGTGTTCGGCTGCGGCCCGCTTGTCGCTTCTTCGTTCGATCCCGACCTTCAGCGCGAACTTGGCGAGATGGTAGGTTTGCAGGCGGTTATCGTCAGCCTTCCCATACTGTGGGGCCCCGGACTCAATACTCACCGCCATCCTTACAACGGACGCAACGGCGATTACTACTCCGAAGATCCCGTGCTTTGCGGCGTCATCGCAATGGAATTCTCCATGGGCGCGCTGGATTACGGTCTTATCGCCGCTCCCAAGCACTTCGCGTTCAACGACCAGGAGACCAACCGTAACGGTATCGCTCCGTTCATGACCGAGCAGCGTGCGAGAGAGGTCGAACTCCGCGCCTTCCAGATCGCAGTCGAGGCTACCAAGTACGACGAGATCGAGGGCAAGGACGTCGGTATGCTCGGACTCATGTGCTCGTTCAGCAAGATAGGCGCCGTAGAGTGCACGGCAAGCCGCGGACTCATGACGGATATTCTGCAGAACGAGTGGGGCTTCCACGGCTATGCGGTCACCGATATTTCCGACGACTTCGATATCTATACCGCGGTGGCATATGCCGGCACGACGGGCTACGATGTCCGTGCCGGATATACTCCCAGCGGCTTTGACAGATATCAGAGCATGGCGGACGGAGTAACGCCCAGCCCCGAACTGTATGAGGGTGACGCCGAGCTGCTTACTTCCATAAAGAGAGCAGCCAAGAACGTGCTGTGGGCGTTCTGCCAGAGTAACCTCATGAACGGATATAACTCCACGTCCCATGCGGTTTGGAATATGACGTGGTGGAGAGGTCTGTACATCGCCGCGATTATCGTATTCGGCGTGCTTGCTGCCGGATCCCTTGCGATGTATGTAATTTCCGAAGTAAAGAAAAAGGAGGAAAAATAAATGTTGGAATTCCTCAGAAAACAGAGAGTTTCGTTCTATCTCTGCGTAGTTGCCGCGCTGCTTACACTCGTGGGACTGATAGTATTCGCGGTCAGCAACGGAGTGGAAAATTATGATATGTCGGGCGCCGCGGGCATCATAGTCGCGCAGGTTGCGGCGATGCTGCTGCTCGGAGGGGCTGCGTTCGGCATGGCAAAATACGGCGACAAGCCGTGGGTATCCGCATGTATGTTCGTTGCGGTAGCGCTGCTCAGCCTTTCGTTCGCGTTCGCGCTTGTCAACAGAGTGGATCTTGCTGCGTCGCTGTTCACTTACGACTGGTCCAACGCAACCGGCTGGCAGGCGTTCACGACCGGTATAGCAAGCATGGTCATATTCCTCGTTGCCGCAGTGGCCGTGACAGTAGGGGCGTTCTTCAAGCTCGGCCCCAAGGAATAAAAAGCCGTATGAGTTCCGGCGATTCTTCTCCCATTCGTCGCCGGAAGCGAAAAGCGCCGTCGGATAATATCCGGCGGCGCTTTCACTATATAAATTGTATAAATCGTCAGTCGTCGTATTCGCAGTCGAGGAACAGGCAGAATTTGTCCGACGCTTTGCCCGACCCGACGATAAAATATTCGAGTTCGAGTTTCAGCCCCGTCTCGCGTTCCTCTATAAACACGCGTTCGGGTACGACGCGCATTTCTATGCTGCCGTACGGCGTGGATATGCCGAAAGGGTGTTCTTTGCCTTCCTGCAGAATGATCGCGTATTCCTCTTCGCCTTCGCGCGAAACGGATACTATGCCGTCGGATATTCCGATGGTATACAGCGCGCCGTCCTGCCCGTAGCGCACGTTCCAGCTGTTGCCTATGCGCAGCAGCTTGCCGGGCAGTATAAGCACCGGCTCGCTGCCGTCCGGTTCCTTGATTCTTATGGTTACGTTTCTTTCTTCGCTGTTCATATCCATTCAATTATACATATACCGCGGGGAGTTGTCAAGTTCCGCGTCGGGCGGAATTTCGCGCCGCAGTACATAAAAGCGACATTAACCGCCATAATAACCGTATGAAAACGAACGGTATCATAAGAAAAGTTGACGGTCTGGGACGCGTCGTGATCCCGCGCGAATACAGAAAACTGCATCGCATATCCCTCGGCGATCCCATGGAGATTTCCTGCCTGGAAAGCGGGGAAATAGTGCTCCGTAAAATGGACATGACGCTGTCCCTCGAAGAGCTGTCGGTGGGCGCGCTGCGCGTACTCGCCGAAAATACCGAAGGCACCGTGCTCGTGTCCAACCTGGAAAAGTGGCTGGGCGGCAACGGAGCGGACAAGGGCATGTTCATAGGCAAAGACCTGCCCGGCGAAATACGCAGCCGCATATCCCGCCGCGAGGATTATTCGGTGTTCGACGTCACCGAAATAAAGGGGCTGGACGTAAAACCCGGACGCAAGCTCGCCATGGTCTCGGAACCGATTGCCGGCGACAGCGACGTTTTCGGCGCGCTGTTCGTGGTGCGCACCGACGCGGTAAGCGAAAAGGACATAGCGCTGATTAAGACCGCCGCCGTGATTCTTGGCAATTCTTTGCAAAAATTTTAAGCAAATCCGGTTCTATCGCTTGCATATCGGTTTGCTTTGTGATATAATATGAAAGATTTTGCGATAATCACGGAGTTAATCTGAATATGCTGTTTAATTTATTTTCGATAGCCCAGGAGGCGGCGAACGTACTGCACGTTCTCCGCACCGTACTGCTCATAACCGAAGCGGTGCTTGCAATCGCGCTTATAGTAACCATCTTTTTCCAGCCCGCTAACACGACGGGCGTAAGCGCCATAGACAATACCGAAACCTATTACACCAGACACAAGAAGAGATCTACCGAAGGTATCATGAAGACGGCGACGACGGTCATAGCAATTATCATGGCAGTCATCGCGGTGGTGTTCTTCATCACTCTCTGCTTCGACAGAAGCGGCGGTATTCTGTAAAAATTCAACAGGGCAGCGGCAAGATACAACCGCTGCCTTTTTTGTTTGCGATTATGAAGAAAGATAAAGATAGAAAGAAGAAACGCCGCGCCGGGGATGCGCGGAAAGAGAAGAAAAGAAAGGGGAAGCCCGAAGGCAAGCTCGTCAGCGGCGTATACCGCGGCACGGGCAAGGGCTTCGCGTTCCTGACGCCGGACGACGGCGGGGAGGATATATTCATTCCTCCCAAGGGACTGGGCGGCGCGCTCAACGGCGACCGTGTGACGGCGTACGTGCGCACCGACAAGGAAACGGGCAAGCGAGAGGCTTCGGTTAAGGAAGTGACCCAGCAGACGACGGTGTATGTCGTGGGCACTTATGCCGAAACCAGGGACGGCCGCCCCGCCATAGTGCCCGACGACGGCAAGGTCTGCCGCATATTCATCGTCGAGGACATGGGCGGACTCAAACCCAAGCCCGGATATAAAGTGGTCGGTCAGCCGCTCGAACGCGACGGCGACACTCTTTTCGGCACGCTTATAGAAGTGCTGGGCGAGCCTAACGTCATGGGCGTGGACATATTGTCGATCGCTCGCGCTTACGGCCTGAGCGAGGAGTTCCCGCCCGAAGTGGAGGCCGCCGCCCGCGACTCCGCTTTCGAAGTGAGCGAAGAGGAAAAAGCCGGCCGCGAGGACTTCCGCGGCGACACCGTGGTGACGATAGACGGGCTGGACGCCAAGGATCTGGACGACGCGATCTGCGTCAAGCGCAAGGGCAAGGGCTACGAGCTGTACGTGCACATCGCCGATGTGTCGCATTACGTGCGCGAAGGCGGCGTCATCGACAAGGAAGCGTTCAAACGCGGCACGAGCGTATACTTCCCGGGCTGCGTGTTCCCCATGCTCCCGCGCGAACTGTCCAACGGTATATGCTCGCTCAATCCGCAGGTGGACAGGCTCACGCTTTCCTGCATAATGGACATAGACGGCAGGGGAAAGATAACTTCGGCGCGCGTGACCAAAGGCCTTATAAAGACCAAACGCCGCATGAATTACGATAACGTCGCGGCCATTCTCGAAGGCGACGAGGCCGAACGCGCGGAGAACGCCGACGTGTGCGAAATGCTGGATACGGCGAAAGAGCTTGCCGTGCTGCTGAACGAACGCAGGACGGCGCGCGGCAGCATAGAGTTCGACCTGCCCGAAGCGAAGATAATACTGGACGACAAGGGCGTATGCACCGACGTGCAGCTGTACGAGCACAAGATCAGCCACATGGTCGTGGAAGAGTTCATGCTCGCCGCCAACGAATCGATCGCCGCCATGTTCGACAAAATGAAGGCGCCCTTCGTGTACCGCGTGCATGAAGCGCCTCCGCCCGAAAAGGAGCTCGCTTTCATCGATTATCTCGAAGCGCTGGGCATAAATTTCTCGGGCGGAACGCCCGCCGATTACGCCGCGCTTATGGAATCGGTCAAGGGCACGCCCAACGAGCGCGCCGTCAGTCGTATAGGTCTGCGCTCCATGTCCAAAGCCAAGTACATGACCAAGGACGCCGGACACTTCGGCCTCGCACTCAGATATTACTGCCACTTTACGTCGCCCATACGCCGCTATCCCGATTTGCAGATCCACCGCATAATCTCGGCATATCTCGCCAAGGGCGGCGCGTATATCAAGCGTTATGCGAAAATCGTGACCGAAGCCGCCTCGCAGAGCTCGGTGCGCGAGCAGATCGCGCTTGCGGCGGAACGCCGTGCCGACGATATGAAGAAAGCGGAGTATATGAAAACGAAAGTGGGCGAGGAGTTCGACGCGACCGTATCGTCCGTGACCGAGTGGGGGCTGTTCGTGGAACTGCCCAACTGTATCGAAGGTCTGATCCGCAAGGAAGCGCTGGGCGAAGACGCCGAGTATAACGAAAAGCTGCATGTCATGAAAGTGGGCGACGCCGTCTGGACTATAGGCGCGTCCGTGCGGGTGAAGTGCGATTCGGTGGAAAACGGCAAGATCAATTTCGTTCCCGCGGAAAAATAAAACGAACGTTCGTAAAGATTTTCAGGCTTCAGAGAGATCCGGCAATCCGGGTCTCTTTTTTCGTTACGTTTTAATATTTGTTTGGAAAAAATGGGAAAAAAATGGTCGTTAGGGGTTGACTTTGGTTAGATTGTATGTTAATATATACATAACGATACCGAGAAAGGAGGGAGAGCCGTGTTTCTGACAGGCAGGAGCAGTCATCAGCTCGACGACAAAGGCAGAATAAGAATACCGGCCAAGTTCAAAGACGCGCTCGGCCCCAATCCTTATATTACCGTCGGAAAGGATCACTGTCTTTACATTTTCCCCAGAGATACCGCCGAGAAAATACTGACCGGCAGGTTCGAAGGCGTGGACGGCTATTCCGACGATCCGCAGCTCGACGTCATGCGTAAGATATTCTCTCGCGGCGACTTCGTGGAAGAGGACAAACAGGGCAGAATAACGCTCCCGTCCTATCTGCTGGAATACGGCGGTATCACCAAGAATGTCATCAGCATAGGAGTGCGCGACCGCGTGGAGCTTTGGGCGGAGGACGTATGGCAGGCTTACGACAGCTCCATAAACCTCGACGATATTTTCAAGAGCGTCGGCACGTCCGCGGCAAACTGATATGTTTTATCACACATCCGTCATGCCGGCGGAAGTGCTCGAAGCGCTCCGCGTAAAAGCCGGCGGCCTGTACTTCGACGGTACGCTGGGCGGCGGCGGACATTCGCTGGAAATACTCAGGCGCGGCGGCCGCGTGATCGCGACTGACCTCGACGGCGACGCCATAGCATACGCCTCGGCGCTGTTCGACGGGGAAGGCTTCGCGGGCAGATACGAACTCATCCGCGGCAACTTCAAAAACTTTTCCGCGTTTATGGACGAACGCGGCGTCGCGAGCATCGACGGCGCGCTGCTCGATCTCGGCGTTTCTTCGCACCAGTTCGACGAACCGTCGCGCGGATTTTCGTACAGGTTCGACGCACGTCTGGACATGCGTATGAACACCGATCAGGAACTTTCCGCATACGACGTTGTCAACGGCTATACCGCGGCGGAGCTGACGAGAATACTGTACGAGTACGGCGAAGAACCTTTTGCGAAAAGGATAGCCGCAAATATAGTAAGAGAACGCGAAAAATCGCCCGTGGAAACGACGGGCAGACTGACGGAAATAATAGAGCGGAGCGTGCCGCACCGCAAGGGCGGACACCCCGCAAAACAGACCTTCCAGGCGCTGCGCATAGAAGTGAACGGCGAGCTGGACGGACTGGGCAGGGCGGTGGAAGACATTGCCCGCAGACTGAAAACGGGCGGACGGATATGCGTGCTCACGTTCCATTCTCTGGAAGACCGGATCGTGAAACGCACGCTCCGGACCATGGCGACGGACTGTCTGTGCGACAAGTCGCTGCCGGTATGCGTGTGCGGACACAAAGCCGAAGTGAAACTCGTGAAAGTAAACGGAAACGGCAGAGCCGGCGCAGAGGAGCTGAAACGTAACTCGCGAAGCAGCAGCGCAACTCTCAGAGTTGCGGAAAGAATATAACATAATGAACCGCAATTTGTAATATAATTCAAGGCAGGGAAATAAAATGGTAACGAGCAAAAGACGCATCGAAAGAGATGAGGACAGATACGGCGGCTTCGCTGCAGGCGATACCTATATCGAAGACGCGACGACTGAAAGGGAATTCAGCGACGATATACTTCAGATGCGCAGCTATGTTGCCGCGCCGGAGCGCAGGGAAAGGACGGAAACCGTCCGCCCCGCGGAACCGGAAGCTCCCGCTCCGAAAAAAGCCGAACCCGAGGTCAGACCGGTCGAGAGACCGGCGCGTGCCGAGGAAACGTTCGCAAGACCGGAGCAGCCGCCTGAAAGAAAGAACATACGCGATCTCATGCCAAAGATCGTAAGCCGTAAGCGCAGCGCGGAAATCGAGCGTCCCGCCGAAACTCCCGTCGTGCACGAGAAAAAGCTGCCCGCGTCAGCCAAGAAGGCGCTTATCATATACATGACCGTAGTGCTTGCGGTCGTGATCGGCATAATCGCGACGGGCGTCGCCGTAAGCAGCGTTTCCGCGCAGGTGGCGGACTTCGAGTCGACAATAGCGCAGCAGGAAGAAACGATCGCAAGCCAGCGCGAGGATCTTGCGGTACTGTCCGACGACGGAGCGATCACCGCTCGTGCCGAAGAACTCGGCATGGTTGCGATCGAAGAAGACGACATCGGCAGCTACGACAGGCTGGAGATCGGCGGCAATACCGAAGACGAAAGCGGGGTGTTCGACAATATCCGCGACTGGTTCAATTCGGTATTCGGAGGCTGATCTGATTGTATCAAAGCAACGGCATATCAAAGATACGAAAGAGGTTATTGATAGTAATAATATCAATAGCCTTTTTGTTTTGCCTGCTTGCGGGCAGGCTGTTTTTTCTGCAGATAATTCAGGGCGGCTTTCTGTCGTCAAAGGCGACCGATCAGTGGTACCGCGACATTCCGCTTAACGCGCCCCGCGGAATAATATACGACGCGGGCGGAGAAGTGCTCGCAGACAACGAAACGGTATATACCGTGTATCTGCGTCCCAACGCCGTGACCGACGATGACGCCGTCGTCGAGCTGCTGTCGTCCGAACTTAACATCGGCGCCGGGTCCGTGGAAGAAAAACTGGCGCAGAGCAGCAGCGAGGTGACTGTCGCAAGGCGCGTCGGAGCGGACGCCGCCGCGGCCATAGACGATGCCGGGCTTGCCGGCGTATACTGCGTGGCCGGATATACGCGCAGCTATCCGCACGGCAGCATGCTGTCCAAAGTCATAGGCTTTACCAATATAGATAACGTCGGGCAGAACGGCCTGGAGGGTTATTACGACCGCTATCTCGCCGGCGTGGACGGCTATCTGTACTCGGACGCGGACATAGCCGGCCGTGAGATAGAGGACGGCGTGACGCGGTACGTGCCCGCCGTGCCCGGCTGCGATCTTACGCTTACCGTGGACTCTGACATTCAGGCGTTTGCAGAGAGCGCAGTGGTCGCGGCGCAGCTGGAATGGGGCGCGAAGTCTTGCTCTGCCATAGTAATGGACGTAAACACGGGCGGCATAAAGGCGATGGCGTCTTATCCTTCATACGATCTCAACGACATTCCGCGCGACGACATAGATCTGCTCAACGAGCTGTCTAAAAATTCGCTCGTGACCGACGTGTACGAGCCGGGTTCGACATTTAAGATTTTCACTACCGCCGCCGCACTGGAAAACGGCGTCGCCGGCGACGACAGCAGATATTACTGCAACGGCAGCATGACGGTGGACGGCCAGCGCATACGCTGCTGGCGTACGATAGGCCACGGTTCGCAGACGCTTGCCGAAGGCGTGTGCAACAGCTGCAACGTCGTGTTCATGAATCTCGCGCTGTCGCTGGGTACGGAACGCCTTTACGATACGCTGGAATCCTTCGGGTTCGGCAGCAAGACGGGCATCGACTTTTTCGGTGAAAGCAGCGGCATAATGATGAGCGAGAGCAGCGTCAAGAACGTCGATCTCGCGCGCATAGGTTTCGGGCAGGCGGTAGCGGTCACTCCCGTGCAGCTCATAAGCGGAGTGTGCGCGGCGGTCAACGGCGGCACGCTGTACGAACCGTATTTTCTCGAAAAAGTGACGGGCACGGACGGCAGAACGGTATACGAGCACTCTCCCGAGGTGCGCGGCAATCCCGTAAGCGCTGAAACGAGCGCGAAGCTGCGCGAACTGCTTGTCGGCGTCGTGGAAAACGGCGGCGGTTCAAAGGCCGCGGTGAGCGGCATAAAGGTGGGCGGCAAGACGGGTACGGCTCAGAAATACGAGGACGGGCACGTGGCGCAGGGCAAGTACGTATCTTCCTTCGTCGGATTCGCTCCCGCCGACGATCCGGAATACGCCGTGCTGTTCATCGTCGACGAACCGTCCGGATATACGTATTACGGCAGTCTGACCGCGGCGCCTTACGCCGGCATAATCTTTTCCCGCATCGCCGACGCCGAAGGCTGGCAGCGCTTTGACGAAGCCGCCGTCACATATATCGAAATGCCCGAGGTTACCGGAATGGACGCCGCGGCTGCCGTCGCCCTGCTCGAAGATATGGGGCTGGAAGTCGAACTCGTCGGCAGCGGCACGGTGCTGTCCACGACTCCCGCGGCAGGACTGCAGGTCGCCGTAGGCGACGTCGTGCTCGTGCGGGCGGAGGGCGGCGACACGTCGTAGACCGCGCGAAATTTGACTACTTTTGCACGCCGCGGGACACGGGTCTTCAAATGATTTATAATGGTGCAGGCAAGGAGATAAAACATGCTGCTCGGTAAAATATTTGGAAACGGATCGGATATGGAAATCAGGGGCATCGGCTACGGCGGCAAGTGCGCCGAGGGCGACCTCTATTTCTGCCTGCATGACGGCGACCGCCTCGCGCGCGACATAGTTTTCGCCCGGGAGCGCGGCGCCGCCGCAATAGCGGCGGGGAGCGAAGTGCGGTCGGACATTCCGTCGTTCGTCTGCGAAGACGTGCGCGCAAAGTTCGCGCTCGCGTCGGCGGCCTTTTACGGCAATCCCTCGGACAGGCTCACTCTCGTGGGCGTGACGGGCACCAACGGCAAAACCACGACGACGCACATCATAAAAAGCATCATGGAAGCGGCGGGGCACAAGGTAGGACTTATAGGTACGAACGGAGTATCGCTTGCGGGCGACGAGTCCGCTCCCACGCTGACTACGCCAGACCCTCCCGAACTGCACCGCACGCTCGCGGACATGCTTGCCCGCGGAGCCGACACCGTAGTCATGGAGGTGTCGGCGCACGCCCTCGCGCTGAAAAAGACGGAAGGCATACGCTTCGCCGTGTCAGCGTTCACCAATCTGACGCAGGATCATCTCGACTTTTTCGGCAGCATGGAAAAGTATGCCGCCGCGAAAAAATCGCTGTTCGATCCCGCGCGCTCGGCCGCGGCCGCGATCAACGTAGACGACGAAACGGGCATAGAGATAGCCCGTTCCGCAATGATCCCCGTGGTCACTTACGGCTGCGAAAACCCCAGCGACGTGTTCGGCATAGACTACCGCGCGAGCGAAAAGGGCTGCCGCTTTGTGGCCAACGTCATGGACGACATCATGGTGCTGGACTACTGCGCACCCGGCAGATTCAATATGAGCAACGTGCTGTGCGCCGCCGCCGTGGCGAAAATGCTGGGCGTTGGCGCGCCTGCGATAAAGCGCGGAGTGAAAAACGTCCGCAGAGTGGACGGACGTTTCGAAATAATAAGCCGCGGCGGCAAGCGCGTCGTCGTGGATTACGCGCATACCCCGGACGGCCTGGGTAAAATACTGCGCGCCGTGCGCGAGATAACCGACGGCCGCGTCATCGCGGTGTTCGGCTGCGGCGGCGACCGCGATACGGGTAAGCGCGCCGTGATGGGCGAGATAGCGGACGAGCTTGCCGATTTCGCCGTGATCACGAGCGACAACCCACGCTCCGAAGATCCGGTCGGCATAATGAATCAGATCGCCTCCGGGTTCGTCTCGCACAATTATAAGATGATATCCGACCGCCGCGAGGGCATAAAATACGCGCTGGATATGTGCGGCGCGGGCGATACCGTGGTCGTGGCCGGCAAAGGTCACGAGAAAACGCAGGAAACGGCGGGCGTGAAAACGAGATTCTCCGACGCGGAAACGGTGAAGGAACTCCTGGGATGATACGCGTCCTGATCGGCTTCGTGCTTTCGCTGCTGCTTGCCGCCGCGCTCATGCCTTTCGTGATAAGGCTTGCGGACAGGCTTAAGGCGAAGCAGCCCATTCTGCACTACGTAAAGAGCCATTCGGTCAAAAGCGGCACGCCCACCATGGGCGGCATGGGAATAATAGCCGCCGCGGCGCTGCCGTTCGCGGTGCTGCTGCGGGGCGAAAGCTCGGCGGCGATCGTCTGCCTTATCGTGACCGCGGGATACGGCATCGTGGGATTTACCGACGATTTCATAAAAGTGCATTTCCGCCATAACGAAGGGCTGAGCGCACGCTGGAAACTCGCGTTGCAGTTCGTAATCGCCTGCCTGATTTCGGCATACGCTTTTTTCGGCACGTCTGCGGGCGGGCGCATATATATCCCGTTCGTGAATACCGCCGTTGATCTGTCGTATTTCGCGCTCGCGTATTACGTATTCGTCTTTCTCGCGTTCACCAATTCCGTCAACCTTACCGACGGGCTGGACGGTCTGGCCGGCAGCGTCACTGCGGTGTTTCTGACCGTGTTCGCACTGCTGATGCTGATAGTCTGCGCGTTCGAGCCGACGGACGGGCAGGTGAACGAACTGCTGCTGATGTCCTGTTTCTGCGGCGCGCTGTGCGGCTTTCTGTGTTTCAACAGATATCCGGCGCGCATATTCATGGGCGACACCGGCTCTCTCGCGCTGGGCGGTCTGCTCGCGTCGCTGTCCGTGCTGACCGGCCTGTCGCTGTCCGCCGCGATCATAGGCATAATGTACGTTGCGAGCTCCGTGTCCGTCATCGTGCAGGTGGCGTGGTTCAAGCTGACCGGAAAACGCGTGTTTCTCATGGCGCCGCTGCACCACCATTTCGAGCAGAAGGGCGTGCACGAGAATCACATAGTGGCGGGGTATACGGCGGCGACCGCGGTTGCAGGCGCGTCGGTCATACTGCTTTCCGTTATTTTTACCGTATGACGGTATTTCCCGACTTTTGCCGTCATAATATTTATTATGACGTTTTGCGGTAAAAAAGGGCTGGTGCTGGGCAGCGGCACGAGCGGCAGAGGCGCGATGCTGGCGCTGAAAAAACTGGGCGCGGAAGCGATTCAGGCGGACACCGAATATCTGCCCGAAGAAATAACCGGCTGCGATTTCGCCGTCGTAAGTCCGGGCATCAGACACGATCATCCGGTATATAAATACGCGCGCGTGCACGATATGCCCGTATACGGCGAGATCGGCCTGGGTGCGATGCTTAACAAGGCTCCGGTCATAGGCGTGACCGGCACCAACGGCAAGACCACGACGGTGAGCATGCTGGGCAGCATATACGAAGCGGCCGGCGTTCGCGCCGATGTGTGCGGCAACATAGGCCGCTCGTTTGCCGAAGCGGCGTGCGAGGGCGGCTGCGACCGCGTCATTCTCGAACTGTCCAGTTTTCAGCTTCTGCAGGCTGCGCCTTTGAAAGTGCACATAGCCTGCATAACCAATCTGTCCGCCGATCATCTCGACTATCACGGCAATATGCTCGAATACCGCCATGCAAAACTGAAAATAGCGGACGGCCAGACGCCCGAAGATTTTCTCATAGTGCCCGAAAAGCTCAACCTCGTCGGCATGCGCGGCAGTCCCACGCTGCTCGTGTTCGGCCGCGACTGCTACGAAAAGGAGGGGCGGCTGTACGTCATGGGCGCTCCCTTCATGCGCGCGGACGAACTGAAAGCCGGGGGCAGGCACAACGTGCAGAACGCGCTCAACGCCGCGCTCGCCGCGTTTGCTGACGGCATTCCTCCCGCCGCGATCCGCGACGGACTGATGTCGTTCGTGCCGGGAGATTACCGCATATCTCCGGCGGGCGTGTATAACGGCTGCGCGTTCTATAACGATTCCAAGGGCACGAACATAGGCGCGACGCTTGCCGCCGCGAGGTGCATGACTGGCAGTACCGCTCTCATAGCGGGCGGCAGCGACAAGGGCTACGACTACGACGAATTGTTCCGCGGCCTGCCGGGAAACGTGACGGCGGTGTTCGTCACCGGCGGCAACAGCGCGGGAATACTCGAAAGCGCCGCGCGCATGGGCTATGCGGGCGCGGTGGCTTGCGACAGTCTCGGCGACGCTGTAAGGCGCGCCGCGTCCGGCGGATTCGACAGCGTATTGTTTTCGCCGGCGTCGGCAAGTTTCGACAGATACGCGAATTACGAGGAGCGTGGCAGAGCGTTTGAAAGCGAAGTCAAAAAACTTTTCGGCAGTACTTCCTGACAGGTCGGCGCATTTCGACGTGCCGCTCACGGCCGTAACGGTCGCTCTGCTTGCGTTCGGCGTGCTTATGGTATATTCCGCCTCCATGTACAGCGGCGAAGTAAACTACGGCAACGAGTTTTTTTTCATGTACAAGCAGATCTTCGGCGCGATAGGCGGGCTTGCTGCGATGTTCGCGATGACGGTCGTCGACTATCACAAGCTCGCCAAGGCGCGCTTCGTCATACTTGCGGTAAGTATACTGCTCCTTGCGCTCGTGCTCATACCCGGCGTCGGAATAGAAAATTACGGCGCCCGCCGCTGGCTCAACCTCGGCGTCATAACGCTGCAGTCCAGCGAGGTCGCCAAGGTGGGGTACGTCATATTCGCCGCGGCGTATATGTCCAGAAACAGCAAAAAAATGACGACGATAAGGGGAGTGTTTCCTCTTATCGCCGTCGGCGTTGTGATATGCGCGCTCATAATGCTCGAGCCGAACATGTCGGTGACAATGTGCGTCGCGCTGCTGATGCTGACCATGCTGGTTATAGGCGGCATGCGCGTAAAGCACCTCGTTATGCTCGTCGTGCCGCTCGCCGCGCTCGTGGTCGTGCTCATAGCCGTCGAGCCGTACCGGCTTGCCCGCCTGCTGGCGTTCCTCGACCCGTGGGCTTCGCCGCTGGAAGAGGGGTATCAGCTGCTGCAATCGTTTTACGGACTGGGCAGCGGAGGGCTGCTCGGCGTGGGACTGTTCAACTCGCGCCAGAAATATCTGTTCCTGCCGTTCGCCGAAAGCGATTTCATCTTTTCGGTCATAGGCGAGGAATTCGGTTACATAGGCTGCCTGATCGTGATCGCCGCCTTCTGCTTCATGATCTACCGTCTTGCTGCCATAGCGCAGAACGCAGCCGACCGTTTCGGCTTTTTTCTCTCGTCGGGCATGGCGGCGCTGATCGGCGTCCAGGTGCTCATCAACATAGCGGTGGTCACCGGGAGCATTCCGCCGACGGGCATACCGCTGCCGTTTATCAGCGCCGGGTCAAGCTCGCTTATCGTCTTCTGTGCCGGTATCGGAATGTGCCAGTCCGTCAGCCTGCGTTCCCACGCTTCCGTCCGCGCCCTGCTTTGACGCAGCCGCGCGGCTCGGTCTGTTCTGGCTGACGACCCCGATCATGAGCTTGTCGAAGTTGCGGCTGGACAGCAGCGCCAGCGAAGCAATGATCGCGATCGCCCAGTCAATGAGGCAGAACGAGTTGTACGCAAGACTGTAACCGAATACGAATCCCGCGGGAGCGGGTCCGTACCACAGATCCCAGAACAGCACGCCGGAAAGGATGTGGCTGATATATCTCACGACGATGTACATCAGCATGCCGATGTAATAGCCGCGGTGCGACACGAACGCGAAGCGCTTGCTTCCCGTTGCCGCGCTGTGCTTCTGCGGATTGTACGCGAACGCGCCCGCGAGACTGAGCGCGAAATAGGGAATGACGTAGTCGAGCAGCATGCTCCACGGACTGACTATGTACGGATTCTGCGTGAGCTGGAGCAGCATATACACCGCGCACACTATCGCGCCCTTGCGGTATCCGAAATAATAGCAGTATATCGTTACGGGCAGTACGGACGCGAGCGTTATCGTGCCGCCGAGGTTGAGGCTGATCCCGATAAACGACAGCACATACGACATTGCCAGGCATATCGCGCCGTATACGAGGTCGCGCGTCGAGAACGAGAACTTTTCGCCGGTGCGTTTTGCGCGCAGCACCGAAACGATGACGATAGGCAGCGCGATCACGGCGATGACGCCGAGCAGCACGAGAACCATGAGCCACGGCTCGATGCCTACTCCGTCGAAACCGAACGACGGCGCGTGGAATTCCGGCTCGATATCAATACCGGGCAGGGATTCGTCTTCCAAAAGAAACATACGATCTCCTTCGGGAAAAACAAACGGCCGTTCCCTTACGGGCAGGGAACGGCCGGACTGCATTACACAATTTTACAATCGCTGCTTTCCCTACGCGGGTGCTAACCCACAGGTTCGAAGGGACTTTTACGTTGCCGTAAATTCTCAGCCGCGCATCCAGCGGCGCCCCTAAGCCACCGACTATTTTATACGCATTCGTCCCGCAAGTCAAGCGTTTGGCTTTACTTGCGCAGGATTTTGTAGTATAATCCGTTATATGGACGGAATCTGTTATCTCGTATGCGCGGGGAAAAGCGCTCCGCTGTCGTTTGCTCCGGCCGCCGGCGATCTCGTCGTCGCGGTGGACGGCGGTCTGACGTATCTCGAAGAGGCTGGAATAAAACCGGATATCGCTCTCGGCGATTTCGATTCGCTCGGCCGCGTGCCAGGCGGCCCCGAAGTCGTGCGGCTGGACAGCGTCAAGGACGACACCGACACGTACGCCGCCGCCCGTCTCGGCCTTGAACGCGGCTACCGCAGATTCCGGCTCTGCTGCGCGCTCGGCGGAAGGCTGTCGCATACCATCGCCAATATCCAGACGCTCGTCATGCTGTACCGCTCCGGCGCCGAAGCGTACATCGAGGACAGCGGGACGAAAATATTCGTGTTCGGAAAATCCGCGTCGTTCGAGCCGGGCGGCTATCTGTCGCTGTTCCCGGTGGGCGAGTGCGCCCGCGCCCGCATATCCGGCTGCAAGTACAGCGGCATGTTCACGTTCACGTCGTCGGACAGCCTGGGAGTGAGCAACGAACCGCAGAGCGGCGCGCTCGTGGAAGTGCTGAGCGGCGAACTCGTCGCCGTGATCGAAAAATAATCGCATAATCCGTACGGAAACCCGGAATATGACATGTAAAAAAAGGTACACCGAATAATATAATCGATGTACCTTTTTTGTTTAAATCCATTGCATAAAAGCAAGATTTTGTATGCAAATCATATGAAAAATTAAAAATTTTGTTCATATCAAACATAATAATAAAGTTGTATATAAAAACACACCGCCGGTCGGGTTTCCCGACCGGCGGTGTGTTCGTTACGTTATTGATATAGACTTAATCAGACGACCCTGCATCTTATTACGCTTGGCAGGGCGGAGACCGCCTTGACCGCGTCGGCGGGGATCGTTTCGGTCGTGTCCACGATCGCGTAAGCGTATTCGCCGCGCGACTGGCTGACAAAGTTTTCAATGTTGCAGCCAGCGCCGCCGATTATCTCGGTGATTGCGGAGATGACGCTCTTCTCGTTTTTGTGAATGACCGTTATTCTGGACGCGCCCTGTCTGGGAGCGGAGCATGCGGGGAAGTTGACGGAGTTGCGGATATTGCCGTTTTCGAGGAAATCGCGCAGCTCGTCCGCCGCCATGACCGCGCAGTTGTCTTCCGCTTCGGGCGTGGACGCGCCGAGGTGGGGTATTGTCACGACGTTCGCCGCGCCTATGAGTTTGTCGGAAGGGAAATCGGTCACGTATCGCGACAGCTGTCCGCTTTCGAGCGCCGCAAGCACCGCGTCGGTGTCGACGAGCTCGCCGCGCGCAAGGTTGATGATCGCGCTGCCTTTTTTCATTTTGGCGATGTTGTCCGCGTTGATCGTATTCTTCGTGCTCTCCATATACGGGATATGAATGGTCACGAAATCGCTTGCGCTCATAAGGTCGTCAAGATTGTCGACAATATCCACTTTGGGGTCGAGGCGCAGCGCGTGGTCGGTCGTGAGATACGTATCGTAGCCGATTACGTCCATGCCGAGCGCGAGCGCGGCGTTGGCGACGAGTATGCCTATCGCGCCGAGGCCGATGACTCCCAGCGTTTTGCCGCTTATCTCTTTGCCCACGAACGCTTTTTTGCCGCTCTCTACCGCTTTGCCCACTTCGGCGCCCTTGCCTTTGAGCGTGTCCGTCCATTTAATGCCGTCGACGAGCTTTCTGCCCGACATGATGAGCGCGCCTATGACGAGCTCCTTGACCGCGTTGGCGTTGGCTCCCGGGGTATTGAACACGACGACGCCCTTTTTCGCGTATTCGGCGACGGGGATATTGTTGGTACCCGCGCCCGCGCGCGCCACCGCGAGGACTGAGGCGGGCAGGTCGTAGTCGTGCATCGCGAACGAGCGCACTATGATCGCGTCGGGATCGGCGCATTCGGTGCCGAACTCATAGTCCGATTTGAGTTTGTTTTCCGCTATCTTGCTGATATTGTTCAGCGCAAGAATCTTTTTCATCCTTTTTCTTCCTTATCTTTAATTATTTATTTTCGAGCTCGAACTTCTTCATGAACTCGATGAGTTTCTTTACGCCTTCGACGGGCATCGCGTTGTATATGCTTGCTCTCATGCCGCCGACGAGTCTGTGACCCTTGATGGAAACGAGTCCCTCTTTCGCCGCCTCGGCAACGAACTTGGCGTCCGTTTCGGGATCCGGCGTGACGAAAGGCACGTTCATCAGCGAGCGATCCTCTTTGTTTACGCTGTTCTTATAGAACGACGAGCCGTCGATGAAATCGTAAAGCATGTTCGCTTTCTCCACGTTGGTTTCGTGCATGGCTTTTATGCCGCCGTTTTCTTTGAGGTATCTGAACACTTCCATGGCGACGTAGGTCGACCAGCAGGGCGGGGTGTTGTACAGGCTCTTTTCCTTGATCTGCGTAGCCCATTTGAGCATGGTGGGACAGATGGGCTGGAATTTATCCTGCAGATCCTTGCGCACGATGACGATGGTCACGCCGGCGGGACCGACGTTCTTCTGCGCGCCCGCATAGATGACGCCGAATTTGCTGACGTCCACTTCTTCGCTGAGTATGCACGAACTCATGTCCGCGACGAGGGGTATGCCCGCGGTGTCCGGAACATAATTATAATGCGTGCCGAATATCGTGTTATTGAAGCAGATGTGCACGTAGTCCGCGTCGCTTCTGAAATCCTTCGCGGTCAGTTTGGGTATGTATGTGAAATTCTTTTCCTCGCTCGACGCCGCGCACACCGCGTCGGTGAATTTGCCGGCTTCCTTGAACGCTTTTTTCGCGAAGTTGCCGGTCACGACGTAGTCGGCTTTTTTATTGACGCAGATATTGAGCGGCACTGCTTCGAACTGGGTAGACGCGCCGCCCTGGACGAATATAATGTCGTAGTTCTCGGGTACGCCCATAAGCTCGCGCAGCAGGCTCTCCGCCGCGTCGTTGATTTCCTGATAGGCCTTGGAGCGGTGGCTCATTTCCATCACGCTCATGCCCGTGCCGTTGTAATCGATCAGCTGGGCCTGCACTTTTTCGAGTACGGGCAGCGGGAGCATCGAGGGCCCCGCGGAAAAGTTGTAAACTCTCATTTCACAGTCTCCGTTTGTTGTATTTTCTATATTTATCTCAAATTATACACCTAACGCGCGGAATTTTCAACTGTTTCGGGGCGTGCGCGCCCAAGAAAATCGCCGCTTTTCATCATTCGGCGAAAAAATAGTATATTATTATTGAGCGACAAGTATTGACACGGGGGCGGAAAATGTTTTATAATATACGTAACGTAGCGGCCGCCGAGTGCGATCCGACGAAAATATAAGAGAGGATTATAGTATGAAAAACTACAACGGGGAATTTAATCCGAACGGTCACGATGCCGACGACGAGATTCTCGAAGGCGAGATTGCGGATGCCGGCGATACCGATTTCGACGATCTCGATTACACCGAGTTCGACGACGCGGGGCTGGATGAGTTCGACGATCTCGACGATCTTCCCGAAGGCGCCGACGACGACCGCATAAACCGCGTGCTCGACGAGCTTGCGGAACTCAGACGCAGCATGTCCCCGTCGGAACGCAGACAGGCCGGCGCGCCGTCGTACGATTCTTACCGCGGCGGCAACACTCCGGGCGAGGTCGCGCTGTACAACGAGATCAGCCGCCTGCGCGACGAGCTTGCCAAACTCCAGCACTCCCAGTCCATGCATTACGAACTCAACCGCATGAAAGAGGAACTGGAAAAGGAGAACAAGCAGAACGAAGACAAACTGCGCTCCGAAATAAGGAATATGCGCGGCGCGGACAAGACCGTTTTTGCGGAGCCCGCTCAGGCAGAACCCAAACCCGCGGCCGCTGCCGACGGCGTGGACGCGCTCGTGAAAGCCAACGAGTCGCTTGCCGAGTGCGTTAAGTCACTGGGAGATAAGCTCGACGCCGATATGACCGATCTTCGCCGGATCGTGGCCGACGCGGCCGTGCGCCGCGAAACGGGCGACGGCGCGAAGGAACGCCCCTGCGCGCGCGAAGCGCATAAGTGCAGAGGCAGGCGCAAGCCTCCCGTGGCGGCGGACGGCACCGAAATCATGCGCCGCTTAGTCGAGATAAAACTGACGCTCGGCAAACTCCCGCTCGCCGATTACGAAAGGGAGCTCAAAGTGCTCGGACTGTACGACAGTCTGACCGCGGCGAAATCCGCCGTATATTCTTCGGTGTCCGGCATGGCCGAAAAGCTGGACGCGCTCCGCAAGCTGGAAAGCGAGATAATCGCGAGCGAGGACTGCTATATCGCAGACGTGGTCGAGAAGTATAACGAACTCATCGACTACGTGCTCGCACAGCCGCTGTCCATCGACGGCGTGGACGTATTCTCCAAGCTGCCCGCGTCGGACAAGATCAAATCGACGCTGAAGGGCGAAACGCTGTCGCTGGCCGTGGACTTCGTCAACGCGGTTTCGTCCGCGCGCGACAAAAAAGCAAACGGCGCCATAGACAAACTGCCCGAAATAGTTGGCTTCAAAAACAAATTGCAGGGAGGCCGGTTCGAAAGCGAGAACGACGCGCTCTACGACGAAATCATCCGTCTCAGCTCCGACCTCGTGTTCATAACCGATCCCGCCGCAGCGGAAAGATGCGCCGACGAGATGCTTGCCAAGATAGACAGGATCTGCTATCTGCCTTATTCGGAGTTCGTTTCCTATCCGCGCGCCGAATACGACAAGCACTGCCTGATCGCGCCGCGCTCGGCCGTCAAGAGCTTTATAGACGACGTCGTCACGACTTCGGAGTGCAAGACGGACGAGGATTCGGTGAACGCGCTCACCAGCGCCGTCAATCTGCTCCGCTCCGAGATCGCCAACGGCGCGCTCGCCGGTTCGGTTGACAGCGGCGACATACGCAAGATAATAGAATCGCAGAAGGAACTGATCGATTCGGTGCGCGCCGCGCGCGACGACAGGGAAAAACTGCTCGCCGACGTCGAGGACATTAAATCGTCCATAAGCACGCTGCTCGGAGAAGACGTCGATTCGCTGTCCGAAACAGAGAACGAAGACATATCCAAGCTGCTCGAAGAAGTCAAGTCGCTGCACAGCGAAGTCAACACGCTGTCCGGCTCGCCCGAAACTCCGGCGGCTTCCACTCCCGACGAACTCAATCTGTTCCTTTCCGAGATAGTGTCCCTTCGCGACGAGGTCGCGTCGTACAAGGACGAGGTGACCGCCGCGCTGGATAAGATGGGCGCAGGCGCGCCCGCGTCCGCCGACGGTGCGGCCGCCGAAGAGGGCGACAAGTCGGGCGTCATTATGGACGAACTGACCGGACTGCGCGCCGATCTCGCGGCTCAGACGGACGAACTGACCGCGCTCAAAGGCACGATCGACGAACTACGCGGCGGCGAACCGCTCCTGACCGTGGTCGACGACGGCGCGTCCGCCGACGGCTCGCCTCTGATGACCGAGCTTGCTGAAATCAAAAAGATAGTCAGCGAAACGCCCGCCGCGGCAGACGATGACAAACTGCTCGCCGTGCGCGACGAACTGCTCGGCGCGGTCAAGAATATAAGCGTCGCATCGGCAGCCGGCGACGTTGCAGGCCTGGAAAGCATAAAGAGCACGCTGTCCGGCATCGAACAGCAGCTGTCCGATCTGCAGCTGTATCATTCCGTCGGCACCGACAACGGCGGCGCGAACATAAGCGACGTGCTCGAAGAGATAGCGTCCCTGCGCGATATGCTCGCCGAAGGCGCTCCCGCCGCGCCGGCTTCCGCGGCTCCCGTCGTTTCGGCGGCCCCGTCCGGCGACATAGAGGCGCTTAAGAGCGAGATTTCTCAGCTCAGAGCCGAGCTTGCCGAGCTCAAAGCGGCGAAGGCGGACAGCGACGCCCGCAGCGAGGCCGTTCTCGCCGACGTCAGCGAAAACGTGCACCGCATGGTCGACGAGCCCGATTACAGCGTCATGAACGAGATCCTCGCGCTGCGCGAAGAGTTCCAGGCGATGAAAGACCGCATGGATAAGACCATCTCTCTCGTCGAACGTCCCGCGCCCGACGACGTGCTGACCGAGATCCGCACGCTGCGCGACCAGATATTCGCCATCAATATGGCGTCCGTGTCCGACGGCGAACAGCAGACTTACGAGAGTTACAACAATATAATAGTGGACGAACTGAACACGGTCAAGGACGAACTGTCCTCTCTGCTGTCCATAGGCACTGACGGCATCACCGTGGACACTTCGCCAATAACCGACAAGCTCGAAGAAGTCAAAGCGCTCATGAACGAAGCGCGCGACGCCGCCGACGCCAGCCGCCGCGCCGCTGAATCCGACGAGATAGTACAGCTCAAAAAGACCATAGCGGAGCAGAAGGAAACGCAGAGCGCGATGCTCGAACTCATGAACAAGATGGTCGAGAAGCTGGACGCACAGCAGGCGCGCACCGAAAAGATGTCCGACGAGATCGCTTCCAGGCTGAGCGGCGACGCGCAGAAGGACAGCGAGGCGCAGGCGGCAGTCATGAACGAGATCGAGAACATCAAATACACCCTCGGCGTCATGCAGGGCAATGACGACGCGGATGCCGACGCCGACCTCGAGGAATCCATCGGCAAGCTGAAAGCGGAACTTTCGCAGATGGCCGGCATAATGGACGAAACCTCACGCAAGGGAACCGCAAAACGCGGAAAGAGCGACAAAACCGAAAAATAAAAACGATCCGAAAGGAGAATCGCAGAACCGCCGTCCGGCAACGGGCGGCGGTTTTTTCGCGCGCCCGTCACTGTTTTGCCTGCCGCGGCATAGCATAGAATGAAAGGCAAAAAGGCGGCTCCGTATATGATGATCGTTACGATACTGGCCGTCAGTATGGATGCCTATGTCGCTGGTATATCGCTGGGCACTTACGGGCGGATAAAAGAACTCGGATTACTTTACATATCTTCATTTTCGTTTATTCTGCCAGTCGCGGCGATGCTGCTGACTTCGCTGTTTTCCTTCGGCGGCGATTGGCTTAACGCGCTCAGCGCCGGCATACTTATAATATTGGGCGTCAGAGGCGTACTGCCGGAAAAGCGGGAGAGCGGACTGCTGCATACCGAATGCGTCCGGCCGGGCATCGCGTATATGACGCTGCTGGGACTGTCGCTGTCCGTCGACACCGCGCTCGGCGCCGCGGTTCTGTACTCCGAACCGTGCTTCGCGGCGGTTCCGTTCATTCTGTTTGCGGCCCATTACGGCCTTATGAAGCTGGGCAGGGCTACCGCCCGGCTGCTGCGTTTCGCGGGCGGCATATCCCGCGCCGCGAGCGCCGCTTTGATCTTTATCGGAATAATCCGGTTTTTATAACCATCGGGGGCGTAATATGGACGACTGCATGGAAAAATACATAATAACGGGAGGACGCAGGCTGACCGGCGAGATCGACGTCATGGCCGCCAAAAACGCCGTGCTTCCCATAATCGCGTGCTGTATCATGATAAAGGACACCGTCGTGCTGCGGGGCTGCGAGCGGCTGACGGACATAGACAACATGCTGCTCATAATAAAGAGTCTGGGCGGCGCCTGCTCGTTCGACGGCAATGATCTCACGATAGACTGCCGCAAGGTCGGCAGGCATTCCGTCAACAGAGCGCTCAGCGGCGCGCTGCGTTCCAGCGTGTTCATACTCGGGCCGCTGCTGTCGCGGCTGCGCTCGGCCGAACTCAGCTATCCGGGCGGCTGCGATATAGGCCTGCGCCCCATAGACCTGCACCTTGACGGGCTGCGCGCCCTCGGCGTAAGACTGGAAGAGGACGAGGAAAAGATATCCTGCGACGGCCGCGGACTGCATTCGGGCACTGTGGTGCTGGCGTTCCCGAGCGTTGGCGCTACCGAAAATCTCATAATGGCGGCGGTGCTGACCGGCGGCCGCACGGTGCTGCGCAACGCGGCGGCGGAGCCGGAAATCGTCGACCTGCAGAATTTCATAAACGCGATGGGCGGCTGCGTGCACGGCGCGGGCAGCGGAACGGTCGTCATCGACGGCGTGAAAAAGCTGCACGGCGGCGCGTACTCTCCCATAGGCGACCGCATAGCCGCGGGCACCTATCTCATCGGCGGCGCGATGTGCGGCGGCAGGGTGAGCGTGCGCGGCGTGCGCTCCGACCATCTGTGCGCGCTTACGGATAAACTGCGCGCCGCCG
The DNA here is from genome assembly GCA_904387375.1 of Candidatus Protoclostridium gallicola. GTDB lineage: Bacteria > Bacillota > Clostridia > Christensenellales > Pumilibacteraceae > Protoclostridium > Protoclostridium gallicola. The sequence continues at coordinate 73,955 of CAJFLE010000001.1, forward strand.
GCGCAGTCGTGACCGAATATCCCGACGCCGTGACGGTGGAGAGCGACGGGAACTTACGCGCCGTGCGCAAAGTGGAAACGCAGCCGTATCCCGGATTTCCCACCGATCTGCAGGCGCCGATCACCGCCATGACGGCGTCGTCGAACGGCAGAAGCTACATAATAGAAAACCTTTTCGAAAACCGGTTCCGCCATACGCGCGAACTGAAAAAAATGGGAGCGGACATCGTAGTGTGCGGCAGGGCGGCAACGGTGCGCGGCTGCCGGCTGCACGGCGCGGCGGTGCATGCGGAAGATCTTCGCGGCGGCGCGGCGCTCGTGCTTGCGGCGCTTAAAGCCGAGGGCACGAGCGAAGTGACCGGGCTGCGCCACATCGACCGCGGCTACTGCGATTTCGAAGCCAGAATAGCATCTCTGGGCGGAAACATAAAAAGAGTGAAAAATTCTTGCGTTTAATCGCGCGGTTTGTTATAATATAATATGTGAGAAATAAAAGGCTGATAATTCTGATAGCCGTACTGGGCGGTATCGCCGCGATCGTCATAATCATGAGCGCGGTATTTACGATTTACAATACCGACGCGGCATGCGCTACGGATTACGGCGACGACAACTCGCTTTATCCCACCATTCTCGAAGTCAACGAGGAGGTGAAGGCGGTCGCCGACGAATTCAGATATCAGAATATCTTCCTTTTCGACGAGCAGGCGGTTATCGACGCCGTGAACGCGAGGGTGCCACGTGCGGAGGCGTACGACATCGAGTGCGTGTTTCCCAACAAGATAATCGTGCGCTACAATCTCGTGTCCGAGGACCTTCAATTTGCGGTGGACGGCGGCTGGGCGGTGGCCGGAATAAGCGGTAAAATCCTTGCCGTCAATTCATACGACCGTACCGACCCCGACGGCGGGCATTACAGCGACACGATAATTTCCGTCACTCCGTCCGCGGCTCCGGACGGCGACGCGGCGGGCGAGTACGTTTTCTCCGACCGCGAATGCGCGGATATGACGTCGCTGCGCGTCATCGTCGGGCTGGCCGAAAGCCTGTACGACGGCAGCGGTCTGCGCGCTTTCGAAAAGTCCGCGTACGCGTCCATAGACCTGTCCGATCAGGATCTCTTTATTATCCGCATGCGTTCGGGACTGACGGTCAGGATTATGATAGGCGGACACGAGGACATGCTTGCAGACTTCGTATATCATATGATTTCATGGTATACGTCGGTGGACGACGTTTATATCAGCCGCGGAACGCTGACGGTGAATTACAGCGCAAGCTCCCCATCGGACGTGACGGTATCGTACCGCAGCGGCTGACGGAAAACGCGTCGCAACGAATAATAAATAATCCGCTATTATTTGATAAATTAACTCTTGACAGCGGAGCGATAATATTTTATAATATTTGCAAAGCATTATTACGGGGAAAGGCAGAAATTGGCACAGGAAGCAGCGATAATGGATATCGGCTCCGCGAAGATCACCGTTATGGTGGGAACGCGCGGCGTCAACAACACGATCTGCGTCAAAGGGCTGGGCGAGTGCGAATACGCCGGCTACGAAGACGGAGAGTGGTATCAGCCCGACGAACTGATCAACGCGGTCGAACGGGCGATTTCGCTTGCGCAGACCGACGCCCATACCAAAATCCGCCATCTCTATATAGGCGTGCCCGGTCAGTTTACCGTGACGCAGTGCAAGGAAGTGACCATGTCGCTGAACCGCCGCCGCAGGGTGACGGACGCCGACGTTGACGCGCTGTACGCCCAGGGCGACACGTTCTCGGGCGACGGCGAATACGTGCTCATCAACAGCCAGCCCATTTTCTATACGCTCAACGACGACCGCAAACTGATACAGCCCGTCGGTCTCGTCGCCTCCCGGCTGTCCGGTTTCATTTCGTACATACTTGCCGAGAAGAAGTTCACGGACAAGTTCGATCATATAATGAACGAGCTCGGCATCGAAACGTACGATTTCGTCAGCAGCATACTCGCCGAATCGCTTTTCCTGTTCGACGACTTCGTTCGCGACAGATACGTGGCTTTCTTCGACGTGGGATACATAGTGACCGACGTCGTGGTAGCGCGCGGCGACGGCGTGCTCCGTCAGTTCAGCATTCCGCTGGGCGGCGGGCATATCACGAAGGAGCTTCGCGACGATCTGAGCATACGCTTCTCGGTCGCGGAAAAACTCAAACGCAAAGTGGTGCTTAACCTCGAATTCGGGGATAATGACACTTACGATATAAACATCAAGGAGAGGGTAACGTCCTTCTCCGCCCGCCAGGTCAACGATATCGTGACGGCGAAGCTGTCCAAGCTCGCGCGCACGATAAACAGCTGCCTGATGTCGTGCGATCTGCCTCCGTCGACAAGTTATTATCTGACGGGCGGCGGCATATCGTATATGACGGGCGCGCGCGATTATCTGTCCAAAAAGCTGGACAGACATGTGGAAATAGCCAAACCCAAACTGCCGCAGTACGGTAAACCTCATCTGTCTACCGTGCTCGGCCTCATGGACATGGTACTCGGTACCGACGAAGAACCCAGGAAAAAAGGCTTGTTTGCCAGGTTGTTCGGAAGATAAAAGGAGCTGAAATGAGTGAGAACAAGGATGTCGTAACGCCCTCCTCAAAGATCGCCGTGGTCGGCGTGGGCGGCGGCGGCGGAAACGCCGTGAACAGAATGATGGACGATCGGTTCGCCGGCGTCGATTTTATCGCGATCAATACGGACCTTCAGGATCTGCATAAGTCCAAGGCTCCCATACGCATACAGATAGGCGAGAAGCTGACCCAGGGACTGGGCGCGGGCGCCAATCCCGACGTGGGACAGAAGGCGGCGGAGGAGAGCCGCGAGATTATCAAGCGCTATCTCCAGAACGCCAACCTCGTCATCATCACGGCGGGCATGGGCAAGGGCACCGGCACGGGCGCGTCGCCCGTCGTCGCGTCTATTGCAAAGGAGCTCGGCAAGCTCGTCGTCGCGGTCGTGACAAAGCCGTTCTATCTCGAAGGCCGTCACCGCATCGTGAACGCCGAGATAGGTATCGAGAACCTGTCGCGCGTCGTCGACTCTTACATCGTCGTGTCCAACGAGAAGCTCGTTTCGCTGTCCAATCACGCGTCGATGGCAGACGCTTTCGCGTACGCCGACGGCGTGCTCCGTCAGTGCATACTCGGAATAAGCGACGTCATACTCAATACGCAGACGCTGAATATAGACTTCGCCGATCTGTGCACCGTGCTCCGCAACATGGGCAGGGCGTACCTCGGCATAGGCAGCGGCAGCGGCGACAACCGCGTCATGACCGCCGTCCGCGAAGCCGTCGGCATAACTTTGCAGGACACCAAGATCAGCAACGCCACGAGCGTCATGCTTTACGTCAAGGCAAAGCGCGACGTCACTCTCGAAGAAATAGACAAGGCGGCCGTGCTCGTCAAAGAGGTCGTGCACAAGGACGCCAACATAATCTTCGGTTTCGACTTCCGCGACGATCTCCCGCACGACGTCGAGATCATGCTTATCGCAACCGGCCTCGGCCAGACAGCGGACAAAAACCGTCCCAAGCAGCCGCAGCAGCCCGTCGCGCCCGAATATGCGGATATCATCGGCGGCGCCCCGCGCGCGAGCGAGATCATTCACCAGGCCGATCCGGTCGACGAGCGTCCCGCGCGCATGCAGTCCAGCCGCGTCCGTATCGACGACGATGACGACGATGACGTGCCCGCATGGCTGAAAGAAACCAACCGCAGCGGCAGAAGGGACAGATAACCGGCGCCGCGTCGGAGATTTTATGAAGAAAAACAATCACGGATTCAAAGGCGCTATGCGCCGCATGCTCATTCTTTCCCTCGCGCTCAGCATTCTGCTGCCGGCAGGCATAGTCATGATTGTGCTCGGTGCGACGAATGAAATTTGGCCGGTTATGATAGTGGGCATCGTGTTCACCGTGGCGGGATTCTACGGCTCGCCCGTTTCCTGGACGACGTTCGGAACGCTTGCGTCGCATAAGGGCGTGTACGGCCTCATTACCGAGGACGGCGTGCTCGACGCCGAAGTCATCGCGGCCACGCTGGGCGAAAAGCGCAAAAGCGTCGACCGTAAACTGAACTATCTGCTGACGCACCGCTATCTCACCGGCTACGTGCTCGGCGCCGACGGCCGGCTTGTCCGCACCGAAGCCGAGAAGCCGAAACGGCTCATAAAGTGTCCCAACTGCGGCGCGTCGCTCGTTGAAAAGGACGGCGATATGATATGCCCGTACTGCGGCGGCAGGTTCGGAAACTGAATACGTAAAACAAGACGGCTCTTCCGGACATCCGGGAGAGCCTTTTGCTGCCTTCGCGACCAAATAGGAAAGAAAAAAGTAATATCGCGCAACGGTTCTTGATTTAACGCGGCGGCGCGTTGTATAATAAATAAAATACTTACGAGGTGGAAAAGATGAGACTGGCAATTGTGGAGGATGATAAAAGCGCGGCCGACGAGCTGCGCGCTTTGCTGCGCGGGTACGAAAAGGAGCACGGCGGCAGCTATGCCGTCGACGTGTTTGCGGACGCGGTGACGTTTCTGACCGCATACCGTCCCGATTACGACGTCGTGTTTCTCGACATAGAAATGCCCATGATGGACGGCCTTACCGCCGCCGAAAAACTGCGCGAAATCGACCCGTACGTCATTCTCGTATTCGTGACCAATATGCGGCAGTACGCCATAAACGGCTATGCCGTGAACGCTCTCGATTTCATTGTCAAGCCCGTGAGCAAATTCGATTTCGACCGACTTATGAACAAAGTGCGCCGCGCGCTTGCCGCAGGCGAGGACAAAGACGTGACGATAACGAGCGCTGGAATGATACGCCGCATTCCGTCGTCGCGCATAAAATACGTGGAAATCTACCGCCATAAACTGACTTTCCATACCGAAGACGGCGACATAGAATCGTGGGGCAGTCTTGCCGATGTGGAAACGCAGGTGCCCGCGGACTCATTCGCAAAGTGCAACAACTGTTTCCTCGTCAATCTCAAATACGTGGACGGCGTGGAAAAGGAAGAAGTAATAATAGGCGGCGACAGACTGCGCATATCCCATCTGCGCCGCAAGGATTTCGTCGCGGCGCTGACGCGCTGGCTGGGGCGGAGGAAATAAACCGTGTTTGCATTCTCCTCGCCTCTTTTTTGGTATAAACTCGTTTTTGCAGCCGAACTGATGATCGCGGAGGCGTTTTCGACGTATACGCTCGCGCGCCGTTCGCATTTCGCACTGCGCGTCATCGTCGGCGGCGCAGCCGTTTTCGTCATAGCCTTTCTGTATCCGGTGTACTTCGGCAGCGGGCTGTTCAACGCGATATATGTATCGGCGATGTTTCTTGCGCTGTTCGCAGTCACGCTCGGCGCACTTAAATTCTGTTATGACGAAAAGTTCATTACACTGCTGTTCTGCGGCGTGATTGCTTACACGACACAGCATATTTCGTATTCCACCTATAATTTTTTCATAAAAATAACCGGAATAGGTTCGTATAACGTGTATGCGGAATCCGTCGTCGAACGCATAGATGCTTTTTCGGTTATATCTTATTTCGGCGTGTACGGCGTGATCTATTGGTTTATATGGGCATTCGTCGAACATAAAGTGCGGGAGCAGGAAAAACTCAAAGTGGATATTCTGCTGCTTTTATGCTTTGCCGGCATTCTGGCTGTGGATATAGTTCTTAATTCTTTCGTCACATACATGATAGGCGATTCGTCCGATATCGTAACGGTCATCGTGTATTTGTACAGCTTTCTGTCATGCTCGTTCGCACTCGGAATGCTGTATTCCGTTCTGGGTAAGCACCTTACTGAAAACGAACTTAAAACGGTGGAAAACCTGTGGCGGCAGGATAAGAAGACTTACGAACTGAACAAGGAAAATATAGAGCTTATCAACGTAAAGTGCCACGATCTGAAGCATCAGATACGCCGTCTGCGCGGCGGCGAGATAAGCAGAGAATATCTTGAAGAGCTGGAAAACGCCGTAAACATATACGACAATTCGGTGCGCACCGGCTCGGACGCGCTCGACCTGATCATGACCGAGAACAGCATATATATGACCAAGCACGGCATAAAGCTGTCCGCGATCGCCGACGGCAAAGCGCTCGGTTTCATGTCGGATGCCGACATATATTCGCTGTTCGGCAACGCGCTTCACAACGCTTTCGAAGCGCTGCTCAAAGTTCCGGACAAGGACAAGCGCGTCATATATTTCCGCGTGCGCACCGTGTCTCGCATGCTCGTCATACACGTCGAAAACTACTGCGGCGACGGCGTGACGTTCGATGACAGCGGCATTCCGGTTACGGACAAGGCGGAAAAAGGATATCACGGTTACGGTATGCGCAGTATGCGGCTCATTGCCGAAAAGTATGGCGGCACTCTGACCGCGGCGGTGGAAGACGGAATGTTTGAATTGGACATAATCGTTCCTCTGCCGACCGATGAGGAACGAAAAAAGTCATATGAGGTAAGACCTCTTCCAATCGGGGAGGCGACGTGCTATCATTCTCACGACGGCGGGAACGGCCATGTTCCGCCGAATAAATCAAAAGGAGAAATGATAGCAATGGCAAAAGACAAGCTCAAAATGAGCAACATACGGTTCATGGCGATAATTATACCGATCCTTTTTATTTTACTTGCTTTGGTTTTGGCCGTAACGATCGTTATGAACTACTTTGCGCAGACTATGGATGCGTATCTGGGACGCGGTCAGCGATATGTCACTAACATAGAAAGCGCTGCCGGATGGGACACTGAATATTATACCCGTCAGTACGAAAAAAGCGAAGATGCTCGAAATGCAGCGGCAAAAGTCTCAGAAAAGATATCCGATGAAGGAATTGTGCTGTTAAAAAATGACGGCTGCCTGCCTCTGTCAAAAAGTGAAATCGTTACGCCTATGGGGTATAGATATCTTGATCCGATATACGGAGGAACCGGTTCCGGAAACGTAAACGATACCGAAGACTATGTGATGACTCCGGAAGAAGGTTTAAGTATTTTTTCCGATGTCAACAATGTCGTAGCTGAGGCTATGTCGGCTACTGACGTGAAAGCGGCGAACCCCTTGTCCGGAGCAGAAGGAGGTTCTGACAATTACAGCGGCGCACGTACTTCGGTGCCCGAATACGACGCCGATGTATATCAAAACGTCGCTGACAGCATGAAAAATACCGTCGGGCTGATATATATCGGAAGAGTGGGCGGCGAAGGCGGCGATCTGTGTGCGGAAGAATACGACGACGGAACAGTGCACGAACTTGCACTGACTCAACGCGAAAAGGACATGATTGCCGTTGCGAAAGAAAACTGCAAGGAAATCGTCGTAGTGCTCGATACTTCCAATGCCATGCAAATAGGCGAGCTCGCCGATGACGATGCGATAGGCGCCATCGTAGAGATAGGCGGACCGGGATGCAGCGGTTTCGGTTCCCTCGGACGTATTCTTACGGGAGAAGTAAACCCATCCGGTAAGCTTGTCGATACTTGGGCCGCGGATTTTACAAAAGATCCGACATACGCAAATTTCGATAAGTCTATTGCGAATAATGTTTCAGACGGCAGAATGAACTATACTAACGCAATTCACACATATAAGACGCCCGACGGCGTGACGATGAATTACAATATTCCGTTCCGCGAGTATGAAGAGGGTGTGTATATGGGGTACAGATATTATGAAACTGCCGCCGCGCTCGGGTATTTTACGTCGGATAACATGCCCGAAGGAGTGACGGATCCGTATTACAACCGTGACAACGGCGTAGTATATCCGTTCGGATACGGGCTGAGCTATACAACTTTCAAACAAACAATTACCGAATTTTCCGCTTCTCTCAGTGAAAATAAAGTGACGGTTACCGTGGAAGTTGAAAATACGGGAAATGTTGACGGACGCGATGTCGTTCAAATTTATTACAGCGCGCCTTATACAACGTTTGACGAGCAATATGCCATCGAAAAACCCGTAGCGGTGCTCGGCGCTTACGCAAAAACCGGAATAATCAAAGCCAAAGATAAGGCTGAAATCACTCTGACAATGAATATTGACGAAATGGCATCTTATTGCTACACTCGGGATAACGGAGATGGAACCAAAGGTTGCTATGTTTTGGAAGATGGCGAGTATGTTGTATCTGCACGCGGCGATTCACACACCGTGCTGGACGAAAAGACTTTCAATATAAACGAAACGATTTGGTACGACGGTGAAAATATAAGACCTTCGGAAATTGCCGCGCAATCCGCATTGGACGACAACGGCGAACCGCTCGGATATCCTGCTGCCGGAGCTGACTCCGAATTTATGGCTGCAACTAATAAGTACGAAAAAGCCAATTCTTATATGACGGACGATGCGATTTCCGAGGCTACTATCCTGTCGCGAGCGGATTGGAAGTATACTCAACCGACAGCGCCCGGCGATGCGGACAGAGTGGCTTCGGATATCGTGGTGGAGTGGATGACGTGGAATGCCGGTGCATTCGATTATCAAACGGACGAGGTACTCGGAAATATCGAAGGCAGTAAGATATACAAGTCGGAAAAGCCTGTATCCGGTGCTGAAAACGATCTGACCCTTTCCGATATGCGTGGTCTTGATTACTATGACGAGAACTGGGATTTACTTCTTGATCAGCTTGATTATGACGCCGTAGATGAATTTACCGGAGCTTTGTTTATGGGAGGATATACAACAGGCGAGATAACAGCAATAGGCAAGCCCAAGACAGTGGATCGCGATGGGCCGCAGGGGCTTACTCAGTCCAGCAATGACGGTAGTAGCTGGCTCGGTAACGTTTGCGCATATCCGTCAGAGGTGGTTCTCGCACAGACATGGAATCCTGAACTTGCATATGAGTACGGATATTCGATAGGTCAGGAAGCACTGACGAACGGCACAAACGGCTGGTACGCTCCCGGGGTCAATATGCATCGTTCTCCGTTCTCAGGCAGAAATTTCGAGTACTTTTCCGAAGATCCGGTCGTGACCGGGATTATGGGTGCTCGCGTAATATCGGGTGCGGGAGATTGCGGAGTATATTGCACGTTCAAACATTTTGCACTCAACGATCAGGAAGCTCAGCGTCAGCCGGACAGGTCTTTCGATATCACAGTTTGGGCTACCGAACAGGCGATACGAGAAATATACCTCAAACCCGGGGAAATCATTGTTAAAAACGCGAGGAAAACAATTAAATATATAGCCGACGATAACGGTACCGTCGCAACGAAGATAATGCGTGCAGCCGATGCCATAATGGCCGGCGACGCATCGCCCGGCGGGGAGTATACCGCATATTCATATGATCTCCTCAACGGTATAATTCGCGGCGAATGGGGCTTCCAAGGATTTGTCATAACGGATATGCACGTGCCTTACGAGAACGAGTGCGATAAGCTTGTGAGAGCAGGTTGCGACGTACTTATGACGATGTCTTATCTCAGCAAATATACCGTATCGGATACCGAATCCGCAACCGGACAGTGGGCGTTACGCAATGCGGTAAAGAACGTTTGCTATACGGTGGTTAACTCCAATGCAATGCAGGGTGCTGCGCCGGGCGCAATAATAACTTACGGTATGTCGCCTTGGGCTATTTGTCTCATGATCGGCGACATCGTCGTCGGTCTACTCATCGTGGGCGGCGTGGTATGGATCGTGCTTCGTCTGCTGGACGAGAAGAAGCATCCCGAAAAATACAAACATAAAGAAAAGGTATAAGCCGAACGCATCGGCAGAACTCCGCTCCGCACAGGGGCGGGGTTCTTTTTTGCCGACAAATATTCTCCGGCGTTTTTATAAAAACCGCCGTATTAACGCTTGCTTTCGCACGCTCCTTATGATATAATGCTACTTGTTGTAATTACAACAAGTAGGTTGCAATGGACGAAAGATTCGAAACGTTTACGGTGCTCATAGCGGATATCGCGCGGAGCATCTATAAAATCAAGACGGCGGAAATGTCGGAGTTCGATCTCAAAGGCTCGCACGTGTCCTGCCTTTACTATCTCTTCACGAAAGGGGAGCTGACGGCGAAAGAGCTGTGCGGCCTGTGCGGCGAGGACAAGGCGAACATTTCGCGGTCGCTCGCTTTTCTCGAAGAGGGCGGATACCTGACATGCGTTACGCCGGCGGCAAAGCGCTACCACAGTCCCATGCGGCTGATCGAAAAGGGACGTGAAGTCGGCAGGCGCATAGCCGAAAAGGTGGACAGGATTCTTGCCCTCGCCGGCGAGGGAATGAGCGAGGAGGACAGGGCTGTCATGTACCGCTGCCTGGCGCTCGTCGGAAGCAACCTGCAGAAAATCTGCGGCGGCTATGCCGCGAAAAGCGAGGACGACTGATTTATGAACATAGCGAAGAGAGCGTTTTGCAGGACGTTCCAGACGGTGTTTCATCTTGCGCTGCCCTTCCTACCGTACCGCGAGCCGAAAATACTCGGCGGCGTGGACGAAGTGCCCGGAGTGCTGAAAGAAAAGGGAATAGAATCCGTGCTGCTGGTCACCGACGCAGGTCTGCGCGGCGCGGGCATCACCCTGCCTCTCGAGCAGCTTCTCGCCGAAAACGGCATAGCGTGCGCGGTATACGACGGCACGCGCGCCAATCCCACGTCGGACAACGTCGAGCAGGCGCGGGAGCTGTATATAAAGAATGACTGCAAGGCGCTCATAGCCTTCGGCGGCGGCTCGTCGATGGACTGCGCCAAAGCAGTCGGCGCGCGCATAGCGTACCCCAAAAAACCGCTCGGCAGACTCAAAGGCACGCTGCGCGTACTCCGCCGCATACCCCTGCTCATAGCGGTGCCGACCACCGCGGGCACGGGCAGCGAAACGACGCTCGCCGCGGTCATCACCGACAGCGCCGCGAAGCACAAGTATACGATGAACGATTTCACGCTCATTCCGCGCTATGCGGTGCTCGACCCGACGGTGACGTACACGCTGCCGCCGCACCTGACCGCGACGACGGGCATGGACGCGCTGACGCATGCGGTCGAGGCGTATATCGGCCGCTCGACGAGCAGGGAAACGCGCGCCAAAGCGCTGGAAGCCACGTCGCTCATCTTCGGCAATATAGAAAAGGCGTACGCCGACGGCCGCGACCGCGAAGCCCGCGCGAATATGCTCAGAGCCGCATACCTTGCCGGCATCGCGTTCTCGAAATCGTATGTCGGATATATCCACGCCGTGGCGCATTCGCTGGGCGGGCAGTACAACACGCCGCACGGCCTTGCCAATTCCGTGCTAATGCCCATAGTGCTCGAAGCGTACGGCAGGGCCGCGTACAAGAAACTGCACCGGCTGGGCGTGGCCGCAGGCGTGGCGGCCGGAACCGATTCGCATGCGGAAGGCGCGGCAAAGTTCATTGCCGCTATCAGGGGCATGAACGCCCGCATGGGCATACCCTCGAAACTCGGAGGAATAATAAAAGAGGATATACCCACAATGGCGAAGCACGCGGACAGGGAGGCCAACCCGCTTTATCCCGTGCCCGTGCTCATGAACGCGAAAGAGCTCGAAAAATTCTATTACGCAGTATCGGAGGATCTGTCATGACCATCGAAAAAATAGACGAAGTAATCGAAAGCCAGCGCACGTATTTTGCGAGCGGCGCGACGCTGCCCGTAAAAAACCGTGTCGCCGCACTGAAAAAACTGCACACCGCAGTCGCGAAGCACGAGCGCGAGATTGCCGACGCCCTTGCCGCCGATCTCGGCAAAAGCGCGTACGAAAGCTATATGTGCGAAACCGGCCTTGTCCTCGCCGAGCTTACGTATATGATAAAACATACGAAGAAGTTCGCCGCCGACCGCCGCGTTCCGACGCCCATGTCGCAGTTCGCCTCGAAGAGTTATATCAAGCCTTCGCCGTACGGCAACGTCCTCGTCATGAGCCCGTGGAACTATCCGCTGCTGCTCACGCTCGACCCGGTCACCGACGCTATCGCCGCGGGCAACACGGTCATAGTCAAGCCGAGCGCCTATTCTCCGGCGACGAGCGCGGTCATCGATAAAATCATATCCGAGTGCTTCGCGCCCGAATACGTCGCGGTTATCACGGGCGGCAGAAAGGAAAACGCCGCGCTGCTGGACAAAAAATTCGATATGATCTTTTTCACCGGCAGCCAGAACGTGGGCAGAGAAGTGCTCCGCCACGCCGCGGAATACCTGACCCCGGCGGTGCTCGAACTGGGCGGGAAGAGCCCGTGCATAGTGGATTCGTCCGCTAAGATCGGCCTTGCCGCGAAAAGAATCGTGTTCGGCAAATTCCTCAACTGCGGCCAGACCTGCGTCGCGCCCGATTATATCCTTTGCGACCGCGCCGTAAAAGACGAACTTGTGCGCGCGATCGCCGCGCAGATAAAGGCGCAGTTCGGCGACGACCCGCTCGCAAACCCCGACTACGGCAAGATAATCAACGAAAAGCACTTTGCACGCATTTCCGGACTCATAGACCCCGCGAAGATCGCGGCGGGCGGCAGGACGGACGCGCAGACGCTGAAAATCGAGCCGACCGTGCTGGACAACGTGACGTGGGACGACGCGGTCATGCAGGAAGAGATCTTCGGCCCCGTGCTGCCCGTGCTCACTTACGGGGACTTCGGCGAAATTTTCGGCCTGCTCGCGCCTAAGCAGAAGCCCCTCGCGCTCTATATTTTTTCCGAAGACAGCGAGCACATCCGCGCGGTTACCGAACGCTGCCGTTACGGCGGCGGCTGTGTGAACGACACCGTTATTCACCTCGCAACAAGCGAACTCGGCTTCGGCGGCGTGGGCGAGAGCGGTATGGGCGCGTACCACGGCAAAACCGGCTTCGACGCGTTCTCTCATGACAAAAGCATTCTCGACAAAAAGACGTGGATAGATATGCCGATGCGCTACCAGCCATACAAGCGCGGCGGCTTCTACGAAAAAATGATTAGAAAATTCCTGAAATAAAACCGCACCCCGCAAAACCTTGTCGTTTTGCGGGGTATTTTGTATACGTACTTGACGCCGGCGCTCCGATGTGCTATACTTATTACGGAAAAAGGTAAAAAATTCATTTTTTTCGTAATAGGAGGCTTTATGGAAATAAAACGGGACATTTATTTGCAAAGGCTGATACGCAAAGAAAAAAACGGGCTAATCAAAATAGTCACCGGGGTGCGCAGGTGCGGAAAGTCATATCTGCTTTTCAATCTTTTTCACGATTACCTGACCGGAAAGGGCGTTGACGGCGACCATATCATAGAAGTTGCTTTGGATGACAGAAGCAACAAGGAGCTGCGCGATCCGGATAACATGCTGTCTTACGTAAAATCCGGGATTACGGATAACCGGACCTATTATATCATTCTCGACGAAATTCAGCTGCTCGGCGAATTCGAAGATGTGCTGAACAGTCTTTTGCATATCCGCAACGCCGATATATATGTTACCGGCAGCAATTCCAGGTTCCTTTCGTCCGACGTGATTACGGAATTTCGCGGCCGCGGCGACGAGATACGGATGTATCCGCTTTCCTTCGCCGAATACAGCTCCGTATATGAGGGAAGCGCCGACGAAGCCTGGGACGACTATTGCGTTTACGGCGGACTGCCCCTGATTCTTTCCCGCGACAGCGCGGAAGAGAAGGCGGGCTATCTTACCTCGCTTTTTCAGAAGGTTTATTTGTCCGACATTATCGACCGTCACAATGTCCGTAACCGTGACGAACTGGACGAACTTGTCGACGTGCTTGCCTCGGCTGTAGGTTCGCTCACTAATCCGGTCAAACTTGCCAATACGTTCAAAACGATAAAAAAGAAAACGATCAGCGATAAAACGCTCAAAAATTATCTTGACTATCTCATCGACGCTTTTTTGGTGAGCAAAGCCGTCCGTTACGATATACGTGGACGTAAATATATCGGCTCTCCTGCAAAATACTACTTCGAAGACGTAGGGCTGCGCAACGCCCGTCTGAATTTCCGACAGACGGAAGAAAACCATATTATGGAAAATATCATATACAACGAACTGCGTATACGCGGCTTTCGCGTTGACGTAGGCGTCGTGGAAACGTCGGTTAAGACGGATGACAAAACGTCGAAAAAACAGCTGGAAGTCGATTTTATCGCCACAAAGGGTAACGAAAAGTATTATATTCAGTCGGCGTTTGCAATGCCGACGCCCGAAAAGCGCGAACAGGAGGCGCGCCCCTTAAACGCAATCGGCGATTCGTTCAAGAAAATTATCGTCGTTCGGGAAAATATAAAGCCGCGTCGCGACGACATGGGTATAGTAACTGTGGGAATACGGAACTTCCTGCTCGATGAAAGAATTCTGAGCGATTGACCCCGAGCAATTAAATTTCTTCTCCCGACAGGAAATCTATTGCATTTATGGTTATCACTCCGTCGTGATCCCGGACGAAATAATCGTCGAGGGTGATGATATACTTGGGGTAGTTATCTTGAATTTCGGCAAAGGGACGGAGTTCCTGCTGCAGTTTTTCTTCTTCCATAACGGTAACGGCGACTTGAATGTATTTTATTCGGTCGTTTGTATCTTTTACGATAAAATCGACTTCTTTGTCGTCGACTTTTCCGGTCGCCACTTTATATCTTCTTCGTTTCAGTTCGAGAAAGACAAGGTTTTCGAGGATTTGCGGTATTTCTATCGTTTTATTATTCAGAATATAATATTTGAATCCGAAATCGGTTACATAATATTTATTGATAAGTTTGAGATATTCTTTGCCGACCACATCATAACGGTCCGCTTTGTAAATAAAATAGCAATCCTGCAATGTGTCAAAATAACTTTCGACCGTGTTATAAGAAACCTTTGCCGTATTTGTGTTGATATAGTCTGTAATGCGTTTTACCGTCGTCAGGCAACCTATATTATAAACGAGAAAACTTAAAATATGCTCTACGAGTTGTCTGCTCGCGTTTGAATTGCGCTTTAACACGTTTTTTTCAAGGATTGTCTTATAAACGCTCTCGATATATTCCCGCTGTTCGGAAGATCCCAAATCGAACATTGTCATGCCGGGCATTGCTCCGTAAGTGATATAATCCATAAAAAGCGCGCGTCTGTCTTTGCCCGTAAATTTATAATGCTCGCTGTACTCTTTTAATGAAAGCGGGAGTACATTTATTTCGACATAACGTCCCGTAAGAACGGTAGCTATTTCCGACGAAAGAAACTTTGCGTTGGAACCCGTAATATATACGTCGATATTCGGCTTTACGAATAGACTGTCGACGACTTCCTCGAATTCGTGAACAACCTGAATTTCGTCGAGGAAGACGTAAAGCATTTTGTCCGGCTGCGCTTTTGAAATAATGTATTGATACAGCGCCGTTTTTTCTCTTAACTGCGCATTCTCCATTTCCTCAAAGTTGATAAGAATGATTTGCTCGCCGGATACGCCGTTTTTTTTGAGTTCGTCAATATAGAGCTCGAAAATCTTTGATTTTCCCACTCGACGAAGCCCGGTTACGACTTTGATTACTTGTTTATCCCTATAACTGTTCAGCCATTGCACATAGTCATTGCGTTTAATTAAGTCCATAAAAATCACTCCTTACTCAAAGTATACTACGTAATTAAAAAGTTGTCAATATCAAAATGAAAACTTTTTCCGATTCGACAAAAAGTTTTCATTTTGATGGCAGGTAAGCCGTTAATATAACCCTGTTTTATTCAATAAAAAAGTACACCGAATAACCTAATCGATGTACTTTTTTTGTTTTATTATATCAAACATCGCAGATAAAAGCAAGATTTTTGGAATATTTCGAGCAAAGTTTCAAAAATTTTGTTCATGTGTAAAATATTTTATGGCTTTTTTGGTCTGAAATGTTCACCGAATAGGTTATTCGGTGAACATTTTAATTTCGATTTGTTCACTGAACAGGGAGCATATTGAACGGTCAGATCAAATCGAAACAGCGCATAAGAGATCACGGCGAAGTGTTCACGGCGGAGCGGGAAGTCAAAGCCATGTGCGATCTCGTCAGGGACGAAACGGAGCGTATAGACAGCCGGTTTCTCGAACCCGCTTGCGGCGACGGTAATTTCCTCGCCGAAATTTTGTCGCGCAAACTTTCCTCCGTTCGCAAGAAATACGGCAAAAGCCCTTCGGACTACGAAAAGAACGCCGTGCTTGCGGCAAGCAGCATTTACGGCGTGGATATATTGCAGGATAACGTAATCGCCTGCCGCGAGAGAATGTTCGGAATCTGGGACAAAGAATATTCGGCGGTGTGCAAAAAGGACTGTAACGACGAAACGCGCAAAGCCGTGCGCTTCATTTTTTCCCGCAATATCGTTTGCGGCAACGCGCTGACGCTCATGTGCGTGGACGAAAACGGAAAGGACACTGCCGCGCCCATAGTTTTTTCCGAGTGGAGTTTTGTCACCGGGAACAATATGCAGCGCTGCGATTACACTTTCGCCGAACTGCTTGCCGATGTACGTCGCGCGCCCGGGCAGCGTTCCATGTTCGACGCGGACTACGAGGAAGGCGTATTCCTGAAAAGATATATCTCGAATTACAGGAAGGTGTGGGAAAATGGCGGATAATCTTTTCAATAAGGTATACAACCCCGACGTGCTCTCATGCCTTGCCAATCTTTCCAATGACGAGGTATTCACTCCGCCCGAAATAGTGAACCGGATGCTGGATATGCTGCCGCAGGAACTGTTCCGGAGTCCTGACACGACGTTTCTCGATCCCGCATGCAAAACCGGCGTGTTTCTGCGCGAGATCGCCAGACGGCTCATCAAAGGCCTCGAACCTCTGATTCCCGATTTGCAGGAACGAATAGACCACATTTTTCACAAGCAGCTTTTCGGCATAGCCATTACCGAACTGACGAGCCTGCTGTCGAGGCGCGGAGTATATTGCAGCAAGTATCCGAACGGCGAATTTTCGGTCAGCCGTTTCGACACGGCGGAAGGCAATATCCGCTATAAGCGCATTGCGCATACATGGAAGGACGGAAGATGTATATATTGCGGAGCAAGCCAAAAGGAATACGACCGCGCAAGCGATTTGGAAACGCATGCATACGAATTTATTCACACGACAACCCCTGAAAAGATTTTTAATATGAAGTTTGATGTAATTATAAGCAACCCGCCGTATCAATTAAGCGACGGAGGGAACGGAGCAAGCGCAAAACCCATATATCATTTATTTGTCGAACAAGCCAAAAAACTGAAGCCGCGCTATATAACAATGATTATTCCGGCACGTTGGTATGCCGGAGGTAAAGGGTTGGATGCATTTCGAAATAGTATGTTGACCGATGATCGATTGTGCATTATTCATGACTTTGTTGATGCGTCTGATTGTTTTTCAGGTGTAGAAATTAAAGGCGGTGTATGTTATTTCCTTTGGGATAAAGATTATCATGGAGAGTGTACAATATATTCTCATCAGGGTGACAAAATTGTATCTAAGATGAAAAGGCCATTACTTGAAACTAACTGTGATACTTTTATACGATATAATGATGCTGTTCAAATACTAAATAAAATAAAACAATTTGAAGAGCGAACATTCGATAGTCTTGTTAGCTCAAGAAAACCGTTTGGATTAGCGACAGATTTTCGAGGCTATACTAAAAGCAAAGACCTGAGCCATTCACTAAAAATTTATGCTCAAAAAGATACGGGATACATTTCACCAAATCAAATCCTTAAGAATAAAGAATGGATTGCTTTATGGAAGGTTTATGTTCCAGAAGCAATTGGTTCAGGAAATATGGGAACTGATGTTGTAAAACCTTTATTAGGAGAACCAAATACGGTTTGTACTGAAACTTATGTAGTGGTTAATCCTACTGGTAAAAAACAAATAGCCGAAAATATAATCACATACATAAATACAAAATTTTTTCACTTTTTATTAGGACTTAAAAAAATCACACAGCATACTACAAGTAAAACGTATTCATTCGTCCCCATACAAGATTTTTCCAAGCCGTGGACGGACGAGGAGTTATATAAAAAGTACGGTCTCTCGCAGGAAGAAACAGATTTCATCGAGAGTATGATCAAACCCATGGAGTAAGCCATGTCACAGGACTTTTTCATACAGCGGCCGAAAGTGACGCCGACGGTTTACGCATACGCTCTCGTGGACGTGCCTTCTCACGACGGGTATCTGAAAGTCGGATATACCGACCGCGACGCCGAAACCCGCGTCCGTGAACAGCTGCACACGAGCGGGATCGCATACAGAATCGTGCTCAAAGAGTCGGCAATGCGCGCGGACGGCACGTGCTTCACCGACCATGATATACATAACGTGCTGCGCAGGAACGGCTTCGGGCAGCTGAACGAGGGCGCAGACAGGAACGAGTGGTTCCGCTGCGGCGTAAACGACGTAATCGCGGCCATAAACGAAGTGCGCGACGGCATTCGCTCGGGCGAGAACCGCACGGCGACCTTTTCCATGCGCCCTGAGCAGCGCGAGGCGGTGTGGAAAACGATCGGATATTTCGCTGCCGCGAAAAATGACGCGCCGGACAAAGCGCCAAAATTCCTCTGGAACGCGAAAATGCGGTTCGGCAAAACTTTCGCCGCGTATAAGCTCGCCGAGGAAATGGGACTGAAACGCATACTCGTACTGACGTTCAAGCCCGCAGTGGAAAGCGCCTGGCGGGAAGACCTGCTCACGCACGTGGACTTCGAGGGCTGGCAGTTCGTCTCCAACAAGGACGCGCAGGGCGGCAGGATAAACATCGACGCGCAGTACGCGCATGCGGACAAGAGCCGTCCCGTCGTCGTGTTCGGTTCGTTCCAGGATCTTCTCGGCACGAACGAAAACGGCGGCATAAAGGCCAAGAACGAGTTTATTCACAGCGACAACTGGGATCTCGTCATTTTCGACGAATACCATTTCGGCGCGTGGCGCGAGAACGCCAGAAAGCTGTTCGAAAATCCGGATGAGGAAGCGGACAGCGATTTCGATATGGAAAAATACAAGCGCGACGAGGCGGACAACGCATACAACGAAACGTTTCTGCCCATCACGACGGACTATTATCTGTTCCTGTCCGGCACGCCCTTCCGCGCCATAAACAGCGGCGAGTTCATAGAAGATCAGATATACAACTGGACGTATTCGGACGAGCAGCGCGCAAAAGAGAGCTGGACGGGCCCGGACAATCCGTATCTGTCCTTGCCGCGCATGGTCATGCTTACTTACCGCATTCCAGAGAGCATACGGCAGATCGCGCTGCAGGGCGAGTATGACGAGTTCGACCTCAACGTATTTTTCTCGGCAAAAGGCAGGGGCGGCGACGCGCGCTTCGTTTACGAGAACGAGGTGCAGAAATGGCTGGATCTTATCCGCGGCGCATATCTGCCGTCGAGCGTCGACGACCTTAAACTCGGGCAGGACAGGCGTCCGCCCATGCCGTATTCTGACGCACGACTGCTCGGAGTGCTGACGCACACGCTGTGGTTTCTGCCCAACGTGGCGAGCTGTCAGGCGATGGCGAATCTGCTCAGGCAGAAGCAGAATACTTTTTACCATGATTATACCGTCAACGTCTGCGCGGGCGCTGCGGCGGGCGTCGGCCTGGACGCATTGCGTCCGGTGCAGGCGTCGATGCGAGACCCGCTGAGCAGCAAGACGATCACGCTCTCATGCGGCAAGCTGACGACGGGCGTCACCGTGCGCCCGTGGACGGGCATCTTTATGCTGCGCAACCTGAAATCTCCGGAAACGTATTTTCAGGCGGCATTCCGCGTGCAAAGCCCGTGGGAGATCACCGACGACAGAGGCAACAGGCAGATAATGAAGCGTGAGTGCTATGTGTTCGACTTCGCGCTCGACAGGGCGCTGCGGCAGATATCCGATTATTCCTGCCGCCTTAACGTCGAGGAAAGCAATCCGGAAAAGAAGGTCGCGGAGTTTATTCACTTTCTGCCCGTGCTCGCATACGACGGCAGTACGATGAAACAGGTGGACGCGCAGGACATTCTCGACATAGCAATGGCGGGGACGAGCGCGACGCTGCTCGCCCGGCGCTGGGAATCCGCGCTGCTCGTCAACGTGGACAACGAGACGCTGGCCAGGCTGCTGAATAATCCCGAAGCGCTGGACGCGCTTATGCGCATAGAAGGCTTCCGCTCGCTCAATCACGATATAGAAACGATCATAAACAAATCCGAGCACGTAAGACAGGCAAAGAAGGAGAACGCGGAAAAGCTCACCCCGAAGGAAAAGAAAGAGCTGACGGACGAGGAGAAGGAATACAAATCCAGGCGCAGGGAGATCCAGGAAAAACTCATCAAGTTCGCCACGCGCGTACCCGTATTCATGTACCTGACCGATTACCGCGAACGTTCGCTGAAAGACGTGATCACGCAGCTGGAACCGGGACTGTTCAGGAAAGTAACGGGACTGGATGTCAAGGACTTCGAGCTGCTGTGTTCACTGGGCGTGTTCAACGCAAGTCTGATGAACGACGCGATTTTCAAATTCAAGCGATACGAAGATTCCAGCCTGTCGTATACGGGCATAGAGCGGCATGCCGACGAGGAGGTGGGCGGCTGGGATACGACCATCCGGAAAGAGGAGTACGAAAGGCTGTTTTATAACCAGCAGGCGACGATGTCCGATTCGTCCGTCGGCGCGGCCGCACCGCATCAGTCAGCCGTGGAAGAGGCCGGCGTACGCAAAAACCCGGCAGGCAATGCTCCCTCGGCTCCGGTTGTGCATCCCTCCGCTCCGGAAAAGCCGTCCGTCGATCTGTCGGCAATCTCCGCGGGCGCGGCTGTGGTCCACGCTAAATTCGGCGAAGGGAAGATAACGCGCGTCGATACGGCGCGCCGCCGTCTTTCCGTCGCTTTCTCCGTCGGCGAAAAGGTCTTCGTCATGCCCGACGCATTCGTTATGGGTTTCCTCACGATAAAACGGGACTGAATCCCTTTTATCCGTGTGCCCGGCTTTATGCCGGGCTTTTTTTGTATGTTTTTGTATAACCTCTTTTTTGTTTTCCTTCGACAACAAAGGAGATTACTCACGTTTGTCCGTGTGCTACACTTTACGTGCGATGAAGGTGTACATAGAGTTCGTGATAATCGACAATCTCGTGCTTACGTCGTCGATCGCGGGACTGTCGTACGCCGCCTGCGGCAAGCGCGTGCACAAGCGCCGCACCGCCGCCGCTGCGGCCATAGGCACGGTCATAAGCGTGTTTTATCCGTTCTGGGATCTGATCACGCCGCTGCTCGTTGCTGCGAAAATAGCGGTGGGGCTGCTGCTCGGCATACTGCTGTTCGCACGGCTGGACAAGGCGGCTCTCGGCGTGCTGATGTTCTTCGCGCAGACCGCGGTCGTAGGCGGCGTATGCGTGTTCGCGAACTATCTCGTCACGGGGGATATAGGCGCGGCGCTCACCGGCGTTCCCGTGCTGCCGTACTGTGTGCCTTCCGCCATAGGCGCGGCGCTGTTCTTCGTCTTCCGCGCCGTGTTCCGCGCGGCGGGCAGGCGGCGCACCGCGTCGGCGTTCGTGTATTCCGTCGCCGTCACTATAGGCGGGCGCACGGCGCGTATGCGCGGCTATCTCGACACCGGCAACGGCCTGTACGACGAAAAGACGTCGCTGCCCGTCGTGGTCGTGAAACTGTCGTCACTGGCGGACGCGTTCGGCCGGCGCACGGTCGTCGGCAGGATATGCGGCTGCAAGACCGCCGAATTCGTGGGCGGCGGAAAAAGCAAACTTTTTTTGATAAAACCGGACAAATTCCTATTATATTCGGGAAAGAAAGCGAATAAATATAGTGATGTGATGCTCGGCGTGTCCGAACGCGGATTCGGCCGCGGCGAAGATATGCTTCTGCATCCGTCGCTGGTCGGAGGCTGACATGCTGGACGAAATAAAGAATTTTATCAGAAAACTGTTCGGACTGGACGGGGACAGGCAGCTGTTCTACGTCAGCGGGGGCGAAGCGCTCCCGTCGCCGCTCACTCCCGCGGAGGAGAGCGAGGCGCTCGCTCAGCTGCGCGAGGGCAGCGAAGAGGCGAAGTCGCGGCTCATAGAGCGCAATCTGCGCCTCGTGGTATACATAGCGCGCAAGTTCGACAATACGGGCGTGGATATAGAGGATCTCATTTCCGTGGGCACGATCGGTCTTATAAAGGCCGTGAACTCGTATAATTTCGAAAAGAACATAAAGCTCGCGACTTACGCCTCGCGGTGCATAGAAAACGAAATACTCATGCACCTGCGCCGCGTCGTGCGCATGCGCTGCGAGGTGTCCCTCGACGAACCGCTCAACGTGGATTTCGAGGGCAACGAACTGCTCATTTCGGACATTCTCGGCACCGAGCCGGACATCGTCAGCAAAAATCTCGAAACCAGCGTGGAAAAGGAACTGCTCATGAACGCGGTGAGCAAGCTGTCGGACAGGGAACGTATAATCATGGAACTGCGCTTCGGCCTTTCGGGCGCGGAGGAGAAGACGCAGAAGGAAGTCGCGGATATGCTCGGCATAAGCCAGTCGTACATCTCGCGTCTCGAAAAAAAAATAATATTCCGCCTGCGTAAAGAGCTGAACAAACTCGGCTGCTTTTCGGGCTGACCGCCCGGAATATTAGAAACAGATTAAAAAGCCCGCATGCGGGCTTTTTTTGTTGACAAAGAATACTATGTAATGTATAGTATAATACATAAAACAGTATTTCGGAGGCGGAATGGACATACAACTGAAAAAAGGCGTGCTGGACGTATGCGTTCTCGCCGTGCTGAAGAGGGGCGAGTCATACGGATACAAGATCATGCAGGACGTGTCGCCGTATATGGAAATATCCGAGTCCACGCTGTACCCGGTGCTCAAGCGGCTGGAATCCAACGGCTACGTTTTGTCGCGTTGCGCGGAGTACCGCGGCAGACTGCGCAAGTATTACGGCATTACCGCCGCGGGCGAGGCGAGAATAGACGAATTCACGGACGACATAAGAGAACTTGACAAAGCGTATAAATTCATACTCAGAGAGGGACGCAGAAGATGACAAGATCGGAATGGATGAAAGAACTGAGCGGATACCTGTCCGCGCTCGGCGACGACGAACGCGAGCGCGCGATGTCGTATTACGCCGAACTGTATAACGACAAGCACGACGGCGGCATGTCCGAGCGGGAGATACTGCGCGGCTTCGGCTCCCCGCGCGAGGCCGCGGACATGATACTCTCGCATACGACCGAAGAGGACTGGCTGACGGCAACCCACAGCGAGAAGTCCGAGCCTGCGCCGGATTGCGAAGAGCAGACGACCGGCGAACAGGCTCCGGCAGACGTCAGGCCGCCCGGGAAAAAGAAGTCGGTTTTCTTACGCATAGTGCTGCCCGTGATCATAGCCGTTGTCATCGCGCTTGCCGTATACTCCGCCGTCGCGACGATAATAGATTCGGCGACGCGCAGCACACAGACGTATGACATTACCAAACCCGCCGATGTGCTTGTGATCGAAGCGGCATCGGCCGAAGTCACCGTAGTGCAGGGCGACACGCTTTCGGTCGTGTACGACACATCCGCGTTCGTGCCCGTCAATATTACCGAAACGGAGAGCGGCGGCAGAAAAGTGCTGTCGATAGAACAGCGGCACCTCGCTTTCATCGCGTGGTCGATGCTTGACGCTGAAATAACCGTCACCGTGCCGTCGCTGACCGATATAAGCGTCGAATCTGCTGCCGGCAGCGTACATGTTTCCGGCTTCGACCTGGACGAACTGAGCATCGACTCTTCGGCAGGATCGGTGACCGTGGAGGACTGCACCGCGTCCGATATCGACATAGATAGCGCGGCGGGCGACGTTACGCTCCGCAATGTGTCTGCGGGCAGTCTGTCCGTGGATTCGGCCGCAGGCGGCGCCGAACTCGCAAATGTGACTGCGGACTCCGTGGGACTTGAATTTGCCGCTGGCAGCGTTACGTTCGACCGCCTTACCGTCGGCAAGTCGCTTTATGCCGAGTTTTCCGCCGGCAGCCTGACAGGCACCATGGTGGGCAGGGAAGAGGATTATTCCGTGAGCGTGGAAGCCTCCGCCGGTACGTCCAATCTTGCCAATGCCGACCGCGGCACAGGCAAAAGCATAACCGCCGAATTCGCCGCCGGCAGTCTGAATATAACTTTTATTGAATGAATTACTTGATTTTACATTTATTTTTAATAACAGCCCCGCGCTTACGAAAAACGCGGGGCTGTTTATTTTTAATCCAGACCGAGAAGATAATCGGTCGTAACGTCGAAATACTTGGATATCGCTTCCAGAGTTTCGTAATCCGGCTGCCTGAATCCGGTTTCCCAACTGCTTATACTGCGCTGACTTACGTGGAGTATTTCCGCAAGCTGTGCCTGCGACAGCCCTTTTCCGGTGCGCAGCTCTTTTAATCTTTCTTTGAACAGAATCATTGGTGAATAGTCAGTATCCTTACCATTATTGAGAGCTTTAGATATTGCCTTATTTTGTTTTAATAATAAATTGGCTACGCCTACATGATACTTTGTTAACAGTTTTAGTGAATAAGAAATTAATTCCGACATTAAATCAAGTATATGTTGCTTGTCATTTATATTATTGAGATAAATATTATTATCTTTATCACAAGGATAACGGAAGGCAAAAGATAAGTTATTTGTTTTTAAAATAGCTTGAATCGTTTCGGCTTTTGCTGACAAATGATTATATTCCTGTTCGTTAATCCCTAATGACAAAAATTCACTTTTTGTTTGAGGATCTTTATACAATTTAAGAAAGTCATGACTATCTATGTTAAATTCTTTTACGGAATATTTTTCAATATACCCATCGTAATTTAAAATACAATACTTAGTCCAGATTTCCATATAATTTGCATATATTAGACCCATCGTATAAAAATATTTTAGCGTGTCTTTTTGTTTATGTAATTTAAAGTAACTTGTAGCATAAGACATAATATAGTCCATATACAAATTAGATAAATTATCTTTAGTCATGATAAATTCACCATACATTAAAATTAATAAAGACCCGGCTCATAGACCATGCGAGCCGGGTCTTTGGCGGAGAAGGAGGGATTCGAACCCTCGCTACGGTTTAATCCATACTACTCCCTTAGCAGGGGAGCCCCTTGAGCCACTTGGGTACTTCTCCAAAACAAGAATGATTATATCAAAGCGCCGCCCCGTTGTCAAGGATTTGCGCAACAAAAAAAGCGCCGCAGGCCTTTTCGATTTACAAAATCAGGAAACGGCTGTATAATATAAGCATGTTTCTCGCAGATCTGCATATACATTCGAAATACTCGCGCGCAACCGGCCGCAACGCGGATATTCCCAATATCGACCTCTGGGCGCGGCGCAAGGGGATAGGGCTTGTCGGCACGGGCGATTTCACGCACCCCGCCTGGCGTGAAGAACTGGCGGACAAGCTGGAACCTGCGGAAGAAGGGCTTTACCGCATTAAGGAAGAAGCACGGCTGCGCGACGTGTGCGAGCTGCCCGTGCAGCCGCGTTTCGTCGTGTCCGGCGAGATAAGCTGCATATACAAGCAGGACGGCAAGGTGCGCAAGGTACATAACGTCATTCTGCTTCCGTCGCCGGACGCTGCGGAGCAGCTGTCTCTCAAGCTGGAAGCGATAGGCAACATACGCTCGGACGGACGCCCCATACTCGGGCTTTCGTCATACGATCTGCTGGCAATAACGCTGGACGTATGTCCCGAGGCCGTCTTTATCCCCGCGCATATCTGGACGCCGCACTTTTCGATGTTCGGCGCGTTTTCCGGTTTCGATTCGGTGGAGGAGTGCTTCGGCGATCTCGCATCGCATATCCGCGCGCTGGAAACAGGACTGTCTTCCGATCCGCTCATGAACCGCCGCGTGCCCATGCTGGACGGCTATACCATGGTGTCGAACTCGGACGCGCATTCGCCTGCCAAGCTCGGCAGGGAGAGTAATCTGCTGGACACGGAACTGTCGTATCCCGCGCTTAAAAAGGCGCTGGAAACGGGCGAGGGATTCGCGGGCACGCTGGAATTTTATCCCGAAGAAGGCAAGTATCATCTCGACGGTCACAGAAACTGCGGTCTGAGGCTGACCCCGAAGGAAACGGCAAAGCTGGGCGGGAAATGCCCCGTGTGCGGCAAAAAAATAACGATAGGAGTGCTCAACCGTCTCGAACAGTTTGCTTCCCGGCCGGAGGATTATGTCCCTGACAACGCCGTGCATTTCGAGCATCTCATTCCGCTGCCCGAAGTCATAGCCGCCTCTCTCGGCATCTCCGCGGACGGAAATAAAGCCGGGCAGCTGTACGTGAAGCTGCTGCGCGAACTCGGCGACGAGGCTCATATTCTGCGCGGCGCGTCCGTTTCCGATCTGGCGGCTGCGGGCGGCGAGCGGCTCGCCGAGGGCGTGCGCCGCATGCGCGCGGGGCAGGTCATCAAAAACGCGGGCTATGACGGGGAATACGGAAAAATAGAGTTATTCACTCCCGACGAGCTTAGGAACGCAAGCGGTCAGATTTCCTTTTTGGGCGCGTTCGATTTCACCGCTTCCGCTTCGCCGAGCCGCCGTATTGAACGTAAGGCCGGTTCATCGGCGGATACCGGCGAAGAGAGCGCCGCGCCCGCAAAAGGCATAAACGATGCGCAGGCCGCGGCTGCGGACAGCGACGCGCGCATCACCGCCGTGATAGCCGGACCGGGCACGGGCAAAACGTTTACGCTTACCGAACGTATCGCACGGCTGGTCGAAAGGGGCGTGAATCCCCGCGACATATGCGCCGTCACGTTTACCGTCCGCGCCGCCGAAGAAATGCGTGCGAGGCTGCGTGCGCGCATAAAGCACGCCGACGAGATTACAGTCGGCACCTTCCACTCGATCTGTTATTCTATGCTTTCGGGCGCGGCGCTGACCGACCGTTCCGCACAGCTCCGGCTCGCCTCGGAAGTCATGGGTGAGTTCGGACTGAGCGGCTCGCCCCGGCGTTTCCTCGGAGCCGTATCCGCATATAAGAACGGCAGCGGCGAAGAAACCGCCGCGATTGCCGAATACTGCCGCCGGCTGCGCGATACCGGCGCCGCGGACTACGACGATCTCATAAGGCTCGCGCTCGAAGGAAAGAGCGGAGCTTTCGGCTGGCTGCACGTGGACGAGTTTCAGGACGTCAATCCCATGCAGTACGATCTCGTCCGCAAATGGACGGGCGCGGACGGCCGGCTGTTCGTAATAGGCGATCCCGATCAGTCGATTTACTCTTTCCGCGGATCGGATTCCGGATGCTTCGACCGTCTGCGCGCCGACTTTCCGGATATGCGCGAAATCAGGCTGACGGACAGTTACCGCTGTTCGCCGCAGGTGCTTTCGGCCGCAGTGCAGGTAATATCCCACAATCCGGGCGAGCGCAGCCTCGTTCCCGTACGCCCGTCCGGCGCCGCCGTGCGCCTTGCCGAATGCGCGTCCGAGCTCGGAGAAGGCATATTCGTCGCGAAAGAGATCGCGCGCATGGTCGGAGGGCTGGACATGCTGGGCAAGGGCAGGGAGGAAAAGCTGCACACGTTCGGCGATATCGCGGTGCTGTCGCGCACTCACCGCATGCTGAGGGTGATTGCCGGCTGTCTGCGCCGCGACGGCATACCGTACGTGACCGACGATACCGCCTTTCTCGAGGCGCCCGAAGTCTGCGGCACGCTGGCGTTTCTGGCCGCGGTATTTCTCGGCGAGGACAGCGCGCATGCGGAGGAATTTCTCGGCAGCCGCGAGGCTTACGAAAGCGCCGCCGCGCTTTTTGCGCACAAGCGCTGCCGTCCGAGAAAACTGCTGGAAGAATGGCGTGAATATCTGCATACAGACACGCCGGCATACGCGCAGCTGACCGACGCCGCGCATTATGCGGACGTGCGCGAGTTTCTGGACGCCGTGCGTCTGGGCGGCGACGGAGACGTCACGCTGCCGAGCGGCGATACTTCCTCGGGCGCGGTGCGTCTTGCCACTCTGCACGGCGCGAAGGGGCTGGAGTTTCCCGTAGTGTTCCTGTGCGGGCTGAACGAAAAACTGCTGCCGCTCACCGTGCGCGGAGAAATGAACGAGGAAGAGGAACGGCGGCTTTTCTACGTCGGCATGACGCGCGCTGAGAATGAACTCGTTCTGACGACGAGCGGCGCGCCGTCGCCGTTCGTTTCCGAGCTGCCGGCCGAAGTAAAGCGCGAAAACGCCAGACCGAAGCCTTCGGTCACGCAGCTTTCTTTCTTCTGAACCGCCGGTTTCTGTCTGTGTAAGAATTGCAATATCTGACAGCTTAAAATGCAAAATAATTCGCCATTTTTCGCCGAAAACCTTTTACTTTTATTTGCTCTTTTGTTATAATTTTATAAGTGCGATTCATGCATTATATAAAAGGAGGCCATTGATGGAAGGAAATGTCCCCGCGTTCGAGGGAACGGCGGAGCAGGCTGCGGCGCTCAGGAAAGTCATAGAGGAGCGCAAAACGCAGCCCGGTTGTCTTATGCGCGTTTTACAGGAGGCGCAGGACATATACGGCTATCTGCCGAAAGAAGTTCAGATCATGATCGCCGACGGTCTCGGTATTTCTTTATCCGAGGTGTACGGCGTCGCAACGTTTTATACACAGTTTTCGCTCATGCCCAAAGGCAGACACCGTATCAGTCTCTGCCTCGGTACCGCATGCTATGTGAAGGGCGCAGACAAGATTCTCGAAGCGCTGGAAGAAAAGCTGGGCATCAAGTGCGGCGAATGCACTCCGGACGGGCTGTTCTCGCTCGATTCCTGCCGCTGCGTCGGCGCGTGCGGGCTGGCTCCCGTCATGATGATCGACGACGACGTGCACGGCAAACTGACCGTGGAGATGCTGGACGGCATCCTCGATTCTTACCGGGAGGGCAAATAAATGACCGTAGAACAGCTTAACGCCATAAAGGCGAAACACGCCGATCTCATAAAGGTAAGAAAGCTCATAGGCAAGGCGGGCGCGGATCTGGAAAAGAACACCGGTTACAGAAAACAGGTGCTTGTCTGCGGCGGCACGGGCTGCACGTCCTCGCATTCCGGCGAGGTCATCGCTCAGCTGGAAAAATCGCTCGCGGCTCACGGCATAAAAGACGTGCTCGTAATAAAGACGGGCTGCTTCGGCCTCTGCGCGCTCGGCCCCATAATGATAGTTTATCCCGAGGGCGCGTTCTACTCGCAGATGACGCCCGAGCACGTCGAGACGATCGTTGAAAAGCATCTGCTTCCCGGCGGCGACGTGGTGAAGGAACTGCTCTACGAGGGCACCGTCATGCCGGACGGCAGCATACTTCCGTTCGCGGAAACGCCGTTCTATAAAAAACAGCGCCGCATAGCGCTGCGCAACTGCGGCGTCATAGAGGCGGAGAATATCGAAGAGGCCATCGGCGCCGGCGACTATCAGGCGCTCGCGAAAGTGCTGACATCGATGACTCCGGACGACGTACTTGCCGAGCTCAACACCTCCGGGCTGTGCGGCCGCGGCGGCGCGGGCTTCCCGACGGGCAGAAAATGGGCGTTCGCGAAGGCGTCGCAGAGCGACGTCAAATACGTCTGCTGCAACGCGGACGAGGGCGACCCCGGCGCGTTCATGGACCGCTCCATACTCGAAGGCGATCCTCACTGCGTGCTCGAAGCCATGGCAATCGCCGGCTATACGATCGGCTCCAATCAGGGTTACATATACGTCAGGGCGGAATATCCCATCGCCGTGCAGCGCCTTACGATAGCGATAAAGCAGGCGAGGGAATACGGACTGCTCGGCAAGAACATATTCGGCACCGGTTTCGATTTCGACGTGGATATACGTCTCGGCGCAGGCGCGTTCGTCTGCGGTGAGGAAACCGCGCTCATGACGAGCATAGAAGGCCACCGCGGCGAGCCGCGTCCCCGTCCTCCGTTCCCGGCGGTCAAGGGACTGTTCGGCAAACCCACCATTCTCAACAACGTGGAAACGTGGGCGAACATCAACCCCATAATCCTCAAAGGCGGAAAGTGGTATTCCACCATCGGCACCGAAACGTCCAAGGGCACCAAGGTTTTCGCTCTCGGCGGCAAGATAACCAACGTGGGTCTCGTCGAAGTGCCCATGGGCACGACGCTCCGCACCATAGTGGAAGAGATCGGCGGCGGCATTCCCAACGGCAAGAAGTTCAAGGCCGCTCAGACGGGCGGACCTTCGGGCGGCTGCATCCCGGCAAGCTGCCTCGATATTCCCATCGACTACGACAATCTCAAAAAGATAGGTTCGATGATGGGCAGCGGCGGCATGATAATTCTCGACGAGGACACCTGCATGGTGGACATCTCGAAGTTCTATCTCGAATTCACCGCCGACGAGTCGTGCGGCAAGTGCAATCCCTGCCGCATAGGCACCAAGCGCCTGCTCGAATTGCTTACCAAGATAACCAAAGGGCAGGGCGAACCCGAAGATCTCGATAAGATCAAGGAGCTCGCCGAGCACATGAAGTCCTCTTCGCTGTGCGCGCTCGGCCAGTCCGCTCCCAACCCCGTACTGTCCACGATCAGATATTTCGAGGACGAGTATAAAGCGCATATATACGACAAGACCTGTCCTGCCGGCGTCTGCAAGGCGCTGCTGTCGTACAGTATCGTCGCGGACAAGTGCAAAGGCTGCACGCTGTGCGCGAGAAACTGCCCCGTGTCCGCTATTTCGGGCAAGGTCAGAGAGCCGCACGTCATCGACACCAAGAAGTGCATAAAGTGCGGCGTGTGCATCACGAACTGCCGCTTCGGCGCGATCGTGAAGAAGTAAGGGAGGGAAGGTCATGATCAATCTCAAAGTCAACGGTATAAGCGTTTCCGTCCCCGACGGAAGCACGATATTGCAGGCGGCAAAGGCCGCAAACGTGGAAATCCCCACGCTCTGCTATCTTTCGGGCGTGAACTGCGCCGGCTCCTGCCGTATGTGCGTGGTCGAAGCGACGGGCGCGCGCGGACTCGTCGCCGCATGCGTATATCCCGCGGCGGAGGGCATGGAAGTGCAGACGAATACGGCTAAGTGCCGCAGATCCAGAAAAATGACGCTGGAACTGCTGCTGTCGTCGCACAAGAAAAAGTGCCTTTCCTGCGAGCGCAGCCGCACGTGCGAATTGCAGCGTCTGTGTCTTGAATACGGCGCTGACGAGGACAAATTCGACGCAGAAAAGCCGAATACTCCGCTCGATACGTCGTCGCCGTTCATGATCCGCGACAACGATAAGTGCATCAACTGCCGCCGCTGCGTGGCCGCGTGCAAGAATCTGCAGGCGGTGGAAGCGATCGGCGCAATTGGCAGAGGATACGCCGTGCATATAGGCAGCGCGTTCGAGCGTCCGGTCATCGAGTCGCCTTGCGTGGGCTGCGGTCAGTGCATAGTGGCGTGCCCGACCGGCGCGCTCATCGAAAAGTCTGACGTCGACAAAGTGTGGAAGGCGATATCCGATCCGGACAAGAAAGTCGTGTTCTTCACCGCGCCGTCGGTACGCGCGACGCTGGGCGAGGAGTTCGACTATCCCGTCGGCACCAACGTCGAGGGCAAGATGGTCGCGGCTATACGCCGCCTCGGCAACGTCGAAGTATACAATATGGACGTCACCGCGGATCTTACCATACTCGAGGAGGCGAACGAACTCATCGACCGCGTCGTGAACAAGAAGAAGCCTCTTCCCATGTTCACATCCTGCTGCCCGGGCTGGATAAAGTTCGTCGAACACAATTATCCTGATATGCTGGACAATCTGTCGTCGTGCAAATCGCCGCAGCAGATGTTCGGCGCGGTGCTCAAAACGTACTACTGCGAAAAGAACGGCATCGATCCCAAGGATCTGTTTGTCGTCAGCGTGATTCCTTGCACGGCAAAGAAATTCGAAGTCACGAGAAGCGAATTCGACTATGACGTCGACGTGGCGATAACGACGAGGGAACTCGCGAAGATGATCCGCACCGCCGGCATAAACTTCTCCGAACTGCCCGCCGAAAAGTACGACGACCCGTTCAGGATTGCGACGGGCGGCGGCGCCATATTCGGCGCGACGGGCGGCGTTATGGAAGCGGCGCTCCGTACTGCGGCGCATATCCTCGACGGTAAGTGCGAGCTTGTGGACTTCAAGGAAGTGCGCGGCACAGAGCCTATCAAGGAAGCGACGTACAATGTTGCCGGCGTTACCGTAAAGGTTGCGGTGGCCTCCGGTCTGGCCAATGCGCGCAGGATAATGGACGCGATCAAATCGGGCGAAAAAGATTATATGTTCGTCGAAATCATGGCGTGCCCCGGCGGCTGCGTGAACGGCGGCGGTCAGCCTTCGCTGCCAGACAGCGTGCGCAACTGGACGGATCTCAAAACGCTCCGCGCCCGCGCGCTGTACAATTACGACGAGGCGTCCGAATACCGCAAGTCCCACGACAGTCCGGTCGTCAAGATGCTTTACGACGAGTATTTCGGCGCTCCGAACAGCCATAAGGCGCACGAGGTGCTTCACACTTCGTACGTTCCGCGCGAGAAATACTGAAAACCGCGATAATAAAAAGAAGGTTCCTTCCCGGAACCTTCTTTTTACGTGCGCCGCAAAATGCGGAAATGCGATTTTCTGAAATCTATAAGCCCGTCCCGCTTCATTCTCGCCAGTTCGGCCGACAGCGCCGCGCGGTCGACCGCGAGATAATCCGCCAGCTCCTGCCGGGAGAAGGGAATATCGAACTCGGCTCCGCCGCGCTTTACAGACTGCGCCGTCAGGTATGACAGCACTTTTTCCCGCGTCGTGCGGCGGGAGAGGTGCTCCACCTTTTCGAGGAAGTTCACGCAGCTGCCCGATACGACTTTAAGGGTGTTGTACAGAAAACGCGTGTGCGAGGCGCAGTTCTTCGCGCAGGGCGAGTGCAGTTTTTCTCCGTCCATTATGACCGCTTCGCAATCCTCGTCTGCCACAAGCCGCGACGTAACCTCGTGCGAAGAGTATACGAATGCAGCTCCGTATACGCCGCTTTCGCCCAGCTTGCTTATGATATTGCGGTTGCCGCACCAGTCTTCGCTGAGCACCGTCGCGCTGCCCGCGGTGATTATTACTATGGCCGGTCTTGCTCCGTAGCCCACGATCTCGCTGCCTTTGCCGTACCGCGCGACGCGCGCGCCGAAGCAGTCCAGCAGTCCGAGGTCGTCGATACCGCTCATCAGTCTCGATTTTTTAATCTTTTCGATCGTCCTTTCGTCCATGATTTTTCCCGTTATTTTATATTTCGTTGTAAATGCAACGTATTTTTTCTTTGAATTATAATATAATACAGAAAGCTTGTCAACAGTGTAAATAATTTTTACGGAGATAAATTTATGAAAAAAATCATTGCAGTCATCAGTCTTGCGCTCGCGCTCTGTCTTTCCGTAGCCGCTTTTTCCGCATGCGGAAATACGGAAACGGGCGGCTCGTTTTCGCTTATAGCGCCAGACGGCGCGCCCGTGGCCGCTCTCGCCGATATGTGGGGAGAGGATTTCGGGGACTCCGAATTCGATTATACGGTCACCGGCGAGGCAAATATACAGGCCGCGTTTCTCGACAACGGCGGCGCGGAGTTTGTGCTCGCGCCTCTTAATATAGGCGCAAATATGCACCTCAACGCGGTAAAAGAAGGGGCGACGACGGCGGATTACAAACTTCTCAACGTAACGAGCTGGGGCGTACTCTACTACGTTACTACGGAAAGCGGTTACGAAACTTACGACGATTCGCTCAATGCCGACGAATTTCTGTCGCAGTTCGACGGTAATACGATATCTACCATAGGCCTTCTGGCGATTCCCGGCAAAACGGTGCAGTATCTTTTCGACAGCGCCGATGCGGAAGTTACGGTTAACGGCTCCGACGCGTCTACCATACAGCAGGCGATAACCAAAGGCGATGCGATTACCGCGGTATTCGCCGAACCCGCTATTTCCGCGCTCAAAGCCAACGGCAGGGAATTCACCGTTCTCGGCTCGGTAAGCGACGTTTATAAGGCCGTCACGGGCGACGAATTTCCCATGGCCGGTCTGTTCGTACGGAGCGATGTACTCGAAGAAAATTCCGATCTCGTCGGGCAGGTAGACGCGCGCGTGAAATCGAGCGTAGAAGCGTTTAACAAAAATCCCGAAGCTGTCGGAACCAAAGCCGAAAACATCGAAAACTGCACGCTTAAAGGTTCAATACTTAAAAACGCTGCGCCCAAGATGAATGTGCAGTATCGCAACGCCGAGGATTCGAAAACCGCCGTTACGGAGCTTCTCAAAAATATCGGGGTTACCGTAGGCGACGACTTCTTCGCTTTATGATGTCGGTTTTGCGCCGTAACAGATATATTCTGATTTCTGCGGCTGCGGTACTGGTTCTTCTCGGTATATGGGAAATCTGCGCGCGCGCTGTCGGCGTGGAGATCATATTGCCGACGTTCACATCGGTATGCACCGCATTCGGACTGCTGTTTACGCGCGCCGAATTCTATATTTCCGTCGGTTTCACGCTGCTGCGCTGCCTTGTCGGTTACGTTATCGGATTCGGTCTGGGCGTACTTTTGGGATTGCTCGCCGGACGGAACCGCGCAGTCGCCGCGGCCCTGACTCCGATTGTAACGGTAATGCGTACGGTGCCCGTAGTGGCGATTGCGCTCGTTCTTACAATATGGATAGGATCGTCAGTGCTGCCTTCCGTGGTAGGAATAATGCTCGTCTTTCCGATCATATACGGAGAGATTAAGACGGCTGCCGAAAACGTGGGAAAAGAGTATGACGACGCGCTTGCCGATCTCGGCGCCGGATTCTGGACGAGTCTGCGTACGGTATACCTGCCTATGGTGCTGCCTCATGCGCTGTCCGGAATATCGACGACTTTCGGCATGAACATCAAGGCCGTAATATCTGCGGAGGTTCTTGCATACACGGTGCACAGCATAGGTTATCAGATATATTTTTCCAAAGCGAATTTTCTCGAGGAAACGCCGACTCTGTTCGCATGGATAATGGTAGCCGTATTGCTGTCTGTCATATTCGAAGCACTGCTTCGGTTTTCGGCAAAGAAAATAACATCCGGAATATCCTGGCTGGGCGTCGCTTGAAACGGCGCCCGTTTTTTTGTCAGTATGCCGCATAATAATTGACATGTTTCGTCAAAAATGTTAAAATGCCTTTGAGTATTCCGTAAGAGGCATACTTTGTTTTATGGACAGGAGCAGCGGCGTATTATTACATATCGCGACCTTGCCGGGAAAATACGGCATAGGTCAGTTGGGTGAGTCCTCGCGCAAGTTCGTGGACTTTTTGTCCCTTTCCGGTCAGAGCTACTGGCAGGTGCTGCCGCTCGTGCCCACCGGATACGGAGACTCGCCGTATCAGTCCGTGTGCTCTTATGCCGGCAGCGAGTATTTCATAGACCTGGATACGCTCTCCGCTGCTGGACTGCTTACGGCAGGGGAGCTCAATGACTGCACAACTCCGCCCGACAGCCGCATAAATTACGAATGGCTGTACCGTACCCGTTTCGGCGTGCTGCGCCGCGCGTTTTCCCGGTTCGACCGTTCGGACGCCGCGTTCGCGGCATTCCTGAAAAAGGGCGAATACGCCGACTATGCGCTGTTCCGCGCCGTCAAGGATTTCTGCGGCGGCCGGCCGTGGAACGAATGGCCGGACGAACTGCGCTTCCGCGACGAAGCCGCACTGTCCGTTTTTGCCGCGGAGCATGCGGAAGACCTGCTTTTCTGGCAGTGGGCGCAGTACGAATTCGACAGACAGTGGACCGGACTCAGGGATTACGCGCACTCGAAAGGCATTCGCATAATAGGCGATATGCCCATATATCTCGCCTACGACAGCGTAGAGTGCTGGAAAAATCCAGGGATGGTCAAACTCGATGCTTCGCTGACTCCCGTCGTCGTTGCGGGCTGCCCGCCCGACGCGTTCTGCGACACCGGTCAGCTGTGGGGCAATCCCGTTTATGACTGGGAGCGCATGAAAGCGGACGGCTACGCGTGGTGGAAGCAGCGGCTGCGCAAATGCTTTTTGCTTTTCGACGTCGTCAGGATAGACCATTTCCGCGGCTTCGACAGATATTACGAGATTCCTTACGGGGAGCCTACCGCGGTAAACGGCAAGTGGATGCCCGGTCCGTCGGCGGAGCTTTTCGAGGAGATAGAAAAAGATATGGGCAGGATAGAAGTCATTGCCGAAGACCTCGGCGATCTCGACGACTCCGCCCGTGCGATGTTCGCCCGGGTCGGTTATCCGGGAATGAAGGTGCTGCAATTCGCTTTCGGCTCGGGACCGGACAACGAATATCTGCCGCATAATTACCGGGATTCCAACTGCGTTGTCTATACCGGCACACACGACAACGACACTCTCATGGGCTTTATAAATGGACTCGGGGGCGAACGGGCGCGGCTCTCGGACGCCGTGAGCGAGGAACTTACGGCATGCGGGCTGTCGATGCCGCTCGGCACGGACGAAGAACTGTGCGACGCGATAATCGAACTGGCGTTCGCGTCGAAAGCGGAATGCGCCATGCTGCCCATGCAGGATTGGTTGAAAATCGGCGGAGAGGGAAGAATCAATATGCCGTCCACCCTTTCGCCGGATAATTGGAGTTATCGCATTCCGGCTACATATACGGACGGCGACGCCGGGCGCAGAATGAGCGCGCTCGCTTCCGAATACGGACGGCGTCAGTGACTTAACGAATCTGGAGGGATTTACTTTGTCTAACAAAATCATCGACACAATGGAGCAAATGCTCTCGTACGATTACGCGACGACAATGGAGAAGGCGACGACGCGTCAGCTGTACAACGCCCTGTCAAAATCTGTCATGCGCGATATAAATTCTTTATGGCTCAAAACGGACGACAAGCAGTCCGCAAAAAAACGCGCGTATTATATGAGCGCGGAATACCTGGTAGGCAGATCGATATTCTCCAATCTGCTTAATCTCGGCCAGCTCGACGAGGTGGATAAAATCCTCCGCGAACGCGGCGTGGATATCCGTTCTTTCGAGGACATACCCGACTCCGCTCTCGGCAACGGCGGTCTCGGCCGTCTCGCGGCGTGCTATCTCGAATCCGCAGCCACCGAAGCGATACCGCTCAACGGCTACGGAATAAGATACAAGTACGGTCTTTTCAAGCAGTCTTTCGTCAACGGCTTCCAGGTTGAGCAGGTGGACGACTGGACGACTTGCGGCGATCCCTGGTCCATTCGCCGCGACGATCTTACGCAGATAGTCTCGTTCGCCGACATGAAGGTCAAGGCCGTGCCGTACGATTTCCCGATTATAGGCTACGGCGGCAAGACGGTCAATACGCTCCGTCTGTGGCAGAGCGAGCCCATCAACAAACTCGATTATATCGAATTCAACAATATGCACTACGCGAACGCGCTTGCCGAAAAGAACGCGGCGGAGATTATATCGTACGTGCTTTATCCCAACGACGAGAGAGTGGAGGGCAAGACGCTCCGTCTGCGCCAGCAGTACTTCTTCGTCAGCGCGTCCATAAAGGATATCGTCAGGGAATACAAGAAAAAGTACGGTACGGACTTCTCGCGCTTCGGAGAACTGCGCGCCGTGCAGCTCAACGACACGCATCCCGTCGTCGCCATACCCGAGCTCATTCTCTGCCTCGAACACGAGGGACTTTCGTTCGCCGAGGCGTTCGAGATCGCGCACAAGACGTTCGCTTTCACAAACCATACCATTATGGGAGAGGCGCTCGAAAAATGGGATATAGACCTGTTCAAGCGCATACTGCCCGAAGTGTACGCGGTTATAGAAGAGATTCAGAAGAAACTGAATTTCGAGCTTTCCGCCATGCGCGTACCCGACACCTGGAACTACAATATTCTCGAAAACGGCAGAATTCATATGGCAAGACTGGCGATCTATGTCTCGCATATGACTAACGGCGTCGCCGCGGTGCACACAAATATACTGAAAAACGACGTGTTCAAGAACTGGTACGCGATGTATCCCGACCGCTTCGTAAACAAGACGAACGGCATTACGCCGCGCCGCTGGCTCAAACTGTGCAACTCCAATCTCTGTCGGCTTATAGAAAGTAAAATCGGCACAGGTTATGTCACGGATCTGACGCAGCTCAAACAGCTGGAAAAATACGCTGCCGATCCGGAGTTCATCGCACAGTTCAAGGAAGTGAAACACGCCAACAAACAGCGCCTTGCCGAGTACATCAAAAAGCACGAGGGCGTGGAACTCGACCCGTCTTTCTGCTTCGACGTACAGGTCAAGCGCATGCACGAGTATAAGCGTCAGCTGCTCAACGCGCTGTCGATAATCTATTTCTATTACGAGATCAAGGAAGGCAGAATGCCCGACTTCAAGCCCACGGCGTACATTTTCGGCGCGAAAGCGGCTCCCGGATATTATCATGCAAAGGCGATCATGAAATTCATCAACTGCATCGCGGACATGGTCAACCGCGATCCGGATATGCAGGATAAGATGAAAGTGGTGTTCGTCACGAACTACAACGTTTCGTACGCCGAATACATCGTGTCCGCCGCAGATATCTCCGAGCAGATTTCGCTTGCAGGTATGGAAGCTTCCGGTACCGGCAACATGAAGTTCATGCTCAACGGCACGGTTACGCTGGGCACTATGGACGGCGCGAACATAGAGATCGCCGAAGAGGCGGGCGTTCAGAACGAATATATTTTCGGCGCGACCGTCGAGGAAGTCAAGGAGAACCGGCCCGGTTATCATCCGTGGGAGTATTACGACAACGATCCGACCATTCATCGCATCATGGATACTCTCGTCAACGGCACGTTCAACGACAACGGCACCGGAATGCTTCATTCCATCTTCGATAAACTGCGCGGCGAGGATACGTACATGAGCCTTTACGACTTCAAGGACTATGTGCGCGTAAAAGCGATCGCAAACGCCGATTACGGTACCGACGCGTTCTATACCAAGAGCATAATAAATATGTCGAACGCCGGAAAATTCTCGTCCGACCGCGCCATCATGGAATACGCGAAAGAGATCTGGCACGTGAAATAACGCAGCCGCATGTGGCGCGGAGACGGAAACGTCTCCGCGCTTTTGCATATTCCGCTTGTTTTGCTCCGGCATATATGCTATAATAGCGAAAACGGAGGTGAGCGTATGAGCGAACTGCGCAAAATACCCAATGTCGGGAAAGCCACGGAACGGCATCTCATTGCCATGGGATATACGACGAAGGAGTCGCTGAAAGGAAAAACGGCGGACGAGCTTTACGCCGAGGAATGCGCCCTGCGCGGCTTTGTTCTCGACCGGTGCCAGCTGTATCTGTACCGCGCCGTCGAATACTTCGTCGGCTCCGACAATCCGGATCCGGAAAAGTGCAAGTGGTGGCATTGGAAGGACGAATACGTCGACCCGTCGCCGTGCGGAGCGGTATGCGTGTCCTGCGCGAGATTTCCCGCCGAATGCAAAGGCTGCCGCAGCATAAAGGGCAAGGTGCACTGGCTGAAATATACGGGCGCCGACGTGTGCCCGGTATACGGGTGCTGCTCGGACAAGGGACTGCGCGATTGCGGAGAGTGCGAATCGCTGCCTTGCGACCGTTTCACCAAAGACCCGACGGTATCCGACGAGCAGAACGAGGCAAATCTGCGCGCAATGATCGCCAATCTGAAAAAAAGGAGGGAGCGAGATGAACGGATATAAAATCATAGACGAGAAAACGTGGAAGCGGGCGGAGCACTGCGCGGTATTCCGCAACTGCGCGGAACCGATGTTCTGCGTCACCTTCGACCTCGACATAACGCGTTTTTACGAAACGGTCAAAAAGAAAAACCTGTCCTTCACGTTTGCTATGATATATACCGTGACCGCCTGCGCCAACCGGGTGGAAGAATTCCGTTACCGTTTCCTTTCAGGCAGAGTCGTACTGTTCGACAAAATAGATACCGCGTTCACTTATCTCGATAAGGAAACGGAACTGTTCAAGGTCGTTAACGTGCCTTTTGCGGGAACGATGGAAGAGTACGTCATTGCCGCTTCGGCGGCGGCCGAGGCGCAGAAAGAGTATTTTACCGGACCGCTCGGCAACGACGTGTTTCAGTTTTCACCAATGCCGTGGGTGACGTACCGCCATATTTCGCACACAAACCCCGGCCGTAAGGACAACGCGACGCCGCTGTTCGACTGGGGCAGGTATTACGAAAGCGGCGGCAGACTGCTTCTGCCGTTCTCGGTACAGGCGCACCACTCCTTCGTGGACGGTCTGCATATAGGCAGGCTGGCGGAACAACTGCAATCCTCGCTGTAATTTTATGCAGACTCAGAGACTGTTCGAAATCGTATACATACTGCTGGACAAAAAGAAGGTGACGGCGCGTGAGCTTGCCGAACGGCTGGGCGTGTCCAGGCGCACCGTGCTGCGCGATCTGGAAACGCTCGCGCTTGCCAAAGTTCCGGTGTGCACGCTGCCGGGCAAGGGCGGAGGAGTGTCGCTGCTCGACGGTTACACTCTCGACAGGGCGTTGCTCTCGGACGAAGACAGGTCGAATATTCTGCTCGGCCTGAAAGCCGTGCTGCCGGCTGGCGCGGACGGAAGCGCGCTGTCCCGCCTCGGCGCGCTGCTGCCTGCGGAAGACTCGTGTCCCATGGAAGTGGACTACTCGCGTTGGAGCAATCCGGCGGGCGACCGCGCAAAATTTTCAATGCTCAAGGACGCCGTTACGCGGCGCCGCGCTATCGCGTTCGATTATCCCGATTCGGCGGGGAACATAACCGAACGCACCGCGCTGCCGCTCAGACTGGTATTTAAGGGGCAGGCGTGGTACGTTCAGGCGTACTGTCTGCTGCGGCGCGATTACCGCACTTTCAAGATCAACCGCATGATCGAGCCCCGCATGCTGGACGACACTTTCGACGCATCGTCTTATTCTCCGCCTCCGGTCGCGGCGGAAGCGGTCGCGCCCGAACATACGATACGCATAAAGGCGGTTTTCGCGCCCGCGGTTACATACCGCGTATACGACGAGTTTCCGCCGGGCAGTATAACGCGGAACGGCGACGGCACTTTTACAGTGGAAGCGGAGATGCCGTTTGGCGAATGGGTGTACGGCTATCTGCTGTCTTTCGGAGAAAACGTCCGCATAATCGAACCGCTTTGTCTGCGCGAAGAACTGTCTGAAAAAATCCGTAAAATGTCGCAGAATTATTCCGAAAGGTGACACGCTGTTGTCGCCTTTTTTATGTTATAATCAAACAAAAAAGGAGAACAGCGTTGAAAACAATACTGTATTTTTTGCTCGACCGGTGGGCGGATTTCGAAGCCGCTTACATTTCTACCGCGGTCGCCATGCTCGGCGAAGGGAAGTTCGAAAATAAAACCGTTTCGCTTTCGGCCGCGCCCGTACGCTCTGTCGGCGGGTTTGCCGCGGTGCCCGATTACGTTCTGTCCGACGTGCCCGACGACTACGCCGCGCTCATTCTCATAGGCGGCATGTCGTGGCACGGCGAGGAAGCCGCGAAAGTAAAACCGCTGGTCGAAAAGACATTAAAAAGCGGCAGACTGCTGGGCGCGATATGCGACGCGTGCCGCTTTCTCGGTACGATGGGCGCGCTCAATCATTGCCGGCATACTGCGAACGATTTTGACGAGCTCGTGCGCTCCGCGGGTGCGGCTTATACGAATGCGAACGGCTTCGTTCACCGTCAGGCGGTCTGCGACGGAAACGTCGTTACTGCAAACGGCACCGCGTCGGCGGAATTTGCCCGCGAAGTGCTGCGCGCTCTGCTCGTGGCGGACGAGAAAACGATAGACTGCTGGTACGAGTTTCACAAGCTCGGTCTTTACACCGCGCCGCTGCCCGGAATGAGGTGAGGTATGCCGTTCGATTACAAGAAAGAATACAAAGAGTTTTATCTGCCGCCGGGAACGCCGGTGATAACGGACATTCCGGCAATGAATTTCGTTGCCGTGCAAGGTTCCGGCGATCCGAACGCGGAAGACGGGGAATATAAGCGGGCGATAGGCGTGCTGTATGCGGTTTCGTATACTCTGAAAATGAGCAGACTCGGCGGCCGCAGGATAGAAGGCTATTTCGATTACGTCGTGCCGCCGCTCGAAGGGCTGTGGATGACGGGCGGATATGCGTTCGATTATTCCCGCAAGGATACTTTCCGCTGGGTTTCCATGATACGTCTGCCCGATTTCGTCACGGAAGCGGACTTTTTATGGGCGGCGGCGCAGGCGGAGTCAAAGAAAAAAGTCGACTGCTCGGCGGCGCGGTTTTTCTCGCTGACCGAAGGACCGTGCGTGCAGTGTATGCACGTGGGAAGATACGACGACGAACCGGCGACAATATCCGCGATGCACGATTACGCCGCGGCAAACGGATACGCGATCGACGTTTCGGATGCGCGCCCTCACCACGAGATATATCTCGGCGATCCGCGCAGGACGAAGCCCGAAAACTTACGCACCGTCATACGCCTTCCGGTAAAGCAATTGTGAGCCGCGGCATAATTTCGCGGCCGAAACTGCGAAAAACCGCCGAAAATACTTGATTTTATCCCGCCGATGTGGTATATTAACAACGCTTTGATATTTCATCGCACGCGGAGGGGTATCGAAGTGGTCATAACGGGGCTGACTCGAAATCAGTTTGCCTGCAAGGGCACGCAGGTTCGAATCCTGTCCCCTCCGCCAAACGCAAAAAGGACGCAGATTTGTGTCCTTTTTGCATTTATGAATTATGAAATCTTTGTTTATATATCATGGATCTGAATATAAGAAAATACGATGAGCGCGATACCGCCGCGCTTGCAAAGCTGTTTTACGAAACCGTTCACGCCGTGTGCGCGGGAGACTATACCGCCGCGCAGCTTTCGTGCTGGGCCGACGGCCGTCCCGACCTCGGAGCATGGAAAGAATCGCTGTCAGCTCATATTTCGTATGTGGCGGAAAGCTGCGGCAAAATAGTCGGCTTCGGCGACATTGACAAAAGCGGATATCTCGACAGACTGTTCGTGCATAAGGATTTTCTGCGGCGCGGAATCGCGGGGCGGCTGTGCGACGTCCTGGAAACTTCGGTTTCCGTCCGACGCATATATACTCATTCGTCGGTAACCGCGCTTCCGTTTTTTCTTTCCCGCGGTTATATCGCGGTCTCCGAAGAATATGCGGAACGCGACGGCGAAAGGCTGAAATACTTCGTCGCGGAAAAAATAACGCGGTTTTGACAGCCGCGCAACCGAAAAGTTACATAAAAACAACCGCAAAGTTATTTACAGACGCGCACCGTTATGTTAATATTTCGGTATGAAAGATACTGATAAAAAAACCACCGGCGAGATAATCGCCGAAGCAAGAAGGAAAAAGGGGTACACGCAGGAACGCCTTGCCGAACTGCTCGACGTCACGAGACAGGCGGTATCGCGCTGGGAATCCAATACCGCGTATCCGGAAACGGAAAAACTCGTCCGGCTTGCCGGGCTGCTCGATCTCGATCTGAATTACATGCTGACGGGCGAACGCACCGGTGACGTTCCGGACGGCGCACAGTATGCCGGATTACCGTATTACGGAGGCTGGATACGTATGCGCGTTCCGCACTACGAATACAAGAGCGGTCGCACATTGTTCGGACTGCCGCTCGTGCATATCAATATCGGCGTGGGAGTTTACCGCGCGAAAGGAATTATAGCGATAGGCAATATCGCCACCGGTCTGATTTCCGTCGGTCTGCTGTCCGTGGGGCTTATCTCTTTCGGCATATTGGCGGTGGCTTTGCTCGCCATAGGCGTACTTGCCGTCGGACTGTTTTCGGCGGGGACGATAGCTGCAGGACTGATCGCCGCCGGCGCAATCGCATTCGGCATGCTGACGTTCGGCGCCGTATCGGTAGGCGCGTTCTCGTTCGGCGCGCTTAGTATAGGCGGTTACGTCGCTGTCGGCGACCACGCGTACGGCGGCATCGCATTGGCAATGACGCAAGGTCACGGAGATATCCTGACCGCCGTATCAGGCATAAGAAATACGCTTGTATACGACCGCGCGGAAGTGCTTGCCGCGA
Organism: Candidatus Protoclostridium gallicola; assembly: GCA_904387375.1. Taxonomy (GTDB): domain Bacteria; phylum Bacillota; class Clostridia; order Christensenellales; family Pumilibacteraceae; genus Protoclostridium; species Protoclostridium gallicola. Next base: position 118,058 of record CAJFLE010000001.1, read on the forward strand.
TAGAGGAACACGTGCCGGCGGTCTGGGCATGGTTCAAATCGATCTGCGCGGCAATATTGGGTTAAAGTATAAAAACGCGGCGGGAGCAATTCGCTTCCGTCGCGTTTTTGTTTTGTCAGATGTGTTCGTTTTCGCTGCCGTCGGTCGCGCAGTCTATGGATTTCCGGTACGCGACGGCGACGCACAGCCCCGCGATTGCGGTCAGCGCAGCCAGAGAAAACAATACGATGGCAAATACGTCGAGCATATTCTCGCTCAGCCTTATTATTAGAAATGCGATTCCCACGAGCACCAGCGCCGTATTGATACAGCCGGCAAGAATGCCCATGGCCTGCAATTCCGCGCGTCTGACTGACAGCTCGGTTCTTTTTTCTGCGGAGGTTTTCATACCCGCATTATAGACACGGAAAACCGTAATATACAAATAAGTCAAAAATCGACAATTTTCCGCATAAGTATATGTGGAGGTATTTTATGGTTTTCGAAAGTTTTCTTGCTTTCCTGAGCAAGGTTTTTTGTTTTTCGGCGTACATAAAAAACAACGGTTCTTTTCCGAAGCCGCTGAGTCCCGAAGACGAAAAGAAGTATCTCGAACTTTGCCGCGAGGGCGACAGGGAGGCGAGGGAAATTCTTATCAGGCACAATCTGCGCCTGGTGGCGCACATCGTCAAAAAGTACAGCGGCGCGGGCGAGGCCGACGATCTCATATCCGTGGGCAGCATAGGTCTTATAAAGGGCATACAGACCTTCGAGTACGGCAGAGGCAGTCAGCTCGCGACCTATGCCGCGCGGTGCATAGAAAACGAGATACTCATGTACATCCGCGCAAACAAAAAGCACCGCAACGACGTATCGCTGTCCGAGTCGGTAGGGTCGGATAAAGACGGGAACGACATAACTCTCATCGACGTGCTGTCGGTGCCGGCGGACAGCGTGCTCGAGGAAGCTGAAAACAAAATACTGATGGAAAAGATACGCGCGTGCGTGGCGGAGCTGCCCGACCGCGAGCGCACCATAATAACCATGAGATACGGCCTCGGCGGCGGCATAGCATATACGCAGCTCGAAGTCGCGAAGAAACTCAAGATCTCGCGCTCGTACGTATCGCGCATAGAAAAGAAAGTTCTCGCAAAAATTTCCGCAAAATTGAATAATTGATGCCTCAGCCGTTTGCAAAAACGTGCTCCGATGTAGTATAATTGACGCAGATTTTTTGCATCGGAGGAAATGATATGGCCGTCGCACTTTACATAACAGTACTCGTCGCGTACTTCGCCGTAATGATCTACATAGGCATAAGAAGCCGCAAGAGTGCGAATTCCGTGGGCGGATTCGTTCTCGGCGGACGCACCGCCGGACCGTGGCTGTCCGCATTCGCATACGGCACTTCGTATTTCTCGGCGGTTATATTCATCGGGTATGCCGGCCAGTTCGGCTGGGAGTTCGGCATTGCTGCGACGTGGATAGGTATAGGCAACGCCGTCATCGGTTCGCTGCTTGCATGGGCGGTGCTCGGCCGCCGTACACGCATAATGGCGCAGCAGCTCGATTCCGCCACCATGCCAGACTTTTTCGGCAAACGCTTCGGCGATGACAAGCTCAAAATCGCCGCCTCTATAATAATCTTTATTTTTCTTATCCCTTATACCGCGTCGCTGTATAAAGGGCTGGGCAGCCTGTTCGCGATGGCCTTCGATATACCGTATTTCGTTTGCATCATTATCATGGCTGTCGTAACCGCGGTATACGTTCTTATCGGCGGCTATATGGCGACGGCGTGGAACGATTTCATCCAGGGCATTATCATGCTGGTCGGTATCGTCGCGGTCGTGATTGCCGTACTCGCCAATGCCGGCGGATTCACCGAAGCGATCAATTCGCTGTCGCAGATAGGCGTGGACGGTTCGTCGCAGCAGGGCGCGTATACTTCGTTTTTCGGACCGGATTTATACGGGCTGCTGATGGTCATCATCCTTACCAGCCTGGGAACGTGGGGGCTGCCGCAGATGGTGCAGAAGTTCTACGCAATAAAAAGCGAAGGCTCCATAAAGAAGGGTATGATTATCAGCACGCTGTTCGCTCTTATAGTCGCGGGCGGCTGCTACTTCCTCGGCGGCTTCGGCAGACTGTTTTATACTCCCGAAAACGGCTCGGTATCGTATGACGATATAATCCCGACCATGCTGCAGGACAGCCTTCCGGTAGTGCTTATCGCCGTCGTGCTTGTGCTCGTCGTATCCGCATCCATGAGCACACTGTCGTCGCTCGTGCTCAGCTCGAGTTCCACCATAACGCTGGATCTTATCAAGGGCGGCATCAAGAAGGATATGAGCCAGAAGAGCCAGATGTTCAGCATCCGTTTCTTCGTCGCGCTGTTCATAATCATATCCGCCGTCATCGCAATAGTTTACGACGAATTCAACCTCGCGTTCATAGCGCAGATGATGGGCGTAAGCTGGGGCGCGCTCGCCGGCGCGTTTCTCGCTCCGTATCTGTTCAGTCTGTTCTGGAAGCGTACGACCAAAGCAAGCTGCTGGGTCTGCTTCGCGTTCGGCGTCGCCGTCAGTATAGCGGCCATGGTGGTATCGCTTTGCGGCGGCTATCTGTCCGAAGAATTCAAGGCTTCGTTCCTGTATCAATATCTGTTCAAATCGCCCATATATGTCGGCGCATGGACGATGATCCTCGGCTTCGTAATAGTTCCTCTCGTATCGTTGTTTACGAAGAAGCCCGATCAGTCCCTTACCGACGGCCTGTTCGCTTCGTTCACTGGCATTTCGAAGGCGGTGGAAAGCGCAGAGGAACCTTATCTGAAAGGCGGCGAACGACCGGATACGACGGAGATTTCGCCGGAAGAAAAAACGGAATAAAGCTGTCGATGAAACTTAAAAGGCGTTTCCCGGAAGGAAACGCCTTTTTCGCGAGAATAACCTGTAAGCCGAATTCTGTCTGGGACGGCTATCTGTCTAGGCCGTACGTTACCGTACGGCTCGAGCGATGGGAGAGGGAAAGACGGACGATCTGTGCTCCCTCAATCTTGCACCGGATGGGGTTTACATGGACGCTTCGCGTTACCGCGAAACCGTGTGAGCTTTTACCTCACCTTTCCACCCTTACCGCGCCGTAAAAGCGCGGCGGTCTATTTCTGTTGCACTTTCCTTGGAGTCGCCTCCACCGGTAGTTGGCCGGCATCCTGTCCTGCGGTGTTCGGACTTTCCTCGTCGGGCATACGCCCGCCGCAACCGTCCGGTTATCTCGCGAAGTATAATAGCATAATTGCCTGCAAAATGCAAGCGTTTGCGGCATAAACAGTCTACACTTGGCAATAATCCGCATGTGCTGTATACAATAATAATTTTATTGGCGGTGATCGCGCTGGCGTTCGTCGTCGCGATATTGCTGCCGCTGCCCGAGCGCAGTTTCCGCACGGGCGAAAAGTTGGGAAAGGACGAGCTGCTCGGCGGCGTCAGGCGTATAGCCGCGGCGTCGCGCGGAGCGGGAATATGCGGGGAAAAACTCGAACTCGCGCTCATGAAACGTTATTGCCGCAAAGCGCTTTCCGTCGTCGAAAAAAAACTTGCCGCGGGATCGGCCTGCGACGATTACGAACTGCGTTTCGCCGAAAATCACCACCTTATGAGCGCGGCTTTCGAAGAACTGAAAGAAAGCTCGGAAGGTTTTGCCAAACTGCCGGGAAAAGGCGGCGTGCCCGCAATATACGAACTGCTGTCGTTTGCCGTGCGCTCATGCGGCAGACTCGACGAGCAGTCGTTTTCGGAAATAATCGCGGCGTACAATTCCGTGCGTCCGCTTTCGTGGCCGGAGATATGCGCGCTCCGTCCCATGCTTTCTTATGCGCTGCTCGAACAGCTGACCGTCTACGCATCCAAGATACTCAAGCGCAGGGAAACCGCCGAACGCGCGTCGCGCGACGCCGCGGCAGGGATAACCGATCCTCAGTATATGGCGTTCAACAGTTACGTGAAAGTGCTGCGCGAACGCGCGGAGGGCGAGTTTGCCGCAAGGCTGGCGGCGGAATGCGACGTGTTGGGCATAGAGCCGGACGCCGCTCTTGCCGACGACGCGAAAACGCTTGCCTCGTATGCGGGAGCCGTGGCGGAGCTGTGCGACGGACTGCGCGCCGATTGGTTTACGCCCGAGTATCTGCTGTCGCTGTCCGTTCCCGCCATGAGGCTGGAAAATGACGCGAATATAAATTTTGCGCCTCTTAGCGTTAAGAGCAAACTGGAATACATGGACGCAATCGCGCGTGAGGCGGCCAGGCGCCGTACCACCGAATCGGACAGGGCGGGGCAGATAGCCGCGCTATCGCGCGTATCAGGCAAGGATCTTGCGCACTTCGTCGTGAAACCTCCGTTAAAACCCGTTACGCTTGCGCTTGTACGCATTGCCGCGCTTCTGCTTGCGGCCGCGGGCGGCGCGGGCACCGCACTCATAAATCCGTCGCCGCTGTTCATTGCCGGCGGCATACTGTCCGTGCCCGTATTCCTGACCGCGCTTTATGCCCTGGCCGATTATATAATCGGCAGGCCGGCGCGTCCGCGCATAGTGCCCGAAATGGCGGTAGATATTTCCGCCGCTCCGCATACTGCAATAGTATGCTGCCGCCTTATTGCAAACGCAGACGAGGTGGCGGACGCGTTCGAAAGGCTGGAAGCGACGGCGGAGGCGAACCGCGGCGGCTGTTTTTCTTACGGTCTTCTGCTCGATCGGCCTGAAAGCTATTCGTCTGCAGAGACGGACATTGCTACGGCTTTCGGAAAACTGCGGAAGAAAGAGAAATTTTTCGTATGCCTGCGCGCCGAGGCTTGGGAACGCAAGCGCGGCGCAGTTCTGCAGCTGAACGAACTCCTGCAGGGGAACGCGGGCGCGTTTTCCTCGGTATGGGGCAGCGTGCCGCATGCCGGATATGTCATAACGCTCGACGCCGATTCTTTCGTTATGGGCGCGGAGCGGCTTATAGGTATAATGGAGCACCCGTATAACGCGGATAAGACGATTATGAACATACGCATGAAGCCGCGCATTTCCGGGCTGAAAACGCCGTTCGCGCGGTTTATGTGCGGCGGCCGCGGCATTTCGCATTACAACGAGCCGGACGGCGACGTAATGTGGAACGTGTGGGGCTCGGGCAACTTCACGGGCAAAGGCATCTACCGCGTAAAAAAGTTCAACGAACTGCTTGCCGACGCTTTCCCCGACGGGCGCATACTAAGCCACGATTTTATCGAGGGCGCGTACTCGGGCTGCGGCAACACGGGTTTTTGCGGAACGGACGACTTCCCGCTGCGCTTCTCCTCTTATCTGGAGCGCGCCCTGCGCTGGATGAGAGGGGACATGCAGCTGCTGCCGTATACGCTGCGCCGCGTACGCGACCGCGGCGGAAACAGGACGGCAAACCGTGCCCGCAGCGTCGACAGATTCCGTATACGGCGCAACATAATCTCGGCATGGACGCCGGTATTTTCGGCCGCGCTGCTGGCGCTCGGCGCGTTCGGTGCTTATCCTCTGATAGTCGCGGCATTCGCCCCGCAGCTTACCGGGATGCTGCTCTCTCTCGGCATCGGTCTGCGCGGGTGGAAGAAAATCGGCGCGGAATGGCTGCGCAGGCTTTACTCGGCGCTTACTCTGCCCACGGTCGCGCTCGCTTCTCTCGGCGCGCTGCTGCTGACATGCGTGCGCATGGCGGCCGGGCGCGGACTGCTGACGTGGAAAACATATTCGCCGTACGGCGGCCGCTGTCTGTTTGCGGGTAATTTCGCGGCCGGCGCACTGTTCGCCGTACTCGGCATTCTGAATACGTCGCCCGCAATGCTCGCCGCCGCTGCCGTATTCCTTGCCGCGCTTCCGCTGGACGCGCTTCTGTCACGCACGGACGCCGTGCGCATGCCGGACGAAAAGCTGACCGACGAATTCGTGGAAACCGCGCGAGTGACGTGGGCGTATTTCGAAGAAACGCTGGCCGGCGGCAGAATGCTGCCCTGTGACAATTATCAGGAAGGCAAAGGGTGGGCGGATCGCACTTCGCCGACCAATATAGGCATGGCGCTGTCGTCGGCGGTTTCGGCATGCGAAATCGGACTCATTTCCGAAAAGCGCAGGGACGAGATAATCCTCGGTATTCTGCGCGCCCTGGACGGGCTGGAAAAGTACCGCGGCTGCCCGTATAACTGGTACTGCGTGAGCGGCGCATATCCGCTCGAACCGCGCTACGTGTCGTCGGTGGACTGCGGCAATCTGCTGGCGTCGCTGCTGCTGGTTTCCGCCGTCGGCGGAGACAACGCGGTGCTGGCGGAAAAACTCATAGGCGGCATGGACGCAGGCTTCCTGCTGGACGAAAAGCGCGGTCTGCTGCGTATAGGATACAACGTATCGTCGTCCGAATTCGATGCCGGCCGTTACGACCTTATGGGCAGCGAGGCGATGCTGACGTATCTGGTGCTTTCCGCGTGCGGCAAGATTCCGTACGCGTGTTTTGCGGCGCTGTCGCGCAGATCGCTGAAGTATAGCGGCAGGCGGGCGCTGGCAAGCTGGTCGGGCGGCATCTTCGAATATCTGCTTCCGCTCGAGTATTTCGCTCCGCCCGAGCACTCGCTGGTGATGAAAAGCGCGCTGGCCGCAGTTGCGGCGCACCGCGCGTTCGCCGTGCGGCACGGCTCCGACGTGACTGCCATGAGCGAATCGCTGTACGGCGCATACAACGACAACGGGGATTACAAATACAGGGCGTTCGGCCTGCGCGGGCTTTCGCTGTCGACGGAGCCGCAGCGCTTCGTTTTCGCACCGTACGCCGAGGTCATGGCGGTCGGTCTGACGCGCGAGGGCAGCCTTTCCGCGCTGCTCGGCAAATACCGCGGCAAATTCGGACTGTTCGATTCGGTCGATATGCATGCGGGCAGCGTACAGACCGCGTCCATGGCGCACCATAACGGCATGATAATGCTCGCCGCCGCTAACGCTCTCGGATGCGGAGCGGATCGTATAATACCGCGCGATCCGCGCTGCCAAGCAGCGGCATACCTTCTCGAAGAGGACTGCGACGTTCTGTCGCATGCAAAGCGGCGGGAAAAACCGCTGCGCTCCGGTATTGCCGGAACGCCTGCGGTCCGTACCGCCGCCGGCCGCACGGTGCTGCCGCAGCTGAATTATATCGACGGCGGCGCTTACCGTCTCGTAATCGACGAGTGCGGCAGAAATTTCCAGTACTGCAAAAACAGACTTCTCACGCGTTTCGACGATATGTCCGGACTGCGCGTGTTCGTATCCTGCGGCGGACGGACTGCCGAACCCGCGGCGGACGGCGCCGTCTGCCGTCACGGCGTCGGGTTCTCCGAATACGAAAGCACGGCGTTCGGCTGCGGCGTGACCGTATACGCATCCGCGGTGTTCGGCTGCAATGCAGAAGTGCGGCGGGTGACTGTAAGGAACGATACCGCCGGACGGATAAAACTGTCCGTGACTGCCGCGGCAAAGCCCTGTCTGACTACGCGCGACGCCGATCTGTCGCATAAGATGTTTTCCGAAATGTTCGTCGAAACCTCGGAGTGCGCCGAAGGCCGCGGCGTCCGCGCCCGTCGGATAGGCGATACCGTGCCCGACGGTCTGGTTCTGTTCACGCACGCGCCTGCCGAGTATTACGGCGACGAACGATATCTGCGCACAGGCATGGGGCCGCGCTTCGGCCGCACCGTAAATCCGCTGCTTGCGTGTGTGGCCGGAGTCGCCCTGGAACCCGGCGAGAAAAAAGAAATATGCTTCTTCATGGCATACGGCAGCCGTACCGAAACGGACGCAGCAACGAAAATGACGGAAACGTACGACGCGGGCTATTCGTCGCTGAGCCTTGCCGTTTATGCCGCGGATCGCGCGCTTCCGTATTATATGCGCACACTCGGCGCCGAACTGATGTTTGCCCGCGGCCGTACCGACGGCGCGCCGCCGATAGTCGGCGTGGATGCGGACCGCGCCGCTGCGGACAGAGCGGTATCCGCTATAAGATATCTCAGAGAGCTGAAAAAATTCTGCCCCGATTTCTCCCTCGTGATATTCGTGAAGGAACCCGTATCGTATTATATGGATCTTTCCGACAAGATAGGGGCGGAGGCGGCCGCATTCGGCAGCGGATGCCGGATCATAAACGAACTTACCGCTGATCCCGATGAGGTGGCGGAACTGCGCGCTCAGTGCGTGGACGCCGTGCGCGCGGTGAATCGCATGATGCCGCCGTTCCGCGAGCTTCCGCCGCGCCCTCGCGCCGGCGTTTCGCTGCGCATGCCGAAGATCGCGTATCCGCTCGGCATAGGCGGTTTTACCGAGGACGGGGAATACGTGTATTCGGGCGAAACGCCTGTTCCGTGGTGCAACGTTATGAGCGACGGCGCCGCCGGCTGCGTGGTATCGGACACCGGCGGCTTCACGTTCGGCGCCAACTCCCGTCAGGAAAAGTTTACCCGTCACGCCAACGACGAGCTGCATGACGCGCCCGGCGACGGACTGCTGCTCGGCGAAGGCGGCGTGCTGTGGTCGGTGACGCGGACTGCGCCGCTTCCCGGCGACCGCATTGTACGCCACGGCTTCGGGTACAGCGCGTTCTCCTGCGGCTGCAACGGAATAAGGGCGGTTCAGACGGTTTTTGTCCGCGGCGGAGTAAAGTATCTGCTGCTCGAACTCGAAAATGCGGAAAAGGAAAACAGAAATATAGACGTCATGTGCTTTGCCGAGCTCGTTATGGGCGATCACATATCCCGCACGCGCGGCGGCATCACGTGCGGCAAGGCGGACGGCGGTATATATGCGGCAAACGGCGATCTGCGCTTTTATCTCGCATGCGACAGGCCGGCACGGTCTTACGCGTATTTTACCGAAAGTTACCGCGACCGCGGCGGAAAATACCGCGCCGCTGCGGATCTGGAAAACGACGGCTGCACTCCCGCGCTGGCCTATTCCGTTACCCTCGGACTGCCTCCGCTCGGCAGCACAGCGACTGTGTTCGCGCTTTCGCCGTCGCCCGTATCGGTGACCGTCGATTCGGCCCGGCAGGCGCTTGCAGATACGAAACGGTTCTATGCCGGGCTGCCCGAAATAACGGGCGGCGACGGGCTCATCGGCTGCCAGTTCGCATGGCTGCTTTATCAGACGTACGTCGCGCGCTTTACGGCGAGATGCGGCTATCAGCAGGTGGGCGGCGCAATAGGATTCCGCGACCAGTTGCAGGACGCCGTCGCGCTGCTCGGCGTGGCTCCCGACAGAGTACGCGCGCACATAATCGACTGCGCGTCCCATCAGTTCGAATCGGGCGACGTCATGCACTGGTGGCATCCGCCTGCGGTGGGCGTGCGCACCCGTATATGCGACGATCGGCTGTTCCTGCCGCTTGCGCTGTGCGAGTACGTCGAATATACCGGCGACATGTCGCTGCTCGCGGAGCAGGCGTATTATCTCAAAGACAGACCGATGCCGGGCGGCCGCACCGTATACGCGTATATGGAAAGCTCGTCCGAAAAGGATACGGTGCTCGCGCATGCCGTACTTGCGGTGACGAGCGTGAAGCTGTCCGATCGCGGGCTGGTGCTTATGGGCGGCGGAGACTGGAACGACGGCATGGATAAGGTCGGCGCGCTCGGCCGCGGCGAAAGCGTGTGGTGCTCGATGTTCATGTATTACGTCATCGGCAGACTGCTGCCGTACGTCTCGGGCGGCACGGCGCAGCGCCTGCGCGGCACAAGAACGGCGCTGCTGGACGCAGTGGAACAATGCTTCGACGGCGACAGATATATCCGCGCTTTCGACGACGACGGCAGGGCGATCGGCAGTGCGGACGGCGACGAATGCCGCATAGATCTGCTCGTGCAAAGCTGGGCGGTTCTGTCCGGCATCGCGTCGCCGGACAGAGCGCGGACGGTGCTTGCCACGGCATACGATAAACTCGTCGACCTGAGGCACGGAATAATCAAACTGCTCGACCCGCCCTTCATAAAATCAGATGTGGGATATATAGCGGATTATCCGCCCGGCGTGCGCGAAAACGGCGGACAGTATACGCATGCCGCCGTATGGTTCGTGTGGGCGCTGTACGATGCGGGCATGACTGACAAAGCAAACGAACTGCTGGAAATGCTGCTGCCCGCGTCGCATGCCGCTGACCCCGAAAGCACGGCCGTGTATCTCAAGGAACCTTATGTGCTCGCCGGCGACGTATATGCGGGCGAGATGGCGGGACGCGGCGGCTGGACGTGGTATACGGGCGCGGCGGGCTGGCTGTACCGCCTCATCAAGGAAAAGTATTACGGCATTACGGTGCGACGGGGCGGCGTGAAAATATCGCCAAATCTGCCCTTCGGCAGGTTGGTAAAGCTGCGCGTACGCACCCAAGACGGCACTTTCGATCTTACCATAGACAGCCGGGAAAAGGGAAAATGGAAAACGTTTGTCGGCCATCGCGGGTACGACGGCGGCTCGCTGCCCATGAAATCGCTCGCCGGAAAATCGGTCGTCGTGCGCCGGCAAAAAGCCGTTGACTAACCGGGCGCGCGCGTGATATAATCAACGTATGGACGACTTGTTTACGGCGGCGGCAGCCGACGGAAAAATGAAACCGCTGGCCGAGAGAATGCGGCCGCACTCTCTGAAAGATTTCATAGGGCAGAAGCACCTCGTGTCCGAGGGCTCGCTGCTTTCGCGCGCCATAATGGCGGACAAGTTGGGCAGCTGTATATTTTTCGGCCCGCCCGGTACGGGAAAGACCACGCTCGCGACCATAATCGCGGAAACGACCCACGGCGCGTTCGCAAAAATGAACGCCGTGTCATCCGGCGTCGCGGAAGCGAAAAAACTCATAGAGGAAGCGCGCGACCGGCTGAAAATGTACGGCCGCCGAACCTATCTGCTGCTGGACGAGTGCCACCGCTGGAACAAAGCTCAGTCCGACTGCGTGCTGTCTGCGATCGAGGACGGCAGTATAATTTTCATAGGCTCCACGACCGAAAATCCGTATGTGTCCATGACCAACGCAATAGTGTCGCGCTGCCGTATATTCGAACTCAAGCCTCTGCACGACGAAGAGGTCAGGGAAGGGCTGATCAGGGCGATAAAGGACGAAAAGAACGGCTACGGCAAAATGAAGTTAAACGTCACCGAAGAGGCGCTCGACCACTTCGTGTGGGCGGCGGGCGGCGATCTGCGCAGCGCGTACGGCGCGCTCGAACTCGCCGTACTCACCACTCCGCCGCTTGCCGACGGGACGGTGACGGTGGACGCCAAGGTCGCGGAGCAGTCTTCGCAGAAAAAGCTGCTTTCCGTGGACGAAACGCTGTATTACGATATGCTGTCCGCTTTCTGCAAATCGCTGCGCGGCAGCGCACCCGACGCGGCGCTGTACTATGCGTTCAGACTTATAGACAGCGGCTGCGACCCCATGCTGATTTTCCGCAGGCTCATGGCGCACGCCGCCGAGGACGTGGGACTTGCCAATACCAACGCGCTCGTCGTTTCCGTCAGCGCCTGCCTGGCATACGAGCGCATGGGCGCGCCGGAAGGGCTTATCCCGCTCACCGAAGCGATAATCTGTGTGTGTACGTCTCCGAAGTCCAACTCCGTAGTCGTCGCGCGCGACGCGGCGCTGGCGTGCGTGCGCAAGAGCGGCGACAGCTTCGTGCCGTATCAGCTGCGCAATTATACCGAGCATTCGCCCAACTGGGACGGAAAGAAATACGTTTATCCGCATGACTACGGCGGATATTACAAACAGCAGTATCTGCCCGACGGCATCAAAGACGAGGTTTTCTACGTTCCGAAAAACGAGGGCGACGAACCGAGAATACGCGAATTCATGGAGCGGGTCAGAAAACTTGAAGAGGAGAACGCGAAAAAGAAGAACGGCTGACGGCGGACCGCGCCTCAAACGTTTGCAATCTTTCGCGAAAAAATATATAATTTAACAGATGAACGACAGACAGAAAAGAATACGCAATTTTTGTATAATAGCGCACATCGACCACGGAAAGAGTACGCTTGCAGACCGCCTTATAGAGATGACGGAAACGGTGTCCCAGCGCGATTTGCAGGAACAGCTGCTCGACTCCATGGATCTCGAACGCGAGCGCGGCATAACGATAAAGCTCACGCCCGTGCGCATGTACTATCAAAAGGACGGCATCGAGTACGAACTCAATCTCATAGATACTCCGGGGCACGTGGACTTTACGTTCGAAGTGTCGCGCAGTCTGCGCGCCTGCGAGGGCGCCGTGCTCGTCGTGGATGCGGCGCAGGGCGTGGAGGCACAGACGCTTGCCAACGTATACCTCGCGATAGACAACAATCTCGAAATTCTGCCGGTGATAAACAAGATAGACCTTCCGTCCGCCAGGCCGGAAGAGGTTCGCGCCGAGATAGAGGAGGTTGTGGGTATAGACGCATCCGACGCTCCGCTCGTCAGCGCCAAGGAAGGGCTGAACATAGGCGAGGTGCTCGACCGCATAGTGGACAAGATTCCGCCTCCGTCCGGCGACGAGAACGCGCCGCTCAAATGCCTTATCTTCGATTCGTATTACGATAACTACAAAGGGGCGGTATGCCTTGTCCGCGTCATAGACGGCGAGGTCAGAGCCGGTACGAAAATCAAGATGATGGCGTCGGGAAGAACCTACGACTGCGTGGAAGTAGGCATCTTCAATCCGAAGCCCGTGCCTGTGTCATCGCTCAAAGCGGGCAACGTCGGCTACATAGCGGCAAGTATCAAGGCTATTGCCGAAACCGCGCCCGGCGATACCGTCACCGACGCGGACAATCCTACGGCGCATCCGTGCGAAGGATACAAGGAAGTGCAGCCCGTCGTTTACAGCGGCGTGTTTCCCGCAGACGGCTCGCGCTACAACGACCTGAAAGACGCGCTCGAGCGGCTGAAACTGTCAGACGCTGCGCTGCATTACGAACCGGAAGTATCGGCGGCGCTCGGCTTCGGATTCCGATGCGGTTTCCTCGGCCTGCTGCACATGGAGATAATCCAGGAACGGCTGGAACGCGAGTACAATCTCGATCTCATAACCACGGCGCCCAGCGTCACGTATCTAGTGCATAAGACCAACGGGGAAGTGCTTACCGTTACCAATCCGTGCAATCTGCCGCCCGTGACCGAAACGGCGTATATCGAGGAGCCTGTGGTTGCTGCGGAAATATTCACTCCGCCCGCATATATAGGCTCTATCATGGAGCTGTGTCAGGATAAACGCGGCGTGTTCGAGGATATGCAGTATCTCGATGCCAACCGCGTGAAGATGAAATACAAAATGCCGCTGTCCGAAATTGTGTTTGACTTTTTTGACGGTCTGAAATCGCGCAGCCGCGGTTACGCCAGCCTCGACTACGAGCTTGCCGGATACGCGAAGAGCGATATGGTAAAGCTCGACATCCTGCTTAACGGCGAAGTGTGCGACGCTCTGTCGCTCATAATCCACCGAGATAAGGCTCAGGCGAGGGGAAGGGCGCTTGCCGAGAAACTGAAAGAAGTCATACCGCGCCAGCTGTTCGAAATTCCTATACAGGCGGCCATCGGCGGCAAGATCATCGCGCGCGAAACGGTCAAGGCCATGCGCAAGGACGTGCTCGCGAAGTGCTACGGCGGCGACGTGACGAGAAAAAAGAAACTGCTCGAAAAACAGAAGGAAGGCAAGAAGCGCATGCGGCAGTTCGGCAGCGTAGAAATTCCTTCGGAAGCGTTCATGAGCATACTCAAACTGGATAACGACTGATGAAAATCATCGACATCACAAAAGAACTGTTCTCGACGTCGCCGTTTCCGGGCGATCCTGCGCCGTCGATGAAACTGGAAAAAACGCTGGAAAAAGACGGTTACAATCTGACCGTCTTTTCGGCATGCGCGCATAACTCCACGCATATTGACGCGCCGTGCCATTTTGTGTCCGGCGGCAGTACTGCGGCAGACATAGAACTCGATAAATGCGTGGGAAAGTGCGTGGTTACGGATAATATAGGCTCCGCAATCGAATATGCGGAGCGCGGCGAAAAGCGTATACTGCTAAAAAACGTGAACGTAACGCCTACCCAGGCGGAGCGGCTTGCAAGCCGCATTCTGCTGCTCGGGATCGAGGGCGAATCTTTCGGATCGGATTCGGCTCCCGGCGCGGTGCACAGAACGCTGCTCGGCGCGGGCGTCGTCCTTCTCGAAAATCTCGACCTTTCCGCAGCGCGGTGCGGCGAGTATTTTCTGTTCGCTCTGCCGCTTAAAATGAAAGGCAGCGACGGCAGCCCGGTGCGGGCGGTACTGATTGAGGAATGAAGAAGCTCGGAGTATACATCCACATACCTTTCTGCAACCGCAAATGCTCGTACTGCGATTTCGTGTCCGGCGTTTATTCCGACGACGTCAAACGCGCGTACTTTAATGAGCTCGATAAGGAAATACGGGCCTTCGATTTCACCGGCTACGCCGTCGATTCCGTATATTTCGGCGGCGGCACCCCTTCGTCCGTGCCGTCCGCATATATCGCCGGCGCACTCGATTGCCTGCGTTCGGCGGCGCGCACGGAAGACGGCTGCGAAATAACCGTAGAATGCAATCCGGAATCGCTTACGGGCGATAAGGTCGCGGATTATGCCGCGTGCGGCGTCAATAGACTGAGTATCGGACTGCAATCGGCCACCGACAGCCTGCTCGAACGTATCGGCCGCCTACATACGACGAACGACTTCGTCAGGGCGCTGGACGCGGCGCAAAGCAGATTCGATAACGTTTCCGCGGATATAATGCTCGGTCTGCCCGGCCAGACGTCCGCCGACGTCGTCCGCGCAGTGAAACTGCTCGCGGGCAGAAACCTGTCGCACGTTTCGGCGTACGCGCTGAAAGTGGAGGAGGGCACTCCTCTTGCTGCGAGCGGATATACGCCGGACGAGGATTATTCCGCCGAACTTTACGAAACCGCGGCGGATATGCTGCTCGGGTACGGATACCGCCGCTACGAGGTCAGCAATTTCGCGTTTCCGGGCTTCGAGTGCCGGCACAATATGCGGTACTGGACGCGCGGCGAGTACCGCGGTTTCGGCGTGGCGGCGCACTCGTTCGTGCGCGATACGCGTTTCTGTAATACGTCTTCGTTGGACGATTATCTGCGCGGCGTGCGGACGACTGACAGCGAGTACATCCCGCCCGACGGCAGAGAGGCCGCTGAGGAAACGCTGATGCTGGCGCTGCGTACCGCGGACGGGCTCGACCTTGCCGAATACCGGGACAGATTCGGCACTGATCCGGAAAAAGAAAAACGGGAGGTTCTGGAATACCTGGACGGCTATGTCGAAATTTCGGGCGGCCGTCTGCGTCTTACGGATAAAGGATTTTACGTGATGAACGAAATAATCGTACGGCTGCTTTCGGACTGAGAAAACGCGCTTTGGTAAAGCGCGTTTTAAAATTTAATCCGTAAAGCATATTAAAACCGTTGACAACATAGGATATATTGTATATAATCAATATATACAATATGAACGGAGAGGAAAATGCAGTTATCGATAAGCAACTCCTCCGACAAGCCGCTGTACGAACAGCTGTACGTGCAGATAAAGAGCAAAATAATGTCGGGAGAACTGAAAGAAGGCGAGGCTCTGCCCACGATCCGCAGTCTTGCCCGGGCGCTTAAAATCAGCGTCATAACCACGTCGCGGGCCTACGGCGATCTGGAAAGGGACGGGTATATCAATACCGTCGTGGGCAAGGGCAGTTTCGTCGCGGCGCGTAACGAAGAGCTTTTCCGCGAGGAAAACCTGCGGCGCATGGAAGAAAAATTAAGCGAGGCGGTGGAGATCGCGCGTATGAGCGGCATAAGCGACGGCGAAATCCGCGGCGCGCTCGATCTGCTGCTCGGAGATTGAATCTATGGATATACTGAAAATAGAAAACGCAACCAAAAGATATAATGACTTCCTGCTCGACAACGTGAGTTTTACGGTGCCGGGAGGCAGCGTGGTCGGTTTCGTCGGGGAAAACGGCGCGGGAAAGAGCACGACGCTGAAAGCGATCTCCGGACTGGTGCGGCTGGACGGGGGCAGAATTGAATGTTTCGGCAAAGACGTGCGCACGCTGACCGAAAGTGAGAGATCGCGCATAGGAACGGTGCTCGACGACGCATGTCTGCCCTCGTCGGTCAGGCTAAAGGACGTCGGCACGATAATGGCGGGCATGATGAAGAACTGGGATTCCGCCGCATACGCCGCGCTTCTGAAAAAATTCGGGCTGTCAGATGCGCTTATGGTCCGCGAGCTTTCCAAGGGCATGCGCATGAAAGCGGCAATCGCGGTGGCAATGTCGCATCATGCCGATCTGCTGCTGCTCGACGAGGCGACGAGCGGACTCGATCCCGTTGCGCGCGACGAAATACTCGATATGCTGTACGAGTTCGTGGACGGAGAAAACCGCGCCGTACTCGTTTCTTCGCATATAGTGGAGGATCTGGAAAAAATCTGCGATTATATCGTATTCATTCACAAGGGGCGCATCGTGTTCGTCAAATCCGCCGACGAACTGCGCGAAGAATACGGAATAATATCGGCGGACGAAACCGCACTGCGCGCATTGCCGCGCGGCGCCGTGCTGAAAGTTCGGCGCACGCCGTATTCGACGGCCGCGCTCGTAGACAGGCGATTATGCGGACTTGCGGCGGAACGTGCGGGCATAGACGAAATCATATTGTTTTATGCGAAAGGAGAGGACTTATGAAAGGTTTGCTGATAAGAGAATTCGCGGTGCTGAAATCGACGCTGCTCTGGTATGCGCTCGTGTTTGCCGTACTGTTCGTCATAGGAACCGTACTCGGCAACGAAGGTTTCTTCCTCGGCGTCGGCGCCGTAGCTTCGGTGTCGCTGCCCGCGGTATCCGTAGCCGCTGACGAAAAAGAACAGTGGCTGAAATTCGCGCTCTCAGGCGGATGTTCTCCGACCAAACTTGCGGCAAGCAAGTACATCATTCCCGGAATGGCGGGTGTGCTTGTCTGCGGCCTGACCGCGCTGATATTCGCGCTGATGCCGGATAACGAAATGTCGTGGTCGATGGTGCCGCTGACCTTTACGTTCGCTTTCGTCCTTCTCGCCGTCATGGTGCCGCTTTATGTGAAAGTCGGGATAGAAAAGGGGCGGCTTATAGGTATGATCTGTCTCGTCGCCGTAATCGCCGGAACGGTGGCGCTGTTCGGAGTCGTAAATACTTCTTCCGCGTCCGGAGTGATCGATATCCTCGCATACTGTTCTCCCATTCTCGGCGTCGGATTTACCGCGGGTTCGGTACTCGTAACGGCGAAAATAATAGCGGATAAGGAATTCTGATAAACCTCGCCGGCTGCTGCGTGTCCCCGGGCACTCCCGGGGATTTTTTATGCGCGAATTTTCGAAAAACCGGCATAAAATCGTTGACAAACGAAAATACTTGTGGTATGCTTTGTTAGCAATCGGAAGCAATGAGTGCTAATGCTCGGAACTTTCGGGTGCTAAACGAACGATATGGCACTGAGCGAAAGAAAAGAGAAGATAATCCAGGCGGTCGTGGACAGTTATATCGACAGCTGCGAGCCGGTATCCAGCGCGGATATCCAGGCCAATTATCTTCCTGCGCTTTCGACGGCCACCATCCGCAACGAGCTTGCCGCTCTGGAAGAGATGGGTTACCTCGACCAGCCGCACACTTCGGCGGGGCGCGTACCGACGGCGGACGCTTACAGGCTGTACGTTCGGAAGCTTATGCCTCACCGCGAACTTACGGTGGGCGAGCTGGATATCGTCAGGAAGTATTTCGACAAGAAGATAACCGAGATAGACGACGTGCTGCGCTCGACGGCGAAGGTCATCAGCGAGATAACGCATCTGACCGGTGTGGCGTACGTGCAGAACATCGGCAGCGCGGTCATCCGCAGCGTCAAGATCGTCAAGCTGACCGAAACGCTCGCCATAGTCATTATCGTCACTAATCTCGGCGTGCTGCGCGATTCCACCGTCACCATTTCCGGAGACCTTCCAGAAGAGTACTACGATTCGGCTTCCGGGTTCATAACCGGCGCGTTTTCCGGACACAGTATCGAAGAGGTGTGCAATCCCGAACCGATCATAGAAAAGGTAAAAGACGAATTCCGCGCAGTGTTCGACACTATAATAGAGATACTGAAAGGGTACATGGCGGACGAGGACAGCCGCGGAATCGTGCTCGAAGGCAGTTCCAAACTGCTCGACCAGCCCGAATATTCCAACGTGACCAAGGCCAAAGCGATGCTTGCGATGCTTGAATCCAAAGAAAAACTCGCGCCGGTGCTGGGCGGCGACGTGGGGCTGACGATTAACATAGCTCCCGACGGCGGCGACAATCCCGAATGCGCGGTCGTGACGGCGGACATAACATCGCACGGCGTGAATATAGGCAAAGCGGGGGTTATCGGTCCGATACGTATGGACTATTCCAAAATAGTGTCCGTGCTCGATTATATAGGAAAGACGATCAGCGAGCTTCCCGTGGGCAGGACGGATAAAAACGACAAGGAGAGCTGACAATGGCAGACGAAACGGAAAAGGAAATTCCGGCAGAGCCCGAAGAAGCGGAACCCGCGGCGGCTGCGGATCCGCAGGCGGAAGCGCCCGACGAGAATGCGGAAAAGATCGCAGAACTTTCGGCGGAGATTACCGACCTGGAAAACCGTCTTTCGGCCGCGCTGGCGGATAAGGACCGCGAAACGGTGCGCGCCAAGGATATTAACGGTATGTACGTGAGGCTGCAGGCCGATTTCGACAACTACCGCAAACGTACCAACGAACAGCTTAAAAAAGCCAAGGACGACGGCGTAGCGGACGCGATGACAAAGGTTATTCCTGCGCTCGACGTCATCGGGCAGGCGCTTCAGATGATAACGGACGAAAAGGTCGCCGAAGGCGTGCGCATGATAGAGCGCCAGCTCTGCGACGTGCTCGCCGGATTCGGAGTGACTGAGATTCCCGCGCTCGGCAAGCCGTTCGATCCCGAGCTTCACAACGCCATACTGCAGGTGGAAGCGGAAAAACCGGAAGCGGCCGGAAAAGTCATAGAAGTGTTTCAGAAAGGTTACGCGATGGGCGACAGGATACTACGCCACAGCGTGGTCAAAGTGGCGCGCTGACGCGCGGATAATCAAAGAATTCAATTTTCGGAGGAATACAGACAATGGGCAAAATCATAGGCATAGACCTCGGTACCACGAACTCGTGCGTCGCCGTTCTCGAGGGCGGCGAACCCACGGTCATAACAAACTCGGAAGGTTCGAGAACGACTCCTTCCGTCGTCGGATTTTCCAAGGACGGAGAGCGTCTCGTCGGGCAGGTGGCAAAGCGTCAGGCTGTCGCCAATCCCGAAAATACGGTAAGCTCCATAAAGAGAGATATGGGCACCAATAAGAAAGTGAAGATCAACGGCACCGACTATTCGCCGCAGGAGATCTCCGCAATGATCCTGTCCAAGCTCAAACAGGACGCGGAGGCGTATATCGGAGAGCCGGTGACGCAGGCGGTCATCACCGTACCCGCATACTTCACCGACGCGCAGCGCCAGGCGACCAAAGACGCGGGCAGAATAGCCGGACTCGAAGTGCTCAGAATAATCAACGAGCCTACGGCTGCGGCGCTGGCATACGGCCTCGACAAAGGCGGCGACGACAACCATAAGATTTTCGTGTTCGACCTCGGCGGCGGTACTTTCGATATATCCATACTCGAAGTGGGCGACGGCGTCTTCGAAGTCGTTGCCACGGCCGGCGACAACAGACTGGGCGGCGACGATTTCGACCAGAAGGTAATCGATTATCTGCTCGAAGAATTCAAAAAAGAAAACGGAATCGACCTCAAAGGCGACAGAATGGCGATGCAGCGTCTCAAAGAGGCTGCGGAGAAGGCAAAGATCGAACTGTCGCAGCTGCAGAAAACGCTTATCAGCCTGCCGTTCCTGTCCTTCGGCCCTTCGGGTCCCATCAACTTCGAGTGCGAACTTACGCGCAGCAAATTCGACGCGCTGACCGCAGATCTTGTCGACAGGACGATTAAGCTCAGTCGTCAGGCGCTTTCGGACGCGGGCATGACCGTTAACGACGTGCAGAAAGTCATCCTCGTCGGCGGCTCCACGCGTATCCCCGCGGTGCAGGAAGCCGTCAAGAAGCTGACCGGCAAGGAGCCTTTCAAGGGCATCAACCCCGACGAATGCGTCGCTATCGGCGCCGCTATACAGGGCGGCGTGCTCGGCGGCGAAGTCAAGGACGTGCTGCTGCTCGACGTTACTCCGCTTTCGCTCGGTATCGAAACGATGGGCGGTATATTCACCAAGATAATAGAGCGTAACACGACCATACCCACGAAGAAATCGCAGATATTTTCGACGGCTGCCGATAACCAGCCTTCCGTCGACATCCACGTCCTTCAGGGCGAGCGCAAAATGGCCGCTGACAACAAGACCATCGCCCGTTTCGAGCTCGGAGGCATCCCTCCCGCACCGAGAGGCGTGCCGCAGATCGAAGTCACGTTCGATATCGATGCCAACGGCATAGTACATGTGTCCGCAAAAGATAAGGGCACTGGCAAAGAGCAGAGCGTGACGATAACCGCTTCCTCCAACCTCAGCGAGGAGCAGATACAGAGCGCAATCAAGGATGCGGAGAAGTTTGCGGCCGAGGACGGCAAGAGAAAAGAGCTTGTGGAAACCAAGAACAAAGCAGACGCCCTCATATTCTCCATCGAAAAATTCTTCAAGGAAAACGGCGACAAGGTCGATCCCGCAGAGAAGGAAGATCTCGAAAAGGAGATGGAGAAAGTCAAGGAAGTGCTTAAGGGCGACGACGCGGACGCGATAAGGAACGCGGTCGACGAGCTTTCCAAGAAGTCCAACGACGTGTTCACCAAGCTTTATCAGCAGTCGGCGGCTCAGGGACAGAACGGAGACGTTCCTCCTCAGCAATAAATAATATTTGAAAGGAATATTAAGGAAAGTCCGTGGAGAGCGGGCTTTCCTTAATATATGTTTGCTTATGAAATACAGACAGGTTACCGTAAAAGTGTCGCACGACGAAACCGATCTCGCTTCGTACGCCATGATAGAAGCGGGCAGCGAAGGCGCGAGCGTCGCCGACGGTGCGGACGTAAGGGAAGTGCTGGAGGCAAAAAGCAACTGGGATTATTACGACAGCTCGCTGGACGCGGCTGCCAATTCGGCGGCGTACGTGACGGGCTGTTTCGACGAAAACGCCGACATATCCGGACTCGAGCGCGCGCTGTGCGATTACCTCGGCCGCGCGGTCGAACTCAGCGTGTCGCTGTGCGATTCCGCCGACTGGGAAAACGAATGGAAAAAATACTACCGTCCGCTCGATTTCGGCAGGCTTGTGGTTGTGCCCAAGTGGATGGACGGCGAAATGTCGAAACCAAAGATACTCATAGATCCGGGCATGGCGTTCGGTACCGGTCTGCACGAGAGCACGGGCATGTGCATAAAACTGCTGGCCGGGCTCGATCTGCAAGGGAAGACGGTGCTCGACGTGGGGTGCGGGAGCGGTATACTCGGCATTGCCGCGCTGAAGCTTGGTGCGAAATCCTGCACGTTTATCGACATAGACGCGCAGGCTGTGGATGCGACGCGTTCCAACCTCGCGCTCAACGGACTGACTGCGGAAGTGATCGAGGGCGATCTTGCGGAAAAGTATAACGGCGTCGCCGACGTAGTACTGGCCAATCTTACGGCGGATATACTGCTTCGCCTGCGCGATGCTCTGCCTGCGGTCACGAGGCACGGAAGCAGTGTGATTGCCAGCGGCATTATCAATGACCGCGCGGATGACGTCCTTCGCGGGTATACGGCTGACGGCGCGTTTGTTCTCGAAACGGCTCTCCGCGAAGGCGAATGGCAGGCATTCCTGCTCGGAAGAAAATGAGAAGATTTTTCGTCGATAAAATAGAGAAACCGCGGCTGCGGCTGACCGGCGAGGAGCATCGGCACCTGGCTGAGGTCCTGCGCGCACGGGTGGGAGACAGAGTGGTGCTCTGTCCCAACGACGGCCGCGATTACGTATACGAAGCCGTGGCGTTCGACCGCAGTTCGGTTACGCTGGAGTATGTCGAGGACATGCCCAATCCCACGGAGCCGGAACTGCGCCTTACCGTTTATGCCGCGCTGCTCAAAGGCGACAAAACGGAGTATGCCGTGCAGAAGCTGACCGAGCTCGGCGCGGCAAAGATCGTACCGTTCGTGAGCGAGTTCACCGTCAAGCGCTCGGAAAAAACGGACAGGCTTGTCCGCACTGCGCACGAGGCGTCCAAACAGTGCGGCCGTGCGCGTCTGCCCGAAATCGGCGACGTGCTGACGTTCGAAGAGCTGATACGCACGCTGTCCGGCTACGAGGCAGTGATTTTTGCATACGAAGGCGCGTATGCGGCGGGAAAACGTCTGGACGACGTGCTGACGGGAAACGAAAGGTCTGTTGCGCTGATAGTGGGGCCGGAAGGCGGATTTTCCGAAGGCGAGGTCAATGCGCTTAAAAGCGCGGGATACGAGCCTATTACACTGGGCAAGCGCATACTGCGCGCCGAAACCGCGGCAGTGGCCGCCGCGGCGGTCATTATGTATGCGGAAGGAGAGTGGCGGTGAAGGTCTGCGTGCTGACGCTGGGATGCAAGGTCAACGAGTGCGAAAGCCGTTCTCTCATTGCCGCGCTGCGAAGCGCGGGCTGTGATGTGACCGAAGAATTGTGTCGCGCCGACAGATATATCATAAATACCTGTTCCGTTACCGGCGAGGCTGACAGGAAGAGCAGGCAGGCGGCAGGTAAGGCGCTCCGCGCCAATCCCGACGCTAAGATATATGTCTGCGGCTGCAGCAGCCAGCGCGAACCTTCGGCGTATTTGTCGCGTAAAAACGTCGTTTATATCAGCGGAAACGGGAGAAAAAATGATGTTTTGCAATATATTATGTCTGACATAATACGCAAGCCGATCATATCTGATCTGACCGTTCCTTCGGCTTTCGAAGAAATGGTGCAGCCGGCGCACGAAAAAACGCGCGATTACATAAAGATCCAGGACGGCTGCAACAATTTCTGTTCGTATTGCATCATCCCGTACGTTCGCGGGCGTTCACGTTCCCGTGCGCCTGAGTCCGTGCTGGCCGAGGCGCGCGAGGCGGCGCGGCATACCCGTGAAATCGTACTTACGGGCATAGACGTTTCGTCGTACGGCAGGGACATAGGCTTCTCGCTGACAGAGCTTGTGAGACTGCTCGCGCCGCTGCCGGTGAGAAAGCGGCTCAGTTCGTTCGAATGTACGGTAATCGATCGACCGCTGCTCGAAGCGCTGAAGGAGTCCGGCTTCTGCGATCACTTTCATCTGTCGCTGCAATCGGGTTCCGATGCCGTACTGAAAGCCATGAACAGGCACTATACGACCGCGGAATATCTCTGTAAAACCGAACTTATCCGGGAATATTTCCCGGACGCGGGCATAACCACCGACGTGATTGCCGGATTTCCGTCCGAGACGGAAGAGCATTTCGCGGAAACCTGCGCGTTTGTGCGCCGCGTCGGTTTTTCGGATATGCATGTATTTCCGTACAGCGAGCGCAAGGGTACGCGCGCGGCGGGGATGCCCCAGCTGCCTATGGCGGAGCGGCGCCGTCGGGCGCATATTCTCGGCGAAATTAAGGCTGAACTTAAACGCGATTTTCTGCTTTCGCAGATGGGCAGAACGCTGTCGGTATACTTTGAAGAAGAGTCGGACGGAGAATGTTCGGGCTATGCGAGCAATTACGTCCGCGTTTACGCCGACAAAAGGAGCGGCGAAACGGCCGATATTACCGTAAAAGAATTATACAAAGAAGGAGTCAGATAAAATGAACGACTGTATTTTCTGTAAGATTATGAAAGGGGAGATCCCTTCGGAAAAAGTGTACGAGGACGACGACGTTTTCGTAATCAGAGACATCGATCCGAAAGCGGAGAAGCATTATCTCATGATCCCCAAACGGCATTATAAGACGATCGCCGAAATGACGGACGATGACGCCGCCGCTCTCATTCGCGGCCTGCGCCGTATTCCGGGGCTTGTCGACCGTCTCGGACTTTCCGGCGGCTACCGTCTCGTAATCAACCAGGGCGACGACGCGGGGCAGACCGTTTTCCATCTTCACGTGCACATTCTCGGCGGTCAGCCGCTCGATTTTCCCGATCTGCGTAAATAAACGGTTCCGTACCCGAAAAAACGTTTGACAAAGCGCCGCTGATGTGGTATCATTTTACGGCTGAATCGGAAGATCGGCAAATTCGGCCCGTTCGGGAAAGGCGGTGAAATTCTGTGTCCGTAGTTAAAGTCGGCGAAAACGAGTCGCTCGAGAGCGCTCTCAAACGTTTCAAAAGAAAGTGTCAGAAGGACAATATCCTCGGCGATCTTCGCAAGAAGGAATTTTACGAGAAGCCTTCCGTAAGAAGAAAGAAGAAGTCCGAAGCTGCGCGTAAACGCGGCAATAAGGGCTGATAACAAGCCTGCCTGAATCCCGCAAAGATGTTTCTTTGCGGGATTTTGTCATTCCCGATTTATCGCGCCTCCATAGTATGAGCGCAAAATTTATATGATTTTGACGTATATCGTCTGTTTTCTCCTATGTTTGTCGAACGTATACCCATTTTTCGCGCGCGGTAGTATAATGTCGTCAGAAAGCAACGGAGGCAGACATGAAAAAAGAAATCAGCGAAATCAAAAGACGCGCGCTGCTGGCGAAACAGCGCATGAAAATGGGCTATTGGCAGAAGATGCAGGAGGAGCGCGATCGCATGATGACTGTCACTGCGGACAGTTCCAAACTCAATCTGGCAAGTTCGGTGCGCAAGCGCGAGTACGAGATCGTAAACAAGGTGGCTATGGGCGACGACTTCGCCGAAAAGGAGGAAAAACTTTACGTGAAAGTCCGCGAGATTCTCGACCGCGACGAAAACGTCATGAACCCCATAGGTCAGCTCGTCGACCGCACCGTTTTCGATAAGCTGGACGAGGCTAACAGGCAGCGTTATATTCTCGAACTGTCGGCAAAATTCCGGGAACTGCGCGAGCGCTATTATAAAGAAAAAACCAAATACGTTTGACTTATGCGCTTTAGTGTGCTAAACTGTTTTCATACTTAAAACGTATTTACGGCGCACGGAGCGTAATATGAACAGCAAACTGAAAAACGAACATACCGACTGCTTTTACCGCGCTGTTCTCGGACTGCGCAATCTCGACGAATGCTATGCGTTTTTCGAGGATATATGCACGGTTTCCGAGATACAGGCGATGGCGCAGCGCTTTTACGTCGCGCGTCTTCTGGACGAAGGCCGCACTTATCAGGAGATTTCCGTCGCTACGGGTGCGTCCACGGCGACCATAAGCAGAATTAACAAGTGCCTCGAATACGGCGCCGACGGCTATAAAACCGCGCTCGGGAGGCTGAAAGATGAGCATTGACGGACTGAACGAACAGCAGCGTGCGGCCGCTCTCGACACCGAGGGCGCGGTACTCGTGACGGCGGGGGCGGGCAGCGGAAAGACCCGCCTTCTTACGCACAGGATTGCGCATATAGTCGAAGATCTCGGCGTGCCGCCCTATAACGTGCTTGCAATAACGTTTACGAACAAGGCGGCGGAGGAAATGAAAAACCGTCTGCTCGCCATTGTGCCCGGCGCTGCGGATATATGGATTTCGACCTTCCATTCCATGTGCGCGCGCATACTCCGACGGCATGCCGAAAAGCTCGGTTATTCCAAAAATTTCACGATATACGCGCAGGACGAAACCGAGCGCATGGTAAAGCAGATTGTCAAGGATATGGGCGAGACCGGCGATAATTTCTGGAAAACGGCCGTGCGCTGTATTTCGGACGCCAAAAATCAGGGGCTGACGCCGGAAAAATATGCGGAGATCAATAGCTTTATTCCGGATATCGAAACGATAGAACGCGTTTTTTCGGCATACGAAGCAAAGCTCAAAAGCAACAACGCCATGGATTTCGACGACTTGCTGTTGAAAACTTACGATTTGTTTGAACGCTGCCCGGATATACTTGCTTATTACGGCGACCGCTTCCGCTACATACACGTGGACGAATTTCAGGATACCAACGTGATACAGTACGGGCTGGTGCGCATGCTTGCCGCCGCGCACGGCAATATTTTTGTGGTGGGCGACGAGGATCAGAGCATTTACGGCTGGCGCGGCGCCGACGTTACCAACATGCAGCACTTTATCGAGGATTTCGGCGCGAAAATTTATCGGCTCGAACGCAATTACCGTTCGACCGGAAATATACTTACTGCTGCGAACAATCTTATCAAAAACAACGTGTCGCGCATAGAAAAAACGCTGTGGTCGGATCTCGGTCCGGGAGAAAGCGTTACCGCTTATCTTGCGGCCACCGAGGCGGACGAGGCCGATTTCGTCGTCAACACTATAAACAGGCTGATGCGTGACGGATACCGCCCGCACGATTTTGCCGTACTTATGCGGGTAAACGCGCTTACGCGCCTGCTCGAACAGCGGTTCATGCAGTATAATATCCCGTATAAGGTCTACGGCGGATTCCGTTTCTTCGACCGCAAGGAGGTCAAAGACATCATCGCGTATCTGCGCATACTGGCCAATCCTGCGGACGACGACGCGGTGCTCCGCGTCATCAATTTTCCCAAGCGGGGCATAGGCGACGGTACCGTATCCGCTTTGGCGGAATACTGCGTCGCCGAAGGCAAAAGCATGTCCGACGTCCTTGCGGACATAGGCTCGGCGCACCTTTCGCCCGCGATCGTAAAAAAGCTTACGCCGTTCGGCAATCTGATAGCCGCTCTTCGCGAAGCAAAGGACGGGCTTACCGTCGCCGAGCTGGCGGAAAAAGTCGTAAAGGATACGGGAATCGCCGCCGTCTACGAAGAGGATACGGAAGAAAACACCGCGCGCAGGCTCAATATAGATGATTTTCTGTCGTCGGTGCATGAATTTACGGACAGCCGCGGCGGCAGTCTGGACGATTTTCTCGAAGAGGTGACGCTGTATACCGAGGGCGACGAGTCGGCGGGGGACTGCGTATTTCTTTCCACCGTGCACAGCGCTAAGGGCATGGAATTCCGCAACGTATTTGTAATCGGCGTGGAAGAGGGTTTGTTTCCGCTTGGCCGCGCGGCCGACGATATAAGCGAGCTGGAAGAGGAACGGCGGCTTATGTATGTCGCTATCACGCGCGCTAAGGAGCGGCTTTATCTGACATACTGCTCATCGCGCTATATGTACGGCGAGCGCAAACTTTGCAGGCCGAGCAGATTTTTCGGAGAGATTGACAGCAGATTTGCCGCGGGTGCGCCGAGGGAACGCAAAACGTATGAGAAAAGATCGGATACCGGATCCGGCAGAGTTTCTGCGGCCGGCGCTCACGGTGTTTCGGCGCAGAATACCGCGGTGCGAAGGAGTAACGGCGGCGCCGGCGATTTTCCCGTGGGTACGCGCGTAAGACATAAAAAATTCGGAGAAGGCGTGGTGGAAGGAGTTACCGATGTCGGAGCCAACTCTTATCTTGTGATAAATTTCGATAAGGTGGGGAAAATCACCTTGTCGCTGGCATTTGCGCCCATCGAAAAAATATGACGGAAACGCAGAAAAACAGAATGGAAGAGCTTGTCGCTCTGCTTAATGAATATTCTTACAGGTATTACGTCCTCGACGATCCGAGCGTCGCGGATAACGTGTACGACAGACTGTATGACGAACTCGTCGCGCTCGAAAAGGAAACGGGCGTCAGGCTTGACGATTCGCCCACGAGAAAGGTGGGCGGAGAACCTGTCAAAGCGTTCGCGCAGCACACTCATTTCGGCAGGCTGTATTCGCTGGATAAGTGCCAGAGTTTCGAAGAACTGCGCGAATGGGATGCAAAAATCAAAAAGGCCGTAGGAAACGCGGAGTACACTCTCGAATACAAACTTGACGGACTGACCGTTGTCGTAACTTACGAAAACGGTTTGTTTTCGGGCGCGGCAACGCGCGGTAACGGCGTCGTCGGCGAGGATGTTACCGCGCAGGTGATGACAATTCGTTCGGTTCCGTCCCGCATTCCTTTCGACGGGACGGCGGAGGTGAAAGGCGAGTGCATAATGCGCCGCTCCGTATTTAAGAAATATAATGCCGAAGCGGCCGAACCCCTGAAGAATCCGAGGAACGCTGCGGCGGGAGCGCTGCGCAATCTTGATCCGAAGGTTACGGCGTCGAGAAAGCTGGATATCGTTTTCTATGACGTGAATTATATGTCGCCGGATACGGTTACTTCTCAGTCCGACGGCATCGAATGGCTGAAAAATCACAAATTCCGCACCGAAAAGCTAATTATTACGTCTGACATAGATAGAATAATTGCCGAAATCGAAGCAGTAAACCGCGACGCTCTCGATTTCGATATCGACGGAATGGTCGTGAAGGTAAACGATTTTTCTCTGCGCGATAAGCTCGGCTATACGGATAAATTCCCGAGATGGGCGGTCGCTTACAAGTTCGAGGCGGAAGAGACGACAACCGTGCTGAAAGAAGTGCGGTGGCAGGTGGGCAGGACGGGAAAGCTTACGCCGCTCGCGGTGCTCGAGCCCGTTCAGCTTTGCGGCGCCACGGTCAGCCGTGCGACTCTCAATAATTACGCGGATATCGTGCGTAAAAAAGTGCGGCCGGGCAGTACTGTTTTTATCCGTCGAAGCAATGACGTTATTCCCGAGATTCTTGCCGCTGTCGACGGAACGGGCGAGGGTGAAATAAAGCGTCCGACCGTGTGCCCTGCGTGCGGCGCTGCGCTTTACGAGAACGGCGCGCATATTTTCTGTCCGAACTCCGACGGCTGCCGTCCGCAGATCGTGGCGCGGCTGGCTCATTTTGTATCTAAGGACTGTGCGGATATCGAAGGGTTGAGCGACAAGACGCTCGGTCTTTTTTACGATAGGTTGGGAATAGACAAGGCATGGCAGCTGTACGATCTGAAAAAAGAGCAGCTGGTCGGGCTGGATTCGTTCAAGGACAAAAAAGCGGATAACGTGATATCGTCCATAAATACGCGCAGGCATATAAGCCTGGCCGCGCTGATAAACGCGCTCGGTATTCCCAATGTGGGTAAAAAGCTGGCGGCAGATCTCGCGGCGGTGTACGGAAGCGTGGAAAAGCTCGCCGAAGCGGATGCCGACGAGCTGTCCGGAGTGGACGATATAGGGCCCGTAGTTGCGAACGACATCCGTTCGTATTTTGAGAAAAACGCCGATTTCGTTCGCGAACTGCTGGCTCGCGTGACATACGCCGTTCCCGTCAGAAAGGAAGGTGTGATGAGCGGACAGAAGGTCGTGCTTACCGGAACGCTGCAATCGATGACGCGCTCCAAAGCGTCGGAACTTATAGAAGCTGCCGGCGGCGTCGTGCAGTCATCCGTTACCGGAGCCACTACGCTGGTGGTCGCCGGCGAAAACGCAGGCAGCAAACTTTCAAAAGCCAGGGCTGCCGGGGTGCGAATAATCGGAGAAAGCGAGTTTTTAGAGCTGTTAAACGCTTGATTTGAAATCGCTTTGGTGGTATTATATAATATATTGCATTCTCCGAGGTGATGTTTTTATGAAAAGTATGACCGGCTACGGCAAAGGCGAGGCGTCCAACGAACACAGAAAAGTGACGATCGAGCTTAAAGCCGTAAATAACAGATATCTCGAAATGAATTCGCGTTTTCCCAAGGCTCTCGGTTTTGTGGAGGACGCGGTCAAAAAGCGCATACAGGAAGTCGTCAGACGGGGTACCGTCGACATAATGTACACATACGAAATTATAGGCGAGAGCGACAAAAAGGTCAGTCTCGATTACGGGCTTGCTTCCGAATACGTCGCAGCGGCCAAAGCCGTGCAGAGCGAGTTCGGTCTTGCCAACGATTTTACGGTGTCGTCGCTTCTTCGTATGCCCGACGTCCTGACGCTTACCGCCGCGGAAGAGGACCGCGACGAGATAACCGCGCTTTTTTCGGAGGCCGCGTCGAAGGCCGCCGCCGAGCTTGACGCCATGCGTTCAGTGGAAGGCGCCGGAATCAAAACCGATTTCAAGAAACTTATAGGCAATATTGTGAAAGCGCTCACTGCCGTCGTGACGCGTGCGCCGGGAGTTGTCGCCGATTACCGCGACAAGATCACGAAGCGGGTTACCGAACTGCTCGAAGGCGTGCCGGTGGACGAATCGCGCATCGCTATGGAAGTGGCGGTGTTCGCTGACAAATGCGACATAAACGAGGAAATTTCCCGACTGACCTCGCATATAGACCAGTTCCTTGCCGCATTGGAACTTAACGAGCCGCAGGGCCGCCGCCTCGATTTTCTGTCGCAGGAAATGAACCGTGAAATCAATACGATGGGGAGTAAGGCCAACGATCTCGAACTTACCAAACTCGTGCTGGAAATGAAAAACGAGCTGGAAAAAATCAAGGAACAGATAAGGAACGTGGAATGAAAAAAGGTCTGCTTATAGTACTGTCAGGTCCGTCCGGAGTGGGAAAGGGCACGATGTATTCGCGGCTGCTCAAACTGTTGCCCGATCTTACGGTTTCCGTATCGGTGACGACGCGCCCCCCGCGTGATGGCGAGATCGACGGAGTGCATTATTATTTCGTGTCGCGCGAAAAGTTTCTCGAAATGCGCGACAGCGGCATGTTGCTGGAAAGCGCCGAAACGGTCGGGAATTTTTACGGCACGCCCAAAGCGCCCGTTCTGGAAAAGCTGGACGCCGGCCGCGACGTGCTGCTGGAAATCGACGTCAAAGGCGCGCGGCAGATAAAGCAGGCGTATCCCGACTGCGTGACCGTGTTCGTGCTTCCTCCCAGCGTGGAGGAACTGCGCCGCAGGCTGATCGGCCGCGGAACCGAGTCGGAAGAACAGGTCGGCGCGCGGCTGGCGCTGGCCAAAAGCGAGATCGAACAGAGCGGTCTGTTCGATTACAGAGTGGTCAACGAAGATATAGACGTAGCCGTCGGCGAAGTCATAAAAATAATCGAAAATTCAAAAAGGAGCGAATAAAATATGTTGGTAGAACCGCCCATCGATAAACTTGTGGAAAAAATAGGCTGCAAATATGCGCTCGTATGCCTTGTGACCAAGCGCGCGCGCGAGCTTCAGCAGAAGATCGGGGATGAAAACGCCATTCCGGCAGGTACGAATCCGATTTCGTACGCCGCAACCGAAGTATACGAAGGAAACGTCGAACCCGTTTACGAGGACTGATGAATCTTAAAGGCAAATGCGTAATGGTCGGCGTTACCGGAGGCATCGCCGTCTATAAAGTATGCGAACTTGTTTCTTCTTTGCGCAAGCAGGGCGCCGAAGTGTGCGTCGCCATGACCGAGAATGCGACCAAGTTCGTTTCGCCGCTCACGTTCGAAACGCTCAGTGCGAACAGGGTGGTTGTCGATATGTTCGACCCCGCGCGGGAGTGGGAGGTCGAGCATATTTCTCTTGCAAAAAAAGCGGACGTTTGCGTGATCGCGCCTTGCACCGCAGACTTTGCCGGCAAGCTCGCGGCCGGAATCGCGGACGATTTTCTGTCCACGACGGTCATGGCATGCAAGTGTCCCGTGCTCATAGCTCCGGCCATGAATACCAACATGCTGGAATCGGCCGCGTACCGCGATAACGAAAAACTGCTGCGCTCGCGCGGGTATCTTTTTGTCGATCCCGGGAGCGGCATGCTCGCCTGCGGGGATAAGGGCAGCGGCAGACTGGCCGAGCCAAAGGAAATAGAGGAAAGGGTAATAGAATTGCTTTTCCCGAAAAAAGATTACGACGGGAAAACCGTGCTCGTCACTGCGGGCGGTACGGCGGAGCCGATCGATCCCGTGCGCTTCATCTGCAACAGATCCAGCGGCAAAATGGGTTTTGCGATAGCGCTTGCCGCTGCCGACAGAGGCGCGCAAGTGATATTCGTGCGCGGACGGACGGATGCGGGAATAGACGATGCCCGTTTCGAAACGATAGACGTAAGCACGACGCGGGAAATGTACGACGCTGTGCTTGCGAACGTATCGCGGTCCGATGTTATAATTAAGGCCGCCGCGCCCTGTGATTACAGACCGCGTGCCGCGGCAAAACAGAAAATCAAATCGGGCGCCTTTTCGCTCGAACTCGAAAAAACGGAGGATATCGCCGCGGCCGCCGGCAAAATCAAAGGCGGCAGAAAGCTTGTCGTTTTTGCTGCGGAGACGGAGAATCTCGAGGCCAACGCATCTGCGAAACTGCTTAAAAAGAACGCCGACCTCGTGGTTGCCAACGACGTCACGGCAGAAGGCGCAGGCTTCGGCACCGATACCAATATCGTTACGCTGATAGACCGCAGAGGCGCCGAGAAACTGCCGATTATGCCGAAAAGACAGCTTGCCGACGTTATTCTCGACAGGATTTCGGACTGATGTTCGCCGAAGTTATCGTGGATATCGCCGCGGCCGAAGTAGACCGCGTGTTCGATTACGGATGCGGAGAGCTTGACATAAAACGCGGTGTGCGCGTAACGGTACCGTTCGGCCGAATGACGGTGGAGGGGTTCGTGATCGGACTGAAAGAGCATACCGACGTTCCCGAGGGAAAGCTGAAAGACGTCATAAGCGTACTCGACGCGCGTCCCATTATCACGGAAGAAATGTTCGGGCTGCTGGATTATATGGTCGCGCGCATGCACCTGCTCAAAGTGGACGTGCTCAGGCTGTTTATTCCTGCCGCGATGCGCGGCGGAAGGGTCAGGGAACTTACCCGCCAGTACGCGCGCCTTTCCGAAGCTTACCGCGACCGCGATCCCAACGAATTTATAAAGAAAACCGCGCTCGCACAGCACGAACTGTTCGAGTATCTGCTGACGGAAAAGCCGGAAGGCGAGCTCGTCAGCGAGCTTACAAAAGTCGTATCCGCGAGCGCGCTCCGCAATCTCGCCGGCCGCGGCATTGTGGAAATAACGGACGCGGAGCAGATGAGACTGCCGTATGCCGACGTCAAAGCCGGCGAATATGTCCCCGTTGAGCTTACGGGCGAGCAGAAATCCGCCGTGGTCGCCATAACTGCCGCGAAGGGGAAGACGTTCGTGCTTCACGGAGTGACGGGCAGCGGCAAGACCGAAGTGTACATGCGCTGTATAGAGGAAGCGCTTGCCGCCGGCCGTACCGCAATCATGCTCGTCCCCGAGATTTCGCTGACGCCTCAGGTGCTGCGTTCCTTCCGCTCCCGTTTCGGGGATAAGGTCGCCGTACTGCACAGTGCGCTCGGCCAGGGCGAAAAATTCGACGAATGGCGGAAGTGCCTGTCAGGCGAGGCGAAAGTGGTGCTCGGCGCCAGAAGCGCGGTGTTCGCGCCGCTCGAAAACGTAGGCATTATAATCATAGACGAAGAGCACGATTCCAGTTACATATCGGACAGAACCCCGCGATACTCTACCGCGGAAGTCGCGGAGTGGCGCATTAAGTACAACGGCGCCAATCTCGTGCTCGGCAGCGCGACTCCTTCCGTGGAAACGTATTATGCGGCCAAAACGGGCAGATACGAACTGCTCGAGCTTACGGGGCGCGTCAACAAGCGCCCGCTGCCGGAAATCGAAATCGTCAATATGTGCCGCGAAATAGCGCTCGGCAACAACAGTATTTTTTCCGCGCCGCTGCTGCGCGAACTGGACGCCTGTCTGGAAAGCGGAAATCAGGCGATGCTGTTTCTCAACCGCCGCGGCTACGCTTCGTTCGTTATGTGCCGCGCCTGCGGCTTTGTGGCGAAATGCGAGAGGTGCGACGTTTCGCTGGTCTATCACCGCGAGGAAAACCGGCTCAAATGCCATTACTGCGGCAACATGTATTCCATGCTCGACGTATGCCCCAAGTGCGGTTCTCCGTTTATCAGGGAAGGATATATCGGCACGGAAAAGGTTGTCAGGCTGCTGGAAGAAATGTACCCGGGCGTGGGCGTTCTGCGTATGGATAACGACAGCACGCGCACCAAGGGCGCGCACGCGCGCATTCTCGGCGAATTCGGCGAGAAAAAAGCTCGCATTCTCGTCGGAACGCAGATGATAGCGAAAGGGCACGACTTTCCCGACGTCACGCTCGTGGGTATACTCGATGCGGATATGAGCCTGCATACGGCGGACTACCGCAGCGTTGAGCGCACGTTTCAGCTGACCACGCAGGTTGCGGGCCGTGCTGGCAGAGCGTCTCTTCCCGGCAAGGTCGTGCTGCAGACATACGCGCCGAAACATTATGTTTACGAATACGTCAGGACAGGCGATTACAAGGGCTTTTACGAGAAGGAAATCAATCTGCGCGAAGTGACGAAGTACCCGCCATTTGCCACGATAATGCGCGTGCTCGTAAGCGGCAGCGACGACGCGAAGGCGGGCGGAGTGCTCAAAAACATATACGAGAGGGTTGTCGCACTCAAGGAAAAGTATCCGGATAAATTTATTTATCTCGCTTATATGAGGGCGCCGCTGAAAAAGATAATGGACGAATACCGCATGCAGATACTCGTGCGGCTGACTGTGGGATCGGATGAAATAATCGACGCCGTATACGGGATCGTGGATGAATGCCGCGAACCGAAAGTCACGTCGTATGCGGAAATCAATCCCGTAAAATTATCCTGAATCCGAGGAATACATGCTATGGCAAAAAGACTTATAGTTAAAGTGGGCGACGAACTGCTTCGCAAGAGAAGCCGCGAGGTTACCGAATTCGACGGGCGGCTGGGCGAATTGCTTGACGATATGCGCGAAACGATGATTGCTGCGGACGGCGTAGGCCTTGCCGCGCCGCAGGTGGGCGTGCTCAAACGGGCGGTGGTAATCAGCCCCGACGGCAGGGATTTTTACGAATTCGTCAATCCCGTAATCGTTAGCAGTTCGGGCAGACAGATCTGCCGAGAAGGGTGTCTGAGCGTACCCGGCATAAGCGGTGAGGTGGAGCGGCCGAAAAAAATAGAAGTGCTGGCGTATGACAGAAACGGCAAGCGTTTCGTACTGAACGCCGAAGGTTTTCTTGCCGACATATGCTGTCACGAGTTCGATCATCTCGACGGCGTGCTGTTTATAGATAAAATGCTGCCGGGCGGCAGATAAGGGGAACGTTATGCGCATAGTTTTTATGGGAACGCCCGATTTCGCGCTTTATACGCTGTCGGCGCTGTGCGAAAAACACGACGTTGCGGCGGTTGTAACGCAGCCGGACAGGCCGGGAAACCGCGGAGCCGTCGTGCAATCGCCCGTCAAGCGATATGCCGCCGAACGCGGGATCCCCGTACTGCAATACGAAAAATTGCGCAAAGAGGGCGCGGACGATCTGCGCGCGCTTGGCGCAGACATATTCGTTACCGCGGCTTACGGACAGATACTGAGCCGCGAGATTCTCGATATTCCGCCGCACGGCGTTGTGAACGTTCATGCGTCGCTGCTGCCCAAATATCGCGGCAGTTCTCCGGTGCAGTGGGCGCTTATAAACGGGGAAAAGGAAACCGGAGTGACCGTCATGCAGACGGCCGAGGGGCTGGACACCGGGGACATACTGCTTGCAAAAAAAATTGAAATACTGCCGGAAGACACGGCAGGGACGTTGTTTGACAAATTAGGAGGGCTCGGCGCCGAAACCTTGCTCGAATATCTGAACAAGCTGGAATGCGGCGAAACCGTTGTACCCGTACCTCAGAACGAAGCCGAGGCCACTTATTTTCCCATGCTTAAAAAGAGCGACGGACTGATCGATTGGACGGCCTCCGCCGAAGCGGTATGCAACCGCGTGCGCGGCGTTACTCCGTGGCCGGGAGCGTTTACCTATCACTGCGGCCGTACGATTAAACTTCACCGCGTTCTGCCTGCCGACGGAACGGGACGTCCGGGCGAAGTAATCGTGTCGGACAGAAGCGGAATAATCGTCGCATGCGGCAGGGGATCCGTGAGGCTGGAAGAATTGCAGGCGGAAGGAAAAAAGCGAATGAGCTACGCCGACTTTCTCAACGGAAATAAAATAACCGAAGGGGAGATATTGGGTTGAATCCTGATTTCACAATCGAGCGCACGGCTTACGGCGTGCTGTCCGGAATTTATTCGGGCGGCGCATATTCTTCCATTGAACTCGACCGGGCTCTGGACGTCGCGCCGCCGCAGGCCCGCGGAAAAATTACCGCGCTTGTGTACGGCGTGCTTGACAAGAGCGCGCGGCTCGATTATGTGATTTCTTCTGTCGCCGAGCGGAAAGTAAAGGCCGGTTTGTCCGTGCTTCTGAAAATGGGACTGTATGAACTGCTGTACGGCAGCGAACCCGATTATGCTGTCGTGAGCCGTTATGTCGCGTTTGCAAAAAAGCGCATGCCCGGCGTCGCCGGTTTTGTAAATGCGGTGCTCCGGCGGGCAAAGGGGGTGACGGTGCCTGACGGCGGATCCGATCCGGCATCGCTGGCTTTGAAATACAGCCGCCCGGAATGTGCGGTGCGCAGGCTTGTTGAAGATTTCGGGGACCGCGCCGAAAAAATTTTGTCGGCAGAAAACAATAATCTGACGCATATTCGCCGGAACGGACTGCGGATCGGCAGGGAAGAATTCGACAATCTGATTGTTGAAAAATCAAAAAACGAGCAAATAATACGCACAAAATTCGGGTATTATGTCACACATAGTATGCTTCGTGCGCTTGACCCGAAGCTTTATACGGCGCAGTCGCTTTCTTCGGTTATGGCCGCCGGAATTTTTGCGGAGAATCTGCCCGAAAACGCACGCGTGCTCGATCTCTGCGCGGCGCCGGGCGGAAAGGCTATATACATTAAAGAATTGCTGCCGCAGTCGTCCGTTACGGCCTGCGACGTGCATCCGCATCGCGTAAACCTTATACGTTCTTATGCGGACAGGATGGGCGCGGATATTAAAGTCATGCAAAACGACGCGACGAAAATCCGTGCGGAATGGAAAAATTCTTTCGACGCAGTTATATGCGACGTTCCGTGCACGGGAAGCGGACTTATAAATTCGTCGCCGGATATACTGCTTTTCAAAAAAGACGATGACGTCGCCGCGCTTGCTTCGCTGCAAAAGCGCATACTGACCGCGGCCGCGGAGTATGTAGCGCCGGGCGGCGTGCTTGCATATTCCACCTGTTCGCTTTTCAGAGCCGAGGACGAGGCTGTCGTTTCGGAGTTCCTGGCCGCGCACGACACGTATTCTGCCGAGCCGACCGGGCTTCCGTACGGTGAAACGAAAGACGGCTTTACTCGGTTTTTTCCGGATACCGACGGCTGCGACGGATTTTTTGTGGCGAAGATGAGGCGGGCGAAATGAAAAAACTTCTTACCGATTACGATAAAGCTTCGCTCGCCGCCGAACTCGCCCCGCTTGGCGCGGAGCGCTACCGGGCCGAACAGATATACGGCTGGATCAACCGCGGCACGGATTTTCCGGAAATGAGTAACGTGCCTAAGACGCTGCGCGGCCGTCTGGCGGAAGAGTACGACGCCGTCGGCGCCGCGATAATCAAAGAGGCGGTTTCGCGGGACGGCACCGTGAAGTTCCTGTTCCGACTGCGCGACGGCAGTCTTATAGAAGGCGTGCTGATGAAATATAAATACGGCTATACGATGTGCGTATCAACCCAGGTGGGATGCCGTATGGGCTGCGCCTTCTGTGCGTCAGGCAAGGACGGGCTGTTCCGCAACCTTACCGCCGGCGAAATGCTCGGCGAAGTCATATGCGCGAATTCATACCTCGAAAAAAAGGATCCCGGGGCGCGTGTCGGCAACGTTGTGCTGATGGGCAGCGGCGAGCCTCTCGACAATTACGAAAATGTGACGGCATTCATTCGGCTGCTTACCGAAGGACAGGGCGTGGGGCAGCGCGGAATCTCACTTTCCACCTGCGGCCTTACCGGAAATATAAGACGGCTTGCGGACGACGGTTTTTCCGTGACGCTGTGCATCTCGCTTCATTCGCCCTTCGACGATAAGCGTGTCCGGGTTATGCCGTCAGGCAGAAGTTACAAAATTTCGGACATAATAGCCGCCGCGAAATATTATTTCGAAAAGAGCGGAAGGCGCATAATATTCGAATACGCGATGATGCGTGGCTTCAATATTTCGGCCGCGGACGCGAAAGCGCTTGCCGGACTTGCGAAAAACTTTCCCTGTCACGTAAATCTGATTCCGCTCAACGAAACTGGTTCCGCGCTCGCGGGCGTTAACCGACGTGAAGCCGACGGATTTTTGAAAATGCTCGCAGGCCTGGGCGTGTCCGCAACCATCCGGCGTTCGCTCGGAGAGGATATAGAGGGCGCATGCGGTCAGCTGAAAAGAAAATATACGGAAAACAACGGAGGATAAATATGATAAAAGCGGCTCCGTCCATACTCAGCGGAGATTTCTCGAGAATGGGCGCGGAAACGGCGCGCATGGAAAAAGCGGGCGCCGATATGATTCACTGCGACGTTATGGACGGCGTATTCGTACCCAACCTGACGTTCGGACACAAGATGATCGCGGACATAAGAAAGTGCGCCGTGCTTCCGCTCGACGTGCACCTTATGATAGTAAAGCCGGAACGCTATCTGGATAAATATATTCAGAGCGGCGCCGACAGGCTGGCTTTTCATGTCGAGGCTACCGACTCGGCGAAAGAGAATCTCGTGTCGATAAAAAATTCAGGCATAAAGGCAGGTATCGCGATATGTCCCGAAACTCCGATCGACGCGCTGTTTCCTTTGCTCGACTACGCGGATTTCGTTATCGTCATGGGCGTGCATCCCGGGTTCAGCGGCCAGAAATATATTCCCGAAACCACCGATAAGATCAAAACGCTGCGCGCCGAGATTGTCCGCCGCGGTCTTGCCGTCGAAATCGAAATGGACGGGGGAGCCAACGAGGATAACGTGGCCATGATAGCGGACGCGGGAGCGGACATCATAGTGTCCGGCAGCTGCGCATTCAATTCTCCCACTCCGGAAAAGGTCATCGCGACGTTTCAGGGTAGAACGCGCGGCCGGTAACCTTGCGGCTGCCTGCGGCATATATAATCACGGGAGGCAGCTGAAATGGCAAAAATAATTTGTATCAAGGCGCCCGGATTTATAGGCGCGATTATCAGATTTTTCTGCAGAAAAAAGAAACCGGAAAGCGGGGCGGAGCACGCCGGATCATGATGTAATAAAAACATAACTTAATTTTTGAGGGCCGTTTTTCGGATAGCGAAAAACGGCCCTTTTTTGCGGATTCAGGGCAAATTCCGGAAAAACCCGCGTATATTTGTATAGCGGCAGTCCGCGGCTCCGAGGCCGATTCGTACGGGGGATCATGCGCCCGGGACCCGACGGAGAGCACGAAGAAAAGACCGACGGGCATGCCGTCGGCCAACCGAAATTTCCTGTGCGGAAAGTTATCAGCCTTCTTTGTTCATCGTTCTTTTGCAGCGGGTGCAGACATACACACTCTTGACCTGTCCGTCGATATCGAGTTTCATCTTATGCACGTTCGCGCTGAAAGATCTGACGGTGTGACGGTTGGAGTGGCTAACGTTTTTGCCTGCGGTTCTGCCTTTGCCGCATATAGCACATACCTTGCTCATTTCTCGTTTGCCTCCGTTTTCGTAGTTACCGTAATAATATATCACCAGCGGCGCAGAATTGCAAGCAAATTTTCAAACTTTTTTCCCGGATATAACAATTTTTATCGAATTGCCGGCAAATTTGCTAAACTTGCGGCAAAACCCTTGCATTTTCCCTTCGTTTGCGCTACAATAATTCATACAGTGAAATTCTGCGGCCGTCGGCCGACAGGTCGTGCCGCTCCGCAGTGCGGCGGCTCGGCGATATATTTTTTGCATTTATTTTTGATATTCGGGCGGATTGTTTTCGGTTCCGCTGCCGGCGCACGCCGCCGGTTTCATGGAGTAATATATTCAATGGCTGTAAAATCTATCAACGGCGTTATGCTCAGAAAGATGATTCTCAACGGAGCAAAACTGCTGGACAGTAATAAACAACACGTAGACTCTCTCAATGTTTTTCCCGTACCTGACGGAGATACCGGCACGAATATGTCGCTTACGCTTCTGTCGGCCGCCAAGGAAGTGACCGCTTGTCCCAATAACGATATAAGCGTTCTGTGCGAAGCCATAAGCAAAGGCGCGCTCAGAGGCGCGCGCGGCAACAGCGGCGTCATAACCAGTCAGATACTCAAGGGCATGGCGGTGGAGCTTGCCGTGTGCGCGGAAGAAATAACCGTCAAGGATCTTTCCCGTGCTCTCGTGAAAGGATGCGAGGTCGCCTATAAGGCTGTCACCAAGCCGCAGGAAGGCACGATACTTACCGTCATTCGCGTGATGAGCGAACAGTCGGTCAAGTTCGCAAAGCGTACCAATAACGTTCTCGACTTTTTCAATTCCATACTCAAAGTGGGCGAGGAAACGCTCAAACAGACGCCGGAAATGCTGCCGGTGCTGAAAAAAGCGGGCGTCGTCGACGCCGGCGGACGCGGCCTTCTCATCGTGTTCCAGGGCTTTTATAACAGCCTTATGGGACAGGAAGAGGTCAACCTCGAATTCGACGACAGCATCAAAAAAGTTTCCGAAGGAAAGACCAACAATTACGAACAGTTCCATGTCGATCTGACAGAGCTCGACGCCATAGAATTTGCATACTGCACCGAGTTTTTCGTCATCAATCTCAAACCCGCGACGAAAGAGTCGGATATCGACGATTTCCGCGATAAGCTGATGGCGATCGGCGATTGCGTGCTTGTCATCGGCGACCTGTCCATGGTCAAGGTTCACGTCCATACGAACAATCCCGGTCAGGCGCTTTCTTATGCGCTCGAACTGGGCGAAATCGACAGAATCAAAATAGAGAACATGCTCGAGCAGAACCGCGCGCTGCTTGCGCACAGGGAAGCCGAGGAACTCAAGCCGTACGGCATGGTTTCCGTTTGTTCCGGCGACGGCATGGCGGCCATATTCAAAGATCTGCTTGTAGACGAAATCATCGAGGGCGGTCAGACCATGAACCCGAGCGCCGAGGATATCGCCAATGCGTGCGATAAGGTTCCCGCAAACGATATTTTCGTATTCCCCAACAACAAGAATATAATTCTTGCGGCCGAACAGGCAAAGGAAATCAGCAAGCGCAATATTCACG
The DNA here is from genome assembly GCA_904387375.1 of Candidatus Protoclostridium gallicola. Taxonomy (GTDB): domain Bacteria; phylum Bacillota; class Clostridia; order Christensenellales; family Pumilibacteraceae; genus Protoclostridium; species Protoclostridium gallicola. The sequence goes on from CAJFLE010000001.1 coordinate 159,259, forward strand.
TCGTGCCTACGGTCAACGTGCCGCAGGGGCTTGCCGCGGTACTCTCTTTCAATCCGCAGGATACTCTCGACAACATACTCGAGAGTATGGAGGAAGCCAGACAGAGCGTCAGGGTCGGCAGTGTCACGTTCGCGGTACGCGAAACGTCGGTGGACGGATTCGATCTCAAAGAGGGCGATATAATCGGCCTTGGCGACAAGCAGATTATGGCAAAGGGAAACAATCCCGAGGCCGTGGCGGAAGAACTCGTTTCCAAGCTCGTCGACGACGATATCAGTACAATCACGCTGTATTACGGCCATACCGCGACGGAAGAAAACGCACAGGAACTGGTCGGAAAGCTTGCCGAAAAGTACGATATGTGCGATGTGGACGCACATTACGGCGGCCAGGCATTGTATTATTATATAATAGCTCTCGAATAAGAAAGTTATATTTTGGTTTAAGGGCGGTTTCGTGCCGTCCTTTTTCATAGGCTGATGAATTTACGGGATATAAAAGGCTTCGGCGACAAACGTATAGAAAAACTGGCGGCGTGCGGCATATACGATCCGCTCGATTTGCTGATGCTTTTCCCGCATACTTATTACGACCGGCGCGTCAGACCGGATTGGGACGGCCTGCCGGAGGGCGGAGAAGTGATATTCCGCGGTACTGTGACGGGCAGACCGGTGTTCCGCAGAGTGCGCAGGGGGCTGTCGTTCGTCAAAGCAGTCTTTTTGTCGGACGGCAGGGAAATAACGTGCACGTGGTTCAACCAGGATTACGTTTTCCGTCAGCTCGCCGTCGGGGCCGAAAAACTGATTCTCGGCCGCATTAAGCGGTACGGGCGCAGGGTGGAAGTAACCGCGCCTCAGCTGCTTACTATGCGCGATACGGATGTCATGCCAGTCTACAGACTGCCTAAGGGCATTACTCAGACGGTAATGCTCGAAGCGGTCGGAGCCATTCTGCGCGGCGTGACAATCAAGGGGTATATTTCTTCGGAGCTGGCCGAAGAATACGGTCTGCTGCCGCTTGCAGCGGCTTTCAGAGCCGTGCATATGCCGCAGAGTCTTTCCGAGGCCGAGCGCGCCAGACAGAGTATCGCCCTCGAAAACCTCGTCTATACGCTGAGCGCTTACAACCTCGTGAAAAATACCGGTGAAGCGGCGCGTACCAATAAATATTTACGTAAGGAAACGGAACTTGCGGCCGCCGCCGACAGCCTGCCTTTCAGGCTTACGGCGGATCAGAAAAAGGCCGTGACCGATATAGTGAATATGCTTCATTCGGACAGGCGCGCGAACGTACTTCTGCAGGGCGACGTAGGCAGCGGAAAAACGGCGGTCGCGTTTCTTGCGATGTATTATGCCGTTCTGTCCGGCTATCAGGTCGCGCTCATGGCTCCGACGGAAATACTTGCGCGCCAGCATTTCGCCAAAGCGTCGGACTTTTTCGGGCGGCTCGGCGTAAAAGCGGGACTGCTCGTAGGTTCGCTCAAAAAAACCGAGCGCGCCGCCGTCTTAGGTGGACTTAAGAGCGGGGAAATATCCGTTGCAGTAGGTACGCACGCGCTTATAAGCGGGGACGTAATCTATCGCAATCTGGCGCTTACGGTAACCGACGAACAGCATCGTTTCGGCGTATGCCAGCGCGGCAATCTGGAAAACAAGGCCGCGGGCGCAGACAATATCGTAGTGTCCGCGACGCCCATTCCGCGCACGCTCGCGCTTACGCTTTACGGTCAGCTCGATTCCGTCGTTCTGTCGGAAAGGCCGGCGGGAAAAAACAATACTCTGACAGCCACGGTACCGGAAAACAAACTGGACGATATGTATAAATATATCGCCGATAAAGCCGCGGCGGGAGAAAAAACGTATATCGTATGTCCGCGTGTGGACAGCGAGGATTCTGTGTCGGCGGTATCGCTTTATAAGGAATTGTCCCGAGGTCCGCTTTCGGGCGCGGGCGTGCGTCTGCTGCACGGCCGTATGTCGGAGAGCGAGAAGGACAGGGCCATGCTCGAGTTTGCGGACGGCGACGCGTCGGTACTGGTATGCACTACGGTCATAGAAGTGGGTATCGACGTGAAGAGCGCCACTACGATGGTTATCTTCGGCGCGGACCGTTTCGGACTCAGCCAGCTTCATCAGCTGCGCGGCCGCATAGGACGGGACGGCCGGCAGAGCTGGTGCTTTATCGTTCAGTCGGGCGAACCGTCCGAGCGTATAAAGTTTTTATGCGGGTGCTCGGACGGGTTCAGACTGGCCGAGTACGATTTCGATGCCCGCGGCGCCGGCGACTTCCTCGGAACCCGGCAGCACGGCAGCAGCTCGGCGTTTGCCGGAGTCAGAGTGGACGCGGCAATGATTGCACAGGCGAAGCGTATCAGCGACAGACTTCTCGCCGATCCTGCGGCGAAATCGGCAATAGCCGCCGGAGCCGAGGGACGCAGCGAATTCATCCGTTCGCTTTCGCTCAACTGACCTCAAAACGCTTGACAAGACTAAACGATATTGATATAATCGCTTTAACGCTTTATCACGATAAAGTAAATTTACGGAGTAAACGATTATGAACAAAGTGCAGCTGCCCTTCGGCATGCAGGATTATCTGCCCGACGAATGTTACAACAAGGACAAGGCCGAGAGCGCGATCGCTTCGGTGTTTTCGTCGTACGGCTACAAAAAAGTAAGCATGCCGACGCTCGAATATTACGATCTTTTCACGGCGGACGGGGCGATGCCCGGAAATAAGCTCTTCAAGCTGACGGATACGGACGGCAGTCTGCTGTCGCTGCGCGCGGACGGCACCATACAGGTATGCCGTATGTATGTGACGAGCATGAAAGGCGTACAGCGCATGTATTACTGCATGGACGCATTCGAATATCTCAGCGACGCAAATACCGCGCGAGACAGGGAATTTGCGCAGATCGGCGCTGAACTGCTGGGAAGCAGCGGCGCGGACGGCGAGGCCGAAGTTATTACGATGGCCGTGGACGCGCTGCTTGCCGCCGGACTGAAAGATTTCAAAATCGAGATCGGCCACGTCGGGTATTTCGAGGGACTTGCCGAAGAGGCTGGCATTCCCGCCGACCGGATAGCCGAACTCAAAGCGCTCGTCAACAAAAAGGATATGCTGGGCGTGGAACTTTTCTTTGCCGACGCGGATGTGAGCGAAACTTTCAGGGAGAGTCTGCTCGCGCTGCCGTCGCTGTTCGGCGGACCCGAAGTGCTGAGCCGCGCCGCATCGCTGTGCCGCAGCGAAAAGAGCCGCGCCGCGCTCGGCAGTCTGGGCGCGCTCGTGGACAAAATGAACAAAGCGGGACTCGGTCAGTACGTTTCCATAGATCTCGGCATAGTTTCAGCCAACAATTATTATACCGGCGTGGTTTTCAAAGGCATATGCGAAGGCGTGGGCTCGTCGTTGCTCGACGGCGGAAGATACGACAAACTGTGCGACCGTATTGGCAGACATACCGAGGCCGTCGGTTTTGCCGTCGGCGTGAAAAGACTGCTTACGGCGCTGAAAAACCGCGGCGTATGGGATCGCGCGCCCAAGGCGGATATAGCGTATATGGTGGGCGACTGTGACCCGGCGCTCGTGCGGCGCACTCTCGTCAGACTGAGAAAGAAAAACCGCGTGGTCCGTATATTCGGCGGCGAAAGCGAGCTGCTGGAATACTGCAAACGCCGCGGAATACGCAGCGCCGTCATATTCGACGCGGATACCGCGACGGAGATATCGCTCTCGGGCAAAGGAGGCGACGAATGATTACCGTAGCTCTCGCGAAAGGAAGGCTGGCGCAGAAAGCGGTGGAAGTGCTCGAAAGATGCGGGCTGGGACTGGATGCGCTCAAAGAGGACACGCGCAAACTCGTGCTGTTCGACGACAGCGGCGAATACAGGTTCGTATTCGTTAAACCGAGCGACGTGCCCACGTACGTCGAACGCGGAGTGGCCGACTTCGGCGTCGTAGGAAAAGACACGCTGCTCGAGGCAGACCGCGACATATACGAAATGCTCGATCTCGGCTTCGGCCGCTGCCGCATGTGCGTATGCGGATATCCCGATTCGCTGGAAAAGGCGGGCGGGGTGCTGTGCGTAGGCACCAAGTATGAGCGCATAGCGCGCGAATATTTCGGAACGCGCGGCAAGACCGTGGACATAATCAAGCTCAACGGTTCCGTGGAGCTTGCTCCCGTCATCGGGCTTTCCGACGTAATCGTCGATATCGTGGAAAGCGGCAAAACGCTGGAAGCAAACGGGCTTTCCGTGCTCGAAGAGGTGTGTAAGTGCAGCGCGCGGCTGGTCGTAAACCGCGTCAGCCTGAAAACCAAAGACGGACTGCTCGCACTGCTGGAAAAAATCAAGGAAAATCTGGACTGAAAGGGCGATAATATGATTATACTCGACAAAAAGGAAGGACTCAGGCGCGTGCTCTCGCGCACGCGCGCGCTCAGCGACAGCATAAAGGAAAGGGTCGCCTCCATTATATCTGATATACGTACCCGCGGCGACGAAGCGCTTTTCGAGCTGACCGCCAGGTTCGACGGTTTCGACGCGAATGCGGATAACGTGCTTATTACTCCTGCAATGATTAAGCAGGCGTACGCGGCCGTACCCGACGAGCTTCTCGCGGCGCTCCGCAGGGCGAAAAAGAACATAGAAAACTACCACAGAAAGCAGCTGCTTCCGGGTGAGTTTTCCGAAAGCGCGCCAGGCGGCAGAACGGGATATATGATACGTCCGGTGTCGCGCGCGGGAATATACGTACCCGGCGGAAAGGCCTCGTATCCGAGCTCGGTGCTCATGACAGCCGTGCCCGCTTCGGTAGCCGGCGTGGGCGAGATCGTCATGTGCACGCCGGGCGCGAGTCCGCTGACAATAGTCGCGGCCGCAGAGTGCGGTGTGAAAAGAATATTCCGAGTAGGCGGCGCGCAGGCGATCGCCGCGATGGCGTACGGTACGGAAAGCGTGCCGAGATGCGACGTAATCTGCGGCCCGGGCAACATGTACGTTACCGAAGCGAAAAAGCAGGTGTACGGCGCAGCGGGCATAGACATGATCGCCGGCCCGAGCGAGATACTCGTCATTGCCGACGGTTCTGCGAATCCGTCGTTCGTCGCCGCAGATCTGCTTTCGCAGGCGGAGCACGACGAAATGGCGATGAGCATACTCGTGACGCCCGACCGCGCGCTTGCGGAAAAAATCAGCGCGGAAACGGAAAAACAGCTCGCCGCGCTGCCCAAGCGCGGAATTGCCGGCCGTTCGATAGAAGATTACGGTACGATAATAATCGCCGACGATCTTGCCGACTGCGTGGCGGTGGGCAACGAGGTCGCGCCCGAACATCTCGAGCTGTGCGTCGAAAATCCGGAAGAGCTGCTGCCTCTCGTGCGCAACGCCGGCGCGGTTTTCATGGGACACTGGTCGCCCGAACCTCTCGGCGACTATTATGCCGGAACAAATCACGTGCTGCCGAACGGCGGAACGGCGAGGTTCTTTTCGGCGCTGGGCGTAAGTAATTTCGTGAAAAGAATAAGCCTTATAGGCTACGGCAGACAGGTGCTGGCGGACGCTGCGGACGATATAATCGCGCTTGCCGAAGCGGAGGGACTGTCCGCTCATGCCAACTCCATAAGAGTGCGTTTCGGAGATAAAAAATGAGAACGGAAAAGGTTACGAGAAAGACAAAGGAAACGGATATAACCGCGGAGATTAACCTGGACGGCCGGGGATCGGCGGAAATAGATACCGGCATAGGTTTTTTCGACCATATGCTGACCGCGTTCGCCGTGCACGGCGGTTTCGATCTGAAACTCAGATGCCGCGGCGACCTCGAAGTGGACGGCCATCATTCGGTGGAGGATATCGGCATAGTGCTCGGTAAACTTCTCGCCGGCGCGCTGGGCGACAAAAAGGGCATAGCGCGCTTTGCCTGCGAATACGTACCCATGGACGACGCGCTTGCGCGCAGCGTGCTGGATATTTCGGGCCGTCCCTATCTCGTGTACAATGCCGGACATCTGACCGGATATATAGGCACATACGACGCGGATCTGACCGAAGAGTTTTTCCGCGCCGTATGTTCCAATGCCATGATCACGCTGCACATCGATCTGCTGCGCGGGGCAAACACCCATCATATGTGCGAAGCGATATTCAAGTCGTTCGGCCGCGCGCTCGGCGCGGCGTCGCGCATAGTATCGGATAAGGTACTCAGCAGTAAAGGATCGCTCTGATGATACTCTTTCCCGCAATAGATATATACGACGGCAAGGCGGTCAGACTGCTGGGCGGAGATTACGGCAAGGCTACGGTATACGGCGACCCGCTGGATATGGCCAGGCGTTTCGAGGACGCGGGCGCGCAGTGGGTGCACGTCGTCGACCTGAACGGCGCGGAAGGAAGCGGCAATAATTTCGCCGTTATAGAAAAGATCGCGCGGACGTCGCTGCTCGTGGAAGCGGGCGGCGGACTGCGCTCCGGGCAGCGCGTGGCTTCCGTGCTGTCTGCGGGCGCGTCGCGTACCGTTATAGGCACGCTGTGCGCGTCCGATCCCGAAGCCGTCGGCGCCATGATAGAGCGGTTCGGCCGCGAGGCGATAGTCTGCGGACTGGACGCGCGCGACGGAAAGGTGACAGTGAAAGGCTGGACGGAGGATTCCGCGCTTACGCCGCTCGAACTCGGGCGTACGCTCAAAGCGCTGGGGGCGGCATACTTCCTTTATACCGACGTTTCCCGCGACGGAATGCTGACGGGCGTGAACGTGGACGCCACGGCGAAACTGACCGAGGAGCTGGGCGCCGACGTCATAGCGAGCGGCGGCGTAAAAGATCTGTCGGATATAGAGAAACTTGCCGGGCGCGGCATATACGGCGTCATTCTCGGCAAGGCGTATTATGAAAACAAAATAGACATAAGAGAGGCTTTGAAAATATGTGCGAACTGAAATACAATGCTGACGGACTTATACCCGTAGTGACCGTGGACGCGGTCACCGACGAAGTACTTATGCAGGCGTATATGAACAAAGAGGCGTTCGATATGACGATGGAAACGGGCGACGCCTGGTACTGGTCTCGCAGCCGCGGCAAACTGTGGCACAAAGGCGAGGAGAGCGGCCATTTTCAGCGTGTGGTTTCCGTCTGCGCCGACTGCGATTTCGACTGTCTGCTGCTTCGCGTGCGCCAGGTCGGCGGCATCGCCTGCCATACAGGCAATCGCTCCTGCTTTTTCAACGAACTGAAAACGTTCGGAGAAAAACCGGGCGAAACGGCGGTGCTCCGCGTGCTGGACGAAACGATAAAGGACCGCGCCGCGCATCCGCGCGAGGGATCTTACACCAACTATCTGCTGGACAAGGGCGTGGAAAAGATATGCAAGAAGGTGGGCGAAGAATCAACCGAAGCGGTGATCGCCGCGATGAAAGGCGACAATACCGAACTGTCGGGAGAGATCGCCGATTTGCTGTATCATCTGTTCGTCCTCATGCAGGCGCGCGGTCTGGAATACTCGGACGTGCTCAAAGTGCTCGGAAACCGTCACGCATGCGGTGCCGATACCCCTGCGAGAGAGGCAAAACCCAAAAAAAACCCGAAATAACTCAAATAGAACGGAAAATCGTTTGACAAGCGGGCAAAGTTTTAATATAATATATCGGCAACATAATCCAAGGAGGTGCGAGAAGTATGGCAGTACCCAAGAGAAAGCAGTCTAAACAGAGAAGCAGCACCAGATATGCTCAGTGGAAAGTACAGCCTGTGGCTCTCGTAGAGTGCCCGCAGTGCCACGAACTGAAAAAGTCTCATAATATTTGTCCCAAGTGCGGATATTACGACGGAGTTCAGGTAGTAGAGCAGAAAGAAGAAAAGAAATAAAAAACCACTGTGACCCTTTCCATAAGTAAAGGGTCATTTGTTTAAGGCGGGATTTATGCGAGTCATCATCGATGTAATGGGCGGCGACAGACCGGAAGAATCGGTCAGAGGCGCGCTCAGGGCAGCAAAAGAATTCGGCGAAGTCAAAGTGACCGCCGTCGGCGACAAGAAGCTGATAGAAAGGATAGTCGCCGAAGAAAACGCGTCCGCGCTGGGCATGGACGCGGTTTTTACGACCGAGGTCATAAGCAACGACGAGTCGCCCACAATGGCGATAAAACAGAAAAAAGATTCGTCCATGGTCCGCGCTTTGACGATGCTCAAAGAAGACGCAGACAGCATAGGCATGATTTCGACGGGCAGTACGGGCGCCGTGCTTACCGGGGCGACGCTGCATATAGGCAGGCTGCCCGGTATATACAGACCCACGCTGCTCACTCAGGCACCGGCGATGAACGGTCAGCCGGTGTGTATAGCCGACGGCGGCGCGAACGTGGATTCGAGGCCGGAGTGGCTGTATCAGTTCGCGGTTATAGGCAGCGCGTACATGAAAGTCGTGACGGGCAGAGAAAATCCGTCCGTAGCGCTTCTCAGTGTCGGGACCGAAGAACATAAAGGCAACGAGCTTACGCGCGCGGCATACGCGCTTCTGCGCGAAAGCAATCTCAATTTCGTGGGTAATATCGAGGCGCGCGACGCGCTTTCGGGAAAGTACGACGTAATCGTGTGCGACGGCTACGACGGCAACATACTGATCAAGAGCACCGAGGGCGCGGCCAAGATGATAATGTCGCTGCTGAAAGGATTCGTTATGGAATCGACCAAGGCCAAGATCGGTTATCTGTTCATGAAAAAAGCTCTCATGAAACTGAAGAACCGCATGGATTTCAACAACTACGGCGGCGCTCCCTTCCTCGGCATAAAGAAGTGCGTAATAAAGGCGCACGGAGCGTCCAAAGCCGGCGCCGTGTATAATGCGGTAGGTCAGGTGCTCAAAATAAAACAGGGCAATGTCATAGAGTCCATCGGCAGGGCATTTGCCGGCGGAGCGGAATGAAAGCTGACGAATACAAAAAAATCGAAGAGATTATAGGATACGCGTTCGGGAACGTAGAACTTCTCGGACGCGCATTTGTTCATTCGTCCTATGCGCACGAACACGACACGGAATCGTACGATCGTCTGGAATTCCTCGGCGACGGCGTGCTCGGACTGGTAGTCGCGGAAAAACTGTATGATGAAGGCAGGGACGAAGGAGTGATGACCCAGCAGCGTGCTCGGATCGTCGGTACTCGTCCGCTCGAAGCGGCGGCGGAAGAACTCGGACTTGAGCGATATATCAGGTTCGGCGAAGGCGAAAAAAAACAGCCGCACAAACACCGCAAAGTGCTTGCCGACGTATTCGAAGCAGTCATCGGCGCGATTTATCTCGACGGCGGATATACCGCCGCCGCGGCGTTCGTGACGGACAAGCTGGGCGACCGTATCGGCGATATTATCGGCAGCGCCGAAAGCGGCAATGCAAAGGGCGATCTGCAGGAATACTGTCAGGCGAACGGTCTGGGAACAGCCGAATACAGGCTGACCGCACGCAGCGGCGCCGATCATGCGCCGTCGTTCACCGTATGCGTATATGTGAGCGGGAAGATGATTGCGGAAGGCCGAGGGGGCAGAAAAAAGGACGCGGAACGCGATGCGGCAAAATCCGCGCTTAAAATCCTGACCGCAAAGCATAAATAATTGATTTTCACGTGCGTATGTGCTATAATTTCAGACGAGGATTTTTGCTGTGAAATTCAAAAAAATGGAAATCAACGGTTTCAAGTCGTTTGCCGATAAGATAGAAATCAAATTCGGAAACGGCGTGACCGGTATCGTCGGTCCCAACGGATGCGGCAAGAGCAACGTTGCGGACTCAATACGTTTCGCGCTCGGCGAGCAGTCTTCCAAGACGCTGCGCGGCGGAAACATGCAAGACGTCATATTCAACGGCACCGAGAAGAGAAAGTCGCAGTCATTCTGCGAAGTCTCCATGTATTTCGACAACTCGGAGCGTATTTTCCGCGATCTCAATTACGATGAGGTCGTTTTCACGCGCAAACTTTTCCGCAGCAACGAAAGCGAGTATATGATAAACAAGACGCCCTGCCGCCGCGCCGATATTATCGACGCGCTGCGCGACAGCGGCGTAGGCAAGGAAGGCTATTCCATCATAGGTCAGGGCAAGATCGACGAACTCATTTCCTCCAAGCCCGAAGACCGCCGCAACATATTCGACGAGGCCGCGGGTATATCCAAATTCAAAGCCAAAAAGACGGAGGCGGAGCGCCGTCTCGTGCGCACGCGCGACAGTCTTGCGCGCATAGGCGACATACTCGAGGAAAAGAGCAAGCAGCTCGCGCCGCTAACCCGTCAGGCGCAGACGGCGAGAAAATATCTCGAGCTTGCCGAACAGCTCAAACATTACGAGATCAATATCTATCTTCACCAATACGAAACCACCACCGATACCAAAAAAACGATCACCGACCGCCGCAACGCCATAGCCGACGAAATGGAACGCTGCCGCCGCGACCGCGACGCAGCCAGCGACAATTACAACAAGGCGATGACGGAGTTCGGCAATATAGACAAGACGATAGAAGCGCATCACGACGAACTCGTCAATCTGACCAGCGAAGTGGAGCGCAATAACAGCGAAGTTTCGCTGCGCAACAACGATATACGTCATATAATGGAGCGCAACGAGGAGCTGCTGTCCGAAATCGCAAAATACGAATCGGATATACGGGCAGCCGAAGCGCTCATAAACGCGGGACTCGCCGGGCGGGACGAAAAAACCGCCGATCTCGCGCGCATGAAAACCGAGTGCGACGGTATGTCGGCACAGACGGACGAGCTGGAAAACAAGCTGTCCGCAATGGAAGGCGAGGAAAAAGAGGGTCAGCGCGCGCTCGTCGCCGCCATAGAAAAATTGACGGACATAAAAGCCAATATGTCCAAGCTGCTTGCCGAACGCGACGGTCTCGAAAAACAGATAGCCGCGCTTAAAACCAGACTTTCGCAGTCCGCGAGCGCAAATGCGGCGAGGAAAAACACCGCCGAGGCGGTGCGCCGGGAGCTGGAAACGGCCAAGGCCAACCGCGAAGAGCAGGATAAAATACTGTCAGCCGATACCGCAAAGAGCAACGAGAATCTTGCCCGACTGACGCTTAACAATAACCGGCTCAAAGATATAAACGCCAAATATTATTCGCTTGCCGAGCGCAAGGACGTGTTTACGAAATTCAGCAAGGAAAACGCCGGTTTCGAACGCAGCGTTTCCCGTCTGCTCGAAGCCGCCAAGACGGATACCGAACTGTCCTCGCGCATAGAAGGCGTCATCGCGAAGATTATAAAGGTGCCGAAGAATTACGAAACCGCCATCGAAATGGCGCTGGGCGGCGCTGTGCAGAATATAGTTACGAAGACGGAAGACGAAGCGCGTTACATAATCGAATACCTCAAATCCAAAAATTTCGGCCGCGTGACGTTTCTGCCCATGAACGTAATCCGGCCGCGGTATATTCACGACGATCTCAAACGTCATCTCGACGTCAAAGGCTGTCACGGCGCGGCGTCGTCGCTGGTCAGCTATGACCCGAAGTTCGACGGCATAGTCAAATATCTGCTCGGCACCACGGTAATCGTAGACGACCTCAACACGGGAATATCCATCGCGCGCGCCTCGCGTTACGCGTTCAGGATAGTCACCCTGGACGGCGACGTGATTAACCCGCACGGCGCGATTACGGGCGGCAGCAAAAAGGCGGATGTGGCGAACGTATTCGCATACGACCGCGAACTGCGCGAGATAGAAGAACAGCTTGCCGGCGTGCGCGACAAAGTCAAGGCGCTCGAAGACGAGCATAACAAAATCACGCGCGAACAGGAAGCGCTTTCGCTGTCGATAAAGTCACGTTCTTCCGCAATACATGCGCTGGACGTAAAAATCGCGGCGCAGGAGCAGCAATACAACAAATATCTGGGGGAGATAGAGGATATCGACCGCGAGAACGGAGAATCCGAGGCGCAGCTGCTCGCGTGGCAGGTGCGCGCGGACGAGATATCCAACGACCTCAATTCGGTCGGCGCGCTCGAAGAACTCATACAGAGCCAGAAAACGGATGCGGCTACGTCCAATCTGCAAAGCGAGAACGAAATTGTCGAGCTGAAAAAACAGCGCGACGCGTTGCGCGAAAAGCTGACCGCGCTCAAAATCGACTGCGCAAATCTCGAAAACGAGATTTCCAATATGGACAGGGACGTCGCGCACCTGAAAGACAATATCGACAGGTATAACGCGCAGATCGGCATGGCGCGTATGCAGATAGAGAGCAACGAAAAGGACATCGCGCAGAAGAAGGCTGACCTTGAAAAACTCATGCTGACCGTCGGGGAAAACGACAGCCAGAGAGTAGCCGCGCTGAAGAAAAAGATTGCCGATTTCGGAGAGTACAAGCAGCGCATACAGGGTGATATGAACGCTTACGAGGCCGAGCGCGACAGACTTGTTCAGCTGTATACCGAGCTTTCCGAAAAGAAAAATGAGGAAGAACTGAAATTACAGAAAGTCGATATCGACCTCGAGCAGATGCAGCAGCGTATCGCCGAAGTCTATAAGCTCGAATATGCCGACTGTCTGCCGTTGCGCGACCCGGAGTTCGAGATCGAGCCTGGTATTGAAGAAGCGGCGCGGCTCAAAAGACGCATTGACAATCTCGGACATATCAACCTCGAAGCCATAGAGCAATGCGAAACCGTATATGCTGAGTACAGCGAACTGGAAAAACAGCGCGACGATCTTACCGCCGCGGAGCGCGATCTCGTCAAGGTTATCACCGATCTGTCCAAGGAAATGAAAACCACCTTTAACGAGAAGTTCGCTCAGATCAACGAGAATTTCAAGGTCATTTTCCGCGAACTTTTCAACGGCGGCACTGCGGAGCTGATACTGCTCGAACCCGAAGAGGGCAAGGACGAGCTGTCTGCCGGCGTTGAAATTAAGGCGCAGCCGCCGCAGAAAAAGCTGCAGCTGCTTTCGCTGCTGTCCGGCGGCGAAAAGGCGATGACGGCGATCGCTATACTGTTCGCCATCCTCAAACTGCGTCCCATGCCGTTCTGCGTGCTCGACGAGATCGAGGCGGCGCTAGACGACGCCAACGTGCTGCGTTTCGCCAAATACCTCAAGCGTTACAGTCAGGACACGCAGTTCATAGTCATTACTCACCGTAAGCCGACCATGGAACTTGCCGACGCGCTTTACGGCGTGACGATGGAAGAAAAGGGCGTATCCAAGATCGTGTCGGTCAAACTGTCCGACGCAGTCAAACTTGCCATGTGATAAGGAGCAGATATGGGATTTTTTGCAAAAATCAAAGAAGCACTCAAAAAAACCAAGGACGCGATTTCTTATAAATTCAATAAACTGTTTACCGGCGGCGTGCTGAACGGCGAATTTTACGACGAGCTGGAAGCCATACTGCTGTCGGCGGATATAGGCAGCGAAACGACGGAGTCCATTCTCGACGAACTGAAAACCGTCGTGGACAAGAAGCACATCACGCGCACCGAAGACGTAAGGGGCGAGCTGAAAACCATAATGCACGACTTGCTGGATTTCGAGATTCCCGAAGAGGAGTATCCTCTTGTCATCCTTATGGCCGGTGTGAACGGAGTGGGCAAAACCACTACGGTAGGCAAACTCGCGCAGCTGTTCCGCAAGAAAGGCAAGAGCGTGACCATTGTTGCGGGCGACACGTTCAGGGCCGCGGCTGCCGATCAGCTCACCGTATGGGCGGAGCGCGCCGGCGTGCGCATCGTTAAGCAAGGCGAAGGCGCCGACGCTGCGGCAGTGGTTTACGACGCGCTGCAAAGCGCCAAGAGCAAAGGCACGGACGTTACCATCGTGGATACCGCAGGCAGACTGCACAACAAAGTCAATCTCATGGAAGAGCTGAAAAAGATCGACCGCGTGATCGACCGCGAGTTTCCCGGAGCCATGCGCCTGAACTACATAGTCCTCGACGCTACGACGGGACAGAACGCGCTATCGCAGGTCGACCTTTTCAACGAGGCGATAGACATAGACGGTATCGTGCTTACCAAACTCGACGGCACCGCGAAGGGCGGCGTTGTGCTCGCAATCGCCGGAGAGGAAGAGGTTCCCGTCGTATATGTCGGCGTGGGCGAGGGTATAGACGACCTCGAACGGTTCGATATAGACGATTTCGTGAGCGCTATCGTCGACGGAGAATAAATAATGCCGGCATGTAAAGTAAAAATACTTGACATGCCTTTTTTCTTTGTGGTAAAATAATACCTGTAAAGCCGATATGCTTTACAGAGGTGCACGGTGAAGGATCTGACCGTTGGAATACTGAACGAACTGTACGGCGGCTGTCTGACCGAAAGGCAGCGGGATATGATACGCAGTTATTATGACTATGATCTTTCGCTTGCGGAGATAGCCGGACAGTACGGTATTTCCCGTCAGGCCGCGCACGACGCAATCAGAAAAGGCGAAAAGGCGCTTTACGAGTGCGAGGAAAAGATGGGATTTATGGCCAAACTGGCCGGGATCAGGCGCGGACTCGAGCGTCTGACCGAGGCGCTCAAAGGCGGCGATGCCGAGGGCGCGGAATCGATAGCCGCGGACATTCTCGCGGGTATGTAGACGGAGCTTGCATATGGGAGTATTTTCCGGATTAGGAGACAAACTCAAACACGTATTTACCAAGCTGACAAGCAGGGGAAAACTCGACGAGTACGAAATCAAGCAGGCGATGCGCGAAATACGAATCGCGCTGCTCGAAGCCGACGTCAATTTCAATGTGGTCAAGGACTTTGTCGCCAGAATAAGCGAACGGGCAAAGGGCGAGGAAATAACCAAAAGCGTCACGCCAGGCCAGCAGGTGGTAAAGATCGTCCACGACGAACTTGTCGAGCTTATGGGCGCGAAGAACGCCAAGCTCGACGTGTCGCCCAAGCCGCCCACGGTAGTCATGATGTGCGGTTTGCAGGGCGCGGGCAAGACCACGATGTGCGGCAAGCTCGGCGCGCTGCTTAAAAAACAGGGCAAAAAGCCGCTGCTCGTCGCATGCGATATTTACCGTCCCGCAGCCATAAATCAGCTGCAGGTGGTCGGGAAAAACGCCGGACTCGAAGTGTTCGAAAAGGGTACGCAGAAGCCGGTCAAAACCGCGGAACAGGCAGTCAGGTACGCAGAGGCCAACGGTTTCGATACTGTCATAATCGATACTGCCGGTCGTCTGCACATAAACGACGAGCTCATGCGCGAGCTGGAAGACGTCAGGAAGGCGGTTTCTCCCACCGAGATACTTCTGACAGTCGACGCCATGACCGGTCAGGACGCCGTTACCGTGGCGACGACGTTCAACGACAGACTGGACATAACGGGCGTAATTCTCACCAAGCTGGACGGCGATACGAGAGGCGGCGCGGCTCTGTCGATCAAAGCCGTTACCGGCAAACCCATAAAATTCTGCGGCACGGGCGAGAAGCTCGGCGATATCGAGCCGTTCCATCCCGATCGTATGGCGAGCCGCATCCTCGGTATGGGCGATATAGTTTCCCTCGTCGAGAAGGCGCAGGAAGCCATGGACGAGGAGGAGATGAAGAAGATGGAAAAGCGCGTCAAAGACGCGACTTTCACTCTCGACGACTATCTCGTTCAGTTCGAATCGCTGAAAAAAATGGGCGGTATATCCGAGATAATGCAGATGCTGCCGGGCATGAGCCGGTTCAATATCAGCGACAAAGATATTGACGAAAAGCGTATCGAACGGTTCAAGGCCATAATCCGTTCCATGACGAAAAAGGAGCGCGAGCATCCCGAAATCGTCAAGTCCTCCCGCCGCAGACGCATAAGCGCGGGCAGCGGTACGAGCATACAGGATGTCAATCAGCTGCTCAAACAGTTCGAACAGACCAAAGACATGATGAGAAAAATGAAAAACAGCAAGGGCAGAATGCCTTTCTGACAATAAAAACAATCAGGTAACAAGGAGATAAACTAAAATGGTAAAAATCAGACTGACCAGAATGGGAGACAAAAAGTCGCCTTTCTATCGTATCGTCGTCGCAGACGAGCGCGCGCCCAGAGACGGCCGTTTCATCGATCTGCTCGGAACGTACAATCCGCTCACCGATCCCGCAGAAGTGAAGATCGACGCGGACAAGACCAAGCAGTGGCTTAAAAACGGCGCTCAGCCGACCGACACGGTGAAGTCCATACTCGTGCAGCAGGGCGTAATACCCGCAGGCAAGCGTCCTCCCGCAAAGACCGGCGGCAAGAAGGCCGTTAAAGAAGAAGGCTGAGAATGGGAGAGCTCGTACGGTATATAATCTCCGAGCTTGTCGACAATAAAGACGCCGTAAAGGTCGAGGTGGACGGCGATACCGTCAGGGTATCCGTAGCCAAGGACGATATGGGCAAAATTATCGGCAAGCAGGGCAGGACGGCAAAAGCCATCCGCACCGTGGTCAAGGCCGCAGGCGCGAAAGAAGGCAAAAAGTATTCCGTCGATATTATCGAAGTCTGACAGTGAGTTTCATTATCGGAGAAATAGTAAAAGCGCAGGGCGTCCGCGGCGAGGTAAAAATCAGACCTTATACGGACGACCCGGCGCGCTACGGGCAGCTTCGCACCGTTTCCGTTGGCGGCTGTCCGATGAAAATCCGCGGCGTAAACGTACGCGGCGGTTTTGTCTATATAGCGTTCGAGGGCGTGAATACGAGAAACGATGCCGAAGTGCTCGTAGGACGGACGGTGGAAATCGACCGTTCGCAGGCAAAAACGCCGGAGCCGGGCGAGTTTTTCGTTGCCGATCTTCTCGGATGCGGGGTATATCTGTCTGACGGCAGCTATATCGGCGTGCTGAGCGACATAGAGAACTACGGCAGCGCCGATATTTTTACCGTGAAAGGAGGCCGTACCGTTCGCTTTCCTCATCTCGCCCGTCTCGGATTATCGTACGACGAAAAGGCGCGTTCGGTAACGCTTGACGCAGCGGCTTTCGCGGAGGTGTGCTGCTATGAAGATTAGCGTGCTGACTCTCTTTCCGGATATGTTCGGCGCGCTTTCGTACAGCATGATCGGCCGCGCGCAGGCCTCGGGCATTGTTGCCATCGATGCCGTCGATATACGGGCGTATACCGCGGACAAACACGGCAAGTGCGACGATATTCCGTACGGCGGCGGCGCCGGTATGGTAATGACTCCGCAGCCCATAGTAGACTGCGTGCGTGCCGTGGATCCGGATAAGCGCGCAAGACGAATTTTCATGTCGCCGCGCGGCCGCAGGCTGACCACCGGAGTGGCGCAGGAACTTGCGCGGGAAAAAGAACTGCTTTTTCTGTGCGGCCATTACGAGGGTGTGGACGAGCGCGCACTGGAAATCTGCGGCTTCGAGGAACTGTCGGTGGGCGATTATGTGCTTACCGGCGGCGAGCTCGCTGCCATGGTGACGATAGACGCGCTGCTGCGTTTCGTGCCGGGAGTGCTCGGCTGCGAAGAATCGGCCATGACCGAGAGTTTTTCCGACGGCATGCTGGAATACCCTCAGTATACGCGCCCGGCAATTTTCGAAGGACTGGCGGTACCCGAAGTGCTGCTGTCCGGGCACCATGCCAACATAGAAAAGTGGCGCAGGGCGAAGAGCGAAGAGATTACGCGCGCCGCGCGTCCCGATTTACTTAAAGATGATAATTAACTGGTTTCCCGGTCATATGACCAAATCGCTGCGCGAGATAGGCGAGAGCGTAAAATCGGTGGACGCGGTCGTGTACGTGCTTGACAGCCGCGCGCCTTTTTCGTGCATAAATCCCGCGTTTGCTCCGGTCATTGCCGGAAAACCGGTAGTATATGCTTTGAACAAAGCCGATCTCGTTCCCGAAAAGGAACTCGAGGCATGGGTCGCCAGACTGAGTACGGACGGCACGGCTGCCGTTACGCTGAACTCTACCGCGTCCAATGCCGCAAACGTCGTATCCGGCAAACTGCGCGTACTCTGCGCCTCAAAGATCGAACGTCAGAAAAGCCGCGGCATAAATGCGGTTATCCGCGCCATGGTTATAGGCGTGCCGAATTCCGGCAAATCGACGCTGATAAACAATCTGTGCGGCAAAGCCAAGACTGTTACCGGGAACAAAGCGGGCGTAACGCGCGGCAGGCAGTGGGTGAGGGTGAGTCCGTATCTCGAAGTTATGGACACGCCTGGCACTCTCTATCCGAAGCTGGACAATTACGAGGTTGCGCTCAATCTCGCGTTTATAGGCAGTATACGCGACGAGGTGCTCGATACGTACGAACTTTCGCTTGAGCTCATAAAAAAACTGTCGTCCATGGGCGATGCTTTGGAAAAGCGGTACGGCTTCGCTCCGAGCGGGGACGCGCTTGCCGATCTGAAATCGGTTGCATCGCGCCGCGGCTTTATTCTGAAAGGCGGCGAACCCGATCTCGAAAGGGCGTCCGCAGCGGTAATCGACGATTTCCGGAAGGGACGCATGGGCAGGATTATATTGGAGAAGGCGGTATGACTACTGCGGAACTGTTTGCATACGATAAGGGCTTTGCCGGTTTGGTCGCAGGAGTGGACGAAGCGGGCAGAGGACCGCTTGCCGGCCCCGTGGTGTGCGCCTGCTGCGTCATGGGCGATACGTATATCGAGGGCATAAACGACAGCAAGAAGCTGAGCGAGAAAAAACGCGAGGCTCTGTATGAGAAAATCGTCGCGTCCGCGCTCGCCTATGGCGTCGGCATCGTGGACGAAAAGACGATAGATGAGATCAATATTCTGAATGCTACTAAAAAGGGCATGCAAATAGCCGCAAATTCTTTGAAAGTTACGCCTGACATAGTATTGATCGACGCCGTAAAAGGGCTGGAATTACCGTACAGGCAGCAGGCTATCATCAAAGGCGACGCGACGAGCTATGCGATTGCCGCGGCATCAATCATTGCCAAAGTCACGCGTGACAGACTTATGCGCGCCGCAGGCGAAAATTTTCCCGAATACGGTTTTGCCAAAAACAAGGGATACGGCACCGCCGAACATATAGCGGCGCTTAAAAAGTTCGGTCCCTGCGAGTTGCACAGAAGAACTTTTGTAGGAAATTTTACAGATGTCCGATCTTAATAAATTCAAAGGCTCGTCCGGGGAACGGATTGCGGAAGAGTATCTGAAAAAAGAAGGATACGACATTCTTGCCAGGAATTTCCGTACTCGGCTGGGCGAAATAGATATAGTGGCGTCCAAGGGCGAATATCTGGTGTTCGTCGAAGTGAAAGCCAGGAAGAGCGAGGCTTACGGCTTTCCTTCGGAATCGGTCACCTATGCCAAACAGCGTAAAATTTCCATGGTTGCAAGCCAGTACATAAAACTGAATATGTATTTCGGCGCAGCCGTCAGATTCGACGTCATCGAAGTGTATCTGACAGAGGGTCGTATAAACCATATAGAAAACGCATTCGACAGTTATCTGAAATATTGATATGTCGCGCCGCGCTTCCGTCGCATATACAGATAATATGTCCGAAGCGCACATAAATCTTGCCGCCGTGCGGCGCAATGCGAAAAAAATCACGAAAACGGCTCCGCTGATTGCCGTAGTCAAAGCGGACGCATACGGGCACGGCGCCGTTGCCGTGTGCGGTGCGCTATCCGATACGGCTTCGGCATTCGCCGTCGCGACGGTTGCGGAGGCCGCGGAACTGATTGCCGCGGGAATTAAACTTCCCGTGCTCGTGCTCGGAAAATCGCACTGCGTGCTGCCGGCGCCCAACGTCGTTTATTCGGTGTCGTCTTTTGCCGAAATCGACAGGCTGTGCAGGCTGTCCGCCCCCGGGCTGGCAGTGAAAGTGAATACCGGAATGAACCGGTACGGCTGCGCGCCGTCCGATGCCGCAAAACTTGCCGCTTATGCGCGGGAACGCGGCGTGTTGCATTCGGTATACTCCCATCTGCGCGCGCCGGAGGACAGAGGACTGTCCGAAAAACAGCTGGCAGTATTCTCGGCCGCTACTAAGGGTATCCGCGCGCCGCGGCATCTGATCGCGAGCGGCGGAATCGCTCTCGGCAGGGATTACTTATTCGATTATGCCCGCTGCGGAATAGCGCTTTACGGCGGAATCGAGGGATTCGAGCAGGCAATGACGGTTACCGCTCCCATTGCGGAACTGCGCGATGTTCCGCCGGGCGAAGGCTGCGGCTACGGCAGCGCCGTGTTCGGAGACGGCGCCCGCGTAGCGGTGATCGAGATCGGCTATGCGGACGGGTTCAGACGGCTGACCGGTCCCAGGTTCGTGGCCATAGGCGGTATCGAATGTCCCGTCGTCGCGGTGTGCATGGATGTATCTTTATCCGTCGTTCCGCCCTGCGTGACCGCGGACGATACCGTTGAAATTACCGGCCGGAATATGCCGATAGGCAGACTTGCGCGCTCGTACGGCACAATTCCGTACGAAGTAATGACTTCGTTCGGCGCGCGCGTAACGAGGAAATATGGATAAAAACGAAATCCGGACAATGTACAAGCGCGCCCGCCGCGAGGTGACGGAACGCGAGGAAAAGGAAAAACTGATCGCGGACAAGCTGATCGCAAAACTCGGCAGCGCAAAAACGGTATTCTGCTACGAGTCTATAGGCGGCGAGGTCTCGACAAAGGAGATCATTGCCCGGATCTCCGGGTTCGCGCGGGTTTACGTGCCCGAGGTGTGCGGCAAAGAGATGTTTGCTGTCGCGGAAGGAAGCGGCGGCAAGGAGTATGCCGACGGGCCGTGCGACGTCACCGTCGTTCCGCTTATCGCGTTCGATAAGACACTGAACCGGATCGGGTTCGGCGGAGGCTACTACGACAGATATCTCGGGGCAAACGATACGATTGCTATCGGCATTGCGTTCGATGAGCAGGAGTGCGGAGTCTTCGAAAAAGAGGATACCGATATTCCTCTCGACATGATCGTTACTCCGACGAGGATACTTGAAAAGTGAGAATAATTGCAGGAAAATTCAGAGGCAAGCGGCTGTTTTCTCCCGAAGGAGAAGGCACAAGGCCGACGTCGGACAAGGTCAGGGAAAGCGTGTTCGGCATTCTCGCCTCGCGCGGAGAAATCGGCGGGCGGGTGCTGGATCTTTTTGCCGGCACCGGCGCGCTGGGACTGGAAGCGCTCAGCCGCGGCGCCGATACCGCCGTTTTCGTGGACAAGAGTCCGGCAGCGGCAAAGATAATTAGAAAGAATATCGCGCTTACCGGTGCGGACGCGGAAGTTTACAACACCGACTGGAAAGTGGCGGTGCGTAAGCTGACGGGTCGTTTCGATCTGATCTTTCTCGATCCGCCGTATGCGCTGGGCGCGGAGACGGACGTTGTGGCGGCTATAGACGAAAGGGATCTGCTTGCGGAAGGCGGCGTTATAGTCGTGGAGCACGACGCGCGAAACGATTTTACTGCCGCTGAAAGTTTTACCGCCGACAGGCGGACGTATCGCGGCACTTCCGTGACGTTTCTGCGGCGCAGGGAGGAGATATGAACGAAAACGTATGTGTTTTTCCCGGTTCGTTCAATCCGTTCACCCTGGGACATCGGCACCTCGCCGAACTCGCGCTGGAAAAGTACGACAAAGTAATAATAGCCGTTGCGGGCGAAACGTATAAGGGCGATATGCTCGGCGCCGACAAACGCGTGAAAATCGCGCGCGAATCGCTTGCCAACGACGCGCGCTTTGATGTAAAATATTTCAGCGGTATGCTGACCGATTTTCTTGCCGAGACGGGTTGTTTCAATGTGGTAAGAGGCTACCGCGACGAAAAAGACTACGAATACGAAAAAGAGCTGGAACGGATATACGTGTCGATGGACAGACGCGTAAACTTCGTATTGCTGAGGTCTGCCATGGCCGATATTTCTTCGGAAAAGGTGCGGCGGGCGGCCGCGGCGGGCGGATCTCTGGACGGACTCGTGGCGCCGGGAGCGACGGACGATATACGGAAATACTACGGAAAATAATTTTTTTAAGAGAGATATACTGCGATGTTTGAAAAAATCAAGAAGGTAATGAGCGCCGAAGAGGCCGCAGCCGCTATTCCCATGACCGAAGATCTGATAAAGATCAAGGCGGCGCGCGATGCGGAACTCAAAGCGATTATCGACGGCACTGACAGCAGAAAGGTCATAATAATCGGCCCGTGCAGCGCTGACAACGAGGACGCGGTCATCGACTACGTCACGCGTCTCGCAAAACTTGCGGAAGAAGTCAAAGACAAATTCATGCTTATGCCGCGCATTTATACGGGAAAGCCGCGCACCAAGGGCGAGGGGTACAAGGGAATGATGCATTCGCCCGATCCGCACTCCAAAAGCACCGACATTGAGAGCGGAATACTGCATCTCCGACATATGCACATCCGGGCCATACGCGAGAGCGGACTTACCGCGGCCGACGAAATGCTGTATCCCGACAATCTCGATTATGTGCTCGATATTCTGTCGTATATAGCCGTCGGCGCGCGTTCGTGCGAAAACCAGCAGCACAGACTAGTTGCCAGCGGAATAGACGTGCCCGTAGGCATAAAAAATCCCATGAACGGCAGCTTCGGAGTGACTCTCAACTCCATATACGCCGCGCAGATTTCCAACGAATTCAAGTACGGCGGATATCAGGTCAAGACTTCGGGCAATAAGTACGCGCATGCGGTGCTCCGCGGCAGTGTGAACGTTCACGGCAACAATATGCCCAACTATCATTACGAGGACGTTATCAGATTCCGCGAAATGTATATTCAGCAGCGGCTTGCCAATCCCGCGATTATCATCGATACCAACCACTCGAACAGCGGAAAAAATCCGTTCGAGCAGATACGGATCGCCAAAGAAATATTCGGAAATATGCGTTACGGCGATTTCAGAAGCATCGTCAAAGGTCTGCTTATAGAGAGTTACATCAAGGACGGCAATCAGGGCGTCGACGGCTGCGAATACGGCAAATCTGTTACCGACGCCTGCCTCGGATGGGAAAAGTCGGAAGCGCTTATAAAAGATCTCGCGGCGATGATTTAATCTGCGGTTATGAGCCGACGGCGGAACTTTGCCGGCCGATGGGTGATCAGCGAATATATATCGGAAGCGCGCTTTTCCGCTTCGTAGCAGGGAAGCCAATGTGCCGGGATTGCCGACTCCGAACGAACATCGGTAATGATATTCTGAGGCAGCAGTCCGAGAATATCTCTCGCTCCGCGGCGCACTCCTATCAGGCGCGCGCAGTTATAGCCGGACGCCTGCATCTCTTTCGTGATGCGGAGCAGATTTTGCAGGCATATTCTCATTATTCTGCCGCGCGTAAAACGCGACGTGGGAACGGAAAACATAAAATCGTCGAAGCTTGCGGAAGAATCCGCAAGCTTTTTGATTTTTACCGAAAATCCTTCCGCGCAGTCGGGCGTATCCTCTATACGCTCCGCTGCGGAATCCCTGAGCGCCGCAAGTATAAGCGCGCCGAACTCATCGCTTCGCACGAAATGTTCTTTGCGCTCGCGCCTGAGTACTTCGAACGACTTTGCTGGCATGGCAGCGCTTACGGTGTCGTCGTCCAAAATTTTTCTTATGGCGCTGGCCGACGAAAACGTTCCCGAAAACGATTCGGAAATGTCGCCGCCGGCGCGTTTTATGGTTACGAAATCCATATCGGATCGCGTTTCGACGATCGCTTTGCGGTAGGATACGGCAAGTATATTGTTCGGTTTCGAGAGCATTGCGCGTACCGATTCTCCGTCCGCACCTTGCCCGGCGGCAGTCGCGGCGGTCGCCTCGGTTACGGCACGTCCGTACGACAGTCCGCTGTCCAGGCAGGCGCGCAGCGCGCTTTTATATGTTTCCGGTTCTTCTGCTCTGATATGCGCCGCGATATCGATAAGTTCGCCGTTATCCGATTCGGCGCCGCATACAAGCGTATCGACGGGCAGCGTACGGAGTATATTTACGGCCCCCGAAGCAAACTTATCGGCCGCCGCCACCGCGTATACCACGGGCAGCTCGATAACGGCGTCGGCGCCGCAGGCGAGTGCGCATTCGGCGCGCGAGTACGCGTCGGTCACTGCCGGCGTGCCGCGCTGAACAAAATGTCCGCTCATGAGTGCGATGAGTCTGTCCGCGCCCGTTGCTTCGCGCGCCTTTTCGAAGATATACCGATGTCCGTTGTGCAGCGGATTCAGTTCGCATATTACCGCACAGATTTTCATTATTTTCTCCGGGATATTGCAAAATCAATTTACTTTTAAGATATTTTGTTTTATAATTACTATATCATAAAATCCCATGAAATTCAAGGAGATTTAATTAAAATGGCAAGTATGCTCGAACGCATCAAGAAAAACGCCGCCGCCGTCGGAAAGAAGATAGTGCTTTGCGAGGGCGAGGACAGGCGCGTTATCGAAGCTGCGGCGCAGATCACCAGGGAAGGCATTGCCGAGATAGTTCTGGTGGGGAATGCTGATGAGTGCGCGAAAGTCGCGCCCGACGTGGATCTTACCGGCGTTACGCTGATAGATCCTCTTACAAGCGATAAGACGGAATATTATGCGAATATTCTTTACGAGGCACGTAAAAACAAGGGTATGACGCCCGAGCTGGCACGTGAAGCGGCAAAAGATCGCACGATGTTCGGCGCGCTTATGCTCAAGGCCGGGGACGTGGACGGCTATGTGTCGGGTGCCTGCCACTCGACGGCCAATACGCTTCGCCCCGGATTGCAGGTAATAAAGACAGCGCCGGATACCAACATAGTGTCCAGCTGTTTCATCATGATAGCGCCCGAGGGCGGTAATCAGTATTGCAAGGACGGCGTATTCGTATTTGCCGACTGCGCTCTCAATATCTGCCCGACGGCTGAGCAGCTTGCCGAAATCGCGGTGACTTCCGCAAATACGGCTAAAACGATCGCCGGCATAGAACCCAGGGTGGCGATGCTTTCGTTCTCGACGAAGGGATCGGGCAACGACGCCAAGTTCACGAATACCGTTGCAAAAATGCAGAAGGCCACGGAGCTTGCCAAGGAAATGGCTCCCGATCTTAAACTGGACGGCGAATTCCAGTTCGACGCGGCGCTCGTGCCGAAGGTTGCGGCCATAAAGGCTCCTGGCAGCGATATAGCCGGAAGCGCAAACGTGTTTATTTTCCCGGATATCAACGCCGGAAACATAGGATACAAGATCGCGGAAAGACTGGGCGGATTTATTGCAGTAGGACCTATATGCCAGGGATTTGCCAAGCCGCTAAACGATCTGTCGCGCGGCTGCTGCACGGAGGATATCGTGCTTGCCGTCGCGGTTACCGCGCTGCAGGCCGGATCGTCGAAATAAATACAAGGGGGATACGCAATGAAAGTTCTTGTCATCAATTCTGGCAGTTCGTCGCTCAAATACCGCCTTATCGAAATGGAGAACGAAGAGGTTCTCGCAAAGGGCGTCGCCGATCGTATCGGCGTGGGAAATTCGTTTCTCAAGCATACGGGGAAAAAGAGCGTCGTAATCGATCAGGATATGCCCAATCACGAAGTCGCGGTGAAGGCGGTGCTTGCAGCGCTGACCAATCCGGAATACGGCGTCATAAAGGACGCGTCGGAAATCTCCGCAGTCGGACATCGCGCCGTCGCCGGCGGCGAGTACTTTACTCACAGCACGCTCGTTACCGATAAGGTGCGCGAGCAGATACGGGATATAATCGAGCTCGCTCCGCTGCACATGCCGGCCTGCTTAATGGGTATAGACGCATGCCGCGAGGTTATGCCTTCGGTGCCTCACGTCGTAGTGTTCGATACGTCCTTCCATAGCACGATGCCGGACGTCGCCAAGCTGTACGGCATAGATTATACCGATTATCAGACGCTGAAAATCAGGCGGTACGGCGCGCACGGTACCAGTCACAAATACATATCCGAAGTTGCCGCAAAAATAATGGGCACGAAGAATTTCAAACTTATCGTGTGCCATCTCGGAAACGGCGCCAGCCTCTCCGCGGTCAAGGACGGCAAGTGCATGGACACTTCCATGGGATTCACTCCGCTCGAAGGTTTG
The DNA here is from genome assembly GCA_904387375.1 of Candidatus Protoclostridium gallicola. Lineage (GTDB taxonomy): Bacteria > Bacillota > Clostridia > Christensenellales > Pumilibacteraceae > Protoclostridium > Protoclostridium gallicola. The sequence continues at coordinate 185,254 of CAJFLE010000001.1, forward strand.
ATAATGGGAACGCGCAGCGGCGATATAGACCCGTCCGTAGTGCAGTATCTTTGCAACAAAAAGGGCTGGGATATCAGCCAGGCCATAAACTACCTTAACAAAAATTGCGGCGTCAAGGGCATAAGCGGCGTAAGCAGCGATTTCCGTGACCTGACCGCTGCTGCGGAACAGGGCAACGCGCGCGCCCAGCTTGCGATCGATATGTTTGCGTATCGCGTCAAGAAATACATAGGTGCGTACGCCGCCGTAATGGACGGCGTGGATATGATTGTTTTCACGGCCGGCATAGGAGAACATACGCCCGAAGTGCGGGAACGCGTTCTGACCGGGCTGACTTACCTCGGAGTCGATTTCGATAATGAACTCAATTATAACTGCGAGGTTGGCGACGGAATCGAGCTGTCGACGAAAAAGTCCAAAGTCAAGGTATATATCATACCGACTGACGAAGAAGTCGTCATTGCCCGCGAAACGCTCGCCGTCGCGAATTACTCCGCGAAATAATGAACATAGTAAGAAGAACAATAGCGAAGCTCGTCTATCCCGACGGGCTTCGCTGCATATTATGCGGCGGTGAGCTGGACGGCGAATATCCGGACGGATATTGCCGCGCATGTTCTCCGAAGCGTGTTGCGCATTGCTGCGAAATCTGCGGCACGACGCTGTCCGATCCGTACCGCAATTACTGCGACAGATGCCTGTACGGATACGATAAGCTGTATTTCGACGGCGCACGCGCGCCGTTTCCGTACGCCGATGAACACGTCAAAAACATAGTATGGCAGATAAAATACGGCGGGAAAAATTACCTTGCCGGCTATATGGCGGTTCCGATGGCTGAAGCGGTGAGAGCCGCCGGATGGCAGCCGGATATAATCACGTACGTACCGCTGCATAAGAAGCGGTTTAATGAGCGCGGATATAATCAGGCGGAATTGCTGGCCCGCAGCCTGGGAGAAATAATCGATGTACCTGTGATCGGAACCCTGGAGAAACTGACATATTCCAGAACCACAGCGACGGGGATGGGCAGGCAGGACAGGGAAGAAATGCTCCGCGGTTCTTTTGCGCTTACCGGAGCGGATATAAAAAACAAGACGGTATTGCTGACAGACGATGTGCTTACTTCGCGGGCTACGGCAAACGAATGCGCGAAAATGCTGCGGCTCGGAAAAGCGAAACGAGTGTATGTAATCACTTATGCGACCAGTCGCGGAGACAAGGTATTATAATAAAAAATGCTGAAAATTCATATAAAATAACATATATTATGTTTAACATAGTATGAAAATTCAAATAAAGGCGAGCATTACGATATCTGCTCGCCTTTTGAAAACTCGTTTTTCATCATAGACAGTATCTTGTTTTCCAGCCTTGATACCTGTACCTGCGAAACGCCCATGACTCTGGCGACTTCGCATTGCGTCGAGCCGCGGAAGTATCTGAGTATGATTATTTTCTTGTCGCGCTCGGGTAGACCGTTTATCAGATCCCGGAGCAGTATTTTGTCGATATTGTCGTTTTCGTTATCGCCGGAAGATATGCGGTCAATAATCTGCTGGCTTTTTTCGTCGTCGCTGTTTTCGTAAATGGAAACGGGCATTTTCGCACTGTCGAGAATAAATACGACGTCGTGTTCGTCTATGCCGAAACGCTCGGAAATTTCCGTAACCGACGGCGCCTCCGCGTGCTCCTGTTTGTATTGCTCTATATAATTGTTGATTTTTGCGGCGTCGCTTTTGACCGAGCGCGAAACCTTGATATAACCGTCGTCGCGCAGATAGCGTTTGACTTCGCCCATTATCATAGGAACGGCGTATGTGGAAAATTTTACCTCGAAGTCGAAGGAAAAATTTTTGATGGCTTTGAGAAAGCCTATACACCCGAGCTGATACAGATCGTCGTATTCGATGCCTCTGCCTTTGAATCGTCTGATTATGCTTTTTATAAGAGGCGAGTTTTCCGTGAGCAGAGTGGTTTTGGCTTCCTCGTCGCCGAGCTGTGCGCGTTTGATCAGTTTTGCAACTTCTTCCTGCTGAAGCATCGATTCTCCTATATTTTCCCGCGGAGAGATTTTTCCATAGTTACTTTCAGACCGCCGCCTTCGCGGTTTTCGACTTTAAGGCTGTCCATGAACGATTCCATTACGGTGAATCCCATGCCGGAACGTTCTTCGTCCGCTTTTGTCGTATAGAAAGGCTGGAGAGCCGCGGGAATGTCGGGGATGCCGACGCCTCGGTCGAGCACCTCGATATGTAATATCCGGTCTTTGATCTCGGCGCGTATTTCCACTTCGCCGCCTCCGTCGGGGTATCCGTGCACGATGCTGTTCGTGACCGCTTCGCTGACTGCGGTTTTGATGTCTCCCAGCTCGTCCGTATCCGGATCCAGTTCCACGGCGAACGCCGCCACGATGCTGCGCGCAAGCGCTTCGTTTTTTCCCACAGCGGGTAATTTCAGTGTCATGCTGTTTTCCATGCTCTCTCCTAAGCGGTTTCTATTCTGGGCATAATCGTATATATGCCGGATAATCTGAGTATTTTGTCTACCGTCGCGTTCGGCTCCGTTATGAAAAAGGCCACCGATTTCGGTCTGAATTTTTTATATCTGCCCACCAGTACGCCTATGCCGGTCGAGTCCATGAACGACAGCCGCGACAGGTCGAGTATGACTCTTTTCGTATTCTGCGGCACAATGTTCGCGTCCAGCGACGCCCGCAATCCGCCTGCATTGCTTTCGTCCAGTTCGCCCGACAGCGATACTTTGAGCGTGCCTCCCGAATAGTCGTAATGTGCTTCCATTATGATCGATTCTCCTTGCGGTGTTTGCTGATATTTTAACTTACGGCGAAAGTAGAATAACGCGAAATGTTGACGACGGCGGGAAAGTCTTGTCGAAACCTCTTTGCGGAGAAAAGTCAGAAATTTTTGCAAAAATCTGCGTCAAAATTCTTGACACCGCGCCGTCAAATATAGTATATTACTTTGGCAGGCGCGGAAACCGGGTCTGCAAAATGCCATGGGCCTTTAGCTCAGTTGGTTAGAGCAACCGGCTCATAACCGGTTTGTCCGGGGTTCAAGTCCCTGAAGGCCCACCAATAAAGTCAATATTTCGCTGCATATATGGCCTGGTAGTTCAGCTGGTTAGAACGCTAGCCTGTCACGCTAGAGGTCGTGGGTTCGAGTCCCATCCAGGTCGCCATTTTATGCCTTGGTAGCTCAGTCGGTAGAGCAAGGGACTGAAAATCCCTGTGTCGGTGGTTCGATTCCGCCCTAAGGCACCAGAGCAGAAATTGATTGCGCATCACCTCCGTGTGGTGCGCTATCAATACGCTGGCGTAGCTCAATTGGCAGAGCAGCTGACTTGTAATCAGCAGGTTGTAGGTTCAATTCCCATCGCCAGCTCCAATATATATGAATACGGACGGGTTCCCGAGTGGCCAAAGGGAGCAGACTGTAAATCTGCCAGCTCCGCTTTCGGTGGTTCGAATCCACCCCCGTCCACCACGTAAAAAGCGTCGAAATTTTCGACGCTTTTTGCATATTTTTCATTGTGCGTATTTGTTTCTCATTAGCGGCTGCGGGCAAACATTAAAATTTTATGGCAATTCATTGATTTTTGTTTAGCAATATGTTATACTGACTATGCCAAACAATTCTTAAATAGCTCTAATCAAGGAGTTAGGAGTATGGACTCTTATCGTTTATTTTAATGCAAGTATTTTAGTTTTCAGCTGTACCAACACAGAATTTTGCGAAAATGCAAATTCCTCTTATGTTGGTACAGTGTTCGTACTATAATAAGAATTGTTTGGCGACAGTTGGGGTTTGCGTTTTTAGTGCGTCGGCTTCGGCTGGCGCATTTTTTATTTAAGGAGGAATTTTTCATGTCAGATGAAAAAATTACAACTGAAAAAATTTCGACGAACGACGTTGCCGATTCATTGATTGATTTATGCGAAAATATGGGAATTTGCGATCGTGAAACATCCATCGGGTTTAAAAAGTCTAAAAAGAAAGATATTTTAAAGTCAAAAAACGATCAGTCATTTAGCAAATTTACAAATGAAGTTAAGAAAAGGCAGGAAAAGAAGTAATTTATAAAGTTAAACCGAGGCATTAAAATGGTAAATAAGATAAGAATCAGTGTAAAGAGTGTATTATTGATACTTGTTGTTATTTCTTTACTGAGCGTATTTGCATTTTTCTTAGCCGGATGTAACAACAACAATAATAAAACGGAAGATGATATTGAGAAAGATGAATCTTTGAAATTGAATTTTATTGTTGAGGGCGAAGTGTATGACAGTATTGATTATACAGCTAATCAAGACAGCATAAAACTCCCTGAGGATCCTGTGAAAGACGGATATATTTTCGACGGTTGGTACTGGGATTATGATATCTGGGAAGAACCGTACACTTTGGCGTCGTTATCCGACAGACCGCTTACGGAAAAAATGATGGTCTATGCTAAGTTCAGTGAAATACACAGGCATTCTTTTTCGGAAGATTGGAGTACATCTTCTATGCGACATTGGCACGCAGCAACATGCGGATGCGATATGGTTGTCGATGAAGAGTCACATACATTTAACGACCAATATATCTGTACTGTATGCGACTACTCAAAAATGGAATATAAACTAAACGAGGACGGGGCTTCTTATACGCTGGTGGATAGCAATGTTTTTAAGGATATTGTAGTGGTTCCGTCAACATACAAAGGTTTGCCGGTTACAGTTATAGGTAAAAGGGCTTTTTGGAATAATTGGACAATAGAACGTGTTACGATACCGGATTCTGTAATCTCAATCGAATTGGAAGCCTTTCATTATTGCAAAGAATTGCAAAAAGTCAATCTTTCTGATAGCGTGAAATATATAGGCTCTTATGCGTTTTGGGGCTGTGAAAAATTGACAAACGTAACATTCGGGAACGGTTTGGAACGCATAGGCTTTTCGGCTTTTTATGCTTGTGATAATTTGACCGATATAATAATTCCCGACGGCGTGACGGATATCGGCCCTGACGCATTCGGCAGTTGTGATTCTTTGACGGAAATAGTTATTCCGGACAGCGTTGAACGGATCGATATAGGGGCATTTGAACATTGCGACAACCTCACCAAAGTTACAATCGGCAAAGGTGTGACTTATATGGGAGAAAGCGCGTTTGATGTCTGCGTAAATCTCGATACCGTTATCTTGAGGGAAGGTATAAAATATGTGAATAATCGGTCATTTAGATATTGCGATAAACTTAAAAGTCTGAATTACGAAGGCACGGTGGAGCAATGGGGCGATGTCGAAATTGACGGATTGAATTATGCGGGCGAATACTATATTGAAACCGTAGTTTGTTCGGATGGAGAAGTTCCGTTTCGATAAGCAGATAAATGCAACGCAAATTATGCGCGGATGCAATACGGATGTGTCTTGATAAAATCGCGCCGGCGGGATATAATGAAAGCGGAAAGAAATTTCCGAATAATTTTTCCGGAGGCGTTTATGACCGATAACAGCGACGAATTTGATCGTGAAGAGGGCAGGCCGGACATACCCGGGCGCAGAAAGAGTTATCTTATAGCGTCGCTCGTGTTTTTCGGAATCGGACTGTGTCTGCTCGTTCCGATGCTGATTGCGCAGTCGGCGCTGCTTGCGGTGCTTGCCATCGCTGCGGGAATAACCGGCATAGTTCTGCTCGTAATTTATTTCTGTTCGGGAGTAAAAAAGCGCGAAAAGCGTTTGCGTGTACCGGCAGGATACGGAATACCTCTGCTGGCTCTCGGTCTGGATTTTGCCGGCGCCGCCGCTTTCTGGCTGGGCGTGCTGTGTATGATGACAATCATGTTGTTCGCTCCCGGCATGATTCTGTTTTTTGCAGCGGTTGCCGCGCCGGTCGCCGGAATGGTGTTCGGCATAGTCGGGCTTTGCTCGAGCAGGAAGGTTATACGGCCGGGCGGCAAGGTCATGTGCGCAGTCGCAGTCGCGCTTCCGGTCATAACCGTCGTCACGCTTATTATATTGCTTAGCACGCGCGTGCTGGTCATAAGCCTGATGTAATGAGGGGTTATGGCTGCCGCGAAACATATTGTTCCGATAATTGTTCGGGCCGCGATAAACGCCGCCGCTGCGGCCGTAGGTATCTGGCTGCTCGTAAAATTCGAATATATTTCATCCTTCGGTGAGCTGGACAATTTTCTCGGCGCGCTCCCTGCAATTCTCATACTGCTGAGCATTGCCGCGCTGTCGGTGCTGCTGTGGATGAAACACACAAAGAAATTTCTGCCTGCATGCATTGCGTTGGCAGTCGCCGCCGTAATATCCGCGTCGCTTGTGCCTGCCGCGCTTGTCGGCGGCTGGTGGATAGAGCAGCCGCTCGCAGCCGCGACGGAGGAGACGGATATATCCGTCTATGAGCCTTTTACGGAGGGTTCGCTGACCGCAAAACTCGACGAGGAGAGTACGCTGAAGCTGGACGACCTGCCGCTTATGGACGGAGCGACGGCGCTGTATCCCGTATACGCGGCGTTTGTCGAGGCCGTGAGCACGGAAGACACGTACGATCCGGACAAAGTGCTTTGCACCAAAACAAATAAAGCGTATGCCGAGCTTATAGCCGGCAACCGCGACGTAATATTCGTGCTCGACGCGGCGCAATCGCAGCTGGACGCGGCCGAAGCCGCGGGCGCAGAACTGGAATTCACGCCAATAGGCAAAGAGGCGTTCGTATTCCTTGCTGCAAAAAGCAATCCGGTGAACGGCCTTACGTACAAACAGATAAAGGATATATATTCGGGTAAAACCGCAATGTGGAGCACTCTCGGCTGGAAAGAGGGAGGAGAAATCGTTTCGTTCAGACGGCCGGAAGGTTCGGGCAGTCAGACCGGACTGCAGAAGGTAATGGGAGATATGCCCATACAGTCGCGTCCGTTGCCGGACGAGAGCCTTGCGGGAACGAACAGTCTCATGAAGCAGATGTCCGTGGAATGGAACGGCGTGCAGCCCGCGCTGGGATACTCGTATAAGTTCTTTGCCGAAACGATGTATTTCAATCCGGACGTAAAAATTCTCGAGGTCGACGGGGTATATCCTTCCGACGAGAATATAGTGTCCGGAAAATATCCGTTCGTTTTTACGTTCTATGCCGTCACGAACGGAGAGCCGACGGGAAATACGAAAACGTTTATAGACTGGATATGCTCGGATCAGGGACAGGAGCTCGTGAAAAAGACCGGCTATACTCCGATCGGAGAATAGCCGCAACAAGCGCGGAGCGCGTTTGCCGAAAGGCGGCGCGCTTTTTGCATAATACTTTCCGTTTTCCGCATAATACGCGTATGATAAGAAATGAGCCGCGCGGCGGCGAATTCGTAAACGTAGAGGACAGGGAAGTACTGAGAGATGACGGAAAGCTGGAAGACAGATGAAATAGAGAAAAGAAACGAGAAATACGGCAGGTATGTGGAAGCGATCTCTCCGCGTACGCGCACCTTGCCGTCCCTGCTCAAAGCGTTCGCGATAGGCGGACTGACGTGCGTCATAGGCGAGCTTATAGGGGACGGTCTGGCGTTTCTGCTGCCGTCCGTTTCCGAAGAAATGATTGCGACGTTCACGTCCATGATACTCGTATCTGCGGCGATACTTTTTACCGGTTTCGGATTCTACGACGTCATTGCCCGTCACGGCGGTGCGGGATCGTTTCTGCCTATAACCGGTTTCGCAAACGCAATGTCGAGCGCGGCGCTGGAATTCAAGTCCGAGGGGCTTATACTCGGGACGTCCGTCAAGATGTTTACCGTCGTAGGCCCCGTGGTGGTCAACGGCATAGTATGGTCGGCCGTTGCTGGCATAGTGCGTCTGATAATTTCCATGATAACGGGGATGATATGAGTATGGGCGAAAAAATTCAGACCATGACGTTCGGGAACAAACCGCGGATAATCGCGGGTATGAGCGTCGTCGGCAAAAAAGAAGGCGAAGGTCCGTTGGGCAAATATTTCGATATCGTCCAATACGATCCGAAGTTCGGCGAAAAAACATTCGAGAAAGGCGAAGCCAATATGTTCAGCCGCGCCATATCCGGGGCGATACGCAAAGCCGGGCTGGAGCCGTACGACGTGGACGTGCTGCTTGCCGGCGACCTGCTCAATCAGCTTGTTTCTTCGAGTTACGTCGCCCGCGGGCTGCCGATGGCATATCTCGGGCTTTACAGCGCATGTTCGACGATGACGGAGGCGCTTGCGCTAGGCGCCGCGCTGATCGACGCCGGGCATTTCCGCCGCGCCGCCTGCGCCACCGGGTCGCACTTTGCGACCGCCGAACGACAGTACAGATACCCGCTCGAATACGGCTGTCAGCGCCCGCCTTACGCGCAGTGGACGGCCACTGCCGCAGGGTGCAGCATACTGTCGTGCGAAGGTCCCGGCCCTGCAATTACTCACGCAACCATAGGCCGTGTCGTGGATTTCGGTATAAACGATCTGAACAATATGGGCGCGGCCATGGCAGTGGCCGCTGCCGATACCATATATACCGTGTTCGAGGATACCGGCTTCGACGAGCGTGACTTCGACGCAATATTCACTGGCGACCTCGGACGGCTGGGCGCGGAAATCATGCGCGACCTGTGCCGCGAGCGCGGGCTGGAACTGGGGCAGAAATACAGCGACTGCGGAGAAATGATGTATTACCGCGGACAGAACTGTTACTGCGGCGCAAGCGGCGCCGGCTGCTCTGCATCCGTACTAAATTCATATATCCTGGGACGGCTGAACGGCGGCATGTACAAACGCGTACTGCTGCTTGCCACCGGCGCGCTCATGAGCCCGACGACGTCGTATCAGGGCGAAACGATTCCGTCCGTGAGCCACGGCGTAATATTGGAGGCCGAATAATTATGGAAATGCTGTATCCCGAAACGTGGTGGGGATTCCTGCTGATGTATCTTATGGTTTTTGTGGGCGGCGGACTGCTGTGCGCGCTGGCGCAGCTCCTTATAATAAAGACCAAGCTGACGCCCGCCCGCATACTCGTTATATTTCTGCTTGCCGGAATAGCGCTTCAGACCGTGGGCGCGTACGAGCCTCTTCTGAATGTCTTTCATTCCGGAGTCAGCGTGCCGATCGTCGGCTTCGGTGCGGCGCTGGCAAAGGGCGCGATAACTTACGCCCAGTCGTACGGTCTGCCGGGCGCGCTTGCCGGCGGGCTTATTCAGACGGCATTCGGAATAGGAGCCGCCGTGGTCATGAGTTATATCGTAACGCTGATTTTCAGTCCCAAGTGTAAATAGAAACAATCGCGGACCGCGCGAATATATTAATAACGTGGCGGTTCGCACCGAAAAAAGACGTCGGTTTCGTTGGATCAAGCCCTTGATCGCAATAACTGCGATTGCAGGGCTTTTCGCGTGGTACTACTACGGCCGCATCGCGCCCGTAATTACGACGGTGACCGAAGAGAGCGTAAAGATGAAAGTATCTGAGGCCATAGACAATATGACGGAAAGCGAACTTACGGGCGCGGAGTACGACGACTTTGTGATAACCCGGTATAACGACGAGGGCAACGTGTCGCTGCTTCAGATAAACAGCGTTGCGGTGGATTTGTTCGCCCGTAAAGTCACGGCGCTGATACGAAGCGAGATGGAAACGTTTCAGAGCGAAGGCGTCGCGATACCGCTCGGTACGCTGTCAGGTATACCGTTCCTGTCCGGATCTGGTCCCGACATTGTGCTCAGTCTGCTCAATCTCGGCATAGTGGACGCGGAGTTTTCGTCCGAATTTCTTACTGCCGGGATCAATCAGACGCTGCACAGGCTGTATATGCGAATCGTCGTAAATATGACCATAGTTCTTCCCGGGTATACGATGGATTTCGATAACAGCAGCCAGGTAATAATAAGCGAAGCGGTAATAACCGGCGACGTGCCGTTCTCGGATATAGACGTCGGAGCGTCGGCAGGGGATTTATTGCCGTAAAACGCTTGCATTTCGCGCGCGGAACGTTTATAATATATAAAAATCTATAAAGGCTTTGACGCAGCATAAGAGTTGCCGGTCATCCGCGGCAGAGAGACCCCGGGAGGTGCGAGGGGAGGGCGGACGGCAAAAGATATTCACTGCCGAGCCCGGCCGCTGAAACGACAGTAGGCGGCTGCGGTCGTTCCGTAATAACGATAACGAGGCGCGCCAGTCGCGCGAATTAAGGTGGTAACACGGCCGGAGGCCGTCCTTTTGCGGACGGGCTCCGTTTTTTATCCGGAGGAATAATGGAAGAACAGATTGCAAAACTGACGGAAGACTGCTCCGCGGAAATCGCCTCGGCGGCTTCGGAAAGCGAGCTTTACTCCGTAAAAGTCAGGTATCTCGGTAAAAGCGGCCTTATAAGCGAGCTTATGAAGGGTATGCGCAATGTGCCGCCCGAGCAGCGTCCCGCTATGGGCAAGATCGTCAATGAGGCGCGCTCCGCGCTGGAAGCGCGGTTTTCCGCCCGCGGAAAAGAACTGCACGACAAAGAGCTTGCTGACAGACTGGCGGCGGAGAAGATCGACATCACGATAGACAGAAACCGTCCCGTGGGCAGGCTGCATCCGCTCAGCTCGGTGAAAAAGCGCCTTGTCGATTTCTTCGTGTCTATGGGGTTCGATGTCATGGACGGCCCGGAAGTGGAGACGGATTACTATAACTTCGAAGCGCTCAACGTGCCCAAGGATCATCCAGCCCGCGACATGCAGGACACGTTTTTCATCGACGAGGGCATTCTGCTCCGTTCGCAGACGAGCGCGTCGCAGGTAAGATATATGGAAAAGGTCAAGCCTCCCATAAAAATGATTTCGCCCGGCCGCGTCTTCCGCAACGACGACGACGCTACGCATTCGCCCGTGTTCCACCAGCTCGAAGGGCTGGTCGTTGATAAGGGCATTACCATGTGCGATCTCAAAGGTATACTCGACATGTTCGCAAAGCACTTCTTCGGAAAGGATACGCAGGTGCGCTTCCGGCCCTCGTATTTCCCGTTCACCGAGCCGAGCGTCGAGGTCGACGTTTCCTGCGCGATGTGCCACGGCGCTGGCTGCAGGATATGCAAAGGCACGGGCTGGATAGAAATTCTCGGCGCCGGTATCGTCAACAGAAAAGTGCTGCGCACGTGCGGCATCGATCCTGACGAATACACCGGTTTCGCGTTCGGTTTCGGTATCGACCGTATCGCCAATATTATCCACAGCATACCGCACATCAAGCTGCTGTACGAAAACGACGTCCGTTTTCTCAGACAATTCTAAGGAGGAGATGCGAATATGAAATTACCGATATGCTGGCTCAAAGAATTTGCCGACATCGGCGACGCGTCGCCCGAAGATGTAGCCGCGTCGTTGCTTCGCGTCGGCTTCGAAGTGGAAGAAATAATATATGCCGGCGCGGATATAGAGAACGTCGTCGTCGGCAAGGTTATAGACTGCAAACCGCATGAGAACTCCGATCATCTGCACATCTGCATGGTGGACGTAGCGTCCGAAATTCTGCAGATAGTATGCGGCGCGCCCAATGTGAATACCGGCGACGTGGTACCGTGCGCGCTCGTCGGAGCCAGACTGCCCGGCGGCGTAAACATTAAAGCCGGCGAGCTTCGCGGTGTGACGAGTTACGGCATGCTGTGCAGCGGCGCCGAGCTGGGCATTGACGACACTGTTATCGAGGGGGCCGAAGTGGACGGACTGCTTCAGCTGCCCAAAGATACGCCGCTCGGTACGGATATCCGCAAAGTGCTCGGACTGGACGAGTATGTGCTCGATGTTTCCGTGACCGCCAACCGTCCGGACTGTCAGTCGGTAGTGGGACTCGCACGCGAGGTTGCGGCTTCGATGGGCGTAAAGTTCAAGGCTCCCGTAAACAAATACAGAACGGTTCCTTATGCCGGCGAATATATGCCGACGGTTGCAATAAAATCGGACATCTGCTCGCGTTATACGGGCAGGCTGATCAAGGACGTCAAGATCGAGAGCAGCCCCAAATGGATGCGCGACAGACTCCGTCTCGTGGGCGTGCGCCCGATCAACAATATAGTGGATATTACCAACTATGTATTGTTCGAGATAGGCCAGCCTCTGCACTCGTTCGACGTGCGTTTCATAGACAAGGGAATAATAGTCAGAAACGCCGCGGAAGGCGAGAAGATAACCGCGCTGGACGGAAAGGAATACACGCTTTCCGGAGATATGCTCGTTATCGCGGACAGCTCGAAGCCGGTCGCCATAGCCGGCGTCATGGGCGGCGAGTATTCGGGAATAATGCCTGATACTTCATCGGTATTCCTCGAAGCCGCGCGTTTCGAGCGCCGGAGCGTGCGCGTCACGTCGCGGCGGCTGGGACTGCGCTCCGACTCGTCGGCAAGATATGAGAAGGGTGTGGATTACGGCAGCGTGGACGAAGGACGCGAGCGCGCTCTCGCGCTGATATATAAGCTCGGCGCGGGCAAAATCGTCGATGTGAAATCGGATGCCGGAGTACCCGAGCCGGAAAAGAAGGTAATAGAAACCACCGCGGCTCAAATCAGTTCCGTCATCGGTATTGACATCGATAAGCCTTCCATAGAAAAGATACTCAGATCTCTCGATATTAAAGTGGAAGGCAAGGGCGACAAACTGATATGCACCGTTCCGGTATACCGCGAGGACATAGAAGATTACGCCGACCTTTCCGAAGAGGTGATCAGATATTACGGTTACGATAATCTCGAGCCTACGTTTATGAAGTCCGCTTCGTGCACGCTGGGAGGGGTGAGCGAAAAGGACAAGAGGTCTGACGACGTCAAGAATATCCTTTGCGGAATGGGCGCGTTCGAGGCGATGACTTATTCGTTCGTGAATGAGAATGCGTGCGATATGCTGCGTCTCGATGCCGGCGACGCGCGCCGGAACGTACTTAAACTGCGCAATCCGCTTAACGAAGACACGGCAGTTATGCGCACTCAGCTTACGCATGAAATGATAGCGACGCTCGCGCTCAATAAGTCGCGCGGGAATGACGATTTCAGGCTGTTCGAGCTCGGCCGCATATTTATTCCGGCGGCGCAGGGGGAACTGCCCGAGGAGAGAACCGCGCTTTCTATCGGTGCGGTCGGAAAGGACGAGGATTTTTACGAAATGAAAAGCATGGTAAACGCCGTGCTGGGATATTTCGGTGCCGAAGCGCGCATGGAATACGGCAGTCAGCCGTATCTGCATCCCGGCATCAGCGCAGACATATTCGTGGGCGAAGAGCGGATCGGCTCGTTCGGCGAGGTGCATCCGACGGTATGCGAAAATTACGGTCTGACCGGCAAGGCGTATATAGCCGAACTGGATCTCGAAAAACTGCTTGCGATGCCGAGAGGCGATGTCAGATATTCGCCGATCTCGAGATTCCCGTGCGTCAACAGGGATCTCGCGGTCGTCGTGGATGACGGCTGCGGGGTGGGCGACATTATGGCGTCGATCAGGCAGGCGTGCGGAAGCGAAATCGAAAGCGTCGAACTTTTCGATATATATAAGGGCGAACAGATTGCCGCAGGAAGCAAGAGCCTTGCGTTCTCGCTCAAATTCCGGTCGCTCGACAAAACGCTGGCGGACGCGGACGTCCAGAAGCTTATGACGGCAGTCATAGACAGGCTCAAAGCCGATTACGGAGCGCAGCTCAGATGACGGAGCTGCTCGCTCCGGCCGGAAATATGCGGGCGCTTAAAGCCGCAGTCGCATGCGGCGCGGACGCAGTATATCTCGGAACAAAAGATTTCAATGCGCGCAGCAAGGCGGATAACTTTTCAGAAGAACAGCTCCGCCTTGCTGTTTCGTATTGTCACGAAAGAGGCGTCCGCGTATACGTGACGCTCAATACTCTTGTCAAGACGTCCGAATTTTCCGCCGCGGAAAATACCGTCCGCTATGCGAGTGATGCCGGCGTCGACGCGTTTCTGGTGCAGGATCTCGGAATGTACCTGCATTTGCGCGACCGCTTCCCGGACGTGTCTTTCCATACCAGCACCCAGATGGGAGTGCATAATCTTCCCGGCGCGCTCATGGCCGAAAAGCTGGGATTCGACAGGGTAGTGCTGTCGCGCGAATCTCTTCCTGCGGATATATCGGCGATAAAGAAGCATACGTCGCTGGAAGTCGAGTTTTTCGTGCACGGCGCGCATTGCGTGTCGTTTTCCGGAAACTGTTACTTTTCGGCGCTGGTGTCGGGATACAGCGGCAATCGCGGCAAGTGCATGCAGCTGTGCCGCAAACGCTATACTCTGACTTCCGGGCGCATAAAAAAGAGCGGTTACATGCTGTCGGCAAAAGATATATGTTTATTGCCTGACCTGAAAAAACTTGCGGCGCTCGGCGTGGATTCGCTCAAGATCGAAGGCAGGCTGCGCAGCGCGGAATATGTGGGCGCCGTAACCGACGTGTACCGCAGGGCGCTTGACGACCGCGGAGAAAAAGGGGATACCGATATCCTTAAAACGGTATTTAACCGGGGTAATTTTTCTCACGCTTATATCGACGGTGACCGGCCGGATATAATATATCCTGTGCAGCAGAATCATATAGGCGTAAAGGTCGCCGATATTACCGGTACTTCGGGAAACAGGCTGTTCGTGTCCGGCGGTTATCGCGGCCGCGCGGGGGACGGGTATAAGGTGCTTCGCTGCGGGCGTGAAGTGTGCAGCGCGGAGTGCGGGCGAGGCGGATTTTTCTCCGGAGGCAGAACCGCAAAAGGCGACAGTCTTCATCTGACGCGTTCCGCCGCTGTATGCGAACGCGTTGCCGAAAAAATCAGGACAGCAGATAATGCGGGTAAATCAAATAAAATAGAACAAATATCGCGAAAAAATCGTAATAATATGTCTGATATAGTACGATTTCCGTATACTTTGTCCGAAAGTTGCAAGATGGCCGTCGTCGATGAATATACTGCGACGGAGGCCGTAAAGGAATCGGATGCGGTGATTCTGTCGCCGAGGACGTACGACGCAGACTCATTAAAAAAGTGTGTCGCAAAGTTCGGAAAACCGATACTGCTCGATATGCCTGTCGAAGCGCGCGGTGCAGATGTGGATATACTGGAAAACATCGTCGGCGAGGATATATTCGACGGCTACGTGGCGAACAATATTTACGCGCTGGAAATGTGCAAAGACAAACGTATACTGCTCGGAACGGGCATGAATTCGATCTCCGCGCTGCTCGATTATCCGAAAATAATGTCTCCTGAGGCCGCGGAACCGGAAAACGGCGCGCTTATATATGCGTACGGCAGACAGACGCTCATGCATCTGACGCATTGTCCGCTGCGGCAGCTCGGATATAACTGCGGAAACTGCGGAGGGTGCGACGCGCCCGTGCTTACCGACGAGTTCGGCGGAGCTTTTCCCATGCGGAGACATAAAATATTCTATTGTTATTGGGAGCTGCTCAATTCCAGGATGCAGAATCTTTTGCCGCGTCTCGACAGGCGCCGGCATAAGAGGTTGGTACTGGATTTGCGCGGCGTCGACAAGGTTTCGGCAAATGAGATATTGCGCGATCCTTATGCGGTGCGCTTCGACGAAAAAAACGAAGCTTACGGACGTTTCGGAAAAGGAGTAAAGTAAAATGAATGATCCGGTCAGAGCGCTGGAACTCGACGAAATACTCGGCAAGGCGTCATCCTATGCCGTATCCGAATGCGGCAGGCGGGCGGTAGCTTCCATTGTCCCGTCGTCGGACCTCGAAGAAGTCGAACGCCGGCTGAAACTGACAAGTCAGGCGGCGCTGCTTATCGATAAATACAGATACGGCGGAGTGGAGCCTTTTTCGGATATAACCGACGTGCTGGAAAAAGCGCGCGCCGGAGCCATGCTTTCGCCGGCCGACCTGCTTGCCGTCGCTTCGGTGTTGGGTAGTGCACGCACCGCGAAGTCCGCGCTCGAACGTTTCCCGGACGATGTCGATAAAGTGCGCGACATCGCATATCGTATTTTTGCGGACACCGCTCTCGAAAACGACATCAGGAGAGATATCATTTCCGAAACGGAGATAAACGATACCGCAAGTGCGGAGCTGCGGAATATCCGTTCCGGCCTGCGCCGTATGAAAAGCAGGCTTATCGAAAAACTGTCGTCTTTCACCAGAAGCAACGAATACTCCAAATATCTGCAGGATAATTTCTATACCGTCCGTGCCGGCAGATATGTTCTGCCGGTCAGAAGCGAGTGCCGTCAGGGCGTGCCCGGTCTGCTGCACGATCAGTCGTCCACCGGTTCCACGGTTTACATCGAGCCGTTCGAAATAGTCACGATGAATAACGACATAGTACGGCTCGAAGGCGACGAAAGGCGGGAAATCGAACGCATATTGCGCGAATATTCCGTAAGAGTGACCGCTCAGGCTGATAATCTCGACGACGCTCTGGCCCGTCTCACTCTGCTCGACACGTATTTTGCGCTCGCCGGATATTCCGCGTCCATAGACGGTATACTTCCGGAAGTGAATTACGCGGGAAAGGTGCGGCTGATAGGCGCCCGACACCCGCTGATAGCTCCGGCGCACGTCGTGCCGATAGATATTTCGGTGGGCGACGGAGCTGATATACTGCTCATTTCCGGACCGAACACGGGCGGAAAAACCGTTTCGCTCAAAACCGTCGGGCTGCTTTCGCTCATGCTTTCGTGCGGGCTTCTGCTGCCGTGCAAACCTGGCAGCGTTATGGCGGTGTTCGACCGGATATTCTGCGATATAGGAGACGATCAGAACATAAGCATGAATCTTTCTACTTTCTCCTCGCACATAAAAAACCTGAAAGAAATTACCGAGTCGTTCACCAATGAAAGTCTGATTCTTCTCGACGAAATAGGAAGCTGCACTGCGCCGGAGGAGGGCGCGGCCATCGCGATAGGCGTCATGGAATATATCGCGCAGACAAAGGCGAAAGCCATAATAACAACGCACTATCCCCAGCTCAAAGAATATGCCATGACGAGCGGAAAAATCCGCAACGCTGGAATGCAGTTCGACCCCGAAACGCTCAAACCGACTTATCGGCTGCTAATGGGATATCCCGGATCCAGCAACGCGCTCGAAACCGCCGCCGCGCTCGGACTTTCTTCCGTGATAATAGACCGGGCAAAGACGCAGCTGTCGCGGGACGGCGATAATTACGAAGAATTGCTCAAGCAGGCGTTTCTGATAAAGTCGAAAGCTGAGGAAGAACTGGCTGCGGCCGATAAGGCGAAAGCCGAAGCGGACGCGAAGCTGGAAAAGATAGCCGCGGACGAACGCAAAGTATCCGATGCGCTCGAACGCATAAACGCCAACGCCCGCGCCGAAACCAAGCGCTTGGTCGGCCGCGCTGCGGAAAAGGCAAACGACATCGTCGAAGAGATAAAGCGTGAACTACGCGACGCCGACGAACGGGCATTGCTTAAAGCCAAGAAGGATCTGAAAAGACTGGAAGCGCTGGCGTACGAAGGCGGTGAAGAGATGACGAGCGTGCTGACCGAAAAAATAGATGCCGGCGAGATTGTGCCCGGCGCCAGGGTGGTCGTAAAGTCGTTCGGGCTGGAAGGCACGGTGAAAAAAGTGCGCGCTGACAGAAAGCAGGCGGAAATCGAGTGCGGCGGAAAGCTGCTTACCGTGCGCTTCGAAGATCTTGCCAGACCCGCAGGAGTGAGCAGACAGGCTAAAAAAGTGCCCGAATATAAACCCGCGTCCGCGCCTGTCGAGCACTTTTCTGACAGAGAAATCAACGTCATAGGAAGCACGGTTGCCGACGCGTGGGACGAGATCGAGCCGATGCTGGATACCGCGGCCCGTACCGGGCTGAAAAGCCTGCGTATCGTGCACGGCAAGGGAACGGGCGCTTTGGGAAAGGGGATACAATCGTATCTTCGCTCTCATCCGGCGGTCAAGTCTTATCGGTACGGCAGATACGGCGAAGGCGACAACGGCGTTACGATAGTGGAACTTAAATAAAAAGTCGTAATATGTAATCTTTTATACTTTTATAAGAATATTGCGCGCATTTTGTTGCAAAATGCTGAAATTTAACGAATATTGGAATTTATAAAAATATTTTAACAAATGCTTGACATTCCGGCAGAGATATGTTATTTTATCTTCACAAAGGCGCGGGTGAGCGCCGTAACCAAGTACACTTAATAACTTCTATCGGAGGACAAGATGAATACAATTTCGGAAAAACTGGTGCAGCAGGAAGTGAGCAAGTGCTTGCTCGGAATGGGAATTTATCCCAACGTGATCGGATTTACCAATCTGATCAACTCGGTTATAGCCGTTGTAGAGATGGGCAACAACGGTCCGTCGATATGCGAAGCGTATAAGCAGGCGGGACGCAAAATCAATAAAAGCGCCGCTTCCGTGGAACGCTCAATACGTGCTCTTATATCCAAGTGCGCAAACGGCAACAGTCTGGCCCGGCTTAACGATTATTTCGGTTATCCTGTCGTGCAGGATTATCCCATAAGCGCCGGTGAGCTCGTATGCCTGCTCGCGACCAAGATCATATACGAAATACTTCCGTGATTTTTTACTTAATCAAATCGCTTGACAATCGGGAATTATTGTTGTAATATATCCGTATAATTGAATTTCCGGTCTTCCGGACAAGTAGTGACGGAGAATTAGGCGGATAAGAGAGCATCCGACGCGGCTGAAAGCGGATGTGCGCATAACCGAAACGAAACCACCGGATTGGGAGCTTTGGCAGAGGTAATCTGCAGAACCAGGCTGCGCTCTGTGCGCGGTAAAATAAGGGTGGAACCACGGTCTGACACATCGTCCTTAAACTGAAAAGTTTAAGGACTTTTGTTTTAGGGAAATAAAGAGGAAAACGGAGAAATATCATGGTTAAAATCACACTGAAGGACGGCTCGGTAATTGAGGCCGAAAACGGTACGAAGATCGCCGCTATTGCGGCAGGGATCAGTGAGGGGCTGGCGAGAGCCGCGCTTATCGCGCGTTTCAACGGCCGCCTCGTTGATCTTTCTTTTCCTGTCGAGGAAGACGGCAGTCTTGAAATTCTGACCTTTAAGGACGAAGAGGGAAGACAGGCCTACAGACATACCTGCTCGCACGTTCTCGCGCAGGCGGTGAAAAATCTTTACCCTGAGGCAAAATTGGCTATCGGTCCGGCCATCAAGAACGGATTCTACTACGATTTCGATCTGCCGTCGTCGATTGCTATGGATGATCTTCCTCGCATCGAAAAGGAAATGGAATCCATAATCAAAGCCGATCTTCCCGTCGTCCGTTCGGTGGTGACCCGCAAACAGGCAGTTACGAAGATGCGCGGCTTCGACGAAGTATATAAGCTTCAACTTATAGAAGAGCTGCCGCGCGGCTCGGAGATAACGCTGTATTCTCAAGGAAATTTCGTCGATCTTTGCGCCGGACCGCATCTTGCAAGTACGGGAAAAATTAAATGTTTCAAGCTCACTCAGATAACCGGCGCGTACTGGAAGGGAGACGAAAATAACAAGATGCTTACCAGAATATACGGCACGGCTTTCGAGAAAAAATCGGAAATGACCGAGTATCTCGAAAAACTCGAGGAGGCAAAAAAGCGCGATCACAACAAGATAGGGCGTGAGCTCGGCATTTTCATGACCGACGAGCTTGTAGGCCAGGGACTTCCGCTTTTCATGCCTAAAGGCGCCAAAATTCTGCAGACGTTGCAACGCTTTGTCGAGGACGAAGAAGAGCGCCGCGGCTATATGCTGACAAAAACCCCGCTTATGGCCAAGAGCGATCTCTATAAGGTTTCCGGACATTGGGATCATTATAAAGAAGGTATGTTCGTGCTCGGCGACGAGGCTATGGACGACGAAGTCATGGCGCTTCGTCCCATGACCTGTCCGTTCCAGTATCTCATATATAAAAACGGCATTAAAAGCTATCGCGACCTGCCCTGCCGCTATGCCGAAACCTCGACTCTGTTCCGCAACGAGAGTAGCGGCGAAATGCACGGCCTTACGAGAGTGCGTCAGTTCACGCTGTCCGACGCTCACATTATGTGTACGCCCGATCAGGTAGAGGACGAATTCAAGCGCATACTCGACCTCATACTTTACGTGGAGGACTGCCTCGGCATACGCGACGAGATAACTTATCGTTTCTCCAAATGGGATCCGAAAAAGAAATCGAAGTATATCAACAACCCCAAAGGGTGGAACGACACGCAGGCGCTGATGAAGAAGATTCTCGACGATATAGGTCTCGATTACGTCGAGGCTGACGGCGAAGCCGCGTTCTACGGTCCCAAGCTTGACTTGCAGGCAAGCAATGTATGGGGCAAGGAAGACACCATAATTACCATTCAGATAGACTTCGGTCTGGCCGAACGGTTTGACATGACTTATGTCGCCGAGGACGGCAGCAAGAAACGCCCCATGATAATTCATCGCTCCTCCATAGGCAGCTATGAGCGTACGCTTGCAATGCTGATCGAGAAATACGCAGGAGCATTCCCGCTCTGGATCGCTCCCGTGCAGGTCAAGGTCATGTCGCTGACAGACAGAACCGCCGAGAAAGCGAAAGAGCTCGCGGATTCGTTGAAAAAGTGCGGAGTCAGAGCGGAAGCCGACGTCAGAAACGAAAAAATAGGATTCAAGATCAGAGAAGCGCAGCTTGAAAAGGTACCGTACATGCTCGTTATCGGCGACAAGGAAGCCGAGTCCGGAACGGTGTCCGTCCGCGCGCGTAAAGAGGGAGATCTCGGTCAGATGACATACGACGACTTCCTTGCGCGAGTAAAGCACGAAATCGAAACATTTTCTTTGGAAAACTGAGTAAAATCGGTTGACAAACGCGGTTCGTTTGGCATATAATATCCGAGTTGAAAGCAGATTTTATCTCACCGTTCGGGTAGACTCGGAACGGTAACGCAATTGGAATATATGCCTTATCGGGCGCAAATCGATTGTAATGAGCGTGAAATCTGTTTTCACGCTCTAATTTTTTATCGGAGGATACGACCTATCAACAGACAGCCCGAAGTCGAAATCAATCGCAGAATTCGCGACCGCGAAATCCGTCTCATCGGCGAGAACGGCGAGCAGCTCGGTATCATGAGTGCCGACGCCGCGAACAGGATTGCCGACGAAAAGAATCTTGACCTCGTGAAAATCAGTCCTCAGTCAACGCCGCCTGTGTGTAAGCTGATGGATTACAGCAAATATAAATTCGAAAAGTCCAAAAAGGATAAAGAGGCCAAGCGCAATCAGAAACAGAACGAGACGAAAAAGATCTGGTTGTCTATGACAATAGACCGTCATGATCTCGAAACGAAAGCTCGCGCGGCGGAAAAATTTCTTATCGCGGGCAATAAAGTCGAAGTATCCATCCGGATGAAAGGCCGGCAGCAGGCGCACGCCAAACTCGGCGTGGAAGTTATGCGTGATTTTTACGCCATAGTGGAAAGCGTAAGCGTTATCGAACGCGCTCCGCTTACCGAAGGCCGCAATATCCTGATGATATTGGCACCAAATAAAAAATAAGTCTACGGAGGAACATATGCCTAAAATGAAGAGCCACAGCGGCGCGAAGAAGCGTTTTCGCGTCAGCAAATCCGGCAAAGTAAAACGCAACTACCAGAATAAGAATCATATTCTGACCAAGAAAGACAGCAAGAGAAAAATGAGACTTCGTCAGGGTACTTACCTTGCATCCGCTGAGGAATCCAAGACCGTCAAAGTCATGCTGCAGGGCAGGAGGTAATCGGACATGAGAATCAAGAGAAGCGTAAACGCACTTAAAAAACGCAGAAAGATAATGAGACTCGCGAAGGGCTATTTCGGCTCCAAATCGCGTTCGTACCGCATCGCGCGCGAAGCGGTCATGAAATCCCAGATGTACGCGTTCGTCGGACGCCGTCTGAAGAAGAGAGATTTCCGCAAGCTGTGGATCGCGAGAATAAATGCCGCAGCGCGCATCAACGGACTGTCTTACAGCAAGTTCATGCACGGGCTCAAAGTTTCGGGTATCGACCTCAACAGAAAGGTTCTTGCAGACATCGCGGTGACCGACGCCGCAACGTTTGCCAAGCTTGCCGAAAAAGCGAAGGCCGCACAGTAACAAATCAAACAGAAGCGAAAGCTTCTGTTTTTGATATGGGGACGCATTTCATTATGCGGCGCATGGTATGATAATTACGTCAAAGGACAATAAAATCGTAAAATACGTGCGCAAGCTGTCGCAGAAAAAGTATCGTGACGAATACGGATGCTTTATCGTGGAAGGCGTCCGCGCCGTCGGCGACGTGCTCGGTTATCCGGGCGCCGAAACCGAAACGGTGGTCGTTTCGGAAAGCAGATGCGGCGACTATCCGGGTGCCGTTGTCGTATCCGACGAAGTGTTTGCATCCATGTGCGAAACCGAAAACGGACAGGGTATTCTTTCGGTCGTCAGAATTCCGGAGCCGTCGCCGGTGACGTGCGATAACGTACTGTTTCTCGACGGCGTGCGCGATCCCGGCAATCTCGGAACACTGATTCGTACCGCCTGCGCCGCGGGTTATCGCGACGTATGTCTCCGCGCATGCGCAGATCCGTTTTCCGGCAAGGTCGTCAGAAGCACGATGTCCGCCGTAATCAAGGTAAATCTTGTTCTGTCCGATATCGGGATGCTGCTCGCGCTGAAAAGTGCCGGTTATACGATATACGGGGCTGATATGGACGGACGGAATATATTCGGAACGGGTGCGGCGCAGGGAAAGACATGCGTGGTCGTAGGCGGCGAAGCGAACGGCATTACGGACGAGGTCAGAACGCTTTGCGACGAAATCGTCGCGATTCCTATGGATGGCGATATAGAATCGCTCAATGCCGCCGTAAGCGGCGGAATAATAATGTACAATCTGAAATTCAATAAAGCGAGGTAACATCAATGTCAGGACATTCGAAATGGCACAATATACAGCAGGCGAAGGGCAAAGCCGACGCCGCGAGGGGTAAAATATTTACTAAGATAGGCAGAGAAATCGCCGTTGCGGTCAAAAGCGGCGGTCCGGATCCCAATTCCAATGCGGCGCTCCGTGCGGTTATCGATAAAGCAAAAGCAAACAACATGCCCAAGGACAATATCACCAGAAGCATACAGAAAGCAAACGGGGAACTGGGCAGCATAAACTACGAGAGCATCGTTTACGAAGGATACGGCACCAACGGCGTTGCGGTGATTGTCGAAGCGCTGACGGATAATAAAAACCGTACCGGCGGCGAGGTCAGACATATATTCGACCGCTCCGGCGGCAGCCTCGGCACTACCGGCTGCGTTTCGTATATGTTCACGACCAAAGGCGTTATCGGAATAGAGAAAAAGCCGGGCATGGACGACGACGAAATGATGATGCTTGCGCTCGATGCGGGCGCAGACGACTTTGACATCGCCGACGGTTACTACGAAATACTGACGTCCGCCGATAAATTTGCGTCGGTGCGCGACGCGCTGGTAGCGGCCGGTGTCGAGTATTCTTCCGCAGAGCTCGATCGTGTGCCGCAGAATACGATCAGACTTGAGGCCGAAGACAGAGACAAACTGCTTAAAATGCTGGACGCGTTCGAAGACAACGACGACGTGCAGAACGTATATCATAACGCCGAGTACGACGAAGAGGGTTGATTATTATGAGAACCGTAGAGGAAACTTGCAGACTTGCGAAGGAGAACGCGGCGTATCCCGCGCTCCTTTCCACGCTCGATAAGAACAGAATGTTGCAGATCATATCCGATGCGGTAAAAAAGGAATCGGATAAAATCTTGCAGGCAAACGAAACGGATATAAAAAATGCCGTAGATTTGCCCGAACATATGATAGACAGGCTTCGCCTGAACAAAAAGCGGATCGCCGAGATAGGAGAGGGGATTTATCAGCTCATCGCGCTGGACGATCCGGTAGGTAAAGTGCTGGCCAGCTGGGTCAATCACGCGGGCCTTCAGATAATGAAAGTATCCGTGCCTCTCGGTGTGATCGGCATTATATACGAAGCTCGCCCCAACGTGACCTGCGATGTTATCGCTCTGTGCATAAAAACGGGCAATGCCGTCGTCCTGCGCGGCAGCAAGGACGCTTATCTGACCAACAGGGCGATAGTCGACGTTATATGCGCGTCGCTTGAGAACGCCGGATATAAATCCGGATTCATTCAGCTTATTGACGATACTACGCGCGAAGGCGCCGAAAAATTCATGCGTATGGACGAATATGTCGACGTTCTCATTCCTCGCGGTTCGGCGTCGCTTATTCAGACTACCAAGAAAAAGTCAACCATTCCGGTAATAGAAACAGGCGCCGGCAACTGCCATCTGTACGTTGAGAAAAGCGGCGACATTGAGGTTGCAAAAAAAATACTTATCAACGGCAAACTGCAGCGTCCCAGCGTGTGCAATGCGCTTGAAAGTCTGCTCGTAGACAGGGAGATTGCCGAAAAGGCGCTGCCCGTACTTCTTTCGGCCATGCGCGAAAACAACGTTACGGTACATGGCTGTCCCGAAACGGCGAAAATATTTCCCGATGTGACTCCGGCGACCGATGAAGATTACGCGACCGAATATCACGGATACGAACTGTCATGCAAGGTTGTCGGAAGTACAGACGAAGCAATTGCTCATATAAATAAATACGGAACCCATCACAGTGACGCAATCGTGACCGAAAATAATGCCGCTGCGGAAAAGTTTCTGCGCGAGGTTGACAGCGCTGCGGTGTATGTAAACGCATCTACAAGATTTACAGACGGCTTTGAGTTCGGATTCGGTGCCGAAATGGGAATATCCACGCAGAAACTGCATGCAAGAGGTCCTCTCGGCCCTGAGCAGCTGACCGGCTTCAAATATCAGATTATAGGCCGCGGGCAGATCCGTCAATGAGTATTTTCGACAAATACCTTGAGAAGGCGAAAAGCAAGGGCAATGCGGGCAGCCGCGGAAAGGCCGTAAAAAATTCCGGTTATTCCGCGATTGAGTCTTTTACCAATGCGACGGAAGATGAAAATATTCATGAGGGTCATAGGCGGCGTATGCGGGAACGATATGAGAAAGACCCGGATATGGAAACTTTTGCACCGCATGAAGTGCTGGAATTGTACCTGTTTAACGCCGTCCCGCGAAAAGATACCAACGAAATTGCCCATAGGCTGATAAATACTTTCGGCTCGCTGAGCGCCGTATTCGAAGCCTCTGTTGACGATCTTATGACCGTAAAGGATATGACCGAAAACGCCGCGATGATGATCAGGCAGACGTTGACGGTGGCCGACATATATCACCGCATGAAGTTTGCCGACAGAGCCGCGCTCGGCAACGCGATGTCGGTATCTCAGTATTACAGATCATTTTTTATGAATAAGAACCGCGAACTTGCCTACGCGGCGCTCCTCGATATTAACGACTGTATAATATCCACGGAAAACGTGGGCAAGGGCGCGGCGGCTACAGTCGATATCGATTCCGTAAAGCTGATGCGGAATGTGCGGGAAAAATACGCCTCAAAGGTTATTTTCATGCACAATCATCCGAGCGGTAACGTATATCCTTCCGACATCGATCTGGTTACCACGAGCAGTATGATGGTCAGTCTTCAAATGATGGGCGTACGGCTTGTCGATCATGTCATTTTTTCGCCGGACGGGTATTATTTCAGCTTTTTCCAAAACGGACTCATTGCTATACTCGGCCGGCGCTGCAATACTTTCTTCGATATCGATGTGATGAGCAGACCGGTAGCGGGAGGCGACGGCATCGTATACGGCCGCGGAGGAGTAGGGCTTTCGTTCGAAAACTACGAGGCATGTGAAAACGAACTTCTCGGCGACGGTGAAGAGATGGAATCGTACAGGGATCTTGCCGAAAGGTTTAAAAACGGTATCGTGCATCATGTGGACGATACCGTCGACGATTAATTGTAAGTAAAACACAAAAAACACTGCCGAAATTATTTAATTTCGGCAGTGTTTTGTCTGACATAGGTCAGAAATTGTTCCTTACCAAACCTACGACTTTACCCAATATCGTAACGTTGTCGGCTATGATCGGAGTGTAAATTTCGTTTTCCGGCTGAAGGCGTATATGTCCGTTTTCTTTGTAAAAACGCTTTACGGTAGCTTCCTCATCGATCATTGCCACTACGATTTCTCCGTTTTCCGCGGTATTCTGACTGTTAACGGCAATAAGATCTCCGTCAAGAATACCGGCGTTTATCATACTGTCGCCCTTGACGCGAAGGAAATACAGGGAAGAGCCGACAAAAAGCGAGGCGGGAACAGTGATCGTATCCACGATATTTTCTACCGCGA
The DNA here is from genome assembly GCA_904387375.1 of Candidatus Protoclostridium gallicola. Taxonomy (GTDB): domain Bacteria; phylum Bacillota; class Clostridia; order Christensenellales; family Pumilibacteraceae; genus Protoclostridium; species Protoclostridium gallicola. The sequence goes on from CAJFLE010000001.1 coordinate 211,567, forward strand.
GTATGGGCACTCCGGCGGCGACTTTGCCGACGACGGGGATTTCTTTTGTCGATTTGCCGCGGTTTTCCGATATCCCGATGGCGCGGTTTTTCGTTGCGGCCTTTTTAATCAATCCGGCGTCGCCGAGTTTGTTGATATGATAAAAAGCCGTCGAAGTGGATTTCAGATTCATCGCCGAGCAGATTTCGCGCACCGACGGAGGATAACCGTATTCGTCGGTAAACTTGACTATGTAATCGTATACTTTTTTGGTTGTGCCTTTGACTGTTTTGTCCATGGTAAAATCCGTTTTCTTTTATGATAACACGGCAGGCTTTGTTTTGTCAATCATACGTTCTAAAATATCGGATTATTTTTTATCCGATGATCCGACTATATGCGTTATTTCCGCAGCTCTGCGTCGGTGTTCTTCGCTCATTTGCGCATAATGACGTTTGGTCGTATTGACGTCGGAGTGACCGAGAACGTCGGCCACGACGTAGATATCTTCGGTTTCGCGATACAGATTGGTCGCATAAGTACTGCGCAGTTTGTGCGGGGTAATTTTTTTGAGCGGCGCCGCATATTGCGCATATTTTTTGACAAGTTTTTCAACGGCACGCACGCCAAGCCGTCCGCCTTGCATCGAATAAAACAGGATATCGTCGTCCTGATAGCGTAGCCTCAGGGCAAAATCCGTTTTTTCTTCCTTCTGAGCATCCAGCCACGCAAGATAATCTTTGAGCGCATTTGCAGTCTCGGCGGGGAGATATAAAATACTTTTGTTTCCGCCTTTGCGTGTTACCGTGAACGAACCGTTTTCGAAATCCAGATCGGACTTATTCAATCCCACAAGCTCGCTTACTCGGATGCCGGTGCCGAGAAACAGGTATAATATGGCGGTATCGCGTACGCGCGTAACAGAATTGGCGGCGCGTTCACGGTCCGACAGCGTCGTGCCGGTATCTACGGCCTCGATCATCCGTTTGACTTCGTCCGGCTCCAGTCTGATAATCGGCTTATCGTGAATTTTGGGCATGTCGACTTTAAGAGTGACATTGCTCGATATCATTTCTTTTTTGAAAAGATATTTGTACAGCGAGCGCAGAGAGGCAAGCTTTCGTTCTTTGGCTTTTTCGCCGCACGAAAGTTTTTTACCGTTCATTCGATAAGACGACAGCGCGTCGAGATATTTTTCTATATCATAAGGGCTGATATTTTCGATGTCGGACAGTGTGATTTCGTGCAGCGGCTTGCCGGACAGTTTGTATTTCGAAAGATAAGTAAAAAATACGCGGATGTCGAGCGCATAGTTCAGCCGCGTGAGCACAGACGTCCTCGGCGCGATTCCTATAATGAACTGTCCGACGAACTCCGGCAGCTCGGACAGCACGCCGTCGATTTTCTGCAAATTTTTTTCGTCTCTTGTCTGAAAGTAACTGTCCATCGGAAAGATTGTAACAAAATCGCCGCGGATTGTCAAGATTTTTTCTTGTCGCAAAATCCTTATATCTGACATAGCAATTACAGGTTTTAAAACAGAAGACCCGCATATGAGTTTTAAATCGGGATTCGGAATTACGATTTTATATATGAAAAATTGCCCTATTTGTTCGTAAAAGCTGACTTTTGCGAATAGCTTGTTATGTATCGCAATGTCGGATTTAATTCCCCGAGCCGCAAATTTTATCTGATTTATCATCTGAGATATTCCATTAGGAATGCGTAACTTTTGAGCTGCTTGCGCAGCTTTTTGTAATCGGGACAATTTTTTCCGACGAGCGTCCAAAATTTTTCGGAATGATTGAGTTGTACGGTATGGCACAGTTCGTGTATAATTACGTAATACTGGCAGGCTTCCGGCAGAATAATCAGCCGCCAGCCCAGCGATATTTTTTTATCCGCCGTGCAGCTGCCCCACTTGCTTTTCGCGTTTGTAATCCGAAAACCGGAATACGGCAGCGCCAGACGGTCTGAGACAGAATCGAGTTTTTCCGCAAGGCGTTTTTTTGCCGTTTTTGTATAGAATTTTTTGAGTGCTGTCGTCAGCGCTGCCCGATTGTCTTTCAGTGCCGCCGGTATATGCATCCGCCCGTTTCGGTGTGAAATACTTTTCGAATCATCGTAGATGCTTTCGATTCTTTTGCCGTCGAGATAGTATGCCGAAAAGTCTTTTATTCCCGGCATCGTATCGGCACTCTCTTTATATTCGGAGAGCTTTCTGTCTATCCACCTGCGTTTTGAGGAGATGAAGTCGGCTATCGCCTTTTGTCCTGCCGCGGTTCTGCCGTATGCCGCCGGCGCGTATACATGAACCTCCGTCCCCGCGATTTTTATCGCAATGCTCCGTCTTTCCGAATAGTGTAACAAAAAGTCCATATATGGAAATTATAAGCGAATTTTGTCGCAAAGTCAACGACCTTTTATTATAAAATTTCGGATTATTATTGACATATAAAAACTATGTGTGGTATAATACGATATATGATAAATACCATAAACAGCGATTTGATTCGCGGGCATATCGATACGATAATATTGAGCGTTCTTCATGAAGGCGATCGGTACGGTTATGATATACTCGGCGAAATCGAAAAAAAGAGCGGCGGCCAGTATGTATTGAAGCAGCCGACTCTTTACAGCTGTCTTAAACGTCTTGAAACTCAGGGATTTATATATAAGTATTGGGGCACCGAAACTAACGGCGGCCGGCGTACATACTATTCCCTGACGGAAATGGGAAAAGAACTTTTTCTCAAAAACAAAGACGAGTGGAAATATTCCCGCGGCGTCATAGACCGCCTCATATCGACGTCCGACGATGTCATCGAGGACGGCACAATCGTCGCGGAACCGGAGTCTGCGGCAGCGGCCGAGACCGAAGCTGCGGCTGCCGACGGAGACGAATCCCCCGCCGCTTTGTCCGAACAGGCCGACGTATCCGATTCCGAAACGAATGCCGAAGCGGAAGAAAATCCGCAGGAAGAAACGGCCGATACGGAAACGGAAACTTCTGCCGACATCGAAGAATCGGATTCCGATGAGGACGATACAGAACAGCCGGCCGCAATAGCCGCAGACGAAGAATCGCAGGCTTTGAGAGACTCGTATGCCGAGGTCGTTGCGGATGCCGAAAAACGCGATGTGCTGTCCGAAACGGATAATACCTCAGTATATTCCGCACCGCTTGACAGACCGCTTGCCGGCTATTCCTATGCCGACAGGCTGGAGCACGAACCTCCGCAGGATACCGCAACGCACGACGAGGACGATGAAGACGAGTCATTCGGTTCTTCATACTTTGCTAACGACGCTTCCGAAAACGACGACGAAGACGATATCGACTACGAATACACTTACGACAACGATGAAGACGATGACGAGGAGATTGACGCCGAAGTTGAAATCAAGCCCGTCACGGACAAGCCGTTTTATACGGAAGACGATTTCCGCCGAACCGACAATAACGATATAGACGAACGGCAGGTCTCGATGTTCGAATTATTCGGCAACGATGCCGGAGTTCTTCCCCCGCCGAAGTCGTATTCGGGGCGTTCCGAACCGGTATTCCGCAGTTATGACGAGGCCGAATTGTCGGAGGAAACGGATCGCGAACTTGTGGTCGGCCGAGAGTATAAAAATATAATACGTCAGTTGCTGACCGGTGACGCAGAATCGGAAGCGTATTACAGCGACCTGGCTCACACGGAACAGCCTCCTGAACCTGAACGCGAGGAACCTGCTCCGGCGGAAGTCGCAGCAGCTCAGGCGGTTCCGGCAGAATTTGTTTCCGATGAAACGTCGCCGGAAGTCAGACAGGACGCCGATTTCGATAATCTGCTGCTGTCGGTGCGCAGTATGGGCGACGATATTCGTATCCGTACTCATAACGGAAACACGGACAAAGAGTACAGCGGACTCTATCGTTATTATTCGAATAAACTGCTGATGTACAAATACGGCATTCTGTTCGCGATAATGATATTGGAAATCATAATCCCCTATTTCATTATCAAGTTCGGTTGCAATATAACGATAGCTGGAGAATTACCGGTGCTTGTTATTTCGGTAGTGGGATCCGCATTGCTTCCCGTGTACGCATTTTCCGCATATCTCATAGATCCGTTCAAACAGAAAAGATATGATTTCGATCTGAAAACTTCGCTGCTATACCGTCTCGGCATAATGGTGCTTATGCTTGTGCTTGTGTATGCCGCCAACGTGGTATTCTACATGGATATATCGTTCGAGGCGGAATACGCATTCAGTCTGGTAAGCCCCGCGCTGCTGTGCACGAATATTCCTTTGTCCGCACTGATCTTCAAGGCTCTGTACGACAGCGGAAGTTTCGCCGTAAAATAATAAATATAATAAAGAAAAATCTCCGGAAACGCATATCGTTTCCGGAGATTTTTATGGATATTTTTATCCTGTCAATTATTGTTCGCAGAATGCGCGCAGGCATCTTGCCAGGGCTATTTTCGTGTGCTCATAAGTTATTCCGCCCTGAAGATAAAGAGAGTACGGCGGGCGTACGGGCGCGTCGGCGCTGAGTTCTATCGACGAACCCTGTACGAACGTGCCTGCCGCCATTATGACCTGATCCTCATATCCGGGCATATCCCACGGCACCGGCAATGCGAACGCGTCGACCGGCGACGCTGCCTGCACGGCTTGACAGAATCTGATCATTTTATCCTTATCTTCGAAGTCAATGACGCGTACGATATCGCCGGTCGGATCGTTTGCCGGCGGAAAAACGGCGTAGCCGAGCTTTTCCATGACAGCGGCGGCCAACAGACCGCCCTTTCTTGCCTGTGCGACCGTGTGCGGCGCTACGAACAGCCCCTGATAAAAGTTGCGGTACGAATGCTCGTAAGAGCCTATTTCCGCGCCGATTCCGGGCGCCGTAAGCCGCCCTTCGATGCGCTTTATCAGCGCTTTTTTACCTGCCGCATATCCTCCGGTGGGAGCAAGCGCTCCGCCGGGGTTTTTTATGAGCGAGCCGAGCACGAGATCCGCGCCCACGTCGGACGGCTCCAGCGTTTCCGCAAACTCACCGTAACAATTATCGACGATTATCGGGGCCTCCGTGTATTGCCTGCAAAGCGAAACGGCTTCTTTTATATCGGCCGTTGAAAGGCCTTTGCGCCGTTCGTAACCGGGGCTGCGCTGAATATACAGCGCATCGTATTTATTCGCGGCAAGCGCTTTTTTTACGGCCTTGTCGTCGATTTTTCCGCCGCTGAGAGCCGTACACTCGAAAGTTATTCCGAAATCGGCAAGCGAGCCTATGCCTTTGCCGTATATTACGCTTGCAAGAGTATCGTAAGGTCTGCCTGTAAGCGACAGTACTTTGTCTCCCGGCATGAGAATACCGAACAGCGCGCACGATATGGTGTGCGTGCCGGATGCGAAATGCGGCGACGCAAGAGCGGCCTCGGTATGAAACACGGCGGCAAACAATTCAGACAGTTTATCCCTGCCGTCGTCGCCGTAGCCGTAACCGGTTGACGGAGCAAAATGGCGGGCGGATACGCGGCATGAAATGAACGCATCCAGTACTTTTTTCTGATTTTCCAGCACGATCGAATCTATGCGCGCAAACTCGGCGGCATATTCCCTTTCGGCCTCCGCTATTATTTTATCGTAATCCACGTGTGATAAACTCCTTTATCGCTTTTTCTGCGCCGGCGTAATCCCAATTATACAACACGTATTTATTGCTCCACTTAATCCATCGGAAAAAAGTCTGCTGTTTTTTTATCAGATCATGATATTCCTGACGCATATTAGTCTTGATTTCGTCATCGGACATGTCGTTCGACAGTCCCAGCAGTACAGACTTATATCCCACACTCTGCATGCAGCGGAATTTGTGATACATTTTCAGCGAACGTACTTCATCGAGCAAACCTGCGGCAAACATCTTTTCTATGCGGGCGGCCGCCTTTTCTTCCAGTTTTGCTCTGTCCGCATCCATGACGACGAGCAGCGCGTCGTATTCTTCGTCCTCGTCGACATCTATATACTCGCCGTACGGCGGAGTCATCGCCCGCTCGAATCTTCGTACCGTCCTGAAAAGATCCGCCCTTTCGGATTTCAGTTCTGGCTCTGTGCGTGACAGCGCATCGTAAAGCGCGCCGTCGCCGAGGAGCACTTCCGTTTTTTTGAGTTTTATGCGCAGCGGTTTGTCCGGCGCCGAGCCTCCGCATTTGTATCCGTGCAGGAGCGCGTTGATATAAAATCCTGTGCCGCCGACTATGATCGGAAGCTTCCCGCGCGAGATTATATCGGTAATAAGCGGCTTCGCTTCGTTCAAAAAATCGACTACGGAAAACGATTCGTCGGGCATCTTTACGTCTATCAGATAATGAGGTACCCCGCGCATTTCTTCGCGCGTGATTTTGCCGGAACCGATATCGAGCAGTTTATATACCTGTACCGAGTCCACGCCGATTATTTCCCCGTCGTATTTTTTTGCTGCATCGACGGCAAAATCGGACTTACCGACGCAGGTCGGGCCGCATATGACGAGTATTTTTTCCTTGTCTACACTATCCGTTTGAACCATTTTTCAATCTCGCTGCGTTTGATTTTCAGGGCGATCGGTCTGCCGTGCGGACAGAACAGATCGATACGCTTTTCCGCAATAGTTTCCAATAATTTTTTTACTTCGATGTCGGACAGCTCCGTTTCGCCTTTTACGGCTGCTTTGCAGGCACTTTGCATCAGCGTCTCTCTGACGAAATTCTGCTTGCTGAGCCTGCCGCGCCTGAGGGCATCGAGCAGCAGCCCGGCAAATTCTCCCAGTCTGATGTCGGACAGTACGAGCGGGACCGCCGACAGCGAGTAAGTATTGCCTGACAACCTGTTGAGCTCGAATCCGAGCGCCCGTATCTCCCCGGCATTCTCATCTATGAGATTCGCTTCGCTCGCGTCCACGTCGAATATATAAGGAACGAGCAGATCCTGAACGCTGGGCATTCCGGCATTTACGGCCGCGCTGTACTCGTCGTACAGTATTTTTTCATGCGCCGCATGCTGGTCTATCAGCACGACTTCGTCGCCCTTTTCGATCATGATGTATGTGCCGAACAGCTCTCCGCGATAACGATAATCCGACATGTCTTCGTACAGGCTCTGCCCGATCCCGCTGTTCTCCGCCACCAGATCGTGAAAGAAAGCGTACTGTCTCGCGGGCGGCGTGTCTACCTGTATCTTCGGAAAAACCGCGGTTTCATTTCCCGGCTCGGCAAATCCCACGAAAGCGCGCGCATTATTCGCACCGGAGCGTGTTTCGGATGCCTCAGGTGCATTGTATGCGACGCGGTACGATTCGGTATTTTTTGTCGGCGCCGATTCTGTCGCAAACATAAACGGCGTGCGCGGCGAATCGTCCGGTATCGGATCGCTTTGATTGAGCTGAACGAGTTTGGGCTGCGCTACGGCCGCGGTCAGCGTTTCTGATATGGCTTTTGTAAGCAGTCTGCGCAGTCTGTCGAAGTCCACGAATTTGACTTCCATTTTGCTGGGGTGTACGTTTATATCGACCATATCGGTCGGAAGATCTATAAAAAGCACGTAAGCGGGATACTGCCTTTTCATCAGATAATCCGAATAGCAGTTGTATATCCAGAACGAAATGTCGGCATTTACCACGTATCGTCCGTTTACGACAAGCGTCTGATACGACCTGTTGTGTTTGGAAAATGCCGGCTTATTTATGTATCCATATAGTGTTATGTCAGGCGTACTACTCTGCAAAAACTCGTATTCATTCAGAAAATTCTTTCCGTATACGGCATATAACGCTTCTTTCAGCCCTCCGCCGCCCGAGCGGAATACTTCTTTGCCCGATACGGAATACGTAACCGATACGTTATAGTTTGCAATTATGATTTTCTGCATCAGCGAAGTTATGTCGTTCTCTTCGCTTCTGTCGGCACGCAGGAATTTTAGCCGTGCGGGAACGTTTTTAAACAGATCTTCGACCGTAACCGTTGTGCCCGCGGCGCAGCCCGTCTGCGCGCGCGACAGCTCCTTTCCGTTTTCGATCGTTATCTCGCCTCCGAGTTCGTCTTCCCTTCTCCTGGAAACCATCGTGACTTTTGCTACCGAAGCAATGCTCGGCAGCGCTTCGCCGCGGAATCCGAGCGTTCCGATCGCGTCGAGATCCTTGATTTCCATGATTTTGCTCGTGGCGTGCGGCAGAAACGCCGTGCGGAGTTCGTCGTATGCGATGCCGCAGCCGTTATCCGAAACGCGTATGTACTTGCCGCCGTCAGCAACCGCCACCTCTATCTTGGTCGCGCCGCTGTCTATGCTGTTTTCCACGAGCTCCTTGACAACGGATGAGGGCCGCTCCACGACCTCCCCCGCCGCAATACGATTATATACCGAGCTGTCGAGTATATTGATGCTCATACGTCCTCCGATGCCTTTTCTTTGAGATCGCACAGTATGTCGTATGCCGCGCGCGGGCTTATTTCGTCAGTATCGAGCTCGCGCAGTATCTTCAGAATTTCACTCGATTTGTCCTGATTGAACATGGATACCTGTTGATACGGGCTGGAATTCTGCCGTGCGATATTGAGTTTTTCCAGCTGTTTGAGCAGCTCTTTTGCGCGGGCAACGACCTCTTTGGGCAGGCCGGACAGCCCCGCGACTTCTATTCCGAAACTGCGGTTGGCGCTTCCTCGCATGACTTTATGCAGAAATACGATACTGCCGGAAAGTTCCTTTACCGCTATCTTATAGTTCCGGACTCCGTCGAGCACACCTTCCAGCTCGGTCAGTTCGTGATAGTGCGTGGAAAACATGACCTTGGCCCTGAAGCGCGACGACAGATATTCCACGATAGCCCAGGCGATGCTGAGTCCGTCATAAGTTGCCGTGCCGCGTCCGACCTCGTCGAGCAATACGAGACTGCTGTCGGTTGCGTTTTCGAGTATATACGACACCTCGCTCATCTCCACCATAAACGTGCTGCGTCCGGTGTGCAGATCGTCGCTTGCCCCAACTCGCGTGAATATTTTGTCGGTCAAAGAGATTTCCGCGCTGTCCGCCGGGACGAAAAATCCGCAGTGCGCGAGTATGACTATAAGCGCGACCTGGCGCATATACACGCTTTTGCCGGCCATATTCGGACCGGTGATTATCATAATGCGGCCCTCGTCGGAATCGAGAAAAGTATCGTTTGGAACGAAGTTCTGTCCTATCCGTTCGACGACGGCGTGCCGTCCCTCTTTGATCCTTATTTCCTTAATGCCTGAGTTTATGACGGGCTTGACGTATCCGTATTTTGCGGATACCTCGGCGTCGGATGTCAGAACGTCGACGCGGGCTATTACCGAAGCTGCGCTTACGATACGATCGGCGCTGCGGGCTATCCGCGCGACGAATTCGTCATACAGCCGCGCTTCTATTTCGAGCGCGCGGTCTTCGGCATGAAGAATTTTGTCTTCTATGCGCTTGAGCTCCTCGGTAATGTATCTTTCGGCGTTGACCGTAGTCTGTTTCCGCACATAGTCGTACGGGACGAGCGATGTCTGACCTTTTGACACTTCTATGTAATAGCCGAATACGTTATTGAATCCCACGCGCAGGTTTTTTATGCCCGTACGCTGTTTTTCGTCCGCTTCTATGCGCGCGAGTATGCTTTTCGAATCTTTCGCCACGCTGCGATACTCGTCAAGTTCTCTGTCGCAGCCGTCGTTGATGACCCCGCCGTCACGTACGTTCACCGGCGTATCGGGATTTATCGTTGCGAAAATATCCGCAGTGACGTCCTCGAGTGTGTCGAGCGCGTCGCGCAGTCCCTTAAGCATGTCGCTGCGGCAGGGCGCAAGCAGCTTTTTAATCGCGGGCAGTTCGTCGAGCGAATGCGCGAGCGACAGACAATCCCGCGGCTTGATGTTGCCGTATGCCAGTCTTGCAGCAATGCGTTCTATGTCGAAAATATTGTCCATATGTCCGCGCAGTTCGCCGCGTAATATGGAATCGCCTACGAGTTCTTCGACGCCGTCCAGTCTGTCGTTTATGGTTTTTTCGTTAAGGCTGGGCGCAGTCAGCCATTTTTGAAGCAGGCGCGCACCCATTCCCGTACTCGTTTTGTCCAGAGCGCCGAATAATGAACCCTGTTTTTTTCCGTCGCTGGACGTTATGAGCTCGAGCGTTTTTATCGCGCCGCTGTCCATGGACAGCGTTTTTTCTTCCTCTTCGGATGCGCGGATATAACCGACGCTGCGTTTCTGCGTCTGCCTTACATATGACAGCAGTGCGCCGCAGGCGCGCACGCATACTTCGTCCTCGCGCAGAATATTAGCCGCGTCCTTGCACATCTGCGGTATTATTTCACGCGCCTTGCCGAGATCGAATTCGGATTCGTCCGTTTGCTGAAACGGGCAGACGTCGCCGTATTTGACAAGCGACAGGTTCATACTCTGTCTTTTCATTTCCGGGTTGCATATTATTTCGGCAGGCGCAATCCGGGCCAGCAGATCGTTAAGGCGCAGAGGAATCTGTGCGTCTATGGTCGCGCGGTTGAATTCTCCGGTGGAAATATCCGCCCAGCATATGCCCGCTTTGTCCTGTCCGTAATATACCGACACAAGATAATTATTCTTATCCGGCTCGAGCATTTCGCTTTCCATGACGGTGCCGGGCGTGACCACGCGTATGACTTTGCGTTCGGCCAGGCCTTTCTGCGGCACCGAAAGCTGCTCGCATATAGCAACTTTGTAGCCTTTTTCTATCAGCTTTGCGACATACGAATCGACGGCATGAAACGGCACGCCGCACATGGGCGCCCGCTCTTCCAGTCCGCAGTTTTTTCCGGTGAGTACGAGATCGAGCTCGCGGCTCGCGATTTCGGCATCCTCGAAAAACAATTCGTAGAAATCACCCAGCCTGAAAAACAGCAGGCATCCGGGATTCTGCTCCTTGGTTTCGAGATATTGTTTCATCATCGGTGAAAGCGCCATAATTTTATTTCCTCAATCTGCCGTACAGTTTACTGTTTTCCGCCGCCGTAATCTCGAGCGTGACAAACTCGTTATAAAGATCGCGTCCCTCGTCGTCGAAAACTATCACCCGATCGTCCGACGTTTTGGCCGTTGCGCGCCTGCCCCTTCCGTCGCAAAGCGCCTCGCACGTCAGCCCTATGTGTTCCTCGGCAAGTTCGTTCGCGATTTTCGCCTGCACGCCTATCAGCTCGGCAATCCTGGCCTTTTTTACGTCTTCGGGTATCTGTTCGTCCATGGCGGCGGCAGGAGTGCCTGCCCGCTTGGAATAGATGAACATGAACAGATTATTGTATCTCACTTTTTCGACCAGCGCAAGCGTGGCGCGGAAATCTTCCTCCGTTTCGGTAGGGAATCCCACTATTATATCGCTTGTTATCCCCGCTCCGGGAATATGCTCCCGTACGGCGTCGATTTTTTTCAGATACGATGCGGAATCGTAGCCCCGATTCATTTTTTTCAGTATCGTATCGCTGCCGGACTGAACCGGAAGATGTATGTAATTTGCCAGCTTATCTTCCCTGCCGATCAGTCTGATTACGTTTTCGGACAGATCTTTCGGGTGTGACGTCATGAATTTTATCCAGAATTTTCCGTCGATTTCGGCGAGCATGGAAAGCAATGCGTAAAAATCACGGCCGCTTTCGTCGCGGTACGAGTTGACGTTCTGCCCGAGCAGCGTTATCTCTTTCGCTCCCCCTCGCACCAGCATCTCCGTTTCGCGCCTGATATCCTCTGCCCTGCGGCTGCGTTCGCGTCCCTTGACGTACGGCACTATGCAGTAAGTGCAGAAGTTGTTGCAGCCGTACATGATATTGACAAAGCGGTTTACGCCGACGCTCGGCGCGGCCTCGTCCACGCCGCCGGGAACGCTTTCGTCCACGGCAAGATCGAGTATGAATTTCTCGCCCGCCTCAACCGCTTTGACCATCTGCGGCAATGCGCCAAGGCTGTACGTTCCGGTGATGATATTTATAAACGGACATCTTTTATGCAGTTTGTCCGCGATGTCCGCCTGCTGGGTCATACATCCGCATACCGCCACGATTATATCCGGCCTTTCCGCTTTGAGCCGTTTGACCGGCCCGAGATTGCCGAGCACACGCGTTTCCGCGCCTTCGCGCACGCAGCATGTATTAAAAACTATAATGTCCGCGTTCTCCATGCCGTCTGCGGCCGTCACTCCCTCCCGGGCGAAAGCCGCATACAGCTTTTCGCTTTCGTGGACGTTCATCTGACAGCCGTAAGTTTTTACGAATACTTTTTTCACGGCTATTATTATAGCAAATCGCGCGCGTTTACGCAAGTAAAGACAATCGCTTGACGCGGTATGAGTAAATATTTTACACGGGTTTATAATAACTTCGTTGGACACCGTAAGAAAAACTTTAAGAGTTATAGTCGCCTCGCTGCTCATAGCCGCCTTATCCGGCATCGCCGCGCTGTATATAGTCACAGATCCCACAACCGAAATAGCCGCGTTCGGGGATTTCGATCCCGCGCCGCTCGAAAGGCTGTCCGAAAAATACGAACTTTACGATAAGGACGGAGCCGTGATGTGCGCAGTCGGCTCCGACGGCCGCCGTCTGGCAAGCCTTGAGAATGTCGGAAAGTATACGGCCGACGCATTTCTTGCCATAGAAGACGCTCGTTTTTATGAGCACGGCGCGGTGGATCCGCTCCGTATTGTGGGTGCGGCGCTGACGAATATCGCAAGCATGGAAGCAAAAGAAGGCGCTTCCACAATCACGCAGCAGCTTGTCAAAAACGCATACCTTTCGCCCGAAAAAACGATTATGCGCAAAGTGCGCGAAATTCGGCTCGCCCGCGCCGTCGAGCAACGATATACCAAAGACGAGATATTGGAAATGTACCTGAACAGCGTATATTTCGGCAACAATATTTACGGTATAGAAAACGCGGCATACAGATATTTCGGTAAGCCTGCCGCTGCGCTGGAACTCGGGGAAAGCGCCATGCTTGCCGCAGTCATAAACAATCCGGGCAGATATGACCCGTACTCAAATAAAGAAAATGCGGAAATGCGCAAAAGGCTGGTACTTCGGCGCATGCGAGAGGAAAATCTGATAACAAACGAGGAATACGAGTGCGCGCTGACGGAAACCCCGCTTTCCTCGCCGGGAACAAACCCGTGTATTTTCGTGCAGTATGCTGCCGTACGGGAGGCCGTCGCGCCCGGACGGGTGGATACCGCGTTCGATCCGGCGATTCAGCACATCGCCGAATCCGTCCTTGCCGCGTCGGTCACCAATGACTATACGGCTGCGGTAATGATTCTTGACGTCAGAAGCGGGCGGCCGGTGGCGGCTGCGGCAAACGAGTACCGGAATTTTCCCGAACTGAAACGCAGTCCGGGCAGCACGATCAAACCGCTGATTTGCTATGCGCCGGCCCTCGACGCCGGCATAATAACTCCGGTCACTCCCCTGCTCGACGAGCCGACGAATTTCGGATCGTACAATCCGGGCAACTATAACGGCAGATATTACGGATGGGCCACAGCGACGGAGTGCCTTGCACGGTCGCTCAATATTCCCGCGGTAAAGCTTATGAACATGTATGGGGTCGAGCGCGCGAAGAGTTACGGCAAAAGGCTGGGCTTGGAGTTTTCCGCGGGAGACAACGGGCTTGCTCTGGCGCTCGGCGGCATGGAGTACGGCGTCGATCTGGGCATGTTGTGCAACGCCTATGCTAAGATTGCGGGCGGCGGCTGCGGAGCAGTAACGAAAGAGAGCGCATATCTGCTCACTAAAATGCTGGAGCAATGCGCGCGGAGCGGCACGGCAAAAGCGCTTTCTTCGCTGCAAAACGTCGCGGCCAAAACGGGCACCGTCGGCAGCGAATACGGCAATACGGACGCCTATTGCATCGCATATAACGGCAGATACGTTGTGGGCGTGTGGTGCGGAGCGGAGTCCGGCGTGCTGCCCGAAGGCATAACAGGCGGCGGAGTTCCCGCCGAGGTATGCGCCGACATAATGAAGTGCCCCGCCCTGCGGGGCGAGGCATTCGAAAGACCTAAGACGGTCGTATGCGTGGATATAGACGCGGCGGAGCTGGAACTGCGCCATCGCGTTACCGCGGCAGGCAGCTCAACGCTGCCGAAAGACCGCATTTCCGCCGAGTTCAGCATATACAATATGCCGGGCAGAGCGCGCGGAAACGAAGATTTACTTCCCGGGGACTACGAAAACTTCAAGGTTGTCGACGGCTTCGTCGATCAGTGAGTCGTAGTTTTCTATCTTGCTTTCGTTGATCTCGCAGCGGCGGAGCGTGGGCTTTGTAACCGGACTGTCGGGCAGGAACACCGTGCAGCAGTCCTCGAACGGTTTGATCGATACGCCGTAGGTGCCTATCTTCTGCGCATAATCCACTATGTCGATTTTATCGTAGCCGATCAGCGGACGGAATACGGGAAGATTGCGCACGACGGCGTTTGTCACCGTAATGCTTTCCATCGTCTGGCTTGCGACCTGCCCGAGGTCTTCGCCGTTTATTATGCACTGACAGCGATACTTTTCCGCTACGCGTTCGGCAATGCGCATCATGGCGCGCCGCACCAGCGTTATCATATAATTGGATTCCGCGTACTTGTGTATCGCTTCCTGGATTTTCGTGAACGGTACCACAAGCACTTTCATTTCGCCCGTATATGCGGACAGAATACCGGCAAGTTCGATGACTTTGTCGCGGGCTTCCATGCTGGTATACGGATACGACCAGAAATGCAGCGCGGTCAGTTTAAGACCGCGTTTTGCCATCATGTACGTCGAAACGGGGCTGTCTATGCCTCCAGAAAGCAGCGTAAGCCCCCTGCCGGCGCTTCCCACCGGCATGCCTCCGGCGCAAGGCTCGCTTGCGGAATATACGTAAGCGGTGGCGCGGTCGCGCACGTCGATAAATACGGACGACTGCGGATCGTGAAGATCGACCGACAGCGCCGCATTAAAAGACAGCAGCCTGCCGCCGATTTCGGACGCGAGCCATACCGACGTATACGGAAGGGTCTTGTCCGCACGGTTCACCGTGACGCGGAACGTTCCGCCTGCGGGACATATTTCCTTTGCGGCCTCGAAGATATCATCCGGCTCCGACGACGTGCGTTTGGCTTTGCTGAGCGAAAAAAGTCCGAATACCTGTTTCAGACGCTTAACGATTACGGCCTCGTCCGACGCCGCATAATCGCATACGACGTACCTGCCGTACGAAAACTCTGCGCGGCAGTCGATGCCCGACAATTTTGCGAGAATATTGTTTTTAAGAATGTTTTCGAAAAACGCGCGGTTTTTGCCTTTGAGATGTATTTCGCTGTATCTGAGTATTATTACGTTATCCATTCACGGTATCTCCGAGTCTGCGCGCTGCCTCGAGTATGACGCGCGCGCCTTTCACTGCTTCTTCCTTCGTGGTGTCGGGCGAGAAGCTTATCCTGATGCTGCCCTCCGCATAATCGCGGTCCACGCCCATCGCGCCCAGCACTCTGTTGGATTTAATGTGCGTCGAACATGCGGAACCCAGCCCTACGAGTACTCCCTCGTCTTCCGCCATGTGGGCGATGATTTCTCCGCGCAGTCCTTTGAATGACACGGACAGAATATATCCGCTGTTTGCGCCCCTGCCGTTTATCCGAACCCCGTCGTGCCCATCGAATACGTTCATGACGGCTTCGCGAAGCGCTTTTGCGTCAAAGGCTGCCGCTTTATTTTTGTAAATTTTGGCGGCCTCTGCAAAACCTATGATGCCGCCCGTATTTTCCGTGCCTGACCGTCGGCCGTTCTGCTGACCTCCGCCGACGATAAACGGTTGCATGTTGAATCCTTTTCTGACGTACAGCGCGCCTACGCCCTTCAGCCCGCCGACCTTGTGCGCGCTGACACTGTACAGGTCAACGCCGAGGTCGTGCACGTCGGTCGGAATTTTGCAGAACGCCTGCACTCCGTCCGAATGAAATACCGCTTTCGGACTAACGGATTTCACTGCGGCGCAAAGCGCTTTTATATCGCTTACCGCGCCGGTTTCGTTCGAACAATGGATGAGCGAAACAAACGCCGTGCTGCCGTCGACTACCTGCGCGAGCGCTTCGGCGGTGACTACGCCGTTACCGTCAGGCATAACGAAGCGCACGTCCGCGCCGCGGCTTTTCAGCCTAAGCGCGCTTTCGTATACCGACGCATGTTCGCCGGCAGAAACAACGATATTGCCCTTTTTGTTTTTTACTCCGCACTCGAATGCGAAATTATTGCTTTCCGTGGCGCATGAAGTGAATACGATTTCGTCGGAATCTGCGCCGAGCAGCTCCGCGATATCGGCGGTCGCTTTGCCGAGCGCCTTCTTTACTGCGAGAGCCGGAGCGTAACCCGCCGACGGATTATAGAAATCCTCTCCGGCATATTTTATCATGCTGTCTATCGCCGCCTGAGACGCTTTCGTCGTTGCGGCATTGTCGAGATATATCATAATAACCCTCTGTTTACGATACATATTCGCCGCTGCTGCGGAACTCTTCCGCGAAATCGAGGAAGGAATCCGCCATAATTGCAGCCCGGATTCTGTTCATAAGATCGGCGAGATAAGTGATATTGTGCAGCGACAGCATGCGGCCACCCAGAATTTCGTCGGACTGTATCAGGTGGCGCAGATACGCTTTCGAAAAATTGCGGCAACAGTAACACCCGCAATTCTCGTCAAGCGGAGAAAAATCTTCGGCGTACTTCGCATTGCGTATATTGATCTTTCCGTTCGAAGTATATGCCGTTCCGTTGCGCGCGGTGCGCGTAGGAAGCACGCAGTCGAACATGTCTATGCCGCGCAGCACTCCTTCGACGAGGCAGTCCGGGCTGCCCACGCCCATGAGATATCTCGGCATGTTTTCGGGATAGCCTGGTCTGAGAATGTCGAGGATATGATACATCGTATCCTTGTCCTCTCCAACCGAAAGCCCGCCGATTGCCAGTCCGCATTTTGCGTACTGCCGCGAAATTTCCAGCGAGCGCAGACGCAGATCGTCGAACATGTTGCCCTGAACTATGGGGAAAAGCATCTGTTCGTCCGACTTGTGGTGTTCGCAGCAGCGTTTCAGCCAGTCGGCTGTTGTAAGCATTGCGTCCTCGGCTTCGGACTTACCTATGCCTGCAGTCGAGCATACGTCGAAAGCCATGATAATATCCGCGCCGAGCGCGTTCTCTATATCTATGGCGCTTTCGGGGGAAATGTGCATGCGCGCGCCGTCGATATGTGAATTGAAGTCAACGCCGTCCGGCGTGATCTTGCGCAGTTTCGACAGCGAAAAAACCTGAAACCCGCCGCTGTCGGTCAGAATGGGCTTGTTCCAGCCCATGAATTTATGCAGTCCGCCCGCCTTGCTTATTATATCTTCTCCCGGACGGAGATGCAGGTGATAGGTATTGGCAAGAATAATCTGCGCCCCCGATCTTTCCACTTCTTCGGGCGACAGCGATTTGACGGTGGCTCTCGTGCCTACGGGCATGAAAACGGGCGTCGTGATTTTGCCGTGCGGCGTAGTCAGTTCGCCCACTCTCGCGCCGCTCTGTCTGCATACATGTATTGTTTTATAAGAAAATTTATTCATTTCTAATCTAAATTCTGAAAAGAAGTCCTCGATATGCTTCTACATAAATATGTTTGCTTGAAATCGATTGAAATTGATCAAGATGAACGAAGAGACGAATCGAGGGCCCTCCCTGATGTCGCACCGTAAAAAAGTCACGCGTACGACATTATAAGATAAGCATGGCGTCGCCGAAGCTGAAAAATCTGTATTTTTCTTTAACGGCTTCGTTATATACGGCAAGCGTCTGTTCTCTACCGCAAAAAGCGGACACAAGCATGATAAGCGTGGATTCGGGCAGGTGAAAATTCGTTATGAGCGCGTCAACGGCTTTGGACTTATACGGCGGGTATATGAATATACTTGTTTCTCCGCAGCCCGCCTCGTACGTGCCGTCTTCTTTTATGGCGCTTTCCAATACCCTGACAGACGTAGTACCTACCGAAATTATTCGTTTTTTTGCGGAAATCGCATCATTTAACGCTTTTGCTGCGGTTTCGGAAATCTGCCAGAATTCGCTGTGCATTTTGTGCTCTTCCACGCTTTCGACCTGCACGGGTCTGAAAGTTCCGAGTCCGACGTGGAGCAGCACTTCTATGATTTCCGTGCCGCCCGCGCGCACTTTTTCCATGAGCTCGGGCGTAAAATGCAGCCCTGCTGTCGGCGCTGCGCACGAGCCGTCGTGTTTGGCGTACACGGTCTGATATCTCGTGCCGTCCGCAAGTTTTTCGTGTATATACGGCGGAAGCGGCGTCTGCCCTACTTCGGCGAGCCTCTGTTCGAATACTCCGTCAAAAGAAAAGCGCACGGTGCGCTCGCCCATTTCTCCGGTTGAAACTATCTCGCAGGACAGTTTGTCTCCGAAAGAGAAAACGGATCCGGTTTTTGCCTTCTTTGCCGGTTTGCAAAGTACCTTCCATTCTGTAAGATTTATCCGCTTATGAAGCAGAAACTCGACCCGGCAGCCGGTTGCGTCGCCCACGCCGTATATCCGCGCGGGTATGACTTTGGTATTGTTTACCACCAGTACGTCGTCCGGCCCGAGATAATCCGTTATGTCGTAAAAATGTCTGTGCTCGATCCTGCCTGTTTTTCTGTCATATACCAAAAGACGGGACGAGTCGCGCGGCTCGACCGGCGTCTGGGCAATAAGCTCTTCGGGCAGATTATAGTAAAAATCCGATGTTTTCATGCGCGGTCTCCGTCGGGAGGAGTAAGTCCGAGATGCAGGAATGCCTGCGGCATTGCCACGCGCCCGCGCGGCGTGCGGGCAACGAAGCCCAACTGTATCAGATACGGTTCGATTACGTCCTCAATCGTGCCCGCGTCCTCGTTGGTGGCGGCGGCCAGCGTGTCTATTCCGACGGGCTTGCCGCCGAATTTTACCGCCAGCGCTTCCAGTACCGCGCGGTCGTTATCGTCAAGTCCCAGCTTATCCACGCCGATGCATGCCAGCGCTTTGTTTGTTATGTCCAGCGTAATCTTTCCGTCTCCGATGACCTGAGCGAAGTCGCGCACGCGCTTGAGCATGCGGTTGGCGATACGCGGAGTCCCGCGCGAACGCATTGCCAGTTCATCCGCCGCGTCGTCGTCTATCTCCACGTTCAGCAGTCCGGCAGAACGCCGTATTATAGTATTGAGGTCTTCTTTCGAATAAAGCTCCAGCCTGCATATGACGCCGAAACGGTCGCGCATCGGCCCGGTAAGCATGCCGGTGCGTGTGGTTGCGCCCACGAGCGTGAATTTGTTGAGAGGCAGCTTTATCGTGCGGGCCCCTGGCCCTTTGCCCTGAACTATATCCAGCGTAAAGTCTTCCATGGCCGAATACAGCGCCTCTTCGACTGTTTTATTGACGCGGTGTATTTCGTCTATAAACAGTACGTCGCCCGGTTCGATTCCCGTCAAAATGGATACTATGTCAAGCATAGAACTGAGGGCGGGGCCGCTTACTACCTTAATATCCGCATTCATCTCGTTTGCAATGATGTGTGCGATCGTAGTTTTCCCCAATCCGGGCGGGCCGTACAGCAAAACGTGATCCAGGCTCTCGTGGCGCTGTTTGGCGGCGTTTATGAATACTTCCAGATTATGCTTGACTTTAGTCTGCCCCACGTATTCGGAAAACGTCTTCGGCCGCAGCGTCAGATCGAGCTCATTGTCCAGCTGCAGTTTTGTGCTTGTAATGAATCTTTCTCCGTCCATACTCACCCGCTTATTGCCTTATGCACTATCTGATTTACCGTCATGTCTTCTTTGTACGCTGCGGTAACGGCTTTGACCGCGGCGTCCGGTTTGAAGCCGAGCGCGACGAGTACTCCGACGGCCTCTTCCGCCTTTTCGGGCAGATCGGACTTTTGCACGGCATCGCCGGCGCCGTCACAGCTTTCCGTTATTTTGTCTTTAAGCTCGACCACGATTCTCTCGGCGGTGCGCTTACCCACGCCTTTTATGGACGAAAGCGCAGCCGAGTTGCCGGACGCTATGTTGCGCGACAGTTCCCGTACGCTCATGCCTCCGAGTACGGACAGCGCGAGTTTCGGGCCTATGCCGCTTACCGCAATCAGTCGCAGAAACATGTTTTTTTCGCTCATATCCGCAAACCCGTACAGACTCATCTCGTCCTCTTTGACGACAAGATATGTGGGCAGCCGCCTTACCGCGCCCACGGCGCACGAATAAACGGCCGACGCGGTTGCGTTCAGCTCGTAACCCACTCCGCCGACGTCCAGCACGACGGTATTTTCGCCTACTTCGGCGACCGTTCCCTGAATGTATGCGTACATTATCTGATTTCTCTCCTCGTCGCGCCGGACATATTTGCATGGCATATGGCCGCGGCAAGCGCGTCCGCGGCGTCGTCCGGCTTGGGCACGTCCGCCAGTCTCAGCACCGTCTTGACCATATACTGCACCTGATGTTTCGCCGCCCTGCCGTTGCCGGTAAGAGCCTGCTTAATTTGCAGGGGAGTATATTCGTACAGCCTGCCGCATGCCTTTATCGCGTTCAGCAGAATAACGCCGCGCGCGTGCGCGACTTTTATGCCCGTAGTTATGTTGGTATTGAAAAACAGCTCCTCAACCGAAACGCATTCGGGACGGAATTTGTTCATCAAGGACGTCATGGCGTCGTCGATCATCGCCAGACGCACGGCAATCGTTTCGTTCGGCGGAGTCGTTATGACTCCGTAATCGACGGCGGATATGCTTCCGGCGGTTTTGTCTATGACCCCGAAACCTATCGTCGCGTATCCGGGATCAAGCCCCAAAATTATCAAAACTAACTCCAAACAGTTGATTATTTATGCAAAAAGTATTATATTATAAATAATATACAAAACTTATCTAAAAGTCAAGTGATTGACTTCAAAGGAGCAAAAATGAAAGAGAAGATCATACTCGCGTATTCGGGCGGACTGGATACGACCGCCATTATACCTTGGCTCAAAGAGAATTACGATTACGACGTCGTATGCGTGTGCGTCGACTGCGGTCAGGCCGAAGAACTCGACGGACTCGAGCAGCGCGCGCTGTCTACGGGTGCAAGCAAACTGTATGTGGAAAACGTCGTCGACGAGTTCTGCGACGATTACATAATGCCGTGCGTCAAAGCGGGCGCCGTTTACGAATATAAGTATCTTCTCGGTACGTCCATGGCCCGTCCCCTTATCGCCAAAAAACTCGTGGAGATAGCGCGCAAGGAAGGCGCTACGGCAATCTGCCACGGCGCTACGGGCAAAGGCAACGATCAGATCCGTTTCGAACTCGGCATCAAAGCGCTCGCTCCCGATCTGAAGATAATCGCGGCCTGGAGAGACGATAAATGGACGATGTCCTCGCGCCAGGAAGAAATCGATTACTGCCGCGCTCACGGCATCAATCTTCCCTTCTCCGCCGACACTTCTTACAGCCGCGACCGCAATATATGGCACATCAGTCACGAAGGGCTGGAACTCGAGGATCCCGCCAACGCGCCCGATTACGATCATCTGCTCGTGCTCGGCGTGACGCCGGAAAAGGCTCCCGACAAGGAAACGGAAATTTCTGTCGAATTCGAAAAAGGCGTCCCCGTTGCGCTTAACGGCAAAAAGATGAAAGTGAGCGAGATTATAACCGAGCTCAATAAACTGGGCGGCGCAAACGGTATAGGCATTGTCGACATAGTCGAAAACCGCGTCGTCGGCATGAAATCCCGCGGCGTATACGAAACTCCGGGCGGCACCATCCTCATGGCTGCACACGAACAGCTCGAGGAACTCATACTCGACAGAGAAACGCTGGAAATGAAAAAGGATATGGGCAACAAACTGGCGTCCATAGTTTACGAAGGCAAATGGTTTACGCCGCTCAGAGAGGCAGTCAGCGCGTTTGTCGACGTCACTCAGGAATACGTTACCGGCGTGACGAAAATGAAGCTTTACAAGGGCAATATCATCAAAGCAGGCACCGCCTCTCCCTATTCGCTTTATAACGAATCGCTCGCAAGTTTCACCACGGGCGAACTGTACGACCACCACGACGCGGGCGGATTCATCACGCTGTTCGGGCTTTCCAGCAAAGTGCGCGCGATGAAAATGCAGAGCGTAAAGGGCAAGAAATAATGAAGCTCTGGTCGGGCAGATTCGAAGGCGAAATCGATAAAGCGGCGGACAGTTTCAACAGTTCGCTCGCATTCGACAAACGCCTTTATAAATGCGACATAGAGGGCAGCAAAGCGCACTGCGCAATGCTCGGAAAATGCGGAATAATTCCACGCGGAGACGCCGATCTCATAATCAAAACGCTGGACGAAATTCTTGCGGATATCGACGGCGGCAGACTGGAAATCGCCGATGCCGAAGACATACATTCGTTTGTGGAAAACGAACTCGTGTCGAGAATAGGCCCCGCCGGGAAGAAGCTGCATACGGGACGCTCGCGCAACGATCAGGTGGCGCTTGATACAAGGCTGTATCTCCGCGGCGCCGCGGACGATATTCTCGGGCTGATCAAGGCGCTCGTCGTCAGGCTGACGGATATTTCCGAAGCCAATCTGGATACGGTAATGCCTGCGTTTACGCATTTGCAGAAGGCGCAGCCCACCACGCTCGCGCACCACTTTATGGCGTATGCCGAGATGTTCGCTCGCGACGCTGAACGTTTCGCGCAGGCGCGTACGCGTATAAACGTTATGCCGCTCGGCAGCGGAGCCTGCACTTCCACGGCCTACCCCATCGACCGCGGAATGGTTGCAAGGCAATTGGGCTTTGATGAAATTACCGCAAACTCCATGGATGCGGTAAGCGACAGGGATTTCGTTATAGATTTTCTGTCTGCGGCGGCGATTGCCATGATGCATCTTTCCCGGTTTTCGGAAGAGATTATCATATGGTCGTCGGACGAGTACAGATATGTAGAGCTCAGCGACAAATTCTCCACCGGCTCGAGCATTATGCCGCAGAAAAAGAATCCGGACATGAACGAACTGCTCCGCGGCAAGACCGGCCGGGTCTACGGAGATCTCATGAGCATGCTGACCGTCATGAAGGGGCTGCCGCTTGCATACGACAAGGACATGCAGGAAGACAAGGAATGCGTTTTCGACGCTTACGACACCCTCAGAGCCTGTCTGAACGTGTTTACGGCATTGCTCGGCGATATGAAGATCAATAAGGACGTGCTGCGCCGCAGTACGGACGGCGGATTTACGAGCGCCACCGAATGCGCGGACTATCTCGTCCGCCGCGGCGTTCCCTTCCGCGACGCGCACGGCGTAATAGGCCGGCTTGTCATTCACTGCATAAAACACGGCAAGACGTTGCAATCGCTGACCCTGGACGAATACAGACGGTTCGGAGACTTCGACGAGGATATATTCGACGCTATAAAGGCCGAAAACGCTATAGCGCAGCGCAAGGCTCCCGGCGGCCCGTCGCCGGATGCGATGCGTGCGGAAATTGCCGCGATGCGGGACAAGATCAAATCGATGCTATAACTGCCGATACGAAAAAACGTAATGAAAAAGAGATGACGCGCTTTTGAGCTTCATCTCTTTTTTTCGTACAGCCTCAATTATTTATAGTTCTCCGTCTTAATTTTCTTTCCCTTTTTATCTCTCCTGAACGTCACGAGAAGAACGGCAATCAGTATAAGCAGGATTACGCCTATGGATACGGGCAGTCCCCACGAATCTATTGCGTCCATCGCCGCCCGTCCGAAAAAGCTGACTATGGCTATCATGACGGGTCTGGCAAGTACGGTGGTCAGAGCAAAGAATCCTACGCTCATTGCGCTCAGTCCCGCGACCATGCAAAGCACGTCGTCCGGAAAACAAGGGAGAAGAAGCATCCATACGAAAAGAATCCTGCCCTTTTCATTGAGCACACGCGCGTATTTTTCCGTTTTTTCAGCGCCGACAAGCCAGTTGACTATTCGTTTGCCGAATACGCGGCTGAGCCAGAAACAAACGAATGATCCGGCTACCGTACAGCCTGCGGTGACCAGAAACGTCACCCACGGCTCAAACAGCATTGCCGCGACGAGATTGGTTACCGTGGACGGAATAGGCAGTATGATCACCTGAAGAAGCACTATTATCGCATAAACGAGCACTGCATACGGCCCGGCACTCTCTATCCACGAGCGCACCGTTTCTATACTGCGGAATTTCTCCCAAAGTCCGTAGTAGTTGAATACGGATATCGCGGCAGCCAAAATACTCGCAACGATTGCGACAAGCAGAATAATCTTTCTCGCAAGCGAAAAACTCTTTTCGTTCTGATCGTCCATAAGCGTATTCTTTCCTTATTTGGCTTTCTTTATTTCAGCGCGCGCAAGCTCGTCGCAGCGATTGTTGAGTTCGTTGTCGGAATGCCCCTTCACCTTGTGAAAACGCACTTCATGCATCTGCGTGAGCTCTATAAGCGTCTGCCATAAATCGGCATTTTTGACGTTTCTCCACGCCCTTGATATCCAATTCGGAATCCAGCTTTCGTTAAACGCATTGACTACATATGCCGAATCGCTGTAAACGTCAACCGAACACTTCTCTTTCAGTCGGCGCAGCCCCTCTATAACCGCGGTAAGCTCCATCTGGTTATTCGTTGTGGAAGGATTCCCTCCGCTGATTTCCTTGCGGAAATCGCCGTAGATAAGCACTGCGCCCCAGCCGCCAGCCCCGGGATTGCCGCTGCATGCACCGTCGGTATATAAAGTAACGCTTTTCATTTGCGTCCGAGTTCTGCGCTTCTGCGTATGGCAGCGTCCACCGCCGAAATGACTACCTCGTCGAAATGCCCTTCGTCGAGTTTGTAGATGCCTTCTATGGTCGTACCGCCTTTACTGCATACGTTGTCTATCGTCGTCTGCATGTCTTCCAGCGAATCTGCGGATGCCAGTACGTCCATGCACGCGGCAATACAATATAACGTAAGATCGCGCGAACGCTCGAATGAAAGCCCGTGCTTTACGCCGCATTCCGTCAGCGCTTTTGCGTATCTGAATGTGTAAGCGGGTGAACTGCCGGTAAGCCCTGTTATGGTGTCGAAATAACTTTCTTCCAATTTTGCCGGCATACCGAATGCGGACAGGAAACGCTCCACAACGAGTTCCTCATTATCGTCGAGTCCGCTCGGGCAGTATGCGTTTACCGCCTTGCCCACCCTTGCGCAGAGATTGGGCATAACGCGGACTATTTTATCCGTGCCGCGGCACATTCCTGTCAGCGCGGCGAGATCGGTCCCTGCCATTATGGATATTACCGTTTTGCCGGCAAAGTCCAGTCCTGCGAGCGCGTCTGCCGCAGCCTGAGGCTTAACGGAGAGAAAAACGAAATCGCTTTTATTTATGACGTCGGCATTTGATTCGAGCATTATTACACTGCTGTCCGCGGCGTTTTTATTGACGTCGGACGCGTAAATTTTATCGGCATATCCGGTCGCGTGAAGCGACTTTGCGATGGCCTTCGCCATATTTCCGTAACCTATAAATCCTACTTTATAATTCTCCATAATTACTCCAAAATCGATTGACAAATCGCATTATTTTATAATATAATATCTCTCGGCAAAGGGGATTGGTCTAGTGGTATGACAAGGGTCTCCAAAACCTTTGGTGGGAGTTCGATTCTCTCATCCCCTGCCAATGTCCGCCGCGTGGCCGTTGCCGGTGAGCGGAAATCCTGTTGTAAAGAGGAAGTTCTCGCAACTTCCTCTTTTTTTGCCGTTTTTACGTTGTGCTGACTCAATTCCGCAAAAGACCCGGGCGAAAGCCGCAGGTCTTTTGTTTTCGGAATTGTTCACACATTATTTCGCATAATCCACGCTTCTGAGTTCCCTGATGACGTTGACTTTGATCTGACCGGGATACTGCATTTCGTTTTCGATCTGCTTCGCGATATCGCGGGCAAGGAACACCGTTGCCGCGTCGTCGACAACTTCGGGCTTGACGATTATGCGCACTTCGCGTCCGGCCTGAATCGCGTAAGACTTTTCCACGCCGGCATGCGAGTTTGCGATATTTTCCAGCTGTTCCAATCTCTTGACGTAGTTCTCAAGCGACTCTCTGCGTGCTCCCGGACGCGATCCGCTTATGGCGTCCGCGCACTGGACAAGGATTGCTTCCAGCGTCTTCGGCTCTATATCGTTATGGTGCGCGGCAATACAGTGAATGACTTCTTCGCTTTCCTTGTATTTTTTTGCGATGTCTACGCCTATCGAAATATGAGTTCCTTCGGTTTCGTGGTCAATCGATTTGCCTATGTCGTGCAGCAATCCTGCGCGCTTGCAGATCATGACGTTGGCGCCGAGCTCAGCCGCCATATTGCCGGCGAGATACGAAACCTCGATGGAATGTTTGAGCACGTTCTGTCCGTAGCTCGTACGGAATTTCATTCGGCCGAGAAGCTTGATTTCTTCGGGATGAAGATTGAACACGCCCGTTTCGAACATGGCGTTCTCGCCCGCTTCCTTAATCTGTACGTCTATCTCCTTCGTCGCTTTTGCAACGATATCCTCTATTCTGCCCGGGTGAATGCGGCCGTCGGATATAAGTTTTTCCAGCGTTACGCGGGCAATTTCCCTGCGGACAGGATCGAAGGCGGACAGCACGACGGTATCAGGCGTATCGTCGATAATAAAATCCACGCCGGTAGCCTGTTCGAGCGCTTTGATGTTGCGTCCTTCACGGCCGATTATGCGGCCCTTCATTTCGTCATTAGGCAGAGTTACGGTGGAAACGGTGATTTCGGAACTGTGATCGACTGCGCATTTCTGGATCGCCAGCGCCACGACTTCTTTGGCGCGCCTGTCTCCTTCGTCCTTGGCTTTCTGCTCGATTTCGCGTACGATTTTCGCCGCATCGCGCTTGGCCTCGTCCTCCATTGAATCGATAAGCTGCTGCTTGGCGTCTTCCTTACTGAGTCCGGCGACCTTTTCAAGCGCTTCGACCATTTTTTCGTGCGCGGCATTTATTTCGGATTTCTTGATATTGAGCTCTTCCTGCTGTTGCGCAAGATTTGCCTTAGTCTGTTCCACGCTTTCCAGCTTTGCGTCGAGATTCGCCTCCTTTTTTTCGAGCATGCTTTCTTTCTTATCGATGGACGATTCTCTTTGCAAAAGTCTCTGTTCGGTCTTCTGCGCCTCGGCGGCGCGTTCCTTCATCTCGTTTTCGAAAACGTTCTTTTCTTTCTGTACTTCCGCACGCCCTTCGGCGATTGCGTCCCTTCTGAGGGTTTTCGCCTCGGAGATGGCCTCTTCCACCATCTTGTTGGCGAGCTGTTTGGATTTACCGATCTTGTTTCTCATCAAAACAATGTATATCAGTATTCCGGCGGCAGCGCCGATCACCAGCCCCACGATGGGCAGGACGATGGCGAGCGTGGTCGCTACGTCGGCCAAAATATTTGCTCCCATTGAGTTTACCTCCTTTCGGTTTTATATTTTAATGCTATCAGAGCTTATAACATACTTGATTATTTTTCCGCTTTTTTAGCTTCGTAGGCCTCTTTGATCTTACCTTCTATTTCGGCTGCAAGCTCGGCGTTGGTTTCGAGCATGGAACGCAGTTTTTCGCGTCCCTGCGCTATGCGTTCGCCGTTATAGCCGAACCACGAACCGCTCTTGGATATGATATCGTATTCGATGCCCATATCTATAAGGCAGCCGGCGCGGCTGATGCCCTTGCCGTATATGATGTCGAATTCCGCAGTCTTGAACGGCGGCGCGAGCTTGTTTTTTACGATCTTTACTTTCGCCCGGTTACCGACGATTTCCGAGCCTTCCTTCACCGAATCCACCTTCCGTATGTCGAGACGTATGGACGTGTAGAATTTAAGCGCCTTGCCGCCCGGAGTGGTTTCGGGCGAGCCGAAGAACACGCCCACCTTTTCGCGGAGCTGGTTGATGAAGATTATGCAAGTATTGGTTTTTTCCGCGGGCGCCACAAGCTTTCTGAGCGCTTTGGACATCAACCGGGCCTGCAAACCAATCTGCGAATCTTCCATCTCTCCGTCTATTTCGGCCTTCGGGGTCAGCGCTGCGACGGAGTCGACCACGACCACGTCGAGCGCGCCGCTGCCGACAAGCTCTTCCACTATGTTGAGAGCCTGTTCGCCGCTGTCGGGCTGAGATATATAAAGCTCGTTGAGATCTATGCCGAGATTTTTTGCATACGACGGATCGAGAGCATGTTCGGCGTCGATGAACGCTACGCGTCCGCCAAGCTTCTGCGCCTCTGCAATGACGTGCAGGGTGAGCGTGGTTTTACCGCTCGACTCGGGACCGTAGATTTCCACGATGCGGCCGCGCGGCATGCCGCCGATGCCGAGCGCGAGATCGAGAGGAAGGCAGCCGGTCGGTATGACGTCGACTTTCTTTATGCTTTCCTCTGACATCTTCATGATCGAGCCTTCTCCGTGCTCTTTTCTTATCTTGGCGATCGCAAGCTCCAACGCTTTTTCGCGATCGGAAGAGAGCGCGTTTTTATCTTCTTTCATTGATAGTCTCCTTGTTTTATCGTTTATTGAGATATCTGCCGAGCTCGAACAGCGCGGTATTTATCCCCGCTTCCGTTATCTCCCGCCTGATATCGTCCACCGATTTTGTATCGGGGTCTTTCGTCTGATAATATTGTTCGAAAACATGTATCGCACTGCGGTCGCCTATCGCGATGTAGAACAGTCCGACCTGGCCGTCCTTTTCCGCAGTCGGTCCGGCATTGCCCGTCGTAGCGACGACTATATCTGCCCGGAGATTGGACAGCAGGCCGTTGGCCATTTCGAACGCGGTGTCCGGAGATACCGCTCCGCTTTTTTCTATCGTCGAAGCCGGTACGCCGAGACGCGAAATTTTCGATTCGTTGGAATAACACACCAGGCTTTCGATAAGCGAATTGCTCATTCCCGGCGACGCGATGAGCGCCGCGGCCAGACCTCCGCCCGTAAACGATTCGGCGATCGCGAGTTTCCTGCCCGATGCCATAAGCCTGCGCGCCACGCTTTTTGCGAGAGATATGTCCTTATAGGCATATACGCAGTTTTCGAGCGCCGCGCCCGTTCTGTTCACCACGTCGTTTATAATGGCCGACGGAACGCTTTTCGTATAGGTGATCCTGACGTCGCATTCCTGTCCGTGCTCCAGAAAAGCAAACGATATGCGGCTGCGGCCTTTCATGCAAGCGGACAATATTTCGCGCAGCTCGTTTTCGGTCTTGCCGAAAGTTTTGAATATTACCGTATTGCTGCTCGTCCTGCAGCGCGAGTTCAGCAGCGGTATAATCGTTTCCCTGACGAGATTTTCGTCGAGTACGGGCATGGGAACGTAAATATCTCTGTCCTTTTTGATTATATCGGCATACTCTTCGCCGCCCGTAAGCGATCCGACAAACGCGGATATATCGCCGGTAAGTACGATAAGCCGCTCCGATTCCGGCGAGGCCGGAACGACGACGGACTCGCCGTCATCCGCGAATATGATTTTCGAAACGCCGTAATTCCGATCGCCGAGCAGCGTTATGAAACGGCCGTAATCGAACCCGGGCCGCGTCAGTGCTTTTCTGCCGATAACGATCAGATAGACGTCCATAATCACTTCCTATTTTGTTTCGGAAAATACCTGCGGGTATTTGCGAAGATACAGCACGCAGGACAGCACCGCCATCAGCGTACCGAATGCCAGCCCTACGAATCCAATAATAAACAATACGATTGCCGCCGTATGGTTTATAAACATGAGATCGGGCACGAGGAGCAGCGCGCATATACCAAGCATCTGCGCCACGGTCTTGATTTTACCCGGCATATCCGCCGCGATGATGACGTTTTTGCTCGCGGCAACCGAACGGAACGCCGTCATAAACAGTTCGCGGCATATAATCACTACGGCAAACACCGTGACGCATATTGCAAACGCGCCCATGACGAACGGCTCGAACACGTCGGTGCACACGGCCGTAAAAACGTATATGAGCACCATAAGCGCGCTTCCGCACAGCAGCTTGTCCGCTGCGGAATCGAACAGCTTGCCGAAGTCCGTTACCATGTTCCATTTGCGCGCAAGATGTCCGTCGAGATAGTCGGTGAAGCTCGCGATCGCAAACACCGCAAACGCTATGAAGTCATTGAACCTCGCGAATTCGCCTATTTCGAGAAAAACGAGCGCGACGAAAACGGGCACGAGAAACAGGCGCATCATAGTGAGTTTATTCGGTAAGTTCATCGCTTTCCATCTCCCCCGTCAGATCGTAACCGTCGTAACCGGTTATTCTGACTTTGTATACGTTGCCGACGTCGGCGAATTTTCCGGTGAAATATACGCGGGCGTCGACGTCCGGGGCGTCCCATTCCGTTCTTCCCGCGAACATGTTTCTGTCGTAATCTATGTCCTCGTATACGACGTCGAGGACTTTGCCTATCATAGACGCGTTCCGCCGTTCGGCCTGATTTTTCGCAATCTCTCCGAGAATATTGACTCTCCTGAGTTTTTCCTTCTTCGGGATCTGCTCCTTCATGCGTGCGGCCGGCGTGCCGTCCTCTTTACTGTAAGCGAAAACTCCGAGATGTTCGGGAGCGTACTCCTTCACGAATCCGCACAGCTCTTCGAACTGCTCTTCCGTTTCTCCAGGGAACCCGACGATAAGCGTTGTCCGCACCGCGATTCCTTTCGCCTTCAGCTTACCGAAAAGCCCGATAATCTCTGCTTTCGTCGTACGTCTGCCCATACGTCTGAGCACCGGATCTGCAATATGCTGAAGCGGAACGTCTATGTATTTTGCCATGCGCTCCTCGCCGGCGATCAGGTCGATAAGCTCGTCCGTAACCGATTCGGGATAACAGTACAGCAGGCGGATTTTACGGAACGAGCATTCGGACAGCAGTCTTCGCACGAGTACGGTAAGTCTGCTTTCTCCGTAAATATCGATACCGTATTTCGTGACGTCCTGCGCGACCAGTATCAGTTCGCCGACGCCCATGCCGTCCAGAAATTTTGCTTCGCTTATCAGACTGTCAATGGTACGCGAACGGAATCTGCCGCGTATGGAAGGAATCGTGCAGTATGTGCAGTGATTGTCGCATCCCTCCGCGATTTTAAGATATGCGTAGTGAGGAGGCGTGGAGAGAATACGCTTTTCCGTAGGCGCGTCGCTGCCGTTCAGTTCTATCCTTCTGCCCGCATCGGACACGATATCGCAGATGGCTGAATAATCGTTCATGCCCACTATCGCGTCGACTTCGGGCAGCAGATCCGCAAGTGACGCGCCGTATCGCATCGGCAGACAGCCGGCCACGATCAGCCTTTTCAGCTTTCCCTCCGTTTTCAGCCGCGCCGCGGCGAAAATATTGTCTATGGCTTCCTTCTCCGCCGACTCTATAAACGCGCACGTGTTGATTATTATTACATCCGCCTGCGACATATCGTCGGTAAGCGCGAAGCCGCCCGACACCAGCCGGTACAGTATGTTTTCGGTATCCACACGGTTTTTGTCGCACCCGAGCGAGATTACCGCAACTTTGACTTTGTTATTCATCGAATGCCCTGTTGAAATACTCTTCGAACTGCGTTTCGGTCATAAACACCTCGCGCGGTTTCGCTCCCGCGGAAGGTCCCACCCAACGGCGCTGCTCGAATACGTCGATTATTCTGGATGCGCGCGAATATCCGAGCGAGAATCTGCGCTGAACGAGCGATGTTGACGCAGTGCCCTGCTTGATCAGACAGCGCATGATGTCCGGGAAAAGTTTTTCGTCCGCGCTCTCTTCGTCGTCGCCGGCAGGCGCCGCTTCGACGGCCTGCTCTTTGGACGAAAGTATTGCGTTTGCGATATTCTCGTCAAAACATGCCTCGTTATTCTTTTTGACGTAATCCACGACGCTTACGATCTCGTCATTGGATACGAAAGCGCCCTGCAGACGTATGGGTTCGGCGTTGTCCATGAGCAGCATGTCGCCGCGGCCGAGCAGCGTTTCCGCGCCGCCCTGGTCGAGTATGGTTCGGGAGTCCGCATTGGACGTGACCTTGAACGCTATACGCGTGGGCAGGTTGATTTTAATCGTACCCGTGATGACGTCGACGGAAGGACGCTGCGTCGCGAGCACGAGATGAATACCCGACGCACGCGATTTCTGCGTTATCGTCCTTATACGGTTTTCCACGTCCTTTTTCCTGGTGGACATGAGATCGGCAAGCTCGTCGACAATCATGACGATATATGGCAATTTCATCGCCTTGCGCTCACGGACAAGCGAACTTGCGTTATATTCGGCAAGGTTGCGCACGGGATAACCCTTGTTAGCCAGATTGCTGAATATGTCGTACCGCCTGTTCATCTCGTCTATCAGCCAGTCAAGCGCGTTTATAGCGTGCTCTACGTTGGTGATCGGGTTGCGCAGAAGCAGATGCGGCAGATCGTGATACAAAGTGAATTCGACCTGCTTGGGATCCACGAGTATTATGCGCACCTCTTCGGGCGAACACTTATAGACCAGACTGAGAATAAGCGTATTCAGACATACCGATTTACCCGTACCGGTTGTTCCGGCTATGAGCAGGTGCGGCATTTTTTCGAGATTGCGTACGATGCAGTCGCCGCCTATATCTTTGCCCAGCGCAAGCGGCAATACCGACTTGCTGTCGCAGTATGCCGACGATTCGATTATTTCCCTGAATCCTACTATAGCAGGCGCATTGTTCGCAACTTCGATGCCTATCGCCTGCTTGTTGGCGACCGGCGCTTCTATACGCACCGCGCCGCGCGCAAGCGTAAATTCGAGGTCTTTGTCGAGCGACAGTATTTTTCTGACGGGAATGCCTGCCTGCGGCTGAAGTTCGTACCGCGTCACCGTAGGTCCGGATATGACGTTAACGACCTTCGCCGGGAATTTAAGGCTGGCAAGCACTTCTTCGATATCATGCGATTTTGCTTCTATATCGTTGGTGTCTATACTCAGTTCCCCGTCCGTTTCCTTAAGCAGAGATACGGGAGGCGCGGAATAAACATAAGGCGCGACGGCCTGCGGTATATCCACGAGCCCGGCTTCGGGGTTGACCGCAGAATCGATGTCAAGCTGTCCTTCCAGAATTTTTGACTTACCGTCTTTCGGCTTTTTGACCGCCGGCTCCTGCTTGCGCTCCACCGTATAATAACCGTCGTTATTGTCGCGGAAATCGGTTTTCTTTTCGGACATATCGACGACTTCTTCGGAAGCGCGATCCGGCTCCGGCGCCTTTCGTTCGTCTGCGTTTTCCGTCCGTACGGGCGGAATATATACGGGGGATACCGTTTCGTTCTTTGTCTCGGAAAAGACAGCTTCGGTTTCGGGCGCCGGAATAACTTCAGTATCTTCTTCCTCTTCCGGAGATCCGCTTTCCACTATATCGCCGCTGAGCAGCTCTTCTTCCGAAGTATCCTCTTCCGCCAGTTGGTTTCTTTTTTTAATAAATTCTTCGAAAGCGTTATTTATTATAGGGCTATCGTTTTTCTCTTCTTCGCCCTGCGCGGATTCCTGCTCTGCGGGTTTAATCTGTTCTTCGGCATGAGACGGCTCTTTGGGCGC
Source organism: Candidatus Protoclostridium gallicola (assembly GCA_904387375.1). Taxonomy (GTDB): domain Bacteria; phylum Bacillota; class Clostridia; order Christensenellales; family Pumilibacteraceae; genus Protoclostridium; species Protoclostridium gallicola. Next base: position 245,182 of record CAJFLE010000001.1, read on the forward strand.
AGACGCGGGAAAATCCGAAAAACTGCTGTAATATCCGACGTGTTTGTCGTCTTCCGGCTTCTTTTCTTCTTTCAGAACCGAAAACTCTTCGAAAGTTTTATCGCTGATGATCGGACTCTGCGGCACTTCCGGAATCTTACGTTCAGGCTGAGATTCCTGTTCCGCGTAGAATCCGTTCGCTTCCGGCTTTTGAGCCGTTTCGCGCTCGTTGACTCCGTTTATGCTTGCAAAATAGTCTGCATTGATTATGGGCGAATCGTTGACCGGCTCGTCCTTTTTAGGCTCGGGAACGGGCGGAGGCGAGAACCCGTATGATACCGATTCTCCTCCGGCGATTATGTTCTCGCGATCCTGACGATAGAAATTGAATGTTTTTTCCAGCGGCACCGACTGCGAATCCGCATACGTCGATTCGTTAACAATTCCGCCGCGGACTTCCTCATCGGTATTTATTATTCTGTTCGGATTAACATAATTATCGTCTTCCTTTTGTTTGGGAATAACGATCTTCGGCATATTCCCCGTATGCACGATTTTATCAGGCTTTTTATATTGTACATCGGATCTGTTTACATTCAGCGCTTCGGTATCCGCAAGCTGTGTAACCTGAGCGGCAGGCGCGGGATGATATATCTGCTCTTTCGTATAAAGCTCGTCCTTCGCCTGCGATTTAATGAACTGCTCGTCAAATTCGCTAACCTTCTTATCCCGTATCATATTATCGTACAGCATTTTGTACGCATAAGTCTGATCGATATTTCTGTCCGCGGGAGTATCGGAATCTCCCAGGTTCTCACCGTCGGACATATCGTCGGCATGCTTTTCGGGCACGATATTCTCGACGAACAGCTTTGTGGGCGTGTGCATATGAACGCGCTGAGGGGGAACGTCATCCGTAAACGATACGCTGCGCCTGTGCTGCGGCGCATTTTCATCGGCTCCTGAGTGCAATGCGGCGCGTTCTTTTTTCATGTAATCCTTGTATATGAGATAACCGAGCGCGCCGGCACATGCGACCAGACCAAGCGAAAATACAATATACGCAAATACTATATTTATCGCTTTGAGCGCATACGCTATAATTCCGAAGATGAGCCCGCCGGCAGTGAATTTTTCTTCGTATGCACGGGCAAGATAATCGCCGAACGACATGTCGATAAAGCCCATCGTGGTGACGAGCTGGAGAAGCAATAATAAAAATACCGCAATTCCCGCAACGAGCGCTATACGAGACGCCGGAACGTCAACCTTGCGTCCGGTCACGAGACATATGCCGATGGCAAGCATGAGCGTGAGAATCACATATGCGGAAACGCCGAAAAGGCCCAGAATCACGCTTCTGAGCGCTTGGCTGACAATGCCGAACATTACGGGAATGATCGTGCAAAGCAGTAAAAATACGGATATGATAATCAAGACGATGCCGAGGATGTCGTAATCACCCGAACGGCCGTTCTTGCGTCTGGAATATTTATTGACGGACAATGCCATTCACCTCTTGCGCAATATTACCGCATTTTGATTATAACACAAAACGGCAAGCAAATACAATAGTTTTTTCCGATATTTTGAAAAAAGATTAAAATAAAATTGCCGGCCCGTAAAGGCCGGCAGAAACGAGTAATACGTTATTCCGAAAACTTACCGTACAAGTCTGTTCCGGCAAGGCAGTCGCTTTTGCCGACGTATGCGACCGAGACGCGTCCGGGAACGAAATATTTGCGGCAGAACTCCGCAGTTTGCTCACGCGTGACCGATTCGATCATTTTCAGACGGGCATCCGTGTCGTAAAGACCGCGGGTGTAGAGCGCGTATTTTCCGTATGCGTTCATTGTGGACAGCATATCCTCGAGTGAAAACAGCATGCTGCTTTTCAGCTGAATTTTTGCCCGGGTAAGTTCCTCCTCAGTCAGCCCGCCTTTGCGCAGCTTTTCCGTCTCATCGCGCACCGCGTCCGCCGCCGCGGCAAGATTTTTGCCGCTTGTATTGACATATATTCCGAAAAGTCCGTTGTTTTTATAGGCCGAGCAGGCCGTATATACGTTGTAGACCAGACCTTTCTGCTCGCGCAGTACCTGAAACAGACGCGAACTCATACCCGTACCGAAGCAGAAGGATACGACGTTCTGCACTGCGGAAAGTTCATGGTCGAAAGGCAGCGTAGGATACGCCACCGCCAGATTGACCTGTTCGAAATCCTTTTCGTATTTCGCGAAGCCGCCGCCGCATGCCGCCGGGCTGTACTGCGCTGCCTGTCCGGGAGCGCCTATAACCGGAGCAACGTATTTTTCGGTCAGCTCCTCCATGCGCTCGTGCCCCACGTTGCCGGCAACTGATATTACGGTATTCCCCGGAACATACATTCTGCCCGTATAATCCAGCACGTCGTCACGTGTGAAGCGCAGGACGTTTTCGGTCGGGCCGAGTATTGTGCGCGCCAATGCGGTGCCTTTGTATGCGCATTCGGCGAGCTTGTCGTAGCATATATCGTCAGGCTCGTCCTCCACCATGTTTATTTCTTCGGTGATGACCTTGCGCTCCTTATCGAGTTCGTCCGCGTCGAACGAAGACTCGTAAAGAATATGCGCCATGAGTGCGAAGCACTTCTCGAGATTTTCGTCTATGCACTTGAAGTAGTAACAGGTCGCTTCCTTGCTCGTGAACGCGTTGAAGCGCGCGCCGTAGTCTTCGAAAAGTTTTGCGATTTCGAAAGGCGAATATTTTGCCGTGCCCTTGAACATCACATGTTCGGTAAAGTGCGATATTCCGTTGTTCTCCGGAGTTTCGAAGCCGCTGCCGGCGCCCACCCAGAAACTCACGGACGCCGATCTCGTGTCCGGACGGCTGTCCGTAACGAGCATAAGCCCGCTGTCGAATTTCGTTGATTTGATCATTTGTCTCTCCGTTTAGTAGTATGTCCGTTTTGCCGCGCGTTATAGCGCGTCGCTTACGGTGCCGGGATTCAGTCCCGCCGCGCGTATTCCGTCGATTATCGCAGGCAGCGCTTCCGCCGTATTTTCGGTCGGGTGCATCAGTATGAAGTCCCCGCCTTCCGCGTTCTCCGTAGCCCGCGACGTTATGAGCGCGGTGTCGTGATCTCTCCAATCGATCGTATCTTTCGACCACAAAATTGTTTTGTAGCCCATGCTTTCCGCGGCGTCGAGCGTCGCGGCAGAATAAGCCCCGGAGGGCGGAGCGAACAGCGTAACGTCGCTGCCGCATATTCCCTTTATCATTTTATGCGCTACCTTCATTTCCTCGAGATTTGCCTCGACGTCCATCTGCGAATGATCGCGGTGAAGATATCCGTGACTGCCGATTTCATGTCCGGATTCCGCAATCAGGCGCAATACGGATTCGTTTTTCGCAGCCCAGCAGCCGCCGATAAAAAATGTCGCTTTTACATCGTAATCCGCCAGTGTTTCGAGCATTCCGGGAATGTATTCCTCTCCGGAATATACGTTGAACATGAGTGCGACGTCCGTTTCCGAGGTTCCGCCGTACAGGGCGCGCGGATCTGCGGATACGGCAGTACCGCCGTCGCTGCCCAGCCACACGAACAGTACGCCGCCCACCATAAGCACGGCGGCGAGGCCTGTCATAAGAAATCCGAAAGTTTTAGCGCGTTTAATAATCATACAACACCCCGTGTTATACTATTCACGAGGTGTTGCGATTATCTCTTAATATCCGGATTTTATTCCGAAGCCTTGGAAACGACTTCAAGCAGTTTGAGATCGATTCTGCCCTTCTCGTCCACCTTGATGACTTCGACTTTGACGACGTCTCCGAGATTGATGACGTCGGTCACCTTTGCGACGCGGCGGGACGAAAGCTTGGAAATATGAATCATGCCGTCCTTGCCGGGTGCGATATTGACGAATGCGCCGAGTTCCTGCGGCTGCTCCTCTTTTCTGTCGCCTTTATCGCCCTTGGAGTCCTTTCCATCGCGGCGTCCGCGGCCTCTGTCTCTGCCGCCCGCTCTGTCAGGATTGCTCATAAGGATCTTGACGACCGGTCCCTCGTATACGTTGCCTACGACGACGTCTTCGACGATGGAAAGAATAATCTTCTTCGCCTTCTCGCCCATTTCCGCGTCGGTATATGCGATGTACACGCTGCCGTCCTCTTCGATATCGATCTTGACGCCCGTGTCATCGACGATCTTGTTGATCGTTTCGCCGCCCTTGCCGATAACCTTGCCGATCTTGTCCTGATCGATCTTTATAACCGTGATCTTGGGCGCCCACTTGGACAGCTCGGCGCGCGGTCCGGGTATGACTTCGAGCATTTTGCCGAGTATGAACAGCCGGCCCTTGCGCGCCTGTTCGAGCGCGGTGGTCAGTATCTGCTTGTCGATACCCTTGATTTTGATATCCATCTGAATGGCGGTGATACCGTGGCTGGTGCCCGCGACCTTGAAGTCCATATCGCCGAGGAAGTCCTCGAGACCCTGTATGTCGGACAGCACTGCGACGCGGTTATGTTCGGGATCCTTGATAAGGCCCATGGCTATACCTGCGACGGGCGCTTTGATGGGCACGCCCGCGTCCATAAGCGCCATGCACGAACCGCACACGCTGGCCTGCGACGTGGAGCCGTTGGAGCTTACGATTTCGCTGACCGTTCTGATTGCGTAAGGGAACTCTTCCTCGGACGGAATGACGGGTTCGAGCGCACGCTCCGCAAGTGCGCCGTGGCCTATTTCGCGGCGGCCGGGCGCGCGGAGCGGCTTGGCTTCGCCGGTGGAATAGCCGGGCATGTTGTACTGATGCATATATCTCTTCCTGACGTCGTCCTCGTCGAGATTCTCCAGCTTCTGGGAATCGCCGATCGTGCCGAGCGTACAGGTGGACATTGCCTGCGACTGACCTCTTGTGAATACCGCGGAACCGTGCACGCGGGGCAGTATGCCTACTTCGCACCAGATGTCGCGGATGTCTTCGAGTCCTCTTCCGTCGGGACGCTCTCCCTTGTCGAGTATCTTTGCGCGCACCTTTTCCTTGGTCATGTAATAGAGCGCGTCCTTGATCTCTCTTTCTTTTTCGGGGAATATCTCGGCGAAATGCTCGAGCGTGACTCTCTCCACCTCGTCCTGATTGTTCTGACGTTCGGTGCGATCGTGCGTTTCGAGCGCTTTATCGAGCAGCTTGTCCGCAAATTTGCGCACTTCGGCATCGATATCCTCGGGAACGTGGTAGTATTCCATTTCCCTTTTGGGCTTGCCGACTTCCGCCGCGATTTCGTTGATGAACTTGACGATCTTCTTGATCTCTTCGTGAGCGTAGAGAATACCGTCGAGCATAATCTCTTCGCTGACCTCTTTCGCGCCCGCTTCCACCATCATGATGGCGTCCGCCGTGCCCGCGACGTAAACGTGCATCAGGCTGGCTTCGCGCTGAGCGCAGTCGGGGTTGATTACGTACTTGCCGTCCACATAGCCCACGACCACGGCGCCGGTAGGACCGGCGAACGGTATATCGGATATCGAGAGAGCTATGGACGAACCGACCATGCCCCACACCTCGGGCGGAACGTCGGGCTCGACGGACAGCGCCGTGCAGACCACGGTAACGTCATTGAAAAGTCCCTTGGGAAAAAGCGGTCTTATCGGTCTGTCGATAAGTCTGGAAGTAAGTATCGCTTTATCGCTTCCTCTTCCTTCCCTTCTCTTGAAGCTGCCGGGAATCTTTCCGATAGCGTAGAGTTTTTCTTCGAAATCGACGCTCAGCGGGAAGAAATCCATTCCCGGTCTGGGCGAGTCGGACATACAGGTGTTGGTCATGACCACCGTGTCGCCGCATCTAACGATGCAGTGGCCGTTGGCCTGCTCCCCGTATTTGCCCGTTTCGACCGTCACTTCGCGGCCGCCGATTTCGGTTTTGAAAATGCGTCCTTCTTTCATTTTCTGACCTGTCTCCTATATTCTTCTTTGTATATAATTGCGATAGTTCAAACAAAAAGGCGAACAGTACGTCCGCCTTGTTTGTGTCTGTAATTTTTATTTTCTCAAATCCAAATCGGCGACAATTTTTCTGTATCTTTCGATGTCGAGTTCTTTCAGATAGTTGAGCAAACTGCGTCTCGAACCGACCATCTGCAACAGACCTCTGCGCGAATGATGATCCTTCTTATGCACTTTAAGGTGCTCGGTGAGATGATTGATTCTCTCCGTAAGAAGCGCGATCTGCACTTCGGGGCTACCGGTGTCTCCGGGATGGGTGGCAAACTTTTCGATAATAGCCGCCTTCTGTTCCTTGTCCATTTGTTTATCCTCCTATGGAATGAATTCGCCTCAGTCCTAAGTATCTGCGTGGAGAGCGCAAAACTTCCGATCCTAAGGTACTGGTGACAGTATATCACATAATCAAGCAAATGTAAACAGATTTTGCGCCGCAAACGCAAAATTTATGCGCCGGCGAAGAACGCTTTTTTTGCTTCCAGCCGGCTGCCGAACTCCGAAACGTACAACCGCGGATCTTTGGGCGACGCATGACGACTTATGACTCCGCCGACAATCTTCTTGGATATGCTGCCCGCTCCGCATGCATATACGGGAACCAGTTCTTCCATTACCGTAATGTTGTTCACGCATTCTTTCCCGGGCAGCGAATATCCGATATTTTCCAGGTTTCCAAGCATGTTTTTCTGCCGGTACAGATAATAAGGCCGGTAGGAATCGGAAAAAACAGTGTATGCATAGTCTGTCATTGCAGATATGTTTCCGGCATGAAGTTCTCTATCCGCAAGCTCAGAACCGCGTTTGCGGCTCAGCGTATGAACGGTTACGTTGTCGGGCGACATCTCGCGTATTTTATCCGCAGTGACTGTAAAATCGGCAAAAGTTTCCCCCTCCAGCCCCGCGATAATATCGGTATTGACGGAAAAACCGTATCTGCGCGCGGCCTCGAATGCATCGAAAAACTGCGCCGACGTATGCCGCCGGCCTATGCGCGCCAGCGTATCGTCGTTCAGAGTCTGCGGATTGAGGCACAGCCTGTCCGCGCCTCCGTCCGCAATCGCCGCGAGTTTACCGTCCGTTATACTGTCCGGTCTTCCCGCCTCGAACGTGAATTCCGCGCCGCGCACGTCTATCGCTTCCATAAGTTCCGCAATCTGTTTCTCGGTGAGCACCGAGGGCGTACCTCCGCCGACGTACACGGAAAGTATGTCCAGATTGTCCGACGCTATAAGCGTTTTGACTTCCCGGATTTCTTCGTTCAGCTTTTCCAGATATGCGCCGAGCAGCCCCGCGTGTCTGTTCATGTCCGCGGACGGAAACGAGCAGTACGCGCACCTTCCGTCACAGAACGGGATATGAACGTACAGATTGACTTTGCGGCCGAGATTTCCGATATATCCGCTCTGCGCCGCTATTATATCGGCAACGACGGCGGCTTTGCCGGGCGAAACGCGGAACGTATCCGTCAGATATCCGGCCACCGAATCCGCCGACCCTCCGCGGCGCAGATACTCGTAGGCGAGCTTGGTCGGACGAACGCCGGTCAGGCTGCCCCACGGCAGACTCACTCCGTAATGCGCTGACAGCGTATCGTAAAGCGCCAGCTTTATAAAACGTTTGGTAAGCCGCTTGATTTCGAGCGCGTCGCCGGCCGGCAACGGCGCGTCGAAAGAACGGCGGTCGCCGCCAACATAAACGTCGGCGCGCAGGCGTCCGTCTTCGTACAGCTCCGCGCGTATGGCCGCGCCGTCGTAGCAGTCGGAAAACAGGCGGACCTCTTCGAGAAGATCCGCCCCGTATTTTTCGGCATTTGTCTTGAAATCGATTTCGTTCATGCGTAAGGATTGTTTTCGCGCTCGAACGCCAGCGTCGTCGCCTCTCCGTGCCCTGGATATACGGTGTAATCGCCTTCCGTCGCAAACAGACGGCGCAACGATTCTGCAAGCTGTCTGCCGCTCCCGGTCGGCATGTCGCACCGCCCGACACTCATATAAAACAGAGTGTCGCCGGAGAATATTATATCTTCCGAAAAGTAGCATACGCTGCCCGCGGTATGCCCCGGCGTATGCATTACTCCGAAAGTCAGACCGCATTCGGTTATCGTATCGCCGTCGCGTACGAGCACGTCGGGAACGAACGCGTTAAATCGCAGACCGACCGAATATGCCATATTCATATCCGTGCGCAGCATCTGCTCTTCCGTTTCGTGTATATACACGCGACAGCCCGCCGATCTGAACTGCGCCGCCGCGTTACAATGATCGAAATGGCCGTGAGTTAGCAGCACCGCACCCGCCGTAAGCCCGTGCCTGCGCAGCTCGCAGCAGATTCTGTCGTAGTCCGCGCCCGGGTCTATCACCACGGCGTCGCCGCGGCCTTCCGCCGCCGCTATATAGCAGTTTTCGGCCAGCAGACCGACAGTAATTTTATATACTTTCATACCGAAGTGCTCCTGTATACGTTACGAACCGGGGGCAGCTGCTGAAGTTTTTTCATCAGCGTGTCGATCTGGCTTATATCGCCCACGTTTACGCCGATGGTAAGCGTGAGCATATCGTTCTTGTCGACGCGGCCGTTTATGGAACTGAGAGACAGTTTAAGCTCGCTTATTACGACGGACACGTCGGCTATGAGCGTAGGCTTATTGTTTGCAAGTATCTGCAACGTGACTGTAAACGTACTTTCGGTATTGCCGCTCCACGAAGCGTCTATTAACTTCTTGCGGTCGACGTTTCTGAGGTTGGGGCATTCCCGGCGGTGTATTGTCACGCCGCGGCCGTTGGAAATGTAGCCCACGATGTCATCGCCCGGAACGGGGTTGCAGCACTTGCCTATATGGCAGAGCAGATCGGGCTCCCCGTTTATGAGTATGCTGCCCGCATCACGGCGCCGAACGACGCCGCCCGTCTTTTCGGGCAGGTGTGCTTTCTGCTCCCTGCGGTAGAAATCTATCAGCTTGGGCAGTATCTGATGAACGGAATATCCGCCGTAGCCTATGGACGCGTAAAGATCGTCGAGCGAGGAGATGGAATAGCGGTGCATTACCACGTCCAGCCATTCGGGCTTCATGAGCGACGGCAGCGCGTAGCCCAGACGCTTGGCCTCGAGGTCCAGCATCTCCTTGCCCTTGCGGATATTATCCTCCTTCATTTCCTTTTTGAACCAGGCGCGTATCTTCGTGCGGGCCTGAGTCGTTTTCACGAAACGCAGCCAGTCGCGGCTGGGTCCTTTGGAGTTATTGGAGGTTATTATTTCCACATAGTCGCCCGTTTCCAGCTTGGTTTCCAGCGGAACTATGCGGTTGTTGATTTTCGCGCCCACGCAGTGATTGCCTATTTCGCTGTGGACGCTGTATGCGAAGTCGACGGGCGTGGAGCCTTCGGGCAGTATCACGACGTCGCCCTTGGGCGTAAAAATGAAAACCTGACCTTCGTAAAGATCCACTTTGAGCGACTCGTACAGCTCCTGCGGATCGGCGGCGTCGCCCTGGGCGTCCATAACGCCGCGCAGCCATTTGAGCCTGTCCTCGGGATCGTCGGTCACCGAATTGTTTTTATGCTCTTTGTATTTCCAGTGCGCCGCTATGCCGTATTCGGCTATACGGTGCATTTCGTAGGTCCTGATCTGTATCTCGAACGGCATACCGTAGTTGGTCATGACCGTCGTATGCAGGGACTGATAGTTGTTTGGCTTGGGAACGGCGATATAGTCCTTGAACCGTCCGGGGATGGGCTTCCAGTGCGAGTGAATGAGCCCGAGCACTTCGTAGCACGCTTCCACGCTCTCGACGATGATGCGCACGGCGGTCAGATCGTATATCTGCTCGAACGTTTTGTGCTTTTCCACCATCTTTTTGTAGATGCTGTAAAAGTGCTTGGGGCGTCCGCTCACTTCGCCGACGATGTTGTGCTTCTTCATCATGACGCGCAGCGTTTCGCACAATTTGTCCACTATCTCCTGACGCTCCTGACGCTTGAGCGACACTTCCTTGACTAGCGCGTCGTAAGCTTCCGGGTGAAGGACTTTGAGGCATATATCCTCCATTTCGCACTTGATGTAGCTGAGACCGAGGCGGCTGGCAAGGCGCGCGTAAATTTCCAGCGTTTCGTTTGCAAGCGCTTCCTGCCGGTTCCGCGGCAGTGCGTCCACGGTACGCATGTTGTGCAGTCTGTCCGCGAGCTTTATGATAAGCACGCGTATATCCTTCGCCATGGCGAAAAACATGCGCCTGAAATTCTCCGCCTGCTCCTGTTCCTTGGATGTGAAGGTTATCTTTTTGAGTTTCGTGACACCGAGCACGAGCTCGGTTATCGTGTCGCCGAAAAGCTTACGGAGCTCCTCTTCCGTGGCGTCGGTATCTTCGAGTACGTCGTGGAGCAGCGCCGCGCAGATAGAGCTGTAATCCATACCGAGATCGAGCAGAATATTCGCGACGGCTATCGGGTGAGTTATATACGGTTCGCCCGAAACGCGCTTCTGTCCCTTGTGCTTAAGCATGGCATAATCGAGCACCTTGGCGATGATTTCCCGGTGCTCTTTGGTATAAATCAATTGACATCTTGCCAACAGTCTCTGCAATGCTCTTGCCTCTCCTGAACGAATTACAGTTTAATATATATTACGGAATCGGTTAACGGGCGTTTTACGTTTTTGTTCACGGTAAGTCTGCCGCCGTCGAAGGAAAGAAATCCGAGTTCGGCGAAGACTGACAGACATACGACGAACTGTTTGGCGTCCAGCCCGCCGACCAGCGACGACAGCCGCTTGAAATATACTATCGCGTTTGCGTTGGCGGCTTCGGCGTGGCATATTATGGCCGAATAATACTTCGCAAATACTCCGCGGTCGGACGTGACTCCTTCGAATATCCTGCCCGTTCGGGTCTTCGGGACGAATATTTCGGCTTTCGTCACGCCGTTGATGTATGCCGCGACATTGTCCGACGGCAGATCGTCCATAAAAATTATGCGCGTATAATTGCCCAGACACAAATTCGTGTCGAATGTCGGCGATACTATTATGCCCGAATAATTGTTTTTTTCCGATTTGAAGTTATAGTCGCGGGTGACGCAGGCGGATCCGAACAGTTTTTCGGCACGCTCGTATGACGTTCTGTCGGCGCATACGTACAGCGTTCCGTAAACGGAATCGGGCGCCAGTCCGGGCAGCTCGTCTTCGTCGTATTCGGTATATACCGCTTTTCCCGGCGGCAGCATGAGCGCCGCGAGATAATTGGCGCCGGCATACGCGTCGCTGATGTACAGTTCTTCCGGACTGACCGCCTTTATATATCCGGATACGCCGCCGTTAATGCCCTCTGCAAGCTCAAGCACAATATCCTTCGCGCCGCTGCCCATGAGAAACTGATTGCGCGCGTAAAAATTGAATGCGTACGCGTGAAGGTTGCCGATCTGCACTGCGGAATGCTGAGGATTCTTGCACGGAGCCAGCCCCACTCCGTTTGCCCGTATGCGCAGCAGCGGTCTGGTATTTCCGTTGCCTGTAGGCTCTGTCAGCGACAGTGCGTCGAGCAGTTTTTTATCGCATTCCTCCGCGTCGACGTCGAGATCGTATTCGGCGGTCGGCAGAAAACATTCGCGCGGAAGCGCGTCCAGATATTCGTTGATTCTGCGCTTGAACGCGGGAATATTTTCCTCGTGTATGGAAAATCCCGCGGCGCCCGTGTGCCCGCCGTATTCGGTGAGAAGATCGGCGCAATACGTCAGCGCGTCGTAAATATTCACGCCTGCTATGCCGCGCGCCGTGCCTTTGTATATTCCCTCCTCCGTCCTGTCCACGAGTATAAACGTCGGGCGGTTGTATTCTCCCGCAAACCGCGCTGCGGCTATACCAGTCACGCCCTTCGCCCACGACGGATTGCTGAGCACGATGGCGCGCGAATGCGACATATCTTCATACGTCAGGTCGATTTCCGCTTCGGCATATATTTCGTCGCACACGGATTTGCGCCTTTCGTTATCCGCGTCTATTTCGGCTATTATTTCTTTGATTCGTCCCTCGTCGCGAGTCGTCAGCATTTCGAACGCGCGGTAAGCGTCGCCCATTCTGCCCGCGGCGTTTATGCGCGGCGCGATTTTGAAAGCGATGTCCGACGAGGACGGGGCACCGGCCAGCCCGTTTGCGCGCAACAGATTTTTCAGGCCCACATTCCCGCGGCCATCGGCCATCATTGCGAGCCCGAGCTGGACTATCAACCTGTTCTCGCCGAGCAGCGGCACCAGATCCGCAATTGTGGCAACGGCGGCAAGGTCGAGATATTCGAGATACGAATCGTCGCCGCACAGCGCCTGCACGAGTTTGAGCGCCACTCCCGCGCCGCAGAGATATTTGTCCGGATATTCGTCGCCGGGCTGCTTCGGATTGACTACAGTGCAATCGGGAATCGTGTTGCCCGGTTCGTGGTGATCGGTGACTATTACGTCAACCCCGAGATCTTTGCAGTGCTCCACCTCGTCTATTCCCGAAATACCGCAGTCGCAGGTCAGTATGAGATCGGGGCAGAACTCCTCTATGATCTTTTCTATCGAGGCGACGTTGAGCCCGTAGCCTTCACCGACGCGGCTGGGAATATGCACTACGACGTCGGCGCCGTGCGAGGAAAAATAAAGCGCGAGTATGGACGAGGAACAGACGCCGTCTGCGTCGTAATCCCCGTATACCACTATCCTTTCCCCCGCGTTCATCGCCTCTTTTATGCGGCCGACCGCCTCGCGCATACCAAGCATGAGAAACGGATCGTTCAGGTCGGATACGTCAGGATGCAGATAACGGGATATTTCCGCACCATCCGTGATTCCGCGCGAAAACAGCAGCTCCACGAGCCGCGGATGAAGACGATATTCGTCGGATATGCGCCGCACTGCCTGCATATCGACGTCGGCGCTCTTTTTTTTCAGTATCGTATTCATTGATCCGTTATCCGTTTGTCAAAAGCCTTCCGCCGGGTTACGGCAGAAGGCTTCGATCGTTTCAGTTACCGTTTCCGGTGTCCGGAGATTCTTCGTCGGTCTCCGTCTGTTCGTTTATTTCCGCAGGAGCGCCGCCGGTCTCTTCCTTCGGCTCTTCGTTCCCGCCGTCAGCTTCTCCGGCTTCGGGTTCCGCGGCGGACGGTTCGTTTTCGGTCGCTTCGTCCTGAACCGTAACTTCATCGGTTCCGTCAGCTTCCGGACTCTCCGCATCGGACGTACGGACGTCGTCTGCAGCGCCCGTCGGCTCCATCCCCGCGAAGAAGTCATCGCCGGCCGGCGGAAGCGTTTCCGTCTGCGGTGCGGCGGCCGCCTTTCTGAGGTGCTTCGTCTTCCAGGTCGCCCACAGCGAAGGCGCGATAAGCACCGAAGAGAAGGTACCTGCCACAAGTCCGGCGATAAGCGGCAGACAGAAGTTGATCAGATCGGTCACTCCGAATATCGCCGCCATGATGGCAACCATGACTACGGTTATCATCGTAGTACCGGTAGTATTTGCGGAACGTACGATGGTATCTCTTACCGCGTCGTTGGCTATCTTGGATGGCGTAGCTTCGGGAGGATAAACTTTCAGATTGTCTCTGATTTTATCGAATATGATTATCGTATTGTTTATCGAATATCCGAGTATGGTAATCAACGCCGCGACGAAAGTACTCGTAATCTCTATGTGGAACACCATCATAAAGAGGAACATCATGATGACGTCGTGAACAAGACAGAGTATCGCGACAGCGCCCGAAAGCAGTTCGAATCTGAACGCCACATATATCAGCATAAGAGCAAGCGACATGAGTATACCGCATATGCAAGTAACGAGCAGTTCGCTGCTCACCGTAGCGCTGACGGAGTCGCCGGCAGTAACGCTGCCGGAATAATAGTCCTCGCTGAACAGTTCGTCCTGAATCACGTCGGACAGAATGTCGATTAAACCGTCTTCCTGATCGGTACCCGTCATGGTCTGATAATTATACCGATCCGTAGTGAATCTGACATAAAGCGAAGTATCCTGACCGTTGCCCTGCTTGGTAATATTTCGGACTTCCAGGCCTACGATTTCTCTTTCGGTATAATATTCGTTGGGATTCTCGATTATATCGATAATTTTCGCCTCGGCGTCGGCGCGATAATCGTCGTCGTCAAGCGTAGTACCCATTTTGACGGTCAGCGAATATCCTCCGGTGAAGTCCATGCCCAGATTGAGCACATCGCCGCCGGTGGCCACGCCCCATATCACTCCCGCGATTATTGCGATAACCAATACTATCGCGGGAATTCCGAACCAGAATTTCTTTTTCTCGACGAGTTTAATGTCTCTGGAATGCAGATCAAGTTTCATCGTTGTTGCCTCCCTCGCCATTATGATCGTCGTCTATGCTTCCGAACAATTTGTCGAAATCATCCTCGTCCGCAGGCGCCGGCGTTTCGGTGCTTTCCGAAACGACTTCGGTCGGACCTTCCGCCGTAGCCGCGGCTTTCATTCTTCGTATCTTTCTGGGTTTCTCCTGAGGAACCCACTGCTCTTCGTCGGCTTCGTTGAAGCCCGCTCTGCGGTGCAGTCTGTACAGCTTGGGATCGGTGCCCCATATGGCAATCGTCCACTTGAGCAGCCATCTCGTCAGCACGAGCGACGAGAAAACCGACAGAACAAGACCGATAAGCAGCGTAAGTCCGAATCCGGAAACGGTACCGGTACCGAATATGAGCAGCATGACAGCCGCGAAGATCGTCGTTACGTTACCGTCTATAATCGCATTCGCGGCTTTTCTGAAACCTGCATGGTATGCCGCCACCACCGACTTGCCGTTGGAATACTCTTCCTTTATGCGCTCGTATATGATAACGTTACCGTCTATCATCATGCCGAGCGAAAGTATAATACCCGCGATGCCCGGCAGCGAGAGCTGCACGAGCGGGATCGTCGCCAGCAGGAAGAACATCAGAGCCATATATGCGAGCATACATATGCAGGCAACCATTCCCATCATGCGGTAGAACAGGCACATGAATATCATTATAAGCACGAACGCTATGGCGCCGCCGATCAGTCCCGCGGCGAGCGCGTTTTCGCCAAGCGTGGGATCGACGACCGAACTTTCTATAAGGCTGAGTGTAACGGAGAACGTGCCGCTCATGATCTGATCGGCAAGAGCCTGCGCTTCTTCGTAGGTAAAGTCGCCGGATATGGTGGCTTGTCCGCCCGTTATCGCCTCGTTTATCTGCGCCGTGGAAATAGCCTGATCTTCACGTACGCCGTCCCTGACGCGATAAATCTTTATATACTCGTTCGTATGCGCCGACGTTATATCCGCAAATATCTGCGCGCCTTCGGAATTGAGCGAAAGCGAAACAACATACTGTCCGTTGAGTATACCGGCCTGCGCGTTGGTAACGACGTCGCCCGTGAAGATCGTTTCTCCGTCGGTTGTGCCGTCGCTCGACAACACGAATTCGAGATCGACGGGTTCGCCGATTATCGTGAATATCTCGTCCGGATTATCGACGTCCGGAACTTCGACGCGAATACGGTTGGAACCCTCTCTGACTACCGTAGCTTCGGTGTATCCTCTGGCCGTGAGCAGATCTGTAAGCTGCGTTACGGTACCGTTCATACGCGTGTCTCCGGGGTTTGCTTCGTCAGCTTCGTAAACGGCGTAAACGCCGCCCTCGAGATCGAGACCGAGCTTGATGGACGAAACGACACCGTACTCGTGCACTTCGCCGCCCGGAGCGACATCGAACTGCACGAAACACGCGACGAGCGCAATAACCGTCACTGCCGTCAGTATTATAAACTTGACTAACGATGATTTTCTTTTCATTTCGTAATATTCATGCCTTTACTTATCGCACGCTAACGTACTATGAGATTATATATCAAGAAGGCAATCCAAGTCAAACAAATATTTGCGATTGTTTGCGATTTTTTATTTTATTTCCTTAATTTTCCGCTTTTCCGCTTTCGATTGCCGCTATCGCAAGCGCGCATTCCACTCTTTTTTTCATCAGCTCGCACCCGATAGTATACGGTTTGGTTATTCCGCCGGCGAACTGAATGGAATTTGCGGCACAGCCGCCGCTGCAATAGTATTTGGCCCAGCAGTCATTGCATTCTTCTTTCTTGGTGAGATTCGTGGTTGCGAACATCTGCGGCAGCCGCGTATCGAAGCTTCCGTCCACGACATTACCTATGCGATATTCTTTCATTCCGTCAAATCTGTGGCAGGGATATATGTCCCCGTTGGGCGCAACGGCAAGGTATTCGTCGCCCGCGTTGCATCCGACCAGACGTTTTGCGGCGCAAGGTCCGTTATATATGTCGATATTGAAGTGGAAAAAGCCGAACTCCTTCCCCGCTGCGCGGCGTTTCAGATACTCCTCCGCCAATATCTCGTACTGTTCTTTCAGCGCCGGAATATCGCTTTCTTTCAGCGCGAGCGGATCGTCGTCAGCCAGCACGACGGGCTCGAGCGATATCTGCCCGAAACCGTAATCGTTGAGCGCGATGGCATCCTTCGCGAAATCGGTATTCTCCGCGGTGAACGTTCCGCGCACGTAATAGCTTTTGTCCCCGCGCGATCTGATAAGTTTCAGAGAATTTTCGAGCGCGCGGTCGAACGAGCCGTGTCCGGCAGCGTCCTTACGCACGGCGTCATGCACCGATTTGCGTCCGTCGATGCTGAGCACGACGTTGTACATTTCGCGGTTGATATAATCTATAAGCTCGTCTGTCAGCGCGACGGCGTTCGTCGTTATGGTAAAACGGAATTCCTTGCCCGCGGCTTTCTCTACGGCGCGCGCGTGCGCGATTGCCGCGCGTACCGCATCCATATTGAGCAGCGGTTCGCCGCCGAAAAAGTCCACTTCGAGCCGTCGGCGTCCGCCGCTTTTTTCTATAAGAAAATCGATGGCCCTGCACGCCGTTTCCGGACTCATAAAGTCAAGATTGCCGTGATATTGTCCGTCGCCGGCAAAACAGTAACGGCAGCGCAGATTGCAGCCGTGCGCGATATTAAGGCACAGCGCCTTAACTATTCCTTTGTATACCGGTTCGGGGTGATCGGGCTCCGGCGAAAAAAGTATTCCGCGGCGGATAAGCTCGTCGATTTCCGCCTCCGCTTCCGCGACTTCCGCGCCGTCGTAACCGGAAAAATCTCCTTTTGCCTCGGCAGAAGGAGATTTTGCTTTTATCAGTTCAGATGTCAGTTCATCGACAACATAAACGGAGCCGCTTTCGACGTCAAGCGCGAAATGCCGCCCCAGACATTCGTAAGTATGTACCATGCGGCGGAATCAGTCCCTTTCTTTCGATTCTCTGTGCGTCTTCTTCTGTTCGCAGGACTGATTGCCCACGGTGCAGCTGGTCTTGCATGCAGACTGGCAGCCCGTCTGGCACTCGCCGCAGCCGGTGCCCTTGTCTTTGCAGATCGTATCTGTAGCAATAATCGTGATATGCTTCATAATTCACCTCCGGATTTTGTAATATTATACATTATGAACCGGAAAAATGCAAGTGAATAGCCGCGCTTTTTCAGTTTCTTCTGACAAGCATTGAGATAATTCCGCTGATCAGTCCGGCAACCATGCCGATTACAGTATTATTAAGCAGAGTGATATCGAATTCGAACCCACCTGCGAGCAGCGAGAATATTATGAACGCGAAAAAACTGTACACAAGCCCGGTAATCACGCCGCGCAGCCAGCCGCTGCCCGGACGCCTGAGCGACAGCAGGCACGCGACCAGTATGCTGACCGAACGTATGATCTGATTGATGACGGTGACGGCGGACGTATCGAGATTGAACGTCTTTATGATAAACGCCGCGCCGAGTACGAGCAGCAGCGACAGAACAAGAGCTATAATGACAGCTTTGACGATCTCCATTGCGTAATATTTGGGTTCGAGGGACAGATCCGACTTTTTTTGTGACATAATAAAACCTCCGCGATAATTCATTATAAACTATGCGGAGGTTATCTGCGATATTACGCCGGGCTTAATGCCGGCATGTCTTGTTTTGCCGATAAACGGCGATTATTATTTGCCGTTCTTTCTGCGTCTGCCGTTGCCGCTTTTTTTAGGAGCGGAAACTGCCGGCGCACTTTCACCCTTCTGCTCCGACGCGGGTGCGGCTTCTTCGGCCGCGGACGCGCTTTCTTCCGCCACTGCCGCGGCGGTTTCATTGTCCGTACCTGCCGCTTCTGCGGGAGCGGAGACATCGCCGTTCTCCGGCGCGGAAGTGACCGCCTGATCGGGAACGGTTTCTTCGAACGGTTCTGCCGGTGCGGGCTGAGTTATTTTAACAGCTTCCTGAGAAGGCGCCGGAACGGATGCGGCGGAGCTTCCAACTGTGCGGTTGAGCACGAGATAAAGCGCCTGAATATCCACGGTAATGGTAGTAGTGCTTCCGGGAGCGCCCGTTTCGATGACGAGTTCCTTTCTGCCGGGAGCCGGTTCCCTGATCTCTCTGACGATGCCTATGATGCCGCCCACGGTTTCGATCGTGTCGCCGACGGACAGAGCGTTGCGCTGCTCTTCTACGTTTTTTTTCTGGCGTCTGTTGTTGATCATGGGAAGAACGAACAGTGCGACGACGAACAGCACGGCGACCACGATGAGAATGGGAGTCATTATCTCCGAATTCTGGCAGGAGCCGCCGCCCTCGCTTGTAAGCAAAAAATTATAAAACATTGTGTTCTCCGTAAAATATGATAGCACAAGTATAAACCAAAACGGGAACTTTTGCAAGCAAAATATTGTCGACTATCGTAAATTATTGCACTTTACGTCAAAAATGGAATGCAACCTGCGAAACTTATCGTCGTATTCGAATCCGCTTACTACCGTTTCGCAGGGCGCGATGTCGATCAGATGACAGAGCATGTCGTCGAAAGTTTCGAAAATCTTTTCCCCGCTTTCGCCGTCGCGTCGGTGTTCGACTATTCTGTACTTGCCGCCCAGCTTGAATATTTCGGCGCGGCTGCCATCCGACCGCCCGGCGTCTATAAGAAAACGAAGCAATTCGTTCATGGTTTCTTCGTCGCAGAGATACGCGCTGTGTTCGGTGGCAAGACGGCATATTTCCATCCAGCGCGATACGAGTTCGCTCATCCTGAAATTGCGGTATCCTTCGAGATCGAATATTTTGCCTGACGGCAGCGTTTCGGCTACCATTTCCTCTTCGGTTTCTCGATCGAATCCCGTAAGCGCATGGCAAAGCAGTTTTATGGATGCGTCCGGGCAGCGCAATGAACGGATGCGTTCGGAAATGAAATCGTATTTCATTCTGCCGAGTATCAGAGAAATCAGCGACGAAGTGACTCCCGCCGCCACCTGCCCCGTACGCCGTCCGTCGGCGCCTATGCTGATATACGAACAGCGGCCGCCTATTTTGCATGCCGTCACTGCCGAGTCCCCGAGCTTTTCGTTAATGAGCGACGCGAGTTCGTCCAGCCACCGCAGATGTTTATTATCGACGATTATAACGGTTTCGTACATAAATCCTCTCTATTATTGTATGCACGCGAAAATATTTTACACACGCCGTCGGAATCGAAAAATAGCATTTTTCATGCGATTTGCATAAAAATTATATGTAAAAACGTTTGCGTTTTTGTTCCGGTTCTGCTATATTATATAGGCGCGGCGGCAAAACGGTTACGGTACCATAGCCAAGTGGTAAGGCACGGGCCTGCAAAGCCTTGACCCCCGGTTCAAATCCGGGTGGTACCTCCAATACGCGACGGATTTTAAGTCCGTCGCGTTCTTGCTTGAAAAGCGTCGCCGCGCGAGCGAATTTATTTTGCCGCTGTGATGGAATGGCAGACATCGCGGACTTAAAATCCGCTGGAGGAAACTCCGTATCGGTTCGACCCCGATCAGCGGCACCAGCATCGACAAAGTTTGAGCCCAAAGAATGGGTCGGACTTTGTCACAATCTAATAAGGAAAAGCAACGAGTTTTACTCGTTGCTTTTCCCGTTTATGCGTTAATGCCTGATAATCATTCGATTCATTTATCTTCGCATATAATTCCAATAAAAACCGATTATACCAAAGGTGCGGACGCAGACGCCTTTATTATTTGCGCCATTTCCGCATTGCCGATAGATAATGCAAAAGCCAAAGCGACTTTTTGCGGTAAAATGAACCATGTGGCTCTGCCCCGCGATTGCGGATAACCCAAATTGTTACCGCTGCCGTTCCAGCGTATGGCAATGCGCCTGTCTTCCTTCCAGAGAACCGATGCGATAAAAAAAATTATCAGTTTCGTCAGTAAATGCCAGTAGTTTCCGCTTTCAGTAGGCGCTGTTTCCGTTAACAAATCAACAAGCTTTTCTAAAAAATGCTCTATAGCCGTCAAAAATTCTTGACGCGAGCATAGTTTTCGGCTATAATAATATTTAATATTAAATTAGCCGATAAGGAGTCTCTTATGTATATCAGAAGACATGCGGAAAAAACCGTTGCAAAGCTTTCGAAAATGTTCGGCGCCGTACTTGTCGCGGGACCGAGGCAGGTTGGAAAAACAACGATGCTGAACCAGATAGCCAACGGGCTCAACCGCGCCACGCTGGACGATCCTATTATGCGCGCCGCTGCCGAAGAACAAAGCGGTACCTTCTTTTTGGACAATCCTCCTCCCGTATTCGTTGACGAGATACAAAAAGCCCCTGCCCTATTTGAACAGATAAAGCTGTATCTTGACAGAGACAGGAAAAAAGGTCAGTTCTATCTGTGCGGTTCACAGCAATTCAGAATGATGAAAGGTGTAAGCGAATCGCTTGCCGGCCGCATAGGTCTTGTAACACTGCTTGGCTTTTCAATGAGAGAAAGACAAGGATTAGCCTTCGATTTGCCGTTTATCCCGACGGAAGAATACTTTACAGCGCGCAAAGCCGAAAAGGTCGAAATCGGATATTTCGATGCGTGGAACATGATCCACCGCGGCAGTATGCCCGAACTTGCCGACAACCCCGATTATGATTGGCGGCTGTTCTACAGCTCCTATGTAAATACCTATATAGAAAGAGACGTCAAAGAACTGTCGGAAATCGGCGATACTGTAAAGTTTACTAATTTTATGATTGCTACAGCCGCCTCTGTCGGACAGCTTCTCAATCTGGCGTCGCTCGCGAGAGATGTCGGGATCAGCGTCCCTACTGCGGAAAGGTGGCTTTCCATACTCGCCGCATCGAATATCGTCTATCTTCTGCAACCCTACTCCAACAACATTTTGAAACGCGTTGTCAAAACTCCAAAGCTCTATTTCCTTGATACGGGACTTGCCGCCTATCTCACCAAGTGGACTACTCCTGAAGTGCTGAAAAACGGCGCAATGGCGGGAGCGTTCTTTGAAAACTTCGTACTTTCAGAGATCATCAAGAGCTACTATAACCAAGGGATTACCGAACCGCCGCTCTACTTTTACAGAGATAAGGATATGAACGAAATCGACCTGCTGATAGAAGACGGCGGAACACTGTATCCCATTGAGATAAAGAAACACGCCGATCCGCACAAAAAGGACATCTCGGCTTTCCAAAAACTTGACAATATTCCCAATATGAAGCGCGGCACGGGCGGAGTTGTCTGCCTTTACGATAAAATGATATCTGTGTCGGAAACGGATAAGGTTATCCCGATAAGTTACCTCTGAAAACCCTGTTTTGCAGCCGTCCTATGTAGCAGCCTTCGTCCCGGCACGAGAAATCATCGTAAAGTAACTGTCAGATTATAGAGGAATGGAACAGAATAACAAATATAATCGGCGCAGACATACTCGTGTTGGATATGCCGCTGCTCGACACCCGCACGAAAGCGGATACTTTGGTCGGCAAGTTCATTTCGGATATTGTGTTGCAGGTATTGTCTTTCGTAGCCGAGAATGAGCGGGAAAACAACAAAGCGCGACAAGCCGAGGGAATAAAAATAGCGAGAGAAAAGGGCGTCCGTTTCGGTCGCCCTTCGTTCGTCTATTCTGAAGAAATTTTATCCGTCGCAAACGACTATCTTTGCAAGAGTATCAAACTGAAAACCGCTTTGCAACTACTGAATATAAAGCAGGACAATTTTTTCTATCATTTAAGAAAGATAAAGAAAACAAAAGCTAAAACCGTTAATTCTGTCGCGGAAACGATCAAAGACAACTCGGCAAATAATTGACTTATAAAACATCATGTGTTTGTTTTTTCTTTGTCAGCAGCGTTCATTTTGGACATAAATCTTCTGAACTGAAAGAAAAACAAAATTGCCGTAAAAAGCACTGCGATTGTGTCGGCTACCGGCTCAGCCATAAATACCGCAGTCGCCTTATCTGCGGTAAAGATCAAAGGCATAATGTAAATCAGCGGTAAAAGAAGCACGAATTTTCTGACGACGGCGACGATGACGGAAGCCAAGGCGTTCCCCATGGACGTGAACGTCATCTGACATGCCACCTGAATACCGAACAGTAAAAGCGCTCCGAGATACATGCGCAGCGCGGGAATCGTATAACTCACCAACGCTTCGTTCGTATTGAACATCATAACGAAAGCCTGAGGAACGGCCATAACCAAAGCCCACAATGTGACGGAATAACACAGGCTGGCAGTAAGCAGCAGTCTGAATGCTTTTTTTACCCTCTCGGCATTTTTCGCGCCGTAATTGTAACTGATAATCGGCTGCGCACCCTGCCCCAATCCCTGCAACGGAAGCATGGCGAACTGCATCACGCTTGATAATACGGTCATCGCGCCCACGGCAATATCGCCGCCGTAGTTTTGCAATGAAGAGTTAAAACAGATAAGAATGATGCTTTCGCTCGCCTGCATTACGAATGTGGAAAAGCCGAGGGCAAGGCCGGGCAGAATAATGCCGGCTTTCAGCCTGAAGTATTCCGGACGGATTTTCAAAACCGTTTTCTTTCCGAACAGAAAAAACAGTACCCACGCGCATGACGCGGCCTGCGATATAATCGTCGCAAGAGCGGCGCCCCTTACACCCATGCCGAAGGCGTAAATAAACAACGGATCGAGACCTATATTCGCGACTGCGCCGATCAGCACCGATAACATTCCCGTCGTAGCGAAGCCCTGCGCCGTAATGAATGCGTTCATTCCGAGAGTAAGCTGTACGAATATAGTGCCTATTGCGTATATGTTCATATAATCCACGGCATAGCCGATGGTGTTTTCGCTGGCGCCGAACAGCCAGAGAAACTGTTCGTCAAAAATGAGCAGTACGGCCGTAAGCACTACGGAAATTATTATCTGAGTAACGAAACAGTTACCGAGCGTCCTTTCGGCCGATTCGGTGTCGCCTTTTCCCATAAAGATCGAGGCGCGCGGCGCGCCGCCGTTCGCTATGAGCGCGGCAAAAGCGGATACAAGCAGAATGAGAGGCAGACATACGCCCAGACCGGTCAGCGCCAGCTGTCCGTCTTCCGGCATATGACCGATATAAATACGGTCGACAATATTGTACAGCATGTTGATAAACTGAGCTACGACTGTCGGAATTGCCAGTCTGAGCAGAAGTTTTCCGATCGGTTCGCGTCCGAGAAAACTTTTATCGTCGTCTGCCATCCCCGCCGTCCGAGTACTTTGCTCACTCATTGTCATCGTCCTCCGCAGTGCACGTCGTCATTATATTTCGGGCATTTATCATAAGTTTTTGTCTGAGGCTGTCATACAGCTCGGCTTCCGATTCGGTAAAGCCCGAAAACAATCGAGCGCCGAATTTTTGCCATTCCGCATCCAGCATATCTGTAACGGGCTGAGCCGCGGGAAGAAGACTCAGTCGTATCCTTCGACGATCCGATCGATCCTGCATACGCGCCAGATATCCGTAATTGATCAGACTGTCCACCGCCTGCGAAACGTTGCCTTTCGATAACATGCGATATTCCGCTATGTCGCCCGCCGTGTTCATTTTCGGATTATTATGCAGAAAGCCGATAACTTTTACTTCAAGCGGATTAAGTCCGAATTTTGTGCTGATTTTTTTCAGCATTGCCCCGTATGCTTTTGCTACGTAATGTATACTCATCAACAGATCTATACTGTGCATGGTTCGCTCCGTGACCGTAAAGGTTTTATTTAATATAGTTCTTTTTAGAACATTTTTATTATATACGTCCCGTCGTGATAAGTCAAGCATTTCATGAGATACTGCGACGATATCTGCTCAAAGCAAAACTGAGAGACGCTCGCCGATGGAGCGTCTCTCAGTTTTGCTAAATGCACCGTAGGTCGGCCGTTATGCGGCTTTGCGGCGCATACGTATAAATATTTTCGAGATTTCTACGGCGATGAGCGGGAAAAGCGCGAGGCCGAGCACGATGAGATACTGATACCATTCGAGATATACGAGGTCGAAGAATCCCATGACTCCGGGCACGAATGATACGAATACTACGATGGCCAGCGACGCGATAATCGCGTACGTCAGGAATTTGTTCCTGCCGCCGCCGTGCGCGAATATACTGTCGATATTCGAACGCTGGTTGACCGAATGCACGAGCTGCGAGAGCGCCATTACAAGGAATGTCATTGTCATGGCTACCGCATGCTTTTCCGCGGGCGTGGCGCCGAAGCAGGCTTCCGCAATCCAGTAAGCGGACAATGCAGCCGCTGTGATAAACAGTCCGTGCAGAGCAATTCGCACGATCACTCCCCTTTCGAACAGCGTTCCGCTTTTTACGGGCGGCACTTTCATGACGTTGCGGTCCGCCGGATCCACGCCGAGCGCGATCGCGGGCAGCGAGTCGGTGGCGAGGTTGATAAGCAGAATGTGTATAGCAAGAATGGGATCCTCCCAACCCAGACAGAACGCCAGGAACAGCGTCAGGATTTCGGCTATATTGCCGGCAACCAGAAACTGTATGACCTTCTGTATATTGCGGTATACTCGCCGGCCTTCTCGCACGGCATACTCGATCGTCGTAAAGTTATCGTCGAGCAGTATCATGTCCGCGGCGTCCTTCGCAACGTCTGTGCCCGTAATGCCCATCGCGACGCCGATGTCAGCCTCTTTGAGCGCCGGACTGTCGTTGACGCCGTCGCCCGTCATGGCCGCGACCTCGCCGCAGCGTTTGAGCGATTTGATAATGCGCAGTTTGTCAGCCGGCGATACTCTTGCGAACACGGCGGCTTTTCTGACCGCCTCGTCCAGCTGCTCGTCCGTCATCTCGTCGAGTTCCTGTCCGGATACGACGATATTGCCGTCTCCGAATATGTGCAGCTGACGGGCTATGGCAAGCGCCGTTACTTTGTGATCTCCCGTTATCATGATAACGCGTATGCCTGCCTGCCGGCACGACTCGACGGCGCCGATTACCTCTTCCCGCGGCGGATCTATCATTCCCACCGCGCCGACGAACGTCATTCCGTATTCCATGTCGGCCGAATCGTCTTCAGGCACTTCGACGCCGCGGCGTACGGCAAAGCCGAGCACGCGAAGCGCGTTTCCGCTCATCCCGTTGCAGGTGGCGAGAATACGGCGTCTGTCCTCTTCCGTCATGTCGCGCTCGCCGTCTGCGGCAAAAAAGCGCGTGCAGAGCGGAAGCATTTCATCTACAGCACCCTTTGTAAATGCTACAGGACCGCCCGGCATATCGTTTATTGTCGTCATACGCTTTCTGTCCGAATCGAATGGCTGTTCGAACAGTTTCGGATGCTTTTCCTCGTAATCGTCCGAATCTATGCCGTACTTCGCGGCAAAAAGTATGAGCGCGCCCTCGGTCGGATCCCCCAGCGTTTCGCCGGGACGGTCGGGATCCATGTGCGCGTTTACGCACAGCGAGCAGCCGTCCAGCAGCAGCCCTATCTGCTCGTCGGAATATCTGTCGCGCAGCCCGTCGGCCGTTCCGGGTCTGCCGGTGTCGAAATCTCCGCCCATTGCGACATGCGTAACCGTCATCTTATTGAGCGTGAGCGTACCCGTTTTGTCGCAGCATATAACCGTGGCGCCGCCCAGCGTTTCCACCGCAGGCAGACTCTTTACCAGCGCGTTCTTCTTCGCCATACGCTGAACGCCGAACGCCATTATAATCGTAGCCGTAGCCGGCAGACCTTCGGGAATTATGGATATCGCCAGCGATATGCCGAGCAGGACGAGCGACTGCCACGTTCTGCCGCCGCGTGCGAAACCTATAATCATAATGGTCACGCAGACCAGCAAACCTATAACGGTCAGAATCTTGCCGACAGAGTTGAGCTTCTTTTTGATGGGCGTGCGGAAATCGTCCTGCGTTTTCAGCATATCCGCGATCTTTCCCACCTCGGTATTCATTCCCGTGCCCACGACTATACCGGTAGCGTTGCCGTACATGACAACGGACGACGCGTATGCCATATTGACCCGGTCTCCCAGGGGCGTATCCGCGGCAAGCACCGCCTTGTCGTCTTTTTCCGCAGGCATGCTTTCCCCTGTCAGCGACGCCTCGCGTACACTCATATTGTTATCGTCGGTTATACGAATGTCGGCGGGAACTATCGTTCCGTCTTCCAGATATACGACATCGCCGGGCACAAGTTCGCACGCCGGTACGACGCTTTCCTCTCCGTTTCTGAGTACACGGGCAGTAGGCGCGGTCATCTGCTTGAGCGACGCGAGAGCATCGGCGGCTTTCTTTTCCTGAATCACGCCTATCGCGGCGTTAAGCACGATTACGGCGAAAATAACGATTGCCTCGGGAAGTCCTTCGCCGTCGATGAAAAACATCACAAGCGAAAATATCATGGCCACAAAAAGTATGATCACCATGATGTCCGAGATCTGTTCGAGTATCATTTTACCGATACTCTTCGGTTTTGTCTCGCGCAAGACGTTTTTCCCGTATCTGGCAAGACGTGCGGCAGCCTCCTCATCGGTCAGTCCGTCCGGACCGGTATTAAGTTCTTCCTCAGTTTCGCGGCATGTCATCGCATGCCAGGGCCGTTGTAGGTTGTCGTCCATAGCGTTTTCTTTTTATTCCTCCGATATTATTATATTTAAAACGCAAAAAGACATAACCATTAAGGCAAACCTTATGGCTATGTCTTTGAATTTCATATTCGGTAAATAGTTTATACTTGGGTTGGCGTCGCTATTTCCGCCGTCACCGTCTTCCATTACGGAATAATTCTCCTTGCGTTTTATGAAAATATTATACTATATTGTCCGTACGCCTGTCAACGGAAAACATATATTATTTCAAAAAGCCGTTAATTATCATATCTTCGGCCTGCTTTTCATCCAATCCGAGCGTCATCAGCTTGTCGAGCTGTTCGCCCGCGATCTTGCCTATCGCCGCTTCGTGTATCAGTCTTGCGTCCACGTTGTTGGCGTTGATCTTGGGCACGGCGGAGACATGGCCGTTGTCGAGTATGATGGCGTCGCATTCGGTATGCCCGTTGCAGCGCGCGTTGCCGTCCATGCACGAAATAAACGTCTGGCGGGAATCGTCCCTCGCTACCGAACGGGATATGAGATGCGCCGCGCTGTCCTCGCCGTCCAGTCTGACGTCGAAGTCTGTGGTCGCCTCCTGGGTGCCGTGCGTCATGATCTTTTCCTTGACGGTCAGCACCGCGCGGTCGGCAAGCACCGCCGATGTCTTGCGGTAAGTCGAGTCGACGCCTTTGATCTGAACGGTATCCATTTCCATATAGCCGCCTTCGTCGATTTCTATGATCGTCGTCGGGTTCATGATGCGGCCGCCCGTCCCCGAGCCTTCGCCGTAATGCTTTTCGACGTATCTGACTTTCGCATTTTTGCCGACGTGGAAAACGTGCACGCCGTCGTGACCCGACATAGCGCCGCCGTCGTTGTGTATGCCGCAGCCTGCGACTATAAGCACGTCCGCGTCGTCGCCGATATAAAAGTCGTTGTACACGAGATCTTTCAGCCCGGTTTCCGTAACGATAACCGGAATATCCACGCGCTCGTTCTTTGTCCCGGGCTTTATTATGATGTCTATTCCCGGTTTATCCTGCTTTGTAACAATATCTATGTTTTCTGTAGTATGTCTGCTGTCCAGCTTGCCGTCCGCACGGATATTGTACGCGCCGGCGGGTACGCACTCGAGGCCGGCTATGGTTTTCAGCAGGTCTTTCTTCATCTGATCCATTGTGTTACTCCTTAATCTTGTCTGTAAGAGCGGTGCAGGCCGACGCCGTAAGTATTCCGGAGAGCACTTCGTCGCGGCTGCCGTCTCGTGCCACCTTGCCGCCCGATACCATTATTATCCTGTCTGCGATATTGAGTATGCGTTCCTGATGCGATATAATAAGTATGGTGCCCTGCGTCTTTTTATACATATTCTCGAACACAGAGATGAGATTATTGAAACTCCACAGGTCGATCCCTGCTTCCGGCTCGTCAAAAACCGTAACTTCCGCGCCGCGCGCCATTACCGAAGCTATTTCTATGCGCTTGAGTTCGCCGCCCGACAGGCTGGAGTCGATGTCGCGGTTCACGTATTCGCGCGCGCAAAGTCCCACCTCGGACAGATACTCGCATATCTGCGATACGCCGAGTTTACGGCCTCCGGCAACCGATATGAGATCGCCTACCGTCACACCCTTGAACCGCACCGGCTGCTGGAAAGCGTAGCAGATTCCCTTCTGAGCGCGTTCGGAAACTCCGGCGTCGGTAATGTCTTCTCCGTTAAGGTATATGCGGCCGGACGTCGGTTTGTACAGTCCCATTATTATTTTTGCGAGCGTGGATTTCCCGCCGCCGTTGGGCCCGGTGAACGCAACGAACCGCTCGTCAATTTTCAGACTTATGTCGTTGATTATATTCTTCTTTCCTTCTTCCGTATCAACAGCGAAGGAAATGTTTTTCAATTCGAGCACTTTGCAGCTCCTCCTCCGAAACAGTTTCTCATCATTTTCCGCCGCTGCCGGAGCTTTCGTATCCGGCCGTACATATCATATCGAAAATCACATTGTTTCCGTCCGTCATACGGTATCGCACTTCTCCCGCGGGGCTCTCGTGCACGGTGCGCGTCATATCGCCGCCGCACGGCGCGGCAAGCGCCTTATCGTCCAGCCGTACGGCTTCTGCGGTAAGCTCGAGTCTGCCACGACCGACTTTTACCGACGCAGCGGTGCGCTCCTTTATTCTGCTGCCGTTGTATGTCGCGAAAATATATTCCTTGTCATTATGCACGACGGCGCATATGTGTCCGGTAAACGAGATCGCGGCATAAGGGATCGTGGCTACAGACATCATTACCGACGTTCTGCCGTCGCAGCCCTGCGTCCAGGTGTAACCGGACGGAAAAGAAGAACCTTTGTCTTTTTCCAGATAGCCGAAGCCGCCGTCGAAATCGAACCGCTTCCCGTCTATCTCGATCGCGCCGGAGATATCGTGCTTCATACTTATGACGCCGTGTTTGCATTGCATCAGCGGAAATGCCGCGAACAGTCCCATTATATCACGTCGGAGCGGGCGCAGTTTTCCGAACGACACTTCGCCTTTTACGATGTGTCCGTTCTGCTCCGCGTCGACGATCAGTCCGCAGGCGGAAAAACTGCTGCCGCCTATACGCACGTCGAGCCTGTCCGTGCGAGCGTCGAATTCCTCTTCACCGAAGCGGAATGTCAGCGGCTCGCCGTCCCATACCACCTGCAGCATGGCGTATTTACCGTCCGAAGCCGAATGAAAAGAAGGTATAAAAGCAACAACCGTATTGCCGCACACAAGCTTATAGTACCATCCTTCGAAATAGTGCCGCTTGTGTTTGCCTGCAAAAGCGTAAAGCTGTATGTTTCCGTATGCCGCGCGGCCGATTATCCACATAACGAGTGTAAGTCCGGCAAAAATCGCAAGAAACATATTTGCGAATTCAGCCCATCTGAGTATCACTATGGCCGTATCTGCCGCGACAGTGAAGATTATCAGCGGCAGTCCGAACACGGCTTGTCCGCCGCTCTTGTAAAAGCGGATAAGCAGCACCGTGAACGCCGCGACGAGCAGAAGCGACGTCGCAATTTCGAGCGGTACGAATACCGCGGCCGCGTCGATCGCCGTCGAATATACGACCGGTATGGCCATGGAAAAACACAGAATGTACAGAAACGAAATCCACAGT
This sequence comes from Candidatus Protoclostridium gallicola, assembly GCA_904387375.1. Lineage (GTDB taxonomy): Bacteria > Bacillota > Clostridia > Christensenellales > Pumilibacteraceae > Protoclostridium > Protoclostridium gallicola. Next base: position 275,192 of record CAJFLE010000001.1, read on the forward strand.
CTGCCGCGCCGGAAAGTACCGTCCGCGGTAAAATAACAATGCAGAGTGCGCATCAGCATGGACAGCAGCAGCGCGCCGTACGCGATAAACTGCAGCCACAGCAGCGTGAAGTTCGTATGGACCATTCCGCCGAGCAGAAGAAGTCCCGCCGCCACGCTCAGCACCGACCTGCTCTGCGCGTCGCCGTCGGGAGAACCCGCAAAAATCGATATTACGTACTTTCGCGCCTGAACGAGAAATACAACCGACGCGCACAGCGATACCGTCGTCAGTATGTGCGCATACCACTGCACGAAATCGTCGGACCCGATAAACGCATATTCGGGCAATGCAAATCCGCATATCACCGCGGCCAGCCGCTCGCCGAAAAGTATTATGAAATACAATACGAAAAACAGGTTTTCCAAACCGCGCAGATATTTTTTTACCCCTGCGCTATTATAAACGTTCATAATCTTCCTTCCATCCGAAATGTCCGGAAACCGAAGTCCCCGTCATGTTTTATTCCCTCAACCGGAACGTTTTACACCCTTATTTCCGTTTCTTCGACGGGCACGTCGCACGAAGCCAGTATCGGTCTGATTTGCTCCGCTATAAATTCTTCCGTCTGAGCCTCCGCTCTGCCGGTAAAATTGGCCGGATCCATTATGGAATCGATTCCGTCCTTTACGGCGGCAAACAGCGGATCGGCCTTTATGCGCTCTATCAGATCGTTTTCTCCGCCCTCCTGTTTGACGACTTTGCCCGCATCCATGGAATGGCAGCGTATCGCCTCGTGCAGTTCCTGTCTGTTTCCGCCCGCCTTGACGCATTCCATGAGAATGGTTTCCGTCGCCATGAAGGGCAGTTCCGCCATTATATGCTTACGGATGACCTTGTCGTATACGACCATGCCGCCCGCCACGTTGGAATAAAGACTGAGCAGGCCGTCAACTGCAAGGAAAGCCTGCGGTATGGTAATACGCTTGTTTGCGCTGTCGTCCAGCGTGCGCTCGAACCACTGCGTCGAAGCGGTAACGGCCTCGTTCTCGGGCAGCGTTATGACGTAGCGCGCCAATGCGCAGATACGTTCGCTGCGCATGGGGTTGCGCTTGTACGCCATTGCCGAAGAACCGATCTGATGTTTTTCGAACGGTTCCTCGATTTCTTTCATGTTCTGCAGAATGCGCAGGTCGTTCGCAAACTTATACGCGCTCTGGGCGATGCGCGACAGCACGGACAGCACGTTGTAATCGAGCTTTCTCGTATAAGTCTGGCCGGATACCGCGAACGCGGCTTCGAAGCCCATCTTCTTTACGACGGCCTTTTCAAGCGCCTTGACTTTTTCGCCGTCGCCGTCGAACAGCGTCATGAAGCTTGCCTGCGTACCCGTCGTGCCTTTCACACCGCGCAGTTTGAGTCCTTTTATGAGCGCGCAGAGATCCTCGTAGTCCATCTGCAGATCCTGCAGCCACAGACAGGCGCGCTTGCCCACCGTCGTAAGCTGCGCGGGCTGAAGGTGCGTGAACCCGAGAGTAGGCATTCCCTTGTATTTCATTGCGAAATCCGCGAGCTTGCGCATGACCAGCACGAGCTTGCCTTTGACGAGTTCGAGCGCTTCGCGCATTATGATTATCTCGGCGTTATCGGTGACGTAGCAGCTCGTCGCGCCGAGGTGGATAATGGGCATTGCCGATTTCGCCTGGCTGCCGAACGCATACACGTGAGCCATTACGTCGTGACGAACCTCTTTTTCGCGGGCCTCGGCGATGTCGTAGTTAATATCGTAAATATGCTCTTTCATTTCGGCTATCTGCTTGTCCGTAATGCCGAGTCCGAGCTCCTTCTCGCTCTCGGCAAGCGCGACCCACAGCTTGCGCCATGTCGAAAACTTATTGTCGTCGGAAAACACAGCCGCCATTTCGGACGAAGCGTATCGCGTTATGAGAGGATTTTCGTAAACGTTTCTATTCATTTTCAGCTCCTTGGCGTATACGGAAGAATCTTTCCGCATTGCCGTAAAAAATATTTTCTATATCTTGTCTTCCGAATCCGGCCCTTTCCATATCCGAGGCAAGCGCCGGAAAATCGGAATAATCGGACATGCCTTCCGGGAAATATCCGGCGCCGAAAAAATCGGTGCCTATCGCCACATGTTCTGTGCCGACGACGTCGGACAGGTGCGCGATGTGCTTCAGATACGCCGCCCGCGTGCAGTTTTCGCCGTACGAGAGCGAAGCGTCCAGAAAATTCGGTACCGCGGCCACGCCTATTATGCCGCCGGCTTCGGCTACACGCATTGCCATCTCGTCGGTCAGGTTGCGCGGATGATCCGCCAGCGCGCGGCTTGCCGTATGCGTGACAAGAAGTCTGCCCGTTCTGCCCAGGGCGTCGAAAAACGCGGTATCGGACAGATGCGCGAGATCGAGCGCAATTCCCTCTTCTTCCATTATACGCACCGCGCGCACCCCTTCATCCGAAAGCGGTTCCTCGCAGCCGCAACCGCCGGCCAGACGGTTTTTTCCGTTCCACGTCAGCGATGCGTACAGCGGAGAGTATCTGCGTAAAAACCGCCGGTAATCGTCGGTAGCGACCGCGCCGAGATCCTCGACCGCCGTCGCGGTAAAGAAAGGGGCTTCGGCTGAAGCGTACCGCGCAAACCCGGCTTCCGTCGGGACAATCTCGCTCGTCCATACCGCGAGCAGTATTCCCCGCACTCCGGCGCATGACGCGAGCGCTCTCGTACGTTTTTCCGCGGGCACGGCCGTCATAAGATCGTTATGAAGATCGAATACCATATTGTTATTTACGCAAAACGGCGGATATTTGTGTTTATATCGGCGTAGAGATCGGGCAGATCTGCGAATTTCGGATTCTTTTCCATTTCCACGGTGCGATAATCGAACAGATACAGAAGGTCGTCCGCAGCGGACTTGCATAGTCTGAGAAGTTTCAGTCTGTCTCCGCGGCGATGATCGGTAAACGGCACCGTTTCCGCAAACGCCGGCCGGGCGCATTTCGCCACGCCGTAAAGAAAATTTCTGTAATAGAAATATCTTTTGTTCTTTGCCGACTTCGCATACTCGAGTTCGGTGGATATCCGCGCTTTTTCGTCGCCGTAATGGCGTGCAACGAGCAGGTGTACATCGGCATAAAACTTTTCGAGTACGGAAGTAAGCGACGGCTTGCCGATAACCGCAAGTTCGGAGCATACGGTTCCGAGCGGTCTGACCACCGCGTCCGCCTCGTCGGATACGTCGCCGAACGCCGGCCCGTCTTCGCCGGAAAATACCCGCGGAGTGAGCAGTTGCAACGCATACCGGACGGCGCAGCACAGATACTTCGCCGCTTCTTCTTCATCCGTTCTGCACCCGAAACTGCGGAAAACGGTAAAATAAATGTAATCGAATCCCACACGACAAAAATGCAACATATGCGTGAGCTTATCACCCTGCACCGACAATCCTCGCGTCAGGCCGTCGCCGCAGATTCTGGAATAATCGGCGATGAATGCATCCGCTTTGGCCGTAAACGCGGCAAGTTCCGCATAACTTTCCCTGTAATGAGGAAACACATACCCGGGCACTGTTTTTGTCGCGAAATGCCGGTATACGCTGAACAGCGAACGGCATTCATCGTACACCGCCTGCGGCGGAAGTTCCAGACGCATGTCGACCACAGATGCCGCCGACACGCGGCGCAGCGCGCACATGGCAAGATCGCATACGGATACCGCATCGACGGCTATTTCGCCGTCGGTAAGCATGGCAGTCTGCGGGTCGAGCAGAGTCAGCCGCCTCGCCCCGCGCGCATACATCAGGTATTCTTTGTTTCGCTGTTCCCTTTCTACCGAACGCGGATACATACGCCCAATCGCCTCGAAAAGCTCTTTCATCAGTTCATACACCTGTTTGAAAGCGTGAACGAGAAACATGCGCCTTATGCTCTGCGGAAGAGCCGATCTGACAAGTTTTTCTATCGGAGCGTCAAGCAGCAGAATTATCACCTCGGCTCCGCAAAGTCTGCCTTCCGAATTGGCAACTTTTATGTTGCATAATCTGTAATAATACTCGGCATAAATGTTATTGCGATCCATAGCGCGTACTTTATCAAACAGCAATTCGGCGTTTTTGTAATCGCGCTTTGAAAAAAAATGCTGCGCCCTGACGTATTCGTTCCGTGCTTCTTCGACATTGACAAGACTGCATGACGCACTGAGTTCGGCGTAGGAAAAAGACCGTCCGCAATACGGACAGGCGTAAACGTCTTCCCTTGTCCTTTCGAAATGCACGCTCATGCCGCAGCCGGTGCATATCGCGTGAAAAACGGACATCCGAACCTCCCCGGTATTATTCTGGCTCATTATACAACAATATACGGAATTTGTAAAGAAAAAAAGGCTTCGACATGCGAAGCCTTTTTCCGACATATTATTTTTACTTCTTCATATCAAGATCTTTGAGCAGATCGGCAAACGGATTGTTGCCGGCGTCTTCGCTCCATTCTGCGCCTTCCTCACGCTGCTGCTCTCTCTTTCTGGGAGCGCGGGGTTTGCTCTCGCGGCGCTCGCTTCTCGCGGCTTTCTCCTCTTCCGTAGGTTCGGGCATGCAAGCCTTTGCGCTGAGAGTGATTTTCTTCTCCTCCGGATCGATTGCGAGAATTTTGACTTCCACTTCGTCGCCCACCTTATATACGTCGTTGATATTCTTGACGTAGGTGTTGGACGCTTCGGAAACATGCACAAGACCTTCCACGCCCGGCTCGATTTCCACGAACGCGCCGAAAGGCATAAGCGAGGTTACCTTGCCCTTTACGACGGAGCCGACGGGATGATTCTCGATTGCGGCGTCGAAAGGATGTTTCTGAAGCTGCTTGTAACCGAGCGAAACTTTGCCCTTCTCGCGGTCGGCTTTAAGAACGACGAAGTCGTATTTCTTGCCGACGTGAAGTATGTCGTCGATGGACTTGAACTTCGTCCACGCGATGTCGCTGATATGCACGAGGCAGTCGTATCCGTCCACGCTTACGAACGCGCCGAACTTGGATATGCCTTTGACCTTGCCGTTGACGATAACTCCGGGAACGACGTTTGCCCAGAAGATTTCCTCTCTCTCCTTGCGCTCTTTTTCGAGAACGACTTTCTGGCTGGCCACTATTCTGCGCTTTGCGTCGTCTATTTCGAGCTGTGTGAGCCTGAGCGTCTTGCCGACGAACGGCTTGAGATCGTGAACGTATTTTTCCTTGATCTGGGAAGCGGGAACGAACACGGTGTAAGTGCCCAATTTACCGAGCAGACCGCCTTTCGTTTCGCGGTCCACGACGAGTTCGAACACTTCGCCGCCGCGGATGGTATCGACTATTTTGTCGCCTTCCTTGATCTTATCCACCTTCTTCTTCGAGAAGCGGTAGAGGCCGTCTTCCGCCTTGGAGCTGAGCAGTATGACGTCGAGCTCCGTGCCGGCGGGATAGTCGGCCGGATTATATGAATCGTCGAGCGAAACTTCGTCCGCCGCGATATGACCGTCTATTTTCATACCGAAGTCAACGGTGATGCCCTTGTCGTCGGCGCTGGTCACCTTGACCTTCATGCGTTTGCCATCTCTCAATTTGCCGTTTGTTCCAACGGCGTCGACCGCTTGCAGGAACTCTTCGTTCTGAGCTTCGGTGTAGTTGTTTTCCATGTACTGAATTACCTCCGTTATCGACTCTTCCGGAGCCGATGCGCCGGCCACGATTCCGACCGTATCCCCGGCGTTAAATTTTATTCTTGCAAGTTCTTCCGCTTCGCTTATGAGATAAACGGTACAAAAACAACCGCATATTTCTTTCAGCTTAAGGGTATTCGAGCTTTGCGGGTCTCCGATGACGAGAACAACGTCGCAGATCTTCGACAATTGTTCCGCCTCTTTTTGCCGCTCTTGTGTAGTATAGCAAATTGTGTCAAATATTTCAACTGTTTTTGAACCGTGTTTGCGAATTTTATCGGCTATATTGCGAAATTTTTTTGCGGAAGCGGTTGTCTGCGCGACAAGACACAGTTTTTCGGCGGAAAAAAGCTCCTCCGGTATCCCGTCGCCGTCAAGTACGGTCGCGGAATAACCGCACAGCGAATTGATTCCGACGACCTCGGGATGTTCCCTTTTGCCGAATATCGCGATCGTATATCCGTCCGCGTACTTTTCAGCGACGATCTTCCGCGTGCGGTTGACGAACGGACATGTGGCGTCCACTACGTTCAGTCCTTTTTCCGCGGCAAGCTCGAGCGCTTCCTTAGGCGCTCCGTGCGAACGTATTATGACGGTGCCTTCGTTTACTTCCCCGATACTGCCGACGGCGTTTATACCTCTTTCGGCAAGAGCGCGGACGATCCGTGCGTTATGTATGAGTTCCCCGTATGTGTAAACCGGCGGCGGATATTTGATTCCAGCGATGCGCAGCGAGCGCTGCACGCCGTAACAGAAACCGAGATGACGTGCTCGAATAATCTTCAATTTTTCTCCCTGGGCGCGTCTCCGCCCGACTTGCGCGCCCGTTTCTCTGCTTTCGCGGCAGCCTTGGCGGCGCGCTTCGCCGCTTTTATGCGTTTCTTTTCCAGCTTAAATTCCTTTCTGTATGTTCCGGCAGCCATAATCCCGCCGAGATATGTCTTTGCGCTTTCGAGCGCGTCGCGCACCGCGCCGCCGAAAGAAGCGATGGTATCTGCCGAAATTCTGCCCTCCGGGGGATATATCGGCGGCCCTACGTAGACATAATTTTTCCGGAAAAATTTCGGTTTGCGATATATGTATACCGGAACGACGGGCACCTTGGCCTGCAAGGCGAACAGTGCCGTGCCGTTTTTGAATTGCAGCATATCCGCATCTTCGTCGCGGTTACGCGTGCCTTCCGGGAAAAGTCCGACGACTTCGCCGCGGTTAAGTATCTTCACTACTTTTCTTATCGTTGACAAGTCAGGCTTTTCTCTGTTTACCGCCACGACTCCGAGCTTCGGGAACAGCCAGCGGCAGAACGCGGAATTATAATGCTCTTCTTTCGCCACGAAATGGCGGTACTTCGGAACCGCGAGAAAAGAAAGCGGAACGTCCTTCGCGCTGCGGTGATTGAATGCGAGAATATAGCCTCCGCTTTGCGGAAGATGTTCGAGTCCGAGGGCTTTCCCGGGAAAGAATATTTTGAGCAGCACGTAAAAAGTGTGGTAAAAGAAATTGTACCACGCCATATAGTTGCACTCTTTATCGATATATTTTCTGTACTTGTCCCTGATTTCGGCCATTAGGCATTATTACCCGTTCACAATCCGTATGATTTTTTCGGCGACCTCTTCGGGCGAAAGCTCGTCCGAATTTATTTCAACGGCGTCTTCCGCCTTGCGGAGCGGAGCCGTCTCTCTCGTAGAGTCGCGCCTGTCGCGCTCCTCTATATCCGCCCGCACTTTTTCAAAAACCACGTTCTGTCCTTTTTGTACAAGTTCATTATAACGCCTTCTCGCGCGTATGTCAACGGAAGCGGTCAAAAAAATCTTATATTTTGCGTCAGGCAGCACATGCGTTCCTATATCCCTGCCGTCAAGTACCGAAGAATGTCCTGCGGCAATGCTGCGCTGCAAACCGAGCAAAGCCGCTCTGACCGACGGCAGCGCCGAAAATCTGCTCCCGTAGCCGGACACGAAATCCTGCCTGATCTGCTCCGAAACGTCTTCTCCGTCAAGATACACGCGCTGCCTGCCCGTAGCGGGATCGCAATCGACGGTTACGGACACTCCGCGCAGCAGTTCGGCTACGGTTTTATCGTCTTCGGGCCAGCCGTCCCGGTACGCTTTGAGTCCAATCGCACGATAAAGCGCGCCGGTATCGAGATACATAATGCCGAGTTTTTCCGCCAACATTTTGGCTATCGTGCTCTTTCCCGCGCCGGACGGTCCGTCTATGGCGATGTTGTAATGTCCTTTCATTGCGCAAGATCCTTTCTGAGTTCCTTAGCCCCGCCGAGATAGACGTGTGAAGCGGTCGCGCCGTCGTCGTCGGACGTGACGGTAACGAGTGCGCGTATGCACAGCTTCAACGCACCGTCGATTTCCGGTTCCTTGCACGAGAATATCGGGGCGGGCATTACGCCCGATTCACGCACGGCTCTCGCCGGATAAAACGAACGTATGTCTTCGGTCGTCGACATGACTATGCTGACGACGTCTTTTATCTCAGGGTTCTTTTCCTTTATCTTTCTTATGAGCTCCACCGACGCTTCGGTTATTTCCTCCTCGGTGTCCGCGTCGACCGTTATCGCTCCCCTTATTGCATATACCCTCATTGCCGTTCTCCCGCGGCGATTCCGGCCGCTCTTCCGCTCGCAAACGCACATTGCAGATTGTATCCGCCCGTGAGCGCGTCGACGTCGAGCACTTCCCCGGCAAAATACAACCCTTTCACGAGTTTGCTTTCCATAGTTTTCGGATTGATTTCCTTCAGCTCCACTCCTCCGGAGGTTACGATCGCTCCGTTAATGTCGGCCAGACCTTTTATCGTAAACGCCAGATTCTTGACGGAAAACCCGAGCGCAAAACGCTGCTCGCGCGTGACCGAATGACCTTTGAGCGAACCGCTCAGTCCGCATTGCGCCAGAACGTAAGGAATCACTGCTTTGGGCAGCAGCCCGGGCAGTATGTTGGCCAGATCCTTGTTGGAAAATTCCGCGAAATCGCCGGCAAGTCTGGTATCCAGCGTTTCGGGCGACAGCGCCGGCTTGAAATCGACGAGCAATGTTTCTCCGGCAATCCGACACCGGTTGATCCGGCTGCTGAGCGTAAGAATTATGGGGCCGCTGACGCCGCTGTCGGTAAAAAGCATTTCGCCGAATTCGGAGTACGTTTTGCCGTCCGTTTTAACCGAAGCACGCACGTTCCTCAGCGACAGTCCTTCAAGCGGGCTGACGTTTGTCGTAAGCTCCATTGCCGACAGTGCGGGAACGGTCGGAACTATCGTATGTCCAAACTGCCGCGCGATACGGTAACCGTCGCCCGTAGAACCCGTAGACCGATAACTCAGCCCGCCGGTGGCGACGATTAGACGGTCGAACTCGAACTTTCCGCCCGAAGTCGCCACATAAAAAACTCCGCCGCGGTTTTCTATACTTTCGACTTCGGTATTCAACCTTACGTCGACTTTGTTCCGTTCCAGTGCCGAAGCAAACGCTTTTATGACATCGCTCGCCTTGTCCGATGCCGGAAACACACGATTGCCGCGTTCGGTTTTGGTGCGTACGCCGTGTTCTGCAAGAAACTCCATAAGCGAAGGAGGCGGAAACGCGGTAAGCGAACTCATCATGAACTTGCTTCCGCGTATCACGGAGGGAAAAAATTCGTACAGCGCGCAGTTGTTGGTAACGTTGCAGCGCCCCTTGCCCGTTATGTATACTTTTTTACCGAGTTTTTCGTTCTTTTCCAGCAGCGTGACGGAATCGGCCGCGCAGAACGCAGCCGCCGACATACCGGCAGCGCCGCCGCCTATTATTCCCACGCGCATCACAGTCCGATCCTTTTCATTTTATCGAGAAACGCATAGTCGTTTCTGTCCAGCGTTACGGGAGAAACGGTCACGTAGCCGTTTTCTATCTGAATAACATCCGTATCTTCGTCCATACCGTCGCGGACGGGATACCCGCCGATTTTCAGCGCGCGCTCGCCCGCCTCGGTATAAGAGTCGGAGTATCGGTTGATTCCGACGCCGACGATTTTTATGCCCTTATGTTTCATGCGCGGGTAATTTATGTTGAGCGCGGTATAAGGCGGAAGCCCGAAGGAAAGCAGCCTGTCCAGATTATCCGCCAGCATCTCGGCGGCGTAAGCATAGCCGTCCGTAAACGACGGATCGGTATTGCTTACCGCTATGGACTGAAAACCGAGATATGCGCCTTCGAGCGCCGCGCTGACCGTGCCGCTGTATATTACTTCGCTGCCTATGTTCGCGCCTTCGTTTATTCCAGAGATCACAAGATCGGGAGGGCTGTCTTTCAGAAAATACAGCGCTGCAAGCTTGACGCAGTCCGCAGGCGTACCGTCAGCTGCAATGCGCATTATGCATCCTTCCGGATCGAGCGACGAGTACGTAACCGGCGCGTGCAACGAAATGCCGTGCCCCGCGGCCGAACGCTGTGACGAAGGAGCAACGACCGCAACTTCATGACTGCGTCGCAGCACTGACGCAAGGGTGCGGATACCTACGGAATCCGCACCGTCGTCGTTGGTCAGAAGTATCCTCATACGGGATGAACTTTATTCTTGTCGTCGTATACGGACATATCCACGCCGTGCTTTCTCGCATAACGCGCCTTGAAGAAAGGCATGGACACCTGCGGGAACAGCGCGTACGTAAGCACGTCCTCTTCCTGCTCGTAATATTTTCCGAGTTCGTCGCGCAGCTTGTCGAGTTCGGGAGGAAGATCGTGCGGGCTGTATTTGATCGGTTTTTCGTCGCCGAGTATCTTTTTGATCGCTTCGGGATTGGGCGCGACGGGAAGTTTTCCGTATTCGCCTCTCGCTACGCCCTTGGTTTCCTTGGTGACCATCTTGTAGCGCTCGCCGCAGATGACGTTGAGCACCGCCTGCGTGCCGACGATCTGGCTGGACGGCGTCACGAGGGGCGGATAACCGAGGTCGGCTCTGACTCTCGGAACTTCCTGCAGTACCTCCTCAAGCTTTTCGCTCTTTCCCTGTTCCTTGAGCTGGTTGATAAGGTTGGAAAGCATGCCGCCCGGCACCTGATATATAAGCGCGTTGACGTCCACTTTGAGCACCTTGTCGCTGAGGAATCCGTCCTTCTTCAATCTGTCTGCCACTCCGCGGAAATATACCGTGATTTCATTGAGCTTTTTAAGATCTATGCCGGTATCGTAATCGGTGCCCTGCAGAGTCGCTACGAGCGATTCCGTAGCGGGCTGGCTGGTACCGTTGCCGAGAGGCGACAGCGCGGTATCCACAATGTCGCAGCCTGCCTCGATTGCTTTGAGGTTGGTCATGTCGCCGGTGCCGGCGGTATTGTGCGTATGCAGATGAATGGGCATATCCACTTTTTCTTTGAGCGTACTCACCAGCCGATACGCATCGTAAGGCAGCAGCAGGTTGGCCATATCTTTAATGCAAAGTATGTCCGCCCCCATTGCTTTGAGCTCTTTCGCAAGCTTGACGTAATATTCGTCGTTATATACCGGACCGGTGGTATACGACAGCGCCGCCTCGACGGTACCTCCGGCCTCTTTTGTTGCGTCTATGGCCGTTTTAAGGTTGTTTATATCGTTGAGCGCGTCGAATATTCTGAGCACGTCGATACCGTTTCTGACGGTAAGTTCGCAGAACTTGCGTACGACATCGTCGCTGTAATGGCGGTAGCCGAGCAGGTTCTGTCCGCGGAGCAGCATCTGCAGCTTGGTGTTCGGAATGGCTTTTCTGAGCGAGCGCAGTCTGTCCCACGGATCCTCGCCGAGGAATCTTATGCAGGAATCGAAAGTAGCGCCGCCCCACGCCTCCAGCGCGTAATAGCCGACTTTGTCCAGTTTGTCCGCGATGGGCAGCATTTCGTCCAGCCGCATTCTCGTGGCGGCCTGCGACTGATGCGCGTCGCGGAGTATGGTTTCCATTATCTTTACAGGTCTTTTAGCCATAAATAATCACCTCCGGCTGTCAGCCGAACATTGCTATCAGTATACCCGCGGCGACGGCGGAGCCGATGACCCCCGCCACATTGGGTCCCATTGCGTGCATGAGCAGATAGTTGTCCGGGACTTCCTTCTGCCCTTCTATCTGCGATACGCGCGCCGCCATCGGCACTGCGGACACGCCGGCGCTGCCGATGAGCGGATTGATCTTTTCTTTGAGGAAAAGGTTCATGAACTTTGCTATGAGCACGCCGCCCGCCGTACCGAAAGCGAATGCGGTCAGACCAAGCAGTATTATAAACAGCGTGTTCGGGTTAAGGAATACCTCTCCGTACGCTTTGAAACCGACGCATGATCCGAGAAGTATGGTAATGACGTTGCACAGCCCGTTGCTTGCCGTCTGCGCCAGTCTGTCCGTCACGAGACACTCTTTCAGAAGGTTGCCGAGCATCAGCATTCCGAGAAGAGGTATAGCCGACGGCAACAATAAACCGCACAGTACGATGACGACTATGGGGAAAACTATTTTTTCCGTACGCGATACGTTGCGAAGCTGCTTCATCTTTATGCGGCGCTCTTCCTTGGTCGTCAGCAGTTTCATGATCGGCGGCTGTATTGCCGGAATGAGCGCCATATACGAATATGCCGCTATGGCTATCGCACCCAGCGAATCGGTCTGTCCGAGCACCGTCGTGACATATATAGCGGTAGGTCCGTCCGCGCCGCCGATAATGGCGACCGAAGCGGCGAGCGCCGCGCTGTCGAACGCCAGGAAGCCGAGAGCCAGGGCGACGAAAATACCGAGCTGAGCTCCCGCGCCGAGAAGCAGACTCTTCGGGTTTGCGATAAGCGGACCGAAGTCCGTCATCGCGCCTATGCCGAGGAAGATGAGCGGCGGGAATATGACCCACTCGACGCCTTTGGACAGATAGTAAAACAGACCGCCGGTGCGCACGTAAGTCGCTTCATATCCCAAAAGCGCGCCGTTGTCGTCAAATTCTTCGGTATATGTCGTCAACGGCGACTCGTACAGTACGTCATGCGCTCCCGGAATATTGGCAAGCAGCATACCGAACGCTATAGGCACGAGCAGCAGCGGTTCGAATTTCCGAGCGATCGCAAGGTAGAACAGCACAAAAGATATCAGCAGCATGACGTAGTTCTGCCACGTCGATGACGCAAATCCCGTGCTTTCCCACAGCGAAAGCATCATTTCTCCGAGATCCATTTTAAGGTACCTCCGGAATTACTTTACGTAGGCAAGAACCGTGTCGGTTTCCACGCTGTCGCCCACTGCGACGGCATAAGATACCACGCCGTCGGCGGAAGCGACAATATCGTTTTCCATTTTCATCGCTTCGAGCACGACTATGGGTTGACCCGCCTTGACTGCGGTTCCCTCCGCGACGACAAGCTTTCTGACCACGCCGGGCATGGGAGACTTTACGGGAGTTCCGCCTGCGGGAGCGGACGCTGCGGCGGCTTTGTTCGCCGCAGGCGCGGGAGCCGCTTCCTTTACTGCGGGAGCAGGCGCAGCGACAGGCGTTATAGCGCCGCCTACCTCTTCCACTTCTACCGAATAAGATTTTCCGTTTACGGAAACGTTGAACTTACGCATTGTATCTGATTTCCTCCGTTATATTTTTTTGATGGATCTTATGACGAACGGCACAGGTTCGTCGCACTCGTCCTCGTGTGACGCGGCTTTTTCGGACTCGTATATCGCGGCGATTGCCGCCGTTATAGCCGCAACGATTTCTCCGTCGCTTTCGGGCTGTCCTTCCGTCTGCGCGGCAGGATCAGCCGTTTCGGGCCTACGCCGTTTCATTCCGGCCGCGGCCTTTTCCGCGGCGCCGAATCCTTTGGAAAACAGCATCAGGATGAGCACCAGCACTATAAGCACGGCGATGACGATGACAAAGCCGAGCACGCACAGCAACGCCACTTCGCCTGCGTTGTAACCTTCCACTATCGAAAGCATGGCTCACCCCTTCGCCGCGACGCGAAGCGCGGCAATAAGATACTGTCTTGTATGCGCGGGCAGCAGCACGGTATCGAAATGTCCTTTTTCGGCGGCCTTGACCGCGGAATTATCTTCCGCATATACCTCGGCGAACTTTGCTTCGATTTTTTCCTGATCCTTTGCCTTCGCGATATCGTCGCCGTACAGCATACGCGCCGCCGCAGCGGATTCGAGAGGAGTCACGGACGCGCAGTCCCATGCCATCGTATAATCATACGACGATTTCGATGCGAATATCGAATAAGCCGCTCCCACGGCTTCTCCGCAGACAAGCGCTATTTTCGGTACCTGCACGTTGCCGTAAGCGTATATCATATCGCTCACGTTGCGCATGAGGCAGCACTGCTCCTGATGAGAGTCCACTACAATGCCCGTACTCGATACGAGGTTAACGACGGGTATGCCGAAACTGCTTGCGGTATTGAGAAAATCGGTTATTTTGGACGCGCCTTTCGCCGTCAGCTTACCGTCCACTCCGATAACCGCTGTCGTCACGCCGCAAAGCCTTGCGAACGCCGTGACAACATTGTCGGCTATGCCGCCGCGAATTTCCACAACCGAACCGGCGTCGAACGCTTCTGCCAGTACGTCGCGTACAGAAGACGACGCGGTAAGTTTTTTGCATACTCTGTTGGGATCGTCCGCGGTGTCCTGCACGGGCGAAGAAAGATCGCCCAGCACTTTGATAAGCAATTCCCTGAGCTCGCCGTCGCCGCCCACTATATTCGTGACGGCGCCGCTCTTCTCGTAATGCGTTTTCGCGGACGAACAGTCTCCGCCGGCAGCCGACAGCAGAAGCGGACTTGCCGTCGCAATCTGAGCCTTGTCGTAGGCAATAAACAGATCTGAAAGGCCGGAAAGGTAAGAAAGCATGCCGTAATTGCGGCCTTTCACTACCGTGATTACCGGCACGCTTCCGTATGCCTCGGCATAGCCGTCCAGGATCAGACCGTAGCCGTACAGCGCGCCCACGCCTTCGAGCACTCTCGCGCCGGCTGTGTCAATCAATGAGACCAACGGCAGACCGGATTCTACGGCGCGGTCAATAAGACGCCGTATTTTTTCGGCGCCTCTGAGGGAGATCCCTCCGTCGAAAACGTCTGGATTGTCGGCGAATACTGCGACATCCACGCCGCCTATCGACGCGAGTCCGCACATCACGCCTTCTCCCCTTATCTCGCCGAGTTCGTCTGATCCGCCCATGAACGCGTCAAGTTCGACGAAAGAAGCCTCGTCCACGATCGCATTCACGGTCGCGCGAACCTTTTTCGTCGCCTTGTCATACGAATTCAGCATGTTCTTGTATTCGGAACCCATCTTGTCTGATTACCTCCGGGTTTATGATTTCTGGAAAATAATGTATTTACACAAATTATACACCAAAAGAAAATGAAAAACAAGCAATAATCTGCCGTTTTTCAATTTTGCGTTCAGACGTTTTTCAGATAATCTATCTCTTCCGCCGTCATTTTCCGGTATGACCCGCGGTCGACGCCGCGCAGACGAAGATCGCCTATGGCAACCCTTTTAAGAAACGTCACATGACGCCCCACCGCCTCGAACATTTTACGGACTTCCCTGTTCATTCCCTCCGTAATCGCGACTTCAACCGAGCTGTGATTCGTTTTCCTGTCGTATCCGACCAGAACCGCGCGGCATTTCTTCGTTTTCTTTCCGTCTATCTCCACGCCGCGCCGTATGGCGGCGAGTTCGCTTTCGCTCACCTCGCCCTCCACTTTTGCGGAATAAACTTTTTCTATCTCGCTGCTCGGATGCGTAAGTCTGTTGCACAGATCGCCGTCGGTGGTGAGTATGAGCAGCCCCTCTGTATCGTAGTCCAGCCGCCCCACCGGAAACAGTCTGGTGTCGGGGTAATCTCCGCGCACGATATCGAGAACGGTTTTTCGTCCTCTGTCGTCGGACACGGTGGTCACGCAGCCTTTGGGTTTGTTCATAATGAGATAGACATGTTTCGCGACGGGAGTGACTTTCTTCCCGTCCACAGCGACGCTGTCGCGCGGGCTTATCTGCGCGGCGAGATCGGTAACCGTTCTGCCGTTTACGGTCACGCGTCCGTCGATAACATATCTTTCGCATTTTCTGCGGCTGTCAACGCCGCATTCCGCCAGGTACCTGTTTATTCTCATAACGGAATAATGATACCGCATTCTGCCGCAAAAATCAACCGAATGGACGCCGTTATCCGTTTTCAAGTTCCGAAAAAGCATCTTCGATAAGCCCGCAGCTCTCTTCGAACATCGGTCCGCACGAAAGCACCACGCATATAACTTCTTTCCCGTCCCTCTCCGCGGAAGATACGAGACAGCGTCCGGCGGCTTTCGTGTAGCCCGTCTTGATACCGTTGCCGCCTTCGAGCATTGTCAGCATTTTGTTTTTATTTGTTATAACTCGGTTGTAGTCGCGTCCGGCATAAGGACAGTCCTTATATACTTTTGTGGAAACTATGGCGCGGAACGTTTCGTTCGCCATCGCGAAAGAAGAAATTGCGGCCATATCGCGCGCCGTCGAAAAATGTTCGTCGTCCGGCAGTCCGTGCGGATTAGCGAAGTGCGAATCGGAAGCGCCGGCCTTGCGGGCGACGTGATTCATCAGCATGGCGAAATTTTCCACGCTGCCCGAAGTCAGGCACGCAAGCGCGACGGCGCAGTCGTTTCCCGATTGCAGCATCAGTCCGTACAGCAGATCGATGACGCGCAGACGCTCGTCTTTTTGAAGATAAATCGAACTGCCTTCCACGCCGACGGCACAGTCCGGCACAGTGACTTCGCGTTCCAGATCTCCGCCGTATCTTATCACCGTGATTGCCGTAAGTATTTTCGTGGTACTGGCTATCGGCAGCCGCTCATCCGCATTCTTTTCGTACAGAACCTTTCCCGTTCCGCGCTCCACGACGATGGCGCTGCGCGCGGAAGTGGAATATGCCTCGGCAGACGAATACGAATAGGAGTTCATGCAGACAGCCGCGGCGAGCAGACAGACGGCTGCGAGCGCGGCGGAGGTGAGCTTACTTATTTTTTGCAATCGCATCGGCGAGCGCCTCCAGAGCTTCGGGAACGAGATCGAGAATTTTTTCGTATAAAGTCTTGTCGCCTATATGGATAAGTTTGCAGTCGCCGTCCTTTTTCACGAGAAAACCGACCGGGACCACGGACGCGCCCACTCCGCTGCCGCCGGCAAAAGGAAATTCCGACGCTTTTCCGGTCGTATCGCTGTATTCGCCTCCGCCCGTCAGAAATCCCATCGTTACCCGGCTGATCGGTATGATTCCCGTGCCGTCATCCAGAAACATCGGTTTGCCTATGACCGTATCGGCGTCGACTACGGTACGCATTCTTGCGAACGCGCTGTCCATTACCCGCTCGACCGGCCTCTGTTCGTTATTGACTATCAACTTTGACCTCCTTGCTCCGGGCGGCTTTTGTTCCCGCCGCGGTCAGCAGACTAAATATAATATTTGCAGGAGTAAGGCTGATTATGCCGTGAAAGCGCAGTTTAAGGGATTTTTCGCCTTCCATGACGAATTCCTCCCGTACCGCCAGGTGCTGCCTGGAACGGATATATGCGACGATTACCGCGAAGGCGGTTCTTATCGACTGCAAAGCCATCGCGGCGACAAACGCGTTTTCTGCGGAGCCCACGGATACCCGAAGATCGAACTGTCTGAAATCCACCGCGCCGAGCACCGGACTGCTCATATAATT
This sequence comes from Candidatus Protoclostridium gallicola, assembly GCA_904387375.1. GTDB lineage: Bacteria > Bacillota > Clostridia > Christensenellales > Pumilibacteraceae > Protoclostridium > Protoclostridium gallicola. Next base: position 292,562 of record CAJFLE010000001.1, read on the forward strand.
GAGTATGGAGTCCGCATTGCTTCTGTCTGCGGTCAGCGCAAGTCCGACGGCGCGGCCGTTTATGCCGAGCCACAGATACCGATGTATAATATCGAACTCGATAAACGATATTATGACACGCATTATACTAAGTCCGAATACATAAATTTTTGCAAAATATTCGTTTTTTACCGCGTCAACATCGGCAGAAACGGTTATGCGCAGATCGGCGCCGAATACCGCAAGCGAGATTATGGAAATACATAAAAATACCGACACGTTCTAAGTATCGGTATTTTTCCATGGTATTATTCCAATATTATGTATCCGAATTTTCCGGCGACGCTTCGGTCGCGGCCACATCGGCCGGAGCGGGTTCGGAGCTGACGAGCTCCCCTTCGCCCTCTGCCAGGAATTCGGGTTTCTCCTCTGCGGGAATCTCGAACTGATTATAAAGGCTGTCGCTCTCAATCTGCCGGTGTTCGAGTTCTTCTATGCTTTGCAGCAGGCTTTCGTAATCGGGAAGCTGATTGATGTTTTCCAGTCTGAAACGGCGAAGAAATTCGTCCGTTGTTCCGTAAAGTTTCGGATGGCCTATCGCGTCTTTTAGTCCCACAACCTCGATCATTCCGAGATTCAGCAGCGTCTGCATGGTGTAGTCGCAATTTACGCCGCGCACCGTTTCGACTTCGAGCTTGGTTACGGGCTGCTTGTACGCAATGATTGCGATGGTTTCGAGCGTTGCTTTGGAAAGCTCTCTTTCCTTTATGGGGTTAAGCACGCTTTCGACTTCTTCCTTATAATCGGGATTGGTGCCGAATTGCAGCTTGCCGTTGAATTCGAGAAGCTGAATGCCGCACTTTCCGCCGTACTTATCCTTAAGCCGCCTTACGGATTTCTTTATTTCGCTTTTCTGCAGCTCGAGGCTGGTCGCGATGTCGTCCGTTTTCAGCGCGTCGCCCGAAAGAAACAGCAGAGATTCGAGTACGTTATCGAGTTTTTCTATATCCATGTTCTTTCCTTATTCTCCGGTGTCGAGTTTCGTCAAATCTATTTCGCCGAAAGTTTCTGACTGCTCTGCGGTGAGATACTGCAATTTCATAAGCTCAAGCAATGCCTGGAACGTGGTTATGACCTCGTTCACTGTCGGATAATCGCCGAAAAGCTCCGTAAACTTCATTTTATGTTTATCGTCAAGCGTCGCGCGTATATGATCGATTTTCTCGCTGACCGTAAAAGGATCGCGCACGATTTCTTTCGGAGTAATCTCGAGCGAACGTTTTTCAGCGCGTTCGTATATCTTGCGCAACGCCTCGAAAAGTCCTTCGAGCGTCATATCTTTCAGAACGGTGCGCTCATCGCCCACGGTCTTATCGGGCTCGCGGAAATGCGTACCGACCGCTTCGAGTTCCTTCAGTTTCTCGGTTTCCTTTTTATACAGTTCGTACTCTTCCAGCCGCCTGATCAGCTCGCTGCCGTCGTCCTCCTCTTCGTTATGAGGAGTCTCCGGCTTGGGAAGCAGCGACTTCGCTTTGATTTCGAGCAGATACGCCGCCATTCCGAGAAATTCGGACGCTTTATCCAGGTCAACCTTGTCGATATCCTCTATGTATTCAAGGAACTGCCGCGTTATATCGGACACATATATATCGCATATACGTATTTTCGCCCTTTTTATAAGATGCAACAGCAGATCGAGAGGCCCCTCGAACGCGTCGAGTTTGACGCGGAGACCGCTGCCGCCGTCCAGAGAATCGTCATCCAGTTCGTAATCTTTAACTTCTTCTTCATCCATACCCATGTTAAAGCACCGGTCCCATTCCGAACATCATTGTAAAGAGCGACAGTATTCCGCCCCCTATCCAGTACGAACAGGTATCGAGATAAAGTCCCAGGATATCGACGTATTGCAGCCACCCGACGTGCGCATAAGTACTAATATAGTAAACGCCGAAATGCAGAACAAAAAGCGCTATGAGAATATATGTGCCGTATCTGCGCAGAAATTCTATAAACCTGTTGCCGCGGTCGGCGTACGCCTCGATGATTTTGAATCCGTCGAGCGGTCCGAGCGGAATGATATTGAACAGAAAAAGCATGAGATTGACCGACGTAAACAGGCTCAGAAACGTAGCAATAAAGAAATACAGATATACGGACGCAGCTGCGATCTGCGCCTCAAAAAACATCACGAGCGCATAGAAGAACGATCCCACAATCACCGCCGCGAGATTATACGTCACGCCGGCGATAGCCACGGTAAACAGTCCGCGGCGCGGCACTTTGAAATTATACGGATTAACGGGAACGGGCTTCGCGAATCCCACGCCCATGGTAATGAGCATAAGAAAACCGACGAGATCGAAGTGCGCTATCGGATTCATGGTCAGTCTGCCGTTGACCTGAGCGGTAAGATCGCCGTTCCATTTCGCGACAAGACCGTGGGCTATCTCATGCGGAATAATCGCCAGATAAATGGCAAGCACAAAAGCGATAAGCGCCAACAAAGTCAGCGCTATATCTTGGGTAATATAAAAGACATTAATGACATAACTCATTCCGCATTCCGCCTTTCCGCATCAACCTTGCGTGAATTATAACATTTTGCGAAAGATTAGTCAACGTTTTTAAGCGCACTCACCACGAACGCAGCAATTCTCCGAGGATATCGAGATATCCCGGCACGGTAAGCTCGGTCGAAGTAACGAGGGGCGAAGAAGCGACGAGTTCCCCGTCGGCAAATACCGACAATTTCCCCACCGTGCTGCCGGCAGCCACCGGCAGAGAGATATTTTCGTCGAAAGCGATTTCGTATGTCAGTTCGGCAGAGCTCCCACGCGCCGCGAGATAAAATCCGTTTTCAGCGGGAGCCACGGCACTCCGCTTTTCTTTTGACGCGGGAATCTCCAGCGCCGCATCCAGTTCCACGCCGCCGAAAATCACCTGCCGCGTTTCGTAGTTGGCAAACCCGTAATCGAACAGTTTGCAGATCTGCGCGTTGCGGCCTTTCGACGTCTGCGCGCCGGTCACGACGCTTATAAGCCGCGTGCCGTTTCTCTCCGCAGTCGCCGAAAGACAGTACATGGCCTCGTTGGTAAAACCCGTCTTTCCGCCGTCGCACCCCTCATACGAACGTATAAGCTTGTTAGTATTGGTCAGCATGGTTTTTCTGCCCGAAGGATGCTCGAAATCAAACATCCAGATGCCGGAATACTCGAAATATTTGTCGTGTCCGATAAGTTCGCGGAACATGACGGCGGCATCGGCGGCGCAGGAATACTGATTGGGTGCGGGCAGTCCGGTGCAATTCACGAAGTTCGTATCGTTCATACCCAGTTCGGCAGCCCTATCGTTCATGTCGCCCACAAACGCGTCCACCGATCCGCCGAGGCGCTCGGCTATGGCGACGCACGCGTCGTTGGCGGACGCTACTATTATCGCCTTGATCAGATCGTCGGCCTTATATTCGGCATGCGCGTCCAGGAATGCCTGGCTGCCGCCCATCGACGAAGCGTTCTCGCTTACTGTGATCGACTCGCCGAGGCCGAGTTCGCCCGCATCCACGGCGTCGAACGCAAGCACCAGAGTCATGATTTTTACCATGCTTGCCACGGGACGATGCTCCCGCGCATTCTGCTCGTAAAGCGTCGTGCCTGTTGCCGCGTCCATCAGAAACGCGGACGGTGCGTCTACCGAAAACGAACCGGTTTCCGCGGCTCCGGCGCCGAATACCACGGACGATGCGGCGACCATTATCGCAAGCGCGCACGCGGCGATCGCTAAAAATCTGGAATTTCTTTTCATACGCCAATCCTCCACGAGAGAATTTTGCGTATATATCAAGAAAAATATGTAATTCTACAGAAAAAAGGATAATAAAATTACAAGGACGTATTTTATCAGGAGCACCGCGGCGCCGAGAAGCAGCACATAGACAGAGCCAAGCAGCACTTTATTCAGCGGCGTTGAACATCCGTACTTCTTGATTTCTCCGGCAATGCGCGACAGCACGGCAAAATGAGCGAACAGAATCAGATCGTAAACCAGCGTCGAAATTGCATAACACACCGCAAACGGAATGGCAAGCGCGCCGTATACCCGGATTACCAACACTACCGTGCCGCCCTGAAAATATCCGACAACCACGGTTAGTACGATAAGTATAATCGGAGCGAAGGTCAGCCTGCTCAGAAAAGACGTCGAAATTACGATTGCAATAAAAACAAATAGCGAACCGAAAATGAATTGCAGATAGGCCGCCTGCTCCGTTACCGCATATATCGAACCGTTGTGCGAGGCCAGCGCCGCAAGCGGATCCACGGGTTTGAGCGCGGACAGAATACCGAATACCAGTCCGCACACCAGCACGGCGGAATACACGATAAGCCGGAATTTATGCTCCGCGATAAAGCGGCAGAGGTCATCCGCCTTCGACATCATAAAATATCTGAAATTGTTTCCGTGCGCTTTCACACGAAATAATTATGTCGAAACTGCGCGAAATATGAGCGAAATTCATACTATGCCAGACATAAATATTAAAAATTATGCACCGATTAGCCAATCGGTATAAACGCCGTATCCGCGAGTGGCGTCGTTGGTAAACACATGCGTAAGCGCGCCGGCGAGCTTTCCGTTCTGCAGTATCGGGCTGCCGCTCATGCCCTGGAGAATCCCTCCGGTATTTTTCAGCAGCGTTTCGTCGGTCACTTTTATGACCATTCCCTTTTCCGACGGCGACGGCTGATACGACGCCTTGACTATCTCTATATCGTAAAATACCGGCTCGCTGCGTATGGTGGTTACGATCTGAGCCTTGCCGGGCTTTACCTCACCCCTCGGCATCGTCTTGATTTTAGTCATTCCGTCCGTATTTGCGATACGTCCGCGCAGGCCGTAATCGGAATTTTCCTCGATCTCGCCCCATACTTTTCTGCCGACGGAACGGCCTATGATGCGTCCGGGTTTTCCGCCCGCAGGGCGCTGAATGCCGCTGACCTCGCACCGGTAAGTATATCCGGCGCGGCACACAAACCGCGACGTACTGTCGCTGTCGGATATAGGATGACCGAGAGCATAGAATCTGCCGTCGGCCGTCGCGCACGTAACGGTCCCCAGTCCGGTCAGTCCGTCCTTGCATTGAAAACCCAGTTTGAGTTTGTCCGAACATACGTCTTTTTCTGGCATGAGTTCGACGGTAACCGCGTTGTCCGCACGCATTACGGATATCGAAAGAGGTACGGTGACGCCGTCGTTCATGATGCGCGTAATGTCCGATCTCGACGATACAGCATGGCCGTTTATGCTCTTTATTACATCCCCCGCTTTAATTTCGCCGTTTACGGCATAATTTTCGGTAACCGAACGCACTATGGGCCCGTCGCTCAGCATTTCAATGCTTACGGGATAACCCCCGAGGTAGACCTCGTCCGGAACCTTCGACGCAAAAACCGTCGTCGGTGCGACCGCAACCATACAGGCAAACGCGATCAGAAACACCGCGGCTATCGATCTGAATTTCGTCATAACACATTTATCATGAGCCGAGCGGCAAACGGTTATGCGCAAACGAAAAGCGGCGCAGATAATGCGCCGCAGGAAATTTCAGTAAGGTTTTATACGAGCCCGGCCTTGTATCCGTCGCTCCAGTCTTTAAGCTCTTCAGCCGAACGTTTAGCCGCCGAGCTGACTCCGCGCGCGCCGGACAAACGGGAAATCTCGTCTATCATGCCTGCGCGGTCGAGCAGCCGGACGCCGGTACGCGTCGTAGTGCCGTCCGAACTCTTTTCGATGAAATACTGACGATCGGCCATGGACGCTATCTGCGGCAGGTGCGTTACGCAAAGCACCTGGCTGTGCCTGGAAATTTCCGCCAGTTTTTTTGCCACTTCGAGCCCTATCGCACCGCTGATACCCGTATCGATTTCGTCGAATATCATAGTACCGACGCCAGCATAACGGCTGGAAATCACTTTGAGCGCAAGCATGAAACGCGACATTTCGCCGCCCGAAATAATTTTCACGAGCGGAAGCAGCGGCTGTCCGGGATTGGGCGACAGCAGAAATTCGATATCGTCCGCACCGGCGGAAGTGACGTGCGAAGCGAAAGCGGAACGCGCGGGCATTTCGGCAAACGATACTTTGAATTCGGAATTCTTCATACCGAGTGCGGCGAGCTCGTTCTTTACGTCGCGCTCCAGCCTTTCGGCTCCGCGTCTGCGCAGCTCGGAAGCGTCGCACGACAGCGAGTAAAGCTCGTCGAGCGTTCTTTCCGCCCTTTCGCACAGCAGATCGTATTCGTCGTCGCTGTCGGTCAGCGCGGCAAGCTCTTCGTTCATTTTCGCCAGCTTGTCCGGCAGTTCCGTCAGTTCGCCGTATTTCTTTTTCAGCGAGCGCAGCTGCTGCAGCCGCGATTCCACTTTTTCGAGATCGCTCTCGTCGAAATCCACGTCTTCGAGCAGACCGGAAACGGTGGACGCGATATCGTCGAGTTCTATCGAAAGCGCATTGAGGCGCTCTTCGAGTTCGCCGTATTCGGAGGAGAAAGACGCAATCGGAGACAGCGCGCGCACGGCATCGTATATTTTATCCGTGCCGCCGTTTTCTCCGGACATGGCCTCCGCGGCGGCAGACAGCGCCGCCTTAATTTTTTCGCCGTGAACGGCGCGGCTGCGGAAATCGATGAGCTCTTCCTCCTCGCCTTCGCGTACCGCCGCGCGCTCGATTTCGTTTATCTGATAAGTAAGAATATCTATGCGCTGCATGCGCTGCGCCGAATCGCCTACCGCGGCGATACGTCTTTTCAGATCCGTATATTCGCGGTACTTTACGGCCAGCATTTCCAGCACTTCGGCCAGCTTCACGCCGGCGTACGCGTCGAGTATGACGCCGTGCTCGCGTTTGTCCGCAAGCAGCTGGTATTCGTTCTGTCCGCAGATATCGACAAGATGCGACGTTATGGCGCGGAGCATTTTCACGGTTACGCTTTTACCGTTGACGCGTATGTCGTTTCTGCCGTCGGCGTTGAATTTGCGACTTATTATAAGCTCGCTGTCGCGTTCGATGCCGAATTCGTCCAGAAACGCAGCGTCGTTTTCGCCCGGCAAAACGAAAACGCCTTCGACTTCGCCTGCATCGGCGCCGTAACTGAGCATCGTTCTGTCGTACTTGCCGCCCATGAGCAGCATGAGCGCGTCCACTATAATGGATTTGCCGGCGCCGGTCTCGCCGCTCAGAATATTGAGCTTATCCGAGAATTCCAGCTCGGCGCCCGAAATAAGCGCCAGATTTTCGATTCTTATCCTCTGCAGCATTTCTCAGAGCATCTCCCTGAGCAGATTGGCGATTTCTTCGGCCGATTCTGACGTACGCGCCACAACCAGCACCGTATCGTCGCCCGCGACGCAGCCGAGTACGTCGAGATTGTCAAGCCTGTCTATATTCATACCCACCGTGGAGGCGCCGCCCGGCACCGTTTTTATAACTACGAGGTTTTGAGCCGAGGTTATGGACAGCACGGCGTTGCGGTATATATTGGTTATGTTGGAGGAAAAACGCTTGGAATGCCCAGCTTCCTTGACATACCGCTGACGACCGCGGTCGCTTATTTTTATAAGCCCGAGTTCTTTGATGTCGCGGGAAACGGTGGCCTGCGTCACGTTGAAGCCTGCCGCGATGAGTTCGTTCGCAAGATCTTCCTGCGTTTCGATAACCTTGTCGGATATGATTTCGAGTATCTTGAAATGTCTGGCGTTCCTTGCCATTATCAGACCTCCTCCACGCTGCCGTCCAGTTTTTCGCGCAGACGTGCGTAAAAGTTTTCGGCGCCCGTATCTACGAGCAGCGCTTCGACGTCGGATCTGCGAACGACCACAGAATGCGCGCCGTTCTCCACCCTGCCGTCCGCGATTATGCACGTCTCCTCGTCGGACGTTATTTCCACGGCCTGCGACGCGTCGACGATGACTGGCTTGGACGAAAGATGGTGGCAGTTTATGGGCACTACGAGATTGCAGCGCACTCCGGGATCGACGATGGGGCCGCCCGCGGACAGCGCGTATCCCGTAGAACCCGTGGGAGTGCTTACCATACAGCCGTCGCACTTCGCGCTGCTGAGCACCCCGCCGCCCACCTTTACGGTCAGCGTCACAGTTTTACCCACGTTTTTCTTGTAGATGACGATTTCGTTCAGCGCAAGCAGCCGTTTGCCGGCGGCATACGTCTCCAGCATAGCCAGCCTGCGCACGGAATAATCTCCTTTGGCAAGGCGGACGACGCATTCGTCAAGCGCGTCCGTGCCGCATGCCGAAAGGAATCCTATGTGACCGAGATTGATCCCGAGCACCGGTATACCTTTTTCGGCGGCAAACGCGACCGCGGAAAGTATGGTTCCGTCGCCGCCCAGCGTCACGATAACGTCGGGGCGCGGCTCGCAGTCGTCGCCGAAATAGCTCACGCCGTTTATAAGTCCGCGCAGCGACGAATGTAGCACGAACGGAACGGAAGCGCGGCGAAGCAGACCGATGAGTTTTTCGGTCGTAGCCAGTTTTTCGTCACGTTCGGGGTTGGAATAAATTCCTGTCAGCATACGTCAATTATACAATATTATCGATATTTATTCAAGGATTTTCGAGTTCTTATCGTGCGCGGCGATTATTTTTTCGAGATTTTCGCTCGTCAGACCGTTTTCCGCAAGCGCGCCTTCCACGGACAGATTGCCGCAGAACTTGTCGGCGAACCCGAGACGGATCAGCTCGCACCTTTTGTTTTCGCCGTAATATGCGAGCACGCTCTCGCCGAAGCCGCCGCGCAGCATTCCGTCCTCGACGGTTATGACGAGATTGCCTTCCCTGTTGATTTCGTCCAGAAAGGCGGTGTCAAGCGGCTTGATAAAGCGCACGTTGACGACCGTAGCGCCGCTGCCGCACGAAAGATCGAGCATGCGGCTGCCGGGTGCAAGTATGTACACGTCGCGCCGGCCTTCTTCGGCAACCGTCCATTTTCCGTACTCAACGGGCGGTACGGGTCTGTCGGTCACGTATTCCTTCGGGTATCTTATGGAAAGCGGGCCGTCGAAGGACAGCGACCACCGCATCATTGCGGCCAGCTCTTCCCCGCACGAAGGCGTCACCACGGTCATGTTCGGCAGCGACGACAGATACGGTATGTCGAACAGCCCCTGATGCGTGGCTCCGTCGGCGCCCACCGCCCCCGCTCTGTCCACGAGAAAACGCACGGGCAGTTTGTTAAGGCATACGTCGTGAACGAGCTGGTCGTACGCCCGCTGCAGAAATGTGGAGTATACGGCAAAATACGGTTTTGCTCCGCCGGCGGCCATACCCGCGCACAGTGCGGCGGCATGCTGTTCGGCGATACCCACATCGAAACATCTGTCGGGAAACGCTTCCTTCATTGCAGTCAGTCCGGTGCCCGGCAGCATCGCCGCCGAGACGGCTACTACCTTTTTGTCGTTTCCGGCAAGCTCGGTCAGCGTGCAGCCCACGACGTCCGAATACTTATGCGCCGCGCGATGCGCGCCTTCCACTCCGTGATATTTTTCCGGATCCTTTTCCGCTTCGTACAGACCGCTGCCCTTGTTGGTAACGAGATGCAGGATCGCCGGGTGGTTTCTGGTTTTAAGCTGCATGAGCATGCGTACGACTTCCCGGATATTGTGTCCGTCGAAGGCGCCGTAATACTTGATGCCGAACTGCTCGAACAGTTTATTCGTTATGGGCAGCTGTTTTTTCACGAAAGATTTTGCGCGCTCGACCACTTTCACTAGCGACGGACCGACGAGAGGTACTCCGTCGATTCCGGTTTTGAACGTGGTTTTCAGCGCTTTATACCGGCGGCTGAGCCGCAGCCTGCCGAGATATGCGGAAATCGCGCCGACGTTTTTGGAAATCGACATATTGTTGTCGTTGAGGATTATTATCATGCGCGTACCCGACGCGCCTATATCGTTGAGCGCCTCGTATGCCATCCCGCCCGTCAGCGCTCCGTCGCCGATTACGGACACGACGTTGTAATGCCCGCCCGTCAGATCGCGGGCGCGCGCCAGCCCCAGTCCCACGGACAGCGAAGTACTGCTGTGGCCGGTGGAAAAAGCGTCGCACTCGCTCTCCCGCATGTTTTCAAACCCGGTCAGTCCGTCCGGCGTGCGCAGCGTTTCGAACGCGTCGCGGCGGCCGGTTATTATCTTATGCGCATACGACTGATGCCCGACGTCGAACACGATTTTGTCCTCGGGACAGTCGAAAACGTAGTGCAGCGCTATCGTAAAATCGACGGCGCCCAGATTGGAGGAAAGGTGCCCGCCGTTTTTGCTCACGACCTTGATTATATACTCCCTGACTTCGCCGGCGTACAGCTCCAGCTCGCGCATATCGAGCTTTTTGAGATCGGCGGGAGAATTTACTCGTTCAAGATACATATATCAGATTCCGTCCGTATTTCTGAGCAGAAAGGCCTTTGTCAGCTCTTCGAGAAACGCGGTATCGCCGCCCGTTTTTTTCAGCAGCGCGGCGGCCTCGCCGACCAGCGAATCAAGCTCGCGCTTCGCAGCCTCCCTGCCCAGCGCTCCGACAAGCGATGTTTCTCCCGAATCGGAATCGAGCAGATCGTCGCACAGCTGGAATGCCGCGCCGAAAACGCCGGCATATTCCTTCCACGGTCCGGTATCGGCGCCGGCGGATATCGCGCCGCCGACGACCGCCGCCTCGATGAGTTTACCCGTTTTGAGGGATGTAATGCGGCGCAGCCTGTCAGCGTCCGCCGCTTTGCCTTCGAATTCCATTGCCTGGCCGCCTACCATGCCGCAGGCGCCCGCGTTGTCCGCAAGCAGAGCGGAAATACGCGCGAATTTCGCATCGCGGCACGACGCCCCTGCGATCAGTCCGAAAGCGAGCGTAAGCAGCGCGTCGCCGGCGAGCACCGCCGTCGCCTCTCCGAATTTCCGGTGCACGGTCGGCCTGCCGCGGCGGTAATCGTCGTTATCCATGGCGGGAAGGTCGTCGTGCACGAGCGAATAGGCATGCACGCACTCGAGAGCGCATGCCGCTTTCATATCGTCCGCGGACGGCCGCGCGCCGCACGAAGCGAGCACTGCAAGATAAAGCACGGGGCGCAGGCGTTTGCCGCCCCCGAGCAGCGCATATTCCATGCCGTCGCGCAAGGCGACCGGCGCGTCTTTCGGCACAACCGATGCCAGCGCGTCGTCCACAGTACTCTTTATCCGTTCGTATTCGCTTCTGAAATCCATTATTCCTTTTCTATATCGAGAGGTTGCTCGATCAGTTCGTTCATCTGTTTTTTCAGTTCGGTTATTCTGCCTTTCGTGGCATTGAGGCTGTCGAGGCACTCTTTGGTCACTGCGATGCCCTTTTCGAACAGCGCGATACCTTCCTCGAGCGTAACCCCGTCCGATTCGAGCGCAGCAAGCAGTTTTTCCAGTTCGTTTATCTTTTCGTCAAGCATGTTTCACCTCACAGCACTTCCGCCTCTGCCTTTCCGTCGGCCATACGTACCGTTATGCGGTCGCCGGCTGCGAGAGCGGCGGCAGAAGTTATCTCTTCGCCGTTTCTGGCTATCTTCGCATAGCCCTGCGACAGTATTTTAAGCGGACTGGATTTGTCCAGCATGGCGGAAAGAAACGCGAGTCTGTTGCTTTTTGCCGCGAGCAGAGCGTCGAGCGCGTCTTTCATCTCTTCCGCGCTGCGCCGCACAGCCGATTCCCGCTTCGCGGCTGCCAGCTCGGCCTTTCCGACGAGGGACATCGCGCGGTATGCCACGCGGCTGGCGCAGGAAGAAACCTTGTCGTCCAGCGCATCCGAAAGCGCGGCGGCCAGAGAGCGCAGTCTTGCTATCTTGCCAGTAACGGGTTCGGATATTATATCCGCGGCAATACTCGGCGTGCCGGCGCGCACGGAAGCGCACAGATCGCACAGCGTATAGTCCGTTTCGTGTCCGACGGCGCTGACCACGGGCAAAGCGCTCGCGGCAACTGCACGCGCCACCGTCTCGGTATTGTATGCGGAAAGATCGTATGCCGATCCGCCGCCGCGCGCGATTACGATGACGTCTATGCCCAGACGGGAACGGTTTATGTCCCGCACGGCGTCGGCTATCGACTGTGCGCTCTCGCTGCCCTGCACTCTGACGTCGCATACGCATATATCGAGATACGGGTTCTTGGAGCGGACGACGGACAGTATATCGTGAATGACCGCGCCGTACTCGCTCGTAATTACGGCCGCTTTTTTTATGTGTTCTGGCAGCGGTGGACGGTTTTCGAACAGTCCCTCGCTTTTCAGCTTTTCTTTGAGTGCGAGCAGTTCGAGCAGCAGCTTACCCTCTCCGGACGGCGTAACGTCCTCGATAACGAATGATACCCGCCCCGTTCTGGCATAAAAAGTAACCGTGCCGAGCGCTTCGACGTTCATGCCTTCCGCAATGCCGGCGGCCGTGCCGAATGTCACGCACTGAAGCGTGCAGTCGCCCTCGCGCAGCGTCATGAACGTACGCGCGCCGTAGCGCCGGAACTCGTACACTTCGCCGCAGACGGTGACGTCGTGCAGCACGAGTTCGTCGTCGAACACGCCGCTTATATACTTATTCAGTTGGGATACTGTCAGTTTCCTTTGCATCTGAACGCCGCGTCCACGGTATTGCACAGCAGCATGGTGACCGTCATGGGTCCTACGCCGCCCGGAACGGGAGTGATATAGGACGCCTTTTCGCTCGCGCCGGCAAACTCTACGTCGCCGTACAGCTTGCCGTTGTCCCGGTTCATACCCACGTCGATGACGACCGCGCCCTGCTTTATCATATCCCCTCTAATAAACTCTTTTATACCTACCGCGACAACGAGAATATCCGCGTTTTTCGTATGAGCCGCGAGATCCGCTGTTCTGGAATGGCATATGGTCACGGTAGCGTTCTCGGCCAGCAGCATCATGGCCACCGGCTTGCCCACTATGTTGCTGCGCCCGACGACGACGGCGTTCTTGCCCGATATGGAAGTGCCCGTCGATTTTATAAGTTCGATTATGCCGGCAGGCGTGCACGGCTTGGTGCACGGCAGACCGAGCATAAGCCCGCCCGCGTTTACGACGTGAAAACCGTCGGCGTCCTTTTCGGGCGCGATTTCAGCAAGCACGCGCTTTTCGTTTATTCCGGCGGGCAGCGGAAGCTGTACGAGTATGCCGTCCACGCTCGCGTCGGCATTGAGCTGGCGGACGAGCGATATTATATCGCCTTCTTCCGTTTCCTCGGGCAGATCGTAGGAAAACGAACGTATGCCCGTATCCGCGCAGGCCTTTATCTTATTGCGCACATAGACTTCGCTGGCGGGATTGGCGCCCACTTTGATAACCGCCAGTCCGACTTTGCGGCCGTATGTTTTTTCGAACCGTTCCGCTCTTTCGGTAATTTTGCCGCGCAGCGACGCTGACAGCGCTTTTCCGTCGATGATTTCAGCTGACATCTTTGTTTTTCTCCTTTATGACCGACGCGAGCAGTCCGTTCACGAACGACCAGCTCTTGTCCGTGGAATATTTTTTCGCAAGCCCGGTAGCCTCGTTGGCGCTTACCGCCTGCGGAATATCGTCGCGGTAATAAATTTCGTACACCGCCACCATGAGTATGGCGAGATCGACTTTATATATCCTGTCGCGGGCAAAACCGTTGCTGTGGCCGGCTATGACCGAAACGAGCTCGTCCGCATGTTCGAGAATTCCGTTGTACGACGACTCCAGATACGCGGCGGCGTCGTCCGGAAGGCCGTGCAGAAAAAGCGAAAGAGTCAGGTCGTCTCTCTCCTTCCTGACGTTGTATTCGTAAATAAGTTTGAACAGCGATTCTCTCGCCGCGCTTCTACCCATGCGGCAGTTTCCTCCGATAAAAAAATTCCGCGCGTACAATGCCGCGCGGAATCCGTGTCCCGGCTACGCACCGATCATGACGATTATATCATATCGATGCGGATTTTTCAATCTTTTTCGTCACTCTGTCGGAATTATTCTGACATTTGTGGCGTTCGTTTCCGTTTCGGTGACGATTATCTCCAGAATCTGGGCCGCCTGCGTGCCCGTCATCTCGCCGCACTTGACGATGACGTTGATATTTTCCGTCGTGCTCGTGACGACGGCGTCCTCGAATCCGAGCGCCTTTATCAGCCCTTCGAGCACGAGTTCGGTTTCCATGCTCTCGGTGAGCGCTATTTTGGCGGCTTCGGCTTCCGCTTTCGCTTCGTCGGAATACTCGCTCGACGCGATGATCTCGTCGTAATAGAGCATCGCCTCCTCGCGCGAAGCCGTGCGGTCGGTTCTGTACGCCGAGAAGAAGTCGGTGTACGTGGTACCGGCGTTCGCGTCGTCGGACGGGTTCGTCGCCGTGAGGTTGAGCACGATGTTGAGCACGCCCGTAAGCACGAGAAGCGCTATCATGCCCGTCAAGATGAAGATCTTTTTCTTTTTGCCTAACATAATTGGTTACCCCCGAAAGATTATTTTTGTATCGTTGCTTTCGCCAGTACATTAATTTTATTTTCGCTGATTCCGAAATATGACGCAACCGACGAAATCAGCTTTAATTTTACAGAAATATCGTTTCCTCCGTCGCAGATGATTATTACCCCTTCGGGCTTGGGAAACGAGCTTTCCGAACCGTCGGCGCTTACGGAGTCCGTCCAATTGACGAGCACGGATACCTCGCCCACTCCGTCGATCTCGCTCAGTTTGCGCTCGAGCTCGGCAACCACACTCTCGCAATAATCATATTCGCCGCTGCCCGATTGTATTCCGGAATCGGACGAAGAAGAGCACGACGTGCCGAAGTAAATGAAGAGCATGATCGTCACCGCGATTACCGCAATGATTATTTCGATATGTCTGACCGACCGCACCCGCTCGAACGCGGCCGCCAGTTTGTCTTTGATCTTACCCAAGAATCACCTGCACTTTCGACTGCTCTATCCCGAGATAGTCAGCCGCCAGACTTTTTACCCTGAGCACGGCTGCGGAGCTGTCGGTAAATTCGCCCCTGAGCGTGATCGTCACTCCGTCCACTATGACGGTATCGCCGGAAGCGCTGCCGGTGACTTCGCAGTCGGCGTCATAGCCTTCCGCGGCAATTGCGCTGCCGAGCGCCGAAGCGACGAGCGAAAAATACGCGCCGTCCGTTACGTCCAGTATATCCTCATCATACGTGATTTCGCTGCCGGATATTCCGCACGATTCCATATCGACGCCGTTCTGCACGAGCGAAGGCAGCGGAAATATCAGCACAAGCAGAAACACGTACGTGCACGCCGTCTTTATCACC
Source organism: Candidatus Protoclostridium gallicola (assembly GCA_904387375.1). Taxonomy (GTDB): domain Bacteria; phylum Bacillota; class Clostridia; order Christensenellales; family Pumilibacteraceae; genus Protoclostridium; species Protoclostridium gallicola. The sequence goes on from CAJFLE010000001.1 coordinate 307,865, forward strand.
TTATGGAGTCTGGTCCTCGACGTCAGCTGTTCCACCAGCACCCCTATGATTCCGGCCCCGACGACCGAAAGCAGCCATGCGGTCATAATATCACGTTCCCCGACGAAATGACGATAAGCAGAAAGATAAAGTACAGAAAAGCCGCGCCAGCCATGATTCCGCCGGTAAGCGACACGGTTTTCGAGCACGACGACAGCATGTCGCTCATGAGTTTGTCGCCCAGCGGCTCGACCGCAGCTGCTGCAAGTTTGAGACACAGCGAATATACGGCTATCTGTACGATCACGGGCAGTATCGTTACGGCAAGCAGCACGAGCGTCGTATAGCCCAGCGCATTCTTGACAAGCACGCTGCCCGACAGCACGAGATTGAATCCGTCGGACAGATATCCGCCGATCACGGGTACGAACTTGCCTATCGTGAACTTGGCGCTGCGCACGGAGATACCGTCGACGACGGAGGCGGTGATGCCCTGCACCGCAAGAAATGCCGACAGCAGAAAGAATCCCGTACCGAACAGCCACTTGACCGAGCCGGAAAAAAATTCCGACGTCTTCCCCAGTTTCACCTCGCTGGTCAGATTGCCCACTATGCCGAACACGAAAGCGGCTATGAGCATCGGAATAAGCACGACGCTCAGCAGGTTGAACAGGCCGCCCGACAGCACGGCGACGGCGGGCTGGAACACCGACGCACAGCTCGAAGCGCCCGACGCCGCCATCAGCGTCAGCACGAGCGGCAGCACCGTATTTATCTGCGCAGACATCGACCACAGCGTATCGGCGCACAGCGCAAACATACTCGCGGTCGCGCCGCCCACTACTGCGATCACCGCCGCCATTGCCGCAAAATGCACTACCTTGCTCACGCTCTCCGAAGATCTGCCGCCCTTAATCGCGCCGAGCACTGAATACACTATCGCTATTGCCACGACCGTGACAAGCAGAGACAGCAGCGCGGAAACGCTTGTCCCGAACAGGCTCAGAATGAAGGAAAGCAGATCGGAAAAATCCAGGGAAAATTCGCCGCTTACGACGCTTTTTACCACGGAGACGAAGTCGGTGCCGCCGAAAATATCCGACTGCTCCTGACCCAGACCGGAAAGCAGTCCGTTCAGTTCGCCCGCGTCCAGAGCGCCGAGTATATCGTCGGCATAATCGTAAGAAGTTTCGTTTCCTTCCGCATGCGCGGCAGGAGGACAGGACAGCGCTATGCCGAGCGCAAGCGTCAGGAATAGGACGAGAGCAAGGATATAACGATATTCACGAGTTCGGTTACGACGGGTATTGTTAAGCAAAATATCACCACCTTGCCGCCCAGCGCTATTTTGTTTGCGAGCGTGGGCAGTTTCGCGTCCTCCGCCGTATCGCAGGCGAATTCGATTATGTATCCGGCGCCGACTATCTTGACGAGATAACCGACGAGCGTCGCGTTTATGCCCGTTCTGTCGGTAAGGTCGGCCAGCAGCGCCACGATTTCCGTAAAGTAGTCAATGACGGACAGTATTATCGCAACGCCGCCCACGATACCTATGAGCGCCGCAATGTCAGACCGTTCGTTTCTTACGACCAGGACGCTCACGACCGTGACTATTCCTATCGCGGCAATACGCAGAATCATGTGTAAAGACCGAACACGCTTTGCAGCGCCGAAAACAGATCGGTAAGCATATCGATGACAAGCAGCAGTCCGATAACCAGACCGACAAGCGTGACAATGGTCGCCATCTCGTCCTTGTCCGACTTTTTCAGAATCTGATTCACGATTGCCGTGAGCAGCCCGACGGCCGCTATTTTGAAAATTATGTCTATTTCCATTATAAACAGAGTATGGCGAGCAGCAGCCCGAATAGAAAGCCGAGTTTGGCGCTCGATTTGCCAAGCCCGTTGTAACGCGTCTGCGCGGCGGTTTTGAAATCGCCGAGCCGCAGTCTGCCCGCTTCGGCGGCTCCGCGCTCACCCACTGCGTTATATGTCCCGAGAGACGAAAGCAGGTCGGAGACGAACGCATATTCTGCGCGCGACAGGAATCCGGACGGCAGCTTGTTGTCTTCACCCCTGATATTGCCCACGACGGCGGCTATCTGCCGCCCGAGCAGAGCCGATTTGCTTTTGTAATTTCCCAGCACCGTCGGCACGGTTTCCATCGCGTAAACCAGATTGGACGAAAAACGAACGAGAAGATTGTCCAGTTCCTCGAAATACTCTTTGCGCTTTCTAAGAAGCAGCCCTGCGGCCATTCCGGCGATTGATCCGCCCGCGGTAAGCAAAACGCAAAGAAGCAGCCGGTCAGACATCTGCGGGAGTCAATCCGGCGTCGCACACCGCGGCGATGTGTCCGTCGCCGAAGTCGCCGGACAGAAAATAATATCTTTCGAAAAGCCTTTCTTCGGCGGCTTCGCGGATAAATCGTCTTCGCATCAGCGTTTCCGGGCCGTCCGCATGCGCCGAGGCTATTACGGAAATACCGCAGCCGATAGCCTCCCTTATGATTTCGATATCGGCCTGTCCGAAAATCTCGTCCGTTATTATGACGTCGGGACGCATGCTGCGGACGGCGCACTCGAACGCATGCGCCTTCGTGCTGCCGGATATCACGTCGGTCCGCATGCCTACGTTCATTCCCGGGACGCCGCCGCTTACGCACGCGAGCTCGCACCTCTCGTCCGCGATGAGAACGTTAAAGTGCGGAGAATCGTCCGAAAGGCTCCGCGCTATGTCGCGCAGCATCGTGGTTTTGCCGGCGCCGGGCGGAGAAACTATGAGCGCTTTGCAATGATTTGCTACTATATCAGACATAATATTTGATGAACACCCGGTAATTTCGTGCGGTATGCGTATATTTACCGACGAATAGTTTTTAACGGTCACGAGGCTGCCGCGGTCATATACCGTTTCTCCGCACACGCCTATACGCACTCCGCCGCTCACGGTAATAAACCCGCGGTTGATATCGTCGTTATACGCGTAAACCGAGTGTTCGGACGCCGCGACCACTATTCCCTTCACGTCTTCCGCGGTGGCGAAGAGCGCCAGCGACGGATCGTCGCTTACTCCGCCGCGCGTAAGGCAGTACTCTCTGCCGCGATAAGTCACGCATACGGGCATGCCCGCCCTGACCCGTATTTCCTGCAGCTGCGCTTCGTCCAGATTGCAGATTACGGACGTATAAACGGTCGGCGGCAATATGGTTTTAAGCGTCTCCGGTTCAAGCATACCACATTATATTTTCCCTGTCCGCGCTGTATGAAGAAAAAGTAACAGTCCGACAATATAAGACATAAAATACTTATATGAGCGCATCGGACTATCTTTTAGGCGGCAACGACGAGCACGGTATCTCGCCGCCGACGGCGGGAAAACGTACGCCCGTAATGCCGTATCTGGGAAGAAGCATATACGAAAACGAATTCAACAGGCCCGCAAAAATTTACTATTTCATAGCGGCACTGCGCAGCGGATTCAATGTCTACGACATTCATCCCGAAAGAAGCGATACGTCGATATCCGAGCGTGTGCGCAGGGCAAACCGCGCCGGCATATCGCTGCTGACTACGTTCGCGTACAATGCGTTCGGCAGCGGGGCGACGTTCAACACGGTTGCAGGAATGATCACGTTCTATTCGCTGTCGAACATTTACGCGACACGCAGCCGGCTGCTGTCCGAGGATATATTCCTGAGCATACGCACCAACTCGCTGCAAACCAGAGGACTGGAAGTGTCTACGCTGAGCGTCGGCGTGCTCAATTCGGTCAACTGCCCCTCTTCTCTCGTGGAAGGCGGCTTCATGACGAATCTGCGCGAAGGACGGCTGATGTTAGACCCCGCATGGCAAAAATCGATAGGTTTCGCCGCGACGGAAGGCGTATGCAATTATCTCGGAGAGCAGTACGTAAGCGAAGGCAATTCCGCTACTTATCCCACAATCAGGTACGGAAGCCGCGGCAACTATGTCAAAATCGCGCAGTATTATCTTAACATATACGGCTACGACCTCGATGCAGACGGGATTTTCGGTTCAGGCACACAGGCGGCCGTGCGCAAATTTCAGACAGACAACGGGCTGACCGCCGACGGCATAGTCGGGCGGCAGACATGGACGAAGCTCGTACTGTCAAATCCGGCGGCCTATGTCCTCCGCAGGGGCAGCCGCGGCACGCCGGTATGGTATTTGCAAATGAAACTGCTGTCAAAGCTGTATCCGCTCGGCAGTGCGGACGGAATTTTCGGGTCTGCGACCGAGAATGCAGTCAAGGCATTCCAATCCGAATCCGGACTTAATGCGGACGGCATAGTCGGACCGCTGACATGGGCGGCGATAAATACGCTCGACTCGCCCAGAAACTGAACAAAGCAAAAATCCGCAGACTTAACGCAAGTCTGCGGATTTTCCGTACTGAAATGTTCTCGGTTATTTGACTCTGGACATATAGATACCCGTTCTCGTATCGACGCGGATTTTGTCGCCGGTATTGATGAACAGCGGCACCTGAATGGCGGCTCCCGTTTCGAGCGTCGCGGGTTTGTTGCCTGCCTTGGACGTATCGCCCTGAATGCCAGGCTCTGTTTCGGCAATGGTAAGTTCGACGAAATTGGGAGGCTCGACGCTGAACGGAACGCCCTTATACGACTGAATGGATACCATCATTTCGGGGATTATATACTGAAGCGCGTCGCGGCACTCGTCGATATTGATATCGATCTGCTCGAACGTTTCGGGTTCCATGAAATGGCAGAAGTCCTCGTCGGCATACAGGAACTGATAATCGTGAGTCTCGATCTTAGCGTCGAGAAATTTCTCCGTCGGGCTGAAAGATTCTTCGAGAACCTGTCCCGTAACGACGTTCTTGTATTTCGTGCGTACGAATGCCGAACCCTTGCCGGGCTTGACGTGCTGGAAATCCACCACGCGGAATACCTTGCCGTCCTTTTCGAACGTGCTGCCTTTTCTGAAATCGCCTGCTACCATAAATTGCTCCTTGGAAATATTTGGTGGGTGTTTTTTATATTATAAGTGATTTATCGTAATTTGTCAAGTTCTCTATATCGTCTTTTTTGACAACGACCAGATCTTCGATACGTACGCCGCCGAACCCCTCGATATACAGCCCGGGTTCGACCGTTACGACCGCGTTTTCGGGCAGAGGCATGTCGCAGGATGCGGACAGGCGCGGCTCCTCGTGGATGTCGATTCCCACGCCGTGGCCGAGAGAATGCCCGAATTCGCTGTCATAGCCGTTGGCTTTGAAAAACTCCCGCGCCATGCTGTCGGCTTCCCTGCCGGTGACGCCCGCTTTAAGGTGTTTAAGCACGTACTGCTGAGCGCTGAGCACGAGCAGATACAGATCCGAAAGTTTCTGGCTCGGTTCGCCGAAACAGAAAGTGCGGGTCATGTCCGCGCAGTAACCGCGGTATTTTGCCCCTATGTCGAACAGCACGATATCTCCGCGTTCCAGCTTGCGGTCGCCTGCCACATGGTGGCAGTCTGCCGAATTTTCGCCGAAAGCTACGATGCTGTCGAATGCCAGCCCGTCGCCGAGAGTCATGAACTGGTACGCAAGCTCGGCGCTCATATCCTTTTCGCTCACTCCCGCTTTAAGCAGAGAAAGCGTCTTGGTAAGCGCGGTTTCGGTAATCTCCTGCGCCCGTCTGATTTTCGCTATTTCCTCTTCCGTTTTGACGATGCGGAGCGAGGAAAGCTCCGGACCGAGGGCGCGGAGCGTGTAATCAGCAAGCTCTTTTTTGAGAATCTTGTTGGCCGCGACGCTGACGTATTCGTCCTCGAATCCCACGTTTTTCGCTTTTGCCGACGCAAGGATTCTGCGCACGTCGTCATACAGCCTGTCCGGAGCGGTCGAAACCACCTCTATGCCTTCGGTTTTTTCCCTGGCCGCCGCCGCGTACCTGAAATCGGTCAGCAGAAATTTCTTTTCCTGCGTCAGTATCACGCAGCCGAACGAGCAGTCGAAGTCGGAAAAATATCGTCTGTTGCTGCCCGACATCACGAGTATTGCGTCGTTTTTTGCGAATAAATCGCTGTACATTTTCGTATCTCCTTATTTCACGGCTTCCGCCATCGCCCGCATAGCGGCCGCGTCCTCGGCCTGAGTGCCGTCGGATTCGCACACGATGAAAGGCGTAAGCCCGTATTCGCTTATGACTTTTGCAAGCCCTTCGAACTCGGGGCCGTATTTATCGTCGGCGAATGTGAGATGCTTCAGCTCCCCCTTTTCGCCGTACATAATCTTGGAAAAATGCACATGCATGTTTTTGGTTTTCTCATCGCCGAGATTATCCGCGGTGTAGTCTATTATACGCTTGTAATCGTCGTATCCGGCTATTCCGCCGCGCGTATAGCTGTTGATATGTCCGAAATCGAAGCACGGATACAGGCGCGGATCGAGCTTGCAGAATCCGACTATCTCCTCGACGGTGCCTATCTGATTGAGTTTGCCCATGGTTTCGGGGCAAAGTATGAAATCGAACCCGATGTCGTCCAGCCGTTCCATCATCGCCGCTATATTGCGGCCTGCGGCGGCCACTGCGTCTGCACGCGCCGCCTTGCCGCACGAGGCGGGATGAAACACCGTACGCATTCCGCCGAACCAGTGTTCGGCCATCAGCGTGCGGCGGATATACTCCACGGATTTGGCGATCATCTCGGGATCCGGATTGGCAAAATTCGTGTAGTACGGGGCGTGGGAGCTGATCTCCACTCCGCACTCGGCGAACTTCGCGCCTATTTCGCGCGCCGATTCCTCTTTGATGCCGACACCGCGCCCGAAAGAATATTCGAAAGCGTTCAGTCCGCGGGCGGCCACCCATTCGGCGGCCTCAACAGTGCGCGTATGACCTTCCGCATAGAAGGAAAGCGAGTTGCCGCTCGGCCCTATTCTTATCATAAGTCTTTCCACTCCTTGTCGCGGTTTATCGTCTCGACGAGCTCCTTTGCGTCGGCGAATTTACGCACCGGGCGCAGATAGCGGTGAAAATATACCGTTATCTCTTTGCCCAGCAGGCTGCCGCCTTCGTAACCCATGAGATTGGTTTCTATGGAAAACACGCTGCGGTCGAAGGTGGGGCGCGCGCCGTAATTGGTTACGGAACGGTACATTTTTCCGTCCAGCTCCGTATATGTACCGTATACGCCGCGGCGGATTTCCATCATGTCCGCGGGACGTCCGATATTCACGGTTGGCATACCTATCCTGTGACCGCGGCCGTCGCCCGATTCCACCGTGCCCCGTATATGATACGGCATGCCGAGCAATTTTTTTGCTGCGTCGACGTCGCCGGTACGCAGAAAGGTTTTCACCGCCGTGCTCGACACGCGCACGCCGCAATAATCGTAAAGCGGCATTACCGTCAGCGATATGCCTTTCGCCCGGCAGAGTTCGCCCAGTTTACCGACGTCGCAGCGGTCGCTGCCGAAAGTATAGTTTTCCCCGCAGACGATGTCGCACACGTCGTACAAATCCGTCAGCAAGGCAAAGAACTCCTCTCCGCGCATACCGCACACACGCAAATAATACAGCGACAGGCAGATTTCCATACCGCAGTCAGACAGAAGTCTGCGGCGCTCGTCATAACCGTATATGTTTTCTCCGTTTTTCGGACTGTCGGCAAACGTGGATACGGCGGGCGCCGTACCGTGAGCCGCCGAAAGTCTTGTAATCTCGGCGAGCAGAGTGCGATGGCCGAGATGCACGCCGTCGAAATATCCGACGGCAAGAGAAAGCGCTTTATCGCACGGTTTTCCGAATTCAACAGTTGTGAGCATCGGTATCCTCTTTAAGGTAAGTTCTGATCCTTGCGCCCTCCGGCGTATTTTCGGCAATGCCTATTATCTCTCCGCGGCAGCGGAGCACGAAACGTCCGTCGGGCAGATCGTCGCATTTCAAAGGCACGCCATTGACGGCTTTTTTATACAGCTCGTCGGCCGCATCGTAAAAAGGCAGATCCGACAACGCTTTTTCCATGAGTATTATGTCAGACACAGTAAGTTTATCGAGACTAACGGAATCTTCGATAAAAAACTTACCGCACCGCGTCCGCTTTATGGAAGTCATGATCGCGAGCGAACCGAGCGACTCCGCCATATCGCGGCAGATGCTGCGGATATAAGTGCCCGCCGAACAGTCTATGCGAAACGCATATTCGTTTTCTCCCGTTTTGCCGAGCAGCTCGATACTGTCTATATGCACGGTGGCGGGTTTCAGTTCCACCGCCCGCCCCGCGCGCGCAAGTTTGTACGCGCGCACGCCGCCCACGCTCTTCGCGCTGTATGCGGGAGGCATCTGCATTACATCACCGGCAAGCGACGGCAGAACGGCGGCGATCCCGCCGGCAGTCGGCACGACGTCCGTGTTACCGGTCACCGTACCCGTCGAGTCAATGGTGTCCGTCATTACGCCGAATCGGAAAGTTGCTTCGTACGTCTTTGACTTGCCGAGAAACCAATCGAACAGGCGGGTGCCCTTTCCCACGCCCATCAGCAGCACGCCCTCGCCCATCGGGTCGAGCGTGCCCATATGGCCGACAGCACGCGTGCCGAGAATGTGCTTTACTTTCCCGACGACCGCGGCAGAAGACAGCCCGGGCGGCTTGTATATATTGAGAACGCCGCCCATTATCCGGCGGTGTCCCTGATCGCTTTGAGGATCTTATCGATAACGTCTTCTTTCTTGCCGAAGATGCGGCAGCCCGAAGCGTACATATGGCCGCCTCCGCCGAACACCGCCGCTATCTCGTCCACGTTACGGCCCCTGGAACGAAAACTGACCTTGAATTCGTTTGCCTTTTCCTCGCAGATACTGACGCCGATTTCGACGCCGCGCACCGCTATTGCATAGTCTATGATGCCTTCCGTGTCGTTAGCCTCTATGCCTATTTTTCCGAGCAGATCGCGCGTCATGGCTATTATACATACCTTGCCGTCCATGTGGTAACGCATGGTCTCTATGGCGGCGGCGATGAGTTCGGTCTTTTCGCGCGTGCGGCTGCGGTACAGGGCGGTAGCGAGACCGTAGCAGTCCGCGCCGTACGAAGCAAGCTTATACGCCGTCAAAAGTACTTTGGGCGTGGTGTTGCTGTGCATGAAATGACCGGTGTCGGTAGACAGCCCCATATAAAGATAGTCCGCGATTACAGGATCGATTTTTCCGGTAGGTTCGAGCAGATCGAAAACGAGTTCGCAGGTACTCGAAGCGTCCGCGTTTACGAGGTTGTATTTTCCGAAGCCGCAGTGTCCGCGGTGATGGTCGATCCATACCGTTTCCTTTGCGGAGCGAAAATATCCGTCCATGCGGCCAATTCTGTCGCGGGCGCCGCAGTCCACGGCGATGAAAAGGTCGTAAGACCGTCGCGTAATACGGTTGAAAATCTCCGCGTTCCGGACAAACATATAGGCGTCGGGTACGGGCGACGGGCATCCGACTTCGGCGAATTTACCCAATTTCATGCAGTATTCGCGCAGCGCGAAAGCAGAGCCGAGACAGTCGCCGTCGGGACGAACGTGGCCTATTATGAGAACGCTTTCCGCCCTGTCAATCGCCTCTAAGATCGGACTCATTTTCGGAAATCTCCTTTAATATGGAGTCAATTTTCATGCCGTATTCGACGGACGAATCGGTTTTGAACGACAGCGACGGTACGGTGCGCATACTGCGCAGCATGCATGAAAGCTCGTGCCTGATAAAGCCCGCGGCCGCGTTGAGAGACTGTACCGTCCTTCCCGAATCTCCGAGCACGCTTACATATACCGTAGCGTATTTCATGTCCTTGGAAACCGTTACGTCGGTGACCGTAGTCATGGGAGAAACGTCGGGATTGCGCAATTTGTCGCGTATTATGACGGAGACGCACTTGCGTATCTCGCTGGAAATTCTGTCCGTTCTGAAACTCATTTTATCCTTTCGGTAGTATATGCTTCGATTTCGTCATCAAGCATAAAGTCGTTGTATCCGTCGACGGAGATACCGCACTCGTAACCGGCTGCGACTTCTTTCGCGTCGTCCTTGAAACGCTTCAAGCCGGTAAGCGTGCCCTCGTAGACGGTTTCGCCCTTGCGCTTGACAAGCACTTTCGCGCCGCGCTGAACCTTACCGTCAAGCACGTACGAGCCGGCAACCACGCCGACGCTGGAAATTTTGAATATGTTTCTGACCTGAGCCTTGCCGAGATAAACTTCCTGATATTTCGGCTCAGTCATGCCCGACATTGCTGCCTCGACCGCGTCGATGGCGTCGTATATTACGCTGTAAGTGCCTACGTTGATCTTGCTATGATCGGCAATTATGCGCGCTTCGGCGTCCGGCTTGACGTTGAAGCCTATGACCATGGCGCCGGTCACGTCCGCGAGCATCATGTCAGACTTGTTTATTGCACCCACGCCGCAGTGCACGACGCTGACCTTGACCTCTTCGTTCTCGAGCTTGGAAATCGAGCTCTTGAGCGCTTCCGCCGAGCCCTGAACATCCGCCTTGATAATGACGTGAAGATCTTTGAGCGTGTTCATCTCGAATGTCTTGACAGCCGTATCGCCGGCGTGCGACAGTTTATCCTTTTCGATTCTGCCGTCGGCTATTTCCTTGGCCGTCTTTTCGTCGTCTACCACCCACATGTCGTCGCCTGCGTTGGGCACGCCGGACAGACCGGTGACAGACACGGCGGCGGAGGGCAGCGCGGTCTTCACGATCTTGCCGCTCGGATCCGTCATGCTCCTTATCTTGCCGTAAGTCGTTCCGCACACCACGGCGTCGCCGCTGTGGAGCGTACCGTTCTGCACGAGTATGGTAGCGACCGGACCCTTGCCCTTGTCAAGGCGCGCTTCGATGATGGCGCCGCGGGCCTTGCGGTTGGGGTTGGCGCGGTAGTTGTTGAGATCGGCGATGAAGAGTATCTCTTCAAGCAGCGTATCTATGCCTATATTCTTCTTTGCGGATATGGGCACCATCCTGACGTCGCCGCCCCACTCGTCCGAAATTATTCCGTGAGCGGAAAGTTCTTCCTTGATTTTTTCCACGTTCGCGGTCGGCTTGTCTATCTTGTTTATCGCCACGATAAGCGGAACCTTTGCCGCCTTGACGTGGTTGATGGCTTCTATCGTCTGCGGCTGCACGCCGTCGTCGGCCGCAACCACGAGAATAACTATATCGGTTATCTTCGCGCCGCGCGCACGCATTTCGGTGAATGCCTCGTGGCCGGGCGTATCGAGGAAAGTTATGAGACGCTTTTTCTTCTCGTACTCCCACGTTACGGAATATGCGCCGATATGCTGCGTTATGCCGCCCGCTTCCCCGCTGACGACGTTGGTCTTTCTGATCGCGTCGAGCAGACTGGTCTTACCGTGGTCGACGTGACCCATGACCGTGATAACGGGAGGACGGGGCACGAGATCCTTCTCGTCGTCGGCCTCGTCATGAAGCGCGCCGGCAAGCTCTTCCTGCGACTGAGCGACTTTCTGATTGAGCGTGACGCCGAAAGAGTCGGCGACGAGATACAGCGTATCGAAATCCACGACGGAGTTTATGGACGTGACGGGAGCGCCTCCCATCATGAGCATCTTTTTCATTATCTCCTGCGCGGGCACGCCTATCATCTCGCTGAGCTGGCGTACGGTAACCTGGGAAGTCGTTATGGTAACGTTGTCGATGACCTTGGGCTCGACGGCGGTATGCTCCGTCTTCTTTTTGTTCTTGAGCTTGCGTACGCGGATTCTGTCCTCGTCCAGGTCGTCCTGAATGAAGCCTTTGCGTATCAGCGTGCGCTTGGTCATCGCCTTTTTCTCTTCGTATTTCGCAGGCTCCTTCTTCTTGTCCTTATCCGGCGACTTACGGCTCTTGGCCGACGCGCTTACCGCGGGAGGAGGTGTGGTAAGGCGGGGCGCCGAGGGGCGCGGAGAGGTCGGAGAAGCCGGACGCGACGAAGGATATGCGCCGCGCTGCTGCTGGGATTTGGGTTTTCTGGGCGGATCCTGCTTTAAGTTGACCATGCCCTTGACATAGCTGGGGATATTGTTTTCTATGCGCCTGGTTTTGACTGCCGCTGTCTGTGGTTGCGCCGCCTTGGGCTTTTCCTCAGCGCGCGGAGCTTCGGTTTTGGCCGGAGCCGTCTGCTCGGGCTGAGCGGGCTGTTCTGCGACTGCGGATTCGGTCTGCTTTGCGGAGGCCGACCGTCTGCCAAGCTCGCCCGCGATGTCGCGGCAGGAAGCCAGCATGACGTTCAGTCTGCCCTGCGCTTTTTCTATTTCCGAACGGTACTGCACGAATTCTCCGTTCGATCCGGTAAGAGCGATCAGCCTCTTCAGACTGTCTACCGATACATGTTTGGTTTGTTTCTGTTCCTGTGCCATATTACCTCCCCACAGATGATATAACTGCCTTGGCCATGTTCGCATCCAGCAGTGCGACCAGCTTGCAATTGGGTTTTCGTATCAATTCCTCGAGCGGTTTTTCCGCTTTTATCAGCGGCACGTTTCTGCGCGCCGCGTATCTTTCCGCTCGCTCCGCCAGATTGACGGACGCGTCCGGACCGAGCACCAGCGCATACAGGCGCCTGCGGCTCGTTTCGATGTTATCCATTCCGTAAACGATCTTACCCGACCGCACGGCGAAACCGAGATAGCTTTCAATTCTGCCCATCGTTCTCCGCCAGCGCCGCAAGTCCGTCGTAGACTTCGGCTGAAACTTCCGCGCCGAGGGCTTTGCCCAAAAGGTTGTGTTTGCGCGCCTTCGCCACGCATTCGGGCGCAGAGCAAATATATGCGCCGCGGCCGCTTTTCTTTCCCGTGGGATCTATTTCGACCAATCCTTCGGGCGTCACGCGGCAGCGCACGAGCGTGCGTTTGTCTTTCATCTGACGGCACGCGATACACATTCTCTGCGGTATCTTCCCTGCCATCAGGCTTCGGTTCCTCCGTTATCGGCTTCGGTTTTGCCGGCAGCGTCCTCCGCAGGCGCCTGAGCGGCCGGAGCAGTTTCCGCCGTTTCCGCAGCCTCTTCCGCCTCGATTGCTTTACGCACGGACGAATAGGGACGCACGTCTATCTTCCAATTAGTGAGCCTTGCGGCAAGGCGGGCGTTCTGGCCGTCGCGACCTATCGCGAGACTGAGCATATCGTCCTTGACGATGACCTTCGCGCTGCGCTCGGCCTCGTTCGCTTCGACCATGATTACTTTGGCCGGAGAAAGCGAACGCGCTATGAACTCGAGCGGATCCTCGCACCAGGGTATGATCTCGATCTTTTCTCCGCCGAGTTCGGACACTATATTGCCTACGCGCAGACCTCTGTTACCCACGCAGGCGCCGACGGCGTCGATATCCGGATCTTCGCTGTACACCGCCATTTTGGTACGGAAACCGGGCTCGCGCACCAGTCCCTTGATGACGACCTGACCGGATTTGATCTCGGGCACCTCGGCCTCGAACAGTTTGCGTACGAAGCCGGGAACCGTCCTCGACACCTGAACCTGGGGACCCCTTGTGCCCTGCTTGATTTTCTTGACGTACACTTTGACGCGTTCGCCGACGTAGAACTTATCGCCGGGCAGCTGATCGGTCGGAGAAAGCACCGCTTCGAGCTTCTTGACCTCGACGTAAACGTATTTGCCGTCGATGCGTCTGACCACGCAGGTGACGAGGTCGTCTTCTTTTTCGGACAGTTCGTCGTACGCGGCGCTGTTCTCGATCTCGCGCAGCTTCTGAAGAATGACCTGTTTGGCGTTCTGCGCCACTATGCGGCCGAAATTCTTGCTGTCTATTTCTTCGACGATCTTGTCACCGACTTTGTATTTGCGGTCGATCAGCTTTGCGTCTTCCAGACTTATCTGGGAGCCGGGGTCTTCCACCTCCTCCACGACGGTGAGGGTGGCGAGGATCCTTATTGCCGAACGCTCGGGCACGAGAACCACCTCGACGTTTTTAGCGTTTCCGTACTGCTTCTTATACGCAAGAGTGAGCGCGTTTTCGAGCGTCTCGATAAAGTCTTCCTTGCTGATCTTCTTCTCCCTCTCGAGCATATCGAGGGCGGAGAAAAACTCCTTGCTGACCATTATTACATTCCTCCGAATTAGTCGAATTTGACAAGCGGCCGCACGACCGCGATCCGCGTATTTTCTATCTTAGTTTCGCCGCTCCCCCTTCCGAGCAGCACGTATCCGTCTGTCCGTTCGAGCAGCACGCCTTCGTAACTCTTCACGCCTTTCAGCGGCGCGTAAAGCCTGACCTCGACTTCCTTTCCGTAGTTGCGCTCGAAATCGCGCTGCGTTTTAAGGGGACGGTCCAGCCCCGGGGACGATACTTCCAGAACGTACGGCTTGCCGCCCGTCGGATCCAGCTCGTCCATAATCGGCTCGATGGCGTAGTGCAGGCGCTCGCAGTCGTCCAGGCTTACGCCGTCCGGAACCTTGTCGACGACGAAAGTAATAACTTTCTGACCGTATTCCGAACGCTCGACGATGTCCACTATCTCGTAGCCGAGGGACACCACCGTCGGATTAACGGCTTCGTAAACGGTATTGTTCAATGCTCCTCCACAAAAGTTAAGAGCGGACCCGCAAGCCCACTCTTACAGCATACACTATTCAAGTACATGTATTATAACACATAAAATGCGCGGATGCAAGCGTTTTTCATATGTTTGCGAGAATTTTGGCATACGCTTCCGCAGCGGGCATCGCGCGTCTGGTATTCTTCGGTCGCGCCGCGCGCAGCAGCGACGCGTCGGCGTATTTCGTTATCTCGGCAAGCGGAGGCATGGGTATATGCAGCTTGTCGAAGCACGGCCGCAGTACGTTGATGTTCCAGTCTATGGGAAACGCGGTCAGCGTATAGCCGTCGAAAAACTTATAGAAGTCGGGCACGACCTGCTCGTACGTCGGTTTGCCCGCAAGGTCGGATGCCAGCAGTCCGGCGGCCAGCCGCGCCTCTTCCGTCATTTCCACGTGAGGACGGATCAGAGATTCGAAAGTTTCGGTTATAACCCCGTCCACCATTTTGGCGGCGCCTATTTCTATGAGCTCGCCCGGCGCATACTTGCTCTGCGACGATGTCAGAAGCGCGAACACGACGAGGGGTTCTTTTGTCAGCGGCGCGCGCCTGCCCGAATACAGATACGACTGCGACAGCGCCACGTATTTTTTCGGGTGAACGCAGACGTACCGGTCGTCCACCAGGCGCACGACGTTGTTGACCTTGTAATTTGCCTTTTCGCACCCGGAGATTCGCGTGAGCCGGAACTGCAGCGAGCCGTCGCCCAGCCGCTCGTCATAGTCGAGTTTTCCTTCTGCAATCACCGTCGCGCCGTCTATGAAATATTTAAGCGCGCCCTGGCTCTTCGCGCCCGGAAAAAACACGCAGCGTATTTTGCCCGTACCGTCGTCGAGAAAGAACGTCGCAAATTTCCGCTTTTCATCCTCGCTCTGCGCCTTTTTCGGCGTATATTCGTGGATTTTTACGTCAGACATAGTACCGTAAAGCGTGGTATAGCCCGGTTCGATACAGTCGCAGATATACTGCGCGCTGCCCTCGATCGCTTCGCCGTAATACGGGGTGCGCCCCGCGGGATTTATGCGCCGCCCTTCCTCGGGGCGCTCGTAAGAAAACTTTGGCCGGTGCGTGGATGCGGTCAGAACCTTCCGCACCGCCTCCATATCCTCTTCCCTCGCCGTTATTCTGACGGTTATATCCGAAAACAGATGCGCGTCTATGTATTTTTTCAGACCGGAGTCTATATTCTCGGCATGGGCGTATTCAGCGACGTCGGCAGGCAGCCCTATGCTGATAAACGGATCGTCGCCCGTCTGAATCACGACATTCTCCTTTGCCACGGCGGCAAAGACATAAGCGCTTTCGCGATGCAGATAATCCAGCGCGCAGCGCATGACCTCGCCCGAAGTAAATACGGACGGCGACGCGCTCAGTTCGATCCTTGCCGACGGAGGAAGCAGTTTTGCGGCCTGTGCGAGTATTCTGTTCTTATTTTCGGTGAAGTCCTTTTCGCGGCTCTTTTTGTACACCGCGGCAAGAGTCACTTTGAGCCTGTCCGCGTCTATTTTCGCGGACACGAACCGTATGTAAGGAAACTCGTCGGTGAGCGCCATGAACTTGTCGTTGAAATCGGTCAACGCAGAAGATCCCCCAGCATGGCGAGAAATTTGTTTTCCGCCTCGGCGACGGGCAGCGTTTCCGTTATTCTGCCGCCGGAAAACAGCACGGCTTTATCCTTTCCGCCCGCAATGCCTATATCGGCGTCCGACGCCTCGCCCGGGCCGTTGACCACGCAGCCCATGACGGCCACTTTCAGGCGCTTTCTGACGCCGCGCGTCATTTCACTGCAGCGCGCCGCCAGCGATTCGAGATCGTAAAAACAGCGGGCGCACGTGGGACACGACACGACCTCGACGTAATCGTCGTCAAGTCCGACGGCGTGCAGTATGCTGCGCCCCACCTCTATTTCGCGCACCGGGTCGCCGGTCAGCGACACGCGCACCGTATCGCCTATACCGTCCAGCAGCAGCGAAGCTATGCCCGCCGTCGATTTGATTACGGCGTCCTCTCCTCCCCCGCTCTCGGTCACGCCGATGTGAAGCGGGTATGCGCATACTTTATCCAGCTCGCGGTATGCGTCCACGCATATACGTACGTCGCTGGACTTGACGGATACCACGATGTCGTGAAAATTTTCCCGTTCCAGCGCGGCGACCGAACGCATGGCGCTTTCGGCGAGCGCCTGCGCAGTCGCGCCGCCGTACTTTGCTTTTATGTCCTTTTCCAGCGAGCCGCCGTTTATGCCTATACGCACGGGACAGCCGTTTGCCTTGCATGCCGCGACGAGCTCTTTCAGCCCCGCGGCGGAAGTATTGCCCGGGTTATAGCGCACTTTGGCGAACCCGATATCCGCGCATGCGACGGCAAGGCGGTAATCGAACTGTATGTCGGCGACAAGCGGCATGCCGCATTCGGCAACGTACGTCCTGCAGGCGTCCACGTCGCGCATGTCTCTTACGGCAAGGCGCGCTATGTCGCAGCCTGCGGCGCGAAGCGCGGCAAGCTGAGCCGACGTGGCGTAAACGTCCGCCGTGTCCGTATTGGTCATCGATTGCAACGCCACGCAGTTATCTCCGCCTATCGCGATGTTTCCGATTCTTACTTCCTTCTTTTTCATATGTCTACAAAAACCTCGAAACCATGCCTATCAGGTCCACCACGATGACAAAACCGAGCAGAACGAGCAGGCCTATGCCGTGTATATATGCCTCGACTTTCCGGTTCACCGGCTTGCCGCGTATCCACTCAATAACCGTGAACACGATGCGCGCGCCGTCGAGCGACGGAATGGGCAGAATATTGAATATCGCGAGATTGCTCGCAATCAGCGGCAGGAACATGAGCAGATAGCGCCAGTCTATTTCCGAATATTCGGCTATGACAGCCACCGTGCCCACTGGCCCTGAAAGCTCGGTAATCGGGATCTGTCCCGTAATCAGCCGGCCGAAAGAGGAAATTATCAGCCCGGACATCTTCATCGTGAACGGGAACGAATAGCCCATCGCCGCGGGGACCGATACGGCCTCATGCTCGTAACTCGTCCGGAACCCGAACAGCATATAGTCGTCGTAGCCGCCCGATTCGTTTTCTATGAGCACACGCTGTTTTTTTACGCTGACTTCGAATTCCTCTCCGCCGCGCAGCACGGTAAGCGCCACGCTTTCGCCCTCCCCGGCGGACGACGTGAGTTCGGTGAAAGAATCGAGCACGCTGACCGAGGTGCCGTCCACGGCGACTATTCTGTCGCCCGTTTCCAGTCCGGAAGCATACACGTTTCCGGTATACGGATCGGTATACAGCGTATCCACGATGGGAACGGAGTACCCCGCGGCGAGAATGTAAATGAAAGAAAACACGAACGCCGACAGCATGTTGAACGCCGCGCCCGCAAACAGTACGATGATGCGCTTCCACGGTTTCTGCGCCGTAAACGGGATTTTCACGGTCTCGGGAGCGGCCGCCCCGGCGTCCGGTTTATCTCGCACGGGAGCGGCATTTTCGGTGAGAGCGCCGGCATCCGCGGCAACGGCGCCTCCGGTCGGCGCCGCGGATTCGCCTTCGTCATCTTCTTCGCCGTAGAACGCGCAGTAGCCGCCGAGCGGCAGCGCACGCACCGAAAACAGCTCGCCCGTTTTTTTCGACTTCCGCTGAAAAAGTTTGGGTCCGAAGCCTATGGAAAACTCGTTTATGCCGAAACCGAACAGTCTGCCCGCCAGATAGTGGCCGAACTCGTGTATGGTTATCATGAGCATAAGAACGAGTATGGCGACGAGTACGTATACGAAAATCATAATTTTACGCCGAATTTTCTCCCGAAATAATTTGCCGTTTCATCGGCCAGACGAAGAAGATCGTCGTAGCCGAAAGACCGCTCTATTTCGTTTATGCTCAATGCCTCTTCGATTATACCACATATATCCGTAAAACGCACGCGATTTTTCAGGAAAAGCGATACCGCGACCTCGTCCGCGATGCTGTAAATCGCCGGAGCGGTGCCGCCGATTTCCGTACACCTTCGGGCTATCGCGGGCGCGGGAAACCGCTTTTCGTCGGGCGCATGAAAAGTCAGACTGCGGGTAAAATCGAAAGCTCTGACACCGGCGTTTTCCATGCGGCCCGGATATGTCAGCGCATACTGTATCGCAAGCTCCATATTCGGATACGACATCAGCGCGACCGTGGAGTTATCCTTATATTCGACGAGCGAGTGCACTATACTTTCGGGATGGATAACGTAGTCGACGTTTTTTATGCCGAACAGCCGGTGTGCCTCTATTATTTCCAGGCCTTTGTTGACCATGGTAGCGCTGTCCACCGTGATTTTGCCGCCCATGTTCCACGTCGGATGCCTGAGCGCCATTTCAGGCGTGACGGCGTCGAGATCCACGGAAGCGTCGGAGTAAAACGGTCCGCCGCTCGCCGTAAGAATTATACGCTTCACGTCCTCTTTTCTGCCGGCGGCAAGACACTGAAACACCGCCGAGTGCTCGCTGTCCACCGGAATGATTTCACTGCCGCTCGCCTCTGCCGCCGACAGCACGATGTCGCCTGCGCAGACGATCGCTTCCTTATTGGCGAGGGCGATCCGGCAGCCGCGGCTTATGATTTTCATGAGCGGCGGCAGCGCGGCAAGACCGGAAATCGCCATGACGCATATATCCGCCTCGCACTCTTCCGCCATACGTTCCGCGGCGTCTTCACCGAAAAACACGCGGGTTCCGTCCGGTGCGGAAAACTGCCGAACCGACGCGGCAAGCGCCGGAGAAAATTCGCATATCTGCCGCGCGAGCAGCCCGGTATTGCCGCCGCCGGACAGCGCGACGACGGAAAATTCATGAGGAAAACGGCGCACGACATTCAATGTCTGTACGCCGATACTTCCGGTGCTTCCGAATACAGCTATCCTTTTCATGCGAGCGCCCCGCAGTAAATTACTATCGTGATAAACAGATAGCACACCATGGACGCGATAAGCATGCCGTCTATGCGGTCGAGCACGCCACCGTGGCCGGGAATAAGCGTCCCGTAGTCCTTGATCTCGCAGTAGCGTTTGATATACGACGCCATCAGGTCGCCTACCTCAGTCGCTATCGCGATACACAGCCCCAGCGACAGATAGAGCGCCAAACTTATAAACACGTTCTCGTTCAGTCCGGTAAGGCCCATGAATCCGGTAAACGACAGCCCGAATATCACGCCGGCGGCAAACACACCGCCGAACAGTCCGCCTATCGCGCCGGAAATGGTCTTTTTGGGACTGATGACGGGCGCAAGCTTGGGGCCTTTGAAGAATTTGCCCACGAACAGCGCGAATATATCCGCGCCCGACGCGCAGGCAAACGTCATGATTACGGCTATCGGTCGGTAATTGGGCGCAAACGCGCCCGATGCATACGCGTCGTAGGTCCAGCCCGTAAAGGCAAGTCCTTCGCCCGCGCCGGGAAAATAATTGAGTCCGAGAAAGTAGACCATTATTCCCACGGGATAGATCATACAGATAAACGTGCTGATGACGTTTTCGAAAGAATGCCGCGTACTTGCCATATTAACGACAAAGCATACGACAAACATGGCGATCAGCACGACGAAAAACGCCGTAATGCCTCCGAAACCGCCGCGCTCGCTCGTCATTGCGTTGAACTCGTGCACGATCTTGAAGGCCGCATAGCCGATGAGTATGAACACGAGTATGAGCGGGAACATCGGTTTGCTGTACTTGTTCGCTATTGCGCGCGACATCTCGTATCCCGCGAAGATCATGAGTATAACTATGAAGATATCGTAGAAAAAATCGGCTATATACTGCGACAAGAACAGTACGCCGGCCACGATAAACAATATGACCAATCCGAATATGACTCTGTCTTTCATTATTTGACCTTTCCGTACCGTCTGTCGGTTGCCGCAAAATCGGCCAATATCTCATCCAGTTCCTTTTCCGTGAAATCCGGCCACAGCGTGCCCGTGAAATATATCTCTGAATAAGCCGTCTGATAAAGCAGAAAATTGCTGATGCGGTGTTCGCCGCCCGTGCGTATGAGTATGTCGGGATCGGGCATGCCCGCGGTATAGAGCGCGTCCGAAAACGACTGCTCGGTGATTTCGCGTCCTTCCCCTGCGAGTTTTGCCGCCGCGCGCACGATCTCCGCCCTGCCACCGTAGTTGAAGCAGATGTTGAGCGTGCCCGCGCGCAGTCCGTGCGTTTTTTCGTATGCATCGGATATAAGCGCCAGCGTTTCGGCGTCCAGCACCGAAGTGTCCCCGAGCACGTTCAGCCTTATGCCTTTTTCGGCAAGCAGGGGCGTTTTCTTGCGCAGATATTTTTTGAAGAGGTCGAGCAGTCCGTCCACCTCTTCTTCCGGCCGCTTCCAGTTTTCCGTGGAGAAAGCGAACAGCGTGAGACAGCCGATACCTCTGGAAAAGACGGCGTCGGCGATCCTGTCTATGACTTTCACACCCTCCCGGTGTCCGAAACCGCGCGGCATCATGCGGCGTTTCGCCCATCTGCCGTTGCCGTCCATTATTATGGCTATGTGCCTGGGAAGCGCTTTATCAGATTTCAAGGATTTCTTTTTCCTTCTCCTTGCTCATATCGTCCGCGGAAGCGATATATTTGTCAATGGCCTTCTGCACATCCTTCTCGAAACCGGCGAGCTCGTCCTCTGAGAAATTGAGGTCTTTTTTGAGCTTCTTCGCGCGGTCGAGCGAATCGCGGCGCTCGTTGCGCAGCACGACCTTGCAGTCCTCCGCCATCTTCTTTACCTGTTTTACGAGCTCCTTGCGGCGCTCCTCGGTAAGCTGCGGGAAAACCAGCCTGATCACTTTGCCGTCGTCGGTGGGATTGATTCCTATGTCCGACGCAGCTATGGCCTTCACCGTTTCCTTTGCCGCGCTGCGGTCGAAAAGATTGATGACGAGCATGCGAGGCTCGGGCACCGTTATGTTCGCCATCTGGCGCAGCGGCGTGAGCGACCCGTAATAGTCCACGGTTATATTGTCGAGAATGCGCGGATTAGCTCTTCCCGCGCGCACGGTCACGTACTCGCCGGAAAGATGATTGACGGCCTTCTCGAGTTTTTCTTCGAGCGTAAGCAATTCTTCTTCGAGTTCGGGTAACATTTGTCCTTCCTCCCTATTTTTACCAGTATAACATAATTATAATCGGGCTGCAAGCTATTTCAGCCGATATACGTTCCTATTTTTTCGCCCATCGCCGCCTTGACTATGGTATTCTCTCCGTCCAGTCCGAACGTGATAATGGGAATATTGTTCTCCATACAGGTCGTTATCGCCGTTGTATCCATATGCGCGAGGCGCAGGTTTATGACGTCGAGATAGGTCAGCGATTCGAACTTTTTCGCGTTCGGGTTCTTCTTCGGATCGCTGTCGTACACGCCGTCCACGTTCTTCGCCATAAGCAGCGCGCCGGCATTGATCTCCGCGGCACGAAGCGCCGCGCCCGTATCCGTCGAGAAATACGGATTGCCCGTGCCGCATGCAAACAGCACGATGCGGCCCATTTCGAAGTGCCTGAGCGCTTTTCTGAGCAGGAACGGCTCTGCCACCGCGGGAATAGAAAGCGCGGTCTGCAGGCGCGTCTGCACGCCTTTTTTCTCTATTGCGTCCTGAAGCGCAAGGCCGTTCATAATCGTCGCCAGCATGCCCATATGATCCGCGGTGACGCGGTCCATATTCGTTCCCTGCCTGCCGCGCCAAAAGTTGCCGCCGCCCATGACCACTGCGACTTCCACGCCGCGGTTGTGTATTTCCACTATCTGCGACACTACGTGCTCAACCATGCGCGCGTCAATGCCCGTTCCGCCTTCGCCGGCGAGCGCCTCGCCGCTTATTTTGAGAAGAATTCTTTTATACATTCCGCTGTTTCCTCCGTTTTTAAGAAAAAGGAACACCGAAGCGTTCCTTTTCAGTTTTATTTTCCGGACATTTTGGCGACTTCCTCGGCAAGGTTGTCGACTTTCTTTTCCAGGCCTTCGCCCATTACGAGGCGGACGAACCTGTTCAGCTTTATCTTCGTTCCCGTGGACTTGGATACGTTGGCAACGAGCTGTTCGACGGTTATGGAAGAATCCTTCGCGAACGGCTGATCCACGAGGCAGATCTCTTTGAGGCTCTTCTGCAGTCTGCCCGCAAGCATTTTCTCGAGAATCGCGTCCGGCTTGGAAGCGTTCTTGGGATCGTTCTTTGCCTGAGCGAGCAGGATGGATTTCTCTTTTGCGATATAATCGGCGGGCACTTCGGAATCGTTGACATACGAGGGCGAGAACGCCGCGATATGCATCGCGATGTCGTGCGCCATTTCCTTGATCTCGTCGGTCACGGGCTTATCCGTTTCCACTTCGAGCATGACGCCGATCTTTCCGCCGTTGTGGAGATAAATTTCTTCCACGCCTTCGCTCACTTCGAATTTCTCGAAGCGGCGGGCGGTGATCTTCTCTCCGCACTTCGCGGTCTCTGCGTTCATGAGTTCGGTGACCGTCTGGCCTTCTATCTTGGTTTCGAGCAGTTCTTCCACCGAAGCGGGATTCGTTTCCGCGATACCTTTGGCAACCTTCGCGACAAGCGCGCGGAAGCCGTCCGTATTAGCGACGAAGTCGGTCTCGCAGTTCAGTTCGGCAAGCACGCCGACTTTGCCAGACGTAAAGCCGCCGATAAGTCCCTCGCTTGCTATGCGACCTGCTTTCTTTGCGGCAATGCTTACGCCTATTTCTCTGAGATATTCTATTGCTTTGTCTTTGTCACCGTCGGTATGCACGAGCGCTTTCTTGCAGTCCATCATACCGGCGCCGGTGATTTCGCGGAGCTCCGCGACGTCCTTGGCAGTGAAACTCATGTTAATAAAGTCCTCCGAAAAAATTTATGCCTGTTCGCTTTCCGGCTGAGCCGCCTCTTCGACGGGCGCGGGAGCTGCGGGCTGAGCGGCTGCGGCGCGCTTTGCGGCAACGGCCTCCTCGCCCTCTCTCGATTCGATAACGGCGTCCGCCATGGCGCCCGCGATGAGCTTGATCGCGCGGATAGCGTCGTCGTTGCCGGGAATGACGTAGTCCACTTCGTCGGGATCGCAGTTGGTATCGACTATGCCGACGATGGGAATATTGAGCTTACGCGCCTCCGCGACCGCGAGATGTTCTTTCTTCGGGTCGACGACGAAAAGCGCGCCGGGCAGCGTACGCATGTCCTTGATACCGCCGAGGTTTGCCTCGAGCTTGTCTCTCTCCTGCGTGAGCTGCATGACTTCTTTCTTGGGAAGGAGCGAAAACTCGTTCATGCTCTCCATCTGGTTGAGCTTGTTGAGTCTGTCGATCCTCGATCTGATGGTGGCGAAGTTGGTCAGCGTGCCGCCCAGCCAGCGAGCGGTGATGTAGTACATGCCGCAGCGCTGAGCTTCGGTAGCGATTGCCTCCTGCGCCTGCTTCTTCGTGCCTACGAACAGCACGGACTTGCCGCTGTCGACGACGCTTTTGATAAAGTTATACGCCTCGTCGATGAGACCGACGGTTTTTTCGAGGTTGATGATATAAATATCGTTCCTCGCGGTGTAGATGTACTTCTTCATCTTGGGGTTCCACTTTCTCGTGGCGTGACCGAAGTGTACACCGGCTTCCAGCAGCTGTTTCATGGAAACAACGTTTGCCATTTCTGTTCCTCCTGTTAATCCTCCCCGGCGCGTTGATTTTGTCCTCTTCAAGACGGGGATTTCCCCGCCACAGTACGGACGGCGCTCGGGTGCGTATTCAAACACACGAATTATATCATAAAAGGCGCCGGAAATCAACCGATTTTCGGCGCCTTTCGGCACTATTTTGCCATAAATTTATTTTCCGCAGTCCTCGGACGAGGGGCAGCCCTCGCATTCGCCCTCGCACTCTTCCGAAGAGGTGGCGCGGAGATACTCCTCGAACACCGCTTCCTGCACCGCCTCGTCCTCGACGGGATAGAAGAAATCGTCGTCTTCGTTCTCCGTTTCCTCGATGCGGAATATTACCACCTCGTCGTCGGCGATACCTTCGATCTCCTCGGCGGGCTGAAGCAGAGCGTAAAGCTCGTTTTCGTATTCGACGACCGCCACTTCGTAGAAGTCCATGGGATTGTCGTCCTCGTCGAACAGGGTGATGATCTCATCGTCGTCGATCAGCTGTACTTTGTCTTCCATATTCATATGCTCCTTGGACGCCGGGCGGAGGCGATGTAGTCGCCGAGTATTATCTGGGCCGATGCGGCGTCGGTGTATTTTTTCATGTTTTTCCTGGCGATTCCCGCCTGCGTGAGATACTCCTCAGCCTGCACGGTGGTCAGACGTTCGTCGTAGAACTCCACCGGCAGCGCGGACACTTTTGCGAGCACTCTTCCGAAAGCGCGCGTTTTCGAGGCGCGCTCGCCCTCCGTGCCGTCGGGCATGAGCGGCAGACCGAGCACTATCAGTCCGACTCCCTCTTCCGCCGCCGCGGCGGCGCAGACGTCTACGGCTTCCCGCATGCTCTTCACTTTGACGGAGCGCAGCGGATACGCGAGTATTTCCTCGCCGTCGCAGGACGCGAGTCCCACGTATCTGTCGCCGTAATCGATGCCGAGTATCTTCATCGGTGTAATTATACCATACCCGAACGCGTTTGGCAATCAAAACCGCAGAAGAAAACGGCGAAACGAAAAAGAGTATTCGGCGAATACTCTTTTTCGGCGATTCAGTTTTCGGTGCCGGTGCAGCCGCAGTCGCTGCCGCATTCGCACTGCGTGGATTTTTTCGCTGCGGCGGAGCCCTGCGCCATTTTGGACTCCACCATCGCGGTCACGTCGTCCACCAGACGTTCGCAAGGCTTGCAGTTGCGTACGAGCACCGCCCCGGCGATCAGCCCGGCGGTAAGACCGAACAGCATATCTTTCATATAACATACCTCCGCCGTTATTCTTTGCCGACGCAGGCGTAATTATGCGCAAAAATTGTCGTCATCTGCCGCGCAGGCGGCGCACCGTATCCGCAAGCACTCCCGCGGCATAAACGGCGTCGTCGACGGCAACGCCCGGTCCGAACGAAAAACGTACGGACGAACGCGCTTCGCTTTCAGGCATTCCGATGGCCGTCAGTACGTGCGAAGGCTCGAGCGAGCCGGATGAGCAGGCCGATCCGAGCGAACAGGCTATGCCCGCAAGGTCGAGCGACTGCACGAGTGCGTCGCCGTTTACGCCGAAAAACGTAAAATTGACGATGTGCGGCAGGCGCGGAGACGACGCGCAGTTTTCCCGCACGTCGGGCACGTTCGAGATTACGTGTCCGGCGAACGCGTCTTTCGCCGCGGCGGCGAGCGCATTGTTTCTCTCCATTTCGGCCGCAGACAAAGCAAACGCTTCCGCCATGCCGACGACGGCCGCCACGTTGGTCGTACCGCCGCGCATGGAGCGCTCCTGATGCCCGCCCTCGATAAGTTTATCGGGCAGCACGCCTTTTTTTATATACAGGAAACCGGCGCCCTTGGGACCGCCGAACTTGTGCGCGGAAACGGTCATGAGATCGACGCCGGAAGCGCTTACGTCAACGTCGGTATGCCCGGCAGCCTGCACCGCGTCGGTATGGAAAAGCGCGCCGTATTCGTGCGCCAGCGCAGCCAGCTCGCGCACAGGCTGCACCGTCCCCGCTTCGTTGTTCGCGGTCATGACGGACACGAGCGCGGTATCTGCGCCAAGCGCGCCGCGGAGCGTTTCGGCTCCGAGAACTCCGCCGGCGGACACGGGCAGTATCGCCACGTCGAAGCCGTACCGTTCCAGCGAACGCGCGGCGGCAAGCACGGACGGGTGTTCAATGGCGGTAGTTATAATGCGTTTTTTTACGGTTCTGCCGAGCGCGTGAGCAACGCCTTTGACCGCCCAGTTATTGGCCTCGGTTCCGCCCGAAGTAAAGTATATTTCCTGCCGCGCCGCGCCGATTGCGGATGCGATCCTTCTGCGCGCGGTATCGACCGCGTCGGCCGCACGCCTGCCGAAAGAATGCACCGAATCCGCGTTGCCGAACTCGTCGGTAAGGTACGGCATCATGGCGGCAAGCGCCCTGCCGTCCAGCGGCGAGGTGGCCGCGTAATCAAGATAAACCCGTTTCATAATTCCGATTATACCATATAAGCCGCGCAAAGTCAAAATCCCCGCGCGCCCTGCGGCGTACGGGGATATGATTATTTTTTATCAGCCGAGATCGGGATAGAGCGGGAATGCCGCGCAGAGCTTGGCGACTTCGCCGGAAACGTAGTCCAGCGCCGCTTCCTTTTCCTTGATGACCTTGCTTATGAGCTGCGCGATTTTCACCATTTCCGGTTCCTTCATGCCGCGCGTCGTGGCGGCGGGCACGCCCACGCGTATGCCGCTCGTAACGAAAGGCTTCTGCGGGTCGTTTGGAATGGCGTTCTTGTTGACCGTGATATGGCACTCGTCGAGCAGATGTTCCAGCTCCTTGCCGGTAACGTTGTTCTTGACGAGTTTGATGAGCATAAGATGATTGTCGGTGCCGCCGGATACGAGATCGATATCCTGTCTGACGAACTCTTCGGCCATTGCCGCCGCGTTTTTGATTACCTGCTTCTGATATGCCTTGAACTCGTCGGAAAGCGCTTCCTTGAACGCCACCGCCTTGCCTGCTATCACGTGCATGAGCGGACCGCCCTGCGTGCCGGGGAAAATCGCCTTGTCTATCTTCTTCGCGATCTCCGGATCGTTGCTGAGTATCATGCCGCCGCGGGGGCCGCGCAGCGTCTTGTGCGTGGTGGTGGTGACGACGTCCGCATACGGAAAGGGCGAAGGATGCTCGCCCGCCACGACGAGACCGGCTATATGCGCGATGTCCACCATGAAGTATGCGCCCACTTTGTCGCATATCTCGCGGAAGCGCCTGAAGTCTATAACGCGGGGATACGCGCTCGCGCCCGCAAGTATGAGCTTGGGCTTATGCTCGAGAGCGAGGCGTTCCACTTCGTCGTAATCGATGGTTTCGGTCACGGGGTCGAGACCGTAAGGCACCACGTTGTACTGCTTGCCGCTGTAATTGACCGGGCTGCCGTGCGTCAGGTGGCCGCCGCACGCGAGGCTCATTCCCATATAGGTGTCGCCAGTTTCGAGCAGGGCGAAGAACGCCGCGTGGTTGGCGTTGGCGCCGCTGTGAGGCTGAACGTTGGCGAAATTGCAGCCGAACAGCCTCTTTGCGCGCTCGATTGCGAGGTTCTCCACTTCGTCCACGAACTGGCAGCCGCCGTAATAGCGCTTGCCGGGATAACCTTCGGCGTATTTGTTGGTCAGGTGCGAGCCTACGGCGTTCATAACCGTTTCGGAAACGAAGTTCTCGCTCGCGATAAGCTCTATGTTTCCCTGCTGGCGTTTAAGCTCGCGCAGCATGGAATCGGCCACTTCTCTGTCGGCACGTCCGATCATTTCGAGATTCATCTTATGTCACTCCTTATCTTTATTTTTCGGTTTTGGGCGCATCGATTCTGAGCGCAAGCTCTCTGAGCTGCTTGTCTTCGACCGGCGAAGGCGATTCGCTCATGAGGTCGGACGCGTTCTGCACCTTCGGGAAGGCGATGACGTCCTTTATGTCCTCGGTGCCGGACAGCAGCATTATAAGCCTGTCCAGACCGAACGCGAGGCCGCCGTGCGGAGGCGTGCCGTATTTGAGCGCGGTCACGAAGAACCCGAACTTCTCGCGTATCTGCTCTTCGCTGAATCCGAGCAGTCCGAAGATTTTGTTCTGTATTTCCTGAGAATGTATTCTGACGCTGCCGCCGCCGGCTTCGTAGCCGTTGATGACGAAGTCGTAAGCCTGCGAACGCACTTTCGTGGGGTCGGTATCGAGCAGAGGAAGGTCCTCTTCGAGCGGCATCGTGAACGGATGGTGCTCGGCGACGTATCTCTTCTCCTCTTCGTCCCAGTGGAACATCGGGAACTCGGTCACCCACAGGAAATCGTAAGAATTTTCGGGAATGAGCCCGCCTATCCTTGCGAGTTTAAGACGCAGCGCGCCGAGGGACGCGAACACTATGTCGTCGGAATCGGCGCCGAAGAAGATTATATCGCCCACTTCGCCCTTCGCGCGTTCCACGATCTTCGCGGCCAGCTCGTCGCCGAGGAATTTGACTATGGGCGACTGCAATCCGTCTTCTTTGACTGCAATCCACGCAAGTCCCTTCGCCTTGTATGCCTTGACGAACGGAAGCAGCGCGTCGACGTCCTTTCTCGAAAGTATGGCTTGGTCGCCGCCTTTATAGAAGCCTTTTGCGTTGATCATGCGCACGCTGCCGCCGCGCTCGATCGCGCCGGAGAACACCTGGAATCCGCAGCCTTTGACGAGGTCGGAAATATCCTGGAGCTCGAGTCCGAAACGCGTGTCGGGTTTGTCCGAGCCGAAGCGCTCCATGGCCTCTTTATACGTCATTCGCCTGATCTTTTTCGGCAGCTCGATGCCCTTGGTTTCCTTGAACACGCGGCGCATCATACCTTCCGCAAGCGTCATGACGTCTTCCTGATCGGAGACGAATGACATTTCGAGGTCTATCTGCGTAAATTCGGGCTGTCTGTCCGCGCGGAGGTCCTCGTCGCGGAAGCACTTGGCGATCTGGTAATACTTGTCCATGCCGCTTATCATGAGGATCTGTTTATACAGCTGCGGCGACTGAGGCAGCGCGTAAAACTCGCCTTTATGCACGCGGGAAGGTACGAGATAGTCTCTCGCGCCCTCGGGCGTGGAACGGCACAAAAACGGCGTTTCTATCTCTATGAAACCGTTTTCGTCCATATAGTTGCGTGCGGAATGGCACACCTTGCTGCGCAGCATGAGAATTTCCTGCAATCTCGGCGTGCGCAGTTCGAGATATCTGTATTTGAGGCGGGTCGCGTCATTGACCGAAGCGGCTTCGTCCACCTGGAACGGCGGGTTCTCCGCCTCGGACAGTATGCGCAGCTCTTTGGCGAGCAGTTCCATGCCGCCCGTTTTGATCTTGGGATTGACTCTGTCGGCGTCGCGCTTTCTCAGCGTGCCGCGCACTGCGAGCACGTACTCGCTGCGTATGGATTCGGCTTTCGCAAAGCCCTCTTCGCCCACCTGCGAGAGGTCGAACACGACCTGCAGTATGCCGCTTCTGTCGCGGAGATCGACGAAAATAAGTCCGCCGTGGTTACGCCAGCTGTTCGTCCATCCCGTAACGGTGACTTCCTTGCCGAGCATGCTCTCGGTAATTTCGGCGCAGTACGAGGTCCTTTTGAGACCGCTCATTAATTCAGCCATTTATCTTCTCCTTCATGCGCGCGGCTATATCTCCGAGCGCGCACTCTTCTTCCGTTCCGTCGGAAAGGTTTTTTATTTTCACTGTACCCGAGCTTATTTCGTTCCCGCCGATGACGATGCCGAAACGCGCTCCGATCTTGTCCGCATATTTGAACTGCGCTTTGAGACTCCTGCCCGTCATTTCGGTATCCGCCGATACTCCGGCGCGGCGCAGCTCCGCCGTTATGCGCATGCAGGCGTCCGCCTGATCCGCGGACTGACTCATGACAAAAACGCCTACGCGCTCGTCAGGGAAGGTTATTCCCTGCTTTTCCATAAGCATGAGTATGCGCTCCAGTCCCATCGCAAATCCGACACAGCCGGTAGGCTTGCCGCCGATCGACTGCACGAGATTGTCGTATCTGCCTCCGCCGCATACGGTGCCCTGCGCGCCGAGATCTTCGGTCACGAACTCGAACACGGTGCGGGTGTAGTAATCGAGACCTCGCACTATGCCTTCGTCGATTTCGTAAGGCACCCCGGCTCCTTTCAGCAGCTCCTGCAGTTTTGCGTGATGAGCGCGGCAGCCGTCGCACAGATAATCGGATATGCGCGGCGCGCCCGCGGCGATCGCCTTGCAGTCCGGCGACTTGCAGTCGAGCAGACGGAGCGGATTGCGGTCGTACCGCTCGCGGCAGGTGGAGCACATTTCGTCCAGGTGCGACGCGAAATATTCTTTGAGCGCGGCCGTATACGTTTTGCGGCACTCGGGGCAGCCTATGGAATTAAGGTGCAGCCTGATGTTTTTCAGCCCCAGCCCGGTGAGCGCCTCGTACGCGAACGTTATGCAGTCAAGGTCGAGGTACGGGCTGGACGCGCCGTAGATTTCGAGACCGAACTGATGAAACTCGCGCAGACGACCCGCCTGCGGCCGCTCGTATCTGAAACACGGCGTTATATAGTACATTTTGAGGGGCAGCGACATGGCGTCCAGCGAGTTTTCCACAAAACTGCGCGCGACGGAAGCCGTGCCTTCGGGCTTTAACGTTATCGAACGGCCGCCCTTATCCTCGAACGTATACATCTCTTTGTTTACGACGTCGGTGCCGTCGCCTATGCCGCGTACGAACAGCTCGGTGTGTTCGAACATGGGCGTGCGTATTTCGCGCACGTTGTACAGCGACGACAGGCGGCGCAGGCTGTCCTCTATATACCGCCACTTAGCGCTTTCGGACGGCAGCGTGTCTTTTGTTCCTTTGGGTATGTTGATCATAAGTATCGTCAGATAATGTATTTTTTCAGGTTAAGGCTTTTTACTTCCTTGCTGAGATGTTCGAGCACGTAGTTTCTGTCGATCCTGACTTCCACCATGGGATGGTCTCCGCTCGCGTTGAACGACACGTCGTCGAGCAGGCTTTCCATAACCGTATGCAGCCGACGGGCGCCGATGTCCTCCTGCGTTTCGTTTTCCGCCACCGTTATACGCGCCATTTCCTCTATAGCGTCGTCGGTAAACGACAGATCGACGTTATCCACTTTGAGCAGTTCCGCATACTGTTTGGTGATCGCGTTCTCGGGCACTGTAAGGATCTTGACGAAATCGTCGTATGTCAGGCTGCCCAGCTCCACCCTTATGGGGAAACGGCCCTGAAGCTCGGGAATCAGATCCTCCACTTTCGCAAGCATGAACGCGCCGGACGCGATAAAGAGTATGAAGTCGGTCTTTATGCTGCCGTACTTGGTCTGCACGGTTGAACCTTCGACGATGGGCAGAATGTCGCGCTGCACGCCTTCGCGCGAAACGTCAGCGCCCTGAGTGTTGCCGCGCGCGGTTATCTTGTCGATTTCGTCGATAAAGATAATGCCTTCCTGCTCGGCGCGGCGCAGCGCTTCGGTATGGATAGCGTCGAGATCCAGCCGCTTTTCGCTCTCTTCGACGATGAAAATATTCATCGCCTCTTTGACCGTTATCTTACGCGGCTTTTTCTTTTTGGGCATAAGACCGCTCAGCATTTCGTTGAGGTTGATTTCCAGCCCCATGCCGCCGGGCATTTCTATGGGCTTGGGAGCCTCGGTAATCTCCACCTCTATAAGACGGTCGTCCTCTCTGCCCTCGCGCAGGGATTTGAGAAGCGTCTCGCGCATGACCGCGGCCGAGCCGTCCGAATTCTTTTTCTTTTCTTCGGCGAGCAGCACGGAAAGCACTTTCTTTTCCGCTTCCTCGCGCGCGACCGCTTCGACCTCGGCCATTTTTTCCTCTTTGACGAGGTGGACGGAAGTTTCCACGAGGTCGCGTATCATGGACTCGACGTCGCGGCCGACATAGCCGACTTCGGTGAATTTGGTCGCTTCGACTTTAATGAAAGGCGCGCGCACAAGCTTGGCGAGGCGACGGGCTATCTCCGTCTTTCCCACGCCGGTGGGTCCCTTCATGATGATGTTTTTGGGCGTTATTTCCTGGCGGAGTTCTTCGGGCAGACGGCTGCGGCGGTATCTGTTGCGCAGTGCGATGGCGACCGCGCGCTTGGCCTCCGCCTGACCTATGATATATCTGTCCAGTTCGGCTACTATCTGTTTGGGCGACATGCTCATGATTACACCTCCTCCACCGTGATATTGCCGTTGGTGAACACGCAGATCTCGCTGGCGATTCTTATGCTCTCTTCGGCGATTTTACGCGCGGACATCTTCGTGTTCTTCGAGAGTGCGCGCGCCGCCGCGAGGGCAAAGTTGCCGCCGCTGCCTATCGCGCATACGCCGCTCTCAGGTTCGATGACGTTGCCGGTGCCGTCCACAAGGAACATTGCCTCGGAATCGGCCACAATCATCATGGCTTCCAGTTTGTGGACTATCTTGTCGCTGCGCCACAGCTGAGCGAGCTCTACCGCCGCGCGCATGAGGTTGCCCGCATATTTGCGCAGCATTTCCTCGAAGCGCTCGCTGAGCGAGAATGCGTCGGCGACCGAGCCGGCAAAACCGACTATTACCCTGTCGTCGAATATGCGGCGGACTTTCACCGCGGTGGATTTCATGATCGTGGACTGGCCGGCGGTCACCTGACCGTCGCCCGCCATTGCGGTTTTCCCGTCCTTTCTGACGGCTACTATAGTTGTGCCTCTGATTTCCATGTATATTTCTCCAGATAACTTTTAAGCGATTGGTCCGAGCGCGCCGCGTAAGCGCGCTTTCTTTCCGTTTTGTCCCGTATATCCATCGGCGGCAGCAGCCCGTAATTGGCGTTCATGGGCTGAAAATTATCGTTTTCGGCCGCAACGTACCGGGCCAGCGCACCGATCACCGTATCGGAGGGCAAGGGCTCGGGAGTAAAACCTCTCAGCAGCCGTGCGGCATGAAGCGCGGCGGATCTTCCGGAAGCGATGCTCTCCACATAGCCTTCCACTCCGGAAAGCTGCCCGGCTATAAACAGACCGCCGTCCGAGCGGGCGCGGAAACACGCGTCGATCGAGCGCGGAGCGTCTATGAAAGTGTTGCGATGCATGACACCGTAGCGCAGATACTCGGCGTTTTTCAGCGCCGGAATCATACCGAACACGCGCTTCTGTTCTCCGAATTTCAGATTGGTCTGGAAGCCTACGAGGTTGTACATGTCCCCGGCGGCGTTTTCGCGCCGCAGCTGCAGCACGGCGTACGCGCGCTTTCCGGTACGCGGATCGGTCAGCCCGACCGGTTTCATGGGGCCGAAACGCAGCGCGTCGCGGCCGCGCGCCGCCATTATCTCGACGGGCATGCAGCCCTCGAAAATCTCTCCTTTTTCGAACGCGTGTCCGTCGGCGCGTTCGGCGGTGACGAGAGCGTCGTAGAAAGCGTCGTACTCTTCCCTGGTCATGGGACAGTTGAGATAATCCTCAGGATTGCCTTTGCCGTACCGCGCGGCAAAATACGCGCTGTCGGTATCTATGCTTTCTGCGGACACTATGGGCGCTTCGGCGTCGTAGAAGTGCAGCGCGCCGAATTTCTCGCGCAGGAATCCGTCCAGCGGCGGAAGCGTAAGCGGACCGGTGGCGATTATCGTCACGCCTTCGGGAGCTGCGGAAGCTACCTCGTGCACCGTTTCGATATTCGTGTGAGCGCGCACCCGTCCGGTAACGGCGGCGGAGAAAAGTTTTCTGTCCACCGCCAGCGCGCTTCCCGCCGGCACGGCGCACTTCTCCGCCTCTTCGAGCACCCGGCTGCCGATCGTGCGAAGTTCGCGTTTGAGCAGGCCGTGCGCCGTCAGCGGATCGGCGCTTTTGAGCGAATTGCTGCATACCAGCTCGCAGTAATCGTCGCTCGCGTGAGCGGCGCTTCGCCTGAGCGGTTTGCTTTCGACGAGACGAACCGAAAACCCTTCGTCGGCGAGCGACAGCGCGGCCTCGCAGCCGGCCAGTCCCGCGCCGATCACGGTGACGTCAGGTCGTCTCATCGGGAGCTTTTTCCATAAACGTGCACTCCTTGTTGGAGCACTTGTGATAGAGTCCGTCCTTGCGTTTTTTAACAACAAGCAGACTGCCGCACTGCGGACATTTTTTGTCTATAGGTTTGTCGTACAGCGCGAACTTGCAGTCGGGATATCCGCTGCAGCCGTAGAAGGCGCCGCGGTAATAGTTGATTTTTTTGAGAGGCTTGCCGCAGACCGGACAGTCCGGAAGTTTTTCCTCGTCTTCCAGTTCTTTCGTATTGCGGCACTTCGGATAGTTCGGACAAGCGAGAAACTTTCCGCGCGCGCTTGTCTTGACCACCATGCGCGCTCCGCACTTTTCGCAGATGACGTCGCTTTCCACGACGACCGGCTCGGCTTTTTCCTTTATATTTCCGTTTTCGTCGATCTGCTTTGTGTTTTTGCACTTAGGGTACGCGGAGCACGCAAGAAATCTGCCGAACCGTCCTTCGCGTATCACCATGGGCGCGCCGCATTTTTCGCATTTATAGTCCGTTTCCACTGCCGGTGCTTTCATCTTGTATCCGTCCCCCATAGCCTTTTTCAGTTCATCTTCGAATCCCGTATAGAATTCCGCGACGATCTGCTGCCATACCTTGCCGCCGTCTTCTATCGTATCCAGTTTCGTTTCCATATCCGCCGTGAATTTGACGTCCATTATGTCGGGAAAATACTTTATAAGCATGTCCACGACCTTGAAGCCGAGTTCCGTAGGTTTTATGGCTTTGCCTTCGCGCTCGGTATAAGCGCGCGTTTCGAGCAGCGATACCGTGGGCTGATACGTCGCCGGGCGGCCTATGCCCTTTTCTTCCATAGCCTTGATAAGGCTGGCTTCGGTATAACGCGCGGGCGGTTTGGTGAATTTCTGCTCGTATACGTACTCGATGAAGCCGAGCGTTTCGCCTTCGTTCATATCGGGCAGCTTCTTCATCTCGTCCTCGTCTTTCTCGTCCTTTTCGCTGTATACCTTCGTATAGCCGGCGAACAGCGGCGTTTTGCCCGTGACCCTGAATCCGTAGTCGCCGCATGCGATGTCGGCGGTCAGCGAATTGTACTGTGCGCTGCTCATCTGGCTGGCGAGGAAACGCTCGTATATCAGCTTGTACAGCCTGTAATAATTGCGGGCGACAGAGTCTTTAAGACTGTCCGGCGTACGCTGCACCGAGATGGGGCGTATCGCCTCGTGAGCGTCCTGCACATTGCCCTTGGACGCGTATACGTTAGGCTTGGCGGGCACGTAATCGGCGCCGTATACGGAAGTTATATACTCCCTTGCGGACGCCGCGGCTTCGGGCGAAACGCGGGTGGAGTCGGTACGGATATACGTGATGAGCGCGACCTTGCCCTCGCCGGGAATATCCACGCCTTCGTAAAGCGCCTGAGCTGCCTGCGTAACCTGTTTGAGGCTCATTCCCAGCTTGTTGATGGCGTCCTGCTGCATCGTGCTCGTACGGAAGGGCGCCGGCGCGTGCGAGTACGCTATCGATTTCTTTACGCTTCCCACGACGTAGGGTCTGCCGTCCAGCGCGGCTTTTACTTCTTCGACCTCGGCGGCCGAACCTATTTTATATTTCTCGCCTTTTCTGGTGGCCAGCGACGCTTTTATTTTCGCGCCGCCCCTGCCTTCGAGCACGGAGAAGAACGGCCAGTATTCTTCGGGTTTGAAATTCTGTATCTCGCGCTCGCGTTCGAACACAAGGCGGAGCGTCACGCTCTGAACCCTGCCGGCGCTCAGTTTGTTCTGTATCTTTGTGCAAAGCACGGGCGATACCTTATAGCCCACGAGTCTGTCGAGTACGCGGCGGGCCTGCTGGGCGTCGACGAGGTTTTTGTCGATCGCACGCGGCTCTTCGAGCGCTTTGGTTATTGCCTTTTTTGATATCTCGTTGAAAGTGATACGCGCCTTTTTATCCTCGGGTATGCCGAGAATTGTGGCTATGTGCCAGGATATGGCCTCGCCTTCGCGGTCCGGGTCGGTAGCCAGCAGCACGTCTTCCGCCTTTCCGGCCTCCGTTTTGAGTTCGTCCACGACCTTCTGTTTGTCAGGCATAATTTTATAAGTCGGCTTGAAGTTATCGTTTACGTCCACGGCGAGCGTCTTGGCGGGAAGATCCCTGACGTGTCCCATCGTGGCGAATACCTTATAACCGCTGCCGAGATATTTCTGAATGGCGGGCTTCTTGCCCACGCCCTCTATAACAACAAGTTTCAAATATGCACCTCGTCATTTAAGCAAAGCATAATAGTTCTGCATCTTTTTTTCGATAAGCCCTTCGAGTTCCATCATCGACAGCAGCGACGACGCCTCGAAGGACGGAAGCGCCAGCATGGCGGCGATATCGTCGAAATGTCTCTTGCCGTCCGAAAGAAACTCGCACACTCTGCGCTCTTCTTCCGTCATTTCCGCATGCGGCGGTTCGCTTTCGTCGGGAAGTGCGAGTGCGGAGGAAAATCCGGGATCGAGATCCTCGAATATGTCCGCAGCCGAACGGGCGACCGCGGCTCCGTTGCGGAGCAAAGAAAGCGTCCCCCTGCTCCTGTCCGAATACACGCTGCCGGGTACGGCGAACACCGTTCTGTTCTGCGCCGCCGCGCGGTCCGCGGTTATGAGCGCACCGCTTCTCTCGCCCGCTTCTACGACCACCGTCGCTTCGGTCAGACCGCTGAGCAGCCTGTTGCGCTCGTGATATGAAAATTTCGCCGTACGCGTCCCCGTCGGATACTCCGTGACGAGCGCGTACGAAGCGGGGTCGCATTTTCTCAGCCAGTCGGGTTTATCGAACATATCGATGCCGCAGGCGAGCACCATTACCGCGCTGCCGCCCGAAGCGAGGCAGCTTTTCGCGGCATAGGTGTCTATACCTGTTGCGTGGCCGGTCACGATGACGAACCTGCGCGAAAGCTCGGCAGCCCATTCGCTCGCGACGCGTTTGCCGTAATCGGTGCACCTGCGCGTTCCGACCATGCATACCGCGCGCTTTTTCAGCAGCCCGGCATTGCCGGATACGTACAGCACCGGCGGAGACACGACCTCCGGCTGATCGAGCAGCGGCGGATAATCGGAACTGCCGCGGAAGATAAGTCGGACGCCCGCCTTTTCCAGTTTTGCCAGTCCGGCGTCCAATATTCCCTCGTCACGGCTGCGGCGCAGAACGGCGTATGCGCGCTCGCCCATGAATTCGCGCAGCTTTTCTGAGGGGAAAGCGTCATAGACGTCAGATGCCGATCCGAAAATTTCCAGCAATTTGTTCTGTCTGAGCGCGTTCATGCCGCCCAGCGACAGCCAGTACAGCGCCTTGTCTTCCGTCATTGCCAGTAACTCCTGTCGAGACTGCGGTATTGCAGCGCTTCGGCAACGTGATTTTTAAGAACCTTGTCGCTGCCCGCGAGATCGGCGATCGTGCGCGCGACTTTCAGAATGCGGGTATAGGCTCTTGCCGACAGTCCCAGCTTGCCGAACGCCGTACGCAAAAGCGATTCGCCGGCGGCGTCGAGCGCGCAGAATTCGATAAGCTGAGCGTTGGTCATCTGAGCGTTGCAGTGCGCAGCGCTGCCTTCGAAGCGACGGAGCTGCACCGCACGCGCCTCGTTCACCCGCGCCCTCACCTTTTCGGACGATTCGCCGTATGAGGACGACGCGAGTTCGTCGTACGTAACGCCGCCCACCTCGATATGTATGTCGATACGGTCGAGCAGCGGCCCGGATACGCGGGAAAGATATCTGGCGACCTGAGCGGGCGTGCATGTACACTCGGCCGTTTCAGAACCCAGATTACCGCACGGGCACGGATTCATGCTTGCGACCAGCATAAAGCGCGCGGGATATTCCACCGTCCTCGCCGCGCGGGAAACCACGACTTTGCCGTCTTCGAGCGGCTGGCGCAGGATTTCCAGCGTCGCACGCGTATATTCGGGCAGCTCGTCGAGGAAAAGCACGCCGTTGTGAGCGAGCGAAATTTCGCCCGGCCTGGCATTGGCGCCGCCTCCGGTGAGCGCCACGCGCGTGGCGGTATGATGCGGGGCTCGGAAAGGACGCGACGCGACTATACCGACCCCGCCCGGAAGCACTCCGGCAACGCTGTGTATCTTGGTGGTTTCGAGCACTTCGTCCGGCGACATATCCGGAAGTATGCCGGGCAGGCACTTGGCAAGCATGGTCTTGCCTCCTCCCGGCGGGCCTATCATAAGAATATTGTGTCCGCCCGCGGCCGCGATTTCGAGAGCGCGGCGGGCGGCAAGCTGACCTTTGACGTATTTGAGATCCTCGCTCCCCGCAGACGAAAAAGCCGAGTACACGTCTTTGACGGCAACCGGCTTTACTTCGATTTCACCCGAAAGAAAAGCCACCGTTTCCCGCAGCGACGGGAGTGCGTATACGGATATGCCTCCGACGTATGCCGCCTCGCTCTCGTTTGCTTTCGGAACCACCATGCGTTTATAACCGAGCTGTCTGGCCGCGATTATCATGGGCAGGACGCCGTTCACCTTGCCGATGTCGCCGTTGAGCGAAAGCTCTCCGACGAATACGGTATCGAACAGCATATCCGACGAAATCTGTTCCGTAGCGTAGAGAATGCCGAGCGCTATGGGAAGATCGTACAGCGAGCCTTCCTTTTTCGTATCGGCGGGAGCGAGGTTTACGGTTATCCTGCGCGGAGAGAGGCGGAACCCGCTGTTTTTCAGCGCGCTGCGCACCCTCTCTTTGGATTCTTTGGTAGCAGTGTCCGGCAGGCCGACTATATCAGTCCCGGGCAGACCGTTATTGATATCCGTTTCGACCGAAACTTCGTAACCGTCGATACCTTGCAGCCCGAAACTTTTGATTTTAGCCAGCATACCCGTCCTCTTTCGTTTGTATTCTTAATTTATCCTCTCACCCAGTGACGGACGATCTCACCGCAAGACGATGCGGTATCCGTCAGGAAAGGTTTTCTGTTTTTCGTCAGCGCGACGTCGAGCACGACGACCGTGCAGTATATATGCATGAGCACCGTAAGCACGGACAGCAGCACCGAGAATACGTTGAGCGCACCGTTCTCCGTCATATTGAAGTAACCTTCCGTGTAAACCGGAGTTATCTGTCCGCCGCCGAACATAACGAGCAATGCGTTAAGCACGATGAACACAGACATGACGGCATATACTTTAAGCAGGCGCTTGTCCTTTACAACGGCGAACGCCAGCAGCATGAGCGCGAGCGAGGGTACGAGAGTCCATTCCGAAGCGCCTATGCAATATACGCCCACCGTCAGCGAAACGTACGACGAAAGCAAAAGTATATTCGCGCGGTTACGTCTGAGCAGGAATATCACAGTGACGATGACCGCCACAAGGAATACGAATATTCCGGCGAACGCCAGCGTCGGGAAGTTGGTGCCCAGCGTAGCGTAGTTCTGCATGAATATCGTATAGATGCTCAGACCGTTTTCCGTGAAATAGTACAGAGCGCCTTCGCCGCTCGTATACAGGAACGGTTTTACGAAAAGCTGCTCCATAACCGCGGCGAAGCTCACGACACCGTCAGCGAAATATGCGGGCAGTGCGAGCAGATATATGAGCGCGACGCCGAGCGCCATGCAGAGAGGCACATAAAGCACGTTATACAGCGAGCTGTCCTTGAACAGCATGTCGAAAGACGGTTTGGTCTTTACTATCTTGATAATAGCCTTGACGAACGCGTATACGAGATATACCGCGACGACGGGAGCCATATACACGGCGTCCGAACTCACGAGACAGGACAGGCTCATTGCCACGGTCATGCCGAAAACGTTCTTCGTAAGCAGGAAGTAGAACGTCAGAACGAGGCCGAGTGCAAGAAGCGCGTATTCGCTGCCCCACATCGCCGACATCACGAAAGACAGCGGGCTGAGGAAATAAAGTCCGGACAGCGTGAGCGCGACATACCTGTTGACGTACTTTTTCAGTATCCAGTACAACACGAAGAACATCGCTATGTCGGAGAGCAGGTACGGAAGCTTCACGAAAAGCTGCATGGCTATATCGTCCTGGCCGACGCCGAGCGCGACGCCCCAGCCTCCGAAAAGCGTATACAGATAGCCCATAAGCGGAGCGACGCCTATGAAGCTGCTTGTATATCCGCCGAAGCCGTCGTTAACGTTGATGACGTTGTTCGCAATGGTATAAACGGTATTGTAGGAGGCGCCGTAGCCGTTCACGGTAAACGTGAGAAGCAGTCTGACGGCAAGCCCTATCA
This sequence comes from Candidatus Protoclostridium gallicola, assembly GCA_904387375.1. Lineage (GTDB taxonomy): Bacteria > Bacillota > Clostridia > Christensenellales > Pumilibacteraceae > Protoclostridium > Protoclostridium gallicola. Next base: position 348,320 of record CAJFLE010000001.1, read on the forward strand.
CGAGCAGTATCGCGATCATGTAACCGATCTTGAGCTTTCCGACTTTCAGAGTATCTTCGTCGTCCACGCTGTGGTACTTCCCTATAAGAAAGACGGCGACAAACGCCAGTACGGCGGTAATCAGCGTGAAAAGTATGATAATCACAAGGCTTATCGCAAGCGTGTCGGAATTTATTTCGGACAGTAAGTTAAACAAAGTAACCTCCAAAAAAGCACGAAAAGAGTTTGTTGTGGCAAACTCTTTCGGCGCTTTATTTTGCTTCTTTCAGTTTAGCCGCTTTACCGGAAAGTTTTCTGAGGTAATACAGCTTCGCTCTGCGGACCTTGCCCTTTCTCACGACTTCCACCCTGTCGATACGGGGCGAATGAATGGGGAAAGAACGTTCGATGCCAACGCCGAACGATACGCGGCGGACGATGAACGTCTCGCGCAGACCGCCGTTCTTACGGGCGATCACGGTGCCTTCGAACGCCTGAAGACGTTCTCTGTTTCCCTCGACGACCTTGACGTACACTTTGACGACGTCGCCGACTTCGAACTGAGGCACATTCTCTTTCATGTACTCTTTTTCGATCTCTGCGATCAGTTTGTTCATAATGACTTCTCCTTATATTTATTCACGCGTTCTTGAATGCGATCTCCGGCAACAGAGGAACGCGTAAGTCACTAAACGTGATTTTAGCATAAAAGCAAATCGTAATCAAGCGATTTCGGGGTGGTTTGGGAAAATTTTTACAATATATATAATATAAACGGGAAACCGCCGCTTCCGGAGGTTCCCCGTTTACGATCCTGGTTCTTACTGTACGGTCAGCACCCCCGGCCATGCGAACGACGCGATAAACAGGAATATGACGCCGAGAATTCCGAACACGCCGATAATGATCCACGAGAACCATTTGGGAGTGAGCGCCCATACGCCCTGCGTGAACAGTCCGCCGAATATGTTGATGACGAACAGAAGCACGAAACCGAGAATGCAGTTCAGCACAATTTTCAGAATGCGCACCGGCCCGAAAAGTTTTCCGTGCGTAAACACGGCAATGACGATCATGACGACGACAACTACGGCAAGCGCCACGACGAAAACCCACCACTGATCGGTGAACGACTTCACGACGCTGTCCCACCAGCTGCTCTCGCCTTCGGCGGCTTCGGACGCATCCGACCAGATTGCTCCGGACAAATTCATAGACCTCTCCTTGAATATTTTATATGATTATAATATCACAATGCGCCGGGCATTGCAAGAAACGCGCGGCGCATTCGCGTAAATTTAATTTTTTTCTAATTTTCCTTTGCCGCGGCAGCCGGATTTCGAAGTTTTCGGGGACGGGCATTCCGCTTTTTCCGGATTCTTGACCCTGCCTATATCCACATTGTCTTCGCACCGGCAGCGCAGATCCTTTACCGGGTGCTCGCATTCCTGGAAGCGATAGTCCTCGCCCGCTTCCATAATATATCTGTCTATAACTTTGTGGCTGGCAACCGCCGCCACATTGCCGTTCACACGGCGGTTGTATCTGAAAAACTCGGCATTGTCGGGCAGTTTGGACACTTCCGTCCAGCTGTCGCCCGACGCGGTCTGCGTGACAGTATTTCTGAGAACTTTACGGATATACGCCTTGTTTTTTTCGGACATGGACGAGAAAGATATCGGTTCGGGGAATGTTCCGTCTGGTATGACCTGCTGCCACTCTTTGTTTTCGTATTTGCGGAGCAGTCGCACGGCGTAATGCAGGTGTGCGATCTCCTGCTTGAGATTGTATTCCCATATTTTCTTCACTTCCTCGTCGCACTCGTCGCCAAGCATGGAATAGTACAGATAGCATTCGGCGTATTCGTGCATGAGCATGCATTCCAGCCATGTCGTCGACGAATCCATAAGCGATTCGTACAGCGAAACGTGCTGTTCCTCTATCATTGCGATCTCGGTATACAACTTACGGCCAATATCCGACAGTTCATAGAACGCTCCCTGATTCATATAATAGTTCATCGTCTGCTGCTCGGCCGCCGTGATTATCATGGCGTGCAGCTTGCTGAGCGGCGACGCTTTTTTGGCGTCCATTCTGCGTTTGATGTCGTCGGTCGGAAAACGATGCTCGGCGATCGTGGGACGTCCGGGCATGATCTCGGTATACTTACCCACCAGACGTTCCGCCCTTATGCCCATATCCATTTCGAGCAGGTCTGCGTATCTATACAGATGATCGAAGTCCTCGAGCAGCGCGAAATCGAGCGACTTGCGGATGTACTCGTCAGGCTCGTTCTGCGCCATAAGCGCGGTCAGATCGACGGCGAGCTGTTCGTAACCGATGGTGTGTTCGAGCACGCTCTCGTCCTTCGGTTTGAGATTCATGATCTTCTTCTGCTGCTGTTGCTCGACGCGGCGCACGACGGCGATCTCGCGGCGGAGTTCCTCGTTTGTGACGTGCCGCGCCATGTTATGCAGAAACCACTGCGCCTCGAATTCTGTGCCGTTCATAAGAATGATGCGCACTTTGGTGTAAGGGTCGGCGGCGTTCTTGTCGTAAGGCCGCGGGGTAAGCTGTTTCCAGTTCTCGAAGCTGCTCACCTTATCCGGTTTTTCGTTAAAAGGATTGAATGACATACTGTGTTCCTCCTGTAGTCCTGTGAAAATATTTCTCATTTTACGCATTTTTTATACCGTCGCCGCATATAAATTCCGCACAAACGCACGCGTCGCAGCGCCCCCGAAAAAAATCGGAAGCAAAATTCGGCAAACCGAGACAAAATTGTTGCGAAATGCCGGCAAATAAGGTACAATTGAAAAGGCGCGGCATTGCCCGCCTAAAAAAATCCGGTACTTAAGAGAATCCGGACAACGGAGTTACGGTATGGAGTATGTGTATGGGGTAATGGGACTGCTCGGCGGTCTCGGAGTTTTGCTGTTCGGATTTAAGGTATTGTCCGACGCAATCGAAAAGCTCGCGAACGACAGGCTGCGATCCTGGTTCAGCAAAACTTCCGGCACCGGCAGACTGGCGGGCGTCGGAATAGGTCTTGTCACGACGACGATCATTCAGTCGTCGTCGGCAACTACCGTTATGACTGTCGGTTTCGTCAATGCCGGCGTGATGTCGCTGACCATGGCGACCGCCGTTATTATGGGCGCCAATATAGGTACGACGATCACGGCTCAGATAGCGGCACTGAGCGCTTTCGAGTTTTCGTCGTTCGTACTGCCCTTCGCGTTCATAGGCATATTCATGGCGATGCTGTCCAAAAAGGATAAAGTGCAGACCGTGGGCTATATCCTCGGCGGTCTGGGTCTTGTTTTCGTCGGCCTGGACATCATGGGTTCGTCCATGGATATTTTTGCGACGAGCGATACGTTCAAAGATCTGCTGCTTACCATCGACAATCCGTTCCTGCTGCTTCTGATCGGTACCGCGTTTACCGCGCTGATACAATCGTCGTCGGCCGTCACAACCATTATTATTACCATGGTCGGCGCGGGACTGATGATAGGCTCGGGCGGAAACAGCGTATACTTCCTCGTGCTCGGTTCCAACATAGGAACATGCGTCACCGCATTGCTTTCGGCGATCGGAGCCAATACCAACGCCAAACGCGCGGCGCTCATACATCTGATGTTTAACGTGTTCGGCACGATACTTTTCACGATTATGATGCTGTGCTGGCCGACGTTTTCGCAAATAACGTTCGAAGCGTGGTTCCCCGGCAATCCTCAGACGCAGATCGCGATGTTCCATACTTTCTTTAACACGGTATGCGTCATTCTGTTCTTCCCTTTTATCAATGTGTTCGTAAAGATTGCCACATTCCTCATACGCGACAAAAAAGAAAAAGAGGAACAGGCGGAGACTTTCCTCGACGACAGATTCCTTACCACTCCGTCGATAGCGCTTCTTCAGGCAAAGAAAGAAGTCACCCGTCTCGCGACGCTTGCAATCGATACGCTGCGTGAATCCGTCAACGCGTTTATAAACAAAGATAAAAGCGACGACACCGTAATCAAAGAAAAAATCGTAAACGTCAATACGATTTCCAGGCGCGTAACTAAGTTTCTGATCAAACTGTCCGCCAGCGAAGTGTCGTACCGCGACGAAAAAACGATTTCGGCGCTGCACGAATCGCTCGGAGATATTCTCAGAATTGCCGATCTTGCGGACAATATGACCAAGTACACGGCGCATTACGTCGACGACCATCTTGAATTTACCGATACTGTAATCGGCGAAGTCAAGGCAATGGACGAAAAACTCGGACAGCTGTTCGACGAAAGCATGGCTGCGTTCAACGACGAGAACATTACCGCCGTCGTCAAAGCGGAAGAGCTCGAAAACGAAATAGACTCGCTCAAAAAGCACACTATAGACGGACACATACGCAGACTGAACGAAGGCAAATGCCAGCCGCAGGCCAGCAGCGTATTCATCAATCTCGTCGGCAATATAGAGCGTGCGGCGGATCACGTACTCAATCTCGCGCACGCGTTTGACAAAAAATAACAAAGAGGTAATTATCGAAGTATGGCAAAAACCGTATATCTGCTCGAAGACGACAAGAGCATATGCGATCTCGTAACGTGCAGTCTCGAACTGGCGGACATCGAGGCGAAGAGTTTCGGCACGGTCAGGGATTTTATGACCGCGCTGGACGAGAAGCTGCCCGACGTCTGCCTGCTCGACGTCATGCTTCCGGACGGTAACGGTTTCGACGTACTGACGCGCATTAAGAGCGTATTTCCCAACGTCGTGTGCATCATGCTGAGCGCGATGGGACGGGAGAACGATAAGGTCAAGGGGCTGAATCTCGGCGCCGACGACTATATATCCAAGCCGTTCGGCGTGCTCGAACTCACCGCGCGCGTCAATGCGGCGTTCCGCCGGCTGGGAAGATCGGACGTTCTCGCGGCGGGCAACGTGGAAATAGACGAAAACAAAATGACCGCCAAAGTGAACGGCCAGCCCGTCGTGCTCAGCAATATGGAGCTTCGTCTGCTCGCCTATCTCATCCGCAACGCCGGCACCGTGATAACGCGGGATAAGCTGCTCACGACGATATGGGGCTACGATCAGGGTGAAACGCGTACGGTGGACATACACGTTGCAAGGCTCAGAAAACTGGGCGTGGAAGGCATAGAAACGGTGTTCGGCGCCGGTTACAGGTTCAAAAAATGAGCAAGCGCATACTGATCGTTTCCCTTGCCGTGACGGTGCTGGTGCTGCTGGTCTTTTCAGTCACGTCGGTGGAGATCTATCACAACATTTCTGTCGAAGAGGCCGACGAGGCTCTGGAAACTTATATGAGCATATACGAAAACGGCGCGTACTCCGCAGATCAGAACGGAGTGGACGCGCTTTCTTCCGTTTTGGGCGGCGTGCGGGTGACGTTTTTCACGTCCGACGGCTCGCTGATCGCCGATTCCGGGTCGCCGATCATACCGGATACGTCTATAAGCGACTCGGATATGAATACGCTGAAAATAGCCAGCGAGCTGTTTTCCAAGCGCGACAGTGAAATTACGGAAACAGAAGTCATGTATTACAAGCGGTCGGGCGACGTCATAGTACGCATTTCCGTAGTCATTCCCTCCACGCTGGCGATGTACGGCAGGGCGCTTCCCCACCTCATCGTGTTTCTGATTCTCGACGTGCTGCTGTGCACGCTGCTCACGTGGCTGGCGACGTCGTTCATACTGCGCCCCGTCAAGGAACTTGCAGCCTCGGCGATAGGCACAAACGAGGAAATCAAAGCAAATTACAAGGAGCTGCAGCCCGTTGCCGACGTCATAAACAAAAAGAACGAGAGCGTCAGGCAGATGCAGTCAAGCAAAGACGAATTTATCGCCAACGTGACGCACGAAATGAATACGCCGCTCACTTCCATACGCGGCTTCGCGGAGCTCATCGCCTCGGGCAGCCTGAACAAGGAAAAGACGCAGAAGGCCGGGAAAACGATCGTGGAGCAGAGCGCACGGCTGTCCGGCATGATCACGCAGATACTGCATTTCAGCGCGATAGACGACGACATGCTCGAATCTTACGATGTCGACGTATCCGAACTCGTGCGCGAACTGCTCAGCACATATCAGCCGCTGCTTAAGGACAAAAATCTAACGCTGACCTCGGATATCGAGGACGGCTGCATAGTCGCGACGCGGCGGGAACGCGTCACCGAGATACTCGACAATCTCGTGAGCAACGCGGCGAAATACAACGTGCGGAACGGAAAAATCAGCGTCACGCTGCGCGGCGGGAAGCTGACCGTGGCGGACACGGGCATCGGAATCGCCCGCGAAGAACTGCCGCACGTATTCAGCCGTTTCTATACCGTGGACAAATCGCACGGGGAAAACGTGGGATTCGGGCTCGGGCTGTCCATAGTGCGCAAGATCTGCGACCGCAGCGGCTGGAAGCTCGGCGTGGACAGCACGCCGGGCGAAGGCACCGAGTTCTCGGTTAATTTCAGAGGATAATCATGGCCGATAAAACCGTAAAAACCAACGCCGAGCGTATGCTCGACAAGATGAAGATAGCGCATAAGGAATATCTGTACGACGGCTCGCAGGCGCTCAGCGGCGTCGAAGTGGCCGCGCTGCTCGGACAGGACGTGAGGCGCGTGTTCAAAACGCTTGTCACCGTCGGAAAGAGCGGTGCGCATTACGTGTTCATGATACCGGTTGCCGAAGAGCTCGATCTCAAAAAGGCGGCCAGAGCGGTCGGCGAAAAGTCGGTGGAAATGGTAAAGTCCAAAGAACTGCTGCCGCTCACGGGCTACGTTCACGGCGGCTGCTCCCCTATCGGTATGAAAAAGTTTTTCCGCACGACCGTTCACGAAAGCGCAAAAGACTGTTCCGAAATAATTTTCAGCGGCGGGAAAATAGGCTGCCAGATCGAAACGAGTCCGGAAAATCTCGCGAAAGCCGTGCGGTTCGGATATGCCGACATCGTCAAACGCGGCGAGGGATGAACCGCCGAACAATAAGCGCAAATTTATCCGAATTTTTTATCGAAAACCCGCGCGAAATCCTTGCGTATTGCCGCGTTTTATGGTATAATGCGCAAAGTTGAATGTGCCACATTAGTCTAGCGGTTAGGACGCTGGCCTCTCACGCCGGAAACAGGGGTTCGATTCCCCTATGTGGTACCAAAAAATGACGATACGCCATCAGACGTGTCGTCGTTTTTTATACCGCACGGCAGAGAGAACCGCGAGCGCACGAAAAGCTGTGTTCATCATTCAAGTATTTTCGCGAGCGGGTTCGTTCAGCCGAGCGCGCAGCGCGAACGCCACGAGCGTATGCGAGTTTTCCCCTATGTGGTACCAGACGTAAATAATACGAACACCGAAAAGTCAGGGTTCGTATTATTTTTTGCATCGGACTATTTCGGGATCATATACAGATGGTAGTAAAAAGAGAAGTTCCTCTCAATTTCGTCCTTTCCGTTGTGGCTCGTTTTAGCATAGGCGGAAGCGAAAGTCAACAGTCGGTAAATCGTCGCTTAAAACCTTATTATCTTTATCCCATGGACGCATAATGCGCCGGGCAGATAACTGCTCGGCGCTTAAGCGACAAAGAGACGGCCGTACGGATATCCGTGCGGCCGTCCATTCATAACGATCGTTTATCGATAAATCGAAAAATTATCGCCGGAGATGTCAGGCGTGCTTACGCTGTTTTCTTATGCTCATTACAAGCATTACGATACTGCCTACCGCAAGAACCGCAAATACTGCCAGCAGCACGATAACAAGAACTTTCCACCACGGCATAATAAGCACTATATCCGCTCTGCCGATATTCATCGCATGGCTGCGCGAAATGGAGAACGCTATACGTTTTGCCGCAGTCTGGCATGCAGTCACGATTGCGGGGTCGTCGTCAAGTCCGTCGAGCGTAGCCATTCCCGAGCTGTATCCGTCCCAAAGATCCTGTCCGGCAAGGACTCCGAGGCGGTAGTCCATATATTTGGCCGAAACGGAGCAGTCGGTTATCGCAGCGCCTTTCATGCCCCACTCGTCGCGCAGAATGCCTGTCATAAGACCGCGATGTGCACCAGACCATATCACGCCGATGCGGTTGAACGAACTCATGACTCCGAGTCCTCCGCCACGTACCGAGCCTTCAAAGCCTTCGAGATATACTTCGCGGATGGCCTGTTCGTTTGACCATGTGCTTATGCCGTACCGGCCCTCTTCCTGATCATTGAGAGCGAAATGCTTAGTAAATACGTATACGCCCTTGCTTTGGATCGCCGCCACTTCTACTGCGCAGATCTCTCCGGACAGCCAGCCGTCCTCGCTGTAATACTCGAAGTTTCGACCGCTGTAAGGCGTACGATGAATGTTCGCGCCCGGACCGTATATACCGGAATAGACAGTTTTGCCACTGCCGAGCTCGACTGCGTGCAGGAAGTCTTCGGCTATGCACTTGCCCATTTCTTCTATCAGGTCGAGATTGAACGTCGCCGCCATAACGTCTTCCGAAGTATAGCACATCGCGCTGTTACCGCCGATAAGTCCCTTCGTAAAGCCCTGAGGTCCGTTTTCATCGAGCGTACCGGGAAGGCTTATGCTGGGGCACGCCTGCGTAAGATGGAAGCCGTTGTATATGAGATTAGTCATCTCGTCGTATGGCAGCTGGGAAATAAGCTCGTCCCAACGAGGATCCGAGATGTCCACATCGCAAAGATCCGCGACTTTCATCGTTCCGTCCGTATCCATAGCGGGCACTTCGGTTACGTCGGAATAATACAGCCTCTTGTATTCCTCCGCTATCGCTGCCCTGCCGCTTTCTTCGTGCGTC
>CAJFLE010000002.1 GCA_904387375.1 Candidatus Protoclostridium gallicola
TGCTTCGTTATTGCGGTAATCGGCTTTACCTGTAAGCTCTCTATAAATTTCAATGGTCTTATCAAATACATTTTTTCCTTGCTCTTCGCCGAAAGTTTCCATACAGTCTTTCTCTAAAAAAGGCAGATTCGTATTTTCAAATTCATTCATTGCTGCCGTCCTCCATCTTCTGAAAGATGTCCGACGCGAATTTCTGCAACACGTCCGATTTAGTCACGGCGATCCCCCACTTCTCGTCTCCGAGCACAATGAGCGTGTCGCCCGCCTTTATGTCGAACTTATCGCGCGCTTCGCGCGGAATGACGATCTGCCCCCGTTCCCCCACCTTTACTGTACCGAAGATATAATGCCCTTTGGGAATTTCCATTGCCGTTTTCTCCTTTCATATAATTCATATTTGTATGAATTATCATATCACACATTTCAATTCTTGTCAAGCATGGAAAATCAAAGCAGTAAAAAAGGAATAACTTTTCAGCTACTCCTTTATTAAACCTTACTTTCTCTGTAAAACATTTTATCCTTATATTCAAAGTTACTACCCTTTACATTTTCCTCATGTCCAAGCAAACTACCAGCTTTGCAAAAATAAGCAAAGAGAGTACCTCACCGAAGTAAAGCACTCTCCCCGCATACGGTTTTTAGATATGTGCAATCGGGCAGAAACCGCTGTTTGGATATGTTTCTAATCATTAGTAGTTTTCCTTCCTTTATTATAATACTTCCCAAAAAACTCGTCTGTAGCCTTATTAAATTCTTTTAAATCAATTTCTTTACCCAATATCTTATTGAATAAGTGTTTAATCACATAAACAACATAATACATCAGCAAGGGCAAAAGTTTACAATATATTTTCGTAAAGTCCTCTATCACGCCATCTTCTATAAAAATAAAATTTAGCTCTCCTGTTTCCACTTTGATTCCTGCACCGCTTGTTGCTATGTGACTTGCCCTATCGCCGATTGCTCTTATACTTGGAATATCTTTTGCATAACGCATATCATATATGGATTCCTTAAGAGCATCGATTCCAAGTATTTTTAATACTGCAAGATAAGTTTCTTTTGAATTTATACCATTATTTTGTCTATTTTCAATATCCTTATTTTTAGCATTATCAGAAAAAACCAATTTCACTGTTTCTTCGGGATTAATGAGCATCTTTTCAAGATAGCATAAAGTTTCACAAAATGGCTTACGAGCCAAACAGAATGCTATTTGCGGGTTAAACTGCTTTATATTTAATATCGATTGCCCCACATAAATACAAAAATCCATTAGTAAGTATTTTAACAGCCTCTTGTTGTACATATTATCAAGTAAAGAATTGGTGCGAACAATTTCCTCAATTTCACGAACACTTTGTGCTTGTTGAATTTGTTCCTTTAATTGTTCATCTTTTATCGGAATTGTATAACGTTCTTGATTGTTTAATTTAAGAAAAGAAGCCTCACAAATGTTTAGGCAGGTTTCACAATATTCAATGGCATTAATCATTTCCTCAGTTGGAACAAAAGAACCACTATATCTTAACATTTGTTTCTCCCGTTAAATCGATTATAGCAAAATCACCTGTTTATATAAATTGCTTTCTTTGCAAAATACTAAATAGCATTCTTAAATCGAAAATGGTGGCAGTCTACCTCAAAGTAACCTTATGTATAAGCATCTCTATTTTTATAGTTTATCATCTTTAAAAGAAATCGTCAAATACATTATTAAAAGGCTTTACTGCGGCTGCGTTATAAACTATCGCTATCCAATTCTTTGATATGATTCATGCTAAAAATGTGGTTTTATATCCGTTTTTCCATATATATTCTGTAAAAATATCCGTTAAATTGGATTTCGAGTCCAAATTAACGGAAAAAAAATTAAAAATCTTATCTTTTCTAGCGAACACTTTCTGTCGTTTTTCACATATCCAAGCAAACTAGGCGAGTCAAAAAATGCCTGTTTTTGCATTACAAAGCATACAATGAAGTTGACTGTCAGATTTGGATATGAAAACTAACAAGCAAGAAAAAGGCTGAAAAGTAACGTTTTCAGCCATAAAATCGTAGTTTTCATGAATTTTTTCGTTCCAATATCACCATGGTCTCCACCCAGCAGGTCTGGGGAAACATGTCGAAAGGGCGCACCGAGACCGTTTCGTAATTTGAGAGAAGCGCGAGGTCGCGGGCGAGCGTGGAGGGATTGCAGGAGACGTACAGCACGCGGGAGGCGCCGCAGGCGTTCACGGCGTCGATTACTTCGCGGGCGCAGCCGCTGCGGGGAGGGTCGAGCACGACCATGCTGCCGCCCGATACTCCGGCCAGAAGCCCGGGAAGGACGGCGGCGCAGTCGCCGCATATATTGCGTACGTTGGTCAGTCCGAGCGACGCGACGAGTTCGTCCGCGGATTCGGACGCCGCGCGTTCTATTTCCACGCCGATGACGCTGCGCGCGTGCGGTGCAAGGAGCGCGGTCAGCGTTCCGCCGCCGCTGTATGCGTCGATTATGGTGTCCGGGGCGGCCGCTGCAGCCTGTTCGGTCACGGCCGTATACAGTTTGCGCATCACGGACGGATTTACCTGCATGAAACCGCACGGATGCACATATGTGCGCATACCCATAATATCGACGGGGACGCGGCTGCCGGCCACGAGTTCGGTTTCGCCGCCCATGATTACGTTTCCGGACGAGCGGTTGACGTTGAGCCACATCTCGCCGAGACCGGGCAGTTCGGCGGACGCCGCGTCCGCCAGTCTGTCCCGCAAGCTGCGGGAGCGCGAAGTGAGCACGGCGGTAAGCGACACCGCGCCGCCGAGATCGCGCACTACGAAGTGGCGCAGTTCCCCGCTGCCGTCCGTCTCGTCGTACGGAGCGAAGCGCGCGGCGATGCGCCGCAGTCCGGGAAGCACGGCGCGCACCGCGTCCGTCTGAAGCGGACAGTCCTCCGTTTCCACTATGCGGTGCGAGTTGTAAGCGAACAGGCCGACTTCGGTTCCGTTCCTGCCCCGGCGCACGGGCAGCGAGAGCTTGTTGCGGCAGCCGTACTCGCTGTCCGACGGCACGCATTCCCCGACGTCGGCGGAGATGTGCGCTATCTTTTTCAGCGCGTCCGCCACAGCCCCGCGCTTGTAGGCGAGCTGCGCGCCGTATTTAATATGCTGCAGATTGCAGCCACCGCACCTGCCGAAGTACGGGCAGCGCGGCTCCGTACGGTCGGGCGACGGCGACAGCACCTCGGTGAGCTTGGCGACGGCGTAATCCTTTTTAACGAGTATGACGTGCGCCCGCACACGCTCTCCGGGCAGCGCTCCGCCCACGAAAACGGGGACGCGGTCCACTCGTGCCACGCCCTCGCCTCTGTAACCCAGCGATTCTATAACCGCCTCTATATTATCGTTCTTCTGAAGTATCATTTATATCTCTGCCGTTTGTGTCGGCGCCGCCGGCTTCAGGCTGTAAGGCATCCGACGGAGCGTCGCCCGGATACGCAACGCCCGCGGACAGAGTGTCCGGAACCAGCTGCGGTCCGTCTTCCGTATGCCCGCGGAAAAACTGTTTGAGCAGCACCGGAGTCAGTATGGACGAGAACAGTATGAGCATGACGGTCATTATCATGAGGTCGCCGGGTATGATGCCCGCCTCTATGCCCTTGTTCGTGACGATGAGCGCGACCTCTCCGCGCGCCATCATACCCACGCCGGCGATTCCCGCTTCGCGCCACGTACCGCCGCGCGCCTTTATGACCGCGCCGCATCCGATGACCTTGCCGATCAGACCGACGGCGACGAACGCGAACGCGAACAGTATCAGCCAGCCGGACAGTCCGGAGAAGTCCATGTTTATGCCTATGGACGCAAAGAATACCGGACCGAATATCATATAGCTGTTTATTTCTATCTTGCGGTCGGTATACGACGCCATACCGCCGATGGTGGACAGTATCACGCCGGCGAGATATGCGCCCGTTATGTCCGCAACGCCGAAAATCTCTTCGGCGACAAAGGAGTATATGAAGCACAGCGCCAATCCCATGATGGGAAGACGACGCGTGTGCGGCCATTTTTTGTCCATCCACGTAAACAGGTAATGAATACCGATGCCTACGCCTATCGCCACGGCGAAGAATGCGACGACCATTATGCACGTGCCCCACCACTGGCTTTTGAACCATTCGAAGCCGACGGCATCCGCGGCGGTCGGGGTGCCGAGGCTGGTCACGACGGACAGTACCACGATTCCGATGACGTCGTCTATTATGGCGGCGGACACGAGAGTCTGCCCTATGCGCGTGTTGATCTTGCCCAGTTCTTTGAGTACGCTCACCGTTATGGCGACGCTCGTCGCCGTCAGTATCGTGCCCACGAACACGCCCTGCACCACGTCGGTGAAGCCGGGCACCAGTCCGTTCTGCATAAACGGCAGGGATACGAGCAGGCCGAGCAACATGGGCACCGCCACGCCGACGACGGCGACGACGGTCGCGAGCGCGCCCGTCTTCTTCAGCTCCGCCATATCCGTTTCCAGCCCGGCGGAAAACATTATCATAATGACGCCGATTTTAGCAAATACGTCGAGCACGGTGAACTCGCCGCCGTCTATCACGAATTCGTCCAGCGCGATGAACGACGGCGTATTGCTGCCGTAGAACCCTATCAGCGAGAACCCAGCCATGCCGAATATCGCGGGACCGATAAGCAGTCCGGCAACGATGTAGCCGAGCACCTGAGGCAGGCCGAACCGCCTTGCCAGCATGCCGCACAGTTTTGTGGATATCATGATGATGGCAAGCGCCATCACGAAGCCGAGCACTCCGTCAAACATACATTTCCCTCTTTTCCCTTTTCACGGTTACCGCCGCAGCGCGTCGGAAATCTGACGTTCCATATCCCGCCTGCTGTCGCGTTCCTTGATCGTCTGCTTTTTGTCGTATGCGCGCTTGCCCTTTGCCAGCGCGATTTCGACCTTGGCGAGCCTGCCTTTGAAGTAAATACGCAGCGGCACGATTGCCCAGCCCTTCTCCCGCGATTTGCCTATAAGGCGGCGGATTTCGGACTTGTGCATGAGCAGTTTGCGGCTGCGCAGCTCGTCGGGCGGAAAAATCGTGGATTTGTCGTATGCCGAAATACGGCAGTTCTTGAGAAAGACCTCGCCGTTTTCTATGAAACAGAACGAATCGCCGAGATTGACGCGGCCGGCGCGCACGGACTTGACCTCGCTTCCGACCAGCGCTATGCCGGTTTCGAACTTCTCTATTATTTCGTAATCGAAATATGCTTTTTTGTTTTCCACGTTTCCCATTCCGTTATATTATACTACTTACGCATATTATTTGCAAACGAATTGAGCGCAATGCGAAAAGCCCGGAGCATGCCCCGGGCTTTGCAGTATTCGTATCGATTAGCTCTGATCGCTGTTGAGGAACACCCTGTTCACTACCGCGCAGACGAAGGCTATTACGCCGCCCGCCGCGAACGCGAACAGACCCTGCGCAGCTTCGGCTTCCGCGAACTGCACCACGTATACGACCGAGCCTATGCCGAGCAGCAGCACGCCGAACATATACCAGAACGACTTGCCCACGAATCCGACGTCCTCATATCCGTCGAACTTGAACGTAGTGCCGAGGCGGCTCGCCGTCTTGCGCACGAAACGCGGCAGGCTGAACACGCACTTGATCGTCAGCAGCGCGATTACTCCGAGGAAGACCAGGTCGAGCATCTGCATCTCGCCCGCCACCTGGCCGATGGCTCCGGTCAGCGCCTCGCTGCCCGTGCCGGCAGGCCACTGCGACGTGATTGCCACGGGAAGGTTAAACAGCGCCACAAGCGCGCCTGCGAGTATGCCCGCGTTGGACACGAATTTCATTATGCTGCCGCCGCGGAAGAAGCGTCTGCCCGCAAAAAGCAGGTTGCCAAGTACGCACACGGCGACGCCGCTGGCGGCGAGCAGTATGTTTATCATCGTGCCCGAGCCTGCCGACATCCATTCCTCGACGCCGCCGAATATGCAGGCGAGATAGATTATCAGCTGCGCGGACAGCGCCCACGCGATGGGCTTGACGAGAGTGAAGAACTTCTTCGAGCACATGCCGCCGATGAAGCGGAACACCGCGACGAGCGCGGCTATGCACGTTATCAGCGCCGCGAGCAGCAGACAGAACACCAGCAGCACGGACGGGACGAGCGCCAGCGTCAGCGCTATCGCGGACTGTATGTCGCCCCCGCCGAACGCTTCGGAAATCGTTTCGGCCAGATTCTGGAAATACGTCACGAACGCCTCGAAGTTCTGTACTAGTGCGAAGCTCTCCGCCGGCGTCGACGTCAGCGGATTGACCGTTACGAACATGCCGTCCACCGAAGCGCGGAACATATCGCCCATGAGCGTATTGTATGTGATTATGCCGAGCAGTACGAGCCCTGCCACCCCGCATATAAGGCAGACAAAACTCTGGAAACCGGTGCGGGCGGTTTCGTCTTTCCTTCGACGCGTTTTCAATTCTTTCTTTCCGGGACGCGGCTCTTCTTCCCTGCCTGCCACGGGCTTGCCGCAGCGCGGACAGCTGCGGGCGCCGTCGGGGATGACGGCTCCGCAGCCGGTGCAGTACTTAGCGTTCATGCGGGCGCCGCAGTTGGGACAGAACGCAGCCGATCCGACTTCGGAATTGCAGTTTCTGCAGATCATTTGTTCAGACTCCTTATTATAACCGTTATTTCAGCCGTAATAATAATCGACGTCAAATCGTTTTTTTATTCGCAGATGGTGCAAAATGCGGCAATAAATTTTGCTTCCGGACGCACATGAAAATAACGGTCCGTTTTCTACGGAAAGTATAATACAAAAAGGGGCTTCTTGTCAAAAGAAGTCCCTTTTGTGCACATTAGAATTTGATTAAATTAGCGTCTTAAACGAGTTCGATGATCGCCATGGAGGCTGCGTCGCCGCGGCGGAAACCGTTTTTGAGCACGCGGGTATAACCGCCCTTCGTGCCTTTTTCCTCGGCGCGCGCGTCGTATTTGGGAGCGTACTCGTTGAAGATCTTCTCCACGAGCGGGTGGCGGATCTTGCCTGCGCGCACTCTGTATGCGGACTTGGTCTCGGAGAATGCCTTGATCTCCTTAACGTCGTATACCACGGACATGATGGCGCGGCGTGCGGCGAGCTTGGTCGGGCCGTCGTTGATAAGCTCGATCTTATACTCTTCCACCGTTTCGTTGCCCTTCTTGTCCTTCTTCTTGCGCTGGCGCGTTTCCACCTTCTTGACGGTGTCCTTATAGCTGTTGATAGCCTTCGTAAGGAGCTTTTCCGCCATTTTCTGTACTTCTTTCGCCCTGTCGTAAGTCGTCTCGATTCTGCCGTACCAAAGAAGATCGGTCACCTGACCGCGCAGAAGCGCCATTCTTTTATCGGTAGCTTTGCCTAATTTTCTGTTTTCCATATTTCTCGTGATTCCTTATGATTATTTGTAAGCCCTCAGTCGTCGTTGGATTTGAGGTCGAGACCGTAACTCTTCAGTTTCGCGATGACCTCGTCGAGACTCTTTCTTCCGAGGTTGCGGACTTTGAGCATATCGTCCTCGCTGCGCTTGGTCAGGTCTTCCACGGTGTGGATACCGGCGCGTTTCAGGCAGTTGTAGCTGCGCACGGACAGATCCATTTCCTCGATGCTCATTTCGAGCACTTTCTGCTGTCTGTCTTCGGGGCGGGACACGAGAATGTCCATGCCGGCGAACATATCGGACAGGTTAGCGAAGAGACGGATGTGATCGTCTATCGTGCGGGCGGCGAGCGAAAGCACGTCCTTTGCGGACAGACTGCCGTCGGTCTTGACGTTTATCGTCAGCTTATCGTAATCGAGGCTCTGCCCCACGCGCGCGTTCTCGACCGCGTAGCTTGCCGCCTTGACGGGCGTGAAGATCGCGTCGATGGGGATATAGCCGATGGGCTTGCCGAGGTCTTTGAGATGACCTGCGACGACGTATCCGCGTCCCTTTGCGACGGTAAGCTCCATGTCGAGGTTGGCTCCGTCGTCAAGCGTGCAGATATACATTTCGGGATTGAGAATCTCTATCTCGGGATCCGTGACGATATCCGCGGCGGTGACGACGCCCGCGTCGTGCTTGGTCAGTCTTAAAGTTTTGGTTATCGTATTGTCTTCGTACTTGGCTTTGAGGTTGAGCCCTTTGAGATTGAGGATTATCTCCGCAACGTCTTCCTTGACGCCTTTGATCACGCTGAACTCGTGGCTCACGCCCTTGATCTGAATGCCGACGACGGCGGTTCCGGGAAGAGCGGACAGCAGCACGCGTCTGAGGCAGTTGCCGAGAGTGATGCCGTAGCCTCTCTCGAGGGGTTCCACTACGAATTTGCCCTCGCGGAGATCCGCGCTTTCTTCGATGGCGATCCTGGGCTTTTCGATTTCCATCATAATATGAATTCTCCTTTCCGACCGCGGTTGCTAACATAAAACGCCGGGCCGGACCGCGAAGGCTGACGCCTTCGGTGATTTCGCGCAATCGGCGCTCCGCACGGGAGCGCGCATGCATTTTACTTGGAGTATTTCTCGATGATGAGCGACTCGGTGATGTTCGCGTCGATATCTTCTCTCTTCGGATTGTCGAGCACTTTGCCGACGAGGTTGACGGTATCGAAGGACACCCACTTGGGCATCGTGATCTTCGCGTCTTTGAGCGCGGTAAAGCAAGCCTTGTTCTTCTTGCTCTCTTTGATACCGATCTCGTCGCCGACCTTTACCTGATACGAAGGAATGTCCACGACCTTGCCGTTGACGGTGATGTGGCCGTGATTGACTATCTGACGGGACTGCGCTCTCGAAGCGCCTATGCCCATGCGGTACACGACGTTGTCGAGACGCTTTTCGAGCAGCGCGAGCATGTTCTCGCCCACGACGCCCTTCATGCGCTCGGCGCGCTCGTAGTAGCCGTGGAACTGGCCTTCGAGCAGACCGTAGATACGGCGCACCTTCTGCTTCTCGCGGAGCTGGATGCCGTACTCGGAATTCTTATGACGGGCGAGGCCGTGCTGTCCGGGAGGAGTGGGACGTCTGTCGAACGCGCACTTCTTGCCCTCGGCGGTGCAACGGTCGCCTTTGAGATATAATTTCTGACCTTCTCTTCTGCACTTCTTGCAGCTGGGTGATATAGTTCTTGCCATACGTCCTCCTTAAACTCTCCTGCGCTTGGGCGGTCTGCATCCGTTGTGAGGGATGGGCGAAACGTCGGTTATCGCCGTGACCTTGATGCCTGCGGCTTCCACCGCGCGGACTGCGGACTCTCTGCCCGCGCCCGGGCCTTTCACGAACACTTCCGCGCTGCGCATGCCTGCGTCGTACGCTTCCTTAGCCGCCTTTTCGCAAGCCATCTGAGCCGCGAACGGCGTGCTCTTTCTGCTGCCGCGGAGACCGGTCGCGCCCGCGCTCGAAGCGGTGATGGCGTTGCCTCTCTCGTCGGTGATCGTGATTATGGTGTTATTGAAAGACGCCTGGATATGGACCTGGCCTTTGTCTACGCCTTTGGTAATCCTTTTCTTTGCCGTTGTTTTCTTTACTGCCATTTCGGTTCACTCCTTACGCCTTGGATTTTTTCCTGCTGACGGTGCGCTTCGGCCCCTTGCGGGTGCGGGCGTTCTGCTTCGTGCTCTGTCCGCGCACGGGCAGTCCCTTTCTGTGTCTGACGCCGCGGTAGCAGCCTATTTCCATAAGGCGCTTGATGCTGAGAGAGACGTCTCTGTGAAGATCGCCCTCGGTGACGACGTTCTTGTCGATATATTCCCTGAGGCGCTGAACCTCGTCTTCGGTGAGGTCCTTGACGCGCGTATCGGGATTGACCCCGGTTTCCGCCAGGATCCTGTCGGCGGTAGGTCTGCCTATGCCGTATATATAGGTAAGGCCGATCTCTACGCGTTTTTCCTTAGGCAAATCGATACCTGCAATTCTTGCCATTTTACTCTCCTGAAATGATTAGATGGATAATATATATCTTTCCGCGCGTCCGGGCGCCGCCGTGGAATGTCGGTTATGGCAGACCGGACGGATTGTTTTCTTCTCAGCCCTGTCTCTGTTTGTGATTAGGGTACTTGGAGCAGATGACCATTACCTTGCCGTGTCTTTTGATGACTTTGCATTTGTCGCACATGGGTTTTACGGAAGTACGAACTTTCATAAAAAAATCTCCTTAATTCAAAACGTGTTCTTCTTGTAATTTTTCTCAGGTCTTGTTGCGGTAGGTGATCCTGCCGCGGGTTATGTCGTACGGGGACATTTCGAGTTTGACCGAATCGCCCTCGAGTATCTTGATGTAATGCTGTCGTATTTTACCGGAAATGGTAGCGGTCACTATAAAACCGTTGGTGAGTTTCACCTTGAACATCGCGCCGCGCAGACATTCTATCACGACGCCTTCCGCTTCGATAGCATCGGCTTTTGACATATAACCTCCCTGTTACTTTTCCGAAGGCCCCAGCCTTCTTATGGCCGTCACGAGCATCGCGTCCGTTCTGAAACCGGAGAGCGTCAGCCCTGTGTCGGACAAATGTTTTACGTTCTTTTTTTTCGGGGCGCTCAAAGGGTGACGTCTGCCGTCGCACACGAGGGCGTAGCCCTTTTCGTCGAACCCGACGATCACGTAAGTTCTGCCTTTGTCGCCGCCGGCTTTGCTTACGACCGCGCTTCCTGTACGCATCCTTTCACTCCGTCAGTATCTCGCAGCCGCCGTCGGTCACGAGCACCGTGTTTTCGTAATGAGCCGCCGGGAGTCCGTCCGCCGTGCGGCACGTCCAGCCGTCGCGGTCTATGCGCACGTCCCAGTCGCCCATAGCGATCATCGGCTCCACCGCCAGGCACATTCCGCTTCTCAGCAGCGGTCCCGTGCCGGGGCGGCCGTAGTTCTCTATCGTGGGATCTTCGTGCATCTGCGTTCCGATCCCGTGGCCGGTCATTGCTCTTACCACGCCGTACCCGGCGAGTTCCGCCGTCATCTGTATGGCGTGCTGGGCGTCGCCCAGTCTCGCCCCCGCCCTTATCTTCGCGATGCCGTTATAGAAACACCGGCGCGTCACGTCGATAAGACGCTGTTTTTCGGGGCTTATCTTTCCCACCGCGTACGTCCTCGTGGCGTCGGCGTGGTATCCGTCCAGTTTGAGGACGATGTCCACGCTCACGATCTCGCCTTCGGCAAGGACTTTGAGCGAGGGGATGCCGTGCACGACCACGTCGTCCACCGATATGCAGGCCGCGGCGGGATAGCCGTGATAGCCTTTGCAGGGAGCGGTGGCGCCGAGAGAAAGTATCTTCTTCTCTATTTCGGCGTTGAGTTCCAGCGTGGTTATGCCGGGCGCGACGAGCGGGTCTACGGTGCGGAACACTTCGATAAGCGCTTTGCCCGCGGCACGCATCTTCGCGATCTCTTTATCGTTCCTTACGGGAATCATCCGAGAACCTTCCTGACCTCGGCAAATACCTCGTCGGGAGTGCCCATGCCGTCCACTTCGAACAGCTTGCCCTGAGCCTTATAGAACTCGATGAGCGGAGCGGTCTGTTCGGTGTATACGGTAAGGCGCGATTTGACTGTGTCTTCCCTGTCGTCCATGCGCTGCTGCATTTCGCTGCCGCACTTGGGACAGGTGCCTTCGCCGCCGAGCTGAGAAACGTGAGTGGTGTAGCCGCATTCGGGGCAGTTTCTTCTACCGCATATACGGTTCATCAGCACGTCGAAGTCGACCGCGATGTTGATGACCTTGTCTATTCTCGCGATCTTGTCAAGCTCGGTCGCCTGGTTGATGTTGCGGGGGAAGCCGTCGAGCATGAAGTTCTCGTTCTTCGACTCTTCCAGCGCGATGCCGACGATTCTGAGCGTGACTTCGTCGGGGACGAGCAGCCCTTTCTTGATATACGAGCGGGCGAGCTGTCCGATCTCCGTCTGCTGTCTCATATGGTGACGGAATATGTCGCCCGTAGAGATGTGCCTGACGTTGTAATGTTCTTCGATGCGCGTCGCCTGGGTGCCTTTGCCCGCGCCCGGAGCGCCGAGAAGAATGATGTTCATAATAAACCCCCGTTAGTGCGAAAACTCCGCCCCGGGGCACGGCCGTACGCCGCGCCCCGCGGACGCATGATTACTGTTTGAGGAAGCCGCGGTACTGCCGCATCATGAGCTGGCTCTCGAGCTGCTTCTGGAATTCGAGCGCGACGGACACTACGATGAGCATACCGGTCGAGCTGAACGCGTTGGTCAGCGAGGACGAGAAGCCTGCAAGATTCTGAAGCAGTGCGAACAGGACGGACGGAACGATGAACACGAAGGCGAGGTAGATCGCGCCGAACAGCGTCAGACGCTTGCTCACCTTTCTGAGGTATTCCGCCGTGGCTTTGCCCGGGCGTATGCCGGGAATGAAGCCGCCGTACTGCTGAAGATTTCTCGCGATCTCGTCGGGCTGGAACTGTATCATAGCGTAGAAGATGCTGAAGAACAGTATGAGCAGGCCGGAAAGCACGAAGTAAAGCGGCTGTCCGCTGCCGCACCACTCTATCCACCAGTTCGTCGTGACGTTGAACATCTGCATGATGAGCTGAGGGAAAGTGATGATTGCGGTTGCGAAGATTATGGGCAGGACGCCGGACGCATTGACCTTGATGGGAATATGCGTGCTTTGTCCGCCGTACTGTTTACGGCCCTTGATCTGCTTAGCGTACTGCACGGGCACTTTGCGCTCCGCGCCGTCGATGAAAGTGATGAGACCGAAAATTGCAATGACGAGCACAAGGAAGATCACGAGGTACCAGGGTGCGTTCTCATCCGTTCCCCACTGCGTGATATTCTCGACGATCGCAAGACCTGCGGTCGAAAGGATACCGACGAAGATGATGAGGGAGATACCGTTGCCGATACCGAGATCAGTAAGCTTCTCGCCCAGCCACATCGTGAACACCGCTCCGCCTACCAGCACCGCGCCGACGAGGAAGCCGACGAGCTGTACGGGCATTGCAAGCGAGAACACGTTGTTGTCGCCCGCGGAGAGATATCCGGCGCTGCCGAAGGAATATACGATACCGACGGCCTGGATGACTGCGAGAACGACGGTAAGCACGCGCGTGAACATAGCCATTTTGCGTTTGCCTTCGTCGCCCTGCTTGCTCCAGCGCTCGAGAGCGGGTATCGCTATCGTGAGAAGCTGCGCTATGATGGACGCGTTGATATAAGGCGAGATACCGAGTGCGAGCAGCGCGCCGTTCTGGAGCGCGTCGCCGGTAATGCCGTTGAGCAGGGACAGGAACGTGTTTACGTTTTCGGTCTGCTCGAACTGTGCAGCCAGAAGGCTGGTATCGAGTCCGGGAACGGGGATCCAGCAGCCCACTCTGTATATGAAGAGAATGAGCAGCGTGAACAGGAGCTTCGTGCGGACTTCCTTATTCTTTAACGCGTTGATCAGGGTCTGAAACATTGTTATTTAACCTCTGCGGTGCCGCCTGCGGCAACGATCTTCTGTTCCGCGCTCTTGGTGAATTTCTTCGCCACCACGGTGAGCTTTTTGGTCAGCTCGCCGTCGCCCAGAACTTTGAGTCCGTACGGTTCGATCTTGGAAAGTATGCCTTTCTCGAGAAGAACCTCGGCCGTGACGGTCGCGCCGTCCTCGAACGCTTCGAGAGCGCTGACGTTGACGGTGGAATAGACCTTTTTCCAGTTATTGTCGAAGCCCGCTTTGGGAAGTCTGCGGGTGAGGCCGAAGATCTGGCCTTCGAAGCCGGGACGTACGCCGCCGCCGCTTCTCGCCCACTGACCCTTGTGGCCCTTGCCCGCCGTCTTGCCGGTACCCGAACCGATACCTCTGCCCAGACGTTTGGGCGCTTTCTTGGCGCCTTCGGCAGGTTTTAATTCGTTGATAATCATTGTTTCCTCTCCTCCTTACGCCTCGCTGACTTCCACGAGATGCTTGACCACGAAGATCATGCCGCGCGTGCATTCGTTGTCTTTCTTGACGACGCTCTGGCCGATCTTGCGGAGGCCGAGCGCCTCGACCGTCTTCTGCTGCTTGGCGAGTCTGCCGCTGGTGCTGCGGACAAGAGTTATCTTTATCATTTTGTCAGCCATTTTTCACCTCACGCCTGGATTTCTTCCACGGTCTTGCCGCGGAGAGCCGCTATCTGCTCGGGCGAGCGGAGCTCTTTGAGCCCGGCGAGCGCGGCGCGCACGGTATTGATGGGGTTGCGGGAACCGTACGACTTCGTCGTGATGTTCTTGATGCCCGCAAGCTCGACGATGGCGCGGACGCTGCCGCCCGCGATGACGCCGTTACCTTCGGGAGCCGGCTTCATAAGCACGGTGCTCTTTCCGAACTTACCCATTACCGTATGAGGAATGGTCGTTTCGCTGAGAGGAACGCTTATCATGCTGCGGCGTGCGACGAGCTCGGCTTTCTTGATGGCCTCGGGCACTTCTTTCGCCTTGCCCGTGCCGATGCCGACCCTGCCCTTGCCGTCGCCAACGACGACGAGCGCCGCGAAACGCATGATGCGTCCGCCCTTGACGACCTTGGTTATTCTGTTGACGGAGACGAGCTTGCTGTTGATGCCGTCGTCCTGTCTGACTTCTTCTTTCTCTCTTCTTGCCATAGCCGTTCTCCTAAATGGTCAGTCCGGCGTTTCTCGCGCCGTCTGCAAGCGCCTTGACTCTGCCGATGTAAAGGTAGCCGCCTCTGTCGAACACGGCCTTCTCTATACCGAGAGCCTTGGCTTTTTCCGCGATAGCCGCGCCGACCGCTTCTGCGGCCTCGACCTTGGTCTTGCCTTTTACGTCGAGGTCCTTGGCGACGGTGGAAGAAGAGCAAAGAGTTACCTGCTTTTCGTCGTCGATGAGCTGCGCGTAGATGTGAGCGGTGGAGCGGTACACCGAAAGACGGGGACGCTCGGCGGTGCCGTTGACGTGCGCGCGCACTCTCTTATGCCTTTTCTGTCTTATTTCGTTTTTGTTGGCTTTGATTATCATAACTCTTATTACTTCTTGCCCGAAGTCTTGCCCTCCTTGCGGATTACGACTTCGTCGCTGTAATGGATTCCGTATCCGTGGTACGGCTCGACCGGACGCGCCGCCTTTACTTTCGCGGCGAACTGGCCGACGGCTTCCTTGGAGATGCCGGAGACCACGACCTGGAGCGTCTTCTTGTCCTTGTCGTCGCCTTCCTTCGCCTCGGCTTTGACGCCTTCGGGAAGCACGAATTCGACGGGATGCGAATATCCGATGTTGAGCACGAGCTTGTTGCCCTGCACCGCCGCCCTGTAACCGACGCCCGCGATGACGAGCGTTTTGGTGAACGGGGTGACGACGCCTTTGACCATGTTGGCGACGAGCTGACGGTACAGGCCGTGAGCGGCTTTCGCCTCGCCGGTATCGCCTACGCGCTCGACGAGCACGTGACCGTTCTCCACTTTGGCGGAGATGAGTTTGCTTTCGATTTTCTGACTGAGCTGTCCGTTGGGTCCCTTAACCTCGACGACGTTGCCGTTTACGGTCACGGATACCTTTTCGGGGATAGCTATGGGTAATCTTCCTACTCGGGACATAGCGGCCTCCTTACCAGACGTATGCGAGCACTTCGCCGCCGACTTTGTTCGCTCTCGCCTGCTTGTCGGTCATGACGCCTTTGGAGGTCGAGATGATTGCGATTCCGAGACCGTCGAGCACCCTGGGAAGGTCCTCGCAGTTCGCGTAAACGCGGAGGCCGGGCTTGGAGATTCTCTTCAGATTGGTGATGACATTCTGTTTTGCCGGGCCGTATTTGAGCGTAATTTTAATTACGTCGTGGACTTTTTCCGAATTCTTGTCCTTTGCGGACACGACTTCGACTGCGGAAACGTAGCCTTCCTCGAGAAGAATGTCGGCGATCGACTTCTTCATCTTGGACATGGGTACGATGACCGATTCGTGACGCGCGGTAAGCGCGTTTCTGATTCTCGTGAGAAGATCAGCAATAGGATCTGTTGTAACCATATTTTCGCGCCTCCTTACCAGCTGGATTTTTTAACGCCGGGAATCTCTCCCTTATACGCAAGCTCTCTGAAGCAGATTCTGCAGATGCCGTACTTGCGGAGCACCGCGTGAGGGCGGCCGCAGATCGTGCATCTCGTGTAAGCTCTCGTCGAAAACTTCGGGGGCTTCTGCTGCTTGTTTTTCATTGCCTTTTTAGCCATTTTCCGTTCTCCTAATTCCTGAAGGGCATTCCCAGCTTCGTAAGAAGCGCCTTTGCCTCGTCGTCCGTCTTCGCCGTCGTGATGACCGCGACGTCGAAACCGCGCAGTTTCTCCACGAGCTCGTAGGATATCTCGGGGAAAATTATCTGTTCCTTGACGCCGAGAGCATAGTTTCCTCTGCCGTCGAAAGACTTACCGGACACGCCGCGGAAGTCGCGCACTCTGGGGAGAGCGATGGAAACGAGCTTGTCGAAGAACTCGTAAGCCCTCAGGCCGCGGAGCGTTACCTTCGCGCCGATCGTCATGCCCTCTCTGACTTTGAAGTTCGCGACCGATTTCTTGGCCTTGCAGACCACGGGCTTCTGTCCCGTGATGAGGCCGAGCTCGGTGATGGCCGTCTGGACGCTCTTGGCGTTGTCCTTGACGTCGCCGAGACGCATGTTTACAACGACCTTGTCGATCCTGGGCACTTCCATGACGTTTTTATATCCGCGCTCTTTTTCGAGTGCGGGAACGATCTCTTCGAGATAACGCGCGTACAGTCTGTATCTGCCGTCCTGCGAATATTTCTTCGGAGCCTGTTCCTTCTTTACTGCGGCCGCGGACTCGTTCGCCTCGGCCGTTGCAGGTTCAGCGGCTGCCGCGGTCTTTCTGACCGTCTTCTTTTCTGCCGATGCCGCCTGCTTTTTGGTTGTATCTGCCACTGTGGGTTCCTCCGGTAACTAATACCTTAACTGTTATTATTCGGTTTTGTCGGCCGTTTCGGTTTTCTTGGCCGTCTTTCTTGCGGGCTTTTTCTTGGGAGCCTCTTCGACTGCGGGAGCTTCCGTTTCGGCGCTCTCTTTCTTCGACTTGCGGGCCGTCTTCTTTTCCTTCTTCACGGCCGCCTTGGCTGCCTTGTCGAGGGACGCGCCGCAGTGCTTGCACACGCGCGCTTTCTTGCCGTCGACGGTGGCGTGAGCCACTCTGGTCGGCTTGCCGCAATCGGGGCAGATCACCTGCACGTTGGAAACGTGGATGTTGCCGGGTTCCTTCTGGATGCCGCCGGGCTGCTGCGCTCCGCTGGGCTTGACGTGCTTGGTGATGACGTTGACGCCTTCCACGCGCACGGTGCCCGCCTTGGGGGACGCGCTTATTATCGTACCCTTTTTGCCCTTGTCTTTACCTGCGAGGACGATGACGTTGTCGCCTTTTTTAACGTGTAAACTGTTCATGCGCCCCTCCTTAATATACTTCGGGTGCGAGGGAGATTATCTTCATGTAATCCTTCTCGCGAAGTTCTCTCGCGATGGGCCCGAAGATACGGGTCCCTCTCGGCTGCTTCTGGTTATCGATGATAACCGCCGCGTTGTCGTCGAACTTGATATGGCTGCCGTCGGCGCGGGTGATGCCTTTGTGGCTGCGCACTATAACCGCCTTGACGACGTCGCCTTTCTTGACGGTGCCGCCCGGGGTTGCCGACTTGACCGACGCCACGATAACATCGCCGATGTTGCCGCTGCGTCTGAAGGAGCCGCCGAGCACGCGGATGCACATTATTTCCTTTGCGCCGCTGTTGTCGGCTACTTTCAAATATGTCTGCGGTTGAATCATTGCTCTGCTTACTCCTTACTTCGCTTTCTCCACGATGCGGACGAGACGGAAGTATTTGTCCTTGGACAGAGGTCTGGTCTCTTCGATCTCCACTCTGTCGCCCACGCCGGCTTCGTTATTCTCGTCGTGAACCTTGTACTTCTTCGTCTTGTTCATCGTCTTTTTGTATATGGGGTGTTTGATCTTGTCGTGCACCGCGACGACGACGGTCTTATCCATCTTGTCGCTGACGACGACACCCACTCTGACTTTGCGTTCGTTTCTGACTACTGCTTCCATTGCTTAATCTCCTTACGCCTGCTTTCTAGCGCGCTCGGACATCACGGTCTTTATCCTTGCGATGTCGCGCTTGGTGCTTTTGAGCTGCATCGGGTTGGTCAGCTGATGGGTGGCGTGGCTGAAACGCAGGTTGAACAGCTCGGACTTCAGCTCGACGAGCTTTGCCTCAAGCTCCGCATCTGTCATATCGTGTACTTGCTTGGCTTTCATTTTGTTTCGGCCTCCTCCTTGACTCCGGTGAGCTGTTCGCCCTTGCGGATGAACTTGCACTTTACGGGGAGTTTGTGCGAAGCGAGACGGAGCGCCTCTCTTGCGATCTCTTCGCTCACGCCCGCGATCTCGAACATCACCCTGCCCGGCTTGACGACGGCCACCCAGAATTCGGGCGAACCTTTACCGGAACCCATTCGGGTGTCGGCGGGCTTTTTCGTGACGGGTTTGTGAGGGAATATATCTATCCAGACCTGACCGCCGCGCTTGATGTATCTCGTCATGGCGATACGGGCTGCCTCTATCTGACGGGAAGTGATCCAGCCGCATTCGAGGGTCGCGAGACCGTACTCGCCGTATGCGACCTTGTTGCCGCGCAGCGCCTTACCGGTCATTCTGCCGCGGTGGACTCTTCTTCTCTTGACTCTTTTAGGCATCAGCATTGTCGTTTCCTCCTTCCTTCGGCTTGTTCGCCTTTGCAAGGACCTCTCCCTTGTAGATCCAGACCTTGACGCCGATGACGCCGAACGTCGTGTGAGCTTCGGCGAAACCGTAGTCGATGTCCGCTCTGAGCGTCTGAAGAGGTATGGAGCCCTCGTGATAATGTTCGCTGCGCGCGATTTCGGCGCCGTCCAGACGGCCGCTGACCATTATCTTGACGCCCTTGGCGCCGCTTCTCATGACGTTGCCCATGGCTTTCTTCATCGTGCGGCGGAAGGACTCGCGCTTCTCGAGACGGAAAGCGACGCTTTCCGCGACGAGGGTCGCGTCGAGGTCTATCTTCTTGACTTCGTGAATGTTTATTCTGATATCCGCAAGACTGGTGAGCTTTTTAAGCTCGCTTCTGATCTGCTCGACGCCGGCGCCCTTGGTGCCGATGAGCATACCCGTCTTGCCCGTGTAGATGTTGACCGCCACCTTGCTCTGGCTGCGCTCGATCACCACTTTGGAAATACCGTAGGTATAGTACTTCTTCTTGATGAACGTGCGGATGTCGTAGTCCTGTTTGAGCGTCTTGGCGAAATCCTTCTTGGCGGCATACCACTGTGCGTTCCAGCCGTCGATGACGCCTACTCTGAGCGCGTGCGGATTAACTTTCTGTCCCATATAGCGTTATGCCTCCTCTTTCTTGTCCAGCACAACGGTAAGATGGCTGGTGCGCTTCATGATCGAATGCGCTCTGCCCTTGGAAACGGGCTGGTATCTCTTGTAGATAGGACCTGCGTCCGCTCTGATCTCCGCGACGTAAAGCTCGTCTTTGGTCAGACCCTTGCCGTTCTCGGCATTGGCCGCCGCGCTGTTGATGAGCTTGACGAGGGGCGCGCACGCCGCCTTGGGAGTATTCTCGAGGATCGCGATCGCTTCGGGCACCGATCTGCCGCGGACGACGTCCATGACCACGCGTGCCTTGGAGGGGGATATTCTGATATACTTGGCGGTTGCGGACGGACGGGTGTCCCGGCGTTCCTCTCTCGCCTTGGCTTTTTCTCTCATTCTCTTTGCCATGGTCTATCTCCTTATCTGCCCTTCGTCGTCTTGTCGCCGCCGTGGCCGCGGAAAGTGCGGGTGGGCGCGAACTCGCCGAGCTTATGTCCGACCATCTCTTCGGTGCAGTATACGGGCACGTGCTTGCGTCCGTCGTGAACCGCGATGGTGAAGTCGATGAACTCGGGCATGATCGTCGAGCTTCTCGACCAGGTCTTGACGACCTTCTTCTCGTTGTTATTTATCATGGCCTCTATCTTAGCGTAGAGTTTTTTGTCCACGTAAGGGCCTTTCTTAACGCTTCTTGACATCTGCTCTCTCCTAGTTTACTCTCTTGACGATGAACTTGTTGGACTTGCGCTTCTTTCTCGTCTTATAGCCGAGCGTAGGCTTGCCCCAAGGCGTGACCGGAGTGGGCCGGCCGATAGGCGATTTGCCCTCGCCGCCGCCGTGAGGGTGGTCGTTCGGGTTCATGACGACGCCGCGGACTTCGGGGCGTCTGCCCATGTGGCGTTTTCTGCCGGCTTTGCCGAGGCTGATAAGCTCGTGGTCGAGATTGCCGACCTGTCCGACCGTCGCCTTGCAGCGGGCGAGGATGTATCTCATTTCGCCGCTGGGGAGCTTGAGGGTCGCGTACTTGCCTTCTTTTGCCATAAGCTGCGCTGCGGCGCCTGCCGTCTTGGCGATCTGGCCGCCTTTGCCGGGCTGCATTTCGATGTTATGCACGAGAGTACCGACGGGGATATCCGACAGAGGAAGGCAGTTGCCCGCCTTGATGTCGGCCTTGGAGCCGCTTACGACGGTATCGCCCACCGTGAGGCCGAGGGGCGCGAGGATGTATCTCTTCTCGCCGTCGGCGTAGTGCAGGAGCGCGATGTATGCCGTGCGGTTGGGATCGTATTCGATCGCCGCTACCTTTGCGGGCACGTCGTCCTTGTTTCTCTTGAAATCTATGATGCGGTATTTCGTCTTGTTGCCGCCGCCGCGCTGACGGACGGTGATGCGGCCGTAGTGGTTTCTGCCGGCCGTATGTCTTATTGCGACGAGCAGCGACTTCTCGGGCCTGGACTTCGTCACTTCCTCGAAGGAGGAGACGGTCTTGAATCTGGTGCCCGGAGTTATGGGCTTGTATCTCTTGACTGCCATTTTTCTCTACTCCTTAACCTAAGCTGTCGAAGAACGGTATGGTCTTCGATTTGGCGGTGAGCTGTACGTAAGCCTTTTTGCGTGCCGCCGTGTAGCCGACCGTGCCGCGCTCTCTCTTCTTCTTGCCGCGGACGTTGACGATGTTGACGCTTTCCACGTCGACTTCGAAAATCTTTTCGATCGCTGCCTTGACGTCCGTCTTGGTCGCTTTCACGTCGACGAAGAAGCAGTACTTCTTGTTCGGGATATTGTCGTAAGCCTTCTCGGTGAGAACGGGCTTGATTATCACGTCGTATGCGTTCATTATTTGTACGCCTCCTCGATCTGCTTGACCGCAGCTTTGGTAAGCACCACGTCGGTGTGGTTCATGAGGTCGAGCACGCTGACGAATTCCGCTTTGACGGTGTCGATCTTTTCGAGGTTGTTAGCCGCGCGGACGACGAGGTCGTCGCCTTCGGTCAGCACGAAAAGCGTTCTTCTGTCGAGCTTGAGCGCGCTCGTCACCGCAGCCATCTCCTTCGTCTTGCCCGAGACCCTGATCTCTTCGACCACTTTGAGCTGGTCGTCGGCGACTTTGGAGCTGATCGCGCTTCTGAAAGCGGCTTCCTTCATCTTCTTGTTTATCTTCTGCGAGAAGTCGCGGGGCTTGGGAGCGAACACGACGCCGCCGTGCTTCCACTGGGGAGCTCTTATCGAGCCCTGGCGCGCGTTGCCGGTGCCTTTCTGGCGCCACGGCTTGCGTCCGCCGCCTGCTACCTCGGCGCGCGTGAGCGCGCTCTTGGTTCCCTGTCTTTTGTTTGCGAGCTGGGCGACCACTACCTGGTGGATGAGGGCGACGTTTCTCTCGGCTCCGAACACGGTATCGTCGAGAGCGATGCTGCCTGCCGCCTCGCCTGTCTGCTTATATACTTTAACGCTGGGCATTTCTTAACCTCCCTCTCACTTCTTGACGGTGGACTTCACCGTCAGGAGCGAACCTCTCGGTCCGGGCACCGCGCCGCGGATGAGTATGACGTCGCGCGCGGCGTCCACTCTTACGATTTCGAGGTTCTGTATCGTAACCTGTTCGTGACCGTAACGGCCGGGGCTTTTCAGACCCTTTATCTTTCTCGAAGGAGTGGAGTTAGCACCCGTCGAGCCGACTTCCCTGTGCACGGGACCCACGCCGTGGGTCATCTTGAGTCTGTGGTGATTCCAGCGCTTGATCGTGCCGCTGAATCCGTGGCCTTTGGTTATGCCGGTCACGTCCACCATATCGCCCTGCGCGAACATATCGCACTTGATCTCCGCGCCGATTTCGTAATCCGTCTTGTCGAGCTTAAGCTCGCGGAGGTATCTCTTGGGAGAGCAGTTCGCCTTTTTGAACTGACCCATGTCGGGTTTATTGACCTTTCTCTTCTCGATGTCCTCGAACGCAACCTTGACGGCGCTGTAACCGTCCTTTTCCTGCGTCTTGAGCTGAACCACGGTGACGGGTCCGGCCTTGACCACCGTTACGGGAACGGCTTCGCCTTTTTCGGAAAAGATCTGCGTCATTCCGACTTTTTTGCCTAAAATCGCTTTTTCCATTTCTCTTGCCTTCCTTGCTTACAGTTTTATCTGGATATCCACGCCTGCGGGAAGATCCAGCTTCATAAGCGAGTCCACCGTTTTGCTCGACGGACTGTATATATCTATGAGTCGCTTGTGAGTCTTGATTTCGAACTGATCTCTCGAATCCTTGTACTTGTGCACCGCGCGGAGCACCGTGATGACTTCCCTGTCCGTGGGAAGGGGCACGGGGCCGCTTACTTTCGTGCCCGTCGCCTTGACGGTGTCCACGATTCTCTGAGCGCTCTGATCGAGCAGCTCGTGGTCGTAAGCTTTCAGCTTGATGCGAATTTTCTGACTTGCCATTTAGTGTGATTCCTCCGTTATGACTTTTAAGACAACCCCCTCGCGCGGTTCTTTTTCTCCGCAAAGTCCAAGGGCGTCAAAGGCGCCCTTTCTTCGCGGACGGAAACTCCGCCGCACTTCAAGGCCTGTCCCGCGGACCGGGATTTTCCCTCCGCGTCCTCCGAAGTTATCCGTTCCGCCCAGTCTTACGGCGAAGACGGTAACCTCCGGATTCTCTCGCTGTCCGCATTGTAAAATTACCGCACACACCAGTGCAGCCTAAGTATTATACTAAAACGCAATAGCGTTGTCAAGCGAAAAACACAAATTTTCCGCGGAAATTTTACACATATGCTTTTACATTGCTTCTATATAATCATCATTTAATCCGACGTTTTCCGTTCTGCTGCGGCGCGGAGCGGCATAGTTATATTATATATGAAAATACGCTATTCTGTCGCCAGCGAATTCGACTGCGTGTACCTCATAAACGGAGCGTTCAACGAAAGGGCGGAAAACGTGGAATATCCGGCGATGTCTCCGCTGTACGTGACGGCGCTGCCCCTGAAAGCGGTGCTGCTGCCGTACACCGTGCGCCTGCTCGCCGGGAAAGCGACGGGCAACGCCGATCTCGCGCAGTGCTACGAAGTCGCGCCCGACCACTTCCTCGTGCGGCTGAAAGAGCGGCACAATTACGTCTACTCCCCCGCGCACGCGCAGGCCATAACGCCGGAAAAGGGACTGGCGCCCGCGTTCTACCGCGCGGTCAAGTCGGGCGACCTCGAAAGCGCTCGGCGCATGATGACGAAAGAGCTGTCCGACGCGGTGGACGACGAATCGCTCGCCGCCTTCTTCGCGCCCTATTCGGACATAGTGGAAAACAGATTTTCCGATCTGTCCGGCGGCTTTTTTCTCATAAACAAAAACACGCTGAAAGGCGAACCGTTCAGCTTCGAAGTTTCGGGCGAGCGCATATCCGACATAACGCAGGACTGATCCCCCCCTATCTCAATATCCCCTCGTTTTCGCTGTACACCACGACCTCGCCGCCGTCCCGGCACTCGTAGCCCACAAAGATATTCGACACTATAATGAGGTCGCAGACCGCGGGGGCAGCCAGATCCTCTAATTCGTACGAAATATGTACGACGTAATAGTCGCCGTATTTGCCGAAATATCCGTCCACTTCGAACGATAAGATTGCGTGCGCGTCGTCGTATTCTTCGTTCTCCGCCCTGAATTCGCGTTCTATATCCGCCTTTATTTCTTCCGGGAGAGGATCGAACGTCTTCGGCGTGAAAGGAATCACGACGTAATCGTCCGTACTCTGATCCGCGCTGCCGACGACAGAAACGCGGCCGCTCATAAGCGCGGCGATGTTTTTTATGTCGTTACGCGTAAACTTTCCTTCGTTATACATATCCGCCAATATATGATCGGTGCTTACTTCACCGCCGGCGCCGCATGCGGAAAAACACATGCCCGCGCACAGCACTGCCGCGCAGATTAAGACTATTACGGTTTTTTTCATCGTTTTCCCTCCCCACGGTTTTATGTCTTAATTATAATACGAACGGCCGGATATGTCAATATCCCATCATAAAACGGCCCGGGCAACAGCCCGGGCCGCAGTATGTCGTATTTAAGCGCAGTCGTCAATAGAGGTCGGTGGAAAGGTATCTGTCACCGGCGTCGGGAAGTACGGTGACGATCGTGCCGCCCGCGAATTCGTCCGCTGCGGCGAGCCGAACCGCCGCGCAGACGTTGCAGCCGCCGGATATGCCCGCGAGCACGCCGTCGGTGCGCGCAAGCTCGCGCGCCGCCGCCTTTGCGTCCGCCGTGGTCACGGTCAGCACGCCGTCGAGCACGGAGCGGTCGAGTATGTCCGGGACGAAACCTGCGCCTATGCCCTGGATGCCGTGGGCGCCCTTATCCTTTCCGCTTATGACGGCGCTCTCGGCAGGCTCCGCCGCATAAATCTTTATGTTTTTGTCCCGGCCTTTGAGATACCTGCCGACGCCGGTCACGGTGCCGCCCGTGCCCGCGCCCGCGACGAACGCGGAGATTTTTCCGTCGGTATCGCGCCATATTTCCGGCCCCGTCGTGCGGAAATGCGCGTCCGGATTGGCGGGATTGGTGAACTGCCCCGCGATCATGCTGCCCGGCGTCGCCGCGGCAAGCGCTTCCGCTTTTTTTATCGCGCCCGCCATGCCTTCCGCCCCCGGCGTGAGCACCAGATCGGCGCCGTATGCGGCTATGAGTTTGCGGCGTTCCGCGCTCATCGAATCGGGCATGACTATAACGAGCCGGTATCCGCGCGCCGCGCACATGGCCGCGAGACCTATGCCGGTGTTGCCGCTCGTCGGCTCTATGATGACGCCGCCGGGGCGGAGCGTACCGCGCGCTTCGGCGTCGAGTATCATGGAAAGCGCCACTCTGTCCTTGACGCTGCCCGCGGGGTTGCGGCATTCGAGCTTGGCGAGCACGCGGGCTTTTGCGCCGTGCGCCGCCGCGAATGCGCCCAGTTCGAGCAGCGGAGTGTTCCCCGCAAGTTCGGCTATGTTTTTATATATCATTTCCGTATCTCCTTCTGCGGTTTCTGCGCCGCGGCGTCCTGCACGGGCATGATGACCGTGAACGTGGTAAGCCCGTTTTCGCTGCGGCAGGATATGTCGCCGCCCAGATTCTCGCATATCGTTTTCGCCATGGCCAGCCCCAATCCGAAGCTGTCCGCGCCGTCGCCCACCTTATGGAAACGCTCGAATATGAAACCTATTTCCTCGGGCGGTATGGTCTTGCCTGTGTTGCTGACGGCGAGCGCGGCGCTCCTGCGCTTCTTTCCGCCCGCCCACGACAGCGACACGTTTATCCTGCTGCCGTCGTCGGCGTATTTGACGGCGTTGTCGAGGAGTATGCCGAGCAGCTTGGACCAGCTCTTGGCGTCGGAGCGCACTTTCATGTTCTCCTCGCAGGCGAGCTCCAGCGTTATGCCGCGCTCGTAGCACGCCGCCTCGAAGGACAGGCAGTAGCCTTCCACGAGCTCGCCGAGGTCGAATTCGGTTATGTCGGGCTTGTAACCCGCCGCCTCGAAACTGGACATCTCCAGCATCTCGGTCACCATCGTATGCATGCGCTTGGTCTGTTTTTCTATGTTGTCCAGCCACTTGGCGTTGTCGTCCACCGTGGCCGAGCCGTCCGCCTTGATGACGTCGAGATTGGCGCCGATGATCGTAATGGGCGTTTTCAGCTCGTGGCTGGCGTTGGCGACGAGGTCTTTCTGCTTGACGAGCGCTTCGTGCGCCGGCGACAGTATGCGACCGGACAGCATGTACGCGAACAGCATGAGCAGAATCACCAGTCCGAGGAAGGCGAAACCTATCGCCATGGACTGGGTGAAGAACATGTGCCGGGGATATGTGTAATCGTAAAACGCGTATATTTCCACGCTGCGGCCGTCGCTGCGCGTGATCACCCGTCTGCCGGCGCGGTATATCCTGTCCGAAACCTTTATGTCCGTCGAGCCGTCCTGCGACGACGCGATCATGGAGCGCACGTCCTGTTCGGTCAGATAGTCGTATTTCGCTATTATGAGCGCCTCGTCCCAGTCGCTGCCTATGACCGCGACGGTGCACTCGGCAGGTCCCTCGTACACGCCTCCGCCGATGACCAGCTCTATGGGCATGGACATGGCTTCGTCCAGCGCCGCGGATATGGTCATCTCCATGGAAAAGAGATTGGCGAATATGGACGCGCCGAAGCATATCGCGATGAGCACGGAGCACAGCGCGGTCACGATAAAGGTAAAGTGCAGCTGGAGTTTGTGAAACAGCTTGTCGGTAACGCCTGCGGGCTTTGCCCCCGCCGCTTTGCCGGACTGTGCCTTCTCCGCCTTTTCTTCGGGCGCGGCGTTTTTCTTATTCGTTTTCATTCAGCCTGTACCCCACTCCGCGCACGGGCGCTATCGTGAAGGGCGCGGAAAGAAATTTGAGTTTCTTGCGCAGGAAGGATATGAACACTTCGAGGTTGTTGGATTCGAATTCGCTGTCGAAGCCCCACACCTTGTTTATGAGCTGGTCGCGCTGGGCGACGAAAGAGGGCTGGTCGAAGAAATACTTCATGATCTCCGCTTCCTTTTTGGACAGCTTGACCGACTTCTCGCCGCAGCTCATGGTGAACGTGCTGAGGTTCAGCGTCACGCCGTTGTGCGTCAGTCCGTCCTCGGGGATTATCTCGCCTTTGCGGCGGGTGACGGCGCGTATGCGCGCGAGCAGCTCCGGAATGGAAAACGGCTTGGTCAGATAGTCGTCGGCGCCGCAGTCCAGCCCCGTGACCTTGTCCGACTCCTCGCCGAGCGCGGTCAGCATTATGACGGGCGTGCCTACTTTTTTGCGGCGCAGTTCGCGCACCGCCTCGATGCCGTTCATCCTCGGCATCATGACGTCCATGATAATGGCGTCGTAAACGCCCGTTTCGGCGTACGCCACGCCTTCCTCGCCGTCGTGGGCGACTTCGACCGTATATTTTTCTCTTTTGAGCACCGCGCTGAGCGCGTCCGTCAGGCTGACGGAATCTTCCACTATGAGCACTCTCATGATATCACCTGCCTGCTTTCATTATACCAGCCGCAGCCGGGTTTGTAAATATATTTTGCATTATAATAGTACGCGTTAATTAAATATCGCTTAAATACAAGCGTTTTTTTGCAAAAATGAAGTCCCGCCCGTACGCTTTCGCGATCGCGGCAGGACCTCTGAGGATGGATGATACGGCTGATTCATGCGTAAGTCTCAATCAACTTACACCCGCATTATAACCGGGCTTTCTTAAATGAAAATTAAGAAACGGCCTCCGCGGAAAATTTTTTGCGGAAAATTTTTACTCTATCACGTGCGCGTCGCTGGGCATGCGCCAGTCGCCGCGCGGCGAAAGGCTGACGCTTCCCACCTTGGCGCCGTCGGGCAGGCAGGAGCGTTTGAACGCCGACGAGAAGAAGCGGCGGAAGAATACGGACAGCCACTTGTCTATCGTTTCGGCGGAGTACTCCCCTTCGAACGCCGCGAGCGCGAGGCGGCGTATCTTGGCCTTGGACGAGCCCCAGCGTATAAGATGATAGAGGAAAAAGTCGTGCAGTTCGTACGGGCCGACGATCTCCTCGGTGTGCTGGACGACCTTGTCACCGCCCGTTGGCAGCAGCTCGGGGCTGACCGGAGTGTCGAGCACGTCGAGCAGCACGTCGCGCAGACCGGGCAGGCGGGCGGCCTCGTAGGCGACGAGGTGGCGCACCAGCGTTTTGGGCACGGAGGCGTTGACTGCGTACGAGCTCATGTGGTCGCCGTTGTACGTGCACCAGCCGAGGGCGAGTTCGGACAGGTCGCCGGTGCCGACGACTATGCCGCCGGCCGCGTTGGCGATGTCGAACAGCACCTGCGTGCGCTCGCGCGCCTGCGCGTTCTCGAAAGTGACGTCCGTCGTCACGCCGTCGTGGCCGATGTCGGAAAGGTGCCTGCGCACGCTCTCCGTTATGTCCACGGTGCGGAAATCCACGCCCAGCAGTTCGCTCATTTTCCCGGCGTTGGACTTTGTGCGGCGCGTAGTGCCGAAGCAGGGCATCGTCACAGCGGTGACGGCCGTGCGCGGCAGCGACAGCGCGTCGGCGGCGCGTACCGCGACGAGCAGCGCGAGCGTGCTGTCCAGTCCCCCGCTGACGCCCACGACGAGGCGCTTTATCCCGCAGTTGGCCATGCGGCCTTTCAGTCCCGCCGTCTGAATGCGGAGGATATCCTCCGCGCGCCTGTCCAGCTCACTCCGGACGGCGGGTACGAATGGGTTGCGGTCGGGTTTCCTCGTCAGCGCCGTTTCGACAGGGTCGAGCGCGAACCCGACGACGGAATATCCGTCCGACTTCGGCTCAAAACTCGTCATGCGGCGGCGGTCGTGCGCCAGATGCTTTATGTCTATGTCGGCGACTACGAGTTCGTCGCCGAACAGTTCGCCCTCTCCCAGCACGACGCCGTTCTCGGCAATGAGGTTGTGCCCGGCGTATACCGTGTCCGTCGTGGATTCGCCCGCGCCGGCGTCGGCGTACGCATACGCGCAGCACAGTTTTGCCGACTGCATGGCGACGAGGGAGCGGCGGTAGTCAGCCTTGGCTATCGTTTCGTTTGACGCCGACGTGTTGCACACGAGCAGCGCGCCCGCGAGCGCGTGGCCGACGGAGGGGCTGTCGGGCACCCAGAGGTCCTCGCATACCTCCGCCGCGACGGCGAGATCGCCGCCCTCCTGGCGGAACAGCAGCTTCGCGCCTATGGGACAGTGCAGGTCCTCGTCGAAGGCGTTGCCGCCCTTCCAGGCCGAGAACATGCGCCCTTCGTAGAATTCCGAATAGTTGGGAATGTGCGACTTGGGCACGATGCCGATCACCCTGCCGTGCGACAGGAAAAACGCCGCGCTGTAC
Source organism: Candidatus Protoclostridium gallicola (assembly GCA_904387375.1). Classification (GTDB taxonomy): domain Bacteria; phylum Bacillota; class Clostridia; order Christensenellales; family Pumilibacteraceae; genus Protoclostridium; species Protoclostridium gallicola. Next base: position 29,235 of record CAJFLE010000002.1, read on the forward strand.
AGCTTGCCGCCGTACATCGCCGGAGCGCCGAGCACGACGAGCATGTTTCTGCCCGCCGTCGCGTCCGCGATTCTGTCCACCGCCTCGCGCGAGCCGGTTATGAGGCTGTCGAGCAGGAACAGGTCGCCCGCCGTATAGCCCGTCGTGCACAGCTCGGGCAGCACGAGCACTTTCGCGCCCGCGTCCGCCGCGCGGTCTATGACCCGCATGATTTCTTCCGCGTTCGCCGCCGGGTCGCCCAGATGAATTTTCGGGGTGCCGACGGCTATTTTGTAAATTCCGTCTTTCATATTCTTATGTATTTCCTTATGCGCCGTCCGCTTCGGTCACGGTGCCGGCGGACACTCTGAATTCCTTCGCCTCTCCCAGCCGTTCGCGCACCTCGGGCGAAAGCGAAGTGCACGTGATTATCGTCTGATACGCTTTTATGTGCGACAGCAGTTTGGACTGGCGGTATTCGTCCAGCTCGCTGAGCACGTCGTCGAGCAGCAGCACGGGATACTCGCCGCTCTCCGCTTTGAGCAGCTCCATTTCCGCGAGTTTGAGCGACAGCGCCGCGCTGCGCTGCTGCCCCTGCGAACCGTACGCGCGCAGGTCGACGTCGCCCACGGATATGCCGAGGTCGTCGCGCTGCGGGCCGACGTGAGTCAGCATGAACATGCGGTCGCGCTGCCTGCTCTTGTGCAGCGCCGCGAGCAGCGCCGCCTCTATTTCGTCTATGCTGCCGCCCTCCGGCCCCTCGTATGACAGCGACAGTTTCTCGCTGCCCGTGATGTCGAGGTGCACCGCTTCGGCGAGCGGCGCCAGCCTTTCGATGAAACCGCGGCGCGTCTTTACGACGCGCGCGCCCTCGCGGGCGAGCTGCATGTCCCACACGTCTATCGCGTCGTCCGCGGGCGAGGATTTGAGCAGTTTGTTGCGCTGCGCGAGAATTTTGTTATACCGCGTCAGCGCGTAGAAGTACGCTTTGGACAGCTGGCACAGCGCGATGTCGATGAACCGCCTGCGCTCGCCGGGGCCGTCCTTGACTATGCGCAGTTCGTCGGGCGAAAACAGCACGGTTTTGAGCACGCCCATGAGCTCGCCTATGCGCGAGAGGGGCAGACCGTTGACCGCGACGCGCTTTTCCTTGTCCAGCTTTATCGTCACCTCGTCCCGTCCTATGTCCTTGCGCACGGAAACGCGGACGAGCGCTTCCTTTTCGCCCCACTTTATGAGTTCCTGCCAGCGCGGGGTGCGCGCGCTCCTGCCCACCGAGGCGAGGTATACGCTTTCGAGCAGGTTGGTCTTGCCCTGCGCGTTGTTGCCCACGAACAGGTTAACGCCCCCGCCGGGATATATCTCGGCGGAAGCGTAGTTCCTGTAATTGGCTATCGTCAGTTTTTCTATATGCATAGCCGCCTCATGCCGCGTCGGCGTCAGGCGCAAGCGCCGCCATATAGCCGTCCAGCGTCGGGAAGGTTATCGCGCCGTCGGCGAACGTATACGTCAGTTTTGCGTTATCGAACATCTCGAACACGTCGTACGTCGCAGCGCCCACGTCCTCGGCGACTGCATCGAGATCGAAGCCGGACACGCCGAATCTGGCGAGTATGCGCATGACCGCGTCGTAATCCGCGCCGCCCTCGCCCTCGCCGTTAAGCTCGATGCCGGTGACGTAATACGTCCTGCCGTCCGTGCCGGCCGCGGGGCTGCCGACGTCGACGGTCAGCCGCGCGTAGATATACTCGCAGTCGAACACCGACGCGTACCGTTCTTCGAGCAGCCCGCCCGTCGCCAGCCTGATGTCGAGCGCTATGGTATCGTCCGCGGTTATGTTCGCGTCTATCAGTTCGGCGTATTCGCGGGCGGAGGCGAAGTCACCGTCCGCTATCTTCTCGACGAGCACGGCGAGCAGATCCTTTTCGGTCAGCTCCACGGGGACGTCGTGGGTTTCGCCGGCATCATATCCGCCGAATGTCTCGGTCACCGTCGTGCCGTCGGCGCGGGTATATGTGTATGTCGTCGGCTCCGTGCGGAACAGATACGACGAAGAACCGTCGGTCAGGTTGTCGAATACGGAATCAAAGGTGCCGAGCTGCGGGGCGACGTAATAGTGTTCCTGCACGGACATAAGGAAGTCGACGTAGTCGGCGGACGCGGCGTTATCCTCGCCGGTATACTCGTAATTGACGAGATAGTCCGTCGCGCTTTTGAGCTCTTCGCCGCTCACCGCGCCGTCGCCTTCGCTGAGGCCGAGCATATCCGCGGCAAGCGTGAACACCTCGGGCAGTTCGGCATAGCCTTCCGCGCCTTCGGTGGCTGCGAACGAGAAGCCGGGCAGCGTCTCCGCCATGTTATCCGACACCGAAGCCATGCCCGACGCCATGTCGGCAAGCAGCGAGTCCATATCCAGGTCGGGCACGACGCGTTCCAGCGCGGCGAGCAGATAGTCCGTCGTCAGTCCGTTAAACGACGTGCCGGCCGCGTTTATGTCGTTGAAGCAGGTCAGTTCCGCCGCCGCTCTGTCCTCTTCCGCCAGCCCCGGCGTCATATCCGCGGTGACGGCGAGCGTCAGCCGCTGCGGGAGAATGCCGGAGAGATAGTCCGCCGAGCCGCCCAGCATGGGGGTCAAATCGATCGTGAACGTCACGGTCACGAGGTCGTGGGTCACGTCCCCCGCCGTCGTTTTTTCTATGCGGAGCGCGCGCGGCGTGATGTCGCAGCCCGCGAGACCCTCGCCTATGAACTGCGGCATGAGCTCGGTCAGGATGGCGCCGAGCATGCGGTCGGTTATGCGCAGCGGTTCGGTTTCGTCCGCAGCCGCCGCCTCCGCAAGCTTCGTCCCGTCTATGAGATCGGTCAGTTCGGCTGACGAGGCGCCGCCGTCCGCGGTAATACCGAACAGCGCGACCACGTCATCGAAGGTGTAATCGCCGAGGTCGAGGCAATAGACCTCTTCCAGCTCGGCCATGAACATGTCTTTGTATACGCTTTCCAGCCCGTCCGTCGTCGCGCCCGATTCGGTGTACGGCTCGCCGCCGTACGCCGCGCACAGTTTCTCATAGTCCTCGAGCGTCACCACGTCGGAGAGAGAGGAGAAGCCGCACTCTTCGAGCGCCGCCGCCAGCTTTGCGTCGGACGGATTGTAATAATAGTCGGAACGGTACAGGAAATCGACGTCCGAATATGCCGCGGGGTCGGAGCATATCAGCGCCTGCATGAGCACGATGATGTCGCTTGCCGTCGCGCTGCCGCCCGTCTGCGCGTTCATCGCGCCGGCGAGCATGCCGTACATGTCTATGGGCAGCGAAGTGCCCGACGCCGACGACGTTACGCCGCCGAGGTCGATCGCGTCTGCGAGCGAGAACCCGCCGTCGTCCGACTTGCAGATATAACCCAGCACGCCCGAAGCCGCGTCGTCCACGGCCTGCCTGACGTCGGTATTCGAGAAACTCTCGATGATGATGAACAGTCTGTCCATTTTCGTGACCTGACCGTCGCCGTCGGTGTCGTACTTGCTCAGTATCTCCTCGCGAGCGGTTACGCCGCACGTTTCCTGCGACAGCGCGTTGAGTTCCAGATCCATGCCGGCGGACGCGTCGGACAGATCGACGGTCGCGCTGACGAACGTTTCGTCGGGCAGCAGGAACTTGAACAGCCAGCCCAACGATTTGACCATGCCCGCGTCGTCGGGAAGATTGGGCAGCACGGTGTCTATCGTCTTGTTTATGTCCAGCGACATCGTCAGTTTCATCGTCACGCTGTCGGAATCGGGAACGTCGGTTACTATTATCTGTTCGAGCGTCGCAAGGTCGCCCAAAGACGCGTCGCCCAGCATATCCGAATATGAGTCGGGCAGCATTGAATCGATGTACCCGGAGCCGAAAATGAGATCGTCGAGGAAGGCGGCGAACTGCCTGTCGGTCACCGTCGCGGTCACGGACGAGCCGTCCTTCCAGCCGGTGAACGCCGCCAGCTTTTCGGTATCGAAATTATCGCTGCTCAGCATGTCGAGAAGCGACGCGGTTACATCGCCGCCGCCCGTCGCCTCGCCGAGCAGATCGCGGATGTACTCCGAATCCAGCACCGCTTCGTCGCCCGTCTTGAAAAACAACGTGCCGTTGGCGGCGTCGTAGAATCCCGCCACGTCCTCGTCGCCGTACGAGTTGGTCACGATCTCGTCGCGATCATAGTTGCCTATGTCGCCTATCGCGCCGAACACGTCGAACAGCGATACGCCGACCTGGCTCTTCATCACCGCGTCGCTTATGAACAGGCCGCCCACGATGAGCACCGCCAGCACGCCGACGGTTATGCCCAGCGTGATGAGCAGTTTTTTCAGGCAGCCGCCTTTTTTCCGGCGTTTGAGCGGCTTCGCCTGCTCTTCCGCCCCGGTATCTATCGGTTTTCGTTCCTTTGACATATATTTTCTCCGTAGCCGTGTTTTCCGTATATATTTTACTATTTCCCGCCGCGGCAAGTCAATACTATTTTGAGCTTTTGGCGGATTTCTAACATAAATTTAATTTATACCGGCGGATATGACAAGACCCCGCGGAAGTTCGCTTCCGTTCGGGGTCTTGACGGGGTGGGTGGTGACCGTATCGGTTTTATACACTTAGCGTATAAATTTTTTTATTATTATACTCTTTCTGTATAATAAAGTCAAGAGATTTGCAAAATACGGGGTGGAGAACGATGATAAAAGACGAAATGGGAAAAAGGCTGCGCGAACTGCGGCTGCAATGCAAAATGACCCAGCAGCAGGTCGCCGACAAGATGGGCGTCGCCCAGCCCGTTTATCAGAGGTTCGAAAAGGGCGTGTATGAGTGCAGTTACGAGCAGCTTTGCCGCCTGTGCGAGATTTTCGACGTATCCGCCGACTATCTCCTCGGCCGCAGCGAGTATTGAAATGAATTAAAGAATATCAAGCAGACAGCCGCAGTAAAAGCTGCGGCTGTCTCACAAACACGGTTTATTATGCGGTTTCGCGCTCGAATAGTCGTTGCTTCTTTTCGTCAACGATTCCGTCTATTATAATGCTTCCGAATGCCTCTGTTAAATCTTTTTCCGAGCATTCGGCGCCGAATACCGTTCTTAGCTCAGCATCGGATAAATCGTATCGTAGCTTGATTATTATATCCGAAACAATAACCTTCTTTTCGAGCAATATATTATTCTCCGCCGACGGATCGCAATGTTGTTCGGCAAGCGCGTCATAGCCGTGGTATCTGCTGTCAAAAATCACAAAGTGAGTTTTACAATTCAAACATTCGATTTCTACCACTTCGATATCGCCCATCGTTCCAAAATCTTCGGCAAAATGTTTTCCTACATGTATACCGAAAAATGTCTTTCCGTAGAAATACCGTTTCCCGCTCTTTTTATCGATCGCAGAATGGACGGAAAAAACAGGCACTTTCAATGAGTCATAATAATCATCTGCAAGTTTGCCGTTATGATGGGTTTTACTTTTAGTAAGCATGAAACATGTATTACCGCAGCAACATTTAATACCGAATATGGCTTTATGAATATTTTTAACTATTGGATTGGCAAACTTTGTCAAGTGTGTCGGTATTGGCATAAATCCCTCCATAATTAAAACAACCATTTACTAATCAGCAACGAGCGTGTTTCAAATATATTATCGCACAGAATCCTGTTCCTGTCAAGATACAGTTTTCGTATTATCGGCAAAAGAGATTCCGCTGAGCAATGAGCCTCGTGTCCACGTGTACTCTACACAAAAAGCGTCCATAGGACGCTTTTTGTGTACATAAATTTATCATATGAGTTTTTAATACTCCATTTTAACAGTAGCTATTTCACCATGATAATGTTTTTTTATCTCCTTCAAGATTCTGTTGCCGTAACTCACAGACATTGCGTTCCTTGTCACCCGCTTTTCCGAGACGGACAATTTCTCTCTATAAAGACAGATAATCCTATACTGAACAAACAATACTTTGATATACGTTATGTCTACTTCTACTATCTCTTTCCACGAGAATCTCCTTTTTCCATAACGTATCGAACTTATTGTTATATTCTCATTATCGATAGTAACCAACGAAAAATATACAACCCATATGACGATATATATGACAACCAAAATCCATATAAGGAATATAAACAATATTTTATCATTCAAAAGCGAATATACGGTTATTGCCACCGCAATCCCAATCAAAAGGACGAATATACACGCTAAAAATATATTGTTCTTTTTCATTCCCAAAAAATGCTTTTTCATTGTCATATCATTATTTTGCGGGGTTTGTTCGTTTTGCCGAATAGTTATTATTCATCGCAAATTTTTTCCAAATCACTTTTTGCAATTTTCATGCCATCCGCAAAGGATGAATCGCAAAAAATATTGACTCTATTATTCTTATATGGCTCAAAATCAAGGCAGAATTTGTTGCATATTCTCTCCGAATCACTTTTCCTGTGCAGAATAAATGCCGGGAATTCACTTTCTTCTGCCACATACCGCTCCCAGTCACGTTCTCGGCTCCAAATCATTACCTCATCCAAGTCTTTACCGAGAATAGAAAACAATAAACTTATGTTCCCGGAGTTCAAGCCGAAAGCCATATCGAATATCCCTTTTCTTGCACGTATGATATGAGACTTATCAGTAATATTTTTGCAATGATCAATAACCGCATAATTCGAAAGCAAACCATATACGGATACATATATATCTTCAAGGCAAAATAATCGTAGTACTTTTTCCATAATGTTTGCTTTGAACAGATCAAAATAGAATTCAAAAGAATTTATTTTATCATTTAATACTTGTTTTATTTTCATTAAATCCCTCCCCACCCTGTGCAGACGCGGGATCCTTTGCCATATCGACCGGCACGCTTTCCATATACGGTATAAGTTCAAATATATTATCGCACAGAATCCCGTTCCTGTCAAGATACAATTTTGCTGTACACGATAAAAAAATGTCACGGATGCGGAAATCAACCGCATCCGTGACACAATTATTCACTGCCTGACATCATGATTATTCGGCGGAAATATCGGTCCAACAGCGACTCGGACGGAAACAATTTCAGACAGTCGGACAGGTCGTATGACGGATATTTTTTTGCGGCATTTTTCTTTTCATTGGCAATAAAGCTTTCCGCAAGTTTTTTAATACACTCATCGGAACTCTGTTTTGCGCATTCAGACAATATTTCCCTGCCCGTTTGTTCATATTTTGCGCCGAAATAAAATCCGTGCAAACATAGCACATAACCCACTACATAGCGCGCAAAATCGTCAAATTGTTTTGTAATGATGATATCGGTATATTGTTTCCATTTACCATATATCTCCATGCTTGCACTTTGGCATATATCCGGCATATTGAAATAACACCAACTATCCGCAAACAATGCAAGCAAAATATCGAAACTGTTTTTCATGCTATATTGTTTTTCCAAATATGCTATTGCCGCAAGATAGTTTTTTTGTTCTTCGTATGTTAATAATTTTTTATCACAATAAATCATATGCTTAATACCTCTATGCAAGGAAAAACGTCCCGATTCTAACAATGCCGCAAGTGTATAATCTTGCGACATTGTTTACATAACAATGTCATTTTCATAATATTTCCTTATTTCATCGACAGCCTTACGACTATAACTGAATGCCATCTCGGTTGTTTCCGCACTTTTTTCGTCTTCCGTTAAAAGCCGTTTGTAACAACAAATCAACCGTCCTTTTATACCGAATACCCGAACGTTTTTTATCTGTATTTGCATAATTTCATTCCAAGCATACTGTATCTTTCCCCAGCGCAAAGATAACAATGCTATCCCTTTGTCGGAAATTTCGGCATATCTAAAACTTAATAATGAAACAATTAAACAAAATACTATGAATCCCCACAAAGCGATATAAAGAATAACTTTTGTCAATATATCATTCAAATCCAGCAAAACAATAGTAATCGCGATTCCTATCGCCAATAAAATGACATTTACAACTATCATTATTATCGTTAAGCTTTTTAATCCAATAAATCTTTTCTTCATCTTAAATCCGTTAAATTGATATTACATACAATTCTTTGTCGTTATATAATAATTCTGCCATTATATTAAATATAAATTGAGCTTAAACAGTGCTTGAAAATATAATCAATAATATCGGAACTGACACGTAGAATCAGTAATTGAAGTTTACCTTCTTTAACAAGAGCATAATTATTTTGCGAATACTCTATTATCTCTCCATCGGCTGATACATCTCCTATAAATATTAATCCCTGCTTTACGTTAACATAATACTTCAACTGAAAATCATCAATGACACCACCTGATGCGGCGGGCAATGTTTTATATTCTGAATTTCTATAATACATATCGCATATAGCATCAATATGTATTGTACGCTCTGATAATTCGAAAATGACAGCGTCCAACATTATAGATACACTGTAACAACGTCCAGTATCAGAATTAATACCGAGAAAAGTATGTCGATCAAGTCCGAAGAATAATTGATAACTTGAATCCTCCCATGAATATGTCAATACCGAATATTCGTCAAGATTATACTCGCCCAAATACAACTCTTTATCACATAAGGAAACTTCAAAATTATACATAATATTGTCACCATTTTAATAAATCAACAATTTGTTGTTTCAAAATCAATACCACGCGGTCAATGCGTGGTATTGATTTTGAACTATGCGGTCAATTTAATCTTGCAACATTGATTACATAACAATGTCATTTTCATAATATTTCCTTATTTCATCGACAGCCTTACGACTGTAACTGAATGCCATCTCGGTTGTTTCCGAACTTTTTTCGTCTTCCGTTAAAAGCCTTTTGTAACAACAAATCAGTCGTCCTTTTATACCTAATATCCGAATGTTTTTTATCTGTATTTGTATAATTTCATTCCAAGCATATTGTATCTTTCCCCAGCGCAAAGATAACAATGCTATCCCTTTATCGGAAATTTCGGCATATCTAAAACTTAATAATGAAATAATTAAACAAAATACTATGAATCCCCACAGAGCGATATAAAGAATAACTTTTGTCAATATATCATTCAAATCCAGCAAAACGATAGTAATTGCGATTCCTATCGCTAATAAAATGACATTTACAACTATCATTATTATCGTTAAGCTTTTTAAACCAAGAAATCTTTTCTTCATAATACTCTCCATATTAATTAGATAATATTTCGATAATAATTGACCAAATACTATTCTTAATGAAACCACGCCATATTTCTTTAAAACATGTACGAATAAACTCATTTGCATATATTATAGAGCCTGGCATCAATTCATTCCAAAATGCAGAACTTGCGACATTCCCGCCGGAAATCATCATACCATGTCCGCCGATTATACCAGCAAATGCGCCCCAAACTATAGATCCAAACAACTCATCACTATTAATCGGTTGTTTATTAATTGCTTTTATTGTGCTATAGCTGATGCCTCCCAGCATTGCATTAATAGCAATCTGCCAGCTAACAGACAGTGCAGAACCTCCAAATCCACCGGATATGGCGCCAGTGAATGTATTAACCGCCAGATTAACATAATTAAGATTTCCGCCAAGAGCTTGAGCTGCTAAATTTATACCACCAGCAATAATACCGCCTAAGAATGCATTGAAACCAGTACTTAACGCCATATTTTTTCCAGCTACAATCGCAGTACTGCCTATTAGACCCATTGTACCAGCTATATAACCAATACCTGCGGCAATTGCTCCGGTTATTAGTGAAGCACCTATAACTATTGCCGCACCAACCAGCCAAGCCCACCAAGGTATGCCTTCTTCCGTATCGGTACATGCGGGATTCTTAGCCATATTGACCAGTACGCTGTACATATACGGCATAAGCTCGAGTATATTATCGCACAGAATTCCGTTCCTGTCAAGATACTATTTTATAGACTAAAACTTTACACGGATATTGACAAAAATCGTATCATACGTTATAATATCAATATGAAAGGACGCTTATTTATTATATTAGCTTTTCTAATTTTTGGATTAGCTCTTGTAGTATGTGGTGCTCTTATAGTCAGCTTGATTCCCACACATTTGACTATACTCGGATATATAATGATGGTCTTAGGCGGGATCTTAATCCTTGTCGGTGCTGTTTTGTGTGCGATTTATTCAGGAAGAAAAAAGCTATTTATACCGATACTGATTTTCTCAATTATTGGGATTATTTTTTTAATAAGCGGCATTGTTTTATTAAATTTGGGTTTGGCGGAGCCATTAATCGTTCTAAGTTATATCTTGATTATTTTAGGCATCAGTCTGTTGTTACTTGTTGCTATTCTGATATCAATGTATATTGTTTGATTAAAAGAAATTGACGCGATTGAAATCGCGTCAATTTCTTTTAATCAGCCGCAGCTTTTGCTGCGGCTGTTTCACGGTTAAGACGATGATTCGTCTTCCGAAACGTCTGTATCTTGTTCGGCTTGCTCTGCCTCTTGTCGCTCCTGCTTCTCCGTCATTCGCACCTCGTCCAGCCGTCGTTTCTTCTTGTCGTAATAGTACCGTATACTATGCTTGACTATCAAATATATGAACCCCAATACATAATAGTACGAAAAGCTTATTATATACGAAACAGCGACGAATACGTCGGATACAAATATTAACGGCATGCAGATGAGAACGCAATTCAGACTCAGCAATGCCATCCACAGGACATACCAGCCAATTAATTTATGCGTACCTTTCCACTCAGGAAAAAACTCTTTTATATATTTGCCTCTAAACCAAGCATGAGCAATTCCTATCATAATGAAAACATCCGCCATGCCAATTAGGCCGATACTTCCAATCGAAGTGAAAAAATATGCATTATCCATATCATTTACCCCAATAACGAATCAAGAAATGAACCAAACCATGCCAGCATCTCAGAAAGCATTCCGATACCGAAAGATTTTAACCATGAGGCGTTAAACGTCATACCTAGAACTACGCCACTCAGTATCGAGGCAAAGAATCCGGCCGGTTTGGTTTCTCGCCCCGTGATTGCGCTGCTCAATATATACGAGGTTCCGCTCAGCACGACATTCCCCGCCACCTGCACTCCCTTATGTATGAGCAGTCTTGTTCCTCCGCTTATCCCGGCTGAAAACGTACCCAACGCACCGCTCAACGCTCCGCTTATTAATCCGCTCAATACCGCGTCGCTCGCTCCGCTCAGTATACCGCCGGGCACATCTCCGCCGTTTATCGCCGCGCTTATGCCTCCGACAAATCCGCCGAATATCGTGTTTGTCACGGTACTCATCACCGCGCCTTTCAGCATTCCGGCCATTACTCCGGCTACGGATAAGCCCAGTCCCGATGTCACGACCGTCGTCAATGCCAGCAGCCATATAACGCCGGCGGCAATAAGCCAGTTCCACCAAGGTATGCCTTCTTCCGTATCGGTGCATGCGGGATCCTTCGCCATATTGACCAGCACGCTGCACATATACGGCATAAGCTCGAGTATATTATCGCACAGAATTCCGTTCCTGTCAAGATACTTTTCCGAAATCGCTTCGGGGATTTCTATCGCGTCCAGATACTGCCCCACTTCAGGATCACGGTCATAGTAATATCCTTTCCATCGCAACGGAAATCTGTTGCCAAGCGAACTCATATCCGTATCTTCGGTGTTGTCCTGCTTATATACTTTGCAGCGCCCGTATGCGTCGTATTTGTACTGAGCGATTATCTGGCCGACCGAGCCGGCTATGTATCTCACGCTTCCGTCCAGATCCGTGACCACTATCAGATACTGTTCGTCTATGCTCGCAGCATTGATTCCTTCGACGTCGTAGAAATACGTTATCGTATTGTCTCCGCCGCTTTCGTGCAGCAGTTTTCCGCCGTCATACAGATATTCGGTCGTTTTCCCGCCGTATACCTTTTTGCTGCGGATTCCGTTGTGATCGTACGTATACGTCGCGCTTCCCGCGCTCGCCAGCAGGCGCCCTCTCGTCCACGTATAGCTTCTGTTTCCGTCGCTTATCCGGTTACCGTAGTTATCGTATGTATATAATGTCTGAGTTCCGGTTCCGTCGCTGGCGGAAGATATCTTTGCAAGGCGGCCGCGAAGATCATAGAAATAATATTTGCCTATTCCGTTATCTGTCACGTCCGTGATCCGCGCGCCCGCATATCCGACTGCGTACGTGTACGTTCGGTTCACTCCCATAATTTCACTCCCATAATTCCGTTGCTTTCGGTCTTCAGTCTTCCGAGCACATCATACGTATAGCTCTCCGTTTCGGTATAGTTTTCGGTTTCGGTTGTCGCATACTGCCCTTCGGCCTTTCTCACTACGCCGATCACTCTGCCGTGGTTATCGTAAGTCCGCGTCTCGGTCAGAACACGGCTGGCGTCAGACGTGTTGCCGACGCCGTCAAACGACGTCGTTTTGCTCTGCACAAAAGGTGCGTTGCCGTTTCCGTATCCGTATGCCGTATATATGGGATATCTGTTTCCCACATATACATCCGCATGCTTTGCCTTTATTCTGCCGTATTCGTCGTATACATAGTTGGCTCCGCATGTAATAGCGTCGGTAACGTTTCCGCTGTTGCTGTTATCTACTTTTAACTTGCTGGATATCACGCGAGGGTTGACCGTTTGCGCCGTATCGTAATTCACTTCCGTGATGAAACGATAACCGGTTCCGATCGTATACTCCGTTTCCGTATTGGATATCTGCCGTACATTGAGTTTATTGTTGATTTTCCACTCGCACACATTGTCTGCGTGGTCATAGAAATAGTTATATGTACGTCCGGAATAGCCGTCGTTTATATATTCCAGTCTGCCGGCATAGCCGCTCGCGCCACCGGCGCCGTATGAATACGTAACGCTGCTTCCGTTCCCGGATATTCCCGTCGTCTTGCCGTAGTTGTTCGTACTCACGGTCACGGTATCCGTTGCGCTTCCCCTGTAATACCGATGTACGGTGCTGTTCGTATTCCGTTCGATTTCTTCGGCAAGGTATTCGGTGTTCTCGCCGTTGTCGTATACTCCGTACGCAATTTTATCGTTTGCAATATCCGGCGTTATTCCGTATTTACTCATTCCGTCCGACACGACATTGACTATGCCGTTCGAATATTCATACGACACCCTTTTCCATAATGTATTGTTCTCGTCACGTTTGTATACGTTATTTACGTTCTCATATAAAGCGTCGTAGCCGTATTGCGTGCTTCCTCCGCTGCGGCTGTACGCGCCGCCCGTACTTCTGTTTTTATCGTATATTGTATTGATCGTACCGTACGGCAGGTCGTAAGTATAATCCTCTCCCGACGCCGTACCGTGACGCGACGTAAGATAACCGGAGGCGTCGTATGTATCTGCTTCCAGCACTATCGTACCGCCGCTGCCGCCCACGAGCTTGGCGGTCAGACGGTTGCCGTGGCCGTCGTACGTATATTCTTTCTTCACCCCGTATGCATCGGTTTCGCTCAATACGTTGCCGTAATAATCCGTCACTTTCACCGCGTTTGTGCCGGTGAAGATATCCTCGTCGTCCGCATCGCCGAGCGTTTTGTCCTTGTCCGTGCAGACCGTCGTTTCCGTATGCGTATACACTCCGCCGGTCGTCATGGATATGTATTCGCGCGTCCGGCTCCTGTTATCCGGGCTGATGCTCTCGCATATTATCTTTTTATCCGTTGAGGTTCCGGCGTATAAGTCTTCCAGATAAAACGTCCCCGCTTCGCCGGTATATACGATTGCGGTTACTCCCGAATCTCTCTTCTCTCCGCCTGACAGCGTGATGTAAGTGCCCAAAGGAGACACCCTCGGGGAATTGGCCTCGATCGCGGCGGCAATAATCTCTTCCGCGGTCATATACGTATTTCCGCCCATATAGTAATTTTTATACGCCCCGGCATACCATACGGTCATCGCCGTTATGTCGCGCCAATCCAATTCCGCCCCGTTACGGCATACGAATTTCACGGAGCGCTTTGCGCCGGCCGCGATACGGAAGTCGCATGCCACGGATTCCCCCGTACTCTCCGCATCCGGCGCCGACAGCGTAAGCGTCATGCCGGTAATCGTATTCGTAGTATTCCGCATATCCACGGGAATGCTGACGCTCTGCCATGCGCCGTATGCGCTTGCGTCAACGTCCACGGTCGACGAGGTAGTGCTGTCATCCGACAGGCTGCACATCAGCGTAGCGCGCAGACGCGCGGCGTCGCACCGATGTTTGAGATGGAACGTCAGATCATAATACCTGTAATACGTCTCTCCGGTCAGGCGCGGATCCGTTCCGCACAGCGTCAGCGTGTCCGTAAACTTATACGCGGCCGCTCCGTTTATGCTCACGTCAGTCTGATTTTCTGGCGACGAGTTAATCCCTACGCTTACGCCGCGTTCGCGCGTCAGCGTCTTATATTGCGTATTTTGCGCGTTGCACTCGTAAGCGCCGATCATTCTGCCTCTGCCGTTATATTCGTATGCCGTTATGACGTTCTTTTCGTCACGCATAAGGAACTCGCATACTTTCGGGCGGCTGTCTGACTGATAATTGCATTTTGCCCGGCCCCACGCGCGCTTCTGCGTGAATACGTCGTTTTCACTCACGTATCCCGTGCGTATCTCCTGCGCCGTTCCGTCGCCGCCGTATGTCGTCTGCACGGCAGCGCCGGTTCTTGAATCGATCATAAGAGATATTTTATCGTCGGCTGTATATATGCAGCGGTACAGCTGCGTCGCGGTCGCATCGGCCGCCACTGCCGTCGCTGAAGCAAGCCTGCCGGCAGAGCACGAATATTGAATCGCGGCGCAAGTAACGCCCGACCGTACGGCCGAAATGCTTTGCAGCAGCCCGTCCGCATACGAGAGCTGCAGATATTCCGTCGGCGACGAGGTTCCCGACGTCCCGTCGTATATGCGCGTCAGTCTGCCGGCATCGTCGTATTCGTATACCGTTTTCGTCTTGGAAGAATTTCCGGCCGTCTGCCATGCGATGCGACCTTCTTCGAAAAGCATGCGGTTGCCGCGTAAGTCCTCGATGATGCCGTCGGCGGGAGTAAGGATATATCCCAGACCTTCGGCGTCGTAATAACGATCCGAATCGCGCTCGAACGGAACGAAACGGTGTACGCAGCCGTCGCCGTCGATATATTTGTATATGCAGTTGTCTTCGTCGCCCTCGCGCACAAGAAACCTGTGAGCGTCCAGCTTCCAGCCGTGCGGCATTCCCGCGGACAATACGGATACCCCCGGTTTCATTTCGGAATCATAGACCAGCGCCGCGGAGATACGTCTGTCGGCCGAACCTATTGACAGCGCGGGTCTGACGTAGTGCACTGCGCGCGTGAACATATTGAAACGCGGTTCTTCGCCGCACCATGCGCCGCCGGCGTATTCGTTTCCGAAATCCCATATGGTTTCGGAAGCATACGAGTATGCGCCGGCATTCTCGCTTCCGGAATATGTACCGCCGACCAATGGCACGTAACCTATGCTATTGTTTGTAGTGTAATGCATGTTCTGCTCCTTTTATGTATGTTTCCGTTTTGCGGAACAGCTCCGCAATACCGAGCCTGCGCCAGCAGGAGGTTTCATCCCCCTGCCAGCGGCTCGTTTCTTTCAGCGCGCCCCAGTCGTAGGTGACTTCCAGTCCGGGAACCGCGCATCCGAGCACGGAAAAGAATGCGTAATCTTCTATTCCCGTACCATTTTCCACATCGATATCCGGTATATCGAACATCTCTGCCACGCTTCTGTGAATCGCGCACAGTTTGAATTCGTTGGGTTTGCGGCACAGGTACCCGCCGTGCAGACCGCCGAGAAACGTTTTCAGTCTGTCGCCGTCGCCGCGAGTGCCTTCGAGCACGCAATCGTCGTCGAAACATATTATCCAGTCGTATGCCGACGAACGGAAATACTCCCACAGCGCTTTGCGCGCGGCGGTTATGCCGAGCCGCGGATATTCCAGCGCCGTAACGCCGCTGCGAGGAATATCTTCGCGCCAGTTCTGCGCAACCGCGACAACGGGCAGGCCGAACACATCGCGGCAACGAGCAATCAACTCCCGGCATTTCTCCGCCCGCGCGGCTCTGTGCCGGCCGTCGGGCAGCCACGATATTATACCTATGAAACCGTTGAATACCATTGTCAGCTCTTGTTGTAATACCAGATATTCGAGACCGTAAAATAACCGTAAACCGGATTGCCCCACAGATGATTATAATTGGCGGTACCGGTTATCTGCACCGAGGCGCCGGACAGCTGCAATGCCGAAAGCTGCGTGCCGGCCGACGACGGCGGCGTCCACGGCAGGTTGCCCGTTTCGGTATAATCGTCGCGCGCGGCCGTCAGATTCGTCACCGACGTCTGTCCGTCGAACACGAAATTATACTTTGCGTCAACCTGCACGGTTTTGCCCTGAAGCGTCGACGCCGACACTCCGGCGAAAGTATGCGTATAGCTGTACTGCCCGACTGTCGTATTATCGGGATCGTATATATACGCCAGTCCGCTCCACGCATTCGTCCACGTACCCGCGGGCGGCGTTTTCGTCCAGTACTGCGTACCGTTGACGTATACACGAGTGATATCGGTGCCGTTCGCGTATACGGCAGTTATATTGTTTCCGTTTGCGCTTATGCTCATTTCTGCCTCCTTTACGCGGTAGCAATTCCCGCGCGTATAAACTCGCCGAAACGTTCCGTGTCGAACGGCACAATATTTTTCAATGTGTCGTCAAACTGATACAGCCCGAGGAGCAGCCCTATATATGCTTCCGGACCTATCAGCAGCGCGGCTTCTCCCTCCCGAAGGGGCGCGGTGCGGAATTCGTACGGCGACGTAGGTACGACTATTACGTTGCCGGCGGCATCCGTAGTCAGTCCGTTCTTGGCTTTAAGAATTTCCATGATTGCGTTCATATCCGTTCCTCCTTATTGATTGTACAGATACAGCGTACTGCCGCTGACATACATTCTGATCATGCCGCGCACCGACTGCGAAGCATAATTGCCGCTTACGGTGTATGTGCTGCCCGACTTCGAAACGCCTATACCGGAACCGCCGGTAACGGTCACCTGCGCGGTGACGGACGCCGGCAGACGCGCCGCGTCTATCGTACCGGTGAGCTTGCCGGCGCTTACCGATGAAATCTGCGAATCTCCCACCGTACCCGTAATGTTTGCGGCTTTGACGGTCAGATTGTTGAGATTGGAGGCGCAAAGCACCGAATCCGGTTCTTCTTCCGCACCGTCGGCATTCGTTATTTTTGCATAGAATTCTCCGTCGCTTGCGCTTCCGGATACGATTTTGACGAATTTGCGATTTTCGAGGCCGACCTGCGGCACTCTGTCTTTGAATACCATTTTGTGTTCTCCTTTGTGTTTATTTATTGTCGCGCCGCGCGGCGCCTTGCGCGGCGGTTCGACCGATATAAGTCAGTCGCGCGTTCCGCCGACTGTCGTTTCGGCGGCGGCAGGAATGTAACTGCCGCGCGCATTCACCTCTTTGGACAGACCGATGAGTTTTTCAACGGCGTCCGATGCGGCCTGCTCGTCGTATTGTGCCCCTGACTCGGCAAGTTCGGCGGCTATGCGGTTGAGCGCGGCGGCCTTTTTGGACTCGCCCGACGCTCCGACAAGCTTTTCCGCAAATTCCACGGCGCCGATTGCCGCTTCCGACAGCAAATTTCTGCACTTTTCGGCATCACGCGCCTTGATCGCTTTGACAAGCGCGGCGATGAATCCGACGGCAGACGAGACAAGCGCTACGGCAGTTGCCGCCAGTGATACGATCCACTCGATGTTTTCCATAAATTTTACCTCCTTTCCAAAAGAAAAAGGGCAGACTCCGCGCGCACCGCGGCGGATTATATTCCGCTGCTCGGTACGTACGATGTCTGCCCCGCATTCCGTGTCCTCTGTTCCGGGACTGCGATTCCGGTCGGCTCCGACTCTTATTCTTTTGTGCTCACAATATAGCACATACGTTCTATATTGTCAAGCGTTTTAACGAATATTTTCAGGGGAAATTTTCCTCGCGGGTTTTGCGTCCTTATCCGCGCCCGGGGATCTGAGGGTGACGGTCACGCTTTCGCCGCCGATGACGGCCTCCGCCAGCCTGCCGCATTTCGCGCACTTGACTACGACGCGGCTGCCATCCTCCCCTTCCAGCAGTTTCCCGCCGCACACGGGACAATTCACGTACTTCACTTTGCGCCTCCTTTATCGAATGTATGTTTGATTATATTATAACAAAAAATTGCGGACAACAGTCTGTCCGCAATTTTATAAAGTTTGTGAAAATTTTATCACATAATTATTTCAGCACGCGCGCGGCCTGTTTGCCCAGCATGACGAACAGCACGTCCACGCATACGAGCAGTATCACGGCGACTATCGTCACGACGATGTAGCCGGCGGCGAAGTTGCCTATGCTCTCGATCATGCCGGCAATGTCTATGTAGTCCGTGACGAGATTGCCAAGCAGGAACACGAACAGCACCTCGAGCGCGGCGAACACCGTAATGACCGCGATGCGCACGAGCGCTTTTTTCAGACCGGAATAGTCGAGCTTTTTCAGCGGCACGCATACGAACGAATATGGCACGAACACGACGGCGACGATAAGCAGCACGCCCACGTTCGCGGCGCAGCACAGGAAGCCCAGCCCCACGCTGACAAGCATCGTCATGATGCCGTAGCCGAAGCCGCAGCGGTCGATGACCACGTTGTAGCACAGCGAGATCATGACGAGCGGCGCGACGGTCAGCGGCAGATAGCAGGTCAGTATCATCATGACCATTGCTATTGCGGCGGCGGTCGCGGAATAGGTTATCTTCCTCGCCTGAGACAGGCGGCGTTTCTTCTTTTTTTCCGGCTTCCGTTCGGGCTCGGGCGGTTCGCCGTCCCGAGGCTGAGGCTCGGGGACGGGATCGTCGCCGAACGGGTCGATGTCGCGCGGATCGCTCATCAGTGGCAGCAGCGGGACATCGAGCAGCACAGCTCGCTCATGCAGTAGCACATCGCGCAGTTGGCGCACGTATTCATAGCGCTGTCCGTAGCCGTCTGCTGCTGATACTGCTGCTGTTGCTGCTGGTAGCGGGCGCCGTCGTCGTACGTATACGGCCCCTGCCCCACTCCTATATCGTTGGCCTTCGCGTTGGGGTTGCCCATGACGAGATCGAGCTTGCGCAGGCTCTCCTTATACTTCTGGTTGTTGGGGTCGAGCTGAAGGGCGATGACAAGCTGCGCGCGGCTCTCGCTCAGCCACTCGCGCTTATAGAATATGATGGACTGATAGTAGTGCCACTTCGCGTCGCGGTCGGCGACGGAGTCGAGCACGTCCTGAGCCTCGTCGTACGAGCCCGCGCGGATGAGATTGTCCAGGCGGCCGTAATCGCCGCCGAACTTCTTGCTCGCCTCGCGCTTCTTTATATTGCTCTCGATGATCTTCCAGCTCGATTCCAGCTCGTTGAGCAGACGCGCGCCTTCGTTTCCTATCTCGCCGTCCTGGTAACGCTGTTCGCCGTATCTCGCTTTGAGCGCCTCGTATCTGGCGCGGAGCTGATCGGGATCGCTGTCCTTCGTCAGTCCGAGCACTTCATAGGGGTCTTTCATGATTCTTTTCCTTGATTTCCTGTACCGCCGCTTTCCGGCGTTTCCGTTTTTTCGTCCTTATTTTTTCGGTAGCGCAGCGTGGGGCGCGGCAGCTTCTTATGCGAAGAGAGCAGTTCGTCCGCCTTGCGGCGCAGTCCGTCGTTCACTATGTTGGAGAGCAGTCCGCCCACGTGAGTGAGCGGCAGCGCGCCGAAGCACGCCCTTGCCCTGTTTATCGTGGACGCGAGCGCGAACGAGATTTCGCCGCGGTGCGCCTCTATATACTCCGCGCGCCCTCCTTTGCCGAGGCCGGGCCAGACGGCGAGGAATGGATTGTAGCGCTTTGCCGCCGCGTCCTCTTCGATGTCGTCGAGCGCGTCGGCGAGGTATACGAATTTGCCTATGTTATATCCCAGCCCGGCGAGATTTTCCGTATACCTTTCGTCTGTATGCGACATATCATAATATACGTCTCCGGCGGCGGATTTATCCTTCTTGTCCCGCACTACCGCGAGCAGCGTATCCCGGAGCATGGACGCGAAGCAGTCGCTCGTTCTGTCCAGCGACGCGACGTTCGCCTTCTCCATGCCGCGCAGCCGCTCGTATCCGACGCGGAATATCCCGTCGATTTCGGGCAGATTGCCGCGCGCCGCCTCGAACGGCTTTTTCAGCAGCCGGCGCATAACGCCGTGTCCGCCGCCGTCGTTGCGGTCGTCTTCGAGCTTATAGCCGCACATTATCATATTGACGTCGACGAGCGTCTGCCACAGGTCGCAGTCTTTGACGTACACCTTGCGGCGGGGGTCGCCTATGCACCGCGCCGCGCCGAATTCTATCTGCGGCTTGGTCGCTTCTATGAGCAGCAGACCGAGCACCGCGGAGTCGTAATTGGTCGTAAAGCGCGGAAAATTGCCGTATTTCTTTTTCGTGGACAGGCACAGTCCGCAGTACGCCGCCTGGAACATCGCGAAGTCGCGGCGCTCCATCGTGCGGCTGTCGGGCAGGACGTATCCGAACATCAGATTACGAAGCCCACCTTGCGGTATACCTTGGACAGAGTGCGGCGCGCTATGCCGGCGGCCTTTTCGGCTCCGCTCTTCATTATGCGCTCCAGCTCGCCCTTGTCCGCCATATAGCGCCTGTACGCCTCGCGTATGGGACGGAGATGCTCGACGACGGCTTCTCCCACGGCGGTTTTGAACGCCGCGTAGCTCGCGCCGGAGAACTCCTTTTCGGCAACTTTCACGGTCTTGCCCGTCACCGCCGCGTATATGCCCAGAAGGTTGGTTATGCCGGGCTTGGACGGAGAGGCCTTTACTTCGTTGCCCGAATCGGTCACTGCGCGGCCGAATTTGCGCATTATCGTTTCGGGCTCGTCGAGCAGGAACACGACGCCGTTCAAGTTGTCGTCCGTCTTGCCCATCTTAGCCGACGGGTCGGTCAGGCTGTATATCTTGGACGTGCTCTTGTTGCCGAGGTAGCCCGCCGGCACGGTGAACGTGGGGCTGTAACGGTTGTTGAACCGCTCCGCGATCGTGCGCGCCAGCTCGATGTGCTGCATCTGATCCTTGCCCACGGGCACGAGATCGGCCTGGTAGAGCAGTATGTCCGCCGCCATGAGCACGGGATAGTCGAACAGTCCGACGTTGATGCCGGCCTTGCCCGCCTTGCGGCTCTTGTCCTTGAACTGGGTCATGCGGCTCGCCTCGCCCATCATTGTGTTGCAGTTGAGTATCCACGTCAGCTCGGCGTGCGCCGGCACGTGCGACTGCACGAACAGCGCGGATTTTTCGGGATCCAGCCCGATGGCGAGGAACAGCGCCATGAAATCGTAACTCCTGCGGCGCAGGTCGGCGGGCACGGTGTCCACCGTGAGCGAGTGCATGTCCGCGACGGTGTACACGCAGTCGTACTCGTCCTGCAGCGCGACCATGTTTTTGAGCGCGCCTATATAGTTGCCGAGCTGTAAATCGCCCGTGGGTTTGAGCGCGGAGTATACGATCTTTCTTTTTTCGTTATCCATCTTCCTGTTATGCCTTTATCGTCCGCGCGCGCCGGCTTGGGTCGGCGCGCGCGGCTGATGTCTTTTCGCTATATAGGGATTTTACAGACTCTCGGCGAACGCCAGCACCGCGGCGGGCAGTTCGTCGGGGTCTATGACCTCCCCGAAGCGTTCGTCCATGTCGAACAGCGCGTACACGCTCTCGGGCACGGGGAACGCGGTTTCCTCTTCCATTTTGCGCAGCGCGGCGACGTCGTCGTCGGGCGCGGACAGTCCTATGCTTTCAAGCACCGTGGACGCGAACTTCACGGGCGAAGCCGTCGACACCACGACCGCGGGCGCGTCGTCGTCGCACTCCTCGCGGTACTGCGCGAGCACGTTGAACGCGACGGCGGTATGCGGATCGCACAGATAGCCGTATTCGTCGTAAACGTCGCACAGCGTGTCGGCGTAATCGTCCTGCAGCGCATAGCCGCCCCAGAACGTTTCGCGTATCTCGCACAGGCGTTCGCCGCCGATGTCATAGCTGCCTGCGGTGCGCAGTTCGTCCATCCAGGCGCGCACTGTATCGCTGTCGCGGCCTGCGAACTCGAACAGCAGACGCTCGAGATTGGACGAGATGAGTATGTCCATGGACGGGGACGTCGTTTTGACGAACTCGCGGTCGAGCGAGTACACTCCGGTATCCAGGAAATCTGTCAGCACTTTGTTGTCGTTGGACGCGCATATAAGCTTGCCAACGGGCAGACCCATGAGTTTGGCGTAGTACGCCGCGAGTATGTTGCCGAAGTTGCCCGTCGGCACGCAGAAATCCACTTTGTCGCCGTACTCGATCTGTCCGGACGAAAGCAGGTCGGCGTATGCCGAGAAATAATAAGCCACCTGGGGAGCGAGCCTGCCGAGGTTGATGGAGTTGGCGCCCGTCATCTTGCAGCCGGCCGCGGCGAGCTTTTCTTTAAGCTCCGCGTCGCCGAACGCTTTCTTGACCGCCGTCTGCGCGTCATCGAAATTGCCGCGCACCGCCACCACTTTGACGTTGTCGCCGAGCGTGGTAACCATCTGACGGCGCTGGGTGTGGCTGACACCGCCGTCGGGATAGAACACTATCACCGCCGTGCCGTCCACGCCCGAAAAGCCTTCGAGCGCGGCCTTGCCGGTGTCGCCGCTCGTGGCTACGGGAATAAGGCAGGTTTCCTTCTGCCCCGCCTTGGCTTTGAGCGCGGTCATGAGCAGCGGAAGCACGGACAGCGCCATGTCCTTGAAGGCGTGCGTCCTGCCGTGCCACAGTTCGAGCACGTACAGCCCGCCGTCCAGCTTGACCTCGGGCGCGGGGTCGCCGTCGAACGTCGCGTAAGCGCGGCGCGCGATGTCGAGCAGTTCGTCCTGCGTCAGTTCGTCGAAAAATTTCGACATGACGAAGGCGGAACGCTCGGGGTAATCCATATCCGTCATCCTCTCGATATCCTCGCGGCTCACCGCCGGGAAAGATTCGGGAACGTACAGTCCGCCGTCGGGAGCCAGCCCGGTGAGAACCGCGGTCGAGCCCGAAACGGACAGCTTGTTGTTTCTGGTCGAAGTGTAATTCATAAAGTCCTTGTTACAGATATTTTTTCAGGAATTTGGGAGGCTTGTCGCAGGTCACGGAAACGCAGATGTCCACGTCGTGATTTTCGGACAGGTCTTCCAGTCCGATGAACAGTTCCTCCATGTCGTCGGCGGGCATGCCGAGCAGGCGCGCCAGTCCGTCGAGATAGATTTTCGAAACGTCGGAGTTGGACGCCACGACGCCGCCCAGAAAGCCGAGCAGCGACTCTTCGGTCACCTTGCCGTAGTCGCGCAGGTTGATGTACCGTATCGCGGTGCTCACGTCCCGCGAGCAGTCCGGCGAATCGGTCAGGAACACGATGTTCCCCTTGCACACGTCGAGCGCTTCGTTCGCCCTTCCGATGATCTCCTTGGTTTTTCCGCTTCCTTTCGGTCCGCAAATGACGCTTATCATATCGCAGTCCCCCTTTATTAAAGATTTTGTATATTCTGACGCGGATGTATTAAACCCGCATTAAAATATCCTTTGTCTCCGCGATTATTTCAGTCCTTTCATGAACCCGGTTATACGTTCCAGCCCCTTGCGGATGTCGTCCTCGCTGATGGCGTAGGACAGACGCACGTATTCGGGAGCGCCGAACGCCGCGCCGTCCACGACGGCGACGAGCGCCTTTTCGAGCAGCAGGTCGCAGAAATCCGCGGAGTTGTTTATGACCCTGCCGTCGCACGTCTTTCCGAACGCGCCGGACACGTCCATCATGACGTAGAACGCGCCCTTAGGCTCGTTGCACGAAGCGTACGGCACCTTGTCTATAAGCCCGACGATGAGCTTTCTGCGGCTGTCGAACGTCGCCTGCATCGTGCGGAGGAATTCGTCGCCGCGGCTGTCGGTCAGCGCGATGAGCGAAGCGTACTGCGCTATGGAGTTGGCGTTGGAAGTCGTGTGGCTCTGTATGGAGCTCATTGCCTTCGCCACGCCGACGGGAGCGGCGGAGAAGCCCATACGCCAGCCGGTCATCGAATAGGTCTTGCTCAGACCCGAGCAGATGATCGTGCGCTCCTTCATCTTTTCCGAGCATGCCGCTATGGAGAAGAAGGGCACGCCGTAAACGAGTTTTTCGTATATTTCGTCGCTGACGACGTATATGTCTTTGTCTTCAAGCACAGCCGCCAGCGCCCTTATCTCCGCCTCGGTATATACCGTGCCGTTGGGGTTGGATGGGTTGTTGAGCACGAACGCCTTGGTCTTGGGCGTTATGGCCTTTTCCAGCTGCTCCGGTGTCACTTTGAAATCCGCAGCCTTATCCGTATTTATGTATACGACGGTGCCGCCCGACATTTTAATGAGTTCGGGATAGGTCAGCCAGTACGGCGCGGGCAGTATGACCTCGTCGCCGGGGTTGACTATCGCTTCGAAAGCGTTGCGCAGCGTCTGCTTGCCGCCGTTGGAAACGACTATCTGTTCGGGCGTGTAATCCAGCCCGTTGTCGCGCTTGAGTTTGTCGCAGATGGCCTTTCTCAGTTCCACCGTGCCCGCAACGGGCGTATACTTCGTCATACCCTTGTCGAGCGCGACCTTCGCCGCCTCGATGATGTACCCGGGGGTGTTGAAATCGGGCTCGCCCGCACCGAAGGACACGACGTCCAGGCCCTGCGCCTTCATTGCTTTTGCCTTCGCCGTGATAGCCAGCGTCAGCGACGGAGAGATGTTTTTGGCTCTGTTAGATATCTCCATATCCGTGTTTTGTCTCCTTGTCTGTAAAATCCTCGTCGTTTCCCTCTGGATAAATAATAACACAAAACGCGGCCGAAAATCAAGCGTTATGATTATATATGGCGAAAAACGGAAAGCCGCAGGTCATGCGGCTTTCCGTTCCCCCTCTTCAGCCCGCGCAATTATCAAGATAGCGACCTGATTGACATTATATACCGTTAATTTCTTCTTTTAATAAATATATCAAATACTTCTCCGGAAGAAAATACTACCGTCAGCCTCCCGTCGTTTTCTACGATAAGCGGCAGATATAAATCAGTCAGCCGCTTTTTTATAATGGATGACAAGCGTTTTACATCGATTTCTTTTTTGTGAGTTTCCAGATAGCGCAGATGTTCAAACATATCTTTATCGCGATCGCGTTTCATTGAATAGTCTCCGTTTCTTAAAATATTCACAATAATTATAACTAAAAAATACCTGCGAATCAAGTTTTTCGCAGGTATTTTTGTGATAATCGTAACAGAGGATAAAATCATGAGAGAAACTTTCGGGGACAGACTGAAAGAACTTATGGATCGGAGCGGCATAAAATCAGACGCTCTCGGTAGAGCTGTATCCGTATCCGGACAAACGGTACGAGCATGGAGAGCCGGAAAGCAAACGATAACGCGCACCCGGCTGATTGCGCTGGCGCGGTACTTCGGCTGTACGCTGGATTTCCTCGCGGGCAGGAGCGACGACGATACGCCGCGGTATATTCCCCGCACGCCGCCGCCCTTCTATGAAAATTTACGCGCAGTCATGAAAGAGTGCGGCGTTTCGTGGTATCGCGTGACGCATGACACGGCGATCAAGGACTCTTACTTCACCGGCTGGAGCCGCGGCTGCGACCCGAGACTGGACTCGCTGATCGCGCTCGCCGACTATCTCGACGTCACGATCGACAGGCTGGTCGGGCTGGAAAAACTATGAAAAATCCCGGACGTGTCCGGGATTTTTGCGTCGGAGCTTTAAGCTCGGTCTTCGCGGCGGTTAAGCTCTCGCGAATATAAGGTGCTTGAACAGCAGAATCCAGATAAGGTCTATCCAGCCGAACGCAAGACCGAAGAACGTGACGAGTATAGCCATGACCAGGGTGATGAGGCTTCTCGTTTTGAGAAACGCGGACCATCTGACGAGAATTTCCGTGATCCAGTTCACCACGGGGATAAGCATCAGAAGTATCTGTACGAGTCTGCTCTGTCTGTTGAACCAGGTTGCGATTGCCATTTATCGATTCCTCCCTTGAGATTGTACTTATATTATACTACTTTATTGACGGTAAATCAACCCCATTTTCACAAAATTTTCACAAATTTTTACGCGATGGTTTGCAAAATCAGCGCACACTTGACTTTCGGCGCATATAATGTTATTCTATAATAAATATTATACGGCGGAATATACATGTCAAAACTGCTCAGATATTTCAAAGGCTACGTCCCCGGGGCGATAGCCGCGCCCCTGTTCAAGATAATAGAAGCGATAATCGAGCTTATACTTCCCCTCGTCGTGGCGTATATGATCGACGTCGCGATCGCGGAGGAAGATACGGGGCTCGTGATAGGACTGGGTCTGGCGATGGTCGGAATGACGGCGGTCGGGCTCGGTTTTTCGCTCGCCTGCCAATACCTCGCGTCGCGCTCGGCGGTGGGCTTCGGCTGCAATCTGCGCCGCGCGCTTTACGCCAAGGTACAGCGACTGCGGCTGGGCGACCTCGACCGCATGGGTACGGGCACGCTGGTCAACCGCATTTCGGCCGACGTGGCGCAGACCCAGCAGGGCGCCGCAATGTTCCTGCGCCTGCTGCTGCGCGCGCCCTTCATTGCCGTCGGCGCCATTGTCATGAGCGCGATAGTCGCGCCGCAGCTGTGGTACGTCAGCTTTGCCGCCGGCGTGCTTGCTTTCGCGGTGCTGCTCATAGTCATGAAAGTATCCGTGCCGCGCTTCGTCGACGTGCAGAAAAAGCTGGACGCCGAAACGCAGATCACGGGAGAAACGATAAAGGGCGAGCGCGTCATACGCGCGTTCACCGGCGAAAAACGCGCGGCCGAGAAGTTCGCAGGCGCCGCGGACGCGCACCGAAAAACGTCGTTCGTGGCGGCGGCTGTGTCCTGTCTGCTCAATCCCCTCGCAAGCGTCATCGTCAATCTCGCAATCGTACTGCTGCTCGCGCTCGGAAGCGGAGAGGTGGACGGCGGCGCGATATCGCAGGGCGACCTCGTCGCGCTCATCAACTATATGACGCAGATCCTGCTCGCGCTCATGGCCATATCCACCCTGCTCGTCATGGTGTCGCGGGCGCTGTCGTCGGCGGCGCGCATACGCGCGGTGCTGGAAATGCCCGAAACGGAAGAGGGCGAGGGCGCGGAGCCGGACGAAAACGCGCCGCTCATAGAGATGAAAAACGCCGCGTTCTCATTCGGCGGCGAGGAAAACGCCGTCGGCGGGTTGAATTTCACGCTGCGACGGGGCGAAGTGCTGGGCGTCATAGGCACGACGGGCAGCGGCAAATCCACGCTCGCCGGGTTGCTCACGCGGTTCTATTCGGCGACCGAAGGCGAAGTGCGCATCGCCGGCAACGACGTGCGCGATTACACGTCCGAGCAGCTCAATTCCCTCGTCACCATAGCGCCGCAGAAGGCGCTGCTGTTCTCGGGCACCGTGCGCAGCAATATGGAGTTCGGCAAGGAAACGGACGACGGCGAGATGCGGAGCGCGCTGGAAAAGACGGAGGCGTGGGGCTTCCTGTCCAGAAAGAAAGGGCTGGACACGGCGGTCAACCAGAAGGGTTCCAACTTCTCGGGCGGCGAAAAACAGCGGCTGTCGCTGGCGCGTGCGCTGCTCAAAAGCGCGCCCGTGCTCGTGCTCGACGACGCGGCGAGCGCGCTGGACTACGTGACCGAAGCGCGCGTGATGAAGAACATAATGGCGGAGTGCGGCGACAGGGCGGTCGTGAACATATCTCAGCGGCCGGGTTCGCTGCGCCACGCCGACAAGATACTCGTGCTCGACGGCGGCAAGGTCGTCGGGCTGGGCACGCACGAAGAGCTCATGCGCGGCTGCGAACTGTATCGGAGGATGAATAACAACGGATGAAAACGAAAGAACGCTATTCCGTGACGCTCCGCATACTTTCCCTGGCGCTGCGTCATAAAAAGACTTTCATATTCGGGCTGGCGGCCGTCGTGGTCGGCACCGCGCTGTCCATGATCGCGCCCATACTCGTCGGCCACGCGATAGACTACGTCGCGTTCGGCGGCACCGATTTCGAAATGATCACGCGGTACTGCGTCATCATAACCGCATGCGTGACGGCGTCGGGCGTGCTCGTGTGGTGCGGCAACGTGCTGCTGTCCAACCTCGCGTACCTGACCGTGCGCGACCTGCGCAAGAGGCTGTTCTCCAAGCTGCTCACCCTTCCCCTGTCCGTCATAGAGCGGCACAGCCGCGGCGATCTCATGAACAGAATGTCAACTTTCGGCGAGAACCTGTCCGACGGGCTGTATCAGGGCGTATTGCAGCTGTCCGCGGGCGCGGTCACGCTGCTCGTCACGCTCGTATGCATGTATACGCTCAACTGGGCGGTGGCGACGCTCATCGTCCTGCTCACTCCCCTGTCCGCCTTCGTCGCGGCCAAGATCGCCAAGCGCAACCGCGTGACGTTCGCCGAGCAGAGCGAGAACATGAGCCGGCTGAGCGGCGCGGCGGAGGAATATTTCTCCGGCAGCCGCGTGCTGCGCGCGTACGGGCGCGTGGACGAAAGCGCGGAGGAAGTGGAAAAAATAAACCGCGACCTGTTCGGCAGCGGAGTGCGCAGCCAGTTCGCCGGCGCGCTCGTCAACCCTGTCAGCCGCTTCGTCAACTATATAGTGTACGCCGCGGCGGCTATCGTGGGCGGCATATTCGTCATCGGCAGCGGCGCGGGCGGCTGGGCGGACGGGATCGGCGCCACGCTGACCGTGGGCGCGCTGTCCGCATTCCTGACCTACGCCAACCAGTACGCGCGGCCGTTCAACGACGTCACGAGCGTGACGGCGGAGCTGCAGACGGCGAGCGCGGCGGGCCGCACCATATTCGCCCTGCTCGACGAAGCGGACGAGGACAAGGGCGGCACGGAGAAAGTGGAATTGCCCGTCAGCTCCATAGAGTTCGAGAACGCGTCCTTCTCGTACAATCCCAAAACGCCGTTTATAGAGGGGCTGACCTTCCGCGCCGAAGAGGGGCAGAAAATCGCGCTCGTGGGCACGACGGGCAGCGGCAAGACCACGGTCATCAATCTCATAATGCGCTTTTACGACATCACGGGCGGGCGGCTGGAATTCGACGGCAAAGACATCGAATCATACCCGCGCGCCGACGTCCGCCGGTCGTTCGGCATGGTGCTCCAGGACACGTGGCTGTTCGGCGGCACGATAAAAGAAAACATCGCGTACGGCAAACCGGACGCGACGGACGAGGAGATACGCGCGGCTGCGGAAGCGGCTCACCTCGACAAATTCGTTTCTACGCTCGAAAACGGCTATGACACCGTAATATCCGGCGACGGCGAGGAGCTGAGCGAAGGGCAGAAACAGCTCATCACCATCGCGCGCGTGTTCCTCGCCTCCCCCGAAATGCTCATTCTCGACGAGGCGACCGCTTCCGTCGACGCGATGACGGAGCGCGCCGTGCAGGCGGCTTTCGCGGAGCTGACGGGCGGAAGGACGACTTTCGTCGTCGCGCACCGCCTGTCCACGATACGCGACAGCGACCTGATCATAGTCATGGACAACGGCCGCATCATAGAAAAGGGCAGCCACGACGAGCTCGTCGCCCTCGGCGGATTCTATACGCAGATGCTCAAAGCCGCCGGCGGCGAGTAATCATATGCACCATACCGCGTAAAGCGGCACGGATTTTATACCGTTTTCGAACCCGAAATTTTTCGACGATATTCTGATCGAATAAGGCGGATGATATTTGGGGATATACGAAGAGGCGAGACTGCGGGAACGCACGTGCTCGCCTGCTTTGCATTCCACGGGGACTGCGCCGTCATCCGTCTGCAGCAGGAAGTCCGTTTCCGCCCGGCCTTCCGACTCCCAGTAATACAAGCTTCGTCCTTTGGCGGCAAGCTGCTGCGCGACGTAGTTCTCCGTTATCGCGCCCTTCGCTTCACCGCCGAAATTAATGTCGGAAAGTATGACGTTATACGGAGTCATGAGCCGTGCGGACAGCAGTCCGACATCCGACATATAGATTTTGTAGCTGAGATTGTCCTTATAAAATTCGAGAGGAATTTTTCCCTCTTTTACCTTATAACATGCCAATACTACGCCGGACTTTATGAGCCAGCGCACCGAACCTTCGTAATCGCGGCTGCGCGCGTTTCCCCCGATAAGACGGTACTGAAATTTTTTGTTTTCCCGCGCAAGCTGCGAGGGAATGCTTTCGAATACGGCTTCGTTCCGTACGGCTTCCGCTTTGGTGGCATATTTCGCCATATCCGACGTATAATCGCCCAATATGTTCTGATGCCTGACGCGTACGAAATCGAAATCCTTTTTGTCGAGATATTCGCGCACGCATTCGGGCATACCGCCCACGATGAGATAAGTGCGGTACAGCGACACGGCTTTCGAATGCAGCGGTCCGGGAAGCGGCGCATCGGAACGGAAGCATTCGGCGATCATGTCGGCGAGCGCGTCCTCGCCCAGCGCGGTGAGAAATTCGCGGAAATCCATCGGGTACATCGTCAGCTCATCCACCTTTCCGACCGGGAAAGAGATGTTCTCTCTGTTCGTAGCCACGCCGAGCAGACTGCCCGCCGCCGCAATATGGTATTCCGGATTATCCTCGCAGAAATATTTCAGCGCCGTAAGCGCCCTGGGCTCCGCCTGTATCTCGTCGAACAGTACCAGCGTTCCGCCCTTGGTTATTGTTTTTCCGGACAGCGCGCCCAGCGCGGCGATTATCCTGTCGGTATTCAGGTCCTCGGCAAAAATATCGCGCAGACGGGGCATGTTTTCGAAATTGAAATACGCGGTTTCCGTATAACAACGCTTGCCGAACTCCAGCAGCGCATAAGTCTTCCCCGTCTGCCGCGCGCCGAACAGCACCAGCGGCTTTCGCCCGGGCGAGTCTTTCCATGACATCAGTTTGTTTGTTATCGCTCTCTGCATTTTCGTATCCTCTATATCATAGTATAATCCCGGATCGGGAAAAAGTCAATACTTTTTCACAAAAAAGGAACATAAAATGTGAAATATATTCACATAATAAGAACATAAAATGTGAAAATGCCGCGGACGGGCGGATAAACGCCAAACGCTCCGGATTACCGGAGCGTTTGGCTTACCATGCATCATTTATGCGCCTGCCACAGGCAGTCGGTCACCGTCATGTCCGAGAAGCGCGCGGTGAAGGACGACTCCTCGGGGCTGCACGCGTATATGCCGAAAGGGATGCTGCCGCGGGCGGCGGCAAGGCGGCATATGCGCATCTGCCGGAAATCCGCGCCGTCATAAGAATACTCGATGCGGAAATCGAGGCCGCGGCGGCTGAGGCGGTACCACATTTCGTTTACCGACGCGGGAATATCCGTCGTCGCCCAGTCCGAATAGCCGCCGTTCGTGACCACGCTGCCGAGGCGCTGGAATTCGTCGTTTTCCCTTTCCACGGACGCTTTCAGCCAGTTATTGCCGTCGATATACACGGCGACGCCGCACTGGTCGAACCTGCGTTTGCCGTCGAAAGCGGTTTTCACCGTAAACGAGAAAAACTCGTCGTCGGTGCGCGCCTGAAGCACCGGCGCGCTGTCGGTGCAGAAGCCGTAATACGTGCGCTGCCACAGGTCGGTATAAGGCTCGGTCACGATGAAGATCTCTTTGTCCGAGATACCGAAATTTTCGGGTTTGCGCGTCCATACCGGCTTGAGTCTGATGAATTTTTCAGTCATCGTTCTTTCCTCCTTTGGTCTTTATGATAAGTACGTTTATATCGGCGGGGGTGACGCCGGGAATGCGGCTTGCCTGCCCTATCGTGAGCGGGCGCACGCGCGTGAGCTTTTCGCGCGCTTCCATGCGCAGGCCGTGCATGTTCATATAGTCGAGGTCGGCGGGCAGCGGCGAGGCTTCCACGCGGGCGCTCTCGCGGCGGATCTTTTCCTGGCGGTCGAGGTATCCGGCGTAGCGCACGTCGCTGAAAAACGATTCCGCGGCGTGCGGGGACATAAACGCCAGCGCGTCCCAGTGCCTGCCCAGCAGCGCGGGCGTGATTTCGGGGCGGCGTATGAGCGCGCCCAATGTGGCGCCCGACGGCGGCAGCGGCGCGCCGAGCTCGCCGAATATGCCTTCGAGCACGGCGTGCGGAGCCTGCATGCCGAGCAGCGACGTCGCGCGGGCGAGATCCGCTTTTTTCTTTTTCAGCAGGCGCATGCGCTTCGCGCCCGCAAGGCCGACGCGGCAGCCCTCTTCGGTGAGGCGGAGATCGGCGTTGTCCTGGCGCAGGGAGAGGCGGTATTCGGCGCGGCTGGTCATCATGCGGTACGGCTCGTCGGTGCCGATGGTCACGAGGTCGTCGATCATGACGCCTATGTACGAATTGTCGCGCGCGAGTATCATGGGCGGCTCCCCGCGCAGCGCCAGCGACGCGTTCACTCCCGCGACGAGTCCCTGCGCCGCCGCCTCCTCGTAGCCCGACGTGCCGTTGACCTGACCGGCGAAATACAGACCCTTTATGCCTTTGTATTCCAGCGTGGGCAGCAGATCGAGCGAGTCGATGCAGTCGTATTCGATGGCGTATGCGTCGCGCATGATGTGCACGTGCTCGAAGCCTTCTATGGTGCGGTACATTTCCAGCTGCACGGACGCGGGCAGTCCGGTGGATATGCCCTGCACGTACATTTCCTTGGTGCCCTCGCCCTCCGGTTCGAGAAAGAATGAATGGCGGGGTTTATCGGGAAACTTGACTATCTTGTCCTCTATGCTCGGGCAGTAGCGCGGCCCGGTGCCCTTTATGGTGCCGTTGTACTTGGGCGCAAGGTGCAGGTTGCGGCGTATGACGTCGTGCGTGCGCTCGTTGGTATAGCCGAGGTAACATATCTCCTTCGTCGCCCTGACGTTCTTCGACAGCACGGAAAAGGAGTACAGCCCTTCCTCGCCGTACTGCACTTCGAGCCTGGACAGATCAACCGAATCCTTGTGCACGCGCGCGGGTGTGCCCGTTTTGAACCGCCGCACGGGAATGCCGAGGGAGATCAGGCTGCGCGTCAGGTGCGACGCGCGCGGAAAGCCCGCCGGCCCCTGGTGCGTGATGACGCCGCCCACTATTATGTCGGCGCCGAGGTACACGCCCGAGCAGACTATGACGACGGGCGCGCGGTAGGTCATGCCGAGCACCGTTTCCACTCCGCACACGCGTCGGCCCGCGCCGTCCGCCTCGGTCAGCAGCGTCTTGGCCTCGCCCTGCCGCAGCACGACGTTCGGTTCGTTTTCCAGCACGCTCTTCACATACGCGTGGTATTTGTATTTGTCTATCTGCGCGCGCAGGCTGCGCACCGCCGGCCCCTTCGAGGAGTTGAGCATGCGCAGGCTGGTCAGGCACTTGTCCGCAGCCACACCCATCTCGCCGCCCAGCGCGTCGATCTCGCGCACGAGGTGGCCTTTCGCCGTGCCGCCTATGGACGGGTTGCACGCCAGCCAGCCGATATTGTCGAGGGACACGGACAGCACGAGCGTGCGCATGCCCGTGCGCGCGAGCGCGAGCGCCGCTTCCGTCCCCGCGTGCCCCGCGCCTATTACAATTGCGTCGTATACGAATTCGTTCATTACCGGAAAATTATATCACCTATCGTATAAAAACGCAAATATATTTTCAGATTTGCTCTTGACAGCCGGAAGCGGCGGGATTATAATATAACCGTACCGCAAACAGCGGCAAAGGAAGGGTAACGATATGAAAGTGCTTCTCATAAACGGCAGTCCGCACGAGCACGGCTGCACGGACGCGGCGCTCCGCGAAGTCGCGAAGACGCTGGAAGGAAACGGAATCGGGACGGAAACGTTCCGGGTAGGCAAAAAGCCGGTCGCCGGCTGCATAGCCTGCGCCAAGTGCAAGACTGCGGGCAAGTGCGTTTTCGGCGACGCGGTAAACGATATTCTCTCGCGGGTCGGCGAATACGACGGCCTCGTAATCGGCTCGCCGGTATACTATGCCAGCGCGCCGGGGCAGCTGATCGCGTTTCTTGACCGGCTGTTCTACGCTTCGGCGGGACGCTGGGCGAACAAACCCGCGGCGTGCGTTGTGTCCTGCCGCAGGGCGGGCGCGACCGCGACGTTCGACGAAATCAACAAATATTTCACGATAAGCGACATGCCGATCGTGTCGTCCAACTACTGGAACAACGTACACGGCGCAAACAACGCGCCCGAGGACGTGGCGCGCGACGAAGAGGGTTTGCAGACGATGCGTCACCTCGCCGTCAATATGGCGTGGATGCTCAGATGCATCGAAGCGGGCAAGGCCGCAGGCGTGCCCATGCCGGCGCACGAGGACAAGATCCTTACGAATTTCATACAGAGATAGCCTGACAAGGAGCGTTTATGAACGAGAAGATAAAAGCGGCGATAGAGCTCGCCGACGGAAGAAAAATAAACCTCGAGCTGCTGCCCGAAGCGGCGCCGCTGTCGGTAAAGAACTTCGTCGCGCTGTGCGAGCGCGGGTTCTACGACGGGCTGTGTTTCCACCGGGTTATTCCCGGGTTCATGGTGCAGGGCGGCGGTTTCGCGGACAAGGGCGGCAGACTGCTGCAGAAGGAAGCGGGCTCCCCCGTTCCCGGCGAATTCGCGGCCAACGGCCGTCCCAATCCGCTCGCGCACAAGCCGGGCGTGCTGTCCATGGCGCGCACGAACGACCCGGACAGCGCGACCTCGCAGTTCTTCATCTGCGTGGACGACTGCGCGTATCTCGACGGACAGTATGCGGCGTTCGGCAGGTGCGCCGACGACGAGTCGCTCGCCGTGGCGGTGGACATAAGCAAAGTGCCCACGCGTTCGGTGGGCTGGTACGACGACGTGCCCGTGACGCCCGTCGTCATACGAACGATAAAAATCGAACATGCGTCTGATTAATTTCAGACCTTTCCTCGCGGTTTTCGCACTGACGGCGACCGGCATACTTTTTGCGCCGGTCGCCGTTTATTTTCCTCCGCTCGGAATCGCGCTCATCGCCTGCCTGATCGTCGGCACAGGCGCGTGGCTGACCGTAAGCGCGCTGCGCGGGCGGCCGGTCAAAGCCGTGACGGCGGGGATCGCGCTCGCGGCGGTGGCGGCTACGTGCGCGGCGTTTTTCTTTATTCTGGACGCGCGCCCGGCGTTCGAAGAGAACCGGACGTACGAGGTCACGGGCAGAGTGACGGAGCATTACGCCTATGACGGGCTCGGGCGCACTTACGCAGCGTCGCTGGACAGCCTGGTCATAGACGGAGAGCCGACGGACGGCGTCATAGATCTGACCGTCAGCGAAGCGGACATCGCGTTCGCCGAAGTCGGCTGCGGATATACGCTGTCCTTTTCCTCCGAGCTGCTCGCCGCGGAGCTCGTCGGCGAGGGCGGAGTGAACGCGTCTGCGGCGCGGTCGGGGCTGATAGCGCGGGCGTACGCCGACACGGCGGAGGTCGAGCCGGGCGTGCCCGAGGCCATGGAAACCGTGCGGCTCAACCTGCGCTCGCACCTGTTTTCCGCCATGGGCGACGACGCGGGCGCGGTGGCGTACGGCATGATAGCCGGCGACAGATACCTGCTGGACGACGAGATCTCCGATTCGTTTTCCCGCACCGGCATAGGGCACATATTGTCCGTGAGCGGCATTCACGTCGGGCTTATGGCGATGATAGCGGCGCGGCTGCTGTCGATGCTGCCCCTGCCCAAAGCGGTCGGGCGGGGATTTACCACGCTGCTGCTGGCGGCGTATACGGTGTTCACGGGCGGCAGTCCGAGCGCGGTGCGCGCGCTCATAATGTGCGCCGTGGCGCTGTGGGCGCCAATGTTCGGCAGGAACGATCCGCTCAACTCGCTCATGCTCGCCGCCACGGTCTGCCTGTGCGTTTCCCCGTTTTATCTGTTCGAATGCGGCTATCTGCTGTCGGTGTCGGCGGTGCTCGGACTCGTGCTGTTTTCGGACGGGATCAAAAAGTTCCTCGTGCGGCTGAAAATGCCGGACAAGGCGGCGGGCGGACTGGCGTCGTCCACGGCGGTGCAGCTGACCATCGCCCCGGCGACGGCGGCGTTTTTCTCCCGCTTCTATATCTGGTCGCTGCCCGTCAACGCGGTCATGATGGGCGCGCTGGGGCTCGTGTTCACGCTCCTCGTCGCGTGCCTGCCCTTCTCCCTGCTGCTGCCCGTACTGCTCGCGCCGTGCGGCTGGCTGATTACCGCGCTCGTCGGCGTATGCAAATTCGTCTCTGCCCTGCCCCTCGCCGCCGTGACCCTGCATGTGTCGGCGCTGGCCTTCGTCATTCCCGTGCTGATGTTCTTCGCGTCGCGGTTCGTCATGTGGCCGCACCGCAAGTTCGCCGTTCTTGCGGTAGCGCTTTCGATATGCGCGGTCGCGGCAGGCTCGGAAAACGGCCTGCACGAGACGAACGCGCTGCTTGCCGTGGGCGGCAGCGGCACTCTCACGGTGGTTTACGACGGCGGCGACAGATACCTGCTCGGCGACCTGACTGACGGCGGACGCGCGGCGGCTGCGCTCGACCGCGCCCGGTGCTGCGACGAGGGCTTCATCGTGTATACGACCGATCTCGGCGAGGAAACCGCCCTCGGCATTCTGGATTTCCACGACGAAAAGCGCGTGACCGAAGTGCGGTTCGCGCCCGGCGGCGATATGAGCGGAATACGGACGCTGGTCGGCGCGGGCATTCCCGTGACCGGAGTGGAATATACCGACGGCGTGTTCGACGTCGCGCAGACCTCGGGACGCGTCACCGGCTGGATGTACGCGCGGTCGGGGCGCGCCGCATACATATCCGCGGAGGGCGAACCGACGGGTGTGGAAGCCGCCGCCGACGTCATACGCTGCCGCTACGACGACGATCCCGCGTCCGGACCGGTCTATCTCACCTCTTACGGCACCGGCGGCACGACGGTAACGGATTATTATTCGTCGTATCTGTACGACTTTTCCTCCGGCACCCTGCGCCGGGTATAGGAGCAAGTATGAGAAAAATTACGGATATAAGGTTCGCCGAAAGTCTGGCCGAAATAATGAACGCCTCCCGCGTTTCGCCCGAGCAGATGGCGGAGATTGCCGGCGTATCGGTCGCCGCCGTATATAAATGGCTGAGCGGAAGCAACGAAATCAGGCTGTCAAGGCTGATTGCCATCGCCAATCACTACGGTTATTCGCTGGAATATGTCGCCGGCCGGAGTACCGACGGACGTAGGGTGCCGCCGAGAGTCTGCGCAAACTTCGGCGCGGCGGTGCGGCGTGCGCTCGCGTCTCACGGAAAAACCACATACACTCTGCGGAAACACGGTTTCGGAAGCAGATATCTGCACAACTGGGACGGCGGAGCGGATCCGCTGCTCGGGACGATGCTGCGGCTGACCGGAATCATAGAATGCACGCTCGACGAACTTACGGGCAACTGAAAACGCGCGGGCAGATATCTATATGCATGACAAAAGCCGGGATCTCTCCCGGCTTTTCGCTTATGCGCCGAATACGTATTTTATGTAATAGGAAGTTTTTTCGCCCTTTTTCAGCAGCGGCGGAGCAAAACCGGGCGTGTTGATGGCATTGGGGAAAAACTGGGGTTCGAGGCAGAACGCGTCGCGCGGACGGTATTCCCTCGTTTTGCCGACGCCGCCGAGCCCGTTCGCCGTATACAGCTGCAATCCCGGCAGATCGGTATACAGGTCGAGCGTCGCGCCGGTGCGTTCGCATTCCGCGGTCGCCGCATGCGAGGAGCACAGCACGTAGTTGTGGTCGTAGCCTCCGCACAGCAGCAGCTGGTCGTCGTCGGCGCCGATGTCCCGCCCTATGCGCTTTATGGTGCGGAAGTCGAAAGGCGTACCGTCGACGGCGCGCAGTTCGCCCGTCGGGATACGGTCGGGGCCGACCGGAGTATAGCGCGCGGCGTTTATGCGCAGCCGCGTATCCATGGCGCTCCCGCAGTCCTCGCCGCCGAGATTGAAATATATATGGCACGTAGGCGAAAACAGCGTATCCGCGTCGCTTTCGGCCTCGTAACGCACCGAGAGCGTGCGGCCGGTCACCGTATACGTCACGCGCAGGCGCATATTGCCTGGGAAACCGCCGTCGCCGTCCGGGCTGAGCAGGGTCAGCGACAGCGCGCCGCCGGAGTCCTCCGCGTCGAAAAACCGCTTGTCGAAGCCGGAAAGACCGCCGTGATTGCAGTTCGCGCCCTCGTTGCCGGCAAGCTCGTACCGCACGCCGCCGAGGCCGAAGCCGCCGCGGATGCGGTTTGCCACTCTGCCTATCGTCGCGCCGCAGTACGTGCCCGAAGCTATGCGCGCATCTATATCGTTATACCCGAGCGTGACGTCCTTTTCGCCCGCGCGGGTGGCCAGGCGTATGAACTGCACCGCCGCGCCGAAGTCGGTCACGCCCACGGTCAGCCCGTCGCCCGCCAGTGTATACAGGTGTACGTCGCGGCCGCGGAAGCTGCCAAATTCTGTTACTGTCATATCGGTCGCACCGCGGAGTGTCAGCTCTTGTATCCCTTGGGATTTTTGCTCTGCCACTTCCACAGCGAAGCGCACATGTCGTCTATGCCCAGCTCGGCCTTCCAGCCCAGCTCGCGTTCGGCCTTTGACGCGTCGGCGTAGCACGCGGCTATGTCGCCCGCGCGGCGGGGTTTTATAACGTACGGCAGTTTTTTGCCGCATGCCTTTTCGAAGGCGCGGATGACGTCGAGCACGCTGTACCCCACTCCCGTGCCGAGGTTGTACGTGTACACGCCCGGCTTGTTCAGTTTCTCTATCGCAGCGACATGGCCTTTCGCAAGATCCACGACGTGGATATAGTCGCGCACGCCCGTGCCGTCCGGCGTGTCGTAATCGTTGCCGAACACGCCTATTTCTTTGAGCTCGCCTATCGCGACCTTGGCGATGAAGGGCGTCAGGTTGTTGGGAATGCCCTGCGGATCCTCGCCGATAAGCCCGCTTTCGTGCGCGCCGACGGGATTGAAGTAGCGCAGCAGCACGACCGTCCACTCGCTGTCCGCGGCGTAAAGGTCGCGCAGCATGATCTCCTGGAAGTATTTGGAAGTGCCGTACGGATTGGTCGTGCCGCCCGTCCTGCACGTTTCGTCGAGCGGAAGGCGCTCGGGCGTGCCGTATACCGTCGCCGACGACGAGAACACTATTTTCTTGCAGCCGTGCGCACGCATGGTTTCCAGCAGCACGAGAGTGCCGTATAAGTTATTGTCGTAATATTCGAGCGGTTTGACGCACGATTCGCCCACCGCTTTGAGCCCGGCGAAATGTATGACGTAGTCGATTGCGTGCTCGGTGAACACCTTATCCATCGCCGCGCGGTCGCGCACGTCGGCCTTGTAAAGGCTCACTTTTTTGCCCGTGATCTGTTCCACGCGCTCGATGCTGCGCGGCGACGAATTGTCGAAATTGTCCACGACGACCACGTCGCAGCCCTTTTCCAGCAGTTCCACGCACGTATGCGATCCGATGTACCCGGCTCCGCCGGTGACGAGAATTTCCATGTTCTAATAACTCCTTATATATTCGCAACGGTAATGCCTGCGGCGATTTCCGTGTCGTAGATACGGGCGGTATAGCCGGTTTCGGCATTGTAGCGGGCGGAAACGTAGGATCTGAAATCGTCCAGCGCGTCGGTTCTGACGATGGACACGGTGCAGCCGCCGAAGCCGCCGCCCGTCATGCGCGAACCGAGGCAGGCGGGGTGAGCCTGCGCCGCCGCGGCGAGGGAATCGAGCTCCCTTCCCGTAACTTCGTAAAGGTCGCGCAGCGAGGCGTGAGAGGCGTTGAGCAGCGCCCCCAGCCCTGCTATGTCCCCGCGCTTCATCGCGTCGGCGGCCTTGCACACGCGGTCGCATTCCTCCACGACGTGGCGTGCGCGGCGAAGCACATTGCCGCCGAGAAGGTGCGAATATTTCTCCAGCTGCGCCGGCGTAACGTCGGCGAGACATGTTATGCCGGGAAGCGCGCCCCGCAGCACGGCGAAAGCCTCTTCGGTTTCCGCGCGGCGCTCGTTGTATTTGCTCTGGGTCAGATTGTGCGGCTTGCCGCAGTTTATGACGACGAGCGAGCAGTCGCCCAGATTGAGGGGCACGTACTCGCATTCCAGAGTCTTGCAGTCGAGCAGCATGGCGCAGCCGCGCTTGCCGCAGGCGGACGCGTACTGATCCATAATGCCGCAGTTCACGCCCGCGAATTCGCGTTCGGCGCGCTGTGCGAGCTGAGCGACTTCGACGGGATCGAACTCTTCGCCCGCGGCGACGGCGAGCGCGGCGATGGTGGACACCTCGATAGCGGCCGACGACGACAGCCCGCTGCCGAACGGTACGGTGCAGTGCTGCAACATATCGCAGCCGACGAGCCTGTGCCCCGCTTCCCGCCACATGAGCGCGCTTCCCGCCTGATAGTTGCCGTATTCCAGACCGCGGTAGGTTTCCAGCCTGCCGATGTCGAGCGACACCGACTGCGGGAGCGTCGTCCACGACACGTTTATTTTATCCGTGCCGTTGGGGCGGACGTATACCGTATTGCACAGCGACAGCGCGGCGGGAAAGACTTTTCCTCCGCAGTAGTCCACGTGCTCGCCGATGATGTTTATTCTGCCGGCGGCGGTTACTTTATAATCATAGCACTTTTCTTCAATCATTGCAAGCGAACCCCAGCCCTTTCAGAAATCCGACCGTAATATCCGGCGTTTTGAATACCGCCGTGTTGCCGAGTATGCGCCGGCATATACTGCCGAGCTCCTCTTTCACCGCGCCACGCGCGTCCTCGGAGTCCGGGCGTGACGGGCAGCGCGCTCTGGTTTCCTCGTAAACGAGCGCGAAGTCGGCCATGTCTTCGGGCAGGGCGCGGCCGGCGGCTATGCAGTCCGCGAGCACGGACAGCTGACCGTCAAGACGGCCGGGCAGTATGAACAGCCCCTGCGCCTCTATGAGCCCGATGGACTCTTTTTTGATGACGTGAAACTCGGGATGGGCGTGGAACACGCCGTCTGGATAGCGCGCGCTCGTTATGTTGCTGCGCAGAATGATGTTCATCTCATAGCCGCGCGGCGTTCTGACGACGGTGGGACTGACCGCGTTGTGCTGACCCTCGCCGTCATGCGGGATTATGCCCAGTTCGTCGCTGCGGAAGCTCTCCCACGCCAGCCGTATGCGGTCGGACAGTTCGGTCACTTCCTCCCTGCCGCCGCTCACGCGCACGACGGTGCCCGGCCAGTCGAGCACGTCTATGCGGGCGGACGGAAAGTCCGCGCACCTCATGCGCACCGCGCACGGCGCCCGGTGCAGAGGCAGCGTTTCCCCGCCGCCCTGGTAGTGATCGTGCGCTAGCACGCTGCCGCCGATGCGGGGCAGCGCCGCGTTGCACCCTATGAAGTAGTGCGGGAACATATCCGCGAAATCCATAAGCCGCGTGAAAGCGGCGCGGTCGACGTGCATGGGGATATGCTTTTCGTTGACGGCTATGCCGTGCTGACGGAAGTATCCGTACGGCGAATACTGCCAGAACCAGTCCTCGCCGCCCAGCTTTATCGAAACGGTGCGCAGCGTGCGCTTGTTCCTGCCGGCAAAGCCCTCGTTTTCGCGGCAGATGGTGCATCTGGGATAGCCGCCTTTGACCGCGTTGCCGCTCGCCGCCTTTTTGGGGTCGCGGAACTCCGGCTTGGCCTTGTTTATGGTTATCACCAGCCCGTCCGCCTCGAAGCGCGGATTGGCGTCCAGCACGGATTTTTTGACGTAGTCGTTCGCCACAGAATAGCCGTACAGCCAGTCCGTCGCGCTCTTCGCCCCTTCTTCGGCGAACAGGCGGGCGAACCGCTTTTCCACCTCGCCCGGCGGCAGCGACAGCGCGCCCATGACGGCGTCGCGGTACTTATCCTCTTCGCCGTGAGCGAACACGCCCGCGGCGACGCACGCCTCGCAAAGATCCGAAAGCAGCGCGTCCGGCGTTTCCGCCCCGCCGCAATCCGCGCCCGTAAAGCCGGCGCAGGAGTCGACGCCCAGCACGGCGAGCACGGTGTTGCGCGCATAGACCGCGTCGCGCGGGTCGAGTTCCAGCCGCTTCGCCGCGTAATCCGTAAGTCTGTCGATCGCTTCGCAAATGTCCATAATACTTTCTTATTCCGCGACTATGTCCGCGGAGCCTTCCAGTCTGCCGTCGGCCGCTCTGACCGACGCTTTGTCCGACGTCATTTTTATCACCGCCATGGCCTCGCCGTAATATGTATCCGTTTCGCCGGTCATGAAACCGCGCTCGTTGTACGGGCAGGCGCAGCCGACCGCGAGCAGATCTCCGCCCTCGACGGTCACCTTTATTGTCCCGCGTTCGAGCGGCTTGACGGTGCCCGCCGCGTCGGTATATTTCAGGCGCACAAAGCACAGCCCGCCCTTCTTCGGCGCCGCCTCGGGCAGGACGGACAGCACCGTTTCGTCGCCTGCGGTCGTAAGCGAGTTTCTCGCAAGCTCGTTGCCGCTCTCGTCCAGCGCGACGGCGGTTATCTCCCCGCCGCGGTAGGTAGTGCGGAAATCGAAGCGGCAGTTCTTTTTCAGCTTTTTGCGCCCGACCTTTCTGCCGTTCACGTAAAGCTCCACGACGGGCGCGCGCGAGTATACCTCCACTTTGGCGGGGCTGCCGTCCAGTCCGTTCCACGACCACGAAGTGATCGCGTTGGAGAACTTCCACGCCGACGGAGAATGCTTATCGTCCGTATTGGAAACGGGTACGACGGCGATCTGCGGTTTGTCTTCCAGACCGAACGCCACGCGCGTGTATTCCGCCTCGCCGAGCCGGTTGCCTATAAGGTCCAGCCTGCCGCTGCCCGCGGAGATCCAGCCGGGTCCGTGGAGAAAATCGGGCGCGTAATCGCGGTATTCCCACGCGCCTATGCCCACTTCGCCGAGATAGTCCATGCCCGCCCACACGAAGTCGCCGATGAGCGAGGGGTGAGCCTTGGCGAATTCCATGAACCGATACGCGTCGGCGCAGAACGTTTCGCTGCCGAGAATGACGCGGTCCGGATATTTCTTCACGTCGCC
Source organism: Candidatus Protoclostridium gallicola (assembly GCA_904387375.1). GTDB lineage: Bacteria > Bacillota > Clostridia > Christensenellales > Pumilibacteraceae > Protoclostridium > Protoclostridium gallicola. Next base: position 72,397 of record CAJFLE010000002.1, read on the forward strand.
TTTATAGCGTTTGATACCGTAATTGTAACCCGCGACGTCCATGGCGGCGTAGCAGTCCCGCGTCTTTTTGTCGCAGCCGGGGAGCTTCGCCATGGTTTTCATGAACCCGGCGCCCAGCTTGCCGGCGAGGTTGTTGAAGAACTCGCTGCCCACCTTCTTCTGCGGGTTTTCCTTGGCCTTCTTGTCGCTGTATACGCCGAAGCCCATGGCGTGCAGATAATTGAAGAATATGTTGACGCCCACGGTCACGGGACGGTCGGGATCCAGCTTTTTGCACACGCCGTACATGGTGCGGAAGAACTCTATGCCCTTCTTCTGCCCCGTTTCGGCGACCTCGTTTCCCAGCGAATACATTATCACGCTGGGGTGGTTGTAGTCCTTGACGATCATGTCCGTGATGTCGCGTTCGTACCACTCGGGCACGTAGTCGGCATAGTCGTGCATGGTCTTGTGTATGTACCACATGTCGACGTATTCGTCCATCATCATGACGCCGAGGCGGTCGCAGGCGCGGAGCATGGCTTTGGAGCAGGGATTGTGCGCGCTGCGCACGGCGTTGTAGCCCGCTTCTCTGAGCAGCCGTATCTTGCGCTCCTCCGCCTCTTCGTAGCACCTCGCGCCGAGAATGCCGTTGTCGTGATGTATGCACGCGCCGCGGATAATGACGCGCTCGCCGTTTACGCGGAAGCCGGATACCGCGTCGCATTCGATCTTGCGCACGCCGAAGGTCTCGACGGCCTCGTCGTCGCCGAAGCGCGCCGTGCAGGTATACAGCGCGGGGCTGTCGGGCGACCAGAGTTCGGCGTCCGGAATTTCGGCGGCGAATACCGCTTCGGTTCCGCTCTCAGCCGTCAGCTCGGCGACAACCCTGCCGCCGCGCGCTATCGTCACCGACACCTCGCCCGGCTCGCTCGTCGCCACCTTTATTTCGACCACCGCCGGTTTTATTTCCAGCGTGCGTATGCGTACGCCGCCGAGCGGTATGCGCTTTTTCGGCTGCACGTACATGGTCACGGGGCGGTATATGCCCGCGCCCGAGTACCAACGGCTGTTGGGCTGATCGGCGTTGCGGGCGACGACGCGCATCTCGTTCGTCTGCCCGAAGCGCAGGAAGTCCTCCGCGGGCACGTAAAAATTCGTATAGCCGTACGGCCGGTACATGGCCTTTTCGCCGTTTATGTACACTTCGGCGTTGCGGTACACGCCTTCGAACTCGAACGTGACCGCCATGCCCTCGTAAGCCGCGGGCACTTCGAAAGTCTTCACGTATTCGTAGTCGTGCCCCTCGAACCAGCCCGTGTTGGTGCCGCCGTCGCTGTCTATCGTGCGCGGCTCGCTTATCATGGCGTCGTGCGGCAGGTCGGTCTCCGCCCACTCTCCGCCGTCCAGACGTTTCCATTTCCAGCCTGAATTGAAATTTATCGCTTTCATCGTAAACCCCTTTTCGGTTATTTTCCGGATATTTACTTAATAGTAACAGATTTCCCGCCGCCGTGCAAGAAGTATTTTGGGATTATATGGACATTTATTATCCTTTTTTGCGGCACTCGCGGCAAAAGAGCGGCCCGAAGCGGGCCGCCCCTCCGCAAAGAAAGATGATGATGGGAAAATGATGATGATTGTTAACTGAATTGTAACAGACGCGGGGCGCGTTTGCAAGAAATATATTGTCAGGTTACGGACATTTATTGCCGAAAACATATTGACAAAAGCTCAAAAACGGGGTAAAATGACAAAAAGGAGAAAAATCATGCTGGCAAAACACGAAGTGTGGAAATACTCGGGCAACGAGCGGGTGTGGGTGGGCAAATACCGCAACTCGCACAACCTGCCCCACTGGCACTACGACTGCGAACTGCTTTTCGTCGAAAGCGGAAGCATAGACGTGTTCTGCGAAAAACAGCGGCACACGCTCACGGCGGGTCAGGCGCTGTTCGTGGACAGCGGACAGGTGCATTACATGCGCGCGCAGACCCCGGACACCGTGCTCGCCGTCACAATCTTCGATTACAACATAATAAAACCGTTCGCCGCCAAATTCTGCCTCGCCTCGCCGCGGCTCGAAGGAGATTACAATCTGCCCGCCGTATATGCGCGCGTAAAAAGGGAGCTGGAAGGCGGCAAATTCCTCGGCGACATAGCGGCTTCGGTGGAGATCGCGCGGCTCATGATCGAAATCATGCGCGGCGAGGATCTCATTCCCCGCCCCGAAATCGGCACGACGGTGCAGTCGCTCAAAAACCTTCTCGGCGAGATCAACGAAAAATTCGAGTTCTATACCTTCGACGAGGCGGCAAGCTATATGGGCATGAGCCCGGCGTATTTCTCACGTTTCTTCCACAATCTCGTCGGAATGACGTTTTCCCAATACCTCAACTATGTGCGCATCGAGAACGCCGTGAAGCTCATTCATTCGTCCGAACGCCTGCAGATCACCGAAGTTGCGATACGCTGCGGCTTCTCCACGATAAGGAATTTCAACCGCACGTTCAAGGAGCTGACGGGGTATCAGCCCAAACGCCTGCCCGCAGATTTTACGCTGGACGAGAAGTTTTCCGCCGTCGGCAGCGAATCGTTCGACCCCACGCAGCCCGGCTGCGAGCTGATAGAGTCCTCCTGACCGCCGGGCATAACCGAAAAACGAAACATGACATATATGCGCGAAAGCCCCGGACCTATAGGTCCGGGGCTTTCGCGTGATTGTCGTGCGTTTTTCGGTTACGCGAGCGAGTCGTACCGGTCGTCGGTCACGGCTTCCAGCCACTCGTTCGAAGTTTCTTCGCCGGGCGCTTCCACGGCGATGTGGGCGAACCAGCTGTCCTTCTTCGCGCCGTGCCAGTGCTTGACGCCCGCGGGAATGACCACTACGTCGCCGGGCGCGAGGCTGCGCGCCTCTTTGCCCCACTCCTGATACCAGCCGCTGCCGGCGGTGCAGAGCAGGATCTGTCCGCCGCCGCTCTTGGCGTGATGTATGTGCCAGTTGTTGCGGCAGCCCGGTTCGAACGTCACGTTGGCGAAGAACAGTCCGTCGCCGGGCGCGGTGAGCGGATTGAGGTACGACGTGCCGATGAAATATTTCGCGAACGCGGCGTTCTCGCCGCCGCGGCCGAATACGTTTTCCTTTTCGAAAGTCTTGTCCGTTTCCTTCATTTTCGTTGTCTCCTCTTTTTACGAAAGCAGCTCTTTCGAGCAGTTGAGCGCGTTGAACAGGCGGGGCATGCCCATATACGGCATGGCGTGCACGAGCGCGCAGACGATTTCTTCCTTGGTGTTGCCCGCTTTAAGCGCGCCTTCGACGTGCGAGCGCACCTGCACTTCGGCGCCGCCCAGCGCTGCGAGCATGACGACGGTCAGCAGCTCCCTGTCCTTGCCGCTCAGTCCCTTTCTCGTCGCGAAATCGCCGAAACCGAACGCCGTCAGGTATCTGGGCACCGCCTCGGCGAACGCGCCGGGCAGCCACGTATAGCGGTCGGCTATTTCCGTGCCGTACAGCGGCGCCTGAACGGCGAGCCCCTTTTCATAGCGGTCGTCCTCTGTCACCGTCGCGGCGTCCTCGAGAGGCAGGGATATGCCGCTCTTTTCGAACGTCTCGTTCATCGCGGCGATGGCGTTCAGCGTTTTGGGGAAGCCGATGAAGGGCGCGCACTGATACACCGCCTCGCGCACTTCGGCGGGCTTTATGCCGATGTTAAGGCATGCCGCGGTATGAGATTTCAGCTGCGGCAGCGTCTGGTTGACCGTCAGCACGGTCACGGTTATTAGCTCGCGCATGCGGTTGTCCAGCGGGCCGACGTAGCTCACTTCGCCGAAGATGAAGCGCTGAAGTATGCGCATGAAGCCGGGGTCGGTGCCCTCGTCGGTCACGGGTTTGCCGCCGAACAGCTCGGCGAACTTTTCTTCGCAGTTTTTCACTCTGTCCATTTTTCCTAATCTCCTCGATCGCCTTTATTATACCACCGCCGCCACCGAATGTACAATACTTATTTTTTATCGCCGGTATGCCTTCGGGTTATATCTCGCCTACGAATGTATGTCCAGCCCGCTCCACACCGCGACCGCTCTTCCGTCGGGGTCGTATTCCTGTCTGTCCGGCCTGTCCATAACGAGCGTGGGGCGGCGCGCCGCGTCGTATACGTCCCAGCGGCAGTCCGAGCAGCCCGTCGGGTCGCCGGTGCGTACGAAATTCAGCCAGCTGCCCATGAGCTTGCGGCGGAACTCCTCGCGGCGCCGTTCAGGCGCGCCCTTCCACGCCAGCGCCGTATTGGTTTTCTTCGCGCCGAACGTGCCCAGCGCGGGCGCTATATCCACGGAATGCACGGCTCCGAAGCCGAGCAGGCGCATCAGCGGCGGCGCGTAATCGAAACGGTACATCCACACGTCGGAGTGCGCGCTCTGCGCGTCGGCGAGCAGCACCGAGTCCTTGACGAACAGCCTGTCCGTCGCCATGGCGGAATACTTCCTTCTGCTCCCGCGCAGGTGCGAATACAGCGCTTCCAGCTCCGCGAGTCTGTCCTCGCAGCCGCAGTCGCGGCACATGCGCTCCGCCTGCGCGCGCGAGCGTATGAACCAGCCCAGCATATTGAACAGCGTGCCCTCGTTGCGGTTGGTGCCGATGAGCAGTTTTATGCCGCGCGTGCGCCCTTCCTTTGCCGCCGTGACGGCGAGCGACGGGAGCAGGTCGTCGAATACGGGGCCGGGCTGCCCCAGCCCCGGGTGCAGTACGGAATTTTCGGTGAACATGAGCCGCGCCGCCTTCTTCATGGCCGCCGCCGGCATATCGCGCAGCCGCGTTATGTCGCCCCGCTCCATGCCCATGAAGCGCAGGAACATATCGAGATGCAGTTTCGCGGTCGTGTCCGAGAACGTGAACGCGGGAATGCCGCTCTGCACTATCGCTTTGGAAAACAGCCCCGCCGCGGCGGGCGAAGCCATGAGATAGCACACGCTGCTGCCGCCCGCGCTCTCTCCCGCCACCGTGACGTTGTCCGGGTCGCCGCCGAACGCGGAGATGTTCTCGTGCACCCACCGCAGCGCCGCGAGATGATCGGACAGCGTGCAGTTGGTGTCGAACGCTTCGGGCGCGTACAGCGCGAAAGGATAACAGCCCAGCGGGCCGAGCCTGTAGTTCATCGACACGAATACGACGCCCTCGCGCGCGTATGCCGAGCCGTCGTAGCCGGGGTCGCCCGACTCGCCGAACGCAAACCCGCCGCCGTATATCCATACGAAAACGGGCAGGTTTTTCCTGTCGTCGTCCGGCCGCCATACGTTCAGATAAAGGCAGTCCTCGCTCTCACGGGCGGAGCCGCGCGAGAATTTCAGAAACTGCACCGGCCTGTCCGGGAACGCGAAGCAGTCCCTCTCGCCGAAGGGCGGGCACTCCGCGGCGCGGCGGAAACGCAGCTCTCCCACGGGAGGCGCGGCGTAAGGTATGCCCAGCCACCTCGCGACGCCGTCCTCCGTCCTGCCGCGCAGCACGCCGTATTTCGTTTTTATCTCCGTTATCATAGTACAAGTATATCACGCGCCGGCGCAAAAAGCAAGAGCCGCGGAGCACAGCCCCGCGGCACAGCGATATTGTCGAACGTTAAAATCATTATTTTCTCCTGTTGGTTTTATTTTATCAAACTTTCCGGAGAAAATCAATATATTTTGCGGGTTATACGGAAAAATCCGCCGCAGATATACTCCGCGGCGGATTTGCCAGGAAAATCGTATCGATTTGCAAAAGGTCAGACCGATTCGAGCAGCATTTTGTCGGCGACGAGCGCGATGAACTCGCCGTTGGTGGGTTTTTCGTTGTGGCTGTATACGCGCACGCCGAAAAGGTTGTTGATGTTCTCGATCTTTCCCCTGTTCCACGCGACTTCGATGGCGTGGCGTATCGCCCTTTCCACCTTGGACGGCGAAGTATCGAAGCGGCGCGCGACCTCGGGATAAAGACGCTTGGTTATGCTGTTGATGATATCGGGATTGTCTATCGCCATTTTGATGGCTTCGCGCAGGAACTGGTAGCCTTTTATATGCGCGGGAATGCCGACGGTGATGAAAATATTCGTGATTTTTTCTTCCAGCGTTTTGTTCTTGATACGGCTGGCGGCGCCGCTTGCCATGCATTCGGAAATGCGGGCGTCGAGCTGTTCGAAACGGAAGGGTTTCATCATGTAATATTTTGCGCCGAGATTGATCGCACGGGTAACGAAACTGCCCGAAGCGAGCGCGCTCATCACAATGACCTTTGTCGATCCGCTGATCTGCTCGAGCACTCCGTAGCCGTCCAGCTTGGGCATAACGATATCGAGCAATACCACGTCGGGGCGGTTCGCGTTTATTTTCTCGAGAGCTTCCTCGCCGTCGTACGCCGTCGCCACTATATCGTATTCGTCATTGCCTCCGAGGTAATCGGACAGTTCGCGCACAAACTCTTCGTTGTCGTCTGCTATAAGAATTTTAGTCTTCATTGACTTTGGTTTCCTCCGTGTTTTTTCAGTCATATTATAGCAAAATATTACCAAAAGTGCAATTTTTAACAACCGCGAAGATATGCGCTTTCGCACGATTATGCGCAATTAGATACATATTTTGTCGAAAGCGTTATCACTGCCGCGCGCTATTGACATACGCCGCCGAGGTGTGGTATAATACGCTTATGAAGGCATGGAAGATAACAGCCCCCCGCACCGTGGAACAGATCAGTTCGCCGAGCGAACCGGTCGGTCCGGGGCAGGTAAAAGTCAAGATAGGATACTGTCTGGTATCCCGGCCGGATATAATGACGTACAAAGCCGAAACGGCCGCCGAACTGCCGGTAGTACCCGGAGGATCGTGCTGCGGCATGGTCGTCGAAACCGGCGAAGGCGTCGGCGATCTGGAACGCGGCGACCGTGTATTCATTCATCCCCAAAAGTACTGCGGCGTATGCGCCGCATGTAAGGCCGGACATTATTCCTCGTGCGAGAACGTCGGGTATTACGGCATCACGTGCGACGGTTTCATGCGCGATTTCGCAGTCGTGCAGTCCATAGACTGCACCAAGCTGCCCGAACGCATACAGGGCCGCGACGCCGTATTCCTCGACTATATTGCCATCGCCGTACAGACGATTTCCGCGCTCGACATCAGGAAGGGCGAACATATCGCCATTGCGGGAGCGAGCACTCTGGGCATAATTCTCGGACAGGTTGCGCTGTACTATCAGACGGTGCCCATTCTCGTGGACACCAATCCCGAATATCTTGACAAAGCAAGTCAGTTAGGCATATATTATACGATCAACGCCGCCGAATGCAACGCCCGCAACAAGATTTTCCATATCACGGGCGGCAAAATGGCGGAGTGCGCCGCGCATATCGCTTCGGGCGAGATACCCGTTTCCGACAGCATAAGTTTCGCAGGCCGCGGAGGCAGGCTCGCCATTGTCGGGCGATACGGCTGCCGCCACGAACTCGACTGTTCCCTGCGCCCCGTCATCGAGAACGGGATCACCGTCATCGGCGTATCGAGCGGCGCAAAGAACACTCAGGTCGCGGTCAATATGCTGGCGAACAAGGCGGTGTCCGTCGCTCCGCTCGTGACGGGCGAAGCCGGATTCGACGACATCCCCCTCATTTTCGAGGAGAACGCCGACGTAAACAACCACCTCAAAACCGTTATCAAAATGGACTGACCGTCACACTACATCGATAAGACTTTCCACAAACTGCGCGAACATATCCCGGTATTCGGGGAAATATGTCGCGTAGTTTATTTTTATGCCGTAACCGCCCACATCCTCCGCGGAAGCGGTTATGGAATAATTCATCAAAATCTCATTTATGCCATTATCCTGACAAGTATATTCAATGTCTTCAATTGTTTGTGTATAATCTACGGTTATTTCTTCTGAACTCTCGTAATATTCGTTTATAATGACTGTTAGATTAATAGAATCAAAATTATTGTTTTCGTATATTACTGTATAATAAAGTTTATCTCCGGACAACGAATCTGAATACAGTCTTACAACCGGTTCTTCATAATACTCAAAATTGAATTTTACATTCGGGGTATCTGCCGATAAAGCTTCCAGCGTAGATATTTCATTCACTTCGTTATCCATATAATAAATGGGGGGCTGCGGGGCCGGCTCGCCGTTCATCGACGAATATGTTATCCAGACGAGCCCGAAACAGAGCGCGACCGAGCACAGCAGCGCAAGCGGAAAACCGAGCACAAAGCGGCGAAGCGCGCTTTCTCCTCTGTAATGCTCCTGCACGACCTTGTCGCGGAACGCCTTGTCCTTTTTTCGGAGCTCCTTGCCCGACTCGGACACTATTCGTTTCAGTTTCTTTTCCGGATTCATGTGACCTCCGAACAGCCTGTTTTACGTCAATATATATTTATGGAACAGGCATCGTTTATCGTCGTATCCCGATCTATGTTGAAATAACCATTAGTCTGCCTTCCCAACCCGGTAGATACTTCAATATATCGACTGTTTCTCGTACCGCCAGACGACAAAGTGTATGTGATGTCGTAATAACCGAAACCTGCCATAACGTGATTCCCCGTACCGTGTAGATTGGTTATGCTGTCATATCCGTCCTTAAGAGAAACAGTAGATACCGTATACTGCGATACAAACAGCGCAACGGGACGGCCGGCGTCGATTTCCGACTTCACGTAAGAGTAATTGAGCGAGCCGCCGGACATGCAGTCGCTGTACGAGAACGTATATCCCGCGCGGCTGCAATAGGTCTGCATGCCGGATATGAACTGGTCGTACGTCGTGCCTATGGACGTCGTACCCATATCATCGTACAGATCGAAAATCATTGCATCGACTTCATCGCTTTGTGAAAGATACATATACAAACCGTTGCCGACAGAAACGCCGGGAGTAAAGTCGGGAATAAGATTTGTGCAATATCTGTCGTAATAGCCAATGATATTTCCGCCGGCTATCGGCGCGCATGCGGATTCCAGACCGACTTCTATATATCTCGGCGGACGAGACGCCAAAGCATACCCGTCATACGAACGATATGTATAATATACGGTTTCGCTCGACGTCGTGAAAGAACCGGACGCGGCGTATGCGGTATCGGCGATGTCGGCGACCTCTTCGTCGGACAGCGCTTCGCCGCCCAGCGTATACTCGCCGTCCTCGTAACCGAGATATATCATCGGGCCGGCGTAGACCTTAGTCCCCTCCACGCCCGAGTACGGGTTTTCCGCGCCGAAGAAACATTCGGAAAGCGTACAGCCCTCCGTGCTGTCCACGACGACGGCGTAACCGTCTTCCCCGCCTGCGGTGAACGTATAGAGTACGCCGAGCTCTTCGAGCCCCATATCATACACTATCTGCTTGTCCGCCGCTATCGTCTGCGAGCCGTAGCCTTCGTCGGCCATGAACTCGGAAAGTGCCTGCGCGAACATTTCGTCGCATTTGTCTACTGACAGAGCGGACGCGGTCGATATGACCGTGAAATTCGCCGCCAGCAGTCCGACCGCCAATGCGATCACAAATAATTTCTTTTTCATTTGTAGCTGTCTCCTTTTTAACTGTTGGTCTCGGGCCTTTGAAAGACCCTCCATTATTACAGAGTCCGTTCGAGGCAAAAAGGGGACAAAAATTTTCAAAAATTTTTTATTTTTTTATATGTAAGGTTTCAGCGTCTTCATTGCACGCTGACATATCTTCTTGGCATTCTCGTATTCCAGCTTCATCATGTCCGCGATTTCCTTGAGAGTATAGCCCTCCCAATAACGCAGATACACGATTTCGCGCGCCTGCGGATCCAGCCGCTCGTTAAGCGCGTCGCGCACTTCGCTTTCCAGCACGATATGCGCGAAGCAGTCCGTTTCCGTCGTATCGGGCAGATCGAACTCCTTGTCTTCGCGTTTCAGCATCCTGACCGCGATGCGTTCGCATAACCGATAAACCCACGTCGTGGGATATTCGACTTCGTACGTTTTGTCGCTTGCCAACAGCTGCGTAAAAAATTCATGCGCAACGTCTTCGGCGACTCTGTCGCTGCCGACGTAACGCGTAATGTGATAAACGATACGGTGGAGGTAATATTCGTAAAGCACATCGAAAGACCTGCTGCGCTTTTTCAGCGTTTTAAGCAGTCTGTTGAACCTTTTACTGTCCATCTTCATTTTCGTATTTTCTTTTTATCTTTTGTTTCGTTTGCGTTTTATAAAGAAGTCGGCGAGGCGCGCAAGCTCGGCGCGTTCCTCTTCGTCGAGGGCGGACCACACGGTCAGCACCTCGCTCTGTACGTCGCTCAGCCCGCTGTCGCCTACGTCGTTGAAAAACTGATACAGCGTTATGCCGTAAGCGTCGCAGATTTTCTGCAGCGCCGCGACGGAAGGCGAAGTTCCTTTGCGCCTCCATGTATATACCGTCGCTTCGGAAAGACCGGCCTGTTTGCTCATTTCATACCACGACCAGCCGCGTGCGGCGTTGAGTTCTTCCAATTTCTCCATTACCGTCATGATAGCTACCTCTTGCGAAATTATAACGGAATCACGGCAAACTGCTGTAATATTTCGCAATATGTAGACTATTGTGATTTTACACGGTAATTTCTTCCTTTATACGTCCGGGCAAGGTAAAAGGCCGCTCCGCTTTGTTTAAGCGAAAGCAGCCTTTTTCTGCATGAAATCGAACGTCCGCGTTACTTGCTCTCGCCCTCGGCTTCCGGCTTTTCGTCGGGGAACAGAGTTCCGCCGTCGAGCGGTGGCAGTATGAGCGGATTTATCATCGCGGCCGCCGTCAGATTGGTGATGGCCGCCCGGAGATAAGGGAACGTTGCGCGCGTTGCGGCGGAAACGAACTCCTTCTCGTCCTCCGTCAGCCATATTTCTTCTTCGAGTTCGTACACCGCCACCAGTCTGATAGCGAGGTCGAACGGCTTGGGATTGCTTTCCGTGCTTATCATCTTGACGGTAAGCTCTATTATGCGGCGTTTGGGCATTTCCTTGATCTTTTTGAGCTGACGGTTGAATTCGGGCTTTATCTCGAATTTCGTCTGAGGTTCTGCCTTCACCACGTTGAGTCTGAAACGCATATCTTCGCAATGCATTCCCAACATTTTGAATTTTATCATTACGGTTCTCCTTTCCCGCGGCGCCTATCATTTCCCCGCCGCATCGTTGTTGCTTTAATGATTATATCATACAAGCGCGCGGATTGCAAACTATTTTTTCATTCCGCGCAGCTCTTCGAGCTTGTTTTCCAGCACTTTTATGCGCTCCGAGAACTTTTCCGTCTTGGCGCGCTCGCCGTCCACGAGCGCTTTGGGCGCTTTGGCGACGAAATTTTCGTTCGCGAGTCTGGCGTTCGCGCGTTCGAGTTCGCCGCGCGCGTTCTCCAGCTCGCCGCTCAGGCGCTCTATTTCCTTATCGTAGTCTATGAGCTCGCCGAGCGGGATATACATCTCGCCGAACGCGGTGACTATCGTCGTGCAGCCCTCCGGCTTCTCAGTCACTATGCGGAAATCTGTGCCGGACGCGAGCTTGACGATATATTCGCCGGCTTTGGCGGGCAGCTTCGCGCTGCCGTCCGCTTTGAGCAGTATGGATGTGCGGCGGCTCGGCTTCACGCCCATTTCGTTGCGGACCGAGCGGATGCGCCTGATCGCTTCCATGACGTTTTCCATTCCGCGCGCGGCGGCACGGTGGTTGCCCAGCGCCTTGGCGGACGGGTACGGCGAGATCATGATGTCCTCGGCGTCCTTCGCCGCTTCGGGCAGGCTGTCGTAGATTTCCGCCGTTATGAACGGGATGACGGGGTGCGCGAGTTTGAGCACGTCGCGCAGCACGCGCACGAGCACGCTGACGGTGTTCTGTCTTCTCTTTTCGTCCGACGAATACAGCGCGACTTTGGAAAGCTCTATATACCAGTCGCAGAATTCGCTCCACACGAAGTCGTACAGCCTGTTGGCGGCAAGGCCGGCCTCGTAGCGCTCCATATATTTGGTTATGTCCGCAATCGCGGAATTCAGACGCGTTATTATCCATTTGTCCACAGGAGAAAGCCGCACTTCCTCGGCGGGCAGTATGTCAGTGCCTTCGGCGTTCATGAGCACGAAGCGCGCCGCGTTCCAGATCTTATTCATGAAATTGCGGTAGCCTTCCTGCTTCTTCGTCGAATACTTGATGTCGCCGCCCGCGGACACGCCGGACACGAGGGATATGCGGAGCACGTCCGCGCCCACGTCGTCTATGATTTCGAGAGGGTCGATGCCGTTGCCCAGGCTCTTGGACAGTTTCCTGCCCAGCTCGTCGCGCACCAGCCCGTGTATGAGCACGGTATTAAACGGCGCCTCGCCCATGAATTCGAGACCGCTGTATATCATTCTCGCCACCCAGAACGTGATTATATCGTATGCGGTGACGAGCACGTCGGTGGGATAGAAATATTCGAGGTCGGGCGTCTTTTCCGGCCAGCCCAGCGTGGAGAACGGCCACAGCGCGGACGAGAACCACGTGTCGAGCACGTCCTCGTCCTGGCGGACGGGCGCGCCGCACTTCGGGCATACTTTGAGGTCGTCGCGGCTGACGAACTCGCCGCCGCACGCGTCGCAGTAGAACACGGGTATGCGGTGTCCCCACCACAGCTGGCGGGAAATGCACCAGTCGCGTATGTTCTCCATCCAGTGCAGGTAATTCTTTTCGAAACGCCTGGGCAGATAGCGCAGTTTTTTGTTCCTGACCACGTCGATGGCGGGCTTTGCAAGCTCGTCCATCTTCACGAACCACTGTTTGGATACGATGGGTTCGATCGCCGCATGGCAGCGGTGGCAGTGACCGACGTTATGCGTATGCGGCTCCACCTTGACGAGCAGGCCGAGCGCGGTCAGATCGTCCACCATCGCCTTTCTCGCCTCGTATCTGTCCATGCCCGCGTATTTGCCGGCAAGCTCGTTCATGTGCCCGGTATCGTCCATGACGCGCATGACTTCGAGGCCGTGGCGCAGACCCACTTCGAAGTCGTTGGGGTCGTGCGCGGGGGTTATCTTGACGGCGCCGGTACCGAAGGACTTGTCCACGTATTCGTCGGCAATGACGGGAATGGTGCGGTCGGTCAGAGGCAGGACGAGGCGTTTGCCGACGAGGCGGGAATACCGCTTGTCGCCGGGGTGCACCGCGACCGCCATATCGCCGAGCAGCGTTTCGGGACGGGTCGTGGCGACGACTATGCCCTCGCCGCCGCCCTCTTCGGGATAGCGTATATGCCACAGATGGCCTTCCTCGGTTTCATACTCGACTTCGGCGTCGGAAATGGCGGTGCGGCAGTGCGGGCACTGATTGATTATGCGCGCGCCGTGATAGATCCAGCCCTTCTCGTAATAGCGCACGAAGGTTTCCCTGACCGCGCGGGACAGCTTTTCGTCCATCGTGAAAGCCAGCCTGTCCCAGTCGCAGGACGAGCCGAGCGTTTCGAGCTGTTTTACTATGCGTCCGCCGTATTTGTCCTTCCAGTCGAAAGCGCGGCGCAGGAACTCTTCCCTGCCCAGCTCTTCCTTGGTCGTACCCTCTTCGGCGAGTTTCTCTATTATTTTGACTTCGGTAGCTATGGAAGCGTGGTCGGTGCCGGGCAGCCAGAGGGTTTCGTAACCCTTCATGCGCTTATAGCGCACTATGGAATCCTGCACCGTCATCGTCAGCGCGTGGCCGATATGCAGCTGCCCCGTGATATTCGGGGGCGGCATCATGATCGTAAAAGGCTTTTTGTCCTTGTTCACGCGCGCGTGGAAATATCCGCGGCTTTTCCATTTATCGTACAGCCGTTTCTCGAACTGTTTCGGGTCGAATTTCGTATCCATAGTGAGAATTATATCACTAATACGCCCGGATTGCAACTTTTTCGGTAATTTATATCGGCGCAAAGCGGCAAAAAATGCGCATAAATGCCGCAAAAACGCCGGACGGCGGCGTTTTTGCTGACGTTTTTTCTTCCGGCGGCATATTATGTCGTATAAATCCATTTTTCGGAGGAAACGGAATGAAGAAAGTTTTGGCAACACTGCTCATCGCGGCAATGGCGGCGATACCGCTCTTCGCCGCGGCGGGCTGCTCGGACGACAGCGGAAGAATCAGACTGTGCGAAGTCACGCACTCGGTGTTCTACGCGCCGCTGTACGTGGCGATCAACAACGGCTATTTCGAGGACCGCGGCCTGACCGTCGAGCTGGAAAACGCGGGAGGCACGGACAAAGTGACCGCCGCGCTCGTGTCCGGAAGCTCGGACATAGGGCTTATGGGTCCGGAAGGCGTCATATACTCGGATACGATGTCCGACAACATCAAGGTGTTCGGCCAGCTCACCAAGCGCGACGGCTCCTTCCTCGTGTCCAAAAAGGACGAGGCGGATACGTTCGAGTGGACGGATCTCAAGGGCAAACGCGTGCTTGCGGGCAGAGTCGGCGGCGTGCCGGCGATGACGATGCAGTACATCATGAACGGATACGGGCTGTACGACGGCGTGGACGGAACCGTCATAGACACGTCCGTGGCGTTCAACATGATGGCGAGCGTGTTCGAGTCCGACGACACCGTGGACTATACGACGCTGTTCGAACCTACGGCGACCGAGTATCAGAATTCGGGGCGCGGCTATATCGTCGCGAGCGTGGGCGCCGAGAGCGGCGAAGTCCCCTACACCGCGTTCTGCGCGCGCACGAGCTTCATCGAAGAGGAGCGCGACACCGCGAAGAACTTCCTCGCCGCGGTCAAGGAAGGATATAACTTCATCAAAAACAACGACGCGGCCACCGTCGCGAAGTCGCTCGTCGCCTCTTTCGACGGCATGACCGAGGAGAGTCTGGCGATCGCGGTGGAAAGCTATCTCGAAATAGACGCGTGGTGCTCGACGCCCGTCATGACCGAAGAATCGCTCGAGGCGCTGGAAAAAATAATGACCAACGCGGGCGAGCTGGACCACGAAGTCGAATTCGACGTCATAGTCGACAATTCGATAGCCGAAGAAGTGCAGAGAGAGAACGGGTAACATGGACGAGATTCTGACCCTCGAAAACGTGTCGCTCTCGTACCATACCGCCCGCGGCGAGACGGAAGCGCTCGCAGGCGTGAGTTTCGGCGTGAGAAAGGGCGAATTCCTCGCCATAGTCGGACCGTCCGGCTGCGGCAAGACCACGGTGCTGTCCGTCGTCGCGGGACTGCTCCGCCCCACGTCGGGCAGCGTCGTCCTGGACGGCAGACCCGTGACCGGACCCGGCGGCAGCGTGGGATATATGCTGCAGAAAGACACGCTCTTCGAGTGGCTCACCATCTCGCGCAACGTCGAACTCGGGCTCAAAGTACAGAAGAAGCTGACCGCGGAAAACCGGGCGTACGCGCGGTCGCTGCTGCAAAAGTACGGGCTGGAAGAATTCGCCGATCACCTGCCCGGGCAGCTTTCGGGCGGAATGAGGCAGAGGGCGGCGCTTATACGCACCCTCGCCTTCCGCCCCAAAGTGCTGCTGCTCGACGAGCCGTTCTCGGCGCTCGACTATCAGACGAGGCTGAGCGTCGCGGAAAACGTCAGCGGCATCATACGGAGCGAGGGCGTCACGGCGCTGCTCGTCACCCACGACATTGCCGAAGCGTGCTCGCTGGGCGACCGCGTCGTCGTGCTGTCGCCCCGCCCGGCGGTCGTGCGGAAGATATTCGACATACCGATTGCCGGCGGACCCGAAGAGCGCCGCGCAGACAAACGGTTCAACGATCAGACGAACGCCGTCTGGAAGGAGCTGAAAGCGACGGCGGAGGGAGTGTAAACGCTATGGAACAAAAGATAATGACGCCGCACCGCAGGTATCTGCTGTCCGTCAGACGCAAGAAAATTTTCGTGAAACTATGGCAGTTCGGCATTCTTGCCGCGATCATCGGGCTGTGGGAACTGCTTACGGCGGTCGGAGCGATGGATCCGTTCTTCATGAGCAGTCCGTCGCGCATCGCCGTCACCTTCGCCGAGCTGTGCGCCGGCGGCGACTTCTTCTACCACATCGGCGTGACCCTGCTCGAATGCGTCATAGGGTTCGCCATATCGATGGGCGTCGGCAGCGTCATAGCCGTGTTGCTGTGGCTGTCCGAATCGGCGAGGCGCGTCGCCGAACCCTACCTCGTCGTGCTCAACGCGCTGCCCAAGATCGCGCTCGGCCCGCTCATCATAATATGGGTGGGCTCGGGCACAAAGGCCATCGTGCTGATGGCGGTGATGATCTGCATAATCGTGACCGTTATATCCGTATTGGAAGGATTATGCTCCGCCGCCCCCGACAAGCTGCTTCTGCTCCGATCCATGGGCGCGAACAGATTGCAGCTGCTGCGCTACGCCGTGCTGCCCGAGGCCCTGCCCACCTTCCTGTCCGTCGTCAAGATCAACGTCGGGCTGTCGTGGGTGGGCACGATCATGGGCGAATACCTCGTGTCGGGCGCCGGCCTGGGATACCTCATCGTCTACGGCGGGCAGGTGTTCAGAACCGACCTCGTCATGACCGCGACGGTGACGCTGTGCGTGCTCGCCGGCGGCATGTACGGGCTTATGTCGCTTGCCGAGAAACTGTGCGCGCGCAAGAAAAACCGCCGCGCGAAGGAGATAAAGTAACCCGATCACGCCTATGACGGGGTAACAATAATCGACCACTCTCTGAAAACCGAACGAGGAGATGACGGTCGCGAAAACGGAGGAGACGAGCATTCCCAGAGTGCCGTCTCCTTTCGCCGCCGCCCAGCTCTGCAAGGTGGAAAGCGCGCCGATAAGCGTAGTGAAAATGGATACCGCCAGACAGAGTGCGAAAAGCGTATAAGTCAGCTGCGAGCCGCGCGCGAGCGACAGCATGGGCAGTTCGGAGGACGACGACGCCGGCAGCGCGCAGCAGATGAGCGACATCACGCCGGCGATGAGCGCGGCGGACAGTCCGGAGGCGGCGAAAATCTGCCGCACGCTCATTCCCCGCTGCCTCACCAGCACGCCGGCGGAAAGCAGCAGGTTCATCGACACGTACGTCAGGCAGGAAGGCAGTTCGCCTATGCGGAAAGCGCCCGCGTCCAGCGGCGCGGACAGGCATGTAAGCGTCAGCACTACGATTATGAAAGGCACGACGGCGACGTTGGCGGCGAGCAGTCCGCCGTTTCCGCGGCGCAGGACGAGCACGCCGACCAGGCAGGTCAGCGCTCCGTACGGAAGAGCCGCGCCGAACATGTCGCGCCCGGTCGCATCCATGCCCGCGATCATGGCGGACAGCACTATGAGCGCGTTGAAAAGCATTATCGCGTCGACGGCAGGCCGCGCCCTGCCGAACATCGCCGCGTGCGCCCCGGATATGGAATCGGTGTCCAGTCTGCGCCCGACGAGAAGCAGCACTGCGGTGAACGCGAACATCAGCCCTCCGCACGCCAGCGGCACGAACAGCGACGGATTCCAGCCGAAAAACGCGGCGATCTCCTGACCGCTCGCGTAGCCGGCGCCTATCATGGTGCCGACGCATACCATCGCTACCGAAAACACCTTTTTCACGTTAGAATATATGCCCGCGCGCCGGCAAAAAGAATACGCAAAAGCCCCGGCCGCAGCCGGGACTTACGCAATCTTAATATATTCAAGCGGGTTTCTCTTTCTCTCGGCCATCCCTGCGCAGCCGCCGCACCATACGTACGACGAGAAGCACGACCGCAACGGCGGCGATGACGTCGACCGCTATGACTATGATGTAATAATACGGCATTCCCGGCACGTACGCGACGCCGTGGACGAACCCGTTCATAAGCGCGGAATTGACCAGGCAGTACAGTATGTTGCCCGCCGCGCGCACGGACAGGCGGGCATATTCCGCATTATAATGCACGTCCGTGAACGTACCCGTCTCGCTCATTTTGGCGTCGCCTCCCGCGCGCAGCATCTGCACGGTATCCATATACGCCAGATCGCCGTCGGTGAGAACGAAACCTTCGAACCCCCATTCGTCCCTGAGCACACCCGTAAGCAGCTCGTAATTTCCGCCCGACCACGTTTCGCCTATCCGGCTGCGACCGCTGACGACGGCGGTAACTACGGGCATTTCGGTTTCGCGGCGGGAATAGGACTCGAACGATTCCTCGTCGTCGTATTCGTAGTAGGCGACGGTACGCGTGCCGCTTTTCACCGCGATTTCGAAGGGTCTGAGATAAATTTCGCGTATCGCCTGCTCGCCGGCGTATACCGCCAGTCCGTTGTCGCCCCTGTGCGTCTCCTGCGTGTCCAGACCGAAGCCGCGCAGGAAAGCGTAAATGCCTTTCTCCGCCGCGCCGCCTGCCGCAGCGGCGCCCATGACACCGGTGAGCAGCGGATCTTCCGACCAGCTCTGCGCGTTATCGCCGCCGAAAGGACTGCGGTGCACCGTCAGCGTCGGAGCGTACCATCCGTTTATATTCTCGGCAAGGCCGACTTCGCCGACAAAATCGCCTGCTCTCCGGGCAAGAGACGCGTCGAACGTGCATGCGATCAGCACGGGCGACGGAAGGCCGTCATAAGTGCCGATGCCGAACGCGTTTCCTCCCTCGCGGCTGCGCGGTTTGTTTATATCCAGGATCGTCGCGGTCTGAGAGCCCGAACGCGCCACGAGCATTTCCAGGCTGTCAGACGTCAGATTGGCGAGCAGTCCGTCCCAGCGTTCGTCGTCGGACGGAACGCCGCGCAGGTCGATGAGTTCCGTGCCGTTGTTGACGCCCATCGTCGGATAATCGCCCGCGCCCGACGACGGAGCGAGCGACGCGGTGCCGGTCAGGCGGAGCAGCGCGGACGAACTTATATCCTTGCGGTACTGGTATCCTATACCGTTTTCCCCGACGCGTTCGTCGAAGGAGCTGCGTACGGACGAGAGCTCGCCGTCAGGCTCGGGGTACGCCGACCAATCGGAGCGGCTCAGCATGCCGTCGGGCGCGGCGGAAGAAAACCGCGAAGCGGCGGCGGCAACGTCAGCCTCGGGGACATTATAAATGCCCGTCAGCGAAGAACGGCCGTAACCCGTCATTTTCGAAGGATCGACGGTGACTCCGGACGCGCTCCCCCGTTCATACTTCGACGCCAGCACGTTGTTGATCGCCTCGTGCGCGTCGTACGCCGCGGTCACGTAATAGTCGCCCGGGCACAGCACGTACCCGCCGCTTTCCGCCGAGTACGCGCGCAGTGCGGACTCGTCTATTTCCGCGGTCACCGTTTCCGATTCGCCGGGAGCGAGAGTACCCGTCTTGGCGAAAGCTGCGAGCGATACCGAAGCCCGTTCTATGCCGCGGCTGCTCTCGAAATCCGAATAAGGCGTCGATACGTAGAACTGCACCGCTTGCCTGCCCGAAAACACCGAAGACGTATTCGTCACCGTCACCGAAGCGGTCAGCCCGCCGTCCGACGGCGTGAGAGTGAAGCCGGACAGCGCAAACGTCGCGTACGACAGTCCGTATCCGAACGGATACGTGACTTCTTCGGCGTAGTTCCACTCCCCGGACGAAGCGTATGCGCCTTCGGACGAGGAGGCGTTATGCCGGCCGAGCACGTAATCCTCGTACCGCGTTTCGTAGTAGCGGTATCCTACGTATATGCCCTCGCGCTGGGAAACGTAGTAATAATCCGTGGGCAATCCGTCGCTGTAAAAACGGAAATCCCCGAAGTTGACCGATGACGGCGCGCTGAAAGCGTCCGCGGCAAAAGTGTCGGCCAGTCTGCCGGAAGGATTTATCCTGCCCGAGAATATGCCGGCAAGCGCGGACGCGCCGCATATTCCCGGCTGAGGCGCGTAAAGCACCGCGTCTATATTGTCGTAACCGGAGATCCAGCCCGGCTCCACGGCATTGGGCGAATCCACGACGATGATCACGCTGTCGAACCTGTCGCACAGATAAGACACGACATCCAGCTCGACCGAGTCCGGTTCGAGATAATGCCGCCGTCCGTCCTCGCCGCCCGCGATATCATACATACCGCGCGGCATATCCCTGCCCGGTTCAGCGCGGCGCGACATGACATATACCGCCGTACCCGACGAGGGCACCCGGACGCCCGACGTCAGTACGCTCACCGGGCACTCGTTTATGCCGCGCGACGAACCGCCGTATCGCGAATAAAAATTCCACACGTCCCCGTCAACGTCGTAGCCTTCGCTCTCGAATGCGGCAAGCAAAGTGTCCGCCCGGTCGTAGCCTGCGGGAAAAGAAGCGGAAGCGGTTCCGAAAAAGCATATATCGCTGCCGGCGGGGAGCGGCAGGCAGTTGTCGTTTTCGAGCAGAACTATGCCCTCCCCGGCGATTTCTTCGGAAAGCGCGCGTTCGGCGTCGGAAAGCGTGTCGCCGTATTTCAGCCCGCTCTTGTAATATTCGAGATCGAGCCGCGACGACGCGTTGGTCCTTCCCGGCTCCGTGCTTCCTATGAAGTTTGTGAGCGGCACGTCCCACAAGGTAAACGCGAGCGCGCTGCCCACGATCGCCGCCAGCGCGATAAGCGCGGCGGCTATCGCGTTCATGATTATAAACGGCTTTATGCCGAGTTTTTTCCCCTGTGACATACGGATATTTTACCCCATTTCGTCTGACAGCGCAAGCACTTTCGCACACATACGGAAAAATATAAATCAGGC
Organism: Candidatus Protoclostridium gallicola; assembly: GCA_904387375.1. Lineage (GTDB taxonomy): Bacteria > Bacillota > Clostridia > Christensenellales > Pumilibacteraceae > Protoclostridium > Protoclostridium gallicola. Next base: position 92,997 of record CAJFLE010000002.1, read on the forward strand.
CGGGTTTTTGCCGCGACTTCTGTTGACATTTGGCGAAAAAATAGTATAATTTAATTGTGCGCGGCGTGCCGCGCAGGGAGGAGAAGGATGAATCCGGAATGGATAATATCGCTCGCCGCAGTCCTGGTGAGCATGGTCACGATAATCATCAGCTATCTGACGAACAAAGAGAACCTGAAGCACGCTTCGTCCAATATGGTAAGCGAACGGAAACTTGACTTCCGCGTGTCGGTGTGGAAAGAAATCATAGACATCTCGGACAAGCTGCTGCTTGCGACGAACTACGATCATTTCGAGCGGCTCATCAACACAGCGGTGGTCGGTAAAAACAACGATACGAGCGACGAAGTCGTCCTCAACGTAATCAACGACGACTGCGAAAACATACGTTCCCTCGTTTTCAACCTCTGCTCGCGCATAAAAGTGCTGGATATGCCCAACAAAGCGTTGCGCGACCGTATCAGAAAATACGGAAACGACGTCATAGACATATACAAAAAGCTGCAGGAATTCTATCTGGACAGAAATGCGACGAGAAGCGCGTTCGACGGTATAGTCAGGACGGCGCAGACGTTTGCCGACAGAAGCGAAACGTTCTCGCGCACAATGCAGGATTACATTTCCGAATTGCAGAACAGGCTGTTCGGCATATTCGGCGAAAGCGGAAAAAACGAAAATAACGATACGGATAAGAGAGGAGAATGACCATGCCCATCATCGAATACGAGAGTCAGAGACAGAGTTTCAACGAAGACGAAGTCATCGAGCAGTTCGCCGAACTGATACGGCGCAGCGAAAAAGCAAAGACAAATCAGAATCTTCGCAGCGTTATCGCCAAGCTGGAAGAAAATATCAGGGATAACGAGAAATACATCATCAAAATGTTCCTCGTCAACAACCGCACGGGCAGCATGATCAATTCGGACAACGCGCCCAACGTGTCCTTCCGCGTCGATACGATAAACAATATTTTCGACAGCATCGTGGACTCGCTGCGCGGACTGGGGCTGAGCGGCGAGCAGACGGCGGAGGTATTCTTCCGCGCGGGAGTAAAGTGCGGCGAGAGTTTCGGGCAGACGTTCGACCGCTATGCCGAAATGTATCTCGACGTCAACACGACGGACGAGAAAATATCGGAGTGGTGCATGTTCGATTCGTCGGTGGGCTGGGGCAAGCTGAGCTACGACCCGGCGGCTCACACGGTCTCGATAACCAATAATTTCCAGACGAAAACGTGCGACGGAGCGTCGGAACCGCCCCGCGACTGCGACTTCTTCAAGGGCTACGTATCCGGCGTGATGTCCGTCATATCTCCGCGCGACAAAGACTGCAGAGCGGTATGCGCGGGCGAATGCCCCAAGAAAACCGAATGCCGCGAATGCGTATTCGCGTTCGACAGCGGCAAAGAGAGGAAACTTTGAGAATCTGCGTAATCTTTACGGGAGGAACTATCGGTTCGGCGGTCAAAGGCGGCACGGTGGGACTCAGCGACGAAACGTCCAGCCTGCTTATAGACATGTACCGCGAAAAATACGGAGCCGGCGTCGCGTTCGACGTGCTCCGTCCGGTAAGCATTCTCAGCGAAAACGTACAGCTGCGCGACCTCGACAAAATGACCGAGTGCGTGCGCTCGGTTGCCCGCGACGGCTACGACGGCATAATCGTGACGCACGGAACGGACACGCTGACTTTCACCGCCAATTATTTCAGTCAGATTTTCTGCGACATTCCCGTACCCCTCGTACTGGTTTCCGCGCTCCTTCCTCTCGAAGACCCGGAAAGCAACGGACCGGACAACTTTGCCGCCGCCGTAACGTTCATCCGCCGCGGCATACGCGGCGTGTTCGTGTCGTTCAAGAATCCGTACGAGCCGTGCCGGATACATCTCGCCTCCCGGCTGACGTATTCCGAGCAGCTCAGCGGCAGAACAGGCAGCCTGCTCGGCGTCCATTTCGGCGAGGTGCACGGCCGCGAGTTCGTGCATAACGCCCACCCGCTCAATCCGTCCGAGGACGAGGTGCGCGCCTGCGCTCCGCCGCCGCCCGCGGGAGAAAGCCTGTGCAACGACGTCGTCGTAATCAAGGCGCGCGCTCTGCTCGACTTCTCCTTCTACCGTTTCGCCGACTTCAAGCCCGGCGCCGTGATAGTCGAGCTGTACCACAGCGGCACGATATGCACCGCGGGCTGGGACACCAATTTCGAAATCTTCCTGGAAAAGTGCTGCGCGGACGGCATCCCCGTCGTCATTGGTCCGGTGGACAGCGCCGCGAACGTGTACGACAGCGCCGCCGGACTGGCCGAAAAATGCACGATCGCCTATGATATGAGCTTCGAGATGACGGTGCTCAAAGTCATGCTCGCCCTCGGCGGCAAACGCCCGCCCGCCGAGCTTCTGCGCGAAAACAGGGCGTTCGAAAAACTCGTACGCCCCGCAAGGTAATCCGTATAACAGTCATTATAACAGCTATTCTTCCCCGCCGCTTTCTCCGGAAACGCGGCGGTTATTTTTTACGGCGGGAGGGTCGAGCAGCCTGCCGTCCGCGTCAAAGCGCGAACCGTGGCACGGGCAGTCCCACGTCCGCGTTTCCGCGTTCCATTTCAGCCGGCACTTCATGTGCGGGCAGCGGGCGTCGGTGACGTGCAGTCTGCCACCCTCGTCGCGGTACACCGCCTTCGTTTCGCCGTTTATGCGCGCTATTCTGCCCTCGCCCGACGGGATTTCGTCCGCATTTACGAACGATATGCCCAGCGCGCCCGCTATCATACCCGCGATGTTCACGGCGGCGTTGACGAGAGAGGCGAAAAACGCCCCGCGTACTCCGCGCTGCGGCGAGAACACCCCGGCGTACGGATTGTCCGCGCCCGTAATGAGGTCGGTCAGTATGCCCGCGGCCGCCATGGCGTTGGTCATGCCCCACTTGTTGAACCCGGTCGCGACGTATACGTTTTCCAGCCCTTTCGCGTACTCGCCCACCATGGGCAGGCCGTCGAAAGTCATGACGTCCTCGCCGAACCAGCGGTCGGTTACCTCGCAGCCGGGAAACAGCTTCGCGGCGTTACGTTCGAGCTCGGCGAAGCGTCCGCCGCGCTTGCGCCTGCCCGTGCGGTGATCGCAGCCGCCAAGAATGGTGCCGCCGGCAAACGGGCGCAGCGACAGGCCTTCCGCCTCGTCGTCGAGATACATATCCTCGACGTGCCTGCCCGTAACCGCTATCGTATACGACGCGGACTGGCGCAGCTTCATGAAATACATGCCGTGCGAATTTATTACGGGGTAGCGCGTCGCAATCACTATGACGTTCGCTTTCACGCTGCCGCCGCCGGTGCGCAGCACGCGCTTTTCCGCGTCGATTTCCGTCACGCGCGACCGCTCGAAAATCTCGAAATCCGCAGGCAGGGCGTGCAGAAATTTCAGCGGGTCGAACATATACTGCCCGCTCATTTTCAGCGCGCAGCACGCTTTCATCGGCCTGATATCGTGCACCAGCTCGCACTCCGCGCCTATGTTTCTGAGCGCCTTGTACGCCTTTTCCGGCCGGCAGTGATTGCCGCGCGAGAAGATGTAGCCGTCCCCCTCCTCCCAGTCGCAGTCTATGCCGTACTCCTTCACGAGATCGGCGTAGGCGCGCATGGCGTCGACCTGCGAACGGTAATACAGCGAAGTCATGCTGCGGCCGTAGCGGCGGTACAGTTCGGCGTATACGTTGCCCTGATTGCACGTTATCTTCGCAGTCGTGCGCCCCGTAGTGCCCGAGAACAGCCTGTCCGCCTCGATCAGCGTGACTTTGCGGCCGGCCTCGGTCAGCCTGAACGCGGTGAGAAAGCCGGCGATACCGCCGCCCACCACGACTATGTCCCTTTCGATGTCCCCTTCCAGCCGGGGATATTCCTTCCCGGCGCGCCGCCATACGGATCCGTATTCCAAAATATCCGCACCTCCGGTCGTTATTATGCCCGGAAATGCGGATATTTATTTATTGCGGGGAAAGAGTTTCCCACTGCGCCCTGGTCAGTCGCGCAAGATGTTCGGTACGCGTGCCGCCGAGACCGGACGGCACGCCGTACAGCGATCGGACATACGCGAACCCGCATTTCTCGCTCACGCGGCGCGAGCGGTCGTTGCCGTCGAAATACGCGCACCACAGCGCGGACAGTCCCAGCCCGGCGAACGCGCGGATTTCCAGCGCTTTCACCGCCTCGGGCGTCAGCCCGCGCCCCCAGTACGCCGAGCCCAGCCAGTACCCGATTTCCGCCTCGCCGTCGGCAAGAGGAACGTTGGCGTGCGGCGGGAATATTATGCCGGCGCAGCCGATGGGTCTGCCCGTTTCTTTGAGGACGAGCGCGTAAGTCTCTCCGGACGAAAGCACGGTGCGGATAACGCCGAGGCTGTGCTGCACGCTGTCGTGCGGTTGCCAGTCCGCGGGCGGACCGACGAGCGGGTCGCTTGCTATGCGGTACAGATCCTCCGCGTCGCTCTCCTCCCACGGCCGCATAATCAGCCTTTCGGTTTCTATCGTCATTGCGTCTCCTTGTAAAAATCCAGCACGGGCAGCAGGTTGTCCCGTGATACGGCGCTGCCGCCGCGCATGAGCGCGAGCAGTTTTTCCTCGTCCGGCGTGCGCTTCGGTTTCGCGTTCAGTTTTTTCGTGACCGCGCCCGTGAAAATCTTCATCATCAGCTTGTAAACGCCGTGCAGCTTGGAGAGGTCGAAACCGCCCTGGAGCGTGAACAGCGGCACGCCCGACGTTCCGCTCGCAGCCGCGACCTCTTCGAGGCGCGAACCGCACGGTCCCAGCCCCACGCCGACGACCGCGCGCACCGAATAACGCTTCATGGCCTTCTTGCAGCCCTTGACGTTATCCGCCATAATCCAGCCGAAATAAATTATTTCCGCGCCGGGCGCCAGCTCCTTTTTCGCCTCTTTGAGCGTCAGGCAGCGCAGCCCCGTTTCCTCGCCGAACATCTTCGCATACTCGGCGGTAAAGCCCGTACCCGACGTATAAACGATTGCCTCGGTCATGTTTTCCTCCTTTATCTGCGTTTCGCCGTGAAATCGGACGAAACTATGCGGAACACGCACACCGTATCCGCCTGCCGCGGCGTGAACTCCGGTCTCCTGCCCGTGTGGTGCAGCATGAGCGCGCCGAGCGACGCGCACTTTTCCGCCGGGTCGGTGACGAACTCCGCCCTTCCGAAGCCGAGCACGGACGAATAACGGTAGCCCGTATTGCACGGCGCGTCCGAGTACAGCTCGCCCTCGCGGCTGATCTCGAAGCATACGCGGCCGTCCGCGGCGAGCGCGTCGATCTTGCGCCCTTCCGCCGCGCTGTGGAAGTGCAGCGTGAGCACGCCGCCCTCCAGCTCCCAGCCGTAGCTGAGCGGCACGACGTACGGCATGCCGTCGCTTATCATGGCGACGCGGCACGTCCTGCACGCGGCGAGTATCTCCCGCACCGCCGCCTCGTCGGTTACTTCCCTGTCTTTTCTTCTCATAAGAAGATTATACCATGACCCGCCGTATTTTTCAACCCCCTGCATGCGCAAACCTCAAAATATGATTTTCGCGGAATTTTCGCAAAAATACTTGACTTATCCGCCGCATTATACTATAATACCACTGCTGACCGAAAATCCGCAGCTTAATCCTCGGTAGCTCAGTCGGTAGAGCACGCGGCTGTTAACCGCGCTGTCGTAGGTTCAAGTCCTATCCGAGGAGCCAAAAAACCACTATATATTGTATATCACTGCACGGATATTATCAATATATAGTGGTTTTTTCTTTTTTGTCCCATTTATGCGTCCCAATCCGTTCAATCAAAAAAGCCTGTTTTTCGCAAAATCCCGACACATCTGCCGGGATTTATCTTTTTCTTCCGGGGCCTTTGCGAAAAGCCTTCGGAACGTTCTTTTCGAAGAATCTTGTGTCGAGCCGGCCGTGCTCACGCTCCAGTTTCCGCGCGCTCTCTATATCCGCTTTCGCAGGAAGGTATTGGTTCAGATCGCTCGAAGATATTATGGTATATCCGTATTCCTGTCCCGAGCGTATGACCTCGATCAGCCGTTCCACACGCCGTTCCGGACTTTCGTTAAGGTTCAGCTCGTCCACATACCGGCGGTATGCGTCCGAGATATCCTCGTCGATCTCTTCGTCCACGCATATATTATGCCATGCTCCGTACGTCTGTATCGTCTGCTTATGATAGAACGCGCTCCGCAGAGTTTTGAACTGCGCATAGCTCATCAGGCTGTTATTCTCGCTCATGCACTTGAACGCGTACTTGAACACTTCGTAACAACTCTTTCCGTCCACTTTGTCGAAGATAACCGAATATCCCAGGTCAAGACCGTTTATCTTTTCCAGCGTCACACGCTCAGCCTTTACCGTTTCGGAGTTGCACAGCCGCGTATACTTCCGCTTTACAGGATCCAGCACCACGTCGTCGCTTACGCTCTCGAATTCCGTTACGTCGTTATACGGTACGTAACGGAGCCCGGCTGCGTTCAGTTTACGTACTTTATTGTCCCGAGCTCTGCGGAAGTCATACAGCAGCCGCCACAGCTTTTGCATGAACACGACGTCCTCGGAAAACGTACGCAGCGCTTCAGTGCTTTCGCCGTTCTCTCCGACCGTATATTTCGGGTGGCTGTTCGAACGCGAAAACTTATTCGTTATATCCCCTTCGGTGGGGAACGGAAAATCAAACGCGAAGATAGCATGAAAATGCGGGTGGTAATATCCGTTATTCTTATACGTACACTCGATCGACTTTACCGCCGCGTAGAATCCGTATCGAGAGAAATCCGCACCCTTTATTTTCTTCCGGCCGGAAAAGTAACGCACCAGCGTGGAGAATGCTTCGTTCATTGCAGACAGTGCCTGCGGTAATTCCTCGCCGCGGACGTTCGGAACAGTCCATACCGTATGGTACAGATACTTCGTCTGTTCCGCTTCGCGTATGGCTCCGTACATTCTTTTCAGGCGCGTAGCCTGAACGAGCTTCACGCAGTTGGAACAGAACTTATTCCGACAGAGATTTACGCGTTCGATCGCTTTTGTCTTCTGTCTGTTCCAGGTCAGCGTATCGAACACTTTATGACAGCCGCGCATGCTCTCCGCTATGTTCACATAGATACTCGACTGCGGTTCGGTTACTTCCTTGGAAAGCCGTTCGTAATAGTTCGCTATACCCTCGGTATATCCTATTCTTTCCCCTATATCCCATAACCGCCAGAGGTCGTATATTAACGTTTTGAGAGCTTCGTCGTCTATCATGAACATACCTCAATTTCACGTCGTGGGACGAGGAATTTCTATTGTATCGAGATCGCCCTTTTTACAGGCTCTCCCTGTCGCGTTTTACTTGTCTTTCCGGCGGCCTCGGCTCACGCGGCAGCGCGGCGAGCTGCGCTCCGTGCCCTGCGCTGCCGCTTCTCGCGTGCTGCTTTTACGGCGGCCGGCTCCGTCTGCCTCCGCGTCGCTCCCGGGCGCTCAGGCTCCGGTGTTGCGGCGTTTCCTGCGGCAGGCGCTTCGCGGCGTCTTACGCCGCGTGGCGGTTCGGGCTTTGCACCGTTCCGCCACTTGTGTCTCTACTCCGTTGCTTGCAACGTCACTGTTACCACCGGGGCGGGTGGCTGCGCCTGCCGTCAGGCTTCTTCGTCTTCCGGCTCCTGCCCTTCGGGTGGCGATGACCGTGCCACTGTCAGCGCTTTATCCCGCTCGGCAAAATATGCGCCCAGCTCTTGCGCCAGCTCCTTTAACGTCGTCTTCGCCGCGCGGTTACGCCACCACAGGAACGTTCGCGGTATCTTCCGCCCGCACCGGACTTTCGTTTCGAACAGCTCCTGCTTATATGCTATACTGTTCTTCCGCTCCAGCAGCGCGCGCTCCTCTTCGTAGCTCTCCAACAGCTTCTTCGACACCAGCGCGTAAAACTTCTCGTCCACCAGCTCCATGTTCTCGAACAGCCGGCCGTAAAGCTCGTAATACGCTTCATTCAGGTCTTTCCAGTCTTCCGCCACGATCATGACGCTTTGCCTCCTCTGTATGTCTTCGGTTCCGTCGGGCTGTAAAACTTCGCGTAGTCCTCGCTCGCCTCGAACGGCAGATACGTAAACCCGCCGGATTTAGGAAGGAAGTTATCGAAATACGTGAAGCTGTCGTAATTTGAGAATATATCGCCCTTGTTCGTATACTCACGCTCCTCGTAGTTCTTGACGTCCGTATTCAGATACTGCTCCACGCGCTTCCAGTTATCCCACTCCCGGCAATTCCACGTGCTCGACATTATCCTGCCCGCAAAGTTCCGTTCGTGCGTCAGCTCCCGGATCTCGATGAAGTGCTCGCACAGTTCCCGGATATTAGCGTCGATCAGACCGGGGCGCTGCACGTCCATGTATATCTCCAGGCCGTAGTGCCGATGCATTTCGTAGAACCGCGAAACCCACTCCGGGAAGCTGTTCGACTTCCTCGAATAGTAATATCTCTGCGCCTCGCTCAGGAAGATCACCGAGCCGGGCGGAACGTACATCACGTCCTGGCTCTCGTTCGGCAGGCCCAGATAATAGCCGTTGACGTAGTACGTTTCGAACCATGTTTCGTAACCGGTCCTGAACCGCATGGGAAAGTCCGAGAATATGGGCGGCCTATCCGGGGCATTGAGCGCATAACCTTCGGAGCGGGCGCGGTCTATCCTTGCCGCACAATCCGCGAGAAGAGCCCGGCCGGACTTCCGGCAAAGCTCTTTCGCGAAATGCACTTGTTTACAGCTCTTGCCCTTGCCGGGCCCGCCGAAGATTATATGTATCATTTCTCCGTTTTCCTCTTGACTTTATTCCGCGTTTCACGTATAATTACTTATGTAGCACGGTACGCAAGTACTCATTGCGAGAAGGTAAGGCTTCTTGCGGGTGCTACTTTTTTTATGTTATTTTTTCGGATACTTCCAAGGCAGCGGCTTAGGCTCAAAATTATGTTTTTTATCATGACGCACGCGCTTGCCTATGTACATCGGCTCGGGATCTCCCGGCTTCGGATTCGGTTCGATCTTTTCATTGGTGCGCTTTCCGTCTTTTTCCGAGTGCATGACCTTACGGTATCTGTATTCTTCTTCCGGCTGCTCTCCGACTATAAGCGCGGGATGACCGGACTTTTTATAATACCGAAAATGCGGATACGGCGCAGATACATGCTTCGTATCTTTTTGTTTTGCCTTTATGGCATAGCTCCGTCTGATCGCCTTCTTCTGTGCTTCGCTTTTACAGCGGAATTTCTTACCGTTTCCAGCCATAGCTATTTCTCCGCGTCGTCGCCGCGTATCTTCTTCACTATCCAGCCGATGAACCGGAACGGCAGGCATATAATCCATACGATTCCTTTCAGCAGCAGCTTGATCAGCGGCCACAGGATTGGCAGCAGTATGAGCAGTAATATCACGCCAACTACTATTAAAACGATGATCAGCCACAGCGGAAGCCCGGCGTCATGCTCCGGTTCCCAGTTCGGCGGAGGTGTAACGTCCGAGAAAATATCTATCGGGTCGGACACGGCCGGAATAACGTAGTATTCGCCCTCGCGTTCGTACGTCAGCGAGATTATATCGAAACCTAAATATGCCGGCACTTTCGCCACGTATCCGTTGCCGGTCGCCGCAGCATTATACGTATTCCCGAACATATCCTGCGCGCGCGTCCACAGATTTACGTTCACGGATATATACTCCGTCTGATCATACCGCAGCAGGTACACCGTTTTATCCGCAGCAATAGATTCGTCATAGAACGCTTTGAACGCTTCGTAATCGTACTTGTCTATGTACAGTTTATTGCTCGTCGCTTCTGCGTCGATTTCGCCGTTACTGCCTTTTACAAAATCCGAATCAGTTACTTTATGTATGGCTTCAATCCCTTCGTACGTCTCCGTTTCGTAATTGCAGAACAGTTTGTCCCACCAACTGTCGCCTATGACAGTGCTTTTCAAATCATAGCCAATGTCCGCCGTAACTTCCGCCACGGTCTTTTCGCTGTCTATACTTTCGAACAATTCCGGATCGTATTTATCCAGGAACTTATCCGCACAGTCGGCAGAGCGCGCAATTATGAAATCTTCGAGCGTTTCAGCAGACACCACATAATCCTCGACGGACTGCGACGCCGTTACGAGAAAGATATAGTTCAGCACTCCGAGCGGATTCTGCCATGCTTCGTGAATCTCTGTACGGAAGTCATTGTAATACATGGGATATATAACGCCCTGTCTGCCGAACCCGTAACTGCCGCCGCTGCTGCCGAGATACTTATACAGGTCGTTATACATGTTCTCGTTATCCGTAACAAGGATTTCGTCAGTCAGAGCTTTATACCACTCGGCTTTAACTGCATACAGCCGGTCGTATGCTTCGTCCAGTTTATTCGGAACCGCAAAGTACACGCTGGACAACTGATCCCGCGTGTATATATCCGTATCGTTAAAACCTTCAGGACGGTAGAATGTGCCGTGCACTTCCAGCTCGACGGTTTCCATTTCCGTGATTTCGCAGTCCAGCGTACTGTCCGCAGACGTATTCGTACCGTATCCCTTTGCATATCCGGTATAATGGAACGTGTACGATACGCCGATGTCCTGCGTATCTCCGCTTACCGTGTCTCGCAGCTGAACGCCGGCTATGTCATACCTGCGTTCGCCATGAGCCTTACTATACTCGTAAGCCGTATCAAGCAGACTGGTGGAATCAGTTACACGGAACTTATATAACAGACCTTCATAACCCGGTTCCGTCGTTTTCGCAAGGTATGTCAGACTGACGTTGTTATACTCGGTCGGTTCGCCGGATTCATCGTATGATGTCGCCATGTTTACGGTGTTGCTTCCGGGTTTCATGCTGAACGGGATCTGCGCCGGGTTATATATGTACAAATACAGACCGTAATGTCCCTGTTTGAATACGTTGTTCGTATAACAGTACTCCACGAGCTGTACGAGCCTCGGCTCGCCTTCGGGATCCTTAGGATAGTTGCCGAGATCCATATCCGCGAGATCGTCCTCGATTGCGGTACTGTCGAAATTATTTTCGCTCACAACAACGGCTCTCGCCGTCGGGGTTGGTTGACATGCTTGTTGCACTACCAGCCCCGACGCGATTACCGTTATGAGGAGGAACGTTAATATAATGCATTTTACTTTGTTTTTTACCATATCCGTCACCTTAAAAGACTATATGCTCTTTATCCAATGATACGTAATTCTCCGTACCGCTTACATCGGTTAACGTAAAGCCGAACGAAAGAGTATCGTTCCCGGAAGTTATGATCAGTTTGAATATGTCACCGGCTGAGGCTGCTCCGGTTTTCACCTCTGCCTCATTTACACCGAAAGCACGGGCTATTATTTCCGGGAAACCGGTATAACCAAGAATAAATGATTTCTCTCCGACCGATATATCGAAACATGAAGTCATGTCCCATTCCGAAATATCCGACCAGCTCCATAACTCCGTGCCGACTATAAATGTCATGTCTTCCGACGGCATTGCCGCCCCGATCGTCACCGTATATTCGTCAGTCCCGACGATTATATTCGTTCCGGAAGCTATAACAAGACCTTCGGTATCCGTATCGTATATTTCGTCGTCAATGGTGACGGAAAACCCGACCGGTTCCGGCTCCGGCCGCGATAAATCGAACACACCGGTGAAATACAGTGCAAGTATAATTCCTCCGGCTATTAGCGCAAGCACGACAATGACAACGGCTACGGTAGAATATATCTTACTGTTCATTTTCACCTCTCTGTCTGATTAAAAGATAATGCTCGGCGTGTTAATGGCAACGTTGTACGAGAACGCCGGAACCCACGACGACGGGTATTCGAGATTTATGGTGTAAGACCCGGAAATGTCTGAGTCGGTGCTCACAAGCCCTACCTGGAGCTTGAATACGGTGCCGCTCAATTCATAAGCGGTAAACATACTCGTCATTGCGTCCACCGTTCCGTTCTCCCACTGCGTTTTCATATCCGACGACGTGATTATGCCTACGCCGTAACAGATGTCGCTGAGATTAGGCGGAGTGGAATTGCCTTCATACTTCTGCGAATAATCGTCATACGACGACCATGCGTCTATAATCTGCGTGCTGCCTGACGAAGAAGATACCGAACCGGTGCCGTATACGCCCGTTACGGTAAAAGTGCAGCCGCCGCTCTTCATGGCGTTTGCAAAACTATTTGCGGAAGTGAATTCGTCGAGCGAGTACGTACCGCCGTCGGTAATGCTTACGCCGTTAAGCTGCATGCCGGTCAGACGCTTTTTGTAGTCCAGATTGCATACCGCGGAAGAAACGTTCTTGCCGGAAATGGACGCGGTGCAGGTGAGCTTTATCTGCGTACCGAACGGCTGAACGGCGCTTACGGTCACTGACGTACCGGTAGCCGCGGAAAGCGACACGTAATCCGAAGCATTGCCGGAACCCGACCACGAAAGCGACCAGGAGTATGTAACGCCGTCTTCGGCGTTGGTGACGGACACGGTCTGGCCTGCGGAACGCGTTTCGCCGGTAGCTGCGTCCATAACGGTAGCGGGAGCCATAAGCAGGGAAATACCGTCGCTTTCCGCAATGCTTGCAACAAGGCTGTCCTGCACGGGATCGGTCTGTTCTTCCTCTTCCGTCTCTTCCTGCTGCCCCTGTCCGAACCACGTACTTACGTCCCAGTTGGTGTACCAGTTCGAAAACACACCCAGGACGATCGCCGCTATGATGAGAACTATTGCCAGTCCCACCACAAACCACTTGATCGCGTCGCTGCGCTCGTGTTTCTGTAAATTGTTCATGTTTATTCTCCTTTATAAATTAAATTATCTTTCGGCTGTTCCGCCGATTAAAAACTCATTCGAGTGCCGCCGGTCTTTCTGCCGGCCGATTTCTTCGTCGTTCTTTTCGGCTGCGCTTTCTTCTGCTGAGATTTCCAGGCCTTCGCACTGTCCGATCTCGCCGTGAGATAACCCGCACGCCATGCGCGCTCGTTCTTCGTCAGCCGCTGTACGCTGCCATCGGCATTGCGCTTGACCTTATGGTCGTTCGTGCACTTTATGCCAGCTTTCAGCTCCGCCGCAGCCTTCCGGCCTTTCTCCGACGGATTAAGCAGCGTAACCGTTTTGCCGCTCCTGCTCGTTACCTTTACCGCCATGCTCTTCACCTCCTTACAGATTTTGACGCAGCGCGCCGGAACTGCCCCGGCCGGTGACCCTCTCGGTTCGCCGCATAAGAGGCGGATTTGTTTATGCTCGCTCCGCCGATGACGAGAGAGGTATATCAAGCGGTTACCCGCTCAATGGCGGTTTATTTCTTCTGAAACGCGGTTTCAAGGTCGAGCGGGCTCGGCGTAAGGATCTTCGAGATTCCCACAAGACCCAGGACGTTCACACGGTTCTTGCTGTCGTAGACTTCGCCGAACTCTCCGACCGCTACCGTTCCGAAACGCAGCTTTGCCGGATCCACTTCCGGCGTCAGCTCGATGTCTCCGATACCGCTCTTCGTCTGGTATGTAACGAACTCTTTGCCTTCGCGGTCTTTACCCGTTTTCCGGGTAAGAAACTCGCAGATGTCGAAACTATAGTCCGGGTTGTTCTTGGACGTAAGTCCCTTTGAAAACGAAATAATAACGATGGTTTTTTTGATGGTGTCTTCCATAATCTTTACACTCCTTATATTTTCTATGGATTCTTTGTTGTTGTCCCCGAGAGGGAACGCCTGATATACCTCTTGTTTATACCGCCGCATAGTCCGCGCTCTTGCGCCGCATGCAGCACTCTATAACCGCTCTGTCAAACTCCGGTATGCGGCTGCTGTTAAACGGATTATTGAACCACGCCCGCAGCACGTCGAACTGCATGCCGAATACGTCTATTACTTTACGCCCGCCGGCCGGATCCGTGTAGTACCCGCACGTCGGGAACCGCGCCAGGTCTTCTATCATGAACACAGTCATTGCGGATACTCCGCGGCTTATAAGAAAATTGCCTATTACCGTCATGAGCCGAGCTCCATGTAAACGCGGAGCAGGCACCAACGGAACCCGGCGAGATCTCCCGTCTTCGGGCTCGAATGCTGCCGGCGGAAGATCCTGCGCGCCTCGCGTACGTTATCTGCTTTTACGGGGATATAGTCCACCGAGCCGTCTTCGAATATGACTTTGAATAAATACTCGCGCATATCTCACCAGCCTGTAATGTCGTCCAGGCACGCGGGGTACAGGGAACATTCTTCGGTGTCCGGCTCGTCCGAAGCGGGCTCGTCGACGAGGTGCAGAGATACGACGTTCGTTATGCTCGAGCGCAGCATAGCGGCTATTTCGGTAATACTCTCTTTCACGTAAAAGCCTTCGAGCCGGTGCCGGTTCTCGAACAGTACGACCATAGTCCTGCCGTCCGACATATCCCAGCGCAGAACACGCGAAACGGGCAAAAGAATCCCGTCGCTTTCTCTTTTGCCCGTTAAATTAATAAATTTGTTTTCCATTGCTATATACCTCCAAAAGTATTAACGTTAATACTTTTTGTATATTATAGCTTATTGTTGCGACTTTGTCAATACCATTTTACAAAAAAGTTGCAAAAACGTGACCAAAAATATATTGTATACGAAAGGAGGAGTTATGACTACGCCATCAGAATTGAAAAAACTGACAAAACAAAAAAAAATGACCTATCAAAAATTATCCGAAATTTCAGGTGTACCATTAGGAACGATTAAAAATATCTTCAGTGGTTTAACGCCTACTCCGCGCCTCGATACTATTCAAAAAATAGAGCGTGCGCTCGGCATAGGCTGGACAGAAGAAGAATATGCCGCCGGCATAGTCCCGACAGTGGTTCGGAACGTCACTCCGGAAGAAGACGACTTGCTCCAGGCCTTCCGGGACCTCGGCGCAAAAAAAGGCGAGCACGCCCAGGCGCTCGCCTTGAAAATGATAGAAGAAATGGTTAATCTGTAATCTTCCGCATTTTCCGACAAAGAAATTTTCAATCGTGGACAGACAAGCTGTCCGCAATAGTATGCTAAAATGTCAAAAAACACTTTTGTCAAGGAGGCATATTATGAAAATTTCAGAGAAGATTATTAACCTTTCAGCAAGATTGTTACTTGCCGCCGACAAAAAAGAGATTATCGAAATCTCTTCCGAGCTGAACGACCTCGCTCAGATCGCTCTTCCGGAAAACGATTTCGAGAGCGAACAAACAGGCTTTTTGAAATTCACAAAAAAGGAGATTTCAAAAATGCCGAAAAAAACAAGAGAAATATTTCTTGCGAACGGAGCCGTAGCGCACGTCCGCAAAAGAAAATCCGGAGCGTATACATATTGCTATGACATACGCTGGCGCAAAAACGGTTACGATATATGCGCGTCATCGACAGACCTCGAAACGGCAAAAGAACGTTTCATAACAGCGTTCACCCATGCCATGCAGGGCGAGCCGATACCGACCAAGCAGCTAACCGTCGATAAAATAGCGGAAGAGTGGTTCAGCTGCCGGAAAGGGCGAATAACCGCGGAAACCTATAAACATTACTACAACTATTACAAACGGTACATATATCCCCCGCTCGCCGGCAAAAACATTCGGAATATCCGCAGCGCGGAGCTCATGAAAATATTACAACAAGTAGACGACAAGAAAAGAGCCTGCGAAGATATCCGATCCATATTAAACCAAATCTTCAATTACGCTTACTATAACGGTCTAATCACTCACAATCCGGTAAAATTGATTGAATTCATAAAATACCAACGAACAACGCGGACAGCATTGACCGATGACGAAATACGATATTTCGTAGCAAAGCTGAACGAGCCGGAATTTGCCGAATATCGCACGGAGCTGCTGCTCGAACTATATTTCGGTTTACGCCCCTGCGAAGTAGAAACCGCGCGTATAGACGGCGACTTCCTGATCGCACGAAATGCCAAAAGAAAAAAAGGAAGAATAGAATACAAACGTATTCCGTTCTCCCGAATGGCAAAAGAAAGTATAACGTCAATACCGCTGGTTCTCAGAAAGACCGAAAGACTGAACCAAATATTCAAACGCATTTTTCCGGACAAGACACAGTACGTCCTGCGACACACATTCGCCACCAAATGTCAGGAGTTTGTCAGGCAGGAAATCGTAGACATCTGGCTCGGAGATAATTCGGAAAGGCTTATCGGACAAACCTATACACACTTCTCGGACGCATTCATGCTCTCGGAAATGGCAAAGGTTAAGTACTGAAATACTGCTATGTCCCGAATTACGTCCCTGTAAATATGAATTAAAGACATAAAATCATTAAAAAAGATAATTTTCTATCAGTAATATACAATTTTAAGGACAAAATCCCCGGACATTTACGGCATTTCAAATTCAAGTCCTATCCGAGGAGCCATATCCCCGCATCTTTGCGGGGATATTTCTTTATTCTCCGAGGATAGGACTTGAACCTTATGAAGGGATTAGCAATAAAAATATGATTAAAAATAGCTTGATTTTATCCTATATTCGCGATATAATAATATCGGGAGGTAGTATATTATGCAGATCAATACTAATCAGATCATATCGATGACGGAAGCAAATCAGAATTTCAGTCGCGCGGCAAAAATTGCGGAAAAAAGCGGAAGTGCCGTAATTTTCAAAAACAATAAGCCGAAATATCTTTTGGTAGACATAGCAGAGAATACAATCCTGGACCTGACCGACGACGAAAAAATAGACATTGTCGCAAAACGCATACTCAAAAAGTATCATAAAGCATTCGAGGAACTTGCAAAGTGATTAAATTTTCCAAAGAAAAAGTTTTGCTGCTCCACCAGTTGATTATTCAGGAAACCGGCGGAGATATAAATGTCAGGGATTTAAATCTGTTGGATTCCGCGTTGGAAAGTGCCTTCTCCACATTTGACGGTAAGGATTTGTTTCCGACAAAGGAAGAAAAAGCCGCAAAAATCGGTTACGGACTTATAGCCAATCATGCGTTTATGGACGGCAATAAAAGAATAGGCATGTATGTGATGCTGACTTTTCTGGAAGTAAACGGCATTACTTTATCGATGTCCGATCAGGATATATACGAAGCGGGGATTGCCGTCGCGTCCGGGACAATGGATTACAACGGTCTGTTGCAATGGGTAATCGAACATAAATAAAAGCAGGGAGCGCTTCCCTGCTTTTTCAATACTGCGCCGTGACCTTATATAAAAATAATACTTGACAATGCTGTATAATAATGATATAATTTGCATATATAGATAAGGAGGCTTTGCTATGATCAATATCAGACCGTCATCGGATTTACGCAACAATTATTCCGAAATCTCCAGGCTTTGCAAAGAAAGCGGCGAGCCGGTATATATTACAGTGAACGGCAAGGGCGATCTTGCCGTTATGGATCTGCAAAAATACGACGAGCTTATGCTGCGCATGGAAATTATCGAAAAAGTATTGCTAGCGGAAAGAGATATCGAAGAAGGAAAAACCCTGACGCACGAAGAAGTCTTCGGTAAATACAGACGGAGCGATAAATGAAAATCATATACTCCGAATTTGTGGAATCCGATCTTCGTGAGATATTCGAATACATATCGGACAAAGACGAAGACGCCGCCTATAAAACCGTCAACGATATAGAAAAAACCATTTTGCGGCTCGGGCAGTTCCCGCAAAGCGGCGGGTACAGCAAAATCAAAGAATTACGTGCGAAAAACATACGCATGATACCGTATAAAAAATATCTTATTTTTTATA
This sequence comes from Candidatus Protoclostridium gallicola, assembly GCA_904387375.1. GTDB lineage: Bacteria > Bacillota > Clostridia > Christensenellales > Pumilibacteraceae > Protoclostridium > Protoclostridium gallicola. The sequence goes on from CAJFLE010000002.1 coordinate 110,774, forward strand.
AAGCCAACATAAACATCGATGAGCTGCAAATACTCCGAATAATCTACGGAGCGCGGGATTACAAAAACTTATTCTGAAAAAAGCAGGGATCGCTTCCCTGCTTTTTTCAATACTTCGTTTATTCCCTGCCGATCACATAGTCCGCTGTGCAGCCGAGAAAATCTGCAATGCGGCATATGCTCTCTATTTCGGGCTCGTACTTCCCTTTCAGCCATCCGTATACCGTATCTTCGTTGAAATGCGCCTGTCTGCAAAACGCGTATTTCGTGAAGCCGTATTTTCCGAGCAGGAAATTCAGCCGCTCGCCGAAAGGAGGACAGCTTTTGAAAACGATATCATAGCTTTCGTTCTCGCGGCCGAGAAGAAAATCCGACGTAACGCCGAAGTAATTGGCAATATGAACGAACATACGCAGCGACGGCACCCGTTTTCCGCTCATGTAACGGCTTACGGTCGCTTTTGTAGTACCGAGCTTTTTCGCCAGCGCAGTCGCATTCAGCCCCGCGGTTTCCGTAAGTTCCTTCAGTCTTTCTATAAATAACGATATATCAAACACATTGAATCTTTCGTAATCACACTACCGTTAAACAGGTTACTTTTTATACAAATTCATTATTGCTTCTTTCTGCGCCTCGGACAAGGTTTTAAGAAATTCCAAAGCTTTTTTATCCGTCCCGTAACGATGTATATCGCTGTAAAAAAATTCCTCGGGAGTACAGCCGCAGACGGATATTATTTCGAGTAAAGTCGACAGCGACGGCTCGAAATTTCTGCTCGTTTCCAGTAAGTGAATATAACCGTCGCTTTTACCGATCGCCAGACTCAATGCGCGGGCGGACAGATTTGCCCGCGTACGGATTATTCCTATCCTGTCTATAATGTCGTTTATATCCATAGATTACTCCAACCGTATTATAATATATAGTTTAGTAGTAATCGCGGAAATGCTATGTGAGTATAATTTACCAATATTTAGTAATATTATATAAAATATATATTGTCACTATATATTATTTGCAATTTTTATTGTAAACATATATAATAATATTATAACTTGAAGCATTCAAAATCTTATGTCCATCTCGAAAACAATAAAATTTCTGTTGCTTTTGACCGCGCTTGCCGTGGCGGCGGTTGTTGCAGCGCCGATTACTGTCGCTGCGGGAGCGGGTGCGGACGGCGGATTTTTATATACTTTCGTGCCCGAGGGCGCTACTCTGACGGTGACGATGACGCTGGACTGCGGACAGGCGGTCATATACGATTATGCCCCGCGCATATCCGGCGAAACGGACGGAACCCGGCACACGTTCGTATTCGGCGAAGTAACGCCGCACGCCAGGCATAAAATTTTCGTCATAGGAGAGGCTGCGGCGGACGTGTACAGCGACGCGCCTTTCGTATGCGAACCGCTCTCCTGCCGCGAATATGCGGCCGCATACGGCGCGGACTACGACGCGGTTACCGGCGGCGGTAAAACCGACGTATACTGCGAAGAAATGGAAAAAATGGTGAAAAGCGGCGAAGTAATATCCGCGCCCGATTTTTTCGTCGGGAGAATAATGCGGCAGGACGACGAGTCCGACGACACGAAACTCATCGCAGGCATAACGATAAGCGCTGTATGCGGAGCGGTGGCGCTCGCCGCCTTGATTACGGGAATCATAGCGGCGCGGAAAGGCGCCGGGCAATAAACTCACTTATCCGGAGTAAGCTCACGCTGCAATGCCCAATAAAATTATTATCCATCGAAACAACCAAGAAAACATATAAGTGCGTGGGTTTCGGATTATAACAACCCCGGGAAGCTGATGCTTCCCGGGGTTGTTGCATATCTTCGAATATCAGATTTATTCCGAGCCTTTGTCCGAGGGCTTTTCGGCCGCGAATATGCGGCGGAAAAGCGCCACGAAGAACAGCGCCATTCCGACGGCGAGCACGGTGTGCCCTATTCCCGCAATACCGGATATCGCGGCATCGGCGCCCGACGTCAGTTCGGTTCCGCTCATCTGAAAATAACCGCGCACAATGAGCATGATCACCGTCATGGCGACTCCGACTATGTAAACGAAGTAAGCGGGTTTGGCGAGTTTGCTTTCCGAAACGGCGAAGAGTTTTTCCAGCACGAGCGCGATCAGGAAACCGCCGCAGCCGAGAGCGAAGGTCATCGGGTGCGTCGCCGCCATGGCCGTGCCGCCCGTTCCCGTCGACAGCATCATGCCATGATAAACGATTCCCACAATCATACCGAGCGCGGCAAACACTGCCGCGGTAAAGGCAAGACATTTTGTTTTCATTGGTATTCTCCTTTTTCCTTTGTGATAACATCTATTATATCACCGGGGCGGAAAAAGTCAACATATATAATGCGGTAGCGGATATTTATCCGGAACCTGCCGCGCCGCGCAGGAACGAGTATATCTCGTCCCATGCCCTGCGGCTTTCGGGCAGGCGCGGGAAGAGATACTGGAAGTCGTGAAACATGCCCTTATATACGGTCAGCTTTACCGGCGCGCCCGCCTCGCGGAAACGGCCGGCGAGCATGAGCGCGTCGCTTGCCGAAGTCTCGCAGCCGCCGCACTGCACGAGCAGGGGCGGAAAACCGGAAAAATCCGCGAACGCCGGCGAAAGGTACGGGTCGCGCGGGTCGCGGCCTTCGGCGTACGGCGACGTGCGCCGGACAGCCTTTTCATGCCTTGCGAAGCTCTGCCAGAAAGGCAGCGCGTACATGGGGTCGCGGTGGCAGTTGACGCGGTACGAATCCCCGCTTGCGGTAAGGTCGGCGAAGGGCGAAACGGCGACGAGCGCGGCGGGCATAGGCATTCCCTCGTCGCGCAGCCGCAGACAGGACGACAGCATGAGATTCGCGCCCATGCTGTCTCCGGCAAAGACCGCAGACGAAATATCCGATTCCGCGGCAAGCGCGCGCACCGCCGCGAAGCAGTCGGTCAGCAGCGCGGGGTGTCTTTTATCCGCGCCCGCCTCGTAATCTATGCTGTGCACGACGAAGCCGGCGAGGGCGTAGCGTCCGGCGGCGCGGCGGTAAAAGTCGTTCATGCGCGCGGTATGTCCGCCGCCGTGGAAATGGATGAGCAGTCCGTCCGCGCTTGGCGGTACGAGCGTTTCGACGCGCACGCCGCCGCATATCCGCGCCTGCGTGTCCATGCCTTCCGGCTCATAGTCGGCGTCTGAAAACTTCGCCGAGCGCGACAGCGAGCCGTGCCGCAGCCGCACCGGGAAAGTGTACAGCCGCAGCAGCGATTTTACCAGGCGGGCGCGCAACGAGATCACAGTTCCGCCAGCCGCCTGTGCATGTTCCTCACGAGCGGATTCATGATCAGCCCGACGAGCACGCCCGACTTTATATAGCAGTACACCTCGTTCCACAGCCCGTAGAAAGCGAGCTTCTGCGCGCAGTACCTGCTTTCGCCGTACTTTCTGCGGTAGGTTTCGGACAGACGGAAGCGCTTGCCCGTCAGGTTGTCGAACTGGAACAGATCGTATTCCCTGTCCGCGTACATGGAATTGAGCGGGTCGATGAACCCGGTCACGCGGTACGAACCGTCCACCATGATGTTGGCGACGTTGAGGTCGCCGTGCACGAGGCACGCCTCGGTCACCTTTTCGGAAAATATGATCGGATATTTGTCCCATGCGGCGCGCATGGCGAATATTATCTTGCCGGACAGCTGCCCCGCCGCGTGCATTTCCTCCGCCTTGTCCAGCACGGCGCGCGCGAACGGGCCGTAATACCCGAGCCACGACGAGCAGCCGGGCGACATCGTGTCGCCGAACGTCGGGCTCGTGCACTTATGCACTTCGTGCAGCGCGTCCGTCACTTCGTCTGCAAACGCCTGACGGCGGGCGCGGCTCATGACCAGCATGCCGAGAGACATGAGCGCGTTTTTGCCCTCTATGCGCTCCATGCCGTAGCAGTCGACGGGTATGTCTCCGCCGGCGCGGCGCTCGAACAGCACCTCGGGCACTTTCACCGGGCAGTGCGCGCGCAGCAGACGGAGGTCGTGCGCCTCTTTTTCCATCATATCCCCGGCGCGCAGCAGCTTCACCACTATGCGCCGCCCGTCGGCGAGATCGGCGCGGTATGCGCGGCCGAACGACCCGCCGCCGAGATATACCGTATCCTTCACTCCGACGCCGAGCTGCGTTTCCGCCGCCCGCGCCGCATACGCCGCGCCCCGTTTCTTATCCAGAGGCACGGGCACTATACGTTCGACTTTCATTGTTTTCCTCCGCGTTATGAGTTCCCGCTTATTATATCAGACCGGAGGTCGGAAAATCCATATCCGCGGAATACGTCTTTTTGTCCGCAGCGCACCTTTCACTCGAACATTTTCCGGTATGCGCGCGGCGTCATGCCGTAATGCGAGCAGAACCGCTTGTACAGCCCCGACGCGCCCGAATAGCCCGCCTCTTCCGCCACCGTGTCCACGGGCATATCCGTAGTCTCCAGCAGTTCGGCGGCGCGGCGCAGGCGATAAGCGGCGAGCGCTTCGGAAAAGCTCCTGCCCGTCTTTTCCTTCACCGTACGCGCGGCGTATCCCGCGCTGTATCCGACGCAGGAGGCGAAGCCGGTCAGCGAGGCGTCGCGCACGTGCGCGGCAAGGTACGCATTCAGCTTCTCCTCCGTTTCCCCGCCGCCCGCTCCCGGCCCGCGCATGAGCTCGATGAGCAGCAGGTTCAGCCAGCATGCCGTCGCCTCGGCCGCGCATTTCCCGCCCGACATGTGCTCGCCCAGCAGTTTGACGGCGAAATACTCCGCCTGCTCCCCCGCTTTCGGGAAGGCCGTAACCGTATCGCCGTCCGGGAAAAAGCCGGGAAACGCGGGCGCGGGGATGACGGCTTTGAGTATGACGTCGCCGGCGCAGCAGCGCATCAGGGCATGTACGCTGCCCGGCCGCAGCAGGCACATCTGCCCCGCCGTCAGCGTCAGCGCGGAGCCGTCCGGAAAGGACTGCGTACAGCTGCCGCGCAGCACGCATATAAGCTCGTAGAAATCGTTGGCGTGCATATACGGCCGCTGCGACATGGTGTGCTTGCGGATGTCGAAGCGGTCGGCGCGGCGCACGGGAAGCACGGGAAAGCCGTCGGGAAGCCCGCGGGAGAGCACCGAACTTACGGTCACGCCCGCCTCGCGCGCGACGCGCAGCAGCTCGCCTGCGTTGGCGAACTCCTTTCTCACCGCCGCCTCGAACGCCTCTTCGCTGCCGCAGGTCGCGTCGTCCTGCGTTTCGTGAGCGCGCAGAATGTCGGAAAATCTTCTGTTCATGTATATATTATAACAGAAAGGCGGCCGGTCATGCAAGCGCAGACCGGCCGCCGATGGCTGTTCGTACGAGGCGCGAGGGGTTTTGCCCCGGACGGAACTATCTGTTACTTACTGCCGTCATCGGCGGAAATTTTGGGCTTTTTCCCCTTTCCGAGTATCGACAGAATGAGCATGACGATCGCTCCCGCCATAAGCAGTCCGAGCAGAATGTCGATCGCCACAAGCGCGTACTGCCACCATCCGAGCAGCAGGACGATCTTCGAGGACGACGTCAGTCCGTTCATGGCGCTGCTTCTCGAAAGCGCGTACAGCGTGCGGTGCGCGGAATCGCGCAGGCGCTGTTTCACCGTGGGCGAATCGAGATACTGCTCGAGATCGGCGTACGTTCCGGAAGTGAACTCCACGTCGTTGCCCGCCATGAGGCCGTCGATATAGTTCATCGCGCCGACGGTGGACGAAGACCATGCGTCGGAGATGATGAATCCGTTGAAGCCCCATTCGCCGCGCAGCACTTCGGTGATGAGATTGTAGCTGCCGCCCGTCCACGTCGTGCCTATGCGGTTATACGACGTCATCAGGGCAAGCGGATCGGAGGTGCGCACAGCGACCTCGAACGGACGGAGGAACACCTCGCGCATTGCCTGCTCGTTGCACCATACGCCCACCGCATATCTGTTGAAATCCTGGTCGTTCAGCGCGAAATGTTTGAGCGTAAGCAGCGCGCCTTTGGCCTGGGCGCCCTCTATGCACGCTCCGGCAAGCATACCGTTGAGATATGCGTCCTCGCTGTAATACTCGCTGTTGCGGGCGGAGAACGCCGAACGGTGTATGTTGCATGCGGGAGCATACAGCACCTGGTAATTGGCGTGAAGCATGGTTTCGCCGAACATGTCGCCGACGGATTTGATGAGATCGGGGTCGAACGTAGCGCCCTGTACCGGCTCGCCGGGGAAGCAGAGCTGCTGCGTGGTGCCGTTGAGCACGTACTTTCTCAGACCCATGGGACCGTCGAAATCGTACGTGGGAGGCGCGCCGACCGAAGGCACCGCCGTCGTGGACAGACTGCCCTTGACGTTGAGCATGACCTGCTCTTCGAGCGTCATCTGATCGAGAAGCGCATCCCACAGCTCGTGTTCGAACGGGATTTCGCGCAGTTCGACCAGCTTTCTGCCGTTATTGGCGCCGTAGGTGAATTCGTAGTTTTCGGAGCCTTCATCCTCGACAGGCGTCTTGCATATTTCGAGGTCGTTTACCATTGCGTCGTTAAGGGAAAGCTGTACGGTGGAAGTGGGATAGCTGCCCGTCCAGTCCGAACGCGTCAGATATTTCACCGAATTGTCACCCTTGTTCGCGTAACGATTGACGTCGACGTCGTCGAAACGGTTTACTATTTCATTTTCGGTATCCGCGGACGTGGCATAGATCTCGAAGTCGTCGGAAGCAACCGAAATCTCGCTCGCGAACGAAGCATTGCCAGCGGCGTCCATGCCGTCGGCCGTGGTCTTGCCCTTTTTGGCGAGAATATTATTGAGCGCGTCGTGCGCGTTCTCGCCGTAAGAGAGATAGTAATTGCCCTTTTCGAGGATGTACGTACCCTTGCCCTGCGCGTCGTACGTCCGGAACGATTCTTTCGGTACGCGCACGGTCACGGTTTCGGAAGCGCCGACGTCGAGTTTTCCCGTCTTGTCGAAGCCGACAAGCTCCACGGACGCTTTCTCTATGCCGTTGGTTTTGTCGTACTCGGTAAACGGTTTCTGAAGGTAGAACTGCACGGATTTTTTGCCCGGCACGTCGCCCGTATTTTTGACGTCCACGCTGAGCACGTAATCGTCGCCGTCCTGGCTGCAGCGGAAATTGGCGGTTTCGAAATCGGTGTAACTCATCGTGTAGCCGAAGGGGAACGCCACTTCGCTGCCGTACGACCACGTCGAGCCGTCAGCGGCTCCCGCACCGCCCGACGCGTTGCCCTCTTTCAGCACCGTATCCTCGTAACGCGTTTCGAAATAGCGGTAACCGGAGTATATGCCCTCCTGGTAGACGATGTAGCTGCCTTCCCTGTTGCCTGCGTTTATACGGCTCTTGAGCTTGGGATAGTTGTCGAGATTGCCGTACGTGTAATCGCCGAAATTGGCCATAACCGGAGTGCGCAGATTGTCGTACAGGTACGTGTCCACCAGCGAGCCGGAAGGATTGGCGGTGCCGTTCAGGATATTGGCGACCGCGGGCGTGGACTGACGTCCGGCGTTGCCCACCCATACGCAGGCGTCCACGTCGCCCTTGTACGGCATCAGGTTCTTCATCGAAAGCGCGTGATCGGAAGCGATCAGGACGATGACTTTGGAGAACGTACCGTTCTTCTTATACGATACGACGTTGTCGAGCATATCCTTTTCCTCGGCGGACAGATCGAGATAGGAGCCGTCCATACCGTCCGAACCGGACGTGGAAAGGTCGTCGTTTTCCCCGCCGTGTCTGCCGAGCACGACTATGGCCGCGTCGCCGTACGTCGAGAACGAATTCTTCACGTTGTCCGGATACACCGACCACGGAACTTCGTTTATGCGGCGGCTCTGCTGCCCTTTGTAGGACGAGCCGGCTCCGGTATCGTAGAACGCCCACAGCGTACGGTTGACTTCGAAACCGGCGTCGGACATCGAGGTCCTCAGATCGGGAGAACCGGTTACATCGGTGCTTGCCGAACCGCCCGTGACATACGCCCAGTTTACGGCACGCTGTCCGAACAGGCTGACGGACGCGTCGCTTGCGAGAGGAAGGGCGTCGCCCTCGTTCCAGAGCAGCGTTGCTCCTTCCTCGGCAACGGTGCGGCACACTTCGTTGGCAGCGTCCCAGAGCGCCGTGTAGTCGAACGAATCGCCGTCCATATAGTCGGACTTGAAGTAGCGCGAATCGATCGTGCTTTCGTCTACGTTGACGATCTCGAAAGTCTTGACTCCGAGAAAGCCGTTGATGGTGTTGCTGTAATGATTGGCGAACCACGTGCCTATCAGCATGCCGACGAACAGCACGACGAACAGGAACGACAGCACGCTCCACAGTATTATCTTCGATTTCTTCTTCATTTTATCTCCCTTTTACGTAGTTATGCGGCGGGCGCGACGTCAAAGCCGCTCAGCCACAGCGTGCCGCTTATGCCTTCGCCCACGCCGAAAGCTATGCGCCATATACAGAGATCCTTGGTTCCGTAAGTTTCGTCTTCGGGATAGAACGTCGCGGTGAACGTAACCTCGACTTTCTGCCACTCCTCGGTCAGATCGACTCTGGTGTAATCGGTTTCCGTGCACGTGGGGAAAGTATCCGTAGTGTACGTGGTATCGCACAGCTGCTTCTGGATGTTGCCGGTGAAGTCGGCGGAAGCCTTTGCCCAGTAAGTGAGCACGTACTTCCGGCCGTTTTCCAGACCGTCCATGGCGATGTCGAAGACGTATTCGCCGTTCGACGACGAGGTGACGGACGGATCGAACGAAGCTCTTACCGAAGTTTCCTCGCCGTCCGCGACGACGTCATCCACGACGGAGAACGGATTATGCGCCGGCTGGTTGTAATCGGTCTGATCGCTCAGTCCGTATGCCCAGTAGGACAGTCCCGCCTCCGCGATGCCGTAAGGAGCGATGTACGACACTGCCGTGCCGCCCGTCTCTTCGTATGCGGAAACGGAGATGTCGCTCACCCACAGCGTGCCGTCTATGCCCGTTTCGCCCGGCTCAAACGCTATGCGCCAGCTGCAGAGATTCTTTGCGGTATCCGGATAGGCCGTAAATTTCACGCTCACCTGCGTCCAGTCCGCGGTCACGGCGTCGGCGCCGGTCAGCACCGGATTCGCACAGGTGATGTAATTGTTTTCGGGATTTTCGGGCGTGGGATACGAAGACACGGCCGTGAAATTGTCGTTATTGAGCTGTTTTGCGATCGAGCCGGTAAAGCCGTCGCCCTTCACCCAGTAATTCAGCACGTAATCCTTGCCTGTTTCCAGATCGGCCATATTGATATGCAGCATGAATGCCGCGCCCGAATCCGAAGTAATCGACGGATCGAAGTCAGCCTTGACGGAGTTCGCCGCTTCGCCGTGCGCGTTTTCGGCGTCAACCGAGAAGGGATTGTACGTCATCTCGTCCCCGAAATTGTGCCAGTACGTCGTGCCTTCGCGGGATATCTCCCAAGGCGCGGCGAACGCGACGCTGTCGGTGGATATTCCGTGTCCGGGATCGGGCACGTCTTTCTGCACGACGAAATCGCTCAGATACAGCGTGCCGTCATAGCCCGTCGTACCCATATCGAACGCGATCTGCCATACGCAGAGATCCTTGTCCTCGAAGCCGGAATCGTCGTAATGAGCGGCGGTGAAGTACACTTCCACCTTCTGCCATTCTTCGTTGACTTCTATCTGATTATAGGTGGCGTTGGCGCAGGTATGATGCTGGCCGTCGGTATAAGTTTCGCAGCACAGCTGCTTTTTCAGATTGCCGGTGAATCCGGGATCCGCCTTCGCCCAATAGGACAGGACGTAATCCTCGCCGTATTCGAGGTCTGCCATTGCCACGTCGATCACGTACGCGCCGTCCGGTCTGTCCGTCGTGGCGGTTATGTCCTTCCTGAACGTCGCCTTGATCGAGTTCTCCGCGCTGCCGTATTTGACGTCGGTTGTCACCGAGAAAGGATTGTACTCCTCGTCGGTAAGGCCGTAAGCCCAGTACGTCACGCCCTCTTTCGCAATCGTGTAGGAAGGCGCGAAGGTTATCGCGTCGGTGGAGATGTGATGCAGTCCGTCGGCGGGAGCATGCAGATTCTTGTAATACGCGGAGTCGTATACGGTGAAATCGCTGAGCCACAGTTTGCCGTCCCAGCCGTCCAGCCCGATGTCGCAGGCGACGCGGAACTGGCAGTAACCGTCGTTGACATACGGATTGGCCTTGAACGATACGACGACCTCCGTCCATTCCGAGCCGTTGAGCACTTCGGAAGTGTACACAGGATCGTAAGCGAAATTACGGCAGGTCATGTCGCCGAAGTTGTCGTTGTTGAGCATCTTGTTCAGATTGCCGGTGAACTGTCCGTCGGTATGAGCATAGAACACGACGGTGTAATCGGTGCCCGCGACAAGATCCGCAACGGGAATATTGACCGTCCACGCGCCGTCCGGCGACGACGCCGAAGGAGCGTTGGTGAAGTCGAGCAGCAGCGACGTTCCCGCTTCGCCGTGTTTCGTTTCGGTGTCTATGGACAGGATGTTCGGGTCACCGTCCGTTTTGAGGTTGTAATAATAGCAGTTGGCGTCGCCCATCACGCCGCCCGCCCAGGGACCGTCGTAACGGAAGTTGGTGATATCCCACGATTTCGCGCCGAAGAACACGGAGCAGCGGTTGCAGTAGCCGTCGTGATCCTCGTCGGTATGCCCGAGCACGGGTATGGACTCGGTGCGCGCGGACTCGCAGCCGTCGCGCAGGCAGAAGTAGCTGGTGACGCCTTCCTGGGTGCACGTAGGCTCGGTCGTGACGACGCCTTCCGTCGAATAGTCGTGTCCGATGGCATCGACGTCTTCGGTGACGGTGGCGCCGCATACGGTGCAGGTAAACGTGCGCACGCCCGTATCCTCGCACTTCGGATCGGTGGTGACTTCTCCCTCGCCGTAGGAGTGTCCGGTTGCGTATATGCGCTCTTCCTTAATCTCGCCGCATTCGGTGCATCTATATTCCTTTACGCCGTTCTTGACGCAGGTCGGTTCGGTCTTCACCGTACCCGCATCCCACGTATGGGTATGCGTTTCGTCCTCGGGCGGAGTTTCCGTTTCTCCGCAGGCCGTGAACGCCACCGAGAAGAACGCCAGCGCGACAACGGCGATGATAACAAAAAGTTTTCTGTATATTTTTTTCATATAGGCCTCCTCAGTCGGACCACTTGAGCACGGCCGACGTATCGAAAGCTATGTAATCGACATACATATCGTTGCCGTATGAAGTTGCGGTTTCCTGTCCGCCGGGCAGGAAATGCATGTTGATGACATTGTCCCCCTGCTTGAGAGTAAACTCGCAGACTTCGTATCTCGTCCACTGCGTCCATCTGAATACCTCTCCCGGAGGATTCTCGAAGGACGTATCCTCTTCGGGAATTATCTGCACGCCGTTGACGGTCGTTCTCCATGCGGTTTTGAACGTACCGCCGGGGATCGCCGTACGGCGGCCGCAGCAGTAGATCATCGTCACGGTGACTTCCTTGTGCGACCAGATGCGGAATTCCATATACGCCTCGCCGCCGCCTCCGTTGGGATAGAAGCCGCCGAGATAGTAGCCGCCGCTCGTAGGCACGCCGTTGGCGCCTATGGGTTCGGGCGCGGGCGCGAGAGCGCTGAAATAGTCGCAGCTTTCCGCTTCGAAGCGATATTCCTTCTGGTCGGTATACAGCTCGTATTTATCGTCCGCATAAGTATACGCTTCGTGAGCGTCCATCGTCGTGACGCCGTACGCCGCGGTGGTAATGCCGTCGAGCACTCCGACCGCCGGCGAGTTGGACAGCAGTCCGCCGCACGCCTTTGCGCCCGTCAGCGAAGACGCTATGGCTGCGCTGCGGACATAAAGGAACGTCAGGCTGTTGTTCGCAAACGCCGCGTCGCCTATGGACGTGACGCTTTCTCCGACGACGAACGTATCTATTCCCGAGCAGTTGTAGAAAGCTCCGTACGGTATCGTCTCACCCGTGAACGTGACTTTTTTCAGTGCGGACGGAATATAATACACGTCGTAATCCTCGGCATTGGGTCCGAAGTACTGCGTCGTCTCCACCGATCCGGCGAAGCTCGTCTGTCCGAACATATAGCCCAGCGACGAACGGGTCGCCGACGCGTCCTTGCCTGCGCCGGTATACGCTATGGTAAGGTCGGCCAGGCTGCGGCAGCCGGAAAAAATACGTTTTCCCAACGTGACCGCGCTTTCGGGAAGTACGGCTTTGGTCAGCGACGCGCAGTTTGCGAAAGCCTCGTCCGCAATCGCGGTGACGGCTATGCCGCCGAAAGATTCGGGCACGACGATTTCCGTAACGTTTTTGTCTTTTACTCCCGTAACCGTATATGTGTTGTCTTTCAGTTCGAGAGTAAGATAATCGTGCTCGTTCGGATTACTGCCCTCGGTCTCTCCGCAGGCAGAAAACGCGACGCATACCGTCATGCATATAAGCACGCACAGCAGAGCGGCAACGATCATCGAGATTTTCTTTCTGATTTTCATTCATTTCTCCTTATTCATTCCCTCCGTAAGTTCTTTTACAGCCGCCCGGCCGAAACGGGGAGGTGGATTATACAGGCGGACGGCTTGCTTCGATTGTTACCGGCGCATCACCTCCTTTCCTCGTTAACTTTTTTCCGGCGGAGAAGCCGGCGATCGACATAAAAAAAGACGAACAGCGCGGAAAAATTACCTGTCGGTAACGTGCGGTCTGTTCGTCCGGTGAAAGTATCGGTATCGAAGCATGAAAAAACATGCGACTCCGAAATGTATTCATCAATCATCATTCTCTCCCGTCCGCGACGGGCGGTTATGCACCGCATAACGCCCGCCGGCGACACTTTTTTCCGACCCGCCGGCGCAGCCGGTCCGAAGCCGAAAATCTCTTACAGTATAACACCCCCCCCCGGCTTGTCAAGGGGGTTGTGAAAATTTCTGCAAACTTTTTTCGCAGTGTTTCAGGCGTTATATTGCATTTTTTCGCGCGTTATCCACAACCTGAGACGGGAGAAAAGAAAAGCATAAAAAAATCCCGCCGCTGCGGAGCGACGGGAGTCGGTAGGATCAAACCGTAATTTTTCTGATTTTACGTCAGTTTTTGCGTTCGTCGCCGACGAAGAACAGCGCGACGGTGCCGGGGCCTGTGTGGCTGCCGATGACGGTGCCGATGCTGTTGATCATGACGGGCGCGGCGAGATTGGGGAAAGCGGCTTCGACGAGGTCGGCGACGCGGCGCGCGTCGTCGTAGCAGGCCGACTGGCACATAAAGCACTTGCCGTTGTATTCCCTGCCGCCGTCGGCATGCTCGATCATGCGCTTGACGATCTCGCTCATAACCTTCTTCTTTCCGGGATACTTATTGCGCGGGATCAGCTTGCCTTCGTTGCTGACGTTGAGCAGCGGGCAGATATGGAAGAGGGTGCCGAACAGCAGCGACGTCTTCGTGATACGGCCGCCGCGGTAGTAGCTTGTCAGGTCGGTGGAGAAAAACCAGTGATGGATTTTAAGGCGGTTGTTCTCTATCCACGCGCGCAGCCCGTCTATATCCATGCCCTCGTCGCGGCGGTCGGCGGCCATGTCCATCAGGAGGCCGTAACCGGACGAAGCGGCGAGGCTGTCGACGACGTATATCTTTCTGTCGGGGTACTTTTCCGCCAGTCCGTTTGCGGCGGTGACCGCGGAGTTGTAAGTGCCGGATATGCCGCCGGACAGCGTCACGTGCAGCACGTCCTTTCCCTCTTTCAGGAAGGACTCGAAAAATTCCGTGAACTGCTCGGGCGAAACCTGCGACGTCGTAGGTTTGGCGCCGTTTTCTATGCGCTTATAAAAATCGTCGAACGCAATGGTCTGGCCGAGATCGTCGGGATATTCCGTGCCGTCCATCATGAAATGGAAGCAGGTATACGGAATGTTTCTTTTTTCGAAATGCTCCTTGGGCAGATCGGCCGTGGAGCAGCAGGTCAGAACGTAACTCATATATATAAACTCCTTGATTTTTTCGGTATTTGCGGTAATAATTGTAATATGCCGCGGGCGGAAACGCAACCTATTTTCCGCATTCTCCGCTATACATTACGGAACGCGGCGGTAGAGTCCGGAAAACGCGGCTCTACCGTGAGTAGAGCCGCGGAAACGCAGCGATTTCTTCGATACGTCCGCGTCAGCGGCGGGAAGAGCGGCGGAAAAAATGCCAGAGAACGATGAGCACCTGCGCCACGCCCGCCACCGCGTACGCCAGGCCGATCCACGGCACGCCGTAAAAAGTGACGTGCACGCATACCGCCGCCGACCACGCTATGCCCGACGACGCGACCGCGCGCCATACCGGCGGCCACCACAGGCAGGCGAACACGTGCCACACGATAAAGGACACGGGGAGCGCGTAAAGCAGAACTCGCACCGCCCACTCCGCGAATATATCGGGCGCCGCCACGCCGAACGAGAAACATATTATGCCGTCGATGAACCAGACGAGCACGACGGACATCAGCGTTATTATGATGCGTTTGCGCCCCGCATTCGGGCGCGCTTTTTCTTCCTCTGCGTTGCCGGCGCTCGCCGCGGTAGGCCCGGCATATACGAGATCGTTGACGGTGACGCCGAAGATCTCCGCCAGCCGCACGAGAGTATGGAGATCGGGCGCGGCTTCGCCCCGCTCCCACTTGGAAACGGATTTATCCGAATAATCGATCTTTTCGGCCAGTTCGAGCTGGGTCATGCCCATCCGGCGGCGGTTCGCCGCTATATTGGCCGCGATAATGAGATTCAGAGGCTGCCGGTCTTCCATCGTTTCTCCCGTCCGTTTTTGAAATTGTAACACAACCGGGCGGAAAAATCAACCGCTGCCGGTGCGCGCCGCAACATCCGCGCGCGAAAAAACGCGTTTTATGCTTTTCTGACCAGGCACCACACCGATTTCCCCGGAACGGGAGCCGTGCCCGAAAACTCGCCGAGTTCGGTATCGCCCGCCGCGTCGCCGGAAACGCGCAGCGACCACAGCCCGTCGGGCAGCGGCACGTCCACCGCGTCCAGAGGATTGTAAATCATGAGCAGCGTTTCGCCGCACGCCGACAGCGTATAGACGATGACGTCGTAGCGTACGTCGATGAAGTGCGTCGCCTCCTCGATCTCCTCCCTGCCCGTTATGCGCAGCGCGGGGTGCGCCTTGCGGAAAGCTATCAGACCGCGGTAGTAGTCGCGCATGGCGGCCTGGGCGGAACCGGGCGCGAGCGCTTCCCAGTCTATGTTGTTGAGCGAGTCGGGAAAGTTGTAGCTGTTCTCCTCGTATCCGCCCTCCTTTTTCGGTTTGGAGCGCAGCATTTCCTCGCCCGCCTGGAAAAATGGTATGCCGCGCGAGGTAAGGACTATCGCCGCGCACATTCTGTTCATGCTCAGCCGGTCGGCGAGAGTATCGTGCCCGCTCGTCAGCGACAGCTTGTCCCACAGCGCGAGGTTGTCGTGCGCGGAAACGTAGTTGATCACGCGGTCGGCGGACGGCGACACCCAGTTGGTGCCGAAGTTGGGCGACGTGCCGCCCATGGACGAGAATTTGACGAGATTGACGTTCTCGTACGCGCGGCCGTTGACGTAACCGCCCTCGCCCGAACAGAACACGGGCCCTTTCACTCCGTCGCGCATTATGTCCGAGAACACCGCGACTCCGCCCGCCGCGCCCGCGGAGGGCTGTATGCCCACGGCGTTCCATTTGTTGCACTGGCGGGAGCCGTCCAGCGACGTGGCGCCGCCCACCCAGCCTTCGCCGTACAGAATCACGGACGGGTCGGCCGCATGCAGAGCCTCTTCCGCCTTGTGCATGGTATACGTATCGTGCAGCCCCATAAGGTCGAAGCGGAAGCCGTCGGCGTGATAAGTCTTCGCCCAGTGCAGCAGCGAGTCGATGATGAAGCGGCGGCACATGGGACGCTCGCTCGCCGTTTCGTTACCGCAGCCCGAACCGTTGGTCGGGTTGCCGCGGTAGTCGAAGCGGTAATAATAGTGAGGCACGGCGCGCGCTATGGGCGCGTCGAAATTATAGGTATGGTTATATACCACGTCGAACACGACGCCCAGCCCCGCCTTGTGCAGCGCGGCCACGGCGCGGCGCAGTTCGAGAACGCGGGCGCGGCCGTCGCGAGGGTCGGAGCAGTACGCCCCCATCGGCGAGTTGTAGTTCATGGGGTCGTAGCCCCAGTTGAACGCGTTGTAATCCTCGTCGTCCAGCCTGGACTGGTCCACGGTGGCGTACTCGGCGCAGGGCAGCAGATGCACGTGCGTGACGCCGAGGTCGGCGACGTAGTCGGTGCCTATAGTCATGCCGCGCGAGTTGGTCAGCTTTTCGGCGAACGCGCCGAAGCCGCGCTTTGCCGCCGCGTTCGTTTTGCCCGAAAAGTCGCGGACGTGCACTTCCCATATAACGGCGTCGGTATAACTTTTCAGCGCGTGAGCTTTTTTGTATTCTGCGTGTTCGCTCTCCCAGCCCTCCGGCGTGACGGAAGGCGAAGAGAGGTTCGTCACCATGCCGCGGCGGCCGTTCAGCCCCGTGGCAAACGCGTACGGGTCGCACAGCTCGGCGTCCTTGCGGCCGTTGTACGACACCGTATAAGTATAATACATGCCTTCGAGGTCGGCGTTTATCTCCGCCGTCCACACCCCGCGCGACGAGCGTGTCATGCGCTTGCCGAGCAGGTTGGGCGAACCGTCGCCAGACGAGAAGAGATTGAGCCGCACGTCGAGCGCGAAAGGCGCCCACAGCCGGAACGTCGTTTTTCCTTCCTTCACTTCGGCGCCGAGCGGGCCGTCGTAATAATATCTTTCGTCGAATTCCGGTCTGTCGTATATGCCGAGGGGCTGCGCCGCGACGAGCGCGCCGTTATGCGACACGAAGCACGGCGTTTCGGGGTCCAGCCGCGCTCCCAGCATGATGCGCACTTCCTGCGCGTCGTAAGGGCTGCGCGTCACTCCGGACACGGGAAGACGGACGCCGTCCGAATACACTTCGAATCCGCCGTCCTCTCCGTCGGTAAAACAGACTATTTTGTCATAGTCCTCTATGAACGCTTTCGATTTCACCGCGCTTATCCTTTGACTATGACGGTGACCTTGGCCGTGACTTCGGGATGCAGTTTGACGGCGACCTTATAAGTCCCCGTCTGCTTGATGGGCTGTTCGAGCACTATCTTCTTCTTGTCCACTTCCACGCCCGCCTTCCCGAGCGCGTCGGCGATGGCCTGCGTGTTCAGCGCGCCGAACAGTTTGCCGTTCGCGCCCACGGTGACGGGCACGGTCACTTCGGTCTTGTTCAGAGCCGCGGCGGTTTCGCGCGCGGCGGCAAGCGCCTGCGCCTTCTTGTAACGCTCGCTCGAACGCTGCGCCTCGAGCAGATTGAGATTCTGCGCCGTGGCGGGCTGCGCGAGTTTGTTTCTGATAAGGTAATTGTTGGCGTAGCCGTCCGAAACGTTGACTACGTCGCCCTTCTTTCCCGAACCCTTCACATCCTGGAGCAATATGACTTTCATAATCTCTTCCTTCCTTTTCGGTTATTTTACCATACGATGGGCGCGCTGTCAAGCGCAACCGACGCGCGCGTGCGCGTGCGCGGCTCCGGAGATTAGAAAAAGATTAAAACTGCGGCGAAAAGAAAGAACGCTATTGACACGGAAACGCTTTTATAATATAATATTATCGATCGGAACGCCGCAAACGGCTCCGGTAAATAAAGCCAAAGGATAATTACCAAAATGGGAATGTTGAAACTGATCGAATGGAAGAGCGACAGCCGCGACACCATCGTCTACCGCGTGGATCTGGAAAAGGACTACATCACCAAGGGATCCAAGCTCACCGTGCGCGAAGGACAGGCCTGCGTGTTCTGCGACAAGGGCAGAATGGCCGACGTCTTCCTGCCCGGCATGTATACGCTCGGCACCGACAACGTGCCGCTGCTGACCAAGCTCATGAGCTGGAAGTACGGTTTCGAAAGCCCGTTCAAGTCGGACGTGTACTTCGTCAACACCCGCCAGTTCACGGGCGAGAAATGGGGCACGAAAAACCCCATCATCATCCGCGACGCGGACTACGGCGCGGTGCGCGTGCGCGCGTTCGGCACGTATGCGTTCAAGGTTGACGACCCCTATGTGTTCCTGACCGAAATCTCGGGCGCGGTTTCCTCCTTCCGTTCCTCCGAAATAACCGAATATCTCCGCAGCATGGCGGTGACGCGCATTTCGGACATCATCGGCGAGAGCAAGGTGCCCGTGCTCGATATGGCGGGCAACCTCGTCGAGTTCGGCGAGCAGGTGCAGAAGGGCCTGGACGAGGCGTTCAAGAAGATAGGTCTGACCGTCACGCAGTTCAATTTCGAGAACTTCTCGCTGCCCGAGGCGCTGGAAAAGGCGCTCGACGAGAGCACCTCGCTCGGCATACTCGGCAAGAACATGAACGTCTATACGCAGAAGGCGCAGGCTGACGCGCTCGTCAACGCGTCCAAGAACCCCGGCACCGCCGGCGGCATGATGGGCGCGGGCATAGGCATGGGCATGGGCGTCGGCATGGGCAACATGTTCATGAACATGGCGAGCGGCATGAGCGGCGGCGCGCAGGGCGCCAAAGCAGGTTCCGCGACGTGCCCGTCGTGCGGCGCGGCAATGGCTCCGGGCGCGAAATTCTGCCCCGAATGCGGAGCTCCCGCCGGACGCGTGTGCCCCAAGTGCGGAGCTGTGGTCAAGGCGTCGGGCGCGAGGTTCTGCCCCGAATGCGGAGCGTCGCTTGAAGCGGCGTGCCCCAAGTGCGGCGCCAAGGTCAAAGCCGGCGCCAAGTTCTGTCCCGAGTGCGGGGAGAAACTCAAGTGAACGAAGAGTCCGTAACCCCGCAGGAGCTGGCGGAAGCGAAAGAGAGCGCGACCGAGGTATCCAAATGCCCGTCGTGCGGCGCCAACCTGACGTATAACCCCGCGCACGGCACGCTGGAATGCGAGTACTGCGGCACCGAGGTCAAGGTGGACATGACCGAGTATGCGGAGGAGATAGACTTTTCCAAACTCGTCGAGGACAACAGGGCGTGGAACGACGAAACGCGCGTGTACGTATGCAACAACTGCGGCGCGCGGCAGATACTGTCAAAGCGCGAGATAGCGCCCAAGTGCGCGTTCTGCGGCACGTCCAACATCGTGGAAACGGACTCGATGAGCGGGCTGAAACCCAACGCCATACTTCCCTTCCTGCTCGGCAAGGAGAGCGCGGGTAAATTCTATACGAAGTGGGCGAAGAAAAAGCTGTTTTCCCCTTCCTCGTTCAAGCGCGACTTAAAGCCGGAAAAGATAAGCGGCAACTACTACCCCGCTTTCACGTTCGACTCGAACACGCGCACGCCGTACGTCGGCAGGCTGGGCGAATATTACTACACGTCGCACACCGACTCCAAGGGTCGCGTGCACACGACGCGGCACACGCGTTACTTCAACATCGGCGGCACGTACGAAATGTTCTTCAACGACGTGTTCGTACAGGCGTCCGCGCCCACGGACACCAAGATGCTGAAAAAGATCGGACCGTTCGCGACCGACGATTCGCACAAGTACAGCAGCGATTTCCTGCACGGCTTTTCCGCCAGCCAATACGAAAAAGACGGGCTGGAATGCTGGAAGGAAGCGCGCGGGTTCATGCAGAGCAGCGTGCGCGCCAATATTCTTTCTCAGTATCATTACGACGTGATAGAATCCTTCAGCTTCAACATGCACTGCTATAACACGACGTATAAGTATCTGCTGCTGCCCGTGTACATCGGACACAGCGAATACAAGAAGAAACTGTACCGTTTCTATATGAACGGACAGAGCGGCAAGGTTTGGGGCAAGACTCCGAAATCCCCCGTCCGCATACTGACCGCCGTCCTGCTGGGGCTGGCGGTCGCGGCGGCCGTGACCGTGCTATGCGTCATGGCGGCGCTGTAAAACAAGGAGGTTTTCAGTTATGGAAGCATTGATCGCCGCGGTCATCGCGGAGGGCGTCGTTATCGTCGGACTGGCAGTCGCGCTGATAATAGCGATAAAAAAGAACGGACGGCCCGGATCCAAGGCGGACAACGTCAGAATAATAGACGGGGTGCGCTATACGACGGACAAACTCGAATACGGCGAGGACGGTCAGCCCGCGGTCACCCACCGCAAGGGCGACATACTGCTCGAACGCGGCAAGACGTATACGGTGCGCCTCGGCGGAAAGATAATCCCCGGCAAGTACACCGTGCTCACCGGCAGCGAGAATACGGATAAGTTCAATTTGAGAATAGGCGGCATAGTCCGCGAATACAGCCACGCCGAGGACATCGTGCTGGCGGACGGCGAAGAAATATGCGCGGTGTCGCACGCCGTCATACTCAGGTAAAGGAGAAAACATCATGAGCAAGAATCTGCTTTTCAAAGTACTCGTGGCGCTCTGCTTCGTCGCGGCCGCCGTGCTGTGGATACTGTCCGCCGCCGACATCATCGCCATCAATATGTCGTGGGCGATCGCCGTATTCGCATTCGTGCTCGGCGCGTTGTTCATCGGCAAGGGTCTGTTTTCCAGAAACGTCGGCACGTTCAAGAAGCTGAACATACTGTTCGGCGCCGTGTTCGTGGTCGCCGGAGTGCTCGCGCTCGTGGGCACGTTCATAGAGGAATCCCTCGTCCTCCCCATCATAGCGCTTATAGTCACGCTGGCCGTGCTGCTGTGCATCCTCGCTACGGGCGGCAGAAAGTGGGACCAGGGCGATAACGACAACGCCGGATACAAGAACTACTGGCAGCGCAAGAAGGAAAAGGAAGAACAGGAAAAAAATCGCGACGACAAGGACGAATAATCGCAGTAAACGAAAAACGGCGTTTCGCAGAAAAATGCGGAGCGCCGTTTATTTTTTATTCTTTTATTCTTTCGCGGCGGAGGCCGGGCTGATCATGGCGGAGCAGCACAAAGGGAACCGTCATCTGACGGTTCCCTTTTCGTTGCGATAAGTTTGTATCAATAGCTTTTCACGGACACGGTAACGTTCTCGCTCGTGTGCAGACCGGGGTAAGACACGGTCAGTTTGCCGGACAGAATTTCAATGTCGGCCCTGTTTTCCATAAAGCCGGGGTCTATCGTCACGGTCACCGTGCCGTCGGACACGGTAATGCCGATGTATCCGGACGAGCCGTCAAGCGACCAGTTTTCGGTCACGAGCACGCTGTCTTTCAGATATCCGACGCCCTCGAACTTCGCGTTCGGATAGCCGTCTGCGGCATGTTCTTCCGTAATCGCGACGCACTGCCAGGACGTACCGTCATATTCATAGTAAAGCGTGCCGTCCATGGTATATGTGACTTCTTCCCCCGCAAGCAGTGCGGAGCCGGCATTGTCGTAACCGCCGGCGGAGACATACGTCGGCGAGGGTTTACCGCCGTCCGCAAGCAGGCTTTCCAGCGTAAACGAGGCATAACCATCGAATCCCTCCCCTTTCACGGAAAGCAAAATTTCGATACCGACGAGCGGCTCGGAAATATTTTCGGCAGCGATCAGATCGACGATGCCGGACTTGACTGTCACGGTCTTCGCCTCCGTGTCTATCACGATACAATCGGAAAGAGAATCGACGTCGAGCGAATTTTCTCCGTAAATTTCGCCGTCAATATAATCATACCAAACGGAAGAAAGCGTCACGTCGGTTATGCCTTCGGCGTTCTCCTCGTAACTCACGACGACGTCCTCGCCCTCGAACAGGCCGCCGAACGGGATATAATCGTCGAAGACGAGAGCCGACGCGTCTATAATCGTCTGCGCGTCCTCATAATCTGATGGCAATGTCACTTCCGTCGCGCCGAAGCCGGTCACGCCGCCGTCGAAGTACATTTCCAGCCCCATGTTCTGCTGCTGTTCGCCTTCGCCGACAATTACGTCGAAATCGACGTCCACGGTCAAGGCAATGCCGGTCACCGACATTGCGCCGTCGTACGTCACGGTCATATCGAAGTCGGCTTTCCCGATTTCCGTGCCGTTTATGAGCGCGACGATCTGATCGCCGACGCCGGACGAGGAAGAGGAAGGATTATCCGCCTCGCCGCCAACGGCGACTGCGACGTCGTCTCCGGAGTCGGCGCCGGGATCGGGCTCACCAGGCATTGCCGCGGAACCGCCCGACGCCATATCCGAAATCAGATCCGCCGTTTTCATGTCCAAAACATCGTCGATTTGACCGACGAGTTTGGTGAAATCAAGAGCTTCGTCGGAAACCATAATAATAAAATCATCGAGCGTGGATTCACCGTTTTCGCTTATAAATTGCGCCGTATCCATACCCGTCAGTTCATCGACGATTTCGTACACGTCCTCTATCGTCGCGCCGTACTGCCGGAGCGCAGTATCCACCATGGCGACGCCGTCCGCGAGGATGGTGTCCTTCTTCAGGCCGAACAGCGCGCCGACGAGCGACGACTTCAGATCCACTCCGACAAGCGTTTCCACGAGGTCGTTGACCGTGCCGCCGAGCGCGGGTTTAAGTTCTTCGAGGTACGATGTCAGATGTCCGGCGATGTCGTTGTCGGTCACCGTCAGCGTATAGCCGTCCGACGTTTCGGTCAGCGATACGTCGAACATGCCCGTCATGATCCAGTCCGCCATATCCGCGAGCACGCCCTTTTCGTCGGTATGATTTATGTCGAGCTCGCCAAGAACGCCCATGACGACGCCGAACAGATCGGATACCGTAAGCGAGCCGAGTGCGCCGTCGGTCAGCAAACCGAAAATCTCATCCATCGGCCTTCCGAAAAACTCTTCGATGACCGCCGAGTAATCGGAAAGGGCGTATTTCACGAGTTCCGCGGCGTCGCCTACCGTCAGATTTTCCGCCGTCTCGGTTATGTCCGCGAACGTCCAGTCGGAGAGCGGATCCACGCCGGTCAGTTTCTCGAAATCGTCGAAATATGCGCCGGTGAATATCGAATCTATGTATTTCTCGGTCACGGGATCGTATGACGAGCGGTACCATACCGTTTCGTCGCCCGTTTTGCCTGCGGTATAGGTATATCCGCCGCCGTAATAAGTTTCGGACGGCTGTGCGTCCGTAATGTCGTCGTCGCGATCGTCTACCGCCGAACTTTTCATGGACAGGTATACTCCCGTACCGGAGTCGGAGTCATACGCCACGTCCGCCCGCATTTCGACTTTCATGGGGCTGCTGCCGCCGCCTGCCTGATACAGCGTGCCGGACGCGCTCAGGCTTTCCATATCCACGGTAACGGAACGAAGCAGCGCGCGCAGAGCGGCCTCTTCACCGTGAGTCCCGTCCGGATCGTCCGGCGTTATGCCGCCGCCGGGATTGTCGCCCGTACCCGGATTATCGGGGTCGTCCGGATCTTCTCCGGAACCGGGATTATCCTCACCGCCGCCCGGATTATCACCCGTACCCGGGGCGTCAGGATCTTCTCCGGAACCGCCCGGATTATCCTCACCGCCGCCGGGATTATCGTCCGGATCGGACGGATCGGTGCCGGGAGTTTCCCCGCCCGTTTCGCCGGAGCCGGGATCGGACGGATTGTCGGTATCCCCGCCGGAGCCGGGATTATCCGTATCCGAGCCGCCGCCCGGGTTGTCGGTATCTCCGCCGGTACTGCCGGAATCTCCTCCCGGATCTTCGGGCGCGGTTATACTACCCCCCCCCGACGGATCTCCTTCGGACGGGGAATCCGGCATACATGCCGCGAACGCCGTAAAGCACAGCGCCATCGCGAGCACGAGCACTATCGCAATGAATCCCTTTTTCATTTCATCCTCCTTCCGGCATAAAAACAGCCGGATAAGCCATATAATTTATAATAGCATATCTTATAATAGCATATCCGGCAGAAAATGTCAATATATAGTTTTATTGTCGTTTTCGTGTCATTCGTCGCCGTCTTCGGCGAGAGGAAGTTCGAACCAGAAGTTACTGCCCTTGCCCTTCTCGCTCGCGACGCCGTAAGTCGCGCCGTGAAGGTCGAGAATGGACTTGACTATGGACAGCCCCAGCCCCGAACCGACGACGCGGCGCTTGTCCTGAGCGAGGCGGTAATACTTGTCCCAGACGTCGCGCAGTTCTTCCTCCGTCATGCCCTTGCCGCTGTCTATGATCTCGACGCGGGCGGCCTTGCCGCGGACGTGGCAGCGTATGGTGACCGTCCTGTCCTCTCCGGTGTAGTTCATGGCGTTGCCCATGAGGTTGTATATTACGCGGTCTATGCGGTCGCCGTCGGCGCGGACGAGCAGGTCGCTCTCTATATCGGTGACGAAGGTGTAGCCCTTGGTCTCCTCCATTATGCCGAAGTGCGCGGCGGTCGCGAGCAGCTTCTCGGAAATATCCACGACCCCGACGTGCAGTTCGAGCACGCCCGCCTCCAGTTTGGACAGCTCTATGACCTCGCCGATGAGCGCGGTGAGACGGTCGGTTTCGTCTATTATGACCTGCGCCTGCTTGGCGCACTTTTCCTTGTTGCCGCCGGAAATGTCGCGTATCATCTCGGAGTACGCGCGGATCATGGTCAGCGGCGTTTTCATATCGTGCGAAACGTTGGCGAGCAGGTCGCGGCGGAAACGGTTGTTGCTTTCTATATCGTCGAACGCCTTATTGAACGCGGCGGACAGCTCGTTTATCTCGGCAAGCTTGGTGTTCGTATCCAGCGGCTCGCGCTTGCCGCCCGCAGTGATGCCCACGACTTTGAGCGTAAGCTCGCGCATGGGACGCGCGGCGAAACCGGAACCGAGGTAGGCGACGAACACGCTTATGACTATACACGCGGCGGTAATGACGGCAAGCTGACCGGTCAGCGTATTCTGCGCCTGACCGAACGAGGGCAGCAGCGACGACATGTAAATATAGTGGGTTTCACCGCTTATGACCGTCTTGAAGCCGTATATGACCATGTCCGACGCCACGTCTTCGAGGTCGGTGGTATTGGAAACATAGCCGACGTTGTACGAATCCAGCATGTCCAGATAATATTCGAGCAGCGCTCCTTCCAGCCCGCCCGCGACGACGCCGGTGTTGGGCGTTGCGGTGAAAAGCACGTCGGCGCTGCCGTCGTCGGCCAGAGAGAACACGACGATGTTGACGCCGTGGCTTTCGGCATAATCGGCGATGTAGCCGTCCAGCTTTTCCGGGTCGGTCAGCGAATAGTCCACGTAATCCACGGCGAAGGACTGGCCGGAAGAGTACAGATCGTTCTCCTGAAAATATACGTACAGCGTGGAATAGAATATGAGTTCGTACAGCCAGATGATCGCCAGCATCGCCACGGTCATGAACATGAACGTCAGCCACAGATTGAAACGTATGGAGCGGAAACGCGGTATGTGGTGGTATCTGCTTATGACGGGCGACTGCGGAAGCGAAGGGTTTTTCCGGTCAGGCGAAAAGACAAGCTCGTGCATTCCGCCCGGCTTGTCCTCGGCATTGTTTTCTGTTGTTACGTTTTCTTCGCGCATATGCCCTTATATGCGGCCGGCGTCAGAGTACGAGCTTGTAGCCTACGCCGCGCAGGGTGAGTATTTTGTCGCGGTACGGTCCGAGATTGGAGCGCAGCATCTTGATGTGTGTGTCAACGGTGCGGTCTTCGCCGAAGAAGTCGTATCCCCACACGTCGGCGAGCAGCTGCTCGCGGGGGACGGCGACGCCTTCGTTCTTGACGAGATAGAAGAGCAGGTCGTATTCGCGCGGGGTAAGGAACACCTTCTTCCCGTCCACGTATACGCTTCTGCCGGCTATGTCTATTTCCAGCCCGTCCGAAATGATCTTCTTGTTCGCGGCGCGGCCGCGGCGGAGCACGGCGCCTATGCGCGCCACCACTTCCTTGGGCGAGAAGGGTTTCGTGACGTAATCGTCCACGCCGATTTCGAACCCGAACAGCTTGTCATACTCCTCGCTGCGCGCGCTGAGCATGATGACGGGCACGTCCTTGTCCTTCTTTATTTCCTTGACGGCGCTGTAACCGTCCAGCTTGGGCATCATTACGTCCATGATGATGAGATCGTAGTCGCCCGCTTTGGCCTGCTTTATAGCGTCCATGCCGTCGACAGCCTCGCCTACCTCGTAACCGTCCAGTTCGAGATATTCGCGCAGCACGTCGCGTATGCCCTGTTCGTCGTCGACAATGAGAATCTTAGCCATTTTCTCTCCTTCCTGAGTATTCACGCCGCCGCCCCTATCGCGGTTATTATATAACCGGCGGCGAGCGCGTATGCCACAAGCCCCAGCGTTATGCCGAGATTGGCACGTATGTCCTTATTTTCCCTGAATAATACCGCGAGCCCCAGCCCCGCGTTGACCGTCAGTCCCGCCACGGCGGCGCCCGGTACGAGCGCGCCCGAAACGAACATCTCGGTTATCATGACGCTGGACGCGCAGTTGGGTATAAGCCCGATCACGACCGCGAGCAGCGGCTGCAGCCACATGCCCCGCGACATGAAGTCGGCGAATATCTCTTCCCCGCCGGCGAGGAATATTATCGTGCCGAGCACGAAATTGACCGCGAATACGAACGCCGTTATGACCAGCGTGTGAATGATCGGATGCTTGAAATAGGTGCGGAACACTTCCGCGGCGCGCGAGCGCTTTTTTTCGTCCCCGCCGTGATCGCGGCCGTGCTCCTCTTCCCCGATGCTGTGCCCGCAGCAGCCGTGTTCGTGAGGCAGCTCCTCCTCGTCGTATTCGGCGACGGGCGCGCGGCGGCGCAGCGCGAAATTGACCGCGTAACCTACCGCAAGCGCCATTGCCGTCTTTATGCCGATGAGCATGCCCAGCTTGGGCCATACCGAGGGATCGGTCGCCGCGCTGCCGAGCAGTATGGGCAGCGCCTCGTCGCTCGTGGCGACGAATACGGCAAGCAGCGTGCCGGCGCGTATATACTTTCTCGAATACAGCTCGCTCGCCACTACGGAAAATCCGCACTGCGGCAAAAGCGCCGCCCCCGTTCCTATCAGCGGCGCCCATCCTCCCGCCAGCAGTCCGCTCTTTTTCAGCGAGCCGAGTTTTTTGACCTCGAAAAGCTCGATGAGCAGATGGACGGCGAGCAGAAACGGCACGAGCAGCGCCGTGTCTTTTAACGAGTCGAGCAATACGTCCAGCATCGGATATACTATATATTTTAGTATAACATTGCCCGGTTGTCAAGTCATTTTCACAAAAGTACGGAAAGACGGAACAATGCCTATGCGCTTGCCTTGCGGAAGAAAATGGTATATAATACTTAATATATATTTAATATCGTCCGAGTATATTATAATTAAACGCTTTTAAGGAGTACGGGGAAAAACCATGAAAAAATCCACCGTGAAAAGAACGATGGCGTTCGCGCTGGCCGCGGCCTTTCTGATGACCGCGCTGCTCGTAGCGGGCTGCAGCTGCCGCACTTACAGACGGGACACGTTCGACTATAACGACATAAAATACGAGCGGATCGACTACGAAGCGCTCGAAACCGCTTTCGAGCAGGCAAACAGCCTCGTGAACGGCAATTATATCTCGCTCGTAAACGCGAGCAACACCGCCGTGGGGTACCTGAACACGCTGATCGGGGATTATCAGTACGTATACGTCGAGTACGCCAAGGACACAGAGGCGTGGCGGGACGAATTCACCTGGATAAGCAACGCGTATTCCCAGGCCACGAGCCTGTATTACGAGCTGCTGTACAACGTGCTGCAAAGCAGCAACGCCGACAGATTTTTCAGCGGCTGGAGCGAGGAGGAAAAACAGCTCATAGTGCAGCGGCACGAGGCGATGGACGACGAATATCTCGCGCTGCAGACCGAGATAACGCAGCTGGAAACGGAGTATAACGCCATAGATACCGACGACCAGAAGGAGTATGCGGACGAGGCGGCGGAGATTCTCATCGACCTTGTCGCGGCATACAACAAACTGGCGGCGGCCGAAGGCTACGACAACTATATGGAATACGCGTACGAGAACGATTACGGCAGGTCGTACTCACCCGAAGACGCGGAAAGGCTGTGCGGTTATGTCAAACAGTATCTCGCGCCGCTCAGCGACAACGTATACGCCGCCATTTCGAGCGCAAACGGCGCCAGCCGTGCTTCCGCGGCGAACGGACTTGCCTCGCCGCTTTCGGCAAACTATACCGATTACGTCGCGCTCAGCGAAAACGTGCTGAGAAGCTATTTCGAGGAAATCGGCGACTATATGACCGAGGCGTACGATTATCTCAACGAATGCAATCTGTACTATCAGGCGACGGCGGCGAATAACCCCAACGGTCTGACGGGCGCGTTCACCACCTTCCTGTACAACAACGACGCGCCGTACATCTATCAGTATTGCAGCGGCAGCTGGTCGGACATCAGCACCTTCGTGCACGAGTTCGGCCACTTCACGTCGTATTACGTAAACGGTTCGTCGGGCGGCTCCGACCTCGACGTCGCTGAGATACAGTCGCAGGCGAACGAAATGCTGTTCCTGCCCTACTACGAGCAGCTGTTCACCAACTCCGACGCGCTGGTGATGAACGAGCTGTTCAGTTCTCTGTTCTGGTCGGTCACGATGGGCTGCATTTTCGACGAATTCCAGCGCGAGATCTACACCTCTCCCGAAAGCTATGCGACGGCCGACGACATCAACGCGCTGTTCGACAGACTGCTCGAAGAATACAACGCCGACTGGTACGGCGCGCTGCTCGGCTCCGATTTCGATTTCACGTATTGGTGGGCGGAAGTGTCGCACACGTTCCAGAGCCCCTTCTATTATATCAGCTACGCGGTCAGCGCCCTCCCCGCCCTGACGATTTACGAGGACAGCAAGACCGACCGCGCCGCGGCGATCGCCGAGTATAACTATATCCAGCAGTACGGCAACGGCGTGTATACGTTCGGCGAGCTGCTGAATAACGCCGGCGTAGCTTCCCCGTTCACCGAAAGCACGCTGCGCAGCCTCGCGGATTTCATCGAAAGCGAGATAGCCGCCTGATCACCTTAACGACATAAGAATACGGCAGCCGAAAACGGCGGTCCGCCTCGTGGCGGACCGCCGTTACGTTATGCTCCGGTCGGGAATTATTTCTTTATAAGGCTTTTGCCCGTCATCTCCGCGGGCTGGGGCACGCCCATCGCTTCGAGCAGAGTGGGCGCGACGTCGCACAGGGCGCCGCCCTCGCGCAGTTCGGCCCCGACGTATTTCTCGCCGCAGAGCACGAAAGGCACCGGATTGGTCGTGTGGCTGGTGCAGGGGCTGCCGTCGTCGAAGGTCATGAGCTCGGCGTTGCCGTGGTCGGCGAACACGAGCGCGCAGCCGCCGCTTGCGACCACAGCGTCGACCACCTTGCCCACGCACTCGTCCACGGTCCTGACGGCCTTGACCGCAGCGTCGAACACGCCGGTGTGTCCGACCATGTCGCAGTTGGCGTAGTTCATGATGAGCACGTCCGTCTTGCCCACGACGGAGAGCGCTTTTTCGCACACCTCGGGCGCGGACATCTCGGGCTGCAGGTCGTACGTCGCCACTTTGGGCGAAGGCACGAGTATGCGCGTTTCGTTCTTGTTGGGTTCCTCGACGCCGCCGTTGAAGAAGAAGGTGACGTGAGCGTACTTCTCCGTTTCCGCCGTGCGCACCTGCGTCTTGCCGATGGAAGCGAGGTATTCGCCCAGCGTGTTTTTGAGGTGGCGGGGCGGGAACGCTATCACGACGTGCTCTATGGTCGCGTCGTACTGCGTCATGCAGACGTAGAACACCTTTTTGTATCCGCCCGCGCGCTCGAACTTGTCGAAGTCGGGATATACCGCGGCGCGGGTTATCTCTCTCGCGCGGTCGGAGCGGAAGTTGAAGAAGATGACCGAGTCGCCGTCGTGCACGCCGTCGTAGTCGCCTATGACGGAAGCGCGGATGAACTCGTCGGTCACGCCCTCGGCGTACGATTTCTCGGCAGCCTCTTCGGCGGAAGCGTAATGCGTGCCCACGCCGGCGTACATCATGTCGTAGCCTTCCTTGACGCGCTCCCAGCGGTTGTCGCGGTCCATGTAATAGTATCTGCCGATGACGGTCGCGATCCTGCCCACGCCGAGGTCGCTTATGCGCTCCTCGAGCTGGCGGATATAACCAGCGCCCGACGTGGGCGGAACGTCCCTGCCGTCCATGAGGCAGTGCACGTACACCTTTTCGACGTTCCTGCGCTTCGCCATTTCGAGCAGGGCGTAGAGGTGCGTGTTCATGGAGTGCACGCCGCCGTCGGAAAGCAGGCCGACGAGGTGCAGCGCGCCGCCCGTCTTTTTGCAGTTATCCATCGCCGCGACGAACTCGGGGTTCTCGAAAAACTCCCCGTCCTCTATCGCCTTGTCGATGGCGGTAATGTCCTGGTAAACGACCCTGCCCGCGCCGATGTTGAGGTGTCCCACCTCGCTGTTGCCCATCTGACCGGCGGGAAGTCCGACCGCGAGGCCGCTCGCTTCGATGAGAGTGTGCGGGTATCTTGCCATGAGGCGGTCGAGGTTGGGGGTGCCTGCGGCGATGACCGCGTTGCCCCTCGCTTCGGTACGGTAGCCGAAGCCGTCCATAATGATAATAGCGTCGGTTTTCATATCTTTCATGTCCTTTGGGTAAAATTATTTTCCGCAGTTATTGTACCACCGTATGCACGGAAAAGTCAATCGATTGCAATTACCCTCGGTTAAATATGCGGAAGGGCGCGGCGTCAATTTTCCGGTGCGGAATCGGTCGTTTTCGGTGCAGAATCGGCAGATTTCGGCGTTTTGCCGGCCGCGGCAAGCGCCAGGGAAAGCACGTATGCGTCCGCGTTCACGCCGATTATATTGCCCGCGTATATCAGCACGGGCAGCGCGGCGAGCACTGCGGCGAGAATACCGAACAGCAGCCAGATAAGGGCGAGAACCGCCGCGCATACGGCTATTATCAGCACGGAGGACAGGAAATATCCCGTCATGTTGCGGCCGTTGACCGCGGCCCTGAACTTCACTTTGCCGCGGCCGTGTATGAGCCACGCGGACAGCATTGCCGTAAACGATATGACGACTATGTACACCGCCGCCATGACCGCCGCGCCGGGCGCCCAGAGCGCGGTCAGGAACACCGCGACGCCGAGCACCGCCGCCACCACGGTGGACTGAACGAGCCACGCGATTATCTTCTTGCCTATTCCGCGTTTCGCGTTCTCGCGGCGCAGCACCCAGCGCGTCACGAAATTGGCGAGCAGCAGGACGAAAACGAACGCGATGAGAGAAACCGCGAAATTCGCGGCCACGGCGGCGGCGAAATCGCCCACTATGCCGTACGCCTGATCTCCGAAGCCCTCCACCGTCACGTTCAGCGTATCCAGAAAGCCCACAAGCGTGTTATACAGCCAGCCGCTGTCCAGCACGGTGCGTATTACGTCAAAAAAGTTCGCGTTCCAGTCTATCTGCGCGAACGCGTAAGAGAAATAGTCGTATACCGTCGTTTCCGCGTCGCCCACCGACGTTTGCAGCAGTTCGGCGAGCCTGCCGAGCGCATTCACCGCTTCGGAGAAAACCGCCTGCACGAGGCCGAAAAATATGAGCACGAAAAAGAAGTATATAATCCCTATGGGGACGAATACGAATATGAGATTCTTAAAGAACGTTTTGAGCGACGAGCGTATCATCCGCGGTACAGGTAGTCCCACTTCGACACGCTGAACAGTCCTTTGTGGTTGAGCTTGACGTCGGGAATGACGATGAGCGTCAGGAACGACAGCAGCATGAACGGCTCTATGTCGCGGTTATAGTCCATTTCGGCGAGCGCCTCGGTCAGCTTTTCGCGGGCGGCGAGCGCCTCGGACGCCGGAGCCGATGACATCAGCCCGGCGATTTCCAGCGGGAGCTTACCTATAAGCCTGCCGTTTTTGACGACCACGAGACCGCCGTCCGAGCCAAGACTGTTAACGGCGAGCGCCATGTCCTCGGGATTGTCGCCCAGCACGGTGATGTTGTGCGAGTCGTGCCCCACCGTCTGCGCCACCGCGCCGCCGCGCAGGCGGAATCCGTCCACGTAGCAGTGGCCTATGTCGCCGCTCGCGTCGTGCCGTTCTATGCAGCACATAAGGTTCAGCCCCTCCGGCCCGTCCGCTTTTACGGCTTCGGTCACCACGGTGCCCGGGAACACGCGCATGACGGGACGCGCGGGGTCGAACGGGAAGGTCATGTCCTTTGCGGTCACCGGCTTTATGTGCACGGTGCCCGTCACACCCGAAACGTCGGCGGGGCTGACGGAGAACAGCGGCTGTCCGTTCTCGGCGACGAGCGCGCCGTGATAGAACACCTTTTCCACCCGCTGAGCCGTTATGTCCGCGCAGACGAGGAAATCCGCCGTCCAGCCCGGAGCGACCGCGCCCGTATTCTTTATGCCGTACGCCTCGTTGGCATTGAGCGAGGCTATCGTGATCGCGTCGATCGGATCCATGCCGCACTCGACCGCCAGCCGCACCGCGTTGCCTATCGTGCCGAGGCCGACGAGATCTTCTATGTTGCGGTCGTCGGTGCAGAACAGGAAGCGGCGCAGATTGGTCTTGTTCACCGCTTTTATGAGCGTGCGGAGATTGCGCGTCTGGCTGCCCTCGCGTATGAGCACGTACATGCCCTTGCTCACCTTTTCCAGAGCCTCTTCCACGCTTTCGCACTCGTGGTCGGTGGAAACCCCCGCGGCGATGTACGCGTTCAGCGGGTTGCCCGACACTCCGGGCGCGTGGCCGTCGATAACCGGGCGCACGTCCAGCTTGGCCAGCACGTCGGGGTCGCAGCCGACCACGCCGGGAAAATTCATCATCTCGCCCAGCCCGAACAGCCCGCATGAGTCGGCTATGCGCTTTACGTCAGCCGCGCCGAGCACGCAGCCCGAATGATCCTCGGGCGCCGCGGGCACGCACGACGGCATCATGAACCTTATGTCGGCGGGAATGCCGCGCACGTCGTCCAGCATGAATCTTATGCCCTTTTCGCCGCACACGTTGGCGATCTCGTGCGGGTCGGCGTTGTAAGCCGTCACGCCCTTGGGCACGGATATTTTCAGATACTCGCTCGGCCGCACCATGACCGATTCGAAATGCAGGTGCGCGTCGTAGAACGACGGCATGACGTATCTGCCCGTGCCGTCGATTTCCGTGACGCCCGAGTAGCTGCCCACGCCGGCGAACTTATCGCCGCACACCGCGACGTCCCCCTTGATGAGGCTGCCGCCGAGCACGTCGACGACGGTCGTGTTCTTTATGACGACGTCCGCCTTTTCCCTTCCGGCTGCGACGTCTATGATTCTCTTTCTGTCCATCTTTTCCTCCGTTCCCGCGCGCAGTCCGCCGCACGGATCATGTTTTGTGTACCGTATTAAATATATAACAATTCGGCGGATAAGTCAAGCGCGGCAACAAAATACGGCCGCCGTCGCCTTAATTGTTTACTTGACGGATATTGTGTGTTATACTATGCTTAAACAAGGAGGTCGTATGGTACCGGCAAAATGTCCGCAATGCGGCGCGGCAATAGAACTGAACGAAAAGAACGATGCCGGCGTATGCCCTTATTGCGGCACAACGTTCGTCATGCGCGAAGCCGTCAATAACTACAATACATACGTAACGGCGAATATTTCGGCAGACCGTGAAAACGGCGACGCGCTGCTCGGGATATTAAAGGAACAAACGGATAAGGATTACGAAAACGTCTGCCGTCCGCTATACGAAGCCGGCATGCTGAGCGAATTGCGCGCAAGCGCCGAAAAAATCATTGCCGATTCTCCCGCTTCTCCCGTCGGTTATAAATATATGATAATGTCTTTCCCCGAGTATAAATACCGCGGAACGGACAAATACAACGAAATCCTGGGCGAACATCTGGCCAAAGACGCGGAAACGCATCCGATCGCGCAGTATTACGTCATAATGAAAAATCTGCTCGACACGGACGAACAAAAAGAAAAGTACAAAACGGTGACGTCGACCGCCGCGAGAATTATCGAGGATTACGATAAAACGGTTATAGGATTTTTCAAAAAAAATTACTGTCCGTAAACAAAATCATGACGGTTGCCGCGATACTGACGGCTGTTACTTTATTTCTGAGCATATTCTGCTTGATACAGGCGGCATTCGTCAATCCGTTGCTGGCGCTTCCTGCCGTACTCAGTATCGCATGTCTGTTGGTATGCTCGTACATTGCCGTCGCCGCGCACAAAAAGAAAAAGGTGATCGAGGAAAAAATAAAAAACAAAAACAGAAACAGAATATGAAAAAAAGACGGCATTCGCCGTCTTTTTTTCATTCCTTTCATTTCAATGTAAACTTATCGAAGTCCAGTCTGCCCTTGCCTTCGAAGCGGAAGTACAGCGCGTGCACTCCGTCGGAGATCTTAAGCGGAGCGGAAAAATCCGTATAGTCCTTCGAGGGCGAAATTTTGACGAACGCCGCGGGCTCGCCCTCTTCGGCAAACACCACCATGCGCCCGGAGGCGTTGCCGCGCACGCGCACGGTCACGTCTGACGCGCCTTCGAAATCGAAGTATTTGAAGCCGGCGGTCGCGCCGTCGCGCATATTGGCGATGTACTGGTCGCCGTCGCCCTCTCTGTCCTCGCCCGTCTGCGTGAAGTACGGGTGCGAGCCTTCGAAGCCGCGGAACACGCTGTAGAAGCGGCAGCCCTTGGCGGAGAACAGCTGGCAGGCTATGCGCGCCTCATACTCGCCCTTTCCTTTCAGCGGGCCGCCGTTGAGGCCGCAGCTCGTGACCTCGACGTGCGGTATGCTGCCGTCGGGATTGACGGTTATCTCTTCGGCGCACGCCTGGCGCGAGAAGCAGTGGCGGTTGGTCTGGCGGTGATAGAACACGTAGTATTTGCCGCACGCCTCGACGATGGAGCCGTGGGTGTTGCCCGTATAGTTGGCGGCGTTCTTGGGGCAGGTGCGGCCGTTCAGGCCCACGTCGCCTATGCTCACGATGGTTCCGCCGTATCTGAATTCGCCGTCGGGGCTGTCGCCTATGGCGTAGCAGAGCTCGTGGCCGAGGAAGGAGGAATAAATAAAGTAATATTTCCCGTTTATCTTGCGCATGGACGCCGCCTCGAAGAACTCGTGCCCTTCGAAGTCGGTGCCCGCGGAGTTGCGTTTGCACTTGGCGATATACTTGGGATCCTTGTCCACCGTCACCATGTCGGGTCTGAGCACGGTGACCGTCGCGCCATCGCGGCTGATCGGCTTGCCGCCGGTCAGGAAGAAGGGATAGAAGGTCGGGCAGAAGCCGGTGTAAAGGTATACCTTGTCGCCCTCGACGTAGACGCCGGGGTCGAACTGGAAGATGTCGCCCTTCCGCTTGCCCAGCCTGGTGCCGTCGGCATAGTGCACGTAATCCACGAACTCGTACTGTCCCGCAGGAGTGTCGCACACCGCGACGCCGATCACGCCGTTGTAGGCGCAGAAATAATAGAGGTAATACCTTCCGTCAGGGCCGCGGCACACGTCGGGCGCGTACATGGGCGTCTTGCCGTTCTTGTTCATTGGGTCCTGATCCTTACGCCAGATGACCCCTTCGTAACGCCAGTCGGACAGGTCGTCCTCGGGCGCGGACCAGCAGACATAGTCGTTCATGCAGAACGTCTTGCCGCCGAATTTGTCGTGCGAGCCGTATACGTATATGCGGCCGTCGAATTTATGCGGTTCGCCGTCGGGGATATACTCCCAGCTCGGCAGATAGGGATTGAAAACCTGCTGTTTGTTCATTACATCATTTCTCCTTATTCTCGGATTTACTTCATAAGTTTGAAAACGTCTTTCATCGCTGGATAAATCGCCTTATAGACGTTGTACATCTTCCCGTACGCTTCGACGAGTACGGGATCGGGCATGACGGTCGCGCGCACGGATACGCAGGCGTCGCACGCCTCGCGCACGGTGGCGTAACGGCCGCAGCCCACCATTGCGAGCAGCGCCGCGCCGTATGCCGGGCCTTTTTCCGTCGTCACGGTGTCCACGGGTATGCCCAGCGCGCCGGCGACGATCTTGCGCCACAGCTCGCTGCGCGCCCCGCCGCCGCATATACGCGTGCGGGTCACCTTCACGCCGTTGGACTTCGCCACTTCCAGGCAGTCGCGCAGCGCGAACGTCACGCCTTCCATGACGGCAAGCCCCATGTCGGCGCGCGTCGTGTCCGGACGCATGCCCACGAACATGCTGCGCGCGTCCACGTCGTTGTGCGGACTGCGCTCGCCCATCATGTACGGCAGGAAATACACCTCGTTGCGGCCCAGCCTGCCCGGCATTGCGGCCTGCTCGACGCCGTGCTCGGAGCGGAGTATGTCCTCCACCCACCACTTGTTGCACGAAGCCGCGGACAGTATGCAGCCCATGAGATGATAGCCGCCGTCCGCGTGGCGGAAAGAGTGCAGGGCGTTGGCTTTGTCCACGCCGAAGGTATCCGACGAAATGAACACCGTGCCGCTCGTGCCCAGCGAGATGTTGCACGCGCCGTCGCCGACGGTACCCGTGCCCACAGCCGCCGCGGCATTGTCCCCCGCTCCGGCGATGACCCTGACGCCCGCAGGGAGTCCCAGCTCCGCCGCCGCTTCCTCCGTGAGCGTGCCGACGACCTCGTACGAATTGTACAGGCGGGGCAGCTGCGCCTCGGTCACGCCGCAGATTTCGCACATCTCCTTCGACCATACGCCGCGCTCGACGTCGAGGAGCAGCATGCCGCTCGCGTCGGACAGGTCGGTGCAGTGCACGCCGGTCATGCGGTACGCGAGGTAATCCTTGGGCAGCATGATCTTGCTTATGCGCGCGAAGTTTTCCGGTTCGTGCTTCCTGACCCACAGCAGCTTGGGCGCGGTAAAGCCGGCGAACGCTATGTTCGCCGTCAGCCGCGACAGCTTCTCCTTGCCTATTACGGTGTTGAGGTATTCCGTTTCCTCGGCGGTGCGTCCGTCGTTCCACAGTATGGCGGGGCGGATGACCTCTCCGCGCTCGTCGAGAATGACCAGCCCGTGCATCTGTCCGCCGAAAGATATGCCCTTTACCGCCGAAGCGTCCGCGCCCGCAAGCAGTTTTTTCATGCCGCGGGCGACGGCCGCCGTCCAGTCGGCGGGATTCTGTTCGCTCCAGCCGCTGTGCGGATAATATACGGGATACTCTTCCTGCGTTTCGTTAAGTATCCTGCCGTCCGGGCCGACGAGCAGCAGCTTGACCGCGCTCGTGCCCAGATCGACGCCTATATACGCTTCTTTCATGAGAACAGGATCTGGTTGAAGATGGATTCCAGACCTTCCTGGTTGCCGCTGCCCGGAAGCGCGGGCGCGCCGAGGCCGTCGGCGTATGCCGCAAGTTCGGCAAGCGACGTCTTTCTGTCGGTTATCTTCTTGCCCACGCCGCTTCTGAAGGAAGCATACTTGTTTTCGACGAATTTGTCAAGTCTGCCGTCCTCGATGATGGCCGCCGCCTTGATAAGGCCGAGCGCGAAGGTGTCCATGCCGAGGATATAGCCCTTGAACATGTCCTCCACCGTGTACGACGGACGTCTGTTCTTGGCGTCGAAGTTGAAGCCGCCGGTAAGACCGCCGCCCTTGATGATCTCGTACATGGCCTTGGTCGCAGTATAGACGTCGTACGGGAATTCGTCGGTGTCCCAGCCGAGCAGGAAGTCGCCCTGGTTGGCGTCCACCGAACCGAGCATGCCGTTGATGGCCGCGACGCGGAGGTCGTGCTCGAAGGTGTGGCCGGCGAGCGTGGCGTGGTTGGCCTCTATGTTGAGTTTGAAATCCTTGTCGAGGCCGTGCGCTCTGAGGAAGCCGACGGCGGTAGCGGCGTCGAAGTCGTACTGGTGCTTCATGGGCTCCTTCGGCTTGGGCTCGATATAGAAGTCGCCCTTGAATCCGATGCTGCGGCCGTACTCGACAGCCATTTTCATGAGATACGCCACGTTCTCGATCTCGAACGCCATATCCGTGTTGAGAAGCGTTTCATAGCCCTCTCTGCCGCCCCAGAACACATAGCCGCGGCCGCCGAGCTTGACGGTGATGTCCAGCGCTTTTTTGACCTGAGCGGCCGCGAAAGCGTATACGTCCGCGCTGTTGGTCGAGCCGGCGCCGTTCATGAAGCGGGGATTGCCGAACATGTTGGCGGTGCCCCACAGGCACTTGATGTCCGTGCCCTTCATCTTCTCGAGGATATAATCGGATATCTCGTCGAGGCGGCGGTTGGTTTCCTTTATGTCGTCCGCTTCGGGAACGAGGTCGACGTCATGGAAGCAGAAGTATTTGATACCCATCTTCTTCATGAATTCGAAGCCGGCGTCCACCTTTGCCCTGGCGTGCTCCATCGTGCCTTCCTTTGCGCCGAACGATTTGTCGGCGGTGCCGCGGCCGAACATATCCACGCCGTTGGCGCACAGATTATGCCACCATGCCATTGCGAACGGCAGGTGCTCGCTCATTTTCTTGCCGAGAACGACTCTGTCCGCGTCGTAATACTTGAACGCAAGTTCGTTCTTGCTCTTCGCTCCCTCGTATTTAATCTCGGGGATGTTCCTGAAGATCTCGCTCATTGTTGTTTTCGCTCCTTTTTTATTTCCTTGATTTTCGGTATTTTTCGGCGCATACGCGCCTTCGTTACTTTTTCAGTACGCCTTCCGCAACCGCGGCGACGTTTTCGGGCGTGAAGCCGTATTTTTCGAACAGCTTGCCTGCGGGCGCGCTCTCGCCGAAGCGGTCGAGGCAGACGTACGCTCCGTCCAGTCCGACGTATTCGCCCCAGCACATGCGGCTCGCGGCTTCGACGGCCACGCGGGCGCGCACCTTTTTCGGAAGCACGCTCTCCTTATATTCTTCGCTCTGTTCGGCGAACAGATCCATGCAGGGCACGGACACGACGCGGGCGGACACGCCCTTCTTTTCCAGCAGCGCCTGCGCGTCCAGGCACAGCCCCACTTCGCTGCCGCTCGCCATGAGTATGACGTCCGGCTTCTTTTTGCAGCCCTCTTTAAGCACGTACGCGCCGCGGAGCGCGCCTTCCTTCGTCGACAGGCCGTGCGCGGGCAGCTTCTGCCTGCTCGTGACTATCGCGGTGGGCGCGACGAGCGTCAGCGCGCGGGAGAACGCCGCGGCGACCTCGGTCGCGTCGCAGGGGCGAAACACGTACATGCCGGGCATGCTGCGCAGCGCGGCCAGCTGTTCGACGGGCTGGTGCGTGGGTCCGTCCTCGCCCACTCCGATGGAGTCGTGGGACAGAATATATGTGACGGGCAACTTCATCATCGCGCTCATGCGCATAGCATACTTCATATAGTCCGAGAACACGAAGAAGGTCGAGCAGAAGGGCACGAGGCCGCCGTGCAGCGCGATGCCGTTGCACACCGCGGCCATGGCGTGTTCGCGCACGCCGAAGTGTATCGCCCTGCCCGCGCTCGTTTCGGGCGAATAATATTCCTTGCCCTTGATCGCGGTGCAGTTGGACGGCGAAAGATCGGCGCTGCCGCCCGTGAGATTGGGGACGAGTCTGTCGGCTACGGCGAGCGCCGCCCCGCACAGGTTGCGCGTCGCCGCGCTTCCTTCGGGAAGGTTATACAGCTCGGGCGAACCGGCGGCCGCCCTGGCCGCGTCGCCGCTCAGCCACGATTCGAACTCCGCGACGAGCGCGGGATACTGCTCGCGGGCGCGGTCGAGCCCGGCGTGCCATTTAGCCGTGTGCTCCCTGCCCTTCGCCTTCATCTCCTCGGCGAACTCCGCGACCGATTCCGGCTCGCGGAAGGGCTCGCACTTCCAGTCCAGCCGCTCTTTGAGCGCGCGCATGCCTTCCTCGCCCAGGGGCGCGCCGTGCACCGAACTGGTGCCGGCGTTGGGCGCTCCGTAGCCTATGGTCGTGGAAACGATGACGAGCGACGGACGTCCGTCCTCGGCGCGCGCCGCAGCGATCGCTTCTGCCAGCGCGTCGGTGTTTTCGGCGTTGCCCGCGCGTATGACGTGCCAGCCCAGCGCCTTATGCCGCGCCGCCACGTCCTCCACGAGAGATATATCCGTGTCGCCCTCTATGGTGATATGATTGCTGTCGTATATTACGATGAGCTTGCCCAGCTTCCACAGCCCGGCAAGGCTCGCCGCCTCGTTCTCTATGCCTTCCATCATGCAGCCGTCGCCGCAGAAGGCGTATGTATAGTGATCGACGAGGGTGCAGCCGGGTTTGTTGAACTTCGCCGCGAGTATGCGCTCGGCAAGCGCCATGCCAACAGCGTTCGCCACGCCCTGACCGAGCGGGCCGGTCGAGCAGTCCACGCCGGGAGTCACCCCCGCTTCCGGATGACCGGGAGTGCGGCTGCCCATCTGTCTGAACGACGCGAGGTCGTCCTCGGTGACGTCGAAACCGCAGG
This sequence comes from Candidatus Protoclostridium gallicola, assembly GCA_904387375.1. Lineage (GTDB taxonomy): Bacteria > Bacillota > Clostridia > Christensenellales > Pumilibacteraceae > Protoclostridium > Protoclostridium gallicola. The sequence goes on from CAJFLE010000002.1 coordinate 151,147, forward strand.
CGTGCAGCGTCGCGTACAGCATCGCCGACGCGTGCCCCGAACTGAGCACGAACCTGTCGCGGTCGAAAAATCCCGGGTCTTCGGGCGCTATTTTCATGAATTTGCCGAACAGCGTCGCCATGACGGGCGCCGCGCCGAGCGGCGTGCCGGGGTGCCCGCTCTTCGCCTTTTCCACCTCTTCGGCTGACAGTACGCGTATCGTTTTGATGAGGTCTTCCATCGTACGTTCGGTCATTTTGCTTCCCTTCCTTGATAATTTTCTTTTACAATAAAATTATAAAATTTTTTTCGCGGAATGTATAGACAAAATAAATTCTTTTATGGTATAATTGTTCACAGATAAACTTATTTTCTTGCGCGACACTAACGTTCGGCTTCGCCGCGCGCAGAAAAGCGACGCGCCTGCGGCGGCTTTTGGGCTGATCGGCGCAAAATGCCCCTTGCCGCCGTAAGGCAGGCTACGGTGACGCCGGCGCGGAAGCGCCGTACGCATTTTGCGTCGCTGAGCACACAAAATCCGCTCGCACTCGCTGCCATGTCGGGTTCACCAGAAAACAATAAGTTTTATACCATATAAAAGATTCACAGTAAACAAACACAAGCAGCGAATGCGGAGAGATTTCCGAGGGCAGAGACACGGATTTTGTACGCGCGCAGCGCGCACGTCGCCGCAGCCTGCCTCACGGCGGCAAGGCAAAATCCGTGATCTATGCACCGGAAAGATACCGCATTCGCGTCTATACGCAGCGCAACCCGAAGGGTAGCGTTAGCGGTGCGCAAGATCAAGTACCCTTATACGAGCGAAAGCCTTCGCGAAGGATAAGGGGTCGATCGGAAGCGAGGGAGTGCTTTGCCGACCGAGCGACCTTTTAAGAAGTTTCCTTACGGAAACGCATGAAAGTTTTCAAGAAAACAATGCAGAGCGGACTGAAAGTCCGCGAACATTGTTGTCTTGAATTAAATACAACGAGGCACAGGCTGTGCCGAGCTGAAGTTGGCGTTCGCGCCGACACGAGCATAAAAATTTGTTAAAATTTTTATGCGCAGTGTCGCAACCGGCGCGAAACCCGAGCGTTAGCGGTGCGCTAAGGGGTAAAAAGATGATAAGTTCTTTCGAAAAAAGCAGGCTTCGCGACCTGCTCAAAGATTTCTACACGGTGGTCGGAATACGCATATCCGTATTCGACGACGATCTTAACATCGTCACGGAATATCCGGACGAGCCGCCCGAGCTGTGCCGCATAGTGCGCGGCACGGACAAAGGGATTCACGCCTGCCGCGAGTGCGACATCGAGGCATGCCACCGGGCGAAAAAGCTGCGCGAGCCGCACGTCTACACATGCCATGCGGGGCTGACCGAGGCCATAACGCCGATACGCCTGGGCGGCGGCGTCATAGGCTACGCCATATTCGCGCACATGATGCCCGAGGAGGGCGGCGACGAAGCGGCGGAAGAGGTGTGCAGGAGATGCGCGGCGTACGGCGCAGACGACGCGGCGGTGCGCGAAGCGGTGGGCAAAATAAAACGTCACTCGCGCGAAAAAATAATCGCGTCCGTGCGGCTGCTCGACGCCATAGCGTCGTATATGCAGATAACCAATCTCGCAAGCTGGAAGAACGAGGACGTTTCGCGGCAGATCAACGCGTTTATCGAGAACAACCTGCGCGAGAAGCTGGACAGCGACACGATATGCCGGCAGTTCTACATCTCCCGCACCAAGCTGTATCAGATCTCCGTGCAGTCGTTCGGCATGGGCATCGCGCAGTACGTCACGTACAAGCGCATCGAGCGCGCCAAAAAACTCATGCGCTCGGACGACATGACGGTGACGGCGATCGCGCGCGAAGTGGGCGTGGACGATTACAACTATTTCTGCAAACTTTTCCGCAAGGCCGTCGGCGTGCCGCCCGGCAAGTACAAAGCGGCGCTGAAACGCGAAGAACGCAAATAAAACGGAATATAATAAAAGGCTCCGGCAGATTTAACCCGAAATCTGCCGGAGTTTTGCGTTTTCATTATATTATACGCGGGGATTACCTGAATGCCCCGTCACGATACGGTAGCTATTATGTCCAAAATGTCCGCGGGAGAATCCGACGACAGGGTGAGATAGTATTCGTAGCCGCCGGACGAAAATGCCGCGTACGATACTCCGTCGCCCGTCGCGTACGACACGGTCAGCCCGCCGATCTGCGCGCCGTCCGTATAATCCCGAGCGAAATCGTGATCGAAGTCGGGGTCGAAAACGACCTTGTAATCGAGCTGCGCCGACTCCGCGGTATATATGAGCGCGGCGTACCGCGGCGTGTCGCCGTCCGAATAAAGATATACGGACGATGTTTTGTAACCCTCGGCGGACGGCAGAAGCAGTCCCGGAAACTCTTCTTCGAGATATTCCTCCGTTACGTCCGCGCCGTCGGGCACTAACGGCGCTCCGGCGCCGCGCAGGGCAAACAATATCATGCCGCAGCCCACGGAGAACGCCAGAAAGCACGCCGCGAGAGGCAGCATCGCGCGCACGGACATGCGCTTTTTGGGCGCGAGCGTCGCGGCGATGTCCTCGTCGCTCACCGAGGGCGCTGGAAGTTCGGGCTCGCCGTCGCACTCGGAGGCGTCCCGTATGAGTTCGTATATTTCGTTTTCCGTAAGATTTTTATTCATCTCCGCCCTCCCCGTACAGCGTCACGAACCGCGCGCGGGCCTTGCCCAACAGGCCGCGCAGTTTTTTGACCGAGCACTTCATCGCCGACGCGGTTTCTTCCAGCGTATAGCCGTTCGCGCGGTACAGCAGGGCGAGCCGCTCCCTTTCGGGCATGCGTTCCAGCGCCGAGCGCACCGCGGCGCGCTCTTCGGCCTCGGGCACGGCGGGCGGCGCGATCTCTTCGGTCAGCGGCAGTTCGCGGCGGCGCTTTTTCAGCACGTTCAGCGCCTTGTTTACGGCGACGGTGCGCAGCCACGCTTCCACGCGGTCGGGCGCGACCGACAGACAGTGCGCGGCAAGCGCGGCGTAAGTTTCGTTCACGCAGTCCTCGGCAAGCATGCCGTCGCGCAGATAGGCGTACGCCGTGCGCGTCAGTTTATCGCGGGTCAGGGACATGAGTTCGGCAAAAGCGGCGCGGTCGTAACGCGACACCGCCGCCATGAGCTTACCGAGTTTTTCCTTTCTGTCCATGCGATAATTATATAGTCAGACCGCGTGATTTGTCAATCGTCTGCGCGCCGTCATAAAACCGCCGATATAATATTCATGCAGCATATGTACGAGCAGGCGCCGAGCAACGCAAGTCCGAGCAGCGTCAGCAGTCCGAGCAATATTCCGACATATATTTTCATTCCCCGTTTCATCTCCGCCTCCTTTCATATATATAACAATCGGTAAGCGCCTTTCTGCCCTTTTCCGTAAAAAAATTATAATTCGGAAATGAAATGCACCCCGAAAGGTCACACAAACTTCCGGGGCACATTTCACTTTTCTTCAGGCGATAGAGGGGTCGCCTTACTATGAGAAATTTTAACTTTCCGTTCCATTTTTCACTTTCTTCAGCGTGAATACAATCATAACCGCGCACCATCCGACAAGAAGCGTAGGAATTACAATAGAGCAAACAAGCAATACTACGCGCCATGTCGCAGGCAATACCTGATAGATAACACCGGTTCCAAATCCGTTCATCGCGTTGGAATTGACCACCGTGTACAGCACGTGCTTTACCGCTTCCTGCATCACATAAACGTCGACAGTATTATCTTTGCTAAAATTTTCAGCAGGCATTATTGTGTCCAGCCATATATCGCCGCCGGCGTATACCATCTGTCTGATGTCCATCTGCGATTGATTGGACGCGAAGTCGCATATCACGGTGCCGGCGAAGCCCCATTCGTTCCGCAGCACTTCCGTCATCAGGCGGTAGTCCCCGCCCGTCCACTTGGTG
>CAJFLE010000003.1 GCA_904387375.1 Candidatus Protoclostridium gallicola
AACATTGTTGTCTTGAATAAAATACAACGAGGCACAGGCTGTGCCGAGTTCCGTTGGCGTTCGCGCCGACACGAGCACAAAAATTTGTTAAAATTTTTACGCGCAGTGTCGCAATCGGCGCGAAACCCGAACGTTAGCGGTGCGCAAGGAATAAGATGCCTGCAGATGCAATAAATTACGCAGCGCTCGCGCGGGAGCTGGATTCGGCGCTCGCGGGAGGCAGAATAGACAAGATCGTAATGAGCGACAAAAGTACGCTCATGCTTTTCGTACGCGCCGGAGGGGTCAACCGCAACCTCATAATCACGGCGGCGACGGCGCCGAGGTGCTATATCACCGCGGGGAAGATAACGGCGACGGACGTTCCCCTGTCCTTCTGCCTGCATCTCCGGCGGCACATAGGCGGAGGCGTCATCGACAAAGTGAGCGCGGCGCCGTTCGAGCGCATACTCACGTTCGACATCACGGCGCGCGGCGACCTCGGAGAAGAATTGCGGCGCAAAATGATCGTGGAGATCATGGGCAAATATTCCAACGTCGTGCTGACGGACGGAGAGCTGAAAATCTCCGACGCGCTCAAAAAGGTATCTCTCGGCGAGGGGCGGCCGGTGCTGCCCGGACTGAAATACGAATTTCCCGCGGACGAGACGCGGTTCTTCCCCACGGACAGAGAGGCGGCGGAGCGGCTGCGGGCGACGACGGGCGACGACGACCTGCCCGCCGTCATGGTGCGGCGCATGCTCGGACTGTCGGCGGCGACTGCGCGCGAGATAATCGCGGAGGCGTGCGGCGGAAATCTTGCCGAAGGTGCCGCGCGGCTGCTTGCAAAACCGACGGCTCCCGTGGTATACTATACAGGAGGGAAGCCGAAGGATTTTTCCTTCTGCGACTACGCCACCGCCGACGGAGAACGCAGGTCCTTCCCCACGCTGTCCGCGGCGATGGACGAATACTACGCGCACACGGCGGCGACCGACGTAAAAGCGCTCGCCGAAAACGCGGTGCGGCGCACGCTCGGCGCCGCGCTCGACAAGCAGCGCAAAAAGCTGGGCGTGTTCGAGCGCGAATACGCGGCGGCGCAGGATTACGAAAAGGAGCGCATTCTCGGCGAGCTCATAACAGCCAATCTTTACAGGATAAAGCCGGGAGAGCGCACGCTGACCGCGGACAACTGGTACGAGGGCGGAGTCACCGTCATCACGCTGACCGAAAACACGCCGCAGGAGGACGCGCAGAAACACTTCAAGCGGTATCAGAAAAAGAAGCGCACGATCGCCAGCCTGGAAAAGCAGATCGCGGACACGAAAGGCGCGACAGACTATCTCGAAAGCGTGGAGGCGGCGCTCATGAACGCGACTACGGCGGACGACGTCGCCGAGATCGCAGAAGAGCTGGAAGACGCGGGCTACATCACCAGGCAGAACGCGAAAAAGCGCGTAGCCGTCAGCGAGCCGCGGAAGTACGTCATCGACGGCTTCGACGTACTCGTCGGCAAAAGCAACGTGCAGAACGACCGCATAACCAAAGAGGCACGCGGCGAGGACATCTGGCTGCACACGCAGGGCTTCCACGGCAGTCACGTAGTCATAAAAGCGCGCGGGAAGGAAGTCCCCCGCTCCGTCATAGACAAGGCGGCGGCATGCGCGGCGTTCTTTTCCAAGGCGCGGCAGTCCGAAAACGTGCCCGTGGATTACACGCAGGCAAAGAACGTGCACAAGAAAAAGGGCGCGGCACCCGGCAAGGTGGACTATTTCGGAGCAAAGACCGTATACGTCACTCCCGCGCCGCCCGCCGAATAAATCGGACGGACAAAACAGACTATAATTATACAGACTATATTATTATAAAGGAGCAAATAAAATGGCAAGCAATCAGAAAAGCACGTCTTCGTCCAACCAGAAAAGCGAAAGACAGAAGCGTCACGAAAGAGTGTCGGCAAACTTCTCACTCAATCTGACGGTGGACAAAATGGCAGGTATAATCCTCGCGGTTCTCGGTACGTTCATACTGTTTTTCGACGGAACGACGAGCCTCACGACCATGCTCATACGCATAATCGGCGTCATCGCCGCATGCCTGGGAATTATCGCGGTCGTGAACTATTTCCGGTATAAAAATTCGGGCAAGAGCCTGATTATCGGCATCGTGGAAATAGTCGTCGGCGTGGCGATCACGATCGCGGCGCAGCAGATATCTCTGTGGATCTTCCTTGCGCTCGGCATTATACTCGCACTGTACGGCATTTATCTGCTGATAACGAGCAAGGGACGGACGCTGGACGTCATCGTCGCCATCGTATATATCGTCGTCGGCATACTCATCATCCTTTATATGCTCGGCACGCAGTACGGCTGGGAGTGGATAACCAGCTGGGGCAAATACCCCATCGGCATAATCGCCTATCTCGGCGCAATCCTCTTCCTGTTCATGTAATACGGAATCGTCCGATCCGCAAAAACATACCCCGCACGATCGTGCGGGGTATGTTTTTGATTTGCAAAGATCTGCATCGAGGGGTTAATGCAAGCCTATGCAAAGGAACGAAGCTTAAGCGGGAGCTTTATTCTTCCTGACACGCCGTACCACGAAGAATATCCAGACACCGAGTCCGGCAAGCAGAACCGATTCGACAAGAATAGGCATCCATACCCAGCCGTGATTGTATTCGAATCCGCCTACGGTGAAGTCGGTGGGTTCGGAATCGGGATCGTAAGCGAGGCGGGCCTTTTCCGTAGTCGTTATCGTATACAGCACGTTATGCGCAACGTTCTGCGCACAGTATATGAAGTAATCGTTGTTCTCGTATTTGCTGGCGTCAGAACCCGTCAGGAAGGGAGAGTTGGGGTTATTCAGCCACGTATCGTTGCCTGCCCAGATTCCCTTATAAGGCACCATGTACTTCGCGCCCCATGTGTACCAGTCTGTGACTATCATACCGCGGAAGCCCCACTCGCCGCGAAGCACATCGGTACAGAGCGCACGGCTCGCACCCGACCAGATGGCTCCGACGCGGTTCATGGCGCTCATCAGTCCGTTGGCGCCGCCGTATTTGACTGCCAGCTCGAACGGCCTGAGATAAATTTCGCGCAGCGACTGCTCCGTCAGCCAGGTAAACAGCCCGTGTCTGCCCGTTTCGGATTCGTTTACGACCCAATGCTTGATATACGAGTAAAGGCCCTTGTTTTTCGCACCGCGCACGCACTCTGCGCACATCATGCCCGACAGATACGGATCCTCGCTGTAATACTCTGCATTCCGGCCTCCGAAAGGAGAACGATGTATGTTCGCGCCCGGAGCGTACCATCCCTTAACGCCCATATCCGAGGCAAGACCCTCGTTAGCGACGCTCATACCCATCTGGTATGCCAGATACACGTTCCAGGTCTGCGCGATCATAGTCGCGTTGGGATAAAGCACGAAATCGTTCTTTTTCGTACCGAATATCTGAGTGTTGAAACCGCCGGGACCGTCAAAGTCGAGATACATGGGCTTCTGGATACTCGGAATGGCCGCGGTTTTGAAATATCCGTCGCGGATGAGATCTATAAGTTCGTTGAACGGAATCTGCTCGATCAGCTGCTGCCATTTCGGGTCGTCGTATCCGTCGAACGAAAGCGCGTCGTTCAGCGTCATCGTGCCGGGCTGGCCGGTCTTTATTTCGCCGATGTCGCCGAGTACCGCAAGCTGCTCTGCGGTGGGTTCGTCCGCATGAGCGACCGCCTGCGTTCTTTCGTCTATCTGGCGCCGCTCGGGAGGCAGAGGAAACGTTCCGGCGAAATCGGAACGGGACATATACGATACGGGTTCCGTTTCTTCGCTGCCGTCGATGGGTATTTCGTCTATGAGATTATCGCCGACAAATCTGTTGGTAACTTCCTCCCCCGTTATTCTGTCGGTCTCGTACCGATGACCCTCTCCGTCTATACCGTATACGATTTCGGCTTCCGTCATGGACATATCGCCTATATTATCGGCAAGCTCGTGAGCGTTTTTCATCAGCTTGATCGAATAATCGCCCGGATCGAGTTCGTATCCCTTGAAGCCGTTATTGTTTTTGTCGTAATCGTCGTACGACGCCATGTCCTGCACATACAGTTCGAGGGTAACCGGGGACGATTTTCCGGGTTCCAGCAGCGGCGTTTTTCCGAAGGCGCCGAGCACTACGTGCGATTTTTCTATCTTGGAATTATTGTCGGTGGCTTCGCCGTAAGGCGCGGTATAATAGAGCTGCACCACGTCTTTACCTGCGACGTCGCCGGTGTTCGTAACCATCACTTCGATCGTTATCTTGCCGTCTTTCGGAAGCATGCTGCCGGGAGCCGGATCGATTTTAGTCACGTTCCATTCGAAATCCGTATAGGAAAGACCGTAGCCGAACGGATACTGCACTACGCTGTCGTACAGAAGTTCGTTTTCCGCCGCAGCGGTTTCGTAATAACGGTATCCGACGTAAATATTATCGGTATAATCGATAAATTTGTCGAAATCCGTTTCAGTATCGCCTATATACTGCTGAACTCCGTCCTCGCCCGAATTCGCGAACGAAGGCGCGGATTCGAAATCGTAAGCGATGGTGTCCGCCGTTCTGCCCGAGGGGCTTACGGTACCGTCGAGTACGTTTATGACCGAATTCACGCCGGTCAGACCCGTGAGACCGACAAGCAGGCAGGCGTCTATACCTTCGTCATCGATGAAACCGATTTCCGAAATATTGAACGTATTGAGGAGCACTATGACTTTGTCGCAGGCTTTTTTGGCAGCTTCGATCATTTCCTCCTCTTCGGGAGACAATTCGAGATAATGACGGGTTTCGTCCCTCGTGGTCGATTCGCTGCGATTCGTCTGAGGCTGACGATCCTGATATTTACGCAGATCGGCGCCCTCGCCGCCCACTCTGCCGATTACGACAAGTGCGACGTCGGAGAACTCGGACGCATTGTTAATCACTTCGTCGGTATAGTATCCGGCGCCCGGTTCGTGCAGATTGAATTTTTTGCGGCCGCTGACATTCGCGTCGCCGCGATATTCGTCCCACGTCTGCCCGCGCTCGTAGGCGGGACTGCTGTAAAAGTCTTCGTACATCTGGCGCAGTTCTTCGTTGTATTCGATACCCGCCCTTTCAAGCGCCGGGAACAGTTTGAGCTTTTCCAGCGTGGTATTCGAGAATCCCGACCCGAACGCGCCGGTAAGCCAGTCATACGACGCCCAGCCGAAGACGTTTACTTTCAGTATTTCCTCCTCTGACAGAGGCAGCGTCGGTTTCCCCGTTTCGTCCGTGCTGTTTTTCAGCATCACTATACCTTCGTCGGCGATGTCCACGCAAAGCTCAGCGCCCTCGGCAAGCGCTCTGTCGAGTTCTTCTGACTGAGTCTGCGTAACGCCCATAAGGAACATGCTTATCGTCGGCGAGAATATTATACACGCAACCATCAGGGCGATCATTACGGCGACAAGCAGCGACATGAAGGACGCGTTGATGGCAATGTATGCTTTGTTCGACATTTTTTTCTTCATTATTATTGCCTCCGTCGGCTTATGCCGCAGCCGATGCGCCGTATCCGGTCACTACGAAATCTATGTAGTCGATGTTCGGCATCTGAGCGCTACCGTCGTAATGCGCGACTATCTCAAGTACGTTTATTCCCTCAACGAGGTCAAACGACAGTTCGCATTCATAGCTGTTGTAAGTATGATACCATTTGCCGCCTCCGGGTTCGACGGCACTTACCGTCACCCCGGTATCGAAATCGGTGCCGTTGAATGAAAAGTCGGCAACGTCGTCAATGCAAAGCGGCTCTTCGCCTTCGCTCACGGAAGTAAGTCTGAACGTAAACGACACCTTAGCCGCGGCCTTGCTGTTTACGACAAACGCAATGGTGTTGCCGTCGGCATCGAGATTGCCTATGTTACCGCCGCCGCTTATTATCGAAGTATCGCCGCCCGTTTCGATCGTGGGACCCCAAGCGCCGGGCTGACAGCCGGAGACATCCGAGAGTTCGGCTTCGAACTTGTAAGTATTGTCGCCGTCTATTTCGATAACGGGAATGTAAGGAACCTCAACGTTAATCGTAAGGGAATCTTTTACGAGAGGATCGGCAGCCGACGCTGCGGTTATTACGGCAGCGCCGCGAACGCCTGTGAATGTTACATTTCCCTGTTCATCCACCGTCGCCACTCTTTTGTTGTCCGACGACCAGAGAACGTCTTCGGAAAGATCTCCCGTTTTTACGACGGTTGCGCTCAGTGCGATCGAGTCGGCCGTTCCGGCTTCGTATTTATGCTCATACGAATCCCCGGCGTCGGCGCCGTCTTTTGTTATCGTGACTGACGTCACCTCCGGAGCCGATTCTCCCTCGTACTCCGTAACAATCCAATCGACATAATCGAGGTTGGGCATTCTTGCCGAGATTTCATCGTCATTGTAATCGGTAAGCACCGTTATGGTCAGGATATTGAGCCCGGGGACAAGAGTAAACACTCCTTCAGAGTAATAATCGGCATAGTCGAGCCATGTCTGACGATCTTCGTTCACGCGGGCGACCGTTATTCCCGTAGTAAAAGGTTCGCCGTTAAACTCGAGCTTTGCGGCCTCGTCGAACGCATAAGGAGTACCGCCTCCGGAAGGAGCCATTCTGAACATAAATCTTACTTTTGCGTTCTGCGAGCCGGCGTTCGTAACGGCGAATCCTATTTCGTTACCGGCGGTATTGAGATTGCCGAGGTTGTCGCCGCTGATATATTCGCTGTCCAAAGATTCGATGATCGTAGCGTCTTCGGGCATGTTGTTGGCTCCGGGAATGCAATTGGATACGTCGGCTTTTTCGGCCTCGAATCTGAATGTATCGAGAGCGTCGAGCGTCATGACCGATTCGTACGGCACGTTTACGGTGATGGAAACGCTGTCGCTTTTAGTCGCGTCGTCGGTAGCCGTAGCTGTTATTACGGCAGTGCCGCGCACGCCGGTCAGAGTGACGACGCCGGATTGATCGACGGAGGCGACATTTTCCCTGTCAGACGACCAGACGACCGTGTCCTTTTTGTTCCCGGTCTTGGATACGGCTGCCGAAAAAGTATATGACGTTACGGTGCCGTCGTAGTCGAGAACGATGTCCTCGGCCTCTTCCCCGTCCGCTCCGAGAACGGTGACCGAAGTCACTTCGCCTTCGGGAACCTCTCCGTCATACTCCACGACATTGTAATCGATATAGTCGATATTCGGCATAAGCTTGTTAGAATCGCCGGGATCGTTGAGCATTTCTATCTTCATGATATTGGTGCCGGCAATCAGATCCACGGTAGTCGCACATTTGTAATCGTTGTAATCGAACCACGGCGTCGAAGCGCTCGGAGGAACGGTTATGCCCGTTTCGATTACGGTGTCGTTCAGGCTGATAACGGCAACGTCGTCGACGTTGATCGGCTCATCGCTGCGTCCGCCCGGAGCAAGTCTGAACGTCAGCTCGGCTTTGGCCGCGGCCTTGCTGTCCACAACGAAGGCGATAACGTTTCCGGCGACATTGAAATTGCCGAGGTTGCCGCCGCTGACCGCAGGATTTTCGGGATACTCTATAACGGTATTGGTCAGGCTCCCCATATCCGCAACGTCGCATCCGCTCACGTCCGCAAGTTCGGCCTCGAAACGATATTCTCCCAACGAGTCTATCGTAAGCACCGGAATGTACGGAACGGAGACGTTAATCGTCACCGAATCGGACTTGGAAGGATCGGCAGACGACGCGGCGGTTATGACCACTGAACCGCGTTTGCCTTTGAAATTGACTTTTCCCGCCCGCGTGACCGACGCAATTTCGGTATCGCTGGATGACCAAGTCACACTCGTGGACATATCACCTTTCTGCTCGACGGTGGCAGCGAGCTCGATGGTATATCCTTCGCTGTACGTAACTTCGAGCGTATCGACGGCCTTACCGTCCTGAGTGATGGAAACGGAAACGATTTCTTTAGTCTCCGTGTCCGACGGATCTTCGGCAGGATCGGTTTCCCCGCCGCATGCAGCCAGCGAAAATACAAAAACAAGCACTAACGCCGCCGCACAGAAAAGAAACAAAGTCTTTTCGATCAGTTTTTTCATCTCTTTCTCCTTTTATTTTATTAAAGCCGGCCGTGAATAGCCGCAACTTCCCCTTTTATACTAAATATTATACGGAACAAATTGTTCCAAGTCAAGCAATTTGGAACAATTTGTTCTAAAATTTCAGTATGAACAAATTTGCGGAAAGATTATATGAACTCAGGACGGGTATGGGATTAACCAGAAAACAGTTTGCCGAAAAATGTCAGACGTTGGAACGGAACATCTCATATTGGGAACTCGGACAGCGCGAGTGCAATTTCGACATGCTTATAAAAATTGCGACGGTGCTGGACACGACCACGGATTACCTTCTCGGAAAGTGCGATTATTATTGAAGGAACCGACGCATACTAAGCGTATGAAAAACGGACACGAGGAAGAAAACGCATTCGTTTCGGGAACGGATCCCGAAGGGTCTTACACCGGCAACCCGACGATAGTCGACGAACCGGAACAGGACGCGGACGATTTATAAGCCGCGCGGCCATGAAAAAACCCGGATCCTGCGATCCGGGTTTTTTCTTATTGCGTTTATTTCCGTTTTTATTCGAGCTCGAACGCACCGGTATAGAGGTGGTAATACGTCCCCTTCTTTTCCAGCAGCTGTTCGTGCGTGCCGCGTTCGATTATGCGGCCGTGGTCGAGCACCATGATGACGTCGGAGTTGCGGACGGTAGACAGGCGGTGCGCGATGACGAACACCGTTCTGCCTTCCATCAGCTTATCCATGCCTCGCTGCACGAGCGCCTCGGTGCGCGTGTCTATGGAGCTGGTAGCCTCGTCGAGGATGAGCACGGGCGCGTTCTCGCACGCGGTGCGGGCGATGGATATGAGCTGGCGCTGACCCTGCGACAGGTTGGCGCCGTCGCTTTCGAGCATCGTGTTATAGCCGTCGGGCAGACGCATGATGAAGTCGTGCGCGTTGGCGAGTTTCGCGGCGGCGATGACTTCCTCGTCGGTGGCTTCGAGATTGCCGTAACGGATATTCTCCATTATGGTTCCCGTGAACAGGTTGGTTTCCTGCAGAACCATGCCGAGCGAGTTACGCAGATCGGGCTTCTTTATCTTGTTTATATTGATGCCGTCGTATCTTATCTTGCCGTCCTCTATGTCGTAGAAACGGTTGATCAGGTTGGTTATGGTGGTCTTGCCCGCGCCGGTCGCGCCGACGAACGCCACCTTCTGACCCGGCTTTGCGTACAGCGTTATGTCGTGAAGCACGGTCTTTCCGGGCACGTACGCGAAGTCGACGTCGTGCATTTCTATATCGCCGATCAGTTCGTGATAGGTCACTGTGCCTTCCGCCTTATGCGGGTGCTTCCATGCCCATATTCCGGTGTAGTGGTCGCTTTCGGTTACGGTGCCGTCCTCGGCCTTATTTGCGTATACGAGTTCGACGTAGCCGTTGTCCTCTTCGGGCGGCGTATCCATCATATTGAAGATACGGCGCGCGCCCGCGCCCGCCTGGGCAATGAAGTTGATCTGCTGGGATACCGTTGCTATGGACTGCGTGAAACTGCGCACTATCGTCAGGAAACCGATGATTATGCTTATCATGCCGGCGTTCGGATCAATGAGCGAAATGAAACCGACGTTGACGCCGCCGAGCACGATCATGAGCGAGCCGATTATCGCGAGCAGCACGTACAGTATGTTGCCTATGTTGCCGAGCACGGGCATGAGGATGTTACCGTAGGTATTGGCCGCGGTAGCCGCGTCGCACAGCGCGTCGTTGCGCTCGTCGAAATCCGCCTTGGCCTGTTTCTCGTGGCAGAATACCTTGATAACCTTCTGTCCGTGCATGGACTCCTCTATATAGCCGTTGACTTTACCGAGGGTGTTCTGCTGCACTATGAAGTAGCGCACGGACGAACCCGCGATATGTCTTACCGCAAGCAGCATTACGAACACGCCGGCTATGACGACGAGCAGCAGCCACAGACTGTAATAGATCATTATGACCACCGAGGCGAGCAGCATGACGCCGGAGTTGATGAGCTGCGGCACCGTCTGCGTTATGAGCTGGCGAAGCGTGTCGACGTCGTTGGTGTAAAGGCTCATGATATCGCCGGACTGATGCGTATCGAAATAGCTGATAGGCAGGGTCTGCATTTTGCGGAACATATCCTTTCGGATAATATCCAGCGTGCCCTGGCCTATGCGCGCCATTATGATGTTGTATGTCGCGTTCGCCGCCACGCCCACGAGGAATATCGCGGCGCAAACCGTTATGAATCCGGGCAGTCCGCTCAGATCGCCGGTGCCCTCGAGCGCGGGCTGTATATAGTTACTGATGAGAATCTGCAGCACTATGGAGGACATCGCGCTGACGACGGCCGTAATGACTATGCAGATAACGACGATGATGAAGCGCGCGCGGTAGTTTTTGAACATATATCCGAGCACGCGGCCGAGGGATTTGTCCTTCGGCATATTCTTTTTACGCTCTTTATTCATGGCTTTGAGAGTTTTTCTTCCGGGGAGTCCGTCCGGAGCGCCTTCGGGAACCGTTTCTTTTTTACCGTTTTCAGGCATTGCCGTCGTCCTCCTTTTTATTCTGAATATTGTATATGTCGCGATAGATGTCGGACGACCGCATGAGTTCGTCGTGCGTCCCTTCCGCTACTATCTCGCCGCCGTCGAGCACGAGTATCTTGTCGGCCTCCTCGACGCTGGCCACGCGCTGCGCGATTATTATCTTGGTAGCGTTCGGCAGACTCTCCGCCATGGATTTGCGGATGAGCGCGTCCGTCTTTGTATCCACGGCGCTCGTGGAATCGTCGAAGATAATGATCTTTGGATTGGCTATGAGTGCGCGGGCTATGCACAGACGCTGGCGCTGGCCGCCGGACACGTTGGTACCGCCCTGCTCTATATACGTATCGTAGCCGTCCGGGAAGGAGGAAATGAACTCGTCGGCCTGCGCGAGTTTGCAGGCGGCGACGATCTCTTCGTCGGTTGCGTCCGGTTTGCCCCAGCGTATGTTCTCCTTTATCGTTCCCGAGAACAGCACGTTCTTCTGAAGCACCATCGCCACGTCGGAGCGCAGCGCGTCGAGATCGTACTCGCGCACGTCCACGCCGCCCACCTTGACGCTGCCTGTCGTAGTATCATAAAGGCGAGGTATGAGCTGCACGAGCGAGGATTTGCTCGAACCCGTACCGCCGAGTATACCCACGGTTTCTCCCGCCTTTATTTTCAGATTCACGTTTCTGAGCGCGAGTTTGTTGACGTCGCCGGCATACGAGAAATTGACGTTGTCGAATTCGACGTCGCCTGTAGCGACTTCTTTTCTGCCGTTTTCGGGAGAGACGAGGTCGCTCTCTGTCGTAAGCACTTCGACGATACGTCTGCCCGACTCCACCGACATCGTGATCATGACGAATACCATGATGAGCATAATCATGGACATAAGGATCATTGTCGCGTACTGCACGAGCGCGGTCAGGTCGCCGACCTGCAGCGAACCCGTCGCCTGCACGAACGCGCTGTCCGTGTCCACTATCATGACGGTGGCAAACGCGCACACCGTAAGAATGATGCCGTAAATGGCGAAATAGATAATCGGGCTGTTGAGCGCGAGTATGGTTTCGGCTTTGGTGAAGTCGTCGCGGATGTCGTCGCTCGCCCTGTTGAACTTCTCGATCTCGTGATCCTCGCGCACGAACGCTTTCACGACGCGGGCGCCGCGCACGTCTTCCTGTACGCGCAGGTTCATGTTATCGTACTTCTTGAACACGCGGTGGAATATCTTCATCGCGCGCATCGGTATGAGTGCCATAAGCACGACGAGCACGATCGCCACGCCGAGATATATCAGCGCGATAAACCAGCTCTTGGTGAACGCGAGCGCGAGCGCCGCTATGAACATGAGCGGGCTTCTGACCGCGATACGTATGATCATCATGTACGCGTTCTGCACGTTGGTGACGTCCGTCGTAAGACGGGTGACCAGCGACGACGTCGAATACGTGTCGATGTTGCCGAACGAGAAATCCTGAATTTTGTAGTAAAGATCCTTTCTGAGGTTCTTGGCAAAGCCCGCCGAGGCCTTCGCGCACGCGCGGCCGGAAAGTATGCCGAACGTCAGCGAAAGCGCCGCCATGGCGATCAGTATGCCCGCATAAGCAAACACATACCCCAGGCCGTCGCCGAGATCGCTCACCTGAATGCCCGTAGATACGCCGACCAGCGAAAACCCGTGCACGCCGAAGGTGTCGCCCTGCAGGAAATTTATGAGGTCCGAACATATCATGGGAATCAGAACTTCGAGGAACACTTCCACGGCGACAAACACCGGGGAGAGAATACTCGGAAGCTTGTATTCCCTTATGCTCCTTGATAAAATTTTAACCATCTGAATCCTCCGAAAAAATAAATTTTCATTTACTGTCAATATACTTATTTAATATACTCCGCAGCGCTTAAACGAATATTAAAAACCGGCATCGTCACGACCCCGGTTGTTGAATTTTTACAGACAAAAGTTTCAGCGCTTACCCGACAGCTCTTTCAGCTTTGAGGAAATGCCTCCCACCATATCGGCAAGTATCATGGAGCGCATCTGCCTGACGGCATGCGGAACGGTGCGAGCGTTGGCGGCGCCGTGTATTTTCATGATCGGTTTATTGCAGCCCAGCAGCCACGCCCCGCCGCGCGAGTTATAGTCGAGATTTTCCATGACGTCCTCGACGGAATGTTCCACGAACGCGAGGTCCGTTCCCGCGGGAGCGTTGCGGCGGACGGCTTCGAGCAGTTTCGCCGAATACAGCCGCGCCGTACCCTCGATGCTTTTGAGCAGGACGTTGCCGACGAAGCCGTCGCACACGAGCACGTCGTATCTGCCGGTAAGCGCTTCGCGCGCTTCCATATTGCCCACGAAATTGACGGGCATGCGCTTTATGAGGTTTGCCGCTTCGTTTGTCAGCGCGCTGCCCTTGTGATCCTCTTCGCCCACGTTGACGAGCGCGACGCGCGGCTTTTCAATGCCGTATATGCTCTGCATAACGCCGGTGCCGAGCAGCGCGAACTGCGCGAGATACTGAGGACGGCAGTCGGCGTTGGCGCCGCAGTCGATGAGGCAGACATGCCCGCCGTCAGCGGTCGGCAGCAGCGGAGCGAGCGCGGGACGGTCTATGCCGCGGATGCGCCCGACTATGAAAATGCCGCAGCAAAGTATGGCGCCCGTCGAGCCGGCGGAGATCATACCGCCCGCTTCGGGATCGTTTTTCAGCAGCGTCGCGCCGCGCACGAGCGAGGAGTCCTTCTTCTGGCGCATGGCGGCCGTCGGCGATTCGTCGTTGCCTATGATCTCGCTCGCCGGAAGAATTTCCAGCCGGCTGCGGTCGAAAGAGCAGTCGGCGAGTTCGGCTTCGAGATACTCGGGATCGCCTGGCATGATTATATGCACGTCCGGGCACGCGTTTACGGCGTCGGCCGTGCCTTTTATGAGATCCTGCGGATTGTCTCCGCTGAAAACGTCTACGATTATCTTAATCATTTGTCGCTTCGGTTTTTTGTATCGTCCGCGGGTCGGGATTTTCGCTCTCCCACGATTCGAGCGCGGGCGATTTGACGCCCGCCGGCAGTCTGTTCTTTTTCTTCCAACGCTTGTTCGCGACCGCGTCTTCGAGAATCACGCGGCACTTCGCGAATTCGTACGCGTATATCTCGGTAAGTCGCTCCGCGGTGGCGGCGTCCGGCATTCTGCCGCTTTCGGGCAGCACGACGGGCTCGCCGATATACATGTAATTCTTGCGCAGTATGCGCGGTTTGCGCCATATTACCACGGGCAGTACGGGCGCGCCGCTCTTCGCAGCGAATACCGCAAGTCCCGTTTTGAGCTCGAGCATCTCCTTCGGATCGCCGTGATTGCGCGTGCCTTCGGGGAATATGACGATCTGTCCGCCGTCCAGCACTTTGAAAATCTGTCGCATTACGGAGAGTTCGGGCTTGTCGCGGTCTATAAAAATGACGCCGAAATGCGAAAGCAGAAAACGCCTGACGCATTTTTCGCCGTATTCCTTCTTGCCGATATACCGCCTGTACCCGGGGCAATGCACCTGAATGAGCGGAATGTCTATCGCGGACAGATGATTGCTCGCGTATATGACTTTTCCGCTTTCTCTGATGTTTTCCTTTCCGATCACCTTGGTCGGGAAAAAAGGTCTCCCGAGCGTAAAAAGGCACTTACCGAAATAGTAAAACGGTTTTCCCATAGTCAATCCCCTGCCGGAACCGGCTCGTCGCCGAACAGTATGTTGGTGAGCGCCTCCGTGCTGATCTCGTAAGCGTCGCGCTTGCCGAGAATGACGTGGAGGGTCATACCGAACACGCCGTATATCGCGATCTCCGCGACGTAGTCCACCGGCACACCCTTAAAAGTCTTTTGTTCCCTGCTGTCTTTTATAATATATTTCTGCACGAGCAGATTAAGCTCTCTGAACAGGCCGTATATGTATATTCTGATCCCTTTATTCCACATTGCCTGCACCGTGAAATCGAGCAGCAGTTTCATGAGTTCGGGATCCTCGGCTATCTTGTCCTTGCAGTAATCAATGAGCAGACCGAAGTTCTCGCGGCGGCTTTTCCCCTTGGAAAAAAGGGCTTTGAGCTCGTCGAGCAGACGGCTGACAGCCATGTCTATGACGGCGCGGTAGAGCTTATCCTTGGTCTTGAAGTAATAATTGAGCTGACTGAGCGCGACGCCCGCTTCGGAAGCAATTTCGCGCGTGCTGACGTCGGCGTAACCCTTCTTCGCCAGCAGCGTGTACGCCGTCGCGAGGATATTCTCCTCAGCCGTCCCGTCTTTGAACTTCTTTCTCGCCAATGATTTTTCTCCGCGGTCACGGCAACAGCCGAAACCATTTTAGTTTAACATAAATCATATCCTTACGTCAACGATTTTTCCGGTCATTTCGCTTTCGCGCGCCTCGCAGACCTTGCAGAATATGTAACCCGCGGCCAGTCCGACGGCAAGCAGCGTAACAGCCATCACGATCTGTACGGGCACGCTCAGCGCGTCGGTGATCAGCGGATCCTGCATATAGAACGCCGCGAACACCGAGCCAGCCATAAATCCCAATATGGAGTAATACGTGCCCTTGCGCAGCCGCGCGAGCAGAAACTTCATAAGCAGCGCAATACTGAAAAATCCCACGAGCTGACCGGCGATAAAAACGCCGAGCACGGGCAGCCCTCCCCATATATCCGAAAACGTTACTATACCGCTTCCGGCGGCGATTACGTCGTCGTATGCGCCGAATATCATGGCGATCATTGAGCCGGATATGCCGGGCACGACGCAGCCGCAGGCGCAGACCGCCCCGACCGCGGCGAGCGCGGGGTACGGCATGGCTCCGCCGGCGCCGAAAGACGGGATAAAGCAGATCCCGACCGCGGCGGCGCAGGAAATCAGCAGCGCGGCGATGTGAGCCGGCGACGGACGCCCTCCGGCGTCGCGCACCACGGGAGGCACGCCGCCGAGCATGAGTCCCACGAACAGGCACGTAAGCGGCAGCGGTATGAACTCGAAGCCCAGCCGCATGGGCACGACGAGCGCGGCGGTGCCGAGCGTTATGCCTATGCCGAAGGGCAGCAGATACTTCAGGCTGCGGAAAAAGTGTCTTGGCAGATCGGCGATCGCGTCTATGAATCCGTTGTATACTCCGAGTACCACGGCGACCGTCCCGCCCGAAAATCCGGGCACGACGAACGCCGCGCCCATTACGAGACCTTTGAGTACGTCCCTGAAAAAGTTCCTTGTTTTTGCGGCGGATATTTTCATATCATTATATTACGCCGCTTGTGCGCCCGAAATACCTAAACGAGCGCGACGACAAGCATCAGGAAGAGCGGAACGGTTATTATGCTCAGCAGAGTGGACGACATTATGCACTCGCCGGCAAGGACGGTGTCGCCGTCGAAGCGCTCGGCGAACGCCAGCGCTGTGGTTGCGGACGGAGTGGCCGCCATGACCGTCATGGTTATGACGAGAGGCGCGCCGATGTCCAGCCACAGATCGAGCAGCAGGCAGATCCCGACGAACACCGCGGGGATGAGCACGAGCTTTATGGCGGAGGCTGCGTACATGTATTTGCTGCGCACCATCTCGACCACCTTTATGTCGGCAAGGCGTATGCCCAGCACGCACATGGACACGGGCACGCAGATATTGTAGAGATAGGTGATCAGCGACGCTATCTGCGTGATCTCGAAATCGCCCACGACTATGGGATCGAGCAGCGACAGCCCGGTAAGCGTGAACGGCAGCGCGACTATAGTTGCGATCGTGCACGGGTTGAGCAGCGCTTTTTTGAGCATGACGCTCTTTTTTTCGCCGCTGCCGAACAGCGCCCTGCCCAGCGTCCAGTTGAGCAGGTTGAACACGACGTTGAATATGGTCACGTACAGCATCGCTTCGCTGAGCGCGCTGTCCGTGTCGGCGAACGCGTCGCAGTACTGCACCGCGATAGTGGTCAGCGGTATGCCGATGAACCCGCAGTTGGAGAATACCGCGGAAAAGGAAGCCGCCGCTTTTTTGCCCGCGTCCTCGCTTCTGCGGAACGCTATCTTCACGACGATAAGGCCGAACACGTGCACGGCTATCGACAGGAGAAAGCAGACGATCACCTTTACCGGCGTCACCAGCGTGATATCCACCGACATCATGCAGTAGAATATCATCGCGGGCAGGCCTATGTAGATGAGAATGCCGCTGAGGTCTTTCGCGGCGGCGTCGGACACTATATGCGTCTTACGCAGTATGAATCCGGGGACGAGCAGCGCGAGCAGCACCGCTATGCTTAAGAACGTTGATAAAAAGTACATAATGGTTTCACAGCTTTTTTCTTAAGATATCGTATTCGCGGAGAGGCAGCGGCGTGCGCAGGCGCAGTTTCGCCTGCACCTTGTCGGCTATGCTAACGCGCTCTCCGCGCTCATCGATCATTTCCCCTATTATTACCTTTTTTCCGAAAGTATCGTTCGGCGACAGCACTTCCAGTTCGTCGCCCTCGGCGAAGCGGTTGCGCATTTCCACCTCAGCCCAGCCGTCCGAGTACCCAGTCACGAGCGCGACGAACGCGTGCGTGGCTGTCGGCCTGCCCTCGCCGGCGCTGCCGCCCTTTTCGCCGAAATAGAAACCCGTCGTATAGCCGCGGTGGCTGATCTTTTCCGTTTCTTCGAGAAGCACGGGATCGAACGGCTTTCCGGCAAGCGCGAGGTCGAGCGCGCGGCGGTACGCGTTCACCGCTCCGGCTACGTAGTACTCGCTTTTCATTCTGCCTTCTATCTTGAAAGACGACACGCCGGCGTCAAGCAGCTCGGGCAGATGATCTATCATGCGCAGGTCGCGGCTGGACAGAATATACGAGCCGCGGCCGTCCTCTTCGGCGCGCAGCGCGTCGCCGCGCGTGGGTTCGGTGAGTTCGTATTCCCAGCGGCAGCACTGGGCGCACTCGCCCTTATTGCCCGAGCGGCCGGTGAAATACGACGACAGCAGACAGCGGCCGGAGTACGCTATGCACATCGCGCCGTGCACAAAGGCTTCGAGCGCGACGTCGCCGGGCAGCGCGTCGCGTATGCGGCGGATGTCGGACAGCGGCGTTTCGCGGGCGAGGATGATGCGCTTCGCTCCCAGCGCCGCCCATACTTTGGCAGCGGCGGAATTGGTCACGTTCGCCTGCGTGCTCACGTGAAGTTCGAGGGACGGAGCCGCCTCGCGGAACAGCGAGAACACTCCCATGTCGCTTATTATCGCGCCGTCGGCGCCCGCCTTTTCCAGGCTGCGCGCATACTCGGGAATACCGCCGAGATCGCCGTCGCCGGCGTAGATGTTCACGGTCACGTAAATCTTTTTTCCGCATGCGTGCACGCGCGCGGCGGCTTCCTCTATGCCGCCCACGGTGAAATTGTCCGCGAAGGCGCGCAGGCCGTAGCGCTTGTCCGACACGTATACGGCGTCTGCGCCGTAGCGCAGGGCGGTTTCGAGTTTGGCAGCGCTGCCTGCGGGCGCGAGCAGTTCCGGTTTCATATGTATTCCTCTCACAGTTTCACCGACAGGCTCATACCGTCGCCGACGGGCAGCACCGAAGTGACCAGCCGCGGGTCGGAGGTGACGTCGCGCATGAATATCGCCAGCCTGTCCGCTATCGTTTGTTTGCTTTTCGGGATCTCCCTGCCGCCCGACATGCGCTCGGAGTACAACACGTTGTCGGCGAGCAGCACGCCGCCGCGCGGCAGCAGATCGATTATGTACGGCAGATATTCGTAATACCTGCCCTTCGGCCCGTCGAGAAAGACGAAATCGAATTCGCCTTCCACCATGGGCAGGACGAGCGAGGCGTCGCCGGACAGTATGCGCACGCGCTTCTCCACTCCGTAGCGGCGGAAATTGCGGCGGGCGCGTTCGAGCGCGGCCTCGTCGAAGTCTATCGTGTACAGCTGCGCCGAGCTGCTGAGCAGCATGACCAGGGCGCTGTACCCTATCGCCGTGCCTATTTCCAGAATGCGGCGGGGGCGCAGCGCGTGCATGAGCGTTTTAAGCAGCTGCGCGCCCGTGCGGCTGACTATGGGAGCGCCGAACTTCTCCGCTTCCGCGGCGACGTCCTCCGGCCCGGGAGGCCCGGAATTATCGACGAGGGACAGCAGATATTCCTCGGTCTGTCCGTATTCGTAGAAGCTCATCAGTTTTCGGCCACTATGGGCAGTATCATGGGGCTGCGGTGCGTTTCCTTGAACAGGAAGCTCTTGATTTCCTTGCGCACGAGATTCTTGTACACCGTCGTGTCCTCGATCTCTTTGAGGTCGATTTTATCGCTGACGCGCAGCACCACTTTCTTAGCCTCTTCGAGCAGTTCCTCGGCGTCGTCGGCGTATACGAATCCGCGGCTGACGAGATCAACGCTCGTGACCTTGCCCGCTTCCCTGTCCAGCCCGATTACGATGAGGAACAGGCCTTCCTCGGCAAGATGCTTGCGGTCGCGGAGCACCGTGCTGCCCACGTCGCCCACGCCGAGGCCGTCGACGAGCAGCGCGCCCGCGGGCACGTTGTCGCCTATGGATATGGATCTGCTCTTGACCAGCACCTGATTGCCGATGTCGGGCACGATTATGTTGGACGACGGCATACCCATGCGCATTGCCAGCTCGGCATGCTTTTTCTGGTGCCTGTGCTCGCCGTGCACGGGCATGAAGAACTTGGGCTTTATGAGCGAGTGAATGAGTTTCAGCTCTTCCTGGTAGGCGTGGCCGGATACGTGCACTTCCGCGAGGGACTCGTATATGACGCGGCAGCCGTGGCGGTACAGGTTGTTTATGACGTTGTATACCATGCGCTCGTTGCCGGGTATGGGCGACGCGGAGATGATGACGGTGTCGTTGTAGCCCAGTTTTACCTTGGCCATTTCGTCGCTCGCCATACGCGTGAGCGCGCTCATCGGTTCGCCCTGGCTGCCCGTCGTGATTATGACGAGCTCATTGTCCGGCACGTTCTTGATTTTGTCTATGTCGACGATCATGTCGTCGGAGTAGCGCAGTTCGCCTATGCGCATGGCCACCGCCGCGATATTGATCATGCTCCTGCCGCAGAACGCCACTTTGCGCTTGTACTTGGCGGCGAGGTCTATGATCTGCTGTACGCGGTGGATGTTGGACGCGAACGTCGCGATGAATATGCGCCGCTCGGTGTTGTCCGCGAAGATGTTGTTGAAGGACGCGCCCACCGTGGTTTCGCTCATGGACGAACCGGGACGCTCGATATTCGTGCTCTCGGCGAGCAGAAGCAGCACGCCGCGGTTGCCTATCTCCGCTATGCGCTGGAGATTGATGACGTTGCCGTCCACGGGCGTGTAGTCCACCTTGAAGTCGCCGGTATGGAATACTACGCCGGCGGGCGTGGTGATGGCGAGCGCGCAGCTGCCGGCTATGGAGTGGGATACGTTGACGAACTCAACCTTAAAACAGCCGAACTGCACGGTGCTGCCCGGTTTGACTATGTTGAGTCTGGTATTCTCCACTTTCTGTTCGCGCAGCTTTGCCTCCACGAGCGCGAGCGTGATTTTCGTCCCGTATACGGGAACGTTGAGGTCTTTGAGTACGTACGGGAGCGCGCCGATATGGTCCTCGTGACCGTGGGTCAGAACGATACCTCTCACGCGATCCTTGTTGGCGAGAAGATACGACGTGTCCGGAATGACGAGGTCTACTCCGGGCATGTCGACATTGGGAAAACACGAGCCGCAATCGATGACGAGAATATCGCCGGCGAATTCGAGCGCGGTCATATTTTTACCGATCTCCCCGACGCCGCCCAGAAAAATCACCTTGAGGGCAGGCGAGTCAGTTCGTGATCTGTGCAAAATTTGCCTCCGCTGATTAAATTGTAATATATGATAACCGCCCGCGGCGGTTAAAATTCGTTTGGTTCCGTCAAAGATTATACTATAAAACGAAGATTATTACAACTCAATAGACGCGAAAAGACGAAAAATTTCTGTCGGATTTTCGGAGTTTTGCAGATTTACGTTGCCGAGCATCGGACTGAGTTCGAACTTTCCTCCCACTATCTCGCCGCAGGCGGAAGCGTCGGCGAATTCTCCGGGCAGCACCACGCACTTTTCCAGCCGCGCAGAGCCCGCCACCACGGCGCCGTCGCCTATCACGCAGTCTTTTACCGTGCCGCGTACCACCGCCGTTTCGGCGATCAGGCTGCCGCCCCTGCGGCAGTTCCATACGCGGCGTATGTGCCGCGCGGACGGAAAGTACATTTCCGCCGCCTCGAAATTGGCGTCGTAATAGTCGCGCAGGCTGCCTATGTCCTTCCAGTACCCGCCGCACGGACAGACGGCGATTCTCTCGCCCAGGGAAAGGAGCAGCGGAAACAGGTCGCGGGCGAAGTCGAAGGGTACGCCGTCGGGCACGTACGACAGCACGCGGGTGTCGACGACGTATGTGCCGGCGTTGGCGACGCCCCGCCTGCCCTTCAGCCCGGCACATTTTTCGCAGATCTCCGTCATGAACCCGCCCTCGGAGCGCACCGCCCCGAAGGCGCCGAGATCTTCCGCTTCCGCGGTTTCCACGGTCACCGCCGCGCCCGACTCCCGGTGCCGTCGCACGAGCGCGCTTATATCCGAGCCGCATATGGTATCGGCGGAGAGCACGACGATTTCCCCGCTCACGCCGGCGGCCGCGCGCTTTACGCTGCCCGCGGTGCCGAGAGGAATCTCGTCGCAGACGAACGACGGACGGATGTCCACGTATCCGGAGATATATTCCATGATGTCGCCGGGACGGTACCCGAGCGCGAAGGATATGTCGCGTATGCCGGCGGCGTTCAGTCTGCCGACGGCATAATCTATAACCGGCCTGTTCGCGACCGGCAGCATGGGTTTGGCACGATAATGCGACAGCGGCATAACGCGGCTGCCGTACCCTCCCGCAAGAACTACTGCATTCATCCGCGTTAGTATGCAGCCACGGGCATGCGGTTATGCCGACGCGATGCAGAAGCGACAAAACTCGCGGCGCTCCGCCTTTTTACGCGGGCAAAAGCGCATTTTCTTCGCGAAAAAATTCAAATCCGCATTTTTCGACAAAATAATGCAAATATAGAATTCTATCTACAAATTTCTCGACCGTAATCGTTTGCAACGCGCAAAAAATAAGATTTATAATATAGGGGACAGCAGGAGGTAAGAATAAATGGAAAAAGAAAAACTCATGAAAACAGAAAACTACGAAGACGCGCCCAGGAGCGCAATCACCGAGGCAGAGTTCCGCGACCATACGGCGCTCGCGTTAGAAGACTGCTTCAACGGCAACGTGTCCGCGGACGGCGACAGGATCGAAGTCCGCTTCAACACCGGCGAAAAATTCGAAATCAAAGTAACGAAAATCGCCTGACATGCGAAATCCCCGAAAGTGACTTTCGGGGATTTTCCGTTCCTATTTCCATTCGTCGCTCATGCCGAGAAGATAATCCGCCGTAACGCCGAGATATGCCGCTATTTTCGGAATCGCAGACATGGGCGGCTCGTTATGGTCGTTCAGCCATTCGGACAAAGTAGACTGCCTCACGTTCAGATAAGCCGCCAGCTCGCTCTGTTTTCTTCCCTGTTCTTTCAGTTCTTTTTTTACGCGTTCGCCGAATATTTGCATTTCCGTCCTCGGATTTTTTCATATTATATAAATTTTTCGCACAAAAAGCCTTGACTTTTCATAAAATATGAATTATTATATTTATGCTTTCATATTTTATGAATTTTGTATAAGCTATGAATAAACAATGCATACAATGTAAATATTTTCATTTATTTTATGTTAAATCCGGCGATTTCTTTCTGCAAACATGTATCGGGCATTGTGTATACAACACGAAGTTATCGATAAAAAACAGTATTAAAAAAGCATATGACGATAATTGTTCGTTTTGGGAAAGCAATGCTGAAATATTAAAAGTAAGACATAAAAAAATCGAACACAGACTAATCACAATGTCAAAGCAGATAAATGAAATAGTGCAAATATTAAAAACAGAAAAAGAGAGAGAATAGAACACATATAAAATTAATATCAGCTTACTTTTACCGCACAATATATAACGTGCGCCCGCCGAAAGGCGGGCGCACGCTGCGCGTCTGGTCATTTAGTCCTCAGCCGTTATACGACGGGAGCCAGGAGGAAGTAATCGATATTGGGAAGACGGATAGCGCCTGCCGTTTCCGGAAGGAAGGTCAGTTCTATCGTATTCAGACCTTCGACGATATCGAGCTCGCCGGCAACGTCCGTCAGTATCGTCCACTCAGTCATATCCTTCCAGT
This sequence comes from Candidatus Protoclostridium gallicola, assembly GCA_904387375.1. Taxonomy (GTDB): domain Bacteria; phylum Bacillota; class Clostridia; order Christensenellales; family Pumilibacteraceae; genus Protoclostridium; species Protoclostridium gallicola. The sequence goes on from CAJFLE010000003.1 coordinate 22,915, forward strand.
TCGCACTGCCGAGAGTTGCCTTTTCCACCACACCGGAGATAGCCTTGTCGCTGCCGTTGAACTTCATGGAGAATGCATCGGACAATTGAGTATCGCTTCTGCCGGCACCGCTGCCCGACTGCGCCCGCATGCCGAAGCGGTACTTGCCCGCGGCGTCGGACATGAAACGCAGAACGATCCTGTTCCCCTGCACGGATATGTTTGACGTGCTGGAACCTTCCGCTCCGTTGGAATACTCCTCATTCGTACCGGCTTTCTGCGTCGTGCTTTCGAACTTGTTAGCCGCGCCGCTCTGCAACTGTGCGCCGCTCATGTCGACGTAGATATCGTCCTCCGCCTGAAGCTTGTATGCGCCGCTTTCTTCATCCGTGTCGGCGACCTGCAGACGACCCGCGACCGTTATATCGAAGGTGAGCGTCTGCCTGCCCTCGAAGTCCACGGTAACGGTATGCGTACCGCTCGAAGAAGTATCGAAGTCGACGAGCATATCCGCCGTGACGGGGTAATCGCCCGTCGTGCCGTCGGAATACGTCAGCTTCAGCGTTGCCGAGCCGAACTCGTCGCCCACGCCGTACACGGAGTCGTAATCCGCAATTTCGACCTTATCCACGCTCTTGAGGACTTCGATTTCGAAGGGTACGGATGCGTTGCGGTATCTTACGGTGACTGTCTTTTTGCCCGTCGTCTGCGTATCGAAGCCGTCGACGGCCGTCGGATCGGTTATTTCGACGGTGGCCTCGCTGCCGTCCTCGTATACAACGTCGACGGAAACGCTATCGAACGCATCGCCTACGCGATAGCTCGTGCGGGAAGCCGCATTCAGTTCCGATTCGACGACACGCAAATCGCGCACGGATATCTCGTAGCTTGTAGTCAGTCTGCCGTAAGTGACCGTAACTTCCCTTTCGCCCGTACTGCCCGTATCGAAACCGGTAAGCATATCCGCCGTTACGGCCTCCGTCTTCGTGCTTCCGTCGGTATACATGACGGTCACGGACGCATCGCCGTCGGTATACGACGAGCCTTTGATATATTCGGTCACGCTGTCGTCCGTCACGACTATCGCGGAAGCATAAAGGTCGCTGACCGTTATGACAAATTCCGCGGTAACGCCTCCGTACGTAATGAGAACCGTCTTACTCCCGGCCACGGAAGTGTCGAACCCTTTCATCATATCTGCGGTGACGTCCACCTGCTCGCGGCTGCCGTTTTCATACACGACGGTCATCGTTGCGCCGGCGAAACCGGCGCCGACGATATATTCCGACTGTCCGCGTACGGTCAGGCTTTTTACGGCACTGCCTCCGCACGCCGTCAGGCCGACAGACGCCGCCGCCAGTGCAAGCGCGAGGATCGCGCTAAGCAACGTTTTCTTTAACGTCTTTTTCATGTCGGTACCTCCGTTCATTACACCTGACCTCTGCGGTCGGGGTTATCCGTCAACGGCTGCCAGGTAAGCTGCGCGTCCGTAGAGATGCGTATGCAGTCAATGAGAGGCGCGCCGGTGCTGTTGCCGTCTTTTATCGTATTGCTCTTTATGGTGAGTTTTATGATATTCTCGCCCTGTGCGAGAGATATCGTTCCGGCTATCGGGTAATCCGCGAAGTCATAAGAACCGGGTGCGGAATTGGCAACCGTGATCGAATAGTCGATCTCCGTTCCGTTGACTTCGATGCCGAACACGCTGTTATCGAGCTCCATATTGCCGAGCTCGGACGCCAGACGGAGTACGAGATTGCCGCTTGCGTTGCGGTCGGACGTGATGACGAACTCTATGGAGTTCTCGGCATACGTGTTACCGAGGAAGTAGCCGTTGCTCCAGCCCTGCTCTATATCGCTTTCCAGACCGTCGCCGTAGATGTTATTCACGCCTTCGGCGGAGTTGGATATTCCCGCGCCCATGAAGTCTTCGAGATCGACGTATTCGGCTTCGAACGTAAAGGTCTGTCTGCCTCCGCCCGTACTGCCGGCCGGAGCGAACGCCAGGCCGAAGCCTAACACGGCGGCAAGCAGCAATGCAAGCGCGGACGCTCCGAATGCCACGAACGATTTCTTGACGCGGAATTTGCCGTCAACGTAATCGCGTCTGCCCGTAGCGAACACATGTATGCACAGTCCGCCTGCGACAAGCACGATGCACGTTATGCCGATTACGAGTCCCGCGGTATACATAGCATACGAAACCGCGTCGTCCACATGCAGAGTCAGCGCCACGCTGTCCGCCATATCGCCCGATTTCGCCGTCACAACGAACTCATAATTACCGCTTTCCGCGGGAGTTCCGGAGAGCTTGCCGTCACGGGAAAGCACTATGCCTCGGGGCAGTTCGCCCGAGCCGAGCGTATAGCTCACATCGTTGGAACCCTGCGCGAAGTTGACGAACGATTCGTATTCCGTTCCGACTTCGGCGTCGGTCAGCTTAAATTCGGCGTAACGTATACCGATATTTATCGTGAACGTGCGCTCGCCCGCCATGTAGTTCGGTCCGCTCGCAACGACCGTAAACGTTATCGTACCCGTTTCCGAAGGTACGCCGATCAACGTGCCGGAGCTCGTCAGACGCATACCCGAAGGCAGACGCTCGCCGGTCTTGAGCGCATACGTAAGCGTATTATCCTTGCTGCTTCCGAGTTCCGTCGCATAAGTCGTACCGAAACGCGCGTCCGGAAGCTCGGAGGCGGCAAACGTATACTCCTTGTACATATTGATCATAAGCGTTACCGACATGGAGAGCATTCCGTCGCTTTCCGCCGTTATCGTCACCGGATAATTAGTGAACGGTATGGACGAATCGCCGCTTATCACGCCATCCGGAGATAGCGTAAGCCCGTACGGAAGGATGCTGCCGTCGGCAAGCGAGTAAGTGATGTCGTGATGCTTACCGTCGAGAGTGTACGCCCAGTCCACGTTCGCATTGATTCCTTCGCCCACGACGCCGCTCACCGAACCCGTCTGTCTGACGTAGATGACGGAAAGCGATCTGTCGACGACGGGCAGCGTAAACGTCGCGCTTCGCTCGGCTCCGCCGTACCTGGCAATGACCGTAAACTCGGACGCTTCGTCCTGCAGAGCCGCCGTACCGGATATCGTGCCGTCGCTCGACAGCGTGAGTCCGTCGGGCAGACTGCCGGAGGCGAGCGAGTACGTCACGTTATCCGGAGACATGCCGTTATTCAGCTTAACCGTCGCTACGGACTGCTCGTAAGGCGTGGCGTCGATGGCCGGAGAGAGCGTGCCGCCCTCGAACGAGCCGAGCACATTGATCGTGCTCGCGTTGAATGCCGCAGTGAAGTTCAGGATCGTATAATACAGGTTGTGCATCGCGCGCCGCATACAGGCGACCGTAGTGGCGCTGTCCAGCCCCGCGGGATTCTGCACGCTGCCGCTCGTCGCAAGGAGTATATCGCCGCCGGCGCGTATAGCCTGGTTGCCGTTGAGCTGTCCTCTGCCCTGCACGTAGTCGGTGATTATCGTACCTACGAATCCCCACTCGCCGCGCAGCACTTCGGTAAGGAGCGCGTAATTACCGCCCGTCCAGACCGCGCCGAGATTGTTGAGAGCGCTCATCATGCCGTGAGAATCGTACTTCTCCACGCATATGCGGAAAGGTTCGAGATATATTTCGCGGATAGTCTGTTCGTTGGCCCACGTCAGCAGCTTGTCTCGCTCGGATTCCTGATCGTTGACGGCAAAGTGCTTCACGAAAGTCACCATGCCCTTTTCGTTGCAGCCTCGCACGATGTTGCCCGCCATCTCGCCCGAAAGCAGAGGGTCTTCGGAGAAGTACTCGAAGTTACGGCCGCCGAAGGGCGAGCGGTGTATGTTGCATGCGGGAGCATAAAGCGCATGGACGCGGTTGCTGCCGCCGCTGCCGAACATACCCTGGCTGCCTATCATGAGACCTTTGCGGTATGCGATATCTTTGTTCCACGTCGAAGCCGTGACCGTTTCGCTGGCAAAGTTGGTATAGCTTCCGCCCACGTATCTGCCGGCGATACCGCTCGGTCCGTCCTCGTGACTGAACGTCGGTATGCCCAAAGAGTCTATGCCGCGCGTCGTCCAGCCGCTCGTCCATATCGTATACGCCATCGTGCCCTGGGTGTTTTTATCGCCGACGACCAGCTGATCGAGGAAGCGTTCCCACTGCGGATCGTCATACGGCAGGCCGTAAAGATCGATAAGTTTGATGTTGTTGTTCGCACCCGTCACAGGCATCTCGGCGGAATACCAGGGGTCGGACGGGTCATCGCTCTCGACTATCGCATTGTTATCCGACGTGTTTGTGACGGCGTCCATCGTCTCCTGCGAGGCGATGCGCTGCTCCGCCGTAGGCTCCTTGGGGAACGTTCCCGCGAAATCCGCGCGGCTCATGTACACGGTGCCCGCCATCTCCGCGTCTTCGAAACGGTTTTCGACGGGGTTGCCGCTCTCGCTTTTATCGTAGCGATAACCCTCTTCCGGAACGGAATACTCCTTGTCGATTACGGAGTCGTGAGCGTTGCGGCTCACATGTATGCCGTATTTGCCGCCCTCGACCTCATAACCGCGGAAACCGTTGCCGTTTTTGTCATTGTAGTCGTAAGACGCCATGTCGCGCGTCTTGACCGTGAGCGAAACGGTCTGGCTGTCGCCGGGCGCGAGCAGATCGGTTTTGGCGTAATCGCCCAGCTCTACGTACGGCTTCTCTATCCCGCCTTCCGTGTACGGCGCGGTGAAGTAAAGCTGCACGACGTCCTTGCCCGCGACCTCGCCGGTGTTCGTGACTTTCACGTTCACGGTAAGCTCGCCGTCTTCGGGCAGTTCGCCGCCTTCATCGATATTCGAACCCGCGAACTCCCATGCGAACTCGGTATAGCTCAGGCCGTGGCCGAACGGATAGACGACGTTGGCGTCGTACCAGCTGTCCCACTCGGTCGTAGTTGTCCCGTGAAGTTCGGTCGTCGTGTATTTGCCGCTCTCGGGAATACCTTCCTCGTAGCCGCGGGTCTCGTAATAACGATATCCGACGTATACGCCCTCGCTGTAATTGACAAAAGATTTGGAAGCGTAATTGGAGTATTTATACAGCTCGTTCGTATACGTAGCCATATTGGACCACGTGGGCTCGAGCTTGAAATCCCTCGACCACGTATCCACCGTATGACCGCTGGGGTTCACGTCGCCGACGAGTATTTCGCCGAGCGCTTCGAGACCGTTGCCGTTTCCGGGGAATCCCATCCACAGCGCGCCCTTGATATTCTCGTGATACGCGTAATGCCCAGGGTCGTCCAGGAAACCCGTTTCGAACTGCGAGCCGGTATTGAGCAGGACTATGACGTTATCGAAATGATCTCCGGCGTATTTAAGCATCGCCGCCTCGTTTTCATCGAGCTGCAGATAATGATCGTCGTAGTTGCGCGCGCCGTCGACGGCAGTGCCGTTGAGCTTTCCCGATGAGTAACCGGTGCTCATGCCCTTGGGCAGGTCGCCCGCCTCGTTGCCCATACGGGAGATGAGGACTATAGCAGCGTCGCCGTACTCGTCATATGTGCTCTCGTCCACGTTGCGTTCTATCGTATCCACCGGGGTCTCTTTCAGTCCGCCGTTCGGACCGGCATACACGCCGTATGTGTTCAGTGCGCCACCCGCCGAGCCGGACAGGCTGTCGTTATCGTAGAAATCCCACAATTCTTCGTTGACTTCCAGCCCCGCACGCTCGAGAGAATCCTTGAGCGTGATCTTCGCTCCGCCGCTGCCCGCGCCCGAGCCTCCGCCGCCGTAACGGATATCCGTCGAACGTTTGCCGAACAGGCTGACTTTCGCTCCTTTCGCGAGGGGCAGAGAGTTTTCGTTTTTGAGCAGCGTGATGCCCTCTTCGAGTATCTCTTTATTAAGTTCGTCGCCTGCGGCAAACGCATCGGCTGCGGTATCGAAGTCCGCCCAATAGTAGTTTCCGCCATAGCTGTCTGCTTCGGCTTCACTTACGGGCGTACCGACGAACAGATATCCCGCCGTGCACGCGACTATCGCCGCGGCCAGAAGTATGATTACGGATCTTATCGTTTTGATTTTCATGTCATCTTCTCCTTATGCGGACGCGCGCTCCATGAGGAAGCCGCAGAAGCTCACCGCCGTCCCGTCGGCTGCGCCGCCGGAGAACAGTATGCGGTGGTAAGGGGTCTGATCGCTCGCAAGTCCGCTGACGACGATGCCGAACGTTACCGTTTCGCCCGCCTCGAGCGTCATCTCGTCCGGACCCCATATGGTTCCGTAAGATTCTATTTCGTATTTGAGCGTGACCGCGAACGCGCTGTCGTTACGCAGCACTATGGAAACGTATACGCTCTCGTCGCCGGCGCCGGTAACGCCGCCGTTCTTGATACGCAGCATTTCCGCACCTGCGGCCACCCCTACTTTTTTGGCGGCTATGCCGTCTATCGTCGTATCCTCAGCCGAAGGCGTCCCTTGCGCGGTATTGTTATAGTCGTACCCGCTGCCGCCCATAACGAGCGCGTCGCCCCTGCTCATCACGAGCGGAGACAGCGTGACGTCGCCCGCGGGAACCGTCGTGACCGTTTCGCCCGTCGCGTCGTTCACCCAGCCGAACATCATATCGCCGCCCGTGAGCTCCCTGTCAAGTTTCATGTCGACGGGCAACGGATCACCGTAAAGCAGCGTTTTGCTCGTGCTGCCGTCCGCAAACGTTCCGCCGACAAGCGTCACCGTATAAGGATTGCTTTCATATACCGCCGTAACGTTCACTTCGGACGCGGGCATGACGAACATATTGCCGCTGTGCTGAACTTCGACGTCGAAATCCCAGCGAATAAAGGTCATGCCTGCGGGAGTATCGAAGTGCAGGAACACGGTAGTCCCGGGCGCCGCCGCCGTCACGTCGGCATAACCGCCCGTAACGTTTATCCTGCGCTCCGCGGTGTCCGTTTCGCCGCCTTCGTCGACCACGCGCACGAGCACTATCCCGTACACGGACTTATCCGCGTTCACGGTGGCGGTCACATGGCATTCGCCTGCCGCTTTGGGCGTCAGCGTACCGTCAGCCGCCACTTCCGCAACGGAAGTATTGCTGCTGGCGAATGTCACTCCGTCAGACGGCATGCCGTAAGAATCGACGAGAACGGTGATGCGTTTGGGCTCGGAACCGAGTTCGACTACGATCTCGTCGTTCTCGACCGGAGCGTTGTCGTAAGTGACGGTTATCCCGCCTATATACGGCGCATTCACATGCGGCACCGAACTCTGCGCCGGAGGCATGCTCATCATGACTGCCGAAAGCACTATGCCGGCAATCGTCACGGCGGCTATTCCGCCGAGAAGTATCCTGGTCAGCCACGTGGGCTTGTAATTGGGATCCTTTTCCTTCTTTTCCGGGATTATCGTACCGGCGCGGACGCCCGCGCGGTAAGTCACTACGACTTTGCGGCATACGAAGAATCCCCATACCAGCATGCCCGCGGTAACTGCCGCAAACACCGCCCACATCACGATGAACCATATCGGGCGGGCATATCCCCAGACGTTGCCTTCGCCCATTCCGTTCATGGCGTTACTGCCTGCGCCGGTGTAAAGGATATTCTTTGCCGCGCTGCGTATGGCGGTAACGGCGGTGGGACTGTCATAAGAGCGGAGCGATTTGCTCTGGCTCAGGTTGAGGTCGCCGCCCGCGCGCACCATCTGATCGAGATTCATGTAAGTGGGAAGGTTATAGTCCGTAACGACCGTGCCGCGGAATCCCCACTCGTCGCGGAGAAGCTCGGTGAGCAGTCTGTAATCGCCGCCCGCCCAGGTCAGACCTATGCGGTTGAACGAGCTCATCATAGCCGTAGTGCCGCCGTCTTTGACCGCTTTTTCGAACGGGAGGAAGTATAACTCGCGCATGGACTGCTCGTTCGCCCACACCGCTATACCGTTGGTATCGCGGTTGGTTTCCTGGTCGTTGAGCGCAAAGTGTTTGAGGTACGCATAAACGCCCTTGCTCTTCGCCCCGCGGATGACGCCGACCGCCATCTGCGCGGAAAGTGCGGGATCTTCGCTGTAATACTCGAAGTTGCGGCCGCCGAAGGGCGAGCGGTGCAGGTTGACCGCGGGAGCGTACCAGCCGGAATACGTTCTTCCGTCGCCGCGCTCGTTGCCTATCAGCGATTCGTTGCCTATCATAATGCCGAAACGCTCGGCTATATCCACGTTCCAGGTCGAGCCGACGAGGGATTCGCTCGCGTAGTAGCAGGTATTGTAGACCGAATCGTTACCCATGAACAGCGAATATCCCATAGGGCCGTCGGGATCGATGGTCTGAGGCTTGTCGATGCTCTCTATCGCTTCGGTGTGATAGTTGCCTATCTCTACCAGACGGCACATCTCTTCCACCGTGAGTTGGTTAAGCAGTTCGTCCCAGAGCGGGTCGTCGTACGATTTTCCTATCAGGTCGTACAGCTTAACGGTCGTTTCGTCGCGCGTCAAGGGTACCGCGCTCTGATCGGGCATATCCGTAGTGTACCACGGATCGGTGGCATTGTCGGTATACGTCGAATTGAACTGCTCTATATCCTCGGCGGAAAGCACCGTAAGATCTCCGGAAGGCATTTCGGGGAAAGTTTCTTCGAAGTTCGCACGGCTCATATACAGCGGTATGCGCTCGCTGACGTCGTCGAAAAGATTCTCTATCTCGTGCCCCGTCTTGTCGTCCGTATCGTAGGTAACGTCGCCGGCGAGGGTAAGGTCGAAGGAAAGATCCCTGTCGTGGGAGTTTTCCGCCACGTAAAACGTGTACTTGCCGCGTTCGAGCTCGTAGCCCGTGCCCTCTATGTCGTTCGCGCCCGACCAGTCGTAACTCGCCATGTCGCGGGGAGATATCGTCAGCGTGACTTCGCGCGATTCGCCTGCGGGTATGACTTCCGTTTTTGCGAAATCGCCGAGCACTACGTGCGATTTTTCCACTCCGCCCGGCGTATACGGCGCGCTGTAATATAACTGCACGACGTCCTTGCCGGCGCGATCGCCCGCGTTATGCACGCTGACGGTGACGTTTATGTCCGCTTCGGAGTCAAAAGAACCGGTCTGGGAGACGGATACTATGCTGTGCTCGAAATTCGTATAGCTGAGTCCGTAGCCGAAGGGATACACGACATGGTCTTCATACCAGCTTGTATTGCCCTTCTTCTCCTCTTCGTATGCGCGCGTCTCGTAATAGCGGTATCCGATATATATACCCTCGGTATAATGCACGTAATACGCATTGCGCTTTTCGCCGTTTTCGTCGGTATACTGGTTGCCTCCCTCGGCGAGGTTGTTGCCGAAGTTATTCCACGTCGGATCCTGTTTGAAGTCGCGGGCGTATATATCCACCGTTCTGCCGCTCGGGTTCACCTCTCCCGTCAGTATTCTGCCGAGAGCCATGACGCCCGTGTTGCCGGGCGTACCCATCCACAGACACGCGTCTATATTGTCCGAATAAGCGTAATGGTCGGGATCGTCGAGGAATCCCAGTTCCATCGCCGTAGGCGAGTTGAGCACGACGACCACTTTATCGAAATTCTCCGCCGCGGTCTCGATCATTTTCGTCTCGTTCTCGTCGAGCTGCAGATAATGATCGTCCTTGCTGCGCGCGCCGGGGATGAGCTGATCGCCGGCAAAATTCTTATAGTCGCTGCCGTCCCAGTACATAGTGCGCGGCAGGTCGAAACCTTCGCCGCCTATGCGGGAAATCACGACGAGCGCCATGTCGCCGTATTCCGACCACGAAGCTCTCGCCTCGCTGTCGTAGTCGCTCGTTTCACCCGTGGGGAAACCGGTAAGGCCGGTAACGGCGGAGTTCATGTCCGGCGACTGCGGTCTGCCGGCGCCCGAACGGCCGTCATCCTCGTAAAACGCCTTCATCTCGGGGTTGTACACCAGACCGGCTTCCTCGAGGCTGTCGTATATGGTCTTGACCACGTCGCCGCCGGCGTTGGCGTTGGAGCCGGAGCCGCCTCTCACCATATTGACGGAGTTCTTACCGAACACCGTGACTTTCGTCCCCTCGGGCACGGGCAGCGATTCGCCGTCGTATTTGAGGAGAACGGTTCCTTCCTCGGCGATCTCTTCGTTGAAGGCATTCGCCGCCGCGTATACCGCGTCCTTGTTTTCGTAATCTGCGGTATAGTACTGATATTTATCGGGATCTCCTTCCAAAAGCACCCTGCGCTCGCCGCCCAGCACCGTGCTGTTCAGCGTCTGATACAAGAAGGAGTTGCAAGTGAGCAGCAGCGCGATTGTGAGCAGCAGCGCGAACACTGGTATGAACGCGCAGAACCAGCTCTTGAATCCCCTGCTTTTCCAGAAAGTTTTGAAATTCATATTTTCTCCTCCGTTATGATACCGGCGTGTAATATACCGCTATCGAGTAATCGAGCGAACTCACTTCGCCGTCCCAGAACAGATGCGTCCAATGGTTCGCACCGTCGGCATCTATTACCGCGGCGGCGTATACCGTCTCGCCCGACGCGACGTCGCCGACGTCGACGATCCCGCATTCGGTGCCGTAAGACACACCGGCAAAAACGTTTTCGCCGTAATTATGCACCGCAACGACTACAAGCACTTTTCCGCTGCCGAAAATGATATTGCCGCAGTGCGTGATTCCTTGCGCGCCGGCCTTCACCGCGCCGAAGTTATTGAAACGCAGCCCGTCGTTTTCCGCGAACAAAGTGTCGTCCGCAGACTTGACGTCAGTACCTCCGAGATTATTTCCCGCCTTACCGTTTTCGTCCGCCACGCCGCTGTTCCAGCGCACCGAGACCGGCAGTTTTACGTTCGTACATTCGTCCCGATATATCGCGCTCAAAGTCGCGTCGCCGGCGGTCATCGTAAGACCGCTTATGTCCGTATACGCGTTGCCGCCGAACATCCAGCAGATTATGTTATCTTCGTTATCCCACGTTATCTCGGGGATAGCTTCGCCGTAGCCGAGGGAAACGGTATTGCTGCCGCCTGCCGTTCCGCCGACTATGGTAAGCGTATGTTTCTCATCCACCACGGTCACCTTATACGAGGCCGAAAGTCCGAGGTAATTTACCGTAATGTCCTTCTCGCCTGCCGTCGACGAATCCAGGCCGCCGATCATGTCCGCGGTGACGGGGACATCTGCTTCGACGATGTCCTCACCGTTTTTGACGGTCACCGTCAGTCCTCCGGCGTAAGCTCCGCCGAGCGGCACTTCCGCGCTACCCGAAACTTCGAGCGACGCGTTTTCGTATATTTCCGTGAACGTCACAGTGAAGTAATCGAGATTGGGGAAACGGAGCGTCCCTGATGCGCCGAGATATGCGAACTCGATCTCGTTCAGCCCCTTCTTCATAGTTCCGCCGAGCACGTTATCCAGTTCGGTCCATACCGTCATGTCGCGCCATGCGGTATCGGTCGCGCTGCCGGCTGCAAGCGTACCGGTTATCTCCGCAGCCACGCCGTTGACGCTGACCGCAAACGCTTTGTTCAGCGGCTGATCGTTCAGACCGCTGCCGCTGCCCGACTGTCCGCGCAGGCCGAGAGTAAACATGCCCGCGTAGTCCGACACGAAACGCAGCGTTATCTTATTGCCACTGACGGAGATGTTGGCGGTGCTGTAACCCTCCGCTCCGTTGGGGTATTTGCTGTCATCGCCTTTTTTCATTGCCATATTTTCGAACTTGCTTGTCGCTTTATCCTGCAGCTGAGCCTCGGACATGTCGACATAAGAGCCGTCTTCTACCTGGACTTTATACGGCGTGCCCGTTTCGCTGCCGAGACGGTAATAACCCGTATCCGCGTCGCGGCCGACGTAGATGACGAACTCGGTCGTTTTGCCCTCGTAAGTAACCGTTACGGTCTTTTGCCCGGGTGCGGACGTATCGAAACCGGTAAGCATTTCAGCCGTCAGATCGGCATTCCCGCTGCTACCGTTTTCATAAGTAAGTACGAGCGTGCCGCCGGCGAAAGCCTCGTCTATGGCATAGTCCTGTTTGTAGCCCTGTGCGACGGATATCGAGCTGAGCACAAGTTCCTTGACCGTCACGGTAACGTCGAACGTCAGTTCTCCGTAACCGATCTTTATGACGGCGCCGTCGTCTTCGAGCGTAAGCGGTTCGTCCGGCACGATAAGTTCGTCCGACGCGACGCTCTTCGTGTAACCGCAGTCGCAGGAAACGGACGCGCTCGCCCCGTCGACTGTCATCACGTCGCCCTCGAAATACTCGGTCTTCATGCCGGTTACCGTAAGCGTAAGCGCATGCGGCACGGGCGTGTTTTCGACGCCGCAGCGGCTGCATGCGTACCAATGGCCGTTCTCGTCATACTTCGGTATATCGAAATCATGGCCGAGAGCGGTTATCGTCTGCTCCTTCGAATAGCCGCATACGGAGCAAGTCACGATCTCTTTGCCGTCCGTCGTGCACGACACGTCGGTCGTTACGTCCGTTTGGGGGCTCCATACGTGGGCGGCTACGTCCGTTTTTTCGCCGCAGGAGCACTCGCGCCAGTGATTCGTACCGTCGCTCTTCCACTCTCCGGAATAGTCATGCTCGTGAGGACGCTCCGATACCGTTATCGCCACGTCAGTGCTTACGGTCGTGCCGTCCTCCGTATAACTCAGCCTGACCGACGTCGTGCCTGCCGTGAGGTTCTCGCCTCCTTCGACGGTCCAGCCCGCAACCGTACGGCTGCTGCCGTCCGAATAATGCGCCGTGACGGTCACGCCGCTCATGTCGAACGCGTCGCCGGCGTAATATTCCGTTACGGCGCATTCCGCAGTAATCGAAGACAGCCCGACTTCGCCGCACGCTACAAAAGCCAGCGACGACATCGCCAGCGCTGCGACGAGTAAAACCATCATCAATTTGCGTGCAGATTTCATAAGATCTCCTCCTTTTATATTCTTCTCGGAGACCCCGCCGGCATTCGTAAAAAACAAAAACGGACGGCAGGGTCGCCCTGTCGCCGTCATTTTAGCATCGGCATCCGGTCAAGTCAATAGCCATTCCATTTTAGGTATCTCTCATCGCATTATCCGCACTCCTGCCCCTTTCCGTCATGAAGACGCCTCACCTTCCGGCGCCAAAAATACGTTGAGCGAGAACAGATCGCCTTTTACGTCCACGTTCATGCCGCCGCTGTACGCGTCCACGACGCGTCTCATGCTGCGCATACCGAACCCGTGCCACTCGCCGTCGTCTTTTGTGGTACGCGGCACTCCGTCCTCGAACTCGATCTCGCCAGCGAAATAGTTTTCGACATGCAGGGAGATCATCCCGCCGCGGCGCACGAGCTGCAGCCCGATATACCGCTTGTCCGGATCTGTCACTTCGGACACGGCTTCTATCGCATTGGAAAGAGCGTTATCGAACAGCGAGTAGATATGATCCGTATCTATGCCGCCGAGAGCGGAACCGTCCGCCATAACCACCAGCTGTATGTTTTCCGCGGCACACCTCTCGCCCGCGTCGGAAAGGATGATATCGAGAACTTCGTTACCCGTATGATATACGGAATCGTAACTCTTTATCGCGCTTTCCAGCTTACGCAGTTTTTCGTCGGCATAGCCGCCGTCGCCGAGTTCGCGTATCCTGTGCTTCAGATCGTGGCACATGATATTGATCTTCTCTATTTTGTCGCGCCGCATCTCGAAATTCTTGCGCTCGTTGGACAGCATCAGGGAAATAACGGCATTGTCGCGTTCAAGGGATTTGTTGAGCACGGAGAATATCAGCAGTCCGATCGTCAGCATGCAGGCGATGACATCGTAGACATAGCATACCGTCAGCAGTTCCGGCGGCATGGTATCCGTACCGATGTACACAACTACCGCATTGATGACGACTTCCACTGTCAGCGAAACGATCGAGAGTATGACCAGCACTATGCCGTTTATTCGTATTTCGTAACGTTTGCGGAACAGCAGCCTTATGAGCAGCACCGAAATGAAATATACGAGAACGTAAGACACGACGCTTATAAGCACGGAACCGAGGCTGTAAGCGCTCATGGAATCCTCGTAGACCGAGCCTTCGGAAAGCCCGGCAAGAGAGGTCACGTAGTTGCCGAGGATATACGAAAAGTGCTGCACCGTGTACGCCCAGATACCGCAGAACAGCACGACGCTCCATTTTTCCCGGAAGCAGAATCTCAGCCCGATAAGGCTCGCGCCGAATATGAGAGAGAACAGCAGCGATATATAAACGGCGTTATATCCGAGAACGGGCAACGCGAAAGTGAACGCATACATCGCTATCACGGAAATAAGCGCACGCCAAACGAGTCCCTTTCTCTCTTTGAGAAGGAACAGAAACGCGCATTCGGCGGCGATGAGCTCCGTAGTGAATATAAATTTGTACCAAAACAGCGCCGAGGAAAAATCGTACACTTTTTACCGCCCTTCGCCGAGATATTTGGCAAGATCGGCGCAAAAATTCTTTTTATAAGAGCGGCTGAGAGGGAGCGTATCTCCGGCGACGACGACGCTGTCCTTTTTCATTTCCTCTACGTAAGCGAGGTTCACCATATACGAAACGTGACAGCGTGAAAACAACTTGGCGGGCAGTCTGCCCTGCAACACGTTCAGCGTGCCCCAATCGGCAATGTTACCCGCTTTCGTATGCCATGTAAGCCGGTGGAGACTAACCTCGACGTAATATATATCGCCCACGCTCAGCATGCTCACATTGCCGCTGACGGAATCCTTGATACTTATCTTCTTTTCGGCGTCCGTCTCCGCTATGGCGCACACGCGGTCCATTACCCGCTCTACGCTGGCGGCGGAAGCCGGCTTGACGATGAAATCGGTTGCCTGCACGGAATAGCCGTCCACGGCATACTGCACCATATTCGTCACGAAAACGATTATGAGCCGCGAGTTGCCTTCGCGTATCCTGCGCGCGGCTTCCATACCGTTTATCCCCGGCATGCATATATCGAGGAACAGCACGTCGGGTTCGTCGGCGCAACCGTCGAAAAACGCCTGCGGATCGGTATATCTGTCTACCGACACGGTCAGCCCGCGTCTGTCCGCATAACCGCGCAACAGCCGCTCCAGAATCCCCGCATCGGCATCTTCATCTTCGACGATAGTTATCCTCATCGCTCTCCCCTCCCCGTTATTGACTCAAACGAAACGTCGCTCCGTCAAAACTTGACTATGTACGGTATTATTTTATCATCTACCCCCCCCCGTTGTCAAGGCCGAAATAAAAATTCCGCAAAAAAGTATCTTTTATCCCGGATAAACGGGCATAACGCATTAAAAACATAAAAAAACGGACCCCGTCACAGACGAGGATCCGTATACGCTTTTACGATCAGACGCAGCCTGCGTCACCGTAATCCAATTCGACCTCTTCTATAAAATCAAGATCGTAAAGTTTTACGGCTGTTCTTATGATTTCTTTTTTACCCGGATTTTCAATACCGACAATATACAAATCGTTTGATACTCGTATTAATTCGTATATCTCTATACCCGGAAAATCGATCTTTGTGTATATCTTGTTTGCATATTCCGGTTTTATATGTATAAACACGGCTCCATCGTAATAGTCCGCGTCCCAATCGACGGCAAGCAGAAAATCCAGTTTTTCCCGTAAGTCATCAATCTGTCCGGTCAGCTCCGTAATACGCTCGCTTTCCGCGGTTTCGGGGTCCTGCGCACACGCGGAAAAATTCAAGGCGACGAAGATTATCGCGAACGATAAGACTGCAACGAAAATTTTTTTCATAAATATGTTCCCCGCGATATAACTTCGGCGGAAGGATCGCCGCTTTCATAATCATCCTCGACATATTCGACAGACTCGTCACCTTCCGCGTCATCGCCTCCGCAACGGAATACGACAACCAAAAACCCGAATGTGCCCACGAATACGACGGCGAGGCAGAATATCACCACCAAAATGACCTGCACTATTTTTAGGACTATATTGTCCGGTTTTTTCATTGCTTTTCCTCCTCGTAATATCGAAAGTATCCGTAGTTTTAATACACTCCTCACTTATATAACGTTTCAACCCGCAATTTTTCCCGCATTTTTTGAAAATTTTTCAAAAAAATTTTTCAAAGAAAAGCAATAAGCCGGTCAGACGGGAAAAGCGCGCGGACGGGCCGCGCGCTTGTTGCGTTTCGGATTATTTTTTCAAGTCTCTGATTTGCTCCGCGGCCGCGCATTCAGTGTCTGTTGAATTTCGCGGCGAGAGCGTTCAGTTTGCTTTCGAGGTCGTCTTTCTTTTTGCGGGGACGGTCGTCGCGCCCCTTCCCGCCGACGTTCTTGTTCTGCGGTTTCGCGGGGCGGCGTTCGCGCGTGCGGCCGAGTTCGACCGCGCCCGAAGCCTGCTTCATGGACAGGGAAATCCTGCCGCGCTTGACATCGACGCCGATGACCTTGACCTTCACCTGCTGTCCGACGGCGAGAACTTCGCTCGGGTGCGTGATGTAGCCGTTCGTGATCTCGCTTATATGCACGAGACCGTCCTGATGCACGCCGATATCCACGAACACGCCGAAGTCGATGACGTTGCGCACGACGCCGGTCAGCTCCATGCCCTCTTTGAGATCTTCGAGGCTCATCAGGTCGGAACGGAGCACGGGCTTGGGCAGATCGTCGCGGATGTCGCGGCCGGGGCGCATGACGTCGTCCACGATGTCGCGGAGAGTCATCTCGCCCACGCCTATCTCTTCCGCCACCTTGCCGAAGCCGTCCGCTTCCACCCTGGCTTTCAGCCCGCCGAGATTGGAGCGGAGTATGTCGTCGGAATTGTAGCCGTATTTCGCCAGCAGCTTGCCGAGAGCGTCGTAGCTTTCCGGATGCACCGCGGTGGCGTCGTACGGATTGTCGCCGCCGAGTATGCGAAGGAATCCGGCGCACTGCTCGTATGCCTTGGGGCCGAGCTTGCCCACTTTGAGCAGCTCTTTTCTGTCGGTGAACAGTTTGTTCTTTCTGTATTCGACGATATTCTTCGACACCGACGCGTTGAGCCCGGACACATACGACAGCAGGCTGGGCGACGCGGTGTTGAGGTCCACGCCGACGGAGTTGACGCAGTCCTCGACGACGCCGGTAAGCACTTCGTCCAGGCGCTTATGCGGCATATCGTGCTGGTACTGACCCACGCCTATGCTCTTGACGTCTATTTTAATGAGTTCGGCGAGAGGATCCTGAAGGCGGCGCGCTATGGATATGGCGCTGCGCACTTCCACGCCGAATTCGGGAAACTCTTCGGTGCCGAGCTTGGAGGCGGAGTATACCGAAGCGCCCGCCTCGTTGACCATGGCGTACATGACCGGCCGCGAGAGTTCGGGCAGCAGTCCGGCGATGAAGATTTCGGACTCCTTGCTTGCCGTGCCGTTGCCTATCGCGATGACGTCGACGGCGTATTTTTTCACCACTTCCTTGACGGTGCGCGCCGCTTCTTCGAGGCGGGCGTGCGGAGGCGTGGGATATATCACGCCGTGCCATACGTGGTTGCCCGACTTGTCTATGACTGCGAGCTTGCAGCCCGTACGGTACGCGGGGTCGAGCCCGAGTATGACTTTGTCTTTGAGAGGCGGCTGCATGAGCAGCGGTTTGAGGTTGACCTCGAACGCCTTTATGGCCGATTCCTCCGCTTTCTCGGTGATCGTGGAGCGCAGTTCGCGTTCGAGCGCCGGGAACACCAGCCGCGAGAAAGCGTCCGCCGCGGCCGTCTTTATGAATTCGGAATATGCGCCGCCGGGAACCAGCACCGCCGCGCCTATTTTATCGAGGCAGACGTCGCCGTCGCAGGAAACGGTCACTTTCAGGCAACCCTCCTTTTCGCCGCGGTTGACCGCGAGTATGCGGTGGGGCGGAATCTTCCCTACAGGCTCCGAGTATTCGAGATACATCTCGTATGTGGGCAGCTTGTCCTCGGGCGCGTCCTTGGCCTTTTCAGTGGACAGACTGCCCGTTTCGGTTATGTATTCGCGCAGGGTTTTGCGGATATCCGCATTGTCCGAGATATACTCGGCGATGATGTCCGACGCGCCGGCAAGCGCGTCGGCGGCCGTTTCCACGCCCTTTTCGACGTCGACGTACGGAGCGGCGAGCTCTTCTAGACTGCCGGCGTCCGCCTGCGCGAATATAATGTCGGCGAGCGGCTGCAGACCCTTTTCCATCGCCACGCCAGCGCGCGTCTTTTTCTTCTGCTTATACGGGCGGTAGATGTCCTCCACTTCCGCCAGCGTTCCCGCCGCGGACAGCGCCGCCGCCAGTTCGTCCGTCCACTTGCCCTGCTCGGTTATGGACGCCGTGACCTCTTCCTTGCGCTTTTCGAGGTTGCGCAGGTAGTTCAGGCGGTCGGCGAAATCGCGGAGCAGTTCGTCAGTCTGCGCGCCGTGCATTTCCTTGCGGTAGCGCGCGATGAAAGGTATGGTATTGCCGTCGTCGATGAGGGCGACGATATTTTCCGAATACTTGGGATTGATGCCGAATTCTTCGGCAAGTACAGCTGTGATGTCCATAGTGAAAACTATATCATATCCGGAAAAAATTCTCAATCGTTTTGACGTGAAAAGCGCGTAAAATTTGTCGTCTGTTCGGGGTCGACGGGCTTGGGAGTAGGCACACCGCCGACGTAATGCCATTCGTCCTTCCAGTGCACCGTCGCCGTGAAATAGTTCTTCCAGGCAAAGTCCCAGCCTTCGGGCATGGATTCGGCCTCGCAGAATATATCCGTCAGCGACGCGCAGTTATAGAAAGCGTATGCGCCGACCACCCCGACGCTTTCGGGGATCACTACCGTTTCCAGAGAATCGCAGCCGTAGAAGGCGTAATCGCCCACCGAGTACAGCGAGTCCGGCAGGGTTACGGACGACAGCGACGTACAGCCGTAGAAAGCACGCGCGCCTATGTCCGTGACCGCCGGCATTTCCGCGGCCGCGAGCGACGTGCAGCCGTAAAAGGCTCCTTCTCCGATTTCCGTCACACTGTCGGGCAGCAGTACGGTGCGCAACGACGTACAGCCGCGGAACGCTTCTTCCGCAACGGCGGTAACCGGACAGTCACCGCACTCATCGCATACAACGATGTCAGTTTCAGAACATTCTCCCATGCCGGCGACGGCATATTCGTCCTTCCATTCCACCTGCTCGTATGCCAGGCCTTCCGTGGCGGACGATTCTTCCCGCTCCTCCGAGCCTGTGAACGCCGGCGCGGAGCCCGTCTGCACCCGCCCGGGAGCCGCGGCCATCCACAGTCCCGCGCACAGCGCAGCGGTGAGCGCCAGTCCCGCCGCCGCGGATAATATGATTTTCTTAATTCGCATAAAAAATCTCCGGCAAGACAAGTCTTACCCGGAGATTTTTCCCGTTTCCGGCGGTTTCCGACGCACGGACAAACGCGTATTTTCGCGCGTGCGCGCGAAAATACGCGAATGATAATTCACGACGCGCTTACGCCGCCTTTGATGGCGGGCGCAATCACCGCGATACCTAATATCCGCGTCATCATAAGCACGAATATCGTTATGGAAGGTATCAGACCCACAAAAGCCAGACGCCGCCCGTTTCCGCCCGTCTTTTTGGCGGAGTGCAGCCCGACCGCACCGAAAACGATGCCCGCGAAAGGTAAGAGAAATGCGAACAATACGGATAGTACGGCGCATGTATTGACGTCATCGTCCTGCCGTACGGGCCGGCTTTCAGCGACCGCTCTGCCGCAATAACGGCATACCTTCGCATCGTCGTCCATTTCTTTTCCGCAATATCTGCAATGCATTTTTTCCTCCTTTGCGCCCGGCCGTCCGTCCGGCGCATTCTATGCTTCCGTCAATATTGTAGCATACATTCCGGCGCATTTCAAGACCTCCGGGAAAATAATCCGTAATGCACACAAAGTACACACAAACGCACACAATACGCAAAACCCCCGCGGAAAAAATCCGCGGGGGTTCGGATACGACGGCCGGGTCAGACCGCGCCGACGATTTTGTGCGGGACGTAGCACTCGTCTATATATGCGACGTCCTCGTCGGTAAGTTTTATGCCGAAAGCGCCGACGGCGTCGTCGAGATATTTCTCTTTGGTGGCGCCTATTATCGGCGAGAAGATGCCTTTCGCGAAATGCCATGCGAAGGTTATCTGCGTCATGGTCGCGCCGTATTTATCCGCGAGCTCTTTTATGCGCGCGGCGATCGCCTTATCCTGCTCCTCGGTGGAATCGTATTTGCCCTGCGCCACCTTGTCCGTGTGGCTGCGCATGGTGTCCGCCTCCCAGTTCGGGCGGGCGCACCTGCCTGCCGCCAGCGGGCTGTACGGCGTAAGCGCGACGTTCATCTGCCTGCAGATCGGAATGAGTTCGCGCTCGTCCTCGCGGTAGAGCGGATTGTAATGATTCTGCATGGACACGAAGGGCGTCCAGCCGTTGTCGCGCGCGGCGAGCTGCATATTGTAGAACTGATACCCGTACATGGCGGACGCGCCGAGAGCGCGCACCTTTCCCGCTCTGACCAGTCCGTCGAGCGCCTCCATCGTTTCCTCGATGGGCGTGCCGTAGTCGAAGCGGTGAATGATGTACAGATCGAGATAGTCGGTGCCGAGGCGTCTGAGCGTGCCGTCGATCTCGCGCCCGATCGCCGCTTTGGACAGATTGCCTTCGTTGAAATATACCTTGGACGCGAGCACTACCTTATCGCGCGCGACGTTGTTTTTTATCGCCCTGCCGAGGTACTCCTCGCTCGTGCCCGCGGAATAGCAGTTCGCGGTGTCGAAAAAGTTGATGCCGAGATCGAGAGCGTGCTTTATGACAGCCTCGCTCTTGTCGGGGTCGAGCGTCCATGCGTGCATTTTGCTTGCCGGATCGCCGAAGCTCATGCATCCGAGGCAGAAGCGCGAGACCTCTATGCCGCTGTTTCCCAGTTTCGTGTATTCCATAATACAATACCTCCGTCGTTTTTACGAATTCATTATATCATCCCGCCGCCGTCTTGTAAAATACTTATTTGTTATCGCGCCTATGCGCAAAAGATATCGCTTGCAAAGGAAAAACCCCGCGGAATAAACCGCGGGGTTTCGGCACAATGGCGATAAGACAGATTATATAAGATTCACGCAGTTATAGATAAGACCGAAAAGGGCGAGGCCGAACACGAGCGCCATGACGACGATATTGACGACGGCGTTGCGGAACTCGGGCGACGTGCGGCTGATACTGCCGCGGATGATGATTATCATGCGGACGACAGACAGCAGCGACGCCGCGATAAACAGCGCGAAGCCAGTTATTTCCACCCACGCGGGTTCGACGAATACGCCGACGATGAGCACGATCGCCGCGACGACGAGCATGACGCCGCACACGCGGCGCAGCCATTCCCCGGGAGTGCCTTTCCGTTCTTTCTCTTCCATATTCCTTATTTTCTGCTGCCCGGCTTATACGGCGCGGGCGCGCCCGCCTTGCACAGGGGGCATTCGTCCGGTTCCCAGCTCGTGACTTCCATGGAAAGAAGGGGCACGTACGGCACCGGGAACTCCACTTTTCCGTTGGAGCGGTCTACCACGCTCGCGCACGCGACGACGTCGGCGCCGAGGCTGCGGCAAAGGTCGATGACTTCCCTGACGCTGCCGCCCGTCGTGACTACGTCTTCGGCGACCACGACGCGGGCGCCCTTATTCAGTTCGAAGCCGCGGCGCAGGGTCATATTGCCGTTTTCGCGCTCGGCGAAAATGTTGGTGACGCCGAGCTGGCGCGCGAGCTCGTATCCGAGAATGATACCGCCCACCGCCGGGGATACGACGATATCGGGCTTGTACGGCGCGAGCTTTTCGGCAAGAGCGGCCACTATCTTTTCGGCCTCGTCGGGATGGACGAAGAGCTTCGCACTCTGCATGTACGTGTCGGAATGGCGTCCGCTGGTCAGCAGAAAATGTCCTTTCAGAACGCCGCCCGTTCTCTCGTATGCGGCCAGTACTTCTTTTGCAGTCATTGTAAATATTTCCTTTTTTCCGGTATTTATAACGCTTGATTCAATCGAGCAGTTTGCCGACTATGTCGTTTATATCGTCTATTCTACACTTTTCCATTTCCGCTGTCAAGCCGTTTACGATGTCGGCGCAGGCGAGCGGATCGGAAAGATTGGCCGTTCCCACCTGCACCGCCGCGGCGCCGCACAGCATGAATTCGAGCACGTCGCGCGCCGAAGTTATGCCGCCAAGGCCTATTATGGGTACGGAAACGGCTTTATACACCTGACGCACCATGCGGAGCGCCACCGGCTTGACGCACGGGCCGCTCAGTCCGCCCGTCACGTTGCCGAGCACGGGCCGGCGGGTATACACGTCCACCGCCATGCCCGTAAGCGTGTTGATGAGAGAAACGGCGTCGGCGCCGCCGTTCTCCGCGGCGCGGGCGTTGTCGGCTATGTCCGAAACGTTGGGGGTGAGCTTGACTATGAGCGGCTTGGAGCAGTGCGAACGCGCGGCGCGCGTCACCTCTTCCACCGACGACGGCAGCACGCCGAAACTCATGCCGCCGCACCTGACGTTGGGGCAGCTGATATTCAGCTCTATCATATCCACGTCGGTCTCGCTCAGCCGCTCGCAGATTTTTTCGTAGTCCTGCAGCGACGAACCCGCCGCGTTGGCTATGACGACGGCGCCGCTTTCGCGCATGAAAGGCAGTTCGCGTTCTATGAACGCTTCGACACCGGGGTTCTGCAGACCCACGCAGTTGAGTATGCCGCTCGGCGTTTCGGCTATGCGCACGCCGTCGTTGCCCTCGCGCGGGAGCAGGGTCAGTCCCTTGGACGATATGCCGCCGAGCATGCCGACGTCGTAAAACTCGTTGTATTCGCGGCCGAAGCCGAAGGTGCCGGACGCCGCGATGACGGGATTTTTCAGTTCCACGCCGCAGATATTTACGCGCGTATTCATAAATACACCTCCGTGGAGCGGAATACAGGGCCGTCCTTGCACACGCGGGTGTTGTGTCCCGCTACCTTACACGTACACGTCAGGCAGGCGCCCACGCCGCAGCCCATGCGCTGTTCGAGGGAAAGGTACGTTTCCACGCCGCGCTCCTCGCCCAGTTTTTTGACGGCGCGCATGAGAGGTTCGGGCCCGCAGCAGTATATGACGTCGGGAACAAATCCCCCGTCCATATCCTCGGCGAGCGCATCCACGGGATAACCGCGGTAGCCGCGGCTGCCGTCGTCGGTGCAGACCGTAAGCCGCCCCACCGCCGCGAAGCGGTCGGCGAGCATGACCTGTTTCGCCGTCGCGAAACCGTTGTATATGCGCACGTTTCCGCCGCACTCCGCCGCCGTCATATACAGCGGCGCGATGCCGAAACCGCCGCCCACGATCGCCGCTGTCGCCCCGGGCTTTACCGGAAAGCCGTTGCCGAGCGGCATGGTGACGCGGAGCGTGTCGCCGCATTCGAGGCGGGATATGGCTTCGGTGCCGCCGCCCTTCACCTGCATCAGGAACGCCGCGTAGTCGGGCGCCGCCATGCATATGCCGAGGGGCCGGCGGAGCACGCAGTCATCGCGCGGGGGTTCGAGCATGGCGAACTGACCGCCGCGCATTTCGGGCAGTCCGGAAAAAGACATTTCGAGCAGGAACGCGCCCGGCGCAATCTCGCTGTTGGCTATGACTTCGCCCGTGAAATCGTTCATCTTCTCGCCAGCGCCCCCGCGAGATCCTCGCGCATGTCGATTGCCGCCGCGTAAGCCGCGTCGGCGTAGCTCATGCCTTTGTATTTATCCTGTTTGTATGCACAGATTATGCCGCGGCTGGAATTGACTATGCCGCCGCGCCCGTTCGCGTCGAAGCCGGCGACCGCGCCGTCCGCGCCGCCGCCCTGCGCACCGTAGCCGGGAATGAGGAAGAAGGTGTTCGGCATGAGCACGCGGAGTTCGCGCGCCTGGTCGGGATACGTCGCGCCCACGACGGCGCCCACGTTGGAATAGCCGCTTTCGCCGACCGAGTCGGCGCCCCAGCCGCGCACGAGCTTCGCCATCTGTTCGTAGACGGCGAGGCCGTTTTCGAGGCGGAGATCCTGAATTTCGCCGCCCGAAGGATTGGACGTTTTAACGAGCGCGAATATGCCCTTGTCCGGGTTGCCGAGGAAGGGTTTTACGCCGTCGGTGCCGAAGTACGCGTTGACGGTCACGAAATCGGAATCGAAATCGCCGGACGAGAACGCGGCGGCGTACTGCTTTGCGGTAGCGCCTATGTCGCCGCGCTTAGCGTCGGCTATGACTATCATGCCCGACTGCCTGGCGAACCTGACCGTTTCGGAAAACACCGTCATGCCGAGCAGCCCGCATGCTTCGTAGTACGCTATCTGCACCTTCACCGCGGGCACGACGGATTTGATTTTGTCGATTATGCGCGCGTTGAACTCGATCACGCTTTCGGCGGTCGCTCTCGCGTCGCCCTTTATTTTTTCGTAATCGGGCAGATATTCGGGAGCGGTGTCCAGACCGACCACACTGGGATTGCCCGTTGCCGCGATCTTCGCGCAAAGTTCGTCGATTATCATTGTATCGTCCTCCTCTTGTTATACTTTGAGCACGCCGCCCACGATGGTATGCTCGACCTTTCCTTTGAGCATCCAGCCGTCGTACAGGCAGTTTTTGCCCTTTCCGTACAGTTCCGAAGCCCTTACCGTCCACGAAGCGCCGGGATCAAACACTACTATGTCAGCCATAATACCCGGTTTTATATGCACGACAGGCAGTCCGAGCAGGCGCGCGGGCGTCTGACTCATAAGGCGCACGAGCGTTTCCATATCCAGCTCGCCCGTATCGACGAGATAGGTATACGCCACGCTGAGCGCAGTTTCGAACCCCACCGTTCCGAAAGGAGCGAGGTCGAATTCCCTGTTCTTTTCGTCCGCCGCGTGCGGCGCGTGGTCGGTCGCGATCGCGTCGATCGTGCCGTCTTTGAGTCCTTCTATTATGGCTTCGCAATCGGACTGCTCGCGCAGCGGCGGGTTGATTTTCGCGTTGGTATTGTAAGACAATATTTCTTCGTCGGTGGCCGAGAAGTAGTGCGGGCAGGTTTCGCAGGTTACGCGCACGCCGCGCGCCTTGGCCTCGCGCACGAGCTGCACGCCCCCGGCGGTGGACACGTGGCACAGATGAATACGGGTATCCAGCGTTTCGGCAAGTACTATGTCACGCGCAATACCTATCTCTTCGGCCGCTCTGCTTATGCCTTTCAGGCCCGCAATCGTCGCATTCACACCTTCGTTCACCACTCCGTCGCCGCTCACGGTGCTGTCCTCGGGATGGTCGAGCACGAGCAGATTGAACGTTTTTGCGTATTCGAGCGCGTTGCGCATGATGCCGCCGTTCATGACCGGATGCCCGTCGTCGCTCACCGCGACGATGCCGGCGTCCTTCATTTTTGCCATCTCGGCGAGCTCTTCGCCCTTCTGCCCCTTGGTTATGCAGCCGATGGGATAGACGCGCGCGCCGTCCGCTTCCCTGCCGCGCTGAGCGACGTAGCGCACGATCGCGGCGTTGTCTATGACGGGATTCGTGTTCGGCATGCAGGCGACGGACGTATAGCCGCCGTGAACAGCGGCGCGGCTCCCGCTTTCTATCGTTTCCTTGTGTTCGAAGCCGGGTTCGCGGAGATGGCAGTGCATATCCACGAGTCCGGGCATGACAAGCTTTCCGCCCGCATCTATCACTATTTCGGCGGTGACGTCGAGATTCTCGCCCACGCGCATTATTTTGCCGTTGTCTATGAATACGTCGGCCTTGATCTCGCCGCCGTCTATGATTCTGCCGTTCTTAATAAGTATGCTCATCTCTCACCTCCGGCAAGGAAGTCCATGACCGCCATACGCACAGCCACGCCGTTTGTCACCTGTTCGTTTATGAGGCTGCTTTCGCCGTCCACCACTCCGCTGGTTATCTCCACGCCGCGGTTGACGGGCCCGGGGTGCATGACCAGCGCGTCCGGACAGATCTCGGCAAGTTTCTCCTCCGTAACGGCGAAATGTTCGCCGTATTCGGATATGGACGGGAACAGCCCGATCTTCTGGCGCTCCAGCTGTATGCGCAGTCCCATGACCACGTTGGCGCCGGCGGCCGCGTCTTCGAAGTCGGTATACACTTCGCAGCCCAGCTCCTCGATTCCCTTCGGAATGAGCGTGTACGGCGCGACTATAGCGGTCTCGGCGCCAAGTTTGCCCAGCGCCCACAGATTGCTGCGCGCCACGCGGGAGTGCCTGACGTCGCCGACCATAACGACTTTCAGTCCCTTGATCGTGCCGAATTTTTCTTTCATCGTGAACAGGTCGAGCAGGCTCTGCGTCGGATGCTCGTTCATGCCGTCGCCCGCGTTCACGACGGACGCGCGCACGTTTTTCGCAAGCAGCGCGGGCGTGCCCGCCATGGAGTGGCGTATGACTATGACGTCTGTCAGCAGCGCGTCCAGCGTGCGGCCGGTATCGATGAGCGACTCGCCCTTTTTAACCGACGACGTCGCCACCGAAATTGAGATCGTGCGGGCGCCGAGAAGGCGCGCGGCAGTCTCGAAAGAGTTCTTGGTGCGCGTGCTGTTTTCGTAAAACAGAGTCGCGACGCACTTGCCTTTGAGATTGTCCAGGGATTCGCGCGCGACGAACGCCGATTTCATTTCCGCGGCGTGCGCCAGTATGCGTTCAAGCTCTTCCTTGGAAAGATCCTTGAGCCCCAGCAGATCCTTTTTGCGTAACATTCTATTTATCCTTTTCGCGTAGAATTTTCAGTATCTTTTGAAAATAATCGGGCAGAGGCGCGGTGAACGTCATCTCTTCGCCCGTAGACGGATGTTTTATCGTCAGACTGTACGAATGCAGCAATTGGCCGTTGCTGCCCATGAACGCGCCCGCGCCGTACTGCTCGTCGCCCGTGATCGGATGACCGAGGTATTTCGCGTGCACGCGTATCTGATGGGTGCGTCCGGTCAGAATGTGAAAGCGCACGAGGTCGTGGCCGGGCAGGACCTCCTCCACCTCGTATTCGGTCACCGCCGGTCTGCCGCCGGGGACGACAGCCATGAGTTTACGGTCGCGCGGACTGCGCCCTATGGGAGCGTCCACCCTGCCCGACGCGTCCTTCATGTGCCCGTCGACCAGTCCGAGGTATATCTTCGTAACCTCGCGCGCGGCTATCTGCCGCGACAGCGAGAGGTGCGCCGCGTCGTTTTTCGCCACGACCATGACGCCGCTCGTATTCTTGTCCAGGCGGTGCACTATGCCGGGACGGAGCGCGCCGTTTATGGCGGAAAGTCCTTCGAGGCGGAACAGCAGAGCGTTCACGAGCGTGTTGTCGTAATTGCCCGGCGCGGGATGCACGGTCAGTCCCTGCTGCTTGTTCACGACGGCGATGTCGCCGTCCTCGTATATTATGTCTATCGGAATGTCGCGCGGTTCGGCCGCCGTCACCGGTTCGGGCGGGTCGAGCTCTATCTCGTCGCCGCTCTTTACGATTTCACCGCACTTGACCTTGCGGCCGTTCAGCGTCGCCCTGCCGCCGTCTATGAGCTGTTTTATGTACGACCGGGTATAATCGGTCTCGGCGGCGAGATACACGTCGAAGCGCGTTTTCTCGCCCGGTTCGGCGTACATTTTCATGCCGCGTCCCCGCCGCCGTCCGCGTTTTCGGACTCGACCTTCTTTTCGGGTCTGAAGAAGAACACGAGTATGCATATCACGGTCATTATGACGCCGACGACAAGGCTCATGTCCGCGACGTTGAATACCGGGAAGTTGTAGCCGAACGGATAGAAATCAAGAAAATCGCGGACGTAACCGAGCATCAGTCTGTCCACGAGATTGCCTACCGCGCCGCCGGCTATAAGCGCGAGACCGACGACGAAAAACAGGTTTTTGCGTTTGTCCGGGAAATAAATCACGGCGAGAATAACCGCCACGGCGACGAAGGTCAGCGCTATGACGACGGTCATGAACACGTCGCTGCCGCCGCCTATCGACCACGCGGCGCCCGTGTTCCGGATATACGTTATATAGAAAAATCCTTCTATAACAGTGGTGAGCTGACACTGCGTTCCGCCTTCCGGCATTCGTTCCATAGCCAAATTTTCGATCAGCGCCTTGGTGAGCAGGTCGATAACGAGCACGACGGCGATGACCGCGGCAGCCGTCACGGCGTGAAGGATATATTTCTTTTTATCCGGTTTATTTCTGAGAAAGGTCATGCGGTATGGTCACTCCCACGCCTTCCGGCGAAAGCAGGAAAATGTTTCCCGATATGCGCAGCACGCTGCCGTTGAGCGCGTACATCGCGCCCGAAGTGAAGTCGAGCACGCGCTGAGCCACCGCCGCGTCCACCCCGTCGAGGTTGATTATGGCCGGCTCCTTGCGTTTGAGATAGTCTATGAGCGTCTGTACGTCGTTGTAATTGGTGGGCTCGTATACGAGCACGTTCTGATACTCGCGCGGAACGATTTTCTGTGACGAGTCGGGCGGAAGCATGGAATCGTCGATGACGGGCTGCGCCTCGTGCACGTCCTCGTAAAACGGATAATCTTCGAGATTGCGTCTTTCGCTCATTTGCTTTCCCTCCCCGCCGGGTATTCCCTCGCGCCGAAAAGCGCCGTGCCCGGCCGTATCATATTCGCGCCGTGGGCTATCGCCCGTTCGTAGTCGTCGCTCATGCCCATGGACAGATATTCCGCTTCCGGAAGCTGCGCTTTCAGTTCGTCGGACAGCTTTTTCATGCCGTCGTACATCTCGTCGGGCGCGCCTATCGGCAGCACCGTCATCAGTCCGCGCACGCGCAGGTGCGGCAGATTGGCAAGCCCGAGCGCCAGCGCGACGCAGTCGGACGGACGGCAGCCGCTCTTGCTCTCTTCGCCGCCGTAATTGACTTCGACGAGCACGTCCATGACCTTGTTTATGGCGGCGCAGCGCTTTTCTATTTCCCTGCCCAGTTCTATCCTGTCCACGGATTGTATCATACATACCTTATCCGCGATATATTTCACTTTATTCGTCTGCAGCGCGCCGATGAAGTGAATCTCCGGCATGTCCAGCCCGTCGTATTTGGCGAGCAGCTCCTGCACGCGGTTCTCGCCCATCGCCGTTATGCCGAACTTTTTCAGGCGGTTGATTTCTTCGGCGCTGCGCGTCTTCGTCGCCGCCACGATTTTCACATCGCGGCCGTATGATTTTACTTTTTCTATAAGCTCTGTTACGTCCGATTCGCGCATCATGTCCTCCGGCTGTGCCGACGCTCGGTATATTTCATTAAAGTATAGCATATATTGAAGGAATCGGCAAGCGTTTGATAATCCGTGCGGCGCAAAAAAATATCCCGGAGGGTGCTCCGGGATATTTTCGTCATACGCGTCAGATCTTTTCCTTGCGTTTGTATTTTTCGGGATGTTTCTTCTCGTCCAGCACACGGAGCACGATCCACACGATGCCGCCTGCGATGAGCAGGCCGACGACTATGTCGCCTATCATGAGCCCGATAGCCCACGGCGACATATCGTAATAGATTATGGTCCCGGGTGCGACTCCCTGCATTACGTTGGAATTTACGAGCGCAAACGCGACGTTGTGTACGGATCTGCGTATGCAATGCTTTATGGTATTGCTTGTAAGATCGCGCGGAGCGGTTGCCGTGCTGCTCATCTGAACGTCGCCGCCGGCTCTGAGCATCTGATCCTTATCAGTCTGCGTAGGCTGGTCGGTCTGCACGAATCCATGGAAGCCCCATTCGTCGCGCAGCACTTCCGTCAGCAGGCCGTAATGTCCGCCAGCGGGAACGGCGCCTATTCTGTTCATGGACGTCATAACCGCCATTGCGCCTTTCATCCGTTTCACCGCCACGGTACCCTGATCGTCGGCGATATATTTGACGGTACGGCGGGATTCTTTGAATACTATTTCAAACGTTTTGAAATACGTCTCACGCATTGCCTGCTCGTTCAGCCACGTGCATATACCGTGTCTGTTGGTTTCAGAATCGTTTACGGCAAAGTGCTTGTATATAGTATACAACCCTTTGTCTCCCGCTCCGTTGATTATCTGCACGCCGATCATACCGGACAGGAAAGAATCTTCGCTGTAATATTCGCCGTTTCTGCCGCCGAACGGGCTGCGGTGCAGGTTCATTGCCGGACCGGTCCATCCGTTGATATGCATTCCGTCGGACGGCGTCAGATTGAGAGCTTCGAGTCCCATCGCTTCTCCGGCTTTATACGCAAGATCGGTATTCCAGGACGACGCTATTACCATGCCTCCGGGATATGCCATAGTTTCGCCCCAATCCTCGAACATTTCGCTGAACATGCCTACGCCCGAGGGACCCTCGCAGCCCTTGGTCTTGGTTAAGCCTATTTCTTCTATCGGGTTTATGGTCTGCGCCGCATTAAACAGGAAAGCTATAAGCTGTTCGGTATTCCCGTAATCCAGCTGATCGAGCAGCAGATTCCAATCGTTGTCGTAATAGTCCTTGCCGCGCATATCCATCAGAGTCAGTCCGTTGTCCGCCTTTGACACCGGAGCTTCCGCCGCGTATACCTTACTTCCCTCTTTATTGCCGAGCAACGCGTCGTTCTCGTAATCGAAATTCATGTAATTGTATGATTCGATCTCCGCGACAAGCTGATCGGAAGCCGTTTTCGTATTGTTTTCGGGTCTTGTAGGGAACGTACCGGTCCAATTGCTGCGCGAAAGATTGGTAACAGACGACGAATTCATATATTCGTTGCAGTCTTCGAAACGATTGGTTGCCGCAACGAACGACGCAAACGCATCCTCTTTCGTTTTTGCCGGCACATCTATGGGATTGCCCTCGTCGTCAAGCAGCGACTGACCGTCCTTTTCGGACTGACGGGGATTGTCGCTGTCGTACCACACCGTTTCGTTTATCGTCGTAGTGCGGCTGTCCCACGCGTCGTGGCTGTTCTTGCCCAGCGTTATCGTGTATTCACCGTTCTCGAGCACGTAGCAGCCCTTCGTTCCGTCGCCGTTGTCACGCGTGTAGCAGTAAGACGCCATGTCCTCTTTCGCGAACGTAAGCGTCACTTCTTCCGTCACTCCCTTCGCCACTTCCACCTTGTCGAACGCCACGAGGTTCTTTACAGGTTTCTCTATCTTGTTCGTCTTGTCAAAGTCGGTGTACGGCGCGGTGTAATACAGCTGCACGACTTCTTTGCCGTCCCTGTCGCCGGTGTTCTTTACGGATATCGTCACGCTGATTTCGTCTCCTCCGTCTACGTAGCCCGTTATCTTCTGCTCGAACGTCGTATACGACAGTCCGTATCCGAACGGGAACACCACCGCTTCGTCATAGTCGAAAGAGGCGTCCATCTCGTCCGCGGTTTCGTAATATTTATATCCGACGTAAACGCCCTCTTCATACTCTATAAATGAACCGCCGACCGCCGTGGTTCCTTCGACTTCCGAATCGGTATAAATAAATTCTCCGAGATTGGCGGTAGTCGGATCGGCAAGGAGATCCGACGTCCATGTATTTACGGTTCTCCCGGACGGATTTACTTTACCGCACAGAATATCGGAAAGCGACTGACTGCCTATACTGCCCGGAAAACCGATCCATATGATTGCGTCGACAGCATAGTCGCCGCTTATAAGCTCGTCGAGTTCCATTACGTTACCGCTGTTGATCACAGCGACGACGCCGTTATCGCAATTCGCTTTTGCAAACGAAATAATCTCTTTTTCGCTTTTGGAAAGAGTAAGCTGATGGGGCGTGCCGTCGGCATACGCGTCGAATTTCAGATCTCCGCCCTCGCCGGCGTCGCGTCCTATAAATACCAGACCAGTGGTATCCGCGCATGAATCCTCTGTTCCGGAGAATATAGAGGGATCGTATTGATACAGATACGTATTTCCGCCTTCGCACTGGTTGACGTTCGGAAACTCCTTGCACGGCGTGGTACCTTCCGCAGCATCGACTTTGACGTATTCGGAATCGTTCATGCGCTGTTCGACCGTCGCGTTAACGGTAAAGTTTGACTTGATAGCCTCGCTCATCGTTACGGAATATTTATTTGTACAATTATACGCGGAATTATAAGGTCCGGAATTGCCGTATCCCATCTCATCATAAACGGAACCCGATCCGAGAATGCTGTATACGGGGTGCGTATAATGAAAACCGAACGGAGTGATTTTCGATTTTTCAGCAAGCGGAAGCATATTTTTTCCGTTCTTCTGCGCATTCTTCAGCAAGACGTAACCTTCATCGCACACTTCCTTTGATTTATCCGAAGCGGCTTTAAGCGCCTCGTCGGAAGTGTCGTATTTTACATCGTAATATTGCGTATCCCACGTTTCGGTACCTTCGACATTTACGATGTGTCTTGCGCCCTGTCCGAAGACTTTGTCCATAACCAATCCAAAATAATTCATGACACATGTTACCGTAATCATCGCCGCGACCAAAAATACGATCACGGGAATCATGATAGCCATAAACCGTTTGTTGCTCATTTTGAGCTTGTCTTTTGCCATTGTCATTTCTCCTTTTTTTCGCTATTATCCGCGGGAATGGCGTTCCCTTTCGGACAACGCCATATTATCACGCGGTAACCGCGAAATAAAGAGGTTTTCCCCAATCAGTCGCCCTCATTCCCCGAATGGTCGGGCAGAGGCAGAACTACGTCGAGATAGAACATGCCGTCTTCGACGGACGCGGACAGTCCGCCGCCGTACTTTTCGGCGATTAGACGCATGCTCCGCATGCCGTATCCGTGCCACCTCTCGTCCCCTTTCGTAGTCTTCGGCAGCCCGTCCTCGAATTCGGGCGCGGCGTCGCAGCAGTTTTCAATATGCACGGAAATCAGTCTGCCCGAACAGGTGACTTTGAGGCGGGCGATGCGCCTGTCCGGATCGGCAATACCGCTCACAGCTTCCACGGCGTTGGAGATCGCGTTCTCGAAAAGCGAGTATATGTCCGGCTTGCTCATGAAATTAAGCTTCTCCCCGTCCGCTATGCACGTCAGTTTTATTCCGTGCTTTTCGCAGTATAAACTCTTTTCCGCAAGTATAACGTCCAGCACGTCGCTCCCAGTCTTTACCGCCCCGTCATAGATGTTCACTGCCTGCTCTATCTCCCGCAATGCGTCCTTGTCCACCTCCCCGCTCGCGGTGCGCAGCGCGCGTATCTGTTTCTTTAAGTCGTGGCACTTCACGTTGATGAGTTCCACGTTCTCCTTGCTCATCTCGTACAGCTTGCGGTCCCTGTCCCACAGGCCCTGCACCTCGGCAAGTTCCGTTTCCGCTATACGCTTGCCCAGCATGGAAAACTGCATACCTATCGCCAGAGAACACGAAAGGATATTGTAAATCGAAATCACGAGCAAAAACGGCTTGATATCGGCAGGTCTCGGGAGATATGTGACGACTATGCTCAGCACTATATCCACGGCAACGATCACGGCGGCGAAAACGAACAGATACGAATACTCTATCCGCAAACTTTCCCTTTGCCGTATACGATGCTCGACAAACGCCCAGATAAACCAATAAACGAAAAAATACGATCCCGCATAGACAAGTACGGTGAAAAGGCTGAACTCGCCGGTTACCGCGTCAAGACTGCCGTAAGCCATTCCCGAATTTCCGAGATCGAAAACCGTCAGGAAAAAGTTTTCGAACTCGTACGCTATGTGCTGCGTAGTATACGCTATGATGCCGCAGAAAATTATGTTCACCCACGGCTCGTCGTAGCACACTTTCATCGCGCACAGCGTCACCGCAAACAGCAGCAGGAACATGAACGACGTGTATACCGCGTTATACGAAAAGTCGAACACCGGGCACAGAAACGAGATTACTTCGCACCCAAGAATGCACAAAACCGCCCGCAGCGCAAACTTCGGACGTTTTTTCAGCGTATATGTGGCGAGGCCTTCCGCGACGAGAAGCTCCGCCATGAATACCATTTTATACCAATACAGTGGCGACGAAAACGCAAACATATTACCTCCTGCCGAGATACCGGGCGAGGTCGGCGAGAAAGTTCTTCTTTTTCAGGTGGCTTATGCGCAGGCGCGCACCGCCGGCGAGCAGTACGTCGTCGCCTTCGACCGCTTTTACGTGTTCAAGACTGACGAGGTAGCAGGAATTGCAGCGGGAAAAGGAATCTGGCAGTTCGGCCTCGATGTCGCCGAGGTTGCCCCATGTCTCGAAATCTCCGTCCTCGGTGTGATAGGTCAGGCGGTGGCGGGAAACTTCGACGTATAATATGCGGGACAGCGGCACGCGGCGCACCGCGCTGCCCGATCCGACAGTGATTTCGCTGCCTCCGCGCGAGGATATGAGTTTCCTCGCCTTGGTCATAAGCGACGACAGCGCGGCGTACGATACCGGTTTGACGATGAAGTCGAGCGCGCCCACCGAATAGCCGCGTATGGCGTATTGCTTCATATTGGTGACGAACACTATGATCACGTACGGGTCGGTTTCGCGCAGTTTTTCGGCCGCCGACATGCCGTCGAGCATAGGCATTTCAATGTCGAGAAAGACGATGTCCGCGTCGGCGCGGTAATCCGTCAGAAAGGTTACGGCGTTGTCGTATATCTTCACGCCGAGAGTTTCTCCGTTCTCATCCGCCCACCTGCCGATATATGCGTTCAGCGTGTCGGCCGCGTCCTTTTCGTCTTCCACAATCGCTGTTTTTATCATCTTTTCCACCTTGCGATATTTTTTATTATACTACCACATGCGGCGCAAAATGTAAATACCCTTTTCCCCAAATGTGGCGAAAAATTGCCCAAATAGTATTTTCGCGCCGATTGCGACACTGCGCATAAAAATTTATAACAAATTTTTGTGCTCGTGTCGGCGCGAACGCCAACGGGACTTTATTCCTTGCGCACCGCTAACGCTCGCCGTCGGCGTGCGCAAGTGAAGACGCGATTGCGGCGGCTTTCGGGCTGATCGGCGCAAAATGCCCCTTGCCGCCGTGAGGCACTCGCTGCTTGCGTATGTTTACAAAAGAATATAACGCCGGGGCTTTAATATTTCCTCGGCGTTATAAGCGATATTCTTAATAAATTACTTCTCATTCGTTACCTTATAGGCAACCAATTACATGCGGAGCGCGCGAAGGCGTTACCGCAACCGTTACTTTTTCATGATGTACTCGTCGATGGCTTTGGCGGCTATTTTGCCGGCGCCCATGGCGCTGATGACGGTGGAGGCGCCGGTGACGGCGTCGCCGCCGGCGTAGATGCCTTCGCGGGAGGTCAGGCCGTCCTCGTTCACTATTATGCCGCCCTTGCGATTGACTTCGAGGCCGCGCACGGTGGACTTGATAAGCGGGTTGGGAGACGTGCCTATGCTCATGACGACGGTGTCGACGTCAAGCACAAACTCGCTGCTGGGCACGGGCACGGGCGAACGGCGGCCGTTCTCGTCGGGCTCGCCGAGTTCCATCCTGATGCACTTTATTCCGACTACGCTGCCGTTTTTCGGATCGCGCTTGTCGTCGGGGTTATCGTAGCCGAGGATTTCGACGGGGTTACACAGCAGGCGGAAATCGATGCCCTCCTCTTCCGCGTGTTCGACCTCTTCCTTTCTGGCGGGAAGCTCGGTCATGGAACGGCGATAGACGATGTAGACGTGTTCGGCGCCGAGGCGGAGAGCCGTCCTCGCGGCGTCCATGGCGACGTTGCCGCCGCCCACGACTGCGACCTTGCCGCTCTTCATGATGGGCGTGTCCGAATGATCGCGGTACGCCTTCATGAGGTTGCTGCGCGTCAGGAACTCGTTCGCCGAATATACGCCTTTGAGGCTCTCGCCGGGTATGTTCATGAAATTGGGCAGACCCGCGCCCGAGCCGATGAATACGGCTTCAAAGCCGGACTCGAAAAGCTCGTCCACGGTCAGGGTTTTGCCGACGACGACGTTGGTTTCGATATCTACGCCGAGCTGTTTAAGCGTTTCCACCTCGCGCGCGACTATGGTCTTGGGCAGACGGAATTCGGGTATGCCGTATACGAGCACGCCGCCGGCGGTGTGAAGCGCCTCGAACACGGTCACGGCGTAGCCGCGTTTTGCGAGGTCTCCGGCGCAGGTAAGGCCGGAAGGGCCGGAACCAACGACAGCCACTTTATGACCGTTTGCGGCCGGTCTGACCGGCTTTTCCGTCGAATTTTCGTTATGCGTATCGGCGGCGAAACGTTCCAGCCTGCCGATGCCGACGGGCTCGAACTTTATGCCGAGAGTGCACTTCGCCTCGCACTGGGTTTCCTGCGGGCATACCCTGCCGCACACTGCTGGCAGCGAGGAATATTCGGATATGACCGAGTACGCTCCTTCGAAGTCCCCTTCCTTTATCTTCATTATGAAACGCGGAATGTCTATATTGACGGGGCAGCCGGACACGCACGGCTTGTTTTTGCAGTTTAAGCAGCGCGACGCTTCCGCGACCGCGAGCTCGGGAGTATAGCCGGACGCGACTTCGTTGAAGTTGTGCGCCCTGACTTTGGGATCCTGCGTGGGCATGGGGTTTTTCTTGGGTACTATGGGCATGTTATTTCACCTCCGCTTTGAGCAGGTTGCATTCCTCTTCGCGGGCGTGAGCCTCGAAGTCGGCGTACATTCTGCCGCGCATCATCGCTTCGTCGAAATCCACGGTGAACGCGTCGAAATCGGGTCCGTCGACGCATGCGAATTTCGTTATTTTCTTTCCGTTCTCGTTCACGGTCAGCCGGCAGCCGCCGCACATGCCCGTGCCGTCTATCATTATGGGGTTCATGGACACGACGGTCTTCTGCCCGAACGGGCGCGTCGTTTCGGTCACGAACTTCATCATGATGACCGGGCCGATGGCGATTACGACGTCGAACTTCTCGCCGGCGTCAAGCAGCGCTTTGAGCGGCGCGGTGACCACGCCCTTCTCGCCCCAGCTGCCGTCGTCGCTCATGCGGTACAGCCTGTCCGACGCGGCGCCGAACTCTTCTTCGAGTATGACGAGATCCTTGCTTCGGAAGCCTATGATCGAAGTGACTTCGCAGCCGAGGTCGTGCAGCTCCTTTGCGACGGGATACGCTATCGCGCAGCCCACGCCGCCGCCGACTATGCACGCCTTTTTCACGCCTTCCACTTCGGTGGCGTTGCCGAGCGGGCCGACGAAATCCTGAATATACTCGCCCTGTTTTTTGGCGTTCAGCTTCATGGTGGTGGCGCCGACGATCTGGAAAATAATGTCGACGGTGCCGCGCTCGCGGTCGTACCCCGCGACGGTGAGCGGTATGCGTTCGCCGTCTTCGTCGACGCGCAGGATGATGAACTGTCCCGGGCGGGCTTTTTTCGCGACGAGAGGCGCTTCCACGGACATAAACGTGACCGTGGGGTTAAGTTCTCTTCTGGTAACGATCTTGTACATAGTTCTCCTTCGGCATCCGTATATGTTTGCTGCCGTCATATATCGTAATGACCTTATATAGTATATACTTTATACGGATTTTTGTCAAACGGCTGCGGCGGCTGCGGTGAATTCCGCCAGACGCGCGGCGGTATACGCGGACAGATATTTTATGTCGGCGGTGAGCGGGTACTCACTGCCCGCCGCCGTGGTCAGCAGCATGCCGCATATCTCGTCGGCGAGGCCGCCCACGCCGTCGCCCGCGTCCTTATACGGCCTTAGCGCGTCGGCATAGCTTTTCAGCTGCGTGACGGACAGGCTCTCGCTCGTCGTTTCTTCGTCGAGCTGCCGCCATATTTTTTCCGTTTCGGTCACGACTTCGGCTATGACGTTCAGCGCTTCGGCGCACTCTTCCCCGTCTTCGGACGGAAAGGATACGCTTTCGGCACGCAGAGTCACGGCCGCGCAGTCCAGCCGTTCCGCGACCACGGCGGCGTCCGTTTCGTCGGCGTATACTGCGTACACGAGCATGAACCCGTCGTCTGCGGCGAGCACGTAGCCGGCCCGTCCCTGCGCGCGTTCGGCCGAAGCCCGGCCCCGCGCCTGGCTGACGCGGTCGTACATCGCGCCCACGGCGGTGAATTCGGCGGAAGCGCTCGCGGCGGAAGCGCACGACATGCCGCCTATAAAAAGAAAAACGCCGCACGCGACGGCGGTCGCCGCGCATATTAGCACTACGGCAAGCCCGAGCGCGTACAGCAGTCCGCGCGGCTTTCGGTTTATACTGTCCATACCGAAATTATATGACCGCGCGCTTCCCCGTATGTCCTTTAACGGCGGATATACACGGGCGTGCCCGCCTCGGCGAGTTTCAGCCCCGCGGCGGCGACGGCTTTGAGGTCGATGCCCGGCATGAAATGCGTCGCGTATACGTCCGCGCCCGTAAGTTTTTTCAGCTTAGCGCCGTCGGCCGGGGTCATGTGCGGTTTTCCGAAACCGGCGCAGTCGGCGAACACGACGTCCGCGCCCTCGCACACTTCCGGCAGGCGATCGAACCACGCGGTGTCGGCCGTGTATACGAAAACGCCGCTTTTGTCCGCCGCTCGCACGCCGTAACACTCGGGCGAATGCTCTGTGCGGAAAAAGGAAAATTCGGTGCCGCCGATACGGAAATCCAGCCCCTGCGCGAGGACGCGCACGTCGAAATTGCGGCGGTTTTTCAGCAGGCTGAACCGCTCCGACGGCGAGCTGGGCGAATATATCGTCCGCGTGCCGGGAAAGTGCGCGAGCGCAAGCGCGTCGGCGCAGTGGTCGTAATGCAGGTGCGTGATCACGAACGCGCTCACGGCGGAGATATCTATGTGATTCGTCAGCCCTATGAGCGCGCCGGAACCGAGGTCGAGCACGACGTCGGCGCCGTCGGAGGAAACGAGATAACAGCTTGTCGCCTGCGACGGCATAGGATACGAGCCGCGCACGCCTATCGGAAGAATTTTCATACTGCTCCTTATATCATATCGTTAAGGTTATGTCAATACTTTTTGATAAAATTTTTACAAAAAAATTTTCGAAAAAGGTATTGATTAGTAACGCGATATGGGTTATAATACATATACAAGATACAAAGCCTGCGGTGCTCGTCAACTGTCGGATATTTAACCTCAAATCGTAAAAGGGCTCATGGCTTGTTCTCGTACATTATGTCAGGCCTCAGAAATTTGACTCGAAAATACAAGCTACGGCTTCGGTCAGCAGTGGAAGACAGACGGTGCGGACGGCCTGCCCACCTGCCTATGGCGGGTTAATTATGGCAGCACAACGGCTCTCGCGGGGTTTCTTTTTGCGGCGCCTTTCCTTCGGGAAGGGCGCTTTTTCTGTGAGAAAAACCGAAAACGAGGAAATATGCGGCACGTTTCCTCGTTTCCAATCGTTATTATTCGGACCAATGCGGTTTACGGCAAATCCGAGGCTTTGAATATGTTTTATTACGCTTTGTTCTCAATCTCAGCGGTATGCCTTTTCAAACACGCCGGCGCAGTCTTTGTCGTTCATCTCGCAGGGGTTGGCGAGGAACAGTCCTCCCATCGTTTCGCGCGCGTTGACGGCGAGCGTCATGCACTCGTCTTTTTGAATGCCGTAGTCGCTCATTTTCAGATTATCCACGCCGCACGCCTTCTGCAAGGCAATGAGGGCCGTGAGGAAATCTTCGGGTTTATCCGCTTCGGGCATGCCCATTGCGCGCGCCATTTTGATAAACTGCCCGTCGCAGGCGTGCTTTTCGATAAAGTAGCGGGCAAATTCGACGGAGATCATGATCAGGCCGGCGCCGTGCGGCAGGTTATGGTGATAGGCGCTCATCGCGTGTTCCATGGAGTGCTGCGCCGTGGTGGAGGTCAGCTGCATGGTGATGCCCGCGACGGTGGAAGCGTATGCGACGTGCTCGCGCGCCTCGATGTCGTTCCCGTCCTTTACGGCGCGGGGCAGATATTCTGCTATATTTTCGATTGCGGAGAGCGCGATCGCCTCGCTCAGCACGTTTACGCCGCGGCTCATCATGACTTCGGTGTTGTGGAAGAGCGCGTCAAAGCCCTGATATGCCGTGTACCTGGGCGGCACCGTCTTCATAAGTTCGGGATCGACGACGGAGAGTACCGGTACGAGGCACTCCGCGCCGAAGCCGATTTTTTCCTTCGTTTCGAGGTTGGAAATGACTCCCCAGCAGTTTATCTCCGAGCCCGTGCCCGACGAAGTGGGAATTGTCACAATGGGCAGCCCCTTGTTTGCGAGCGGCCTGCCCTTGCCCGTGCCGCCGTTTACATAGTCCCATAAATCGCCGTTGTTGGTCGCCATCGCCGCGATTGCCTTCGAGGAGTCAAGCACAGCCCCGCCGCCGAGCGCGAGGATAAAGTCGCACCCGTTTTCGCGCGCGAACGCCGCGCCTTCCATAATTACCTCTTTTACGGGGTTTTCCATGATTTTGTCGAACACGGCGTATTCCGCGCCCGCTTTCGCAAGCTGTTCTTTGACCTTTTCAAGCGAGCCGTTGACTTTGGTCGATTTGCCGCACGAGATGAGCAGCATTGCCTTTTTGCCGGGCAGCGCCTGCTGCGAAAGCGTATCCAGCTTGCCGCTGCCGAACACTATGCGCGTGGGGTTATAAAAGTCGAAAGTTACCATGATATTCTCTCCTTTATTTCGGTTTTTTCAACCCTATTATAAAAGCGCGCATGAAATATGTCAAATACATATATGGAATGAAGTTTCATAGTTTCAGGCTATTGTTTCGCGCAACATGCAGGCAGCATAAAACTCCGCCCGGACGCGGACGGAGTTTTGTATGTTTATGATTTAATTACAGCACTTTCTTTATGCGCTCTATCGCTTCTTTTGTCTTTTCGTAGGTATTGAACGCGGTCAGGCGGAAGTAGCCTTCCCCGTTCTTGCCGAAGCCGGAGCCGGGCGTGCCGACGACGTTGGCGCCTTCGAGCAGGCGATCGAAGAAGTCCCAGCTGTCCGTGCCGCATTTGAGCCATATATACGGCGAGTTGACGCCGCCGGTATGGTACACGCCCATTTCGGTGAGCGCGTCGGAGATGAGTTTCGCGTTCTTCTGATACGCGGCGATATTCTCGCGGCACTGGCGTATGCCCTCGTCGGAGTATGCGGCTTCCGCCATGCGCTGCTGAATGTAGCTCGTGCCGTTGAACTTCGTGGACTGGCGGCGCGCCCACATTTTCGCGAGCTTGCCGCCGAGGAGCTCGTCGGGCACCACGGTATAGCCGCAGCGCGTGCCGGTGAATCCCGCGGTCTTGGAATACGAGCACAGCTCGATCGCGCAGGTGCGCGCGCCTTCCACGGCGAATATGCTGCGGGGCACGTCGGGCTGAGTCACGAACGCCTCGTACGCCGCGTCGAAGATGATGACGGCGCCGAGCGAATTGGCGTAATCCACCCACGCTTTGAGTTTGTCGTACGTGAACACCGAGCCGGTCGGGTTGTTGGGCGCGCAGAGATAGATGATGTCGCATTTAACCTTTTTATCCGGCAGCGGCGCGAAGTCGTTTTCCTCTGTGGCGTCGCAGAAGATTATCTTTCTGCCGCTCATTACGTTGGAGTCGAGGTACACGGGATACACCGGGTCGGGAATGAGCACGGTGTTGTCCGAATCGAACAGGTCGACGATGTTGCCGCAGTCGCTCTTGGCACCGTCGGACACGTGGATTTCGTGCGGGGCGACCTTGACGCCGAACAGCGAGTAATAGCGCGAGATCGCGTCGCGCAGGAACTCGTAGCCCTGCGAGTCGGGGCTGTAACCGCGGAAGGTTTCCACCCGGCCCATTTCCGCAACCGCTTTGAGTCCGGCTTCCACGACGCAGGGCGCGAGCGGACGGGTTACGTCGCCGATGCCCAGCTTTATGATGTCGGCGTCCGGGTGCGCCGCGGTATACTTCTTCACGCGGTTGGCTATTTCCACGAACAGATAGCTGTTCTGAATCTTATCGTAATTGGAATTGATTTTCATTTCCTGCTCTCCTTGCGGTTAAGCGCCGCGGCGACGAAAGCCTTGAATATGGGCTGCGGGCGGTGCGGGCGCGATTTGAATTCGGGGTGATACTGCACGCCTATGTAGAAGGGGTGATCGGGCAGCTCGACGGACTCGACGAGGTCGTTCTGCGGGTTACGGCCGCCGAATACGAGTCCGAGGTTGCGGAATGACTCGCGGTACGCGTTGTTGAACTCGAAGCGGTGGCGGTGGCGTTCGAAAACGGTGGTCGCGCCGCCGTAGCACTTCGACAGCAGCGTGCCGGGAGCGACTTCGCACTCGTACGCGCCCAGGCGCATGGTGCCGCCCGTGTTTTCCAGTCCCATCTGCCCTTCCATGAAGTCGATGACCTTGTCGGGCGAGGCGTGGTCGAACTCGCGGCTGTTGGCGAGCGGCAGACCGGCTACGTGGCGGGCGAACTCTATGACCGCGATCTGCATGCCCAGGCAGATGCCGAAGTACGGCACGCCGTTTTCGCGCGCGTACTTCGCGCCGAGGATCATGCCCTCTATGCCGCGGTCGCCGAAGCCGCCGGGCACGAGTATGCCGTCGGCGCCTGACAGGCGCTTCTTGTAATTGGATTCGGTCAGTTTTTCGCTGTCCACCCAGTCGATGTTGATCTTCGCGCCGTTGTGTATGCCGGCGTGCGTCAGCGATTCGATAATGGACAGATACGTATCGTACATATGCGTGTATTTGCCGCATATTGCGATAGTGACTTCCTTGTCGCGCGCGTGGGCCTTGTCCAGCATGCTCTGCCAGTCGGTCATGTCCGGCGCGTTGTCGGGCAGGCCGAGCAGGCGGGAAACCACTTCGCATATCCTGCTCTCTTCGAGCATGACGGGGGCCTCGTACAGCAGTCCGACGTTGCGGTTTTCGATTACGCAGTCGGGATATACGTTGCACGTCATGGCGATCTTTTTCTTTATGCCGTCGTCCAGTCTGTCGTCGCAGCGGCACACGACGAGGTCGGGCTGTATGCCGAGCGACTGCAGCTCCTTGACCGAGTGCTGAGTGGGCTTGGACTTGACTTCGCCGCTGGACTTTATGACGGGCACGAGGGTGACGTGTATGTACAGGCAGTTTTCCCTGCCCACTTCGTTGCCCACCTGCCTGATGGCTTCGAGAAAAGGCTGGCTCTCGATATCTCCTATCGTGCCGCCGATTTCGGTTATGACCACGTCGGCGCCGTCAGTGCGCGCCACGGAGTAGATAAAGCGCTTTATTTCGTTGGTGATGTGCGGAATGACCTGCACGGTTTCGCCGTTGTACATGCCGCTGCGCTCGTTGTTGAGCACGTTCCAGTACACCTTGCCCGTCGTCAGGTTGGAATATTTGTTGAGATTGACGTCGATGAAACGCTCGTAATGTCCGAGGTCGAGGTCGGTTTCCGCGCCGTCCTCGGTGACGAACACTTCACCGTGCTGGTACGGGCTCATCGTGCCGGGGTCGATGTTGATGTACGGGTCGAGCTTCTGCGCCGCGACTTTCAGCCCCTTGGCTTTGAGCAGCATGCCGAGCGACGCCGCCGTTATTCCCTTGCCCAACCCGGAGACCACGCCCCCGGTCACGAAAATATATTTCGTCATAATCTCACTACTCCTTTATACACCTCGACGGCGTCGCCGGTGAGGTATACCGTATCTTCCGTATACTGGACGGTAAGCTCGCCGCCCTTGACTTTGACGGTGACCTTGTCGCCCACTCTGAACTTACCCAGTCTGGTCATGGCGACGACGGCAGCGCAGGTGCCGGTGCCGCAGGCGTAAGTTTCGCCCGTGCCGCGCTCCCATACGCGCACTTTCATCGTCGATTCGTCGAGCACCTGCACGAACTCCACATTCACCCTGTCGGGGAACAGCGGATCGTTCTCTATTTCCGCGCCTATGCCGCACACGTCGGTGTTGTCGACGTCGTCAACGACGATGACGCAGTGAGGATTGCCCATGCTCACGCAGGTTATGCGCCGCTTTTCGCCGGCAAGCCCGACTTCGCGGTCGATCACTTCCCCGTCCAGTCTGACGGGAATGTCCGCTGCGTCGAACGCGGGCGCGCCCATGTCGACGCGGGCGCTCGTCACTTCGTTGTTGCGTACGTAAAGATTGAGTTTCTTTATGCCGCTCTTGGTTTCTATGGTTATGTCCTTGGACTTCACTCTTCCGGTATCGTAGAGGTACTTGCCCACGCAGCGTATTGCGTTGCCGCACATCATGCCCTCGCTGCCGTCGGAGTTGAACATGCGCATCTGCGCGTCCGCGACCTTCGACGGGCAGATGAACACGACGCCGTCGCCGCCCACGCCGAAGTGCCTGTCTGAGAGGTTGACCGCGATGGACTCCATGTTGGAGATGCTGTGGGTATGGCAGTCGATGTAGATATAGTCGTTGCCGCAGCCCTGCATCTTGACGAAGGACAGCTTCTGCTTCTCGGTGCGCATACGGTTTATGTCCACCAGCTCTATATTGCCCTGAGAGTATTTTGAGCGCAGCGAGTTGGCGAGCGCGTTCGCCGTATCGAGCGACGTCAGGCACGGTATGGCGAGCGTGACGGCGAGGCGGCGCAGTTTGACGTCGTCCTCGCTGGGTATGCGGCCGCGCGACGACGTGCATATCAGCAGGTTGACCTTG
The DNA here is from genome assembly GCA_904387375.1 of Candidatus Protoclostridium gallicola. Taxonomy (GTDB): domain Bacteria; phylum Bacillota; class Clostridia; order Christensenellales; family Pumilibacteraceae; genus Protoclostridium; species Protoclostridium gallicola. The sequence continues at coordinate 67,401 of CAJFLE010000003.1, forward strand.
CCCGAATTCAGCGTGTCGAACGTCGTATCGTCCCCGCCGTCGCTGATCTTGTTGACGACGGTGACTTCCATGCCGGCGCGGCGGAGCACGGCTGCGGTGCCTGCCGTAGCGTACAGCTTATAGCCTATCTCGCTGTACTTCTTCGCCACGGGCGCGATCTCCGGCTTATCCGCGTCGCGCACCGTGATGAGCACGCCTTTGCGGCCCTTGCGCTCCATATTGTAGCCGGCGGCGCACAGTCCTTTGAACAGCGCCTCGTCCAGGCTCTTGCCTATGCCCAGCACTTCGCCCGTGGACTTCATTTCGGGGCCGAGGTGCGTATCGAGATCGGCGAGCTTTTCGAAGCTGAAAATGGGCACTTTGACGGCGACGTACGGGCTGCGCCTGTACAGGCCGGTGCCGTAACCCAGTTTTTTCAGCGACTTGCCGAGCATGCACTCGGTGGCGAGCTGTATCATGGGCACGCCTGTGACCTTGCTTATATACGGCACGGTGCGGCTGGAACGAGGGTTGACCTCGATGACGTATATCTGGTTGTTCTTGACGATATACTGAATGTTTATGAGGCCTTTGGTATTCAGTCCCAGCGCAAGCTCGCGCGTGTTCTCTATGATCTTTTCTATGATGTCGTCGGTGAGTTTCTGCGCGGGATATATGGCTATGGAGTCGCCGCTGTGTATGCCCGTGCGCTCGACGTGTTCCATGATGCCGGGAATGAGTATGTCCTTTCCGTCGCAGATCGCGTCCACCTCGACCTCGGTGCCCATGACGTATTTGTCTATGAGTATGATGTTGTCGGGGTTCTCGGTGAGGATGACGCGCATGTATTCCTTTATGTCGTCGTCGCCCCATGCGATGATCATGTTCTGTCCGCCGAGGACGTAGCTCGGGCGCATGAGCACGGGATAGCCCAGCGTTTCGCCCGCTCTGAGCGCGTCTTCGGTGTTGGTCACCGTCACGCCCGCGGGACGTTTTATATCCAGCTTTTCGAGCAGCTCGTCGAAGCGCTCCCTGTCCTCGGCCGCGTCTATCATGTCCGCGGAGGTGCCGAGTATGCGCACGCCGGCGTCGGAAAGATGCTTGGTCAGCTTTATGGCCGTCTGTCCGCCGAACGCCACGACCGCGCCGTACGGTTTTTCCGTCGCTATGACGTTGTCGACGTCTTCGGGCGTGAGAGGCTCGAAATACAGCCGGTCGGCGGTGTCGAAGTCGGTGGACACCGTTTCGGGATTGTTATTGACTATGGCGACGTCGCAGCCCGCCTCTTTGAGCGCCCACACGCAGTGGACGGACGCGTAGTCGAATTCTATGCCCTGGCCTATTCTTATGGGACCGGAGCCGAAGACGATAACGCGGCGCTTGCCAGACGCCCTTTCCTTCATGAATTCCGCCGCCTCGTTCTCGTCGTCGTACGTGGAATAGAAGTACGGCGTTTCGGCGGCGAACTCCGCGCCGCAGGTGTCGACCATCTTGTATACGGCGCGGCGGTGCTTGGGAAGCGGATTGCCGCTGATCTCGGACAGCACTCTGTCCGGATAGCCCAGCTTTTTGCCGCGCAGATACTCGTCCGCGGTCATCGCCCTGCCGCGCACCGAATGCTCGTAGTCCACGAGGTTCTTTATCTTGGTGACGAACCACTTGTCTATCTTGGTCTCGTCGCAGATTTCGTCCACGGTGCGCAGTCCGCGTTTGAGCGCCTCGTATATCATGAAGAGGCGGTAATCGGTGGCGGGCATGAGCGAATTTACGATCTTCTCGTCATCGAAACAGTTGTATTTGGAATTGTCGAGGCTGTAACCTTCGCTGCCGCGCACCGCTTTCATGAGCGCCTGCTCGAAGGTGGGCGCGATCGCCATGACCTCGCCCGTCGCCTTCATCTGCGTGCCGAGCGTGCGCTTCGCGTACACGAATTTGTCGAAAGGCCACCTCGGCAGCTTGACGACCACATAGTCGAGAGTGGGCTCGAAGCAGGCTTTGGTCTTGCCCGTGACGACGTTGGGAATTTCGTCGAGGTTGTAGCCGAGCGCGATAAGCGTGGCCACCTTGGCGATGGGATAGCCCGTCGCTTTGGAAGCGAGCGCGGACGAGCGCGAAACGCGGGGATTGACCTCGATGACCGCATATTCCATGCTGTCCGGTTTGAGGGCGAACTGGCAGTTGCAGCCGCCTTCCACGCCCAGCGCGGTGATGATGTCAAGCGCGGCAGTGCGCAGCATCTGATATTCCCTGTCGGCAAGCGTGACGCAGGGCGCGACGACTATGCTGTCGCCGGTGTGTATGCCCACGGGGTCGAAGTTCTCCATCGAGCAGACGGCTATGACGTTGCCGGCGTGGTCGCGCATGACCTCGAACTCTATCTCTTTCCAGCCCGCGATGCATTTTTCGATGAGCACCTGCGTGATCGGCGACAGGTACAGTCCGCCCGCGGCGATCTCGCGCAGTTCTTTTTCGTCGTTGGCGATGCCGCCGCCCGCGCCGCCGAGCGTGAAGGCGGGGCGCACGATGACGGGATAGCCTATCGTTTCGGCGAAGCCCACCGCGCTGTCCACGTCGTTGACGACGAGCGAGGGTATGCACGGCTGGCCTATGGACTGCATGGTGTCCTTGAACAGCTGTCTGTCCTCCGCCTTGTCGATGGTTTCGGGGTTCATGCCGAGGAGGCGGACGTTATGCTTTTTCAGGAAACCGCTCTTGTCCAGCTGCATGGACAGCGTCAGACCGGTCTGACCGCCCAGGCTGGGCAGTATGCCGTCCGGTTTTTCCTGCAGGATTATCCTTTCAAGTACGGGCAGGGTGAGCGGCTCGATGTATATCTGATCGGCCATCGCCTTGTCGGTCATGATCGTCGCGGGATTGGAGTTGACGAGCACGACTTCTATCTTTTCGTTGCGGAGAGTGCGGCATGCCTGGGTGCCTGCGTAGTCGAACTCGGCCGCCTGTCCTATGGTGATGGGACCGGAGCCTATGACGAGCACTTTCTTTATATCCTTGTTTTTAGGCATTTTTACCCTCCTTGTCTATCATTTCGATGAATCTGTCGAACAGGAACTCGGTGTCGAGCGGTCCGCCGTGCGCTTCGGGATGGAACTGCACCGTAAAGCAGGGACGTCCGATATAATCTATTCCCTCGCAGGTCTTGTCGTTCACGTTTATCATGCGCACCCTGCCCGCGCCCTCGGGCAGCGAGTTGTTCCTGACCGCGTAGCCGTGGTTCTGGCTCGTGATGCTCACCCTGCCCGTTACGAGATCCTTGACGGGCTGGTTGGCGCCGCGGTGGCCGTATTTGAGTTTGTGCGTCTTTGCGCCCGATGCGAGCGCCATGAGCTGGTGGCCGAGGCATATTCCGAAGGTGGGGATTTTCGCTTCGTTGAGCTTTCTGATCTGATCCACCTCGTACTTCGCGTCGGCGGGGTCGCCGCCGCCGTTGGACAGCATTATGCCCTGCGGCTTCATCGCGAGGATATCCTCTGCGGACGTCGTGCACGGCACCACCGTGACTTCGCAGCCGCGGCGGACGAGCTCGCGCACTATGTTGAGCTTGGCGCCGTAGTCGATGAGCACCACCCTGCGTCCCTCGCCCGTCGTATACGCCTCGGGGCACGTCGTGCTTGCCGGAGCGGCCTCGACGCGGAACGCCCTGATCTCTTCCAGCTTACGAGCCTTGCCGGCGAGCGACTGCGTGATCATGCCGTTCATGACGCCGTGCTCGCGTATCGTCTTGGTCAGGCGGCGGGTATCTATGCCCTCTATGCCGACTATACCCTGAGCCGTCAGCCAGTCGCCCAGCTCGCACTCCTTGCGGAAGTTGCTGCCCGTGCGGCACAGCTCGCGCACGATGTATCCGCGGCAGTACGCCCTGCGGCTCTCGCTGTCAGCGGATATTGCGCCGTAGTTGCCGATAAGCGGAAAAGTCTGCGTGATGATCTGACCGTAATACGAAGGGTCGGTCAGCGTTTCCATGTACGAACCCATGCCGGTGGTGAACACCACTTCGCCGACGCTGTCGCCCGGAACGCCTATCGAGTTGCCGGCGTATACGTCGCCGTTTTCAAGTATCAGATATGCTTTTTTCATATTCTCTCTATTCTCCGCTTGTTTATCAGTCGAACTTGTCCTTTCTTCCCGCGCCGGATACGTCTATCGGATACTTGTCCGTAAAGCAGCCGGTGCAGTACGTTATGTCGGTGCCCTGCGTGATCTTGACCAGCTCGCCCAGATCGAGGTATACGAGACTGTCGGCGCCGATCTTTTTGCACGTTTCTTCCACGCTGTAATGATTGGCTATGAGGTTTTCCTTGCTGTCTATGTCCACGCCGAAGTAGCACGGGGCTATGAACGGCGGCGCGCTTATGCGCAGATGTATTTCCTTCGCGCCCGCGTCGCGCAGCGAACGTATGATGCGCGCGCTCGTCGTGCCGCGCACTATGGAGTCGTCCACGAGTATGACGCGCTTGCCCTCTATCGAGGCGCGGAGCGGGTTGAGTTTAAGCCCCACCGCGCGCGAGCGGCCGCCCTGCGACGGCAGTATGAAACTGCGCCCCACGTAACGGTTGCGCACAAACGCCATGCCGTAGGGCAGGCCGGACTCCATGCTGTAACCGTACGCCGCGTCGAAACCGCTTTCGGGCACGCCGCACACTATGTCGGCTTCGGTCGGGCACTGCCGCGCGAGCGCCCTGCCCATTTCCAGCCGCGCCTTATACACGCTCATGCCGTCTATGTAGCTGTCGGGGCGCGCGAAGTATATGAGCTCGAACACGCAGAGCGAGCGTTTGCCCGGTTTCTTATAGAAACTTTCCGCGCTGCCGTCGGAATGGAAGCAGCATACTTCGCCCGGGGCTATGTCGCGCACGTACGTCGCGCCTATGGAGTCGAACGCGCACGTTTCGCTGGCCGCCACCACCGACGTGCCCAGTCTGCCCACGCACAGCGGCCGGAAGCCGTTGGGATCGCGGGCGACGATGAGTTTGTCGCGAGTCATGATTACCAGCGAATACGCGCCTTCTATTATGTCCATGAGAGCGAGCACGGACTTTTCGATATTGCCCGTTTTGATCATCTGGTCGATGATTATCTTGCTTATGATTTCGGTGTCGTTGGTCGTATAGAACACCGCGCCGCGTTCGTTTACCATGCTGCCGCGCAGCGCGTCGGCGTTGGTGATGTTGCCGTTATGACATACGGCGAACGTCAGCCGCGAGTGATGCGTCACTATGGGCTGGGTGTTCTCGGGAGTGTTGCTGCCCGTCGTCGAGTACCGCACGTGCCCCACCGCGGATTTGGTTTCGGGCGCGGACGCGAGAAATTTGTTGTCGAATACCTCGCTGACCAGGCCCACGTTCTTATGGCAGGAGATACTGTCGTCGGTGTCTCCGGCAAAGTACGCTATGCCGGCGCCTTCCTGTCCCCTGTGCTGCAACGCGAGCAGCGCCGTCGCCGCGATATGGGCGCACGGCTGGGGCACGCTGTCGATGATTCCGAATACACCGCATTCTTCGTTGAGTTTTCTCATTGACCGTAATCGTTCCTTTCTATGATGTCCGAAGCCACTTCGAGCCGGGTGCGGCGCTCGTCCATAGCCCTGCGCTCGATCTCTCTGTGAGCTTCCTGCTCAGTCATCCCCCTTTCCATTAACAGACATTTAGCTCTTCCCACCGCGGTAATCGTTGCGATGCGCTCTTTGAGCGACGCGTTTTCGGAGGCGAGCTTTTCCATTTTCCGCGACAGCCACGCAGCGGTTTTCACCGCGCCGTACAGCGACATGCGCGTGACGGGCTTGCCGACGAGCTGAACGCCGCTGTCGTACATGCCTATCATGCCGTCGTCTATACCGCCGGCCGGCACGTATACGGTGCCGCAGCCGTTTTCAGAAAGCGATACGGCCACGTCCCTGCACTCGGCGTCCCGCCCGTCCGCGACGACCACGGCGATATCGAACCTGCGGCCGAGCGCGAACTCGCGCGCCTGACGGGCGTTATCCGCCCGAGCAAGGCTGTAATCTCCGCATATTCTCAGCACCGCGGCAACGGTGGCGAACACTTTATCAGACGATGATACGATAAGAGCGTTCAATTCTTCCCTCTCGATCCGCCGCGCTTACAGGCCGCCGCGAAGCACGTCGTCGCGCGACATATCGCATGCCTGCGAATCCTTTTTGTCCAGGTATGCGGAAAGGAAAGGCGCCGGCAGGCTGCGCGCGGCGAATTCGGAGCCGCGCGCGGCGTCCACCGCGTCCACGAGGGATACGGGCAGAAACGCGTTTTCGTCGGGATCGGGCGCCTCGCCGCGCAGTCCTTCTGCCCCGGCGCGCATGATGAGCGCGAGCACGATGAAAGGATTGCAGGCGGTGTCCGCCGACGTTATTTCCACTTTTCCGCCCGGCTTGACGCGCACCGCGGATTTTGCCGTGCCGAGAGTGAGACGGCAGGGCGTGTCGCGGTGAAGCAGACGGCGGTAAGAGTTGCGTATGGGATTGGTGAACACGGCGATTTCCGGCAGCCGTGCGAGCACGCCGCGGGCGAACGCTTCCGCGGTCTTGTCGTCGGCGGGCGCTCCGCCCCGCGACAGTTCCGCCACTATACGGAAATTACTGCCTATGGAATTCTCCATGGGGCTGGGCGCGAACGTCGCGTACAGTCCGTCCGAATATGCTATATTCTTGACCGCGCCGCGGAACAGCACGGTGTTTATGGCGCTGCGATAGGCGCTCGCCGCCCGGAATATGACGGCGTTCTGTCCGTGGCCGTGCTCGTGATGCGAAGAAAGCGGCTTCATTCCCATGCTTTCCAGCGTGAACACGATTTCGCGGCGCAGATTCTCGCACCTGTCGAGGGGCGCGGCGTCGAGATAACCGGCATAGTCGACCGGCGTCAGCGTAGGCTCGCCGTTATCGCTCAGGCGCGTGATGTAAAACTCGCTCTCGGTCATGAACTGCGCGTCCACGCCCGTTTCGGCGAAAGCCGTTTCAGCGTCCGAAAGGATACGCATGCAGTCGCCCTCGAACGGAGTGCCGTCGGGATAGAATATCCCGCACATGACTGTTATGACCGACCCGGACGACGGACGCCACGGCATTGCCGCCACGGTGTCCGGCTTCGGCATAAGCACGAGGTCGCCCCTGCCCATTCCGACCGCGGAAGCGTCGATAATGACTCCGCCGTCGCACGCCTCGCGGAAATGCGAAGCGTTGAGGGACACGTTCTTCTGCCTGCCGAGTATGTCGCAGAACGTGAGCTTGACGAATTTCACGTCGTTCTCGCCGATATATTCGATTATCTCTTCTATGTTTTTCATATCGCGTATGTTTTTAAGAAAAAATCACCTGAAAGGTGACTTTTTCGTTCGCTATGCGAAAATTCTGTCGATGTCCGAAACCGCGGCGCCGAACAGAGCCGCATTCTCCGCCTCGTTTTTAGAGGCCGTTATATAAAATTTTATGAGAGGTTCGGTGCCCGACGGCCGTACGATGACCGTCAGTCCGTTGTCCGTTTCATACAGCATCACGTTGGACCTGGGCACGTCGTATTCGCTCTGATCCATAAAATCGACGGTGCGTACGACGCGGCCGCCGCCGAGGGAGGTTATGGGATCGGTGCGGAGCGAGTCCATCAGACTCTTCATTTTCGCGTTGCCAGACGCGCCCTCGAACTTTCTGGAAATGTTTTTATGTTCGTATTTTCCGTATTTGTCGTATATGAGATTGAGCTGATCGACGAGCGTCTTTCCGTCCTTTTTATACGTGCTCGTCATTTCGGCGATGAGCATGGAGGCGACGACGGCGTCCTTGTCGCGGCAATGCGTGCCGGCGAGGTAACCATAGCTCTCTTCGAAACCGAATACGTAACGGTCGGCGTTGCCTTCCGCTCCCAGCTTCTCGATTACGTTGCCTATCCACTTGAATCCGGTGAGAACGCACCTGACTTCCACGCCGAAATCTGCGGCGATCTTGTCCACGAGCGAGGTCGTGACTATGGTGCGGACGAGCACCGCGCCCGAGGGCAGGCTCCAGCGCGCGTAACGCGTGCCGAGGATATAATCGGCAAGCAGCACGCCCACCTCGTTACCGGTCAGCAGCACGTATTTTCCGTCGTGTCTGACGGCGATGCCCACACGGTCGCAGTCGGGGTCGGTGGCGAGCACGAGATCGGCGTCCTTCTCCTCGGCGAGCTTTATGGCGAGGCGAAGCGCTTCGGGTTTTTCGGGATTGGGAAAAGGACAGGTCGTGAAGCGGCCGTTGGGCGTCCCCTGCTTCTCCACTACGGAAATGTCCTTGAAACCGCGCTCGTACAGCACTTCGGGAACGAGTTTGAACCCGGCGCCGTTGAGAGGCGTATACACTATTTTAAGAGGGCACGTGATCTCGTTGAGAGACTGGGATTCCACGGCATTGAGAAACGCGCCGTATACCCACTTCTCGACGTAAGAGATAAGTCCCTTTTTCATGTACGAACGGAACGTGCCCGTCTTCACTTCGAACGGATCCACCTTTTCGACGTACGAGATGATTTCGTTTGCCTCGTCGTCGAGCACCTGGCAGCCGTTGGAGCTGTAAAGTTTATATCCGTTATACTGTTTGGGATTGTGACTTGCCGTTATCATGACGCCCATGTCGCAGCCCAGTTTGCGGACGGCGAAAGACAGGAAAGGCGTCGGCGATTCCTCCGGCACGATATATACCGTAAACCCGTGCGAAGCAAAGACCTCCGCGGTAGTCCGTGCAAAAACCTTGGACTTTATGCGGCTGTCGTGGCTGATGACCGCGGACTTCTGTCCTTTCGCTTCCATCGCGCGGGAGACGCCTTCGGTCACTTTTCTTATGTTGTAAATGTTCAGACAGTTGGTGCCCACTCCCAGCACGCCGCGCATGCCTCCGGTGCCGAACTCCAGATCCTTGTAAAACGCGTTTTCTATAGCTTCGGAGTCCCCCTCCATCTTCGCGAGTTCTTTAAGGAGCGGCTTGTTCGTTACTTTCTTTTTCCACTCTTCGAATCTTTCTTTGCTCGTCATTATCCGTTTCCTCCGCTTTCTTTTTCGGTACGGAGCCGCACTCCGCATCGGGCGCAGCCCTGCTCCGCATTATTAACGATTATACAATATATGCCCCGCCGATGTCAAATCAAACAAAGGGGCGGGTAAATAATTTTACCGAAGGCGCACTTGGCAAATCCCGCGAAAACTAACGTTTTTCACGGGATTTCTGCTGTCTCTATTCGGGCTTGGAATCAATGCCAGCCGTACGGATCGTCGTAACGGTGCTGACTCGTTTTTGCCGCGTCTATGGCTTTTCTCGCGGCGGCGACGGTGCGCTTCGCCGCGTTCATGGCGCGCTTCGCGTTCAGCGTCGCGGAGGCTTTCGCCCTGTCCACCGTGCTTGCCGCGAGGCGGGCGCGGTTGGCCTCCATGCGCAGATATGCGGCGTCGCTCTTGAGCTGCTGCAGTTCGTCCATGAGCCGCTGCGCTTCCTTGAACGCCTCGTTTCTTATTTTTTCCACTTCGGCGCGGATCTTCGACACTTCGAGCGAGGCCTGGAAACGCACTTCTTCGAGAATGTATCTGAACCTCTCGTTATCGCTGAGCGCCGCGTTTATGGTTTCGCTTATGCGTCGGTTGACTTCGTCGTCGTCCGTGACGCGCGTACCGACGGTCACGTTGCGGTTGTCCGGCAACGCGATGCCGCTGTATATGACGTCGTCTTCCGCAGACGGCTGTGCCGGCACGGATACTGCCGGAGCGGGCTGCGCGGAAGATACGGAAGAAAATACGGGAACTGTCGGGACTGGCTCTTCGGCGGGGACGGCGGAAACGATTTCCTCGTCGACGCGGCCGTCGAGCGCTTTCGCGACCGCGCCGCTGCCCGAAGGAACTTCGGTAAGGGGCGCGTCGAGCCTTCCGCCTTCGGCGAGCGCGGCGCGGCGGGAATATTCGGCCTCCGCATCCGAAAGCCTGCGCTGAGCCTCCCGGTATTTTTCGAGCAGAACCGCCCGATCCGAATTGCCTACTCTCTCGTATTCCTTTTTCGCTTCGCGGTACTCTCTGTCGAGATCGGCAAAGGCGTCCACCATCGCGGATTTTTCTATGCCCGAGGAGCGCGCGCTCTCGGCGCGGAAATCGTCCATGCGGTTTTTGATCTCTATATATCTCGACTGTGCGGCGCCCATTCCCGCGTTTACCGAACGAGCCAGCCAGTCCGCTTCCTTTCTGGCCTTTTCAAGCTCTGCTCTTGCTGTTTCGGCATCGGCGCGCAGGCGCGATTCGTCCTCTTTTCTGACGAGTTCCCGCACTATACGGTCTTCGATGATGACGACGGTATCGCGGGGAACGTTGTTGTCCGTGACGAATTTCAGCGTCTCGGCCAGCGAACGTTCGTACTCCGCGCGGACCGCGGGATCGGACGAATTCTTCGCCCTGTACGCCAGGGTATTCGTTTTTCTGATGAGATCGTTGAGCATATCTGATTTCTCCTCTCGGATTTATTTCATTATAACACAAACAAAGCGATCTTTCAAGACATTTAGCGAAAAAATATGGGCGGAAAGACTATTTTTTGTCGTCGAACAGCACGCCGAGATCTTTGAGGATCTGTTCGAGGTTCTCGTCGGGATGAATGGCCGCGTCGTAATCGAACGGTTCGTCATCCTCCGCCGTTTCGGCGGCGAGATGATCTTCAAGCATTCCCACCGGATCGAACCCCGGCGCTTTGAAATCCGTCGCCGGAGTGGAGTCGGCTTCGTCCAGAATGCCCGCGATCGCCTTGTCCACCTCGTCCGTGCGGGCAAGGTCGTCGTCGAGCGGATACTTGCGCAGTATTTTGGCGAAATGCTCCACCCACTGTTTGTGGAACTTGCGGAGCGCCGACAGCTCCTTGGCTATCTTGCGGCGCGTCAGGCGGTCTATCTCGTCCGCCTTGGCGAGAGCGGACTCTATCGCTTTGCTTATCTGACCCTTGCGCGACTCGTAATCCCGGACCGAGGTTTCCGCTTTGGCAAGCTCGTCTTTGAGCGCGAAAATGCGGTCGCGCTGGGCGATGAGCGTTTCGTCGTAGACTTCGCGTATGCGTTTGAGATACTCGTCCACTTCTGCCGGATCGTATCCGTTTTTGACGGTGCGGAATTTCATTGTCTGCCTCCGGTATGCTCCGCGATCAGACGCGACTTCAGCTCGTAAAGCCCGTCGGAAAGATCGACCTTATATATTTCGGGATTGACGTTGCGGAGATATTCGTCCCAGAACGTCGATTTCTCCTTCCTGTTGTATGCGGCTATGTCGCGCAGCGCGGGGCGCGAACCCACGAACTTTCCTTTCTCGAATACCGGAGTCAGCAGACGGCGGAGCGTATACTTTTCCAGCGTCGTGCGCTTCCAGCGCATGGTCGGATGCGTAAGCGTCAGCGGCCGGGAGAGGTCGAACTCCTCGCCGTCCAGCGCGATGAGGTCGGCGAACGCCATTCCGTCGCCGTCGTATACGCGGTACAGCGTTTTGAAACCGGGATTTGTGATCTTTTCCTGCGTGTCCGAAATCTTGATCTTGGGCACGTGCACGCCGTCTTCTTCCAGCTCGGCAAGTTTGTACACGCCGCCGAGAGAGGGCATGTTCTCGCTCGTAATGAGTCTGGTGCCCACGCCGTACGCGTCTATCTTCGCGCCCTGCTGATTGAGCGACGCTATGACGTTTTCGTCGAGGTCGCAGGAAGCGAAAATTATCGCGTCGCCGTGCCCCGCGGCGTCGAGCATGCGGCGCGCCTTTTTGGAAAGGTACGCGAGGTCGCCGCTGTCCAGCCTTATGCCCACAGGTTTCCTTCCCGCCGCTTTGAGTTCGTCGAACACTTTTATGGCGTTGGGCACGCCGCTGCGCAGCGTATCGTAAGTGTCCACGAGCAGCAGCGTGTTATCGGGATATATCTCGGCGAATTTGCGGAAGGCTTCCAGCTCGCTGTCGAAGCTCATTATCCAGCTGTGCGCCATAGTGCCCTTTATGGGAATGTCGAACATCTGGCCGGCGAGCACGTTGGACGTGCCCGAGCAGCCGCCTATGACGCTGGCGCGGGCGCCGTATATTCCGGCGTCGGGTCCCTGCGCGCGGCGCAGTCCGAACTCCGAAACCGCGGCGTCGCCCGCCGACATTTTCACCTTGGACGCCTTCGTCGCGATAAGCGTCTGGTGGTTGACTATGTTGAGCAGAGCCGGCTCTATGAGCTGGGCCTGCGCGAGCGGAGCGCGCACGATCAGTATGGGTTCGTTGGGAAAGACTATCGTTCCCTCGGGTACCGAATAGATATCGCCGGTAAAGCGGAAATCGCGCAGAGCGTCCAGGCACTCTTCTGTCAGCCCCGCTTCGCGGCGGAGATAGTCGATGTCTTCTGCGTCGAAGTGCAGATTTTCTATATATTCGACCACCTGTTCCAGTCCGGCGGCGACGGCGTACGATATCTGTCCCGCCTGGCGGAAGAATACGTCGAACACTGCCGTCCGGTCCGCCGTTCCGAGCTTATAATACCCGTTCATCATGGTAAGCTCGTAAAGGTCTGTCATCAGCGTGAGATTGCGGCATTTTCCGTCCATGGCCTATTCCTCCGAAGCGGCGGAAGCCGACAGCGCCGAGTAAAGCGCCAGCAGTCCCGCATACATTATGATGGCGGGCACGAGCACGCCTACCGTCCATATTTCCGCGGCGAACAGCGCGAAGAACACGGCGGGTACCGCAAACACGAGTATGATGCGTATATGGAATTTATATTCCCCGCTCATGAACATCGTGAACAGCGACGCGATCGCGGGCGTCGCTATGTAAAGAGGATACAGCATGGAATACGTCATCTCGGTCAGGTTCGCGAGGAAGGACACGAGAGCGGGTACGAGGAACAGAAACGATAAGTACATGGATACCGTGTTCCGCTGTATGAGCGCCGTCGCAAGGAGCACCAGCCCCACCGAAAGCAGCGCCACGGGCGCGATCAGATCGATGACGGACACGCCTATGCTCTCGCCCGCTATGCCGAACGCGAGCAGCACGCCGCCGCATGCGAGCAGTCCGCACGCGCCTATGAGATTGGAAGCCAGCCTTTTGCCGCGGCTGAGTTCCGTATACTTTTCTTCGTCGGTCATTTTTTCAACCTGCCTTTAAGGTCATTTCCCCTCGCCGTCCGTTTCTTCGGGTTCGGAAACCGGAGCGGTATAATCGATGGGATTGCCGTTGCCGTCGCCGTGAGGGCGGGCGTATATGGTCTTTTCGTATCCGAAATATTCGTCGGACAGTTTGTCTTTGGGGACGAGTATCATTATCTTCTTGCCTGCGAGCAGCGCGCGCACTATGTACTGCGCTATCCAGATTATGCCGAACGCAATCATGAGCAGGCTGACCACCTGCGAGGCGCCGAAGCTCTCTCCGAAGCCGCCCGCCGCAGTCAGTTTCTGCGCCGGATCGCGGAAGAATTCGAGCACGAAGCGCTCCACGCCGTACCATATACAGTACAGCGAGATATAGAAGCCGTTGAAGCTCTTGCGCCTGGAAAGGTACATGATCACCATAGGAATGAAACCTATGGCGCACCATATCGACTCGATGAACGGATTGCCGAGGTGCAGCTGGCCGGGATGGTTGGGGCAGCTGTTCACCACGTACGAGAACGGGAACACGTCGAAATCCACCGGTATGCCGTAGCAGCACTGGGGATGAGCGAAGTAGCAGCCGATGCGGCCTATCGCCTGTCCGAGAAGAATAAACACCGACGCGAGATCGAGCATCTGGAGCAGGCTCACGCTCGGCTTGTTTTTGAAAGCGTATCTGTAAACCAGCTTGGCCAAGATGAGTCCTATGCCCGCGCCGATGAGCGCGCCGAGCACCGCTATACCGCCGAAATCGAAGTTATTGAAAAATCCGTAATACAGCACGCCGCCGCCGAAAGCGCACGGCACCGCGAATATGACGTAGTCGAACACCATGTCCGAGTAATAGCCCTGCTTGACGCACGCGTACTGACCCCATACCACGCACAGCACTATCGCCGCGCCGATGATGAAGCCGTACCAGTTCATGTCCTCGCCGAGAGTGAGCGCGAGTATCAGAACGGCGAGACCGAACAGCACTATCACCGACCCGAATATGATAAGGAACCGGCGGTCGTAGGACAGCGCCATGAAGCGGTTCCAGACCCCCTTCTTTTCCTTGTCTTTCTCTTTATTCTCGTTGTCAGTCAAAACAATATACCTCAAGTATAAGATTCGTTATACCAATATAGTATATATCACGAGGCCGCCGATTGTCAATAATTCTCGCCTTATTTTGTCCTATTTGGGCGGAGACCGCGGCTACGGCGCGACCGCCACCGTGCCCGCAGATTCGGCATACTCGTCGGTGCGGATGCGCTTTTCCTCCCGTCTGCCGTCCGGGTATACCTTCACGAGATACCCCTCGCTGCTGACCGCAGCGGCGCCGCCGCTGACGCGCACCCTTTCCCCGCTCGCCATGCCCGCGGTATATCGGCCATCCGTATCCACGAACTCCTCGTCCGCGGGGTACTGTCCCACCGACAGCGTGACCGAGCGGCACTCGATTTTATACGGCAGCTCGGACGAATACATTTCCACCGTGGCGCCGCTGTCGCCGGCGGTCGTGCGGATGAACAGCGGGCCGTCTCCGTCGTTGACGAAGCACAGGTCGCTCCAGCTGCCGTTCACCATGGCGTCGAAGGAGGGCGGAACATAACTCGGAACGAGCGAGTGGCGGCTCACTTTGGTGATTTTCAGTCCGGCGCGCAGGGCGCAGTTATACACCGCGGTGGAAGCCTGGCACACGCCGCCGCCCACGCCTTCCACGTATTTGCCTTCGAGGATGATCTTGGCGGGCAGAAAGCCGTTCGCCGCCGTGCGCTTTCCCACCGCGGCGTTGAAGGAAAACTTTTCGCCCGCGTTCAGAGTCATGCCGTTCAGCCTGCTCAGCGCCAGCGCGATGTTGTGCTTGCGCTCGGGAGTGCTGGACGCGTAAGACGTCGTATACGACGCGCGCAGACGCGTATATCCGGACAGTTCGTCCGCGGTGACTTCGGGTTCTATAACCGATACGGACAGCGCGACGCGGCGCAGACCGCGCCGGAGAGCGAAATACGCGTCGTCGTATATGCGCGTTTCGTCCAGCTCATAGCCGGGAGAGCTGCGTTTGATTTCGAACATGGGACGGCGATCGGGACAGAACCTGATTTCCGCATTTTCGGGGGCGCGGCACACCTCGGCGCGCGCTGCGTTCACCGTGTCTGCGAGGCGCGGAAAACAGTACAGCATGGCGTCTTTCACTTCGCTTCCGCCCGCGAGCAGACCGTCTATGAGTTCCATCTTCCGTTCCACCGGCTCGTTGAGGCGGCGTTTCTGGAAATCCTCGCTCACCATGAAATCGGTAGGCGCGATGTACCGCTCGCTGTACGCGAACGTTTTGTCGCCGTACACGAAGGACAGCGTCGGAATTCCGGAGGCTCCGGCAACGGCTGCTCCGGCGGCAAGAGAAAGCGCGGAGAGCAGTGCGACGAGCGCCAGCAGCAGCGCCGCGGCGCGGAAGCATAAGGTGTAAGCAAAAGACCTCATACGTTTAATATGAGGTCAGGCGCGCACGGTTATTCTTTTTTTGCGAGCTTCATGAGTTTTTTGTGCTTATTGAGCGCGGGATCGAGCACGCACGCCGCAAAAAGCTCTTCCAGTTTTTTCTTAATGCCGGAGCCCTCGTAGCCGATGCCGCGCAGGTCGGCGCCGCTTATGCGCAGGTCGCTCACTTTCAGCGGCGCGCCGCTGTCCGCCAGGCGGCGGGCGAACTCTTCCAGCCGATCGGGCGCGGGTTCTTCGCCCGTACCCTTGCCCAGCCCGTCCGCCTTCATGAGCGAGGACAGGTCGGAAAGTATATCGTGATTGCGCGCGGCGAAAAGCAGCATTTTGCCGTCGCGGGTGCGGCGCTCCTTGTCGTACATGTGCCAGCGCACGAGTCTGGTCACCCGGTCGATTTCGCGCGACGGGAATTTCATGCCGCGCTCGCCCATTATCTCCGCCGCCATTTCCGCGCCCACGGCGTCGTGGCCGTGCATGTTCCCCGTGCGGCGCACGCACTCCGCCTTGCCCACGTCGTGCAGCAGCGCGGCGAGGCGCACCGTCGGCGACGGCGGCGAATTTTCCACAACTTTGAAAGTGTGTTCGAGCGCGTCGTAACGGTGGTACTTCGCGGGCTGAGCCAGTCCGTCCAGCGCGTCCAGTTCTGGAATTATATATTTCAGCAGGCCGAGTCCGCGCAGCAGCGTCAGTCCGCGGTAATGCGCGCCGGAAACGCCGTATTTGACGTCCGCCATAAGAATCTTCATCAGTTCGTCGCGCTTGCGCCCCGGCGTTATGTCCGCGACCAGCGGCGCGCACGCTTTTGCCGTTTCCGCCGTCTTTCCCTCTATATCAAAACCCGTTTCTGCAGCTATGCGCGCAAGGCGCATGAGGCGCAGTCCGTCCGAGGAAAACACCTTTTCCGGATCGTACGCGCGCAGAACGCGGCGCGCCGCATCCTCCGCGCCGCCCAGCGGGTCTATGATTCTCTCTTCCGCAATATCGTAATATATGCTGTTGGCGGTGAAATCGCGGCGGAGCGCGTCCTCTTCCAGCGCGGCGCCGAACGTCACCTCTTCCGGAGTATGGCCGCCGCCCGGCGCGTACTTCTCGCGGCGGAAAGGCGTGTACTCAGCCTGCGCGCCCTCTATCCAGCGGTGGCGGATCAGCGCCGTTCCCATGCGCTTATACGTCGTCGCGAAATAGAACCCGCGCGGCAGAACGAGTTCGTCGGGCATGGCGGGGCCGGCTATGTCCACGTCCGACGGCGGCAGAGCGCACAGCGCGTTGCGGACAAAGCCGCCCACGAGATAAATGGGCGACCCGCAGCCGGAGGCGAGCTTTTTCAGCCATTTCGGAACGTTTATTTCCATAAATTTATTATATCACCGCGCCGCGTTTTTTTCAAGAGTTTTCGGCCGCGTCGGATATTTATAAATTGTCACGGAATTTTTATGATAATTTTATGAAAAAGTATTGAAAAAAAGTGCTATGTCTGTTATAATACATTAAGAATATGTATAATTTTGTCGTGAACAAAGGAAGCGGCAAGCGCCGCGGAGAAGAATATCTCGGACAGATAACGCGCTACTGCGACGCGCGCGGCATAAAGTACGCCGTACACGCGACGAACGCGAAAGGTCATGCGGAGCAGATAACGCGCATGCTGTGCGAAAGCGGCGCGGACAACGTCGTGGTCATCGGCGGCGACGGCACTTTCCACGAAGCGCTCAACGGACTGGTCACTCCGGACCGCACCGCGCTGGGATTCATCCCCGCCGGGCGCGGAAACGATTTCGCGCGCGCGGCCGGGCTGTCGCTCAAACCCACGGAAGCTCTCGAGGATATACTGCGCGGCGAAACCAAGCGCATAGATTACATACAGTGCTCGGACAGGCGGTGTCTGAACGTCGCAGGCACGGGCATGGACGTGGACGTACTGCAATCGGTAATAGACAAGAAAAACGCGATTTCGTATTACGTTTCCCTCGTCGGCTGCCTGCTGCGGTTCAAGCCGTATAAGGTGAAGATCAGGGCGAACGGCGTCGAGACCGAAAAGAACTGCATTATGGTGGGCGTGGGCAACGGCGTGGCGATCGGCGGAGGCATGCTCGTCTGCCCCGGCGCGAAAATAGACGACGGCAAGCTCGACCTCATGACCGCGGAAAAGCTGGACCGCGGACTGCTGCGGCTGCTGCCCAACTTTGTCAAAGGCAGACACGACAATCTGCCCGAGCTGACGCACACCGCCGTGGAGGAAGTGGAGGTGGACAACCCCGGCTTCCCCGTTCAGCTGGACGGCGAGATATACCCGGATATGCAGCTGCGCTGCAAGATAGTCAAAGGCGGACTGATAACGTACAAAGTCGCCGCCGACAGGGTCGCAGAATAACTCACGCGCACAAATAAATATTTGCGGCCGCTTTCCGTATAAGAACGAAAAGCGGCTTTTTTGTCGTATTTACGCATATTCCGTCATAACCGCGGCGGCGGAATAATAAGTTTTAAGCATGAACAAGCTCGCAAAAGCGGTATTCACGCTGACGTCCTTCTCCGTGCTCGACAGGGTGCTCGGCTTCATATTCAAGATATATCTGTCGCGCGAGATGGGCGCGGCGGCGCTCGGCGTATATCAGGTCGCCCTTTCCTTTTTCTTCGTGCTGATGACGCTGACGACGAGCGGGCTGCCGCTCATCGGCGGCAAAATGACGGCGGCGTTCGACGCGCGCGGCATGGGACAGAAAACGCATTCGCTGACAAGCGCGGCGCTCATAATAAACGGCGTCGTGGCCGCGGCGCTCATCGGGCTGGTATTCGCATTCCGCCTGCCGCTGTCCGCGATCATAAGCTCGCAGGAAAGCATGGAGCTGCTGCTGGTGCTGCTGCCGGGGCTGGTGTTCTGTTCGGCAGCGGCGGCGATGCGCGGCAGTCTGTGGGGGCGCGAGCGGTATACCGCGCTGTCCGTCATAGAACTCGCCGAACAGGTCGTGCGCATATTGCTGTGCGTCGCGCTGTTCCTGACGGGTATGGGAAAAACGTACGCCGCGGCGCAGTCGCTTACCATAGCCATGGCGTTCAGCGCGGCGCTGACGGCGGCGGTATATTTCGGCAGCGGCGGCAGGCTCGCTCGGCCTGGCGGACAGCTCAGACCGCTGCTCGCCTCCTCGGCGCCCATCAGCGTACTGCGCGCCTCGTCCTCACTCGTCAATTCCCTGCTCGCCGTCGCGGTGCCCTTTCTGTTCGTTTCGTCGGGCATGAGCGGCGACGAGTCGCTCGCCATGTACGGCGCGACGATAGGCATGGCGATGCCGCTGCTGTATCTGCCCATAACAGTTATCGGCTCGCTGTCATACGCCATGATACCCACGCTGTCCAAGGCCGACGCCGCCGGCAATACGGCGGAGGTGCGCAGGCAGGCGGAGAGCGCGATACGCTTTTCGGTAATAGTCGCGGCGCTGTTCATTCCCCTGTTCTGCGGCGTGGGTTACGAAAGCGGCGTATTCCTGTACGGCAACGCCGACGCCGGAAGGTTCCTGCGGACGGGCGGCGTGCTGCTGATTCCCATCGCGCTCGAAAGCATAACGTCGTCGATGATGAATTCGCTGGGTATGGAAAAGCAGGGCTTTCTCAACTACGTCATAGGCTCGGCGGTCATGTTCGGAATAATGTTCTGCTTCTACGGGCGCTTTACGCCCGGAGCGCTGTGCGCGGCGTGGTTCGTATCGCTCACGCTGTCCACCGTGCTCGACGTGCTGTGCATCAGAAAGCATACGGGCATTTCGCTGAAATTCGCGCTGACCATGCTGGGCTGCATAGCGCTCGCGGTGCCGTGCACCTTCCTGGCGCGGTGGACCGCCGATCTGATGAGCGGAGCGCCGGAAATAGCGTCGCTCGCCGTCGGGGCGCTTCTCGGCTGCGGCGGTCTGCTGCTGCTCTTTTTCGTGTTCGGGCTGCTGGACGGCTGCGTCGTTTTCGGCAAACGCAAAAAAAGGGCGGATAATTCCCGAAAACGTTTGCATATTAAGCCGTGAGAGTGTATAATATATCTGTCAAAAAAATAAATGCGGAAGCGTGAGTTTCCGCACCCCAAAGGAGGGCCCGACAATGAGTAAGGATGAAATTACTCAGCAGGAAATTGCCGCTCCCGAAGCCGCTTCAGACGTTGCAGAAAAAGCAGCAGGCGCAGCAGCCGCAGAGCCGCAGGAAAAGGAAACCGTCCGCCCCGCAGCGGACAAACGAAAGACCTCAAGGTATTTCACGAGCAGAAGGATCGCGCAGCTGGCTGTCTTCGTCGCAATGGCGCTCGTCATGAAGCTGATAGGAAAATCGCTCACGCTGGCACCGACTTTCACGGTAACGTTTATTTATCTGCCGTGGCTGATAAGCGGAGCCGTACTCGGCCCCGCCGGAGGCATGATCGTCGGCGCGATATCCGACGTACTCGGCAATCTAGTGTTCGGTACGCCGTTCATACCGCTGACATTCGTGTCCAACACGCTCTACCCCGCTTTCATCGGACTGATTTATAAGTTCGTGCCGATAAGCAGCGATTACGTCAAATGCGTGCTCGGCGCGCTGTGCTCGCTGGTGTTCTGCACCTTGGGCATAGGCAGCGCCGCGCTGTATCACTGGTACGGATATTACGAAAGCATGAGTTTCTGGCAGTATCTCATTGCGTTCCGTATGCCGCAGGTTGGGGTGTTCGCCGTCAATCTGGTCGTGCTGCTCGCGCTGGTAAAGCCGCTGCAGCACGTGGGGCTGTTCCCCAAGAGCGAGCCGCAGCCCATGAAAATGCGCGTAATTACGTTCGGCGTCACCGCGTTCGTCATAACGGCGATGGCAATCGTCGCGATCGCGATACTCGCGGCAGGCGACGGCGATGCTCCGACAAAAGCGCCGCCGATCGCAATGGTATGCGAGCTGTACGTCGCGCTGATGGCTCTGTCGGCGTTCATCGTTACGGACAAGTCCGAAAAGTTCAGATACCTGCTGCTCGTCATCGGGTTTGCGGCGGCGATATGCGCGTTCGCGCTCACCGCGACGATAAACTCGTCAATAGAATTTATTGCGATAAAATACGTGCTCTCCGTACTCGCGTGCGTCATTACCGCCGCAGTAATAGCGGTTGCAGCGCTCAGACTGTACGGAAAGCCAAGGAGTAAAAAAATATGATAACCGCACTTGTGGGCGCCCAATGGGGCGACGAGGGAAAAGGCAAAGTCATTGACATCATGGCAAGCAAGGCAGACGTGGTCGTGCGCGCGACGGGCGGCAACAACGCCGGACATACCGTCGTCAGCGGCGGCAAGACGTATAAGCTGCACCTCGTCCCCAGCGGGATACTTTACGAAGGCACGGTGTGCTGCATAGGCCCCGGCTGCGTCGTTGATCCCCTCGCCCTGCTCAGGGAAATGGAAGAGGTGGAGGCAAACGGCACCGCCCTGGACGGACTGCGCATCGACTACCGCGCGCATATCGTAATGCCCTATCATCTGCTCATCGACGAACTCAGCGAAAACGCCAAGGGAGAAAACGGCATAGGCACGACGAAAAAAGGCATCGGGCCGTGCTATATGGACAAAGCGGAACGCGTAGGCATACGCTTCTACGACATCCTCCATCCCGACGTATTCGCCGACAAACTGAAAACCAATCTCGCCGCCAAGGACAAATACATCGGCGGAATGTTCGGCTATAAAAATACGGCGCTCCGCCGCGCCCGGCTCAAATTCGGAGAGATATTCAAGGCATATACCGAAGCAGGCAAAAAGCTCGCGAAGTACGCCGCCGATACTACGGTTATCGCGTACGACGCGCACAAAGAGGGCAAGAACGTGCTCTTCGAAGGCGCGCAGGGCACCCTGCTCGACCTCGATATGGGCACCTATCCGTTCGTCACGAGCTCGCACCCGGTCACGGGCGGGTTCTGCGTGAGCGGCGGCATAGGTCCCACGTTCATCGGCGAGTGTATAGGTATCGCCAAAAGCTATACGACGCGCGTCGGCAAGGGACCTTTCCCCACAGAACTGTTCGACTATACGGGCGACTTCATACGCGAAGCGGGTTTCGAGTACGGCACGACGACGGGACGTCCCCGCCGCTGCGGCTGGCTCGACCTCGTGATACTCAGATATGCGGTGCGCGTCAACGGACTGACCGGCATCGCGCTCAACAAGCTGGACACCTTAACGGGGCTGAAAGAGCTGAAAGTGTGCGTGGGCTATGACAAGAACGGCGAGGTCATCACCGACTTCCCCGCAGACATCCACGAACTGGAGGACTGCAAACCGATATACGAGACGCTGCCCGGCTGGACGGAGGACATCACCGCGGCGAAATCGCTCGGCGATCTGCCGCAGGCGGCGCGCGATTATCTCGCGTTTATAGAAAAACACATAGGCTGCAAAATCAAGCTCGTCGGCGTCGGTCCGGACAGAACGCAGAGCTTCGAAGCGTAAAACGGCGCGAAGCAGACGACATTCGGAATGAACGATAACGAAAAAACTGCCGCAGTGAAGCTGCGGCAGTTTTTTATTATTTCTTTATTCGGTTATTTCTTTATTGGTTTGGAGGCGGTTTCGACGAAGGCGCGGATGAGCTTGTCGGGGTGACCGACCTTGGATTCGAATTCGGGCTGGAATGCCACGCCGACGTAGAATTTGCTGCCGGGAAGCTCGAATGCGTCTATGTATCCCTCCTCCGTCCTGCCGCTGACGACGAGCCCGGCGGCGGTGAGATCCTTTTCGTATTCGGGGTTCATCTCGTAGCGGTGGCGGTGGCGCATATCTATTCTGTCCGTGCCGTAAACGGCGGCGAGCCGGGTGCCGGGCGTCAGTATCGTCGCATGCGCGCCTTTTTTGAAAGGAACCAGCCCGCGGCATATAACCGGGCAGTCGGCGGACGGATCGAACTCGTGGCTGTTCGCGTCTTTCAGTCCGGCGCAGCCGCGCGCGAATTCGACGAGCCCCGCCTGCGCTCCCATGCCTATCATCAGGCAGGGTATATTCTTTTCGCGCGCGTAACCGGCGACGAGAACCTTGCCCTCGAAGCCGCGTTCTCCGAAGCCTGCGGGCAGGATGATGCCGTCGTAGCCGTCCAGCTGCGAAAGCGTTTCGGCGGTGATCTTGTCGCTGCATATACCGTCGAGTTCGAAGCGCACTTTAAGGTCTATCGCCGCGTATTTGACCGACTCGTAAAGCGAAACGTACGCGTCGTGCATCTCCACGTATTTGCCCACGATGGCGAGTTTTGCGGTGCGCGTCTTCCTGGTGTCGTATGCGAGAGCGAGCACGCTCTTCCACTCGGTCAGATCGGCGGGGCGGTCTTCGAGTTTCAGTTTGCGGAGCACGGCGGACGCGAAGCCTTCCTTTTCCAGCATGAGCGGGATTTCGAGTATGCGGTCGCAGGTCAGGTTTTCTATGATGCAGTCGGCATGCACGTTGCAGAACGCCGCCATCTTTTTCTTACTGCCCGCCTCGAGCGGATAGTCGGAGCGGCACACGATGACGTCGGGCTGTATGCCGACGTTCTGCAGCTCCTTGACGGAGTGCTGCGTGGGCTTGGTCTTCTGCTCGCCGCTCATCTCGATGAAGGGAACGTAAGAAACGTGGACGTACGCCACGTTGTCCGCGCCCGCGAGCACGCGCAGCTGTTTGAACGCTTCGAGGAAGGGCGTGCACTCGATATCGCCCACCGTGCCGCCCACGTCCACGATGACGATGGTGTCGTCGTCGAATTTGAGAAGCTGATTGCGTATCTCGTCGGTGATGTGCGGCACTACCTGCACGGTGCTGCCGTCGTACTTGCCTTCGCGCTCGTTGTCTATGACGGTGGCGTACACGCGGCCGCTGGTAACGTCGCTGCGGCCGGTCAAGTTGCCGTTTATAAACCGTTCGTAGTGACCGATGACGAGGTCGGTTTCGGCGCCGTCCACGGTCACGAACACCTCGCCGTGCTGATACGGCGACAGGTGCGACGAATCGACGTTGAAATAGGGATCGAATTTCTGCAGGGTGACTTTGTATCCCCTGCTTTTGAGCAGCGTGCCGAGCGACGCGGCGGTTATGCCCTTGCCGAGACCGGACACTACGCCGCCGGTCATTACCACATACTTTGTCATTTCTCGTTTTTCCTTATGTCGTTTATTCTTCGGTGACGGAGAAGCCTATCTCCGACAGCTTTTTGGCGTTGTATTCTATGACGGACAGCAGGTGCGTGAGCAGTTTCTGCGCCTCCGCTTTGTCCGATATGCCGCGGGGACGGGAGTCAGCGGAGTTGTCCGAATGCGTATAGAAGTTGCGCGTGCGCGAGTATTCGGTGTACAGCGCGGTCATGACTTCGGAGTACACGACCGAATTGATCTTTTTCAGATACCCTTTTTTCAGCTTGTAGTTGCCTTCGTCGTCCTTTTCGTACGCCTGCCCTATCATCTTCACGTTGATGCGTTCGGCCTGCTGCAAGTCGTATATGAACTTTTCCAGCGCGCGGTAAGGCGCGGTCAGCAGCACGGAATAGTCGGACAGTCTGCCGATGTTGTTTATGTCGGTTATGCCGTTGGACAGGTCGATTTTGGACGATTCGGACAGGTAGCGCAGCGCCGTGGGCAGGTATCTGCGCAGCAGGCGCACGTCGCTCTTGCTTTCGAGCTGCGCTTTTACGTCGCTCATCAGCGCGCCGGGTTTGCCCGTCAGCGTTACGTTGCCGCGCTCGTCGCGCACCAGCTCCAGCGTTTCGCGCGAAGGCGACGTCAGCGTTATCGCCCTGGTCTTGTCGAACGCCGCGGTAGTGGTCCTGGCCTTCACGCCCTCGGCGGCTTTGAGGTCTTTGATCAGCCAGTCCAGCCGCTTGGCGCTCACGCCGCGCACGACGACGGGCTTCGGTTCCTGTTCTTTTTTCACCGCCTTCTTTTTGGCGGGCTTTTTCTCGGACCGGACGGTCTGCTTATTGTCCGGCTTTGCCGCCTTTGCCGCCGCGGGCTGTTTGCCGCCGTCGGCCTTCTCCGCCGCGGGCTTTGCCGCCGGACGGGCGAGCGCGGGTTTTTCCGCGGACGTAAGCCCCTTGCGCGTTTCGGCGCGCAGCGCGGGGCGTTCGGCAGGCTGCTGCAGCTTCTGTCTTTCGGGCTGCTTCGGCTGCCTGTCCGGCTGCGCCGGCCGCTCGCCTGCAGGCTTGCAGCGTGGCGGGAAAAGCGCGAAGAGCGCGGGCATTGCGTCCGACCTGCCGTCCACGGATATTATTTTCGCTTTCGTGTCGTACACGATGGCGAATTTGACGCCGGACGGCGAAAGATACTGATATATTTCGAGGTGGCTGACGAAGGACGTGGGAGTAAACTTTTTGCGCGTATAGCCGCCGCTTTCCATGGCGGACAGCATGGCGCGCACTTCGTCCGGCTCCGCGTTCTCTATGCGCCTCCTCTCCGTTTTGTTTTCGTTCATGTCATTCTGCCTTTGCGACCGACGAGGTCGCTATGATTTTTTCGCCGAGCAACGAAGGAAACAGCACGTCGCCGGCGCTCACGGGCGCGAAAACCGTCATGCGGCGGGCGAGCCGCGCCACCGGCAGCACTTTGGAGAGCGGCACCGGACGCGCGGTGCGGGCGGACACGACGCGGCGCTCGCCTCCGGACACGCCCACGTTGAACGTGACGGTGCGCACGGGATTGGAGTATTCGCTTTCGGCGTATTCCCTGCCGCGCTCGCACGCGTTGCCCGAAACGGTCAGCTCGTATAAGTCGCTGTCCGCGGTAAGGCGGCAGCCTCGCGGGCACATTATGCACGTAAACTCTTTCATGTTTCCTCCGCGCTCACGGTGAGCGGACGCGTCGTCTGAGAGGGCGCGAGAGTCACCGCGATCATTTCGTTGGGCGCCATCGCGCCCTTTTTGTCTTTGACGTTGTAGCCGTCGGCGTCGCGGAAAGCGAGCGTGCCGACGAGGCTCTTTTTCAGCCGCACCCATACCGTAGCTTCCTCTCCCACGGCTATGCGGCGGGGCACGACGCTTGCGACGTTCTCGCCTGCGGTAACGGTCACGGTGTCCGCTTCTTCCAGCCTGCCTATGGCGAAAAGCGCGGCGCTTCGACCGGCGGCGGCGCCCTCGGCGCTGACGTTGTCGGCAAGGTCGTTTATGTGCAGCGCGTTGCCGCAGGAAAACACGCCGGCAGCCGTCGTCATGAAGCGCGAATCGACTTCGGCGCCGCCCGTGGCGGGATCTACCGCGGCTCCGGGAAGAAGATTTACGATGGGGATAAGCCCTACGGAGAGCACGAGCGCGTCGCAGGCTATGCGGCGCTCGGTGCCGGGGATAATGCGGCGGTCTTCGTCCACTTTCGCCGCCACGACTCCCTCAATGCGGGGATAGCCGTACACTTCGGCGACGGTGGTCGACAGTTCGAGCGGAATGCGGAAATCGCCGAGGCACTGCGCGACGTTACGCGCCAGCCCGCCAGGCCGTGGCGCGATTTCGAGCACCGCTTCCACCTTCGCGCCCTCGAGAGTGAAGCGGCGCGCCATGATGAGGCCGATGTCGCCGGAGCCGAGTATGACTATGCGCCTGCCCACGGACATGCCGTCCTCGTTGACTATGCGCTGCGCGGCGCCTGCGGTGAATATGCCGGCTGGGCGCGTGCCGCCTATATCCAGCGAGCCGAACGCGCGTTCCCGGCTGCCTGTGGCGAGCACGACGGCGCGGGCGCGCACCTCGAAGCAGCCGCCTTCGGACACCACTTCCGCGGAGAGTGCGGAAGAAAGCGACGTAACGGTGCCGATGATTATATCGACGTTCCGTCTGCCTTCCAGCTTTACGATTTCCCGGGAAGCGTATTCCGGGCCGGTGAGCGACTCGCCGTATGCGGTCAGTCCGAAACCGTCGTGAATGCAGCGGCAGAGTATGCCGCCGAGCCGTTCGGACTCGACGAGAACGACGCGCACGCCTACGTCCGCCGCGGCCGCTGCAGCGGCGAGACCGGCGGCGCCTCCGCCGATCACGAGCACGTCCGTTCTTATTATGCCCGAAAAACTCATACGCCCTCCTTTGCGAGGACAAACCCGCCGCGCGCTGTCTTTTCCACCCTGCTCACGGGAATGCCAAGCTCGCGCGCGAGAATACCGACGACGCGCGACTCGCAGAATCCGCCCTGGCACCTGCCCATGCCGACGCCGAGGCGCTTTTTCACGCCGTCGACAGTGCGGGCGCCGCGGCGCACCGCCTCTACTATCTCAGCCTCGGACACCGTTTCGCAGCGGCAGACTATGTTGCCGTATCTGCCGTCCGAAGCGACGAGCGCGGCGCGCTCCGCATGCGAGGCGCCGGCCATGCGCTTTATGCCTCTGCGCGACGGCGAGAAGCCGGGACGGCGTTCCAGCGCGAAAGAACGCGCGACCGCGGAAGCTATCGCAGGCGCGGCGGTCAGTCCGGGCGAGCCTATGCCGATGACGTTGTAAACGTCGCCGCGGCGGGAGGGCCCGATGATGAAATCGCCCGTCTGCGACAGCGCGCGCACGCCGGTGAATTTGGCTATACGCTTGCCGGCCGGCAGTCCTCTTACCGATTTCGCCGCGGCAGAGAGCAGCTCGCCGAACGCTTCGCTGCGGAAAGGCATCGAGGAAGAAACGCAGTCCACCGCCGTGGGACCGACCATGAACTTACCGTAGACCGTAGGAGCGACGAGCACACCCTTGCCCATGGGGCCGGGCGTCTGAAAAATCGGACGCCTCACGAAGGGCAGTTTGTCGAACACGAGATATTCGCCGCCGCGGTGGGTCAGGTATACGAGAGAGCCGAGCATGCGCGCGACGTCTCCGCCGCCCGATCCGGCGCAGTTTATTACCGTCTTTGCCGCAAGCTCCCCGCCCTCTTCCGAGCGCAGTATGACGCGGCCGTCCTCGCGCCGGGCGGCGCATACGGTAAAGCCGAAGCGGAAGCACGCGCCGTTGGCTTCGGCGTTCTCGCGCAGGGCGAAGGTCAGCTCCATGGGGTCGGTTATCGCCGCGGTGGGCGCGTAAAGGGCGGCGAGCACCTTGTCGGACAGATTAGGTTCGAGTTCGAGCGCCTCACGGCGGCTGATGATTTCCAGCCCCGCGACGCCGTTTCCCACTCCGCGCGACAGCAGGCGGCTGAGCGCGGTCACCTCTTCGGCGCATGTTGCGACGGTAAGCGAGCCGGTGAGTTTGTACGGCACGTCCAGCGCGGCGCAGTACGACCTGAACATTGACGAACCGAGGACGTTATATTTCGACATGAGCGTGCCCGGCACGGGATCGTAGCCCGAATGAACGACGGCGCTGTTGGCGCCGCTCGCACCCGCGCACACGTCGCAGGCGGACTCGACGAGCGCGACGCTCGCCTTATAGCGCGTCAGTTCGCGCGCCACGGCGCAGCCGATTACGCCGCCGCCCACGATACAGAAATCGTAACAGTCCATCGGTCATTTCCTCCCCTGCTGTTCTTCGCTTTCTATTATACTATAACGGAAAATAAAATTCAATAGAATTTCCGTGAAATATAAAAGAAAGACGACCTTACCGTTCAGGCAAAGCCGTCTTTGACTTTTATGCTTTTATTATCCCTTTCTCTTTCTGAAACGGATGAACCATACGATTACGCCGGCTATGAGCAGGACGCCGACTACGATGAGCACTACCGCGAGGGTCGTGATCGCATCGGAGGAGATGCTGCTCGAAGAGGTCGTGACGTTGATCGTATAGGTAACGTACGAAGTGTTGCCGATGTCGTCGGTCACGGTATACGTCACTCTGTAGCTGCCGCTCGTCGTGAATTCGTACGAGCTGCCGTCGTTCGCTCTGTTGGGAAGAGTGATCGTGGCAAGCGTATCGCCGTCGGGGTTGACCAGCGTCTTCTGGTAGGTGTAACCGGAAGAACTGGTATCGGTAACTTTGATGTCGGCAAAGTCGAAGCTGTCGCCCACAGAAGCTTCCACGGTCTGATCGGACGTATACAGAGTGTCGTTGATATATCCGATCTCCGCGGTGAATCCGGGAGAGGTTACTTTGCCGGCTCTGATCGTATAACTCGTGCTCACGGTCTGGTTGTTGAGCGTAGCGTTATACGTCACGGTGTAAGTACCGTCTTTGGTTGCCTCGAATGCGAACATGTTACCGACAAGATTCGAAGTTCCGTCAGTCTTGAGCGCATCGGGAAGTTCGCTGACCGGCGTATCCTTGTCGTACACTTCCGCAACCTCGTAGCCGTCCTGATCGGTTATCGTCACGGTAAGCGACGTAGCGTTGCCGTTAACCGAAGAAGCGGAGATGTTGGGAAGCGTCACGTATACGCTTTCTTCCGCGGTGGAGATGGGCGTGTACGTGGGCATGACGCCGAGCAGTCTGAACACTGCCGTTTCGCTGTCGGACACTGCGGAAACCTGCGTGCCTACATGCTTGCTGTTCTGAGACGAAGCGATTATGCCGCTCGATAAAGATTTTCCGCTCACCGCGAACGAATCGCCGTCAGTATAAGCATACTTAACAAGGTGATTGCTTATATTACCCGATGTATTGCCAGCGGTGTCATACTCGAACACATAGTCGTTGAACTTATAGGTCACTGCCTGGAGCGCGGTGAACTCGTTGCCCATTACGGTGCATCTGCCGCCGCTGATCGAACGAAGTATTCCGGAATCGCCCCACTCTGCAGGCACGTCGTAGTCGGTAGGCAGCGTGTAGGTCACGTTGTAGTTCATGCTTGCGGATATGTCTGCCGTAGGACTGGGATTGGTGTTGCTTGCGGAACCGTCTATCTGCACAAACGCCATCTTGACGTTGCTTGCGCCGGATACGTGGAAGCCGCGCGCCACTATCATATACGTTCCCGCCCTGCTGGGAGTGAACCTGATGTTGTCTACGTGGATCTGGCCGCTTACGGTATCTCTCGTATCATAGTAATACTCGAAGGATACGTTGTCGAGCGGCGATTCGTTGACCTGCAATCCCTTATCGTCCTGCACGCGCTGCACGTAAAGCTCGAAGCCCGTGTACAGTCTGTTATCGTAATCGCCGTAGACGATCGTGAACGAACCGAAGTTATATTCCTCACCAGCCTGACCTACTGCCGCGTTAGTATTGGTGGAATCACCGAATTCGGGGGTATAGGTCGATTCCTGAACTTCATCCGGATTGGTGCCGTCAAGCACTTTTACGCCGCGCACGCGGTATGCCGTGTTGCCTGCGGAGTCGGTAGCTTTAAGAGCAATATAAATCTCGTTATCAACATTATTAAGATAAACGGTCTGCTCGTTGCCGTGGATGTCGTCAACCTTGATCTCGTAAATTTTTGACGCGCCGGTACCTGTCGTTTCAAGCGTCAGCGTCGTAGTTCCGGACGCGCTGAGTTCTACCTTATCGGTATCGGCGACTTCGTTGATGTCAAGAGTGAGAGCGTCGCCATCTTTGCCGTCGTCATCTATATAGGAGTCGAACGTACCGGTCTGATTGAACAGCACATAGTACTGAACGTCGAGGCGCGCGTCGTTGGAATCGGTCGCGGACACGTTATCTATCGTCTGCTCCGTTTCGTAGTTGCGGAAGATGAAGTAATCGGGCTGGTCGAAATCGACGGTAGGAAGCGCGAGGTCTTCGAAAGACTGCTGAAGCGTGATGTTGTAAGTCCTCGACGCGCTGTTGCCGCTGTTGTCGCGTGCACGGTAGGTGGCCGTGTACTGTCCGAGATAGCCGCTGCGTACCCACATGGAGAATTCGAAGAATCCCTTGCTGAGAGTCTGGCCGTCGCCCGCTTCGGGATTGTAATAGATAAGCGAATATGCGTTACTGTCTTCGGTCAGTCCGTTACCGGTAAGCTGACCGGTCGTTTCATTGACCGTGTAGCCTTCGGTAAGCCAGTATCTGAAGAAGTAATACGTTCTGCCCTGATAGCCGGCAGCATAGTTATCGCTCGTAAGCGTATAGGAATTATCCGTCGAATGCGTGGTAGCGTAGATGTTATTGAAGGACAGAACCGTTCTCGAACTCGGGTCGGTGAGCGTGAACGAAACGCTGAGGTTCTCTTCCGCGACCGCGTTGTCGTAAATCACGGGGATCGGGAACTGAACCGCGGTATCCACAGGCAGGCGGCGCGTGGTCGTATCCGTTGCATCCTCACTGATTTCGGGATTGAGTCTGTAAACGGTCTGTCTGCCCCACGTCGAAGGGATAAGGCTCTCGTCCATATCGTAGTATACGGGAGCGGTGGTATCGGACACCGTGATGGGATAAGAGTATGCAACCGTCTGGTTACGGGTGGACTCTTCCCATCTGCCCGTGCTGTCCATTGCCTGGTAAGACACCGAGTACGTGCCGCTTTCCGTAGGATAGAAAGACATGAACGAATCGTTGTCGAATTTTGCTTTCACTGCTGCGGCGGGATCCGCGGTATAGAGGAAGTTGCCGTCTTCGTCGTACGCATATTCTTCCCTGTCGCTGCCTTCTGCCGCGAGATAATACTTCTCGGCAGCCTCTGTCGAAGGATCCGCGTCGGTCACGACATAACCGGTCTGCTGATCGACGACCGCCTGCGCAACGTCGATGGCCTCGGAAGTGCCGGCATAAGTATGCGTGACTCTTATGGTCGTATTTACGCGCGTGCCGTCGTAGTCGTCGCTAACCGTCGCGGTCGGAAGACTGATTTCGGTGTTGGTCGAAGACGAAGCCGGAACGCCGGAAATGCTCAGAGTGGGAGCGGCGCTGTCGGAGAAGTTGTTCTGTACCTGAGTGGTATACTCCTGCGTGTACAGGTTGTCCCCGTCGCCTACGTTCGCATAATACGTGAAGAAGTACATGCCTTCTGCGGCCGTGGTTACAGTCTGTCCGGCATCCGCTTCGAGCTGCGCTTTCGTGTAACGAGTAACGGTTCCGTTCGGTTCCGTTACGCGAACGAAAACCTTATCCGCACTGTCGGGATCGGGGAACCAGGTGTCGGTGTCCTCGTCGAGATAATACAGCGTTGCGGTGGGAAGAGTAAACGGCTCGCTGTCGGTGCCCCAATAGGTCGGGATTCCGGCGCCGTTGCCCTCGACCACGAGCTTATACTCGTAGTCCATATATACTTCAACGTTATACGTATAGCCTGCATAATCGCCGTAGTCGCCCGTACCGGAATAGGAGTACGTTACTTCGTATATGCCTACCTGATTCGCGGTTACGTTTCCGTTCTCGTCGGGAGTTACGTATTCTCCGCCGGGATTCTTGACGGTAACGGTACCCGAACCTTGGGTTACGTTGAACGTTTCGCCGTACTTCACGCGGTTCGTAACGTTGGTCTTAACGACTTCCGACATTGTTTTGTCGGCGCTTTCAACCGCTGCGCGCACGATCTGCATATAAGCGCCTGCGAATACGAAGCCGACAAGCAGCGCCAGGGTCGCGGCAAGAGCGATTATCTTGCTTGCTATCTTTGACATTCTGGATTTCTCCTTGAGTTAATACTTGGTTTGTATGAATTTTACAAATTACAGCTTTAATAAGTATATATAATACCGCCGAAGTTGTCAAATAATTTCGGCCGAATGAGCGTGAAATTTCTTTAATAATTTCGTTTTTTTACGCTCTTTTCAGGACAGAACGCGGATAAGGCTGACGACTTTGTTTGCGTCGTCGAGGTCTTCTATCTCGGCGACCGCTTTTTTCACGTCGCTCTCGCTGGACGGGTGCGTCAGGAAACTGATGGATGCGCCGCCGTCCTGTCCGCGCTGGAGCACGGTTTCTATGCTTACGCCGCAGCGCGCGAACACGCCCGCAAGCGCTGCGAGCACGCCGGGAGCGTCCTTGACGGACACGGAAAGATAATATTTGCTTTCGAAATCGGTGCTTACGTTTATGCCGGGGGCAACCTTGCCGTCGTTGACGAAGTCGGAATACAGCGGCTCGGAACGCTTTGCGGCGTACACCACGTCGCTGACGATGGCGCTGCCGGTGGGGCGCGCGCCCGCGCCGCGGCCGTAGAACATCAGGTCGTCGACGAAGTCGCCGTGCACGAACACGGCGTTGAAGCTGCCGCTTACGCCCGCGAGCGGATGACCGACGGGCACGAATGTGGGATGCACGCGCACCTCCACCCTGTCGCCGCTGCGCTTGCCGATCGCAAGCAGTTTGATGACGTAGCCGAGCTCTCTGCCCGCTTTTATGTCCGCTTTGGTTATGTTCGTTATGCCCTCGCGGTATACGCAGGTATAAGGAATGCAGGTATGGAAAGCAAGCGACGAGAGTATGGACAGCTTATACGCCGCGTCGAAGCCCTCGACGTCCGCCGTCGGATTGAATTCCGCATAGCCGAGCTGCTGCGCTTCTTTGAGCGCGTCGGCGTAGCTCACGCCCTCGTCCGTCATTTTGGACAGTATATAGTTGGTCGTGCCGTTGATTATACCGACGAGAGAGTCCACCTTATTGGCCTGCAGGCCTTCCTGCAAAGCGCGGATGATGGGCACGCCGCCCACGCAGGACGCTTCGAAGTACAGACCCGCGCCGCCCTTTTTCGCGGCGGCTTCGAGGTCGGGCCAGTGCTTGGACACGAGCTCCTTGTTTGCGGTCACTACGCTCTTGCCCGCGCGCAGCACTTTTTCTATGAAAGTCTTGGCGGGTTCGACGCCGCCCATGGTTTCGACGACTATGGAAATATCCTTGTCCGCCGCTATCTCGTCCACCGAGGACGCGGCTTTGCCGTCGGGTATGCCGAACGACCGTATGCGCTCGAGATTCTTGTCGAGCACTTTGGTAACCTCGAAATCGACGCCCTGGGTCTTTCTCAGGAAGTCGCGGTTCTTGGTGAGGATTTCGTAGGTGCCGCCGCCGACGGTGCCTATTCCCATTATGGCTACGTTGATCTTTTTCATTCGTCGCTCCTTGCCGGTCACGCAGTTCATGCGTTCGGGTTGTTGAGTTTATAAATTATGTTCAGACCGCGCAGAGTGAGAGTGCGGTCGAATATGTCGATGATATTGCTGTTTTTCTTTATTATTTCGGACAGGCCGCCCGTCGCGATGACTTTGGCGTCGCCGTAGCCCGTTTCTTCCTTCATGAGGCGAACTATACGCTCTACCATACCGATATAACCCTGCATAAGGCCGGACTGCATGTTGCTTATCGTCGTTTTGCACACCACTTTGCGCGGCATTGTAAACTCTATATTCGGCAGCAGTTCGGCGGACGTGGCGAGCGCTTCCGCCGCGCTTTTGAGTCCGTGGCCTATCGCGCCGCCGAGAAACTCGCCCTTCTCGCTGATGACGTTAAACGTAGTCGCAGTGCCGCAGTCTATCGTTATGCACGGCCCGCCGTACGTGTAATATGCGGCGACGGAGTTGACTATCCTGTCCGCGCCCACTTCGCGCGGGTTGTCGTATTTTATGTTCAGCCCGGTTTTGATGCCCGACCCCACTATTATGGGGCGCACTCCTATATAATAGTCGCAGGCATGCTCGAACGTATAGTTAAGCCCCGGTTTTACGGAGGACATGACAGCGCCGGTTATGCCCGAAATATTTATATTCTTGGACGAAAGCTGCGAGAGTATGTCGAGGCCGTATTCGTCGCCCGTACGCACCTGTACCGTGGACAGGCGGAAAGAATGGACGAGCTTGTCCCCGTCGAATACGCCTATCTTTATATTGGTATTCCCTATGTCTATTACGAGAAGCATCTATATTATTTTTCCGTTTCTTCGTTTTCTTCTTTATTTTCTTTTATATTTTCCGCCGCAACGGCCTGTCCGGAGAGAGCTGCGGAAGCCGGCGCGGGCGCTTTCGCCGCTTTGACGCGGGGTCTTCCGTCTGTTCCCAGCCGCAGTCCGCGGCGCACTCCGAGCACGACCACGGGCGACAGCAGCGTCGTCACGAGCAGTTCGGGCAGGAAGTTGATCACCGTAAGCGCGGCGTATACGTCGGCGAGAGTGGAATACTGATCGCCGAACAGAAACATCATCGGCAGAACGAGCGCGGTATTGGAAATGGCCGTAAACGCCGCCCCGATGCCGAGCGCGAAATGCTCCATTCCCCTTTCTCCGACGCCCTTTTTCGCGGCAATGCAGGCGGGAACGAAGCCCGCTATAAGCAGGAAGGCGAGCACGAAGCCGCAGAGGCCGAGAAAGAACACGGCGCCTTCCGACGAGCCGAACACGAGGAACAGCACGAGCCCGGTTATGTCGGCCGCAAGCAGAGCTATCGGCACGGCTACATGCAGACGGATACGCGACGCGAGCGAAACGTATCCGCGCGCGGCGATACGCGCAAGTCTGTACGCGCCGAAGCCGATTATTCCGACGAACAGGCGCGGCGCTACGGACACAATCGGGTTCTGGAATATGAGGCTGGGAAAGATGAACGCCATGACCAGCGAAACGACGCCCATGATTGCGCCGGACGCGGCCGCATAAATTATGTTATTATACAGCAGCGCGCAGGTCACAACGGCGACGAGCGAGCATACGGCCAGCGACGCGCCGCCCACAAAAACAAGGCCGAACGAATAAAGCTTGTCTATCAGCGTTGCGGCGGCTATAACCGCGGCCATAACCGCGAGCATCGCGACGTTACGGGTTCTGTTATTCATGATTGGCTCCTTTGTCGGATCCGCAGAGGGTATCCGCACGGAATTTAAGTAAATATTTCCGGTCGCGCGCCCGCAAACGGACTGCGCGCCTTTCACCCGTATGGGTGCACTTGTGCATTATATCATTTCGCAAAGCAAAAATCAAGGATTTTATAAGCTCTCGTGCGAAAAACGGTCCCGCAGCACCCGGCCGCGGGACCCGACAGTTCGCTTCGGTACCCTTTCGCATGCGTTTTTCTTATGTACCCGAAGATTATTTGCAGCAGCAGTCGTGATTGCAGCCGCCGCAGCAGGACATCAGGAGCCAGAGCATTATAAGGTCGCAGCAGTCCACTTTCTTGTCGCAGCAGCATCCGCCCCCGCCGCAGCAGCACAGGAGCAATAATATCGTGCAGATATCGCAGCCCCCGCCGCAGCAGCATCCGCAGCCGTTCTGGTTGAACATGGTTTTTCTCCTCCTTTTTCGTTTTTCGGATATGCTACCGCTTCGGCGGAGCGGCGCGCGCGTCCGCCGCCCCGCCTGCGGTTTTCTCCTCATTGGTGCACCCGAGCGGTTGTCTTTTGAATGAGGATATCCTACTTCATAGTATTTGTCTCGCGCGCTTTGTGTTACACTTTACTTGACAAAAAGCCGGGCGTAATGTAAACTATAACGGTCAAGGAGATTTATATAATGAAAGCAACTATGGACAAGCTCGTCAACCTCTGCAAAGGCCGCGGAATCATCTTCCCCGGCAGCGAGATTTACGGAGGCATGGGCAATACGTGGGATTACGGTCCCGTGGGAGTGGAAATCAAGAACAACATCAAGCGCGCATGGTGGAAACGCTTCGTGCAGGAGAGCGACAACTCTTTCGGCGTGGACGCAGCCATACTCATGAACAGCCGCGTCTGGGAAGCGAGCGGACACACGACGTCGTTCACCGACCCCAAAATGGACTGCCGCAACTGCAAGACGCGCCACCGCGCCGACAACCTCATCGAGGCGCACTCCAAGGGCAAGGTCAATCCCGACACGATGACCAACGAGGAGATGGAAGCGTACATAAAGGAACATCACGTCGTCTGCCCCAAGTGCGGCAAAAGCGACTTCACGCCCATCCGCACGTTCAACCTCATGTTCGAAACCACGCGCGGCGTGACCGAAGAGGGTCAGAACGTCGTCTATCTCCGCCCCGAAACGGCGCAGGGCGAGTTCGTCAACTTCCTCAACGTACAGCGCACGACGCGCGCCAAGGTGCCTTTCGGCATCGGGCAGATAGGCAAGGCGTTCCGCAACGAGATCACGCCGGGCAACTTCATCTTCCGCACCATTGAGTTCGAGCAGATGGAGCACCAGTGGTTCTGCAAGGAAGGCACGGACACGCAGTATTACGAGGAGTTCAAGCAGAAAGCGTGGAATTTCCTCGTCGACCTCGGTTTCGACCCCGAGCACCTCAGGTTCAAAGATCACGACAAGCTCGCGCACTATGCAAAGAGCGCGTGCGACATACAGTATCTGTTCCCCATCGGCTGGAGCGAGCTGAACGGCATACACAACCGCACGGACTACGACCTCTCCCGCCACGCGCAGTTCTCGGGCAAGGCGATGGAATACCTCGACCCCGCAACGGGCGAAAAATTCGTGCCCTACGTCATCGAATACTCCATCGGCGCGGACAGACTCATGCTCGCGGTGCTCACAGAAGCGTACGACGAAGAGACGCTGGAAGGCGGCGACACGCGCGTGGTCATGCACTTCCACCCCGCAATCGCCGCGTATAAGGCCGCGGTGCTGCCGCTGCAGAAGAACCTCGGCGAAAAGGCGCGCGAGATATACCGCAGGCTGACGAAGTCGTTCATGTGCACGTACGACGAGGCCGGTTCCATCGGCAAGCGCTACCGCCGTCAGGACGAGATCGGCACGCCGTTCTGCGTCACGGTGGACTTCGACACGTTAAACGACGGAACGGTGACCGTGCGCGACCGCGACACCATGCAGCAGATAAGAATCCCCGCCGAACAGCTGGAAAGCTATATAGGCGAGAAAATTAAATTCAACTGACTCGGTTGCAAACAACAAGTTAAGGCGCGGCATGAAAGCCGCGCCTTTTGAAATTAAATTTTATCGGTTTTTACATAATATGTCGCACGGCTTGCGCCACGCTTTTCTATAAGGCCTTCCTTAGCAAGTTTTTTAAGCGAACTTTCCACCGAACTGTTGCTGAGCGACGGACACATGGCAACGATATCCATTTTGGTAAACCTGCCGATTTTGACGGCAACCGCTTTTCCGACCATATCGAGCGCGGAATCGCTTTCGCTTATAAGTTCCATTCTGTCTTCAAAATCTCTGTATGCCGCAATAATCGTGCCGAGCAAATACTTGATAAAAGGAACCGCGTCTTCGTTGCCTTCATCCCAACCTGCCTGCGCTTTTTCCAACGCGTCGTAATAAGCGTATTTATTCCGCGCAATTTCAGATTCGAGCGAAATATACTTACCGACCATATAACCGTTTCTGTATAAAAGCAATGTCGTAAGTAAACGGCTCATTCTGCCGTTACCGTCCGAAAACGGATGTATACACAAAAAATCATGAATAAAAACAGGGATTAGTATTAGCGGGGCAACTTCGCACTTGGAAACGGCTATATTAAACTCGCTGCATATCTTATCTATTGCTTCGGGTGTTTCGTAAGGTGCGGGAGGAGTAAAGAGTATTCTTTCTTTTCCGTTTTCGGTTAAAGTAATATAATTCTGCACGTTCTTGAATTTTCCGCCTATGCTCTTTTCCGAATGACTGTACAAAATCTTATGAAGCTGCAGAATATAGTTTGCGGTCAGAGGAATATACTCGAAATTTTCGTGAATAACGTTAAGGACGTCTCTGTAACCCGCAATTTCTTCTTCATCACGATTTTTAGGCATAGTCTTGTCCGTCAGGAGTTGTTTCAATCTCGTGTCGGTTGTTCTTATGCCTTCAATGTCATTTGACGATTCCGTACTTTGCACCTTGGCGATTTCTACAAGTTTATCGAGTTTTGCGGGTTGCTGCTTTAAGTAAAGCTCCTGTTTTCCTTTTGCTTCGTGAATAGCCGTAAGATAACCGATTATTTCCGAATCCCATTTTAAATCTTTCAGTAAAGAATAATTAAAATCTCTCATTATATACGCCTCTTCATTTTCTTTTTCTCACAAATTATAATTCTTTTTACGAGAAAAGTCAATGGGTATATGTGCAAAAACAAAAGTTTCTCGTAATTTATGTTATTTTTTACGAGAAACTTGTCTTAAAGCATTCAGAGAACAGAAAAAGAACCCGGATTTTTTACGTCCGAGTTCCTGTTTTCCAGGAGTTTTCGTTTTACGCTTTATTTTTTAAGAGAAGCGAGATAGTCGCTCATGTCGTACATGCCCGGCGCTTTGCCGATCAGGAACGCGGCGGCCCTGAGCGAGCCGTTCGCGAATATCCTGCGGGACAGCGCGGTGTGCTTTATTTCTATCATTTCGTCGTCGCCGGCGAACAGGACGGTATGCTCGCCCACTATCGTGCCGCCGCGCACGGCGTGCACGCCTATGTCGCCCTTCCTGCGCCTGCTCTCGCCCTGCCTGCCGTAAACGATGTCGGGCTCGTAGTCCAGCCCTTCCTTTACGGCGGAAAGCATCTGCAGCGCGGTGCCGGAGGGCGCGTCGACCTTCTGGTTGTGATGCGCCTCGATAATCTCGATGTCGAAGCCGGACAGCGCGGAAGCGAGCACGGGAAGCACGCTCTCGACCACGTTCACGCCCACGCTCATATTGGCGGAGCGGAACACGGGCACTTTCTTCGACAGCGCGTCTATGCGGGCGAGCTGTTCTTCGGAATAGCCCGTCGTGGCGATGACGGCGGGAACGCCGCGCTTTTCGGCGAGCGAAACGACGGCGTCCAGCGTGGCGGGACGGGAGAAGTCGATCACGCAGTCGTAATCTACGGTCACGTCCTCCGCTTTCGTAAATACCGGATACTGTCCGCCGGGGGTCACGTCCAGACCGCCGGCGATCTCAATGCCTTCCGCTTCGGCGGCGGAGGCTATGGCCCTGCCCATTTTTCCGTTTATGCCTACAATGAATATTTTCATAATACCGTTACCCGTGTCAGAATCTTATGTCCAGCGAGATCTGTTTGTTCGCCGGCAGTTTGAGCCCGCTTATGACGGCGGTCTCGGGGTCGAACTTTTCGCCGAATTTGCCTGCCTTATACGACGATCCGGCGGGCAGACGGAGGGATATTATCGCCGCCTTGCGCGCCTTTAATTTTATATTCGCGGCGCCCTTGCGCGCGTTCCACGTCAGGTTGATTTCGGCGCCAACGCGGGTCAGGAATCCGCTTGCGCTGCCGTGGTCGAACTCCTTCGGACGGGCGGGCAGCACGGACACCGTATCGTCGGTGGACTGCACGAGCATTTCCTGCATGGCGTTGGTCACGCCCATATTTCCTTCGAGCGAATACGGCGCCCACACGTCTTCTCTGCCCACGCCCATGCCGCGCCAGTCGTTGGCGGCGAACACGAGGTTCTGCATGCTCATGGAGCGCACCATGCGGGTTATGACGTCGTACGCGTCGTCGCCGTCGCCGCCGCGGGCGAATATGTTGGCATAGTTCGCGAGAGTCGCGGACGTGAACGCTTTGCGCGCGGAGTCGAATTTCTTGTGCGCGGTCAGCGCGAAGGCGCGGACGAGATCGGGATAAGATCCGCCTACCTCGGTGCCGGGATATAAAGGATAGAACATCGCGGCGGACACGGCCTTGTCGTTGTCGGCGTAGTCGGGGTCGACGTATTCCCTGACGGTGCCGTCCGAGTTGCAGGCGTACGCGGGCACGGAAGTCAGCATGTACTCCCACTTCTGCACTTCGTCCTTATACAGGCCGGTGGCCTTGCTGCCTTTTATCAGGTTGGAAAGCAGCTCGCGCACTACGGCGAAGTCGACGGTGGCGTTGCGGGCGATTTTCAGATCCTCCCCGCCCATCGTCCAGTTGCCCGGAGTGGTGCCGGGGCTGTAAGACGGCGCCGATTCGTATCTGCCGTCCTTGATTTTGAGGAACTCCTCGTAGAACGTCACGACGTCCTTCATGAACGGCATGGCTTTGGTTTTGAGGAAGCGCTCGTCGCCCGTGAACAGATAATAGTCGTAGAACAGGCGGGAAATCCAGCCGGCGGCGGCTGTGAAATGTATGACCGCCGGATCCGTCGTGCCCAGCGCGCCGGTGCCGTGCGCGATCACCGAAGGGATCATTATGCCGCGGCAGCCGTACAGGCGGGAAGCGTTCTTTTTCAGATCGTCGGTCACCGTCGTATAATAGTTATACACGGAGTTGACGTATTCGCACAGGTTGCCGGCGAAGATCTGGTCGTACATGGCCTGAAGGGAGCCGGACGCGTCTATGTTGGATTCGGGCGCCTTGTAATCGCCGCACCACAGTCCGTAAGGCGGGCAGGGCTGCGTCGTCGGAGACGCGCCGCATATAAGAAGGTAGCGGCCGAACGCCCACAGTTTCTCGGCGAGCGCGAGCGGCAGTTCCCCGCTCACGAACGTTTTGTCTATGAGTTCGTCCACCGGCGTGTCGCGGCCGTCTGCGTCGAGATCGATCTCGGCGGATCCGAACAGGCGCGAATGCAGCGCGGTGTGCTCTTTGAGCAGTTTGTCGTATGTAAGTTTGACCGAGGTCAGCGACGATTTTAAGTTCTTCCACTCCTTTTCGCGCTGGCTTTCGATGAACGGGCTGAGGAGCACGAGCACTTTTTCCGCGCCCCTTATGGTTATGCCGCCCGTCTGGTCCACCGTCTGCGTGCCGCCGAAGTGGTTTATGCGCGCCACGCAGCCGAAGTCGGTGCCGTTGTCCGAGCGCGCGGAAAAGTACATAAAGAAGTTCTCGTATTTCACGTTCACGCCGTCGGGCAGTTTGCTGACGGACACGGGCGTGCGCGCGTTGAACTTATCGTGCATGCCGAGCGAGAACGTCACGTCTATGCTCTTGCTGCCCGATTTGGTTATCTCGTAGCACACGAGGCCGTTTGCGCGCGAAACGAACACCGAGCGTTCGTATTTCGTCGCCCCGTCGCGGAACACGACGGATACCTCTCCGTTTTCCATATTCACGACGCGCTGGTAATCGCGCGCCGGTCTGTCTATCGGCATCGTGACGCGGAAGTCGCACAGCGGCAGCGGATACGACATCAGCGGCCGGTAGTTCTTGGTTATAAGCGCGCCGGACAGAATGTCCTGGGCGCCGATCGGATTGTTCTCTTCCAGCTTCTTGCGCACCGAAGGAAGTTTGTCGGCGACGTCCTGGAGCACGCCGACGTGCCCCTGCCACCACAGGTCGCCGTGGTTTATCATGATTACGTCGTCGCCGGCGCCGCCGTATACGGCCGCGCCAACAACGCCGTTGCCGGTCGGCAGCGCTTCGCGCCAGGTGGAACCCCACCACGACGCGGGCTTGTTGAATTTCAATGCGTTTTTGGGTTTTCTGATATTTACCATAGACAATAACCTCCCCGGACGCACGGTCGGAGCGAACCCCTCGCTATCGCCGGATACACGGATATTATAACAGTAAAGCGATTTTTTGGCAAGCGGATAGTCCGAATATTCGATATAATTTTCCGGGCGTTTGTTTTACGGTATTTTTCGCGGAAAAACAGTCCCGGATACGTGCGGATCAGGGACTGTTTGAATTTTCATTCATCTTCTGACTTATTTTGCTTGTTTTATGGCAGCGGGTCAGCCGGCAGACGCGCCGCCCGGCTCCGCAACCGTATCGTACAGCCCGCTCTCCTTGGCGAGCGATACGATTTCGCGGAATTCCTGTCTGTACATGTCGCCCGCGATGTAATCTCCCAGATCGTCCAAACGGGCGAGCACGCTGCCGAGCGAAGCGGAGCCGCGGTACTGCGACTGACGGAGCACGAGAGCGAATTCCGCCACGCAGGCGGCGAACCGGGTATCGTCAGTGCAGGCTTCGTCACCGTCAACGGCGAGCGTGACTTCGCGGTTTACGTTCCCGGCGTCGCGGTAGCGCACGGCGACGTCGGCGAGCGGGCCGCCCGCCCCGGAATCAACAAGTTCGAGTTCGTACATGACGGTCACGCAGAGGTTGCTGCCTATCTCGCCCGTGTCCTTTTCGGGATTGTCGAAATCGTCCTCCGAAATAGTTTTCATATCGTAGCCGAGCAGGCGGTAGGACGATACGGCGTCGGCATTGAAAGTAACGCCAGCCTTGGCGTCGGAAGCCACGGTGTAGAGGGTGCCGGCAAGTTCCTCGGTGAACACCTTTTCCGCTTCGAGCTGCGTATCGATATACGAATAGTTGCCGTTGCCGTTCAGCGCGAGCGTCTGCATCAGATCGTCGCGGGTGTTGCCCAGCCCGACGCCGACGACGGAGAGCGCGATACCGCTCTTCGCTTTGTCCTGAATGAACTCGGTCAGCTGATCGAGATCTGAAATTCCGACGTTGAAATCGCCGTCGGTGAGAATGATCACGCGGTTATTGCCGCCCTCGGCGCGGTGAGCCTCCGCCTGCTCGTAAGCGCGCTGCAATCCGTCAGAGCCGCTCGTCGAGCCGTACGCCGTAAGCCGCGACAGCGCGCCGCGTATTTCCGTCTTGCCGCTTTCGGTCGCCGCCGTGCTTTCGAGCACCGTTTCCACGCCGCTCGCATACGTCACTACGGACACCCTGTCCCCGTCGCCCAGTCCGTCCACGAGTTTGTTCGCGCCGTATTTGACGAGTTCGAGACGGCTCATGCCTTCGTAGCCGTAAACGTAACTGCCCATGGAACCGGAAACGTCCACGAGAAGGACGTAGTTCGCGTCGCCGGAAGCAACGGCTTCCTCCGTCCGGATGCCCACGGTCATCAACTTATGTTCGCCGTTCCACGGACAATCCGAAAGATAAGCGGATACACCGACCGCCTCGCCGTCGGCGGGTGCGGGATAGTCGTAGTCGAAATAGTTGACCATTTCTTCCAGCCGCACCGAATCGGGCGAAACGGCAAGCCCCTGCTTTATCTGAGCGCGGACAAGCGAGTATCCGGCGGTGTTGCGGTCGAGCGAAAAGTAGGACGACGGCGTTTCGCCTACATCGGAAAATCCCTGTTCGACGACGCTGTCGTACGCGTAGTTTTCGCCGTCGGCTATCCACGGCGCAGTCGCATAACCGCCGGAACCCTCGTCGGTAGAGCCGTTAAACCTGCCGCATCCGCAGAGCACGGCAATGACGGTGACGACGCATAATAATACGGATATGATAAGTTTTTTCATGCTCTTTTTCCTCCTGACACCATTACAACGTCCGTGCCGGCGTTTTGTCCCGCATTTTACGAAAACTTTTTGATTTTTTCAGGAATTTTCCGCAAGCAGATTCAAAAGGAAGAATACGGCGCCTTCGCTGCGGCTCATGACGGTCATATAGCAGTCTGCCGAGGGCAGCGAAAGCCGGGCGTCGGAAACATATTCCCCGTTAACGTACTGCGTCGAATACGTATAGGAACGGCCGGCGGCAGAACCTTCGTAGGGCAGCCGCTCATACGTTTTGAATTCTTCGGGAATACTCTCTCCGCCCGTAAGATCGATGTAAAGATCTCCTTCCCAAAAGAAAGTATCGTACAGATATTTCAGGCTCGCGCCTATGAGAACGTCCTCCCCGTCAACGGAGTAGAGCGTATAGTCCGCCTGCGCGTTGT
Organism: Candidatus Protoclostridium gallicola; assembly: GCA_904387375.1. Lineage (GTDB taxonomy): Bacteria > Bacillota > Clostridia > Christensenellales > Pumilibacteraceae > Protoclostridium > Protoclostridium gallicola. Next base: position 111,213 of record CAJFLE010000003.1, read on the forward strand.
CCGCCCATTCGAAGGGCTCGAGCGCGCTCATAACCCCGCCGTACGTCTGCGAAAGACCGGCGTACGTCGCTTCTTCCGTCTGCGCCGACGAAAGCGCGTAGTACGAAGCGGCTCCGGACGGCGCTTCGGGCGACGGAGACTCGTCGCCGCGCATTCCGAACACTATACCCACGGAAACGATGCAGGCGACGAGAAGGCACGCGAAAGCGGAAGCGGCTTTCAGGAAAATCACTCCTCCGCTTCTTTCGCGCACCGACCGGGAAAGCGCGCGCTTTGCCTGCGTCAGATCGCAGTGCGGCGCCTCGCAGCCTTCGAAGTATTCGTCGAACGCACGTCCGATTGTTTCGTCTTTTTTCATCTTCTTCATCATTACAACGTTTTTACTCCCCCTTTTGTCCCTCTGAGAGCAAAATACGCAATTTTTCTTCGGCGGAAGCCGTCTGCCGCTGCACCGCGGACTTGCTTATTCCCGTTTCCTTTGCGATCTCGCGCACCGTAAAGTCAAGATAGTAGCGATAATAAATCAGCCTGCGCTCGTCCGGAGTCAGCGTGCGTACGGCGGTTTCGAGCGCTGCCGCGCGCTCGATGCGCGCGGGGTCGTACCGTTCGTCGGTAAGGTGAAAGAACGCGTCGATATCCTCTTCGGCGCGCCTTTTTCTCCAGCGCAGATAATCGAAAGCGCAGTTGCGGACGATGCGCATGACGAATGCATAGCCGTTCGTGCCCGGGCGGTAGCCTCTTATACCGCCGGCGAGCTTGACGAAGCTGTCGCTCACGACGTCCTCGGCGTCTGCGGCGTTTTTGACTATGCCGCGGGCGAGCGCGAACATACGCCCGGAAATGCGGAAATAAATGCCGTCGAGGGCATCCGCGTCGCCGCCGCGCAGCGCCTGCAAAAGTTTATTGAGTTGTTCCAGTTCCGCAGGCTCCATCTCTCCTCGCCGGCCGTCCGTGACGGTCAAAACGGCAAAGAGCGGATTACACCGAACCCGCTCTTTTTCCGAATTGCTTTCGCATTATATGTGTTGTTATGGGTTCTGCCTCCTCTGTCGGCAGAGAGCGTCATCCTCTGATGATAACGCCGACTTTGATTTCTTTCCCGAGATCGTAGAAGAATTCGTGCATATCCGAGAACTGCTCGTAAGCGTAGTTGAGCGCATACGGCATGTTGTTGTAGTCGTAACTCTTGCAGTACTCGTAGCCGCTTACCGTGATGCTGGACGCAGACGTTTCGACGGTGATCGTGCACGCGCCGTAGCCGTACGGCAGCGCCACTTCGACGTCGGAAGCCGGGCTGTCGAACGTGAGCGAGAAGTCGTCCTCGCCGTTCTTAGAAACCGTTATCGTATCGCCTGCGGCAAGTCCGCTCAGCGTCATTTTGACCTGCGAGTTGGACGAATATGTCGGGTTCACGTCTATGGTATAGCCGGTGCCCTCGACGGTGTTTCGCGTGAACAGGCCCGGTTCGGTATTGTACGACGGCATGCTCGATGTGTTGACGTTCATTCTGTAAGCGCCGAAGGTTTCGTCCCACGTCCATTCCCAGTAATCGTAACCGTCGAGATATTTGAGCGTCTGATACACCGCCTCGTCCTTGATGAGCCAGGAATATCTGCTCGTGGAACTCGTCGACGCGTCGATATAGCAGACGACGGCGTCGTCGTATATCGAATCGGCAATGTCGGTCTGACGGTAGTCGTAGCTCTGGAGATAGTTGACGCTTTCGTTTGCGTTGATCTTGGCGCTGACGGGCGCGGCTATGAGCATGGCGACCACGGCTATTACGAGCAGCACCGTCACGCCGAACCAGTTGTGGTAATTCCACGACACTTTGCGGCTGACCACCCTGGTTTCGGACACCGTTTCGAACTTGCCCTTCTTGACCGCGTCTTCCCTGTCCTCCACCACGGTTTCCACGACGGGTATCGTGTGCTTGGGCAGTTTATAGAACGCGTCGGACAGCACGGGCTGGAGATAGTCGAAGTACGGAGTGATCGACGAGAGCAGCAACGCGATCGATACGAGCAGGAACGGCATCGCCACGGTGGCGAACATGTTGCCGATCATGAGCGTGACCTGGATAAGGAAAGGCAGTCCGAACATCGCGGGGATCGTATAGAGGAACAGTCTCTCGATACCGAAACCGCACTTTCTTCTGAAAGTATCTTTAAGCAGCGTGTTTACCAGCATTACGACGCCGTTGGCAACCGCGATGAAGAGATATGCCAGCGAGCCCGCCGGGAACACGAAGCCGAATACGGCTGCGGTGAGCATCTGAAGCAATGCGCCTCCGCGCACGCAGTCGCCCGCCTTGATTTTGAAACCGCGTTTGATTGCCGGGAACAGGCCGAACTGAACGGCCGCGGCGAAAACGATCGCGGGAACGAGGATCGCCGGAGTGAGCAGATGGGCGCCCACGAGCATATTCATGGTCACGGGGCCGAACGCGACGGCGAGCAGACCGATGATGAAGTATACGGCGAAGTATGCGGCAAGCGAGAGCGCAAGCGCGAGAAGCACGCCGCCCGCGCCTTTAAGCGCGGCTTCCGGTCCGAACGCCTTTTTCTTCAGCGCCGCGAACATGTTGACCGCTATGAGAACCAGCACTACTGCGGCAAGCACGTATACAGCCGCCCCGGGAACGCCCACGCCCGCGCCGAGATAGGTCGCGGAGGCGGATTCGAGCCCCGCGCCCATGGCGCTTATGTCGGCGTTACCGAAATAGTCGGCCAGACCTTCCATTGCCGACGCGTACTGCGCGGTCACGGAAGAAGTCACGTTATCCAGAGTATCGTATTTGGTTCCGGCGTCAACCGCGCCCGCGGTCGTCATGAAGTTGAGCGCGGGAACGGTCCATGTTTCGCTCTGTTTGTTATAGAAAATATCGAAGTCGGACGTCAGCCCGCCGTCTTCCATAAGCGCGGCTACCGACGAATCGGTGCGCACGGAAGCTGAGGACGCGAGATATCCGCTCATCACGTCCGAATCGCCGTCGGTGGTCTGCACTATCGTGAGCGCTCCGCCCGCGGTGATCGCGTCGAAATTGAAGGCGACGCTTACTCTCGACCACACGTTGTCGAAGCCGACGAACTGGTTCTTGAACGCGTACGCGCCCACGCTGTCCTCGTATCTGCCGTCGGTGATGACGAACACGAGGTCGTTCGTATATTCCCTGCCGCCCGTGACGATCTCGTCAATAACCGCGATCATTGCGGCGACGGAAGACGCCGACGACGCGCCGACGGAACCGCTGTTCGAATCGTAGTGCGTCATGAAGAGCACTGCGTCGCGCGTACCTTCGCCGGTGCCGGGCACTATGACGACGAAGTTCTTTACCTGACGGGAAGCGTAGATAAAGCCTTCCTTGCCCGCGTCGTCCTCGTCCGTCATGTCGCCCACCGTGTCGAGGTCGACGGTAAGGTCGAGTCTCTCGAAATCCTGAACGGTAAACGTCGGAGAATCGTTAGATACCGAGGCGGTAATCTTCTGGTCGTCGCTCGTCTTGTCCGCCGCGTCGTTCGCCTTTTCGGCAGCGACATAAGTCAGCCCTTCGACGGAGGACAGAAATCCTCTGATCGTGTCGGCTGCGTCGTTGGTCGTACCGGCGTACTGATTGCGCTCGCCCGCGGCGAGAACCGCGGCGTAATCGGTATGAGCCGCTTCGGCGTCGACGGACGTCGAAACCGACGCTCCCGAAAAATAGTATGTCACAAAAGAGAATATCAGCAGCACCGCGCACACGACCGCGAGAACCGTATAATATACGGCCCCGAAAGTCTTCGGAACGCGCGCCGCGGTTTTACCAACGTTTTGCTCTTCCTTCATGTAGCATTTCCTCTCTTTAAGTTCCGGCTTTTTACGCCGCTATCCGTAATATTCTATCATACCGCACACGTTTTTTCAAACTGTTTTGGGGTACTTTTTCCTTTATTATATAAATTTTTTGCCTGCTCCGGCTCCGTCAGCCGCCGTAAACGGACAAAATCCCGGCCGCGGCCGCTTTCGTGCGCTCCGCGACCGACCGCGGCGACAGCACTTTCACGCCGCTGCCGAAGGACAGAATCTTGCGCACGAGGTCTTCGCCGTCGCCCACGATGGCGCGGCAGAATATGCGCCCGTCCTCCCTGCGCACCGATTCCGCGCCCAGCCACTCTTCCAGCATGGTCAGACAGTTCTCGTCTGCGGAAAGCTCGAGATTGATGCGGTCGCCCAGATTGACGGACAGAGCGGCGCGGACGTCCGCGCCCTCCCTGACTGCGAACGTGTCGTCGGTCAGTTCTATGCTCTTCATGCGGGCGAGGCGGAACAGGCGGAATTCGCCGTGGACGTGGCACCAGCCGTAGACGTACCACACGCCTTCTTTGAGCGCGGCGGTATACGGGTCAAGCAGGCGGTAAGACTGCCTGCCGGTCTTGTCCGTGTAGTTTATGCGTATGGTGCGGCGTGCGCTCACCGCCGCGCCGACGGCGTCCAGCTTGGGCTGAACCGCGCCCGAAGAACCGTTCCACGCGTCCGAGTCGATGACGAGGGGCGGGGTTTCCGCCGCCATTATGCGGCCTTCGGACAGCGCGGCGAGCTTGTCCCTCACGCTGCGGCCGATCTCGTCCTTGAAAGTGCCGGTGAGCGCGTCGGCACACAGGCGCAGTCTGTCCAGCTCCTCCGCGGTAAACAGAACATACGGCAGTTTATAGCTGTCCGGCACGACATAGCCGCCGCGCGGACCGGGCACCGATTCCACGGGCATGCCGCACGCGGCCAGCTCCTCGACGTAGCGCTGGACGGTGCGCGGAGAAATCTCGAAGTGCGCCGCTATCTCGTCGCGGCGGATTCTTCCGTTATTTATGAGCATCAGCAGGATGCCGTACATGAGCGAGATCTTCATAACCGGATTATACCAGTTACGGAGAGGAAAATCAAGTCAAAGAAGGGAGTAAACGCGGCGGGCGAAAAAAACGCGGCGGACGTATTCCAGCGTTTCGGGAAAGGGCTCCCCGCCCTTCTTCCATTCCAGCACGTTGGCGTATCCGGCGTTGTAAGACATCAGCGCGTCCGTTTCGCTGCCGGTGACGTCCGTAAGATAGGACAGGTACATGCAGCCGAGCATGATTTCGCTGCCCGCGCTGCCGTCCGCGGCTATGCCCGTCCGTCCGGATATCCACGCGCGGGTGCCGGGCATGAGCTGCATGAGTCCCGTCGCGCCCGCGGGGCTGACCGCGTCCTCGCGGTACTTGCTTTCCGCCCAGATAACGCCGCGCACGAGATCCTCGTCCAGGCCGCTGCGCTCCGCCGCCGCCCGTATCTCTTCGGCGTACGACAGCGGGAACGCCGCCGCGCCTATAAACCAAAACGCCGTTATCAGGGCGATAACGGCGAGAATGAACAAACTTACTTTAATCTGTCCAGCCACGAATTCATCAGCTCCTCTGCGCGCCGGCGCAAGGACTCCGTATCTCCGTCGTTGACGACGGTAACGTCCGCCCTCGCCGCGCGCTCTTCGTCGGACAGCTGCGCCGCGGCAACGGCGGCGAAAGCGTCGGGCGTAAGGCCGCTGCGCTCCGCCGCGCGCTTTTCACGCAGCGCGTACGGCGCGGTAACGTTAACCGTAACGTTCGCCATACTCTCCATGCCGCACTCGAACAGCAGCGGCACTTCCATGACCGTCACCTTCGCGTCGGAGGCGCGCACGCGGCGCGCGATCTCCTCGCCCACCGCCGGGTGCATTATGCCTTCGAGCGCGCGGCGGCGTTCGTCAGAGGCGAACACCTCTTCGCGCAAAGCGGCGCGGTCGAGCGTGCCGTCCGCACGCGCCGCGGACGGAAATTCGCGCAGCACGCGTTCCAGCACCGGGCCGGAGCTCTGGAGTTCTCTTGTCACGGCATCCGCATCGATAGTATATGCCCCGAGCGCGGCAAGCATACCCGTGAACGCGGATTTTCCGCTCGCTATCCCGCCCGTGACCGCGACGACGAGGCGCGGAGGCGTGCAGCCGCAGTAACGCTGGCGGTATATGCCGTACTTTTCGCACGTTTCCTTTATGCGCAGGCCGCCGCCCTTTTTCTTGAAATCGGAGGGCAGAAAGCGCACGCCGTACTTCCCGGCGAGGCGCAGTCCCGTTTCGTTGATGAAAGCGGCGTCTTTTAGCGGGCTTGACGTAAGCGTCGTCGCAAAATAGTCGTAACCGTCCGCCGCCGCGCGCGCCGCCGTTCTTTCCAGACGGTCGGCTATGCACGCGAGGCACTTCGCTCCGTGCTCGGCGGTGCCTTTGAGCTCGCCCACGGCGCGGTCGTACTCCGCGCGGTCGTACGCTTCGGCGATGACGGGCACGTCGTAACCGAGCGCGGCGATAAGGCGTTTCACCTCGCCCAGCCGTTTATCGTACTCTTCCTCCGGGTAAATATTCGGATTGTAAAAATATGCGGCGACGCGGAAATGCGAGGCGAGCGAAACGATGCCCGCCGACATGCACGGCGCGCAGCACACGTGCAGCAACAGCCCCGGCCGCTCTCCGCCGAGCTCCGCCGTTATTCTTTCGTATTCCGCGTTGTAATCCTTTTTATTCATTCTCGCTCAGCCGCGCGGTGATGTCCGCGAGGCGCAGGGCTTCGAGCATCTCGTCGATGTCGCCGTTCATGAAATCGGTCAGGTTGTACAGCGACAGCCCGATGCGGTGATCGGTCACTCTGCCCTGCGGGAAATTATAAGTGCGTATGCGTTCGCTGCGGTCGCCCGTGCCTATCTGACTGCGGCGTCTGCCCGCGAGCTCCTTTTCCGCTATGGAATTATAGTAGTCGTAAACGCGCGCTTTGAGCACTTTCATCGCTTTGTCGCGGTTCTTCATCTGGCTGCGCTCGTCCTCGCAGCATACGACTATGCCCGTCGGTATGTGCGTCATGCGCACGGCGGAGTCCGTCTTGTTTATGTGCTGGCCGCCGGCGCCGCCGCTGCGGTAGGTGTCTATGCGCAGATCCTTGTCCAGGATCTCCACGTTGACGTCCTCGGCCTCGGGCAGAACGGCCACGGTGACTGTGGAAGTGTGTATGCGCCCCTGCGTTTCCGTCTCGGGCACGCGCTGGACGCGGTGGACTCCCGACTCGTATTTGAGCCTGCCGTATACGCCGCTGCCCGACATCATGAACACCGCCTCTTTCACGCCGCCCAGCTCGGTGGAGTTTATGCCGATGTCCTCCCAGTGCAGGCCGGTGCGGTCGGCGTACATTTTATACATACGCATGAGATCGGCGCCGAACAGCGCCGCCTCTTCTCCGCCCGCGCCGCCGCGGATCTCTATTATAACGTTCTTGTCGTCGTCGGGATCCTTGGGCAGCAGCAGGATTTTCAGCTCCTCTTCGAGTTTGCCGATGAGCCGCTTTTTCTCGCCTATTTCCTCTTCGGCAAGCTCTTTCATGTCCGGGTCGGACAGCAGCGCTTCCGCTCCGGCGAGATCGCTTTCGGCGCGCGACAGTTCGGCGTACTTTTCGGCTATGGGCGCGAGCGCGGTGTGCTCCTTGCACAGCCCGCTCCACAGCGCGGTGTCGGCGATCACCGCCGGGTCGGCTATTTCCGCGGACAGCTTTTCGTATCTCGCGATTACGGATTCGAGTTTTTCCCTGTTCATTTCTTCACCGCCGTCACGACGCGGTCGCTGCCGCTCATATCCTTTATGACTTTTATATCCGCGAACGCCGGTTCGAGCAGCGCGGCGACTTCCGCCGCCTGGTCGTGCCCGATTTCGAGCACGAGCGCGCCGCCGTCCGTAATGTGCGCGGGCGCCTGCTCCGCTATGGCGCGGTAAAAATCCAGACCGTCCGCGCCGCCGTCCAGGCTCATGCGCGGCTGGCACTTCACCTCGGGCTGCAGCCCGTCTATATCCCCGCTGCGGATATACGGCGGGTTTGACACTATGAGGTCGAACGAGCCGGGAATGTCCGAAAACAGGTCGCTGCGCACGGTTTCCACGCCTTCGGGCAGGTTGCTCCGCGCCACGGCGAGCGCCTCTCCGGACAGGTCGGAAGCGGTCACGCGGGCGGAAGTGCGTTTTGCGAGCGCGAGGGCGATACACCCGCTGCCCGTCATGAGGTCGAGCGCGGTTTTATATCCGCGCGCGGCGATAAGGTCGCAGGCGGCGAGCGCCGTCGTTTCCGTTTCCATGCGCGGCAGATGCACCGCGTCGCTTACGCGGAGCGTATAATCGAGGAAATAGCTTTTGCCCGTGACGTAATCGAGCGGACAGTCTTCCGCCCTCTCCCCGACGTATTTTTTCAGCAGCTCCGCCTGGGACTTGTTCAGCTTGGTCACCTGCGCCAGCTCCGGGCGGCTTACGCCCAGCACTTCGCACAGCATCCAGTCCGGTTCGGAAGCATCGTCGATTCCCGCGGCGGCGTACTTTTCCGCGATATACGCGCGCGCGTCCTTCATCGTCATTTCATAGAAATCCACGGCGGGAATGCTCTCGTCCGCGTCCATTTCCAGCACTTTTCTGAAAGCGACGATGGCGGCTTCCGCCATGCCGTCTTCGGGAATCTTCGTCGTCAACGCCTGCAGCGCGAAGCCGGGCGCCTTGAATATCATGAAAAATTTGTTGTCCGGCGCTTTTGCCACAAGTTTAAGCAGTTCGTAGCTGATGCCTGCGATGACGGGTATGCACAGTATGCCCACGCCCATGCAGATGACGTTGTACAGGATCTGCCCCGGCGTTTCGCCGACGAGCGACTGCATGTTGGTGGGAGTGAAGCCGAACAGCGACAGCACCCAAGTAACCAAAGTAACGACGAACACGCTGAGCAGCACGGTGTAGAACAGAAAGGTCGTGCCGCAGCGCGCGTGGCGCGTGGAGCACTTCTGCACGTTCTCGACCGTGAGTTCGAGGTTATGCTCGTAGCAGTTTATGGTGCGGTGTTCGGCGCCGTGGTACATATACGTGCGGCGTATGTCTTTGAGGCGGGAGGTCAGGAACAGGTACAGCACGAGTATCGCGACCTTTATGACGCCCTTGAACAGGCACATCAGCAGCATATATATATTGTCGTCCACTCGCGACGACAGGTCGAGCGCGAGGTCGAGCACCAGCCAGTTAAGCAGCGCGGGAAGCGCGGCGAAAAGACCGACGGCCAAAACGACCGCCAGCACGACCGCCACGGCCATGCCGCCCTTGCCGAGCTGAGCGTCTTCGTCGTCGCCCGCGTATATCTCCGCGGATTTGCCTATATACTTGACGCCTCCCACGAGAGAGTACAGGAAAGACGTGACTCCGCGCACGAACGGAATGCGGTAGTACCACGCCGTACGGGGCGGAGTGCGCTCGGTGGCGACGGCCAGCTCGCCTTTCTCGTCACGGCAACAAAGCGCGGCGGATGTCCTGCCGCGCATCATTACGCCTTCGAGCAGCGCCTGCCCGCCTATATTGCACGGGGTATACTTCCCCGGGTTCGTCCACTTGTCTTTGCTCATTTACCGCAGTCCCGGCAATACTTCCTTTCTATATCAGCTATCTTGTTTATGCGGCGCGCGTGCCTCTCCGCTCCCGAAAAGGGCGTGGAAAGGAATATGTCCACGAGTTTGAGCGCCAGTCCGCTGCCGACGACGCGCGCGCCCAGCGCGATCATGTTCGCGTCGTTATGCAGGCGCGTAGCCTCGGCGGAAAAACAGTCGGTCAGGTGCGCGCACCTTATGCCCGGCACCTTGTTCGCGCACAAGCTCATGCCTATGCCCGTGCCGCATACGAGCACGCCGAAACCGCACTCGCCGCTTGCGACGGCTTCGGACGCGGGCAGCGCGTAATCGGGATAATCCGCGGAAGGCTGCGAGGAGTGCAGACCGAAATCCGCGACTTCGTATCCCTCTTCCTCGAGGTGGGCTTTTATTATATCTTTGAGTTCTCTTCCCGCGTCGTCCGCGGCCAAAGCGATTTTCGGTTTATTCTCCATAATCATAATGTCCTATGGCGTTCGCGCCAGTGTCGCAATCGGCGCGATTATTTTATAATATTATTTTATGTTCCTGCCGGAATTTTTTGACGAAGGCCTCGAGAGGGGCGCACATTTTCACGAGCGATTCGGCGGCGCGGCGGTACGCTTCCACTCCGCGGCCGAACGGGTCGCCCACTTCCTCGCCCGTCAGTTCCGCCACCGTACCTATGACGCGGTACGCCCCGTCGCTGGACGCGTATGCGTACGTCGGCGAAGCGAGCAGCGCGCGGCGGTGGTCTTCGGTCATGCAGACGACGATATCGGCGTTCTGCAACACGTCCACGGTCAGCGGCCTGGACTTGTGCGGGCGCACGGTCACGCCCATTTCGCTGAGCACGCCTGCCGCTTCGGGCGTAATGGGTCTGCCCTCGTCGGCGTACAGCCCCGCGCTGGACACGTCGGCGACGGACGCGCACTTTTCCTTGCGGAGGTGGTCGGCGAACAGCTGCTCCGCCATGGGCGAGCGGCAGGTATTTCCCGTGCATATAAACAGCACGTTCACTTTTTCTCTTTTTTCTTCCGGCATATCAGATCACGTTCCCGTTCGAGAGTTTCATGAGCCGCGACATGAGCGTCATGCCCAGCCCGCCGAGCGGAACGCCCTCGGCAATTATGAGATCGTAGTTTTCCTTTTCCGCCTCGCGTATCTTTTCGAACAGCGACTGCGCGTATTCGCTCACGGTGGCGCCCATCTTCATGACAGGACGGTCGCCGTATCTGCCGGCGTTGCCGTCCGTGCAGAATATCACCGGGCGGCGGCCGTGCGAACGAGCCATACGGTCGCAGTAGTCGGCTATTTCGTCGAACATTCCGTCATAGTACGCCGAGAATACGAGGTCGGCTTTGGGCACGAAATGCGTGGGTTTTTTGAGCGACGACAGCGAGTCTATCATGACGGATTCCTTGTTCACCGGCCCGATGACCGCTTCTATCGCCGACACGTCCACCGACCCGGCGCGCATCACGCGGGGCGGATTTTCCGTCATGCTTATTATGGTGCTTTCCAGCCCGAGAGGACATCTGCCGCCGTCGAGTATGACGGGAATTTTGCCGCAGAGATCGTCGTATACGTGCTGTGCCATCGTCGGGGACGGGCGCGAGCTGGTGTTTGCGGACGGAGCGCACACCGGCACGCCGGCGGCGGATATGAGCGCGAGCGCGACCGGATGGTCGGGCATGCGCACCGCGACGGTGTCGAACCCCGCCGTCACTATGGACGGCACGACTTCCTTTTTGGGCATGACGAGCGTCAGCGGACCCGGCATGAGCGCGTCGATAAGTTTGCGTGAACGGTCGTCCACGACTGCGACGGTTTCTATCTGCGCCTTATCCGCCACGTGAATTATGAGCGGATTTGTGGCCGGTCTGCCCTTTGCCCTGAATATCTTTTCCGCAGCCTTCGGATCGAGCGCGCTCGCGCCCAGCCCGTAGACGGTTTCCGTGGGAAACGCGACGATGTCGCCGCGGCGCAGATACTCCGCGCATTTTTCTATGTTGGCGTCGTCCGCCTGTAAAAACTCCGTTTTCATAATCTTATCCTACCATTCCCTTCCGTAAAACGATCAATGCAGCCGCCGGTTTATTTTCCGCCGCACGGGCAATAATCATGCTTATGGCGGAAACTATAGACAGATGCGGACTCAGATTTCTCATACTTGCGGCGTGGTGGGTCATACTTGCCGGGACCGGGGCGCCGATCGCCGCGAGAGTGCTCGCGTCCTTCGCCGCGGCAATGTGCACCGTCGGGCTGACCGACCGGCTGCCGGGCAGAAAGCGCGCTGCGAAAGCCGAAAAGAAAGACAAAGCGCCGCTCGCCGTGCGGCTGAAAAAATTTGCCGCGTCGGCGCTTACGCGGCGCAACGCGCGCCGGTTCATGACCACGGCGCTGATACTGCTACTCTTTTCCTTCGTCGTCGGCGTTCCCGTCTGGTACTACGTCCTTATCGCCGTCAACGTCGCCCTCACCGTCGCCTGCTTCGCCGCCGGCGACAGGAGCGGATGAATCGTCCGCGTCGGCGGGAATGCCGACGTCCGTCGTCCTCGGGCGCAGAATGTACGCGAGTATGAAAAACACCGCCGTAACGCACGCGAATGCGACGGCGAGCACGCCGAACAGATCCCCGAGCGTCATATCCCCGGCAACAACCGTTTCGTCGAACAGGAAGAAAAACGTCAGCGTTCCGAACACGGCGACGCCGATTATGCCGACAAGCGCGATTATCGCGAATATTCTTCTAAGCAGAGGCTTGTTCATCGTATACTATGTTATATCACAAAATAAAAGAAAAAAGCAAGTAAAAACGGCTTGACAAGCAAGTTTATATATGTTATTATCTTGATACGATTTCGATGAGGAGCGTCGAGCATCAGTAGCGGTCTGCGTTTCAACCCTTCCGCGGGGGCGGACCGACGAAAGGGCATCGTCGCCGAGGTCGCAGGCGCCGGCGGAGGCGCAGGCGGTCGGTCGCGCGGATTAACAGCTTCGCGATTGTCATGCCCGAGGGGCGTGGAGTGCATTGAAATATCAATTCGTTTGATATGCACCTTGTCGGAACGGACAAGGTATTTTATTTTTCGGAGGAATATATTTTATGAAAACGTATAAAGTTGCGGTCGTAGGCGCGACCGGAATGGTAGGCAGAAAAATGCTGCAGGTGCTCGCCGAGCGCGACTTCCCCGTCGGCGAACTCATCCCGTTCGCTTCCGCAAAGAGCGCGGGCAGCCAGATCGAATACCGCGGCAAGAAATACACCGTCGTCGAAACCAACGAAGAGAACATCAACAAGTACAGACCGGAGATAGTGATCATGAGCGCGGGCGGCAAGGCGAGCGGCATATACTCGCCCATGTTCGCGGCTGCGGGCGGCATCGTCATCGACAACTCGGCTTACTGGCGCATGGACGAAAACGTCCCTCTCGTCGTGCCCGAGGTCAACCCCGAAGACGCGTTCAACCACCCGAAGGGCATAATCGCCAATCCCAACTGCTCCACGATACAGGCAATGGTGGCGCTCAATCCCCTGCATAAGGCGTTCGGCATCAAGCGCGTCATATACACCACCTTCCAGGCGGTGTCCGGCGCGGGCGTGAAAGGCTATGCCGACCTCGAAAACGGAATGAAAGCGGCGGCGGAAGGCACCGAGCTTCCCCCGCTTCAGAAGTTCCCTCACCCCATCGCGGGCAACTGCATACCCGAAATCGACGTGCTGCTCGACAACGGATATTATAAGGAAGAACAGAAGATGATCGACGAGACGCACAAGATCATGCACGCGCCCGAAATCAGGGTGACGGCTACGTGCGTGCGCGTGCCCGTGTATTACGGACACAGCGAATCGATCAACGTGGAGTTCGAAAAACCCGCAACGCCCGAACAGGTGCGCGAAGTGCTTTCGAAAGTGCCCGGAATCATCGTCATGGACGACCCCGGCAACCACGTCTACCCCACCGCGCTGGACGCGGCGGATCACGACGAAGTGTACGTCGGCAGAATCCGCAGGGACTTCACGGTGGAAAGCGGCATAAATATGTGGGTAGTGGCGGATAACATCCGCAAAGGCGCGGCGACCAACGCGGTGCAGATCGCGCAGCTGCTCATCGCGGGCGAAGGCAAATGCCCCGTCCATAACGCCTGAAAAGATACGTGCGCCTCTGCGCACAGGGATATAAGGAGCAAACAATGAGTATTTTCAAGGGGGTAGGCGTCGCACTCGTAACGCCTATGACGGAAGACGGAATCGCCTTCGACGAATACGGCAAACTGCTCGACCACGTCATAGAGGGAGGCGCGGACGCCGTCATAGTGGGCGGCACCACGGGCGAACCTTCGACGATGACGGAGGAAGAGCGCGTTGCGATGTTCAGGTATGCGGTGAAAAAAGTCGATCACCGCGTGCCCGTCATCATAGGCACGGGCAGCAACAACACCGCAAACGCGGTGAAGATGAGCCGAATCGCCGAGGCGGAAGGCGCGGACGGACTGCTCGTCGTCACGCCGTATTACAACAAATGCACGCAGGGCGGGCTTATCGCCCACTACACCGCAATCGCCGACGCGGTAAACGTGCCCATCGTGCTGTACAACGTGCCCACGCGCACGGGACTGCGCATAGCGCCCGCGACTGCGGCTAAGCTCTCGGAGCATAAGAACATCGTCGCCATCAAGGACGCAAGCGAGAACATCGACGACCTGCTCGCAATGTGCCAGGCGTGCGCCGGCAAGCTGGATATATACAGCGGCAACGACAGCTATACGGTGTTCCTGATGGCGCTCGGCGCGATCGGCGTCATATCCGTGGTCGCCAACGTCGTGCCCGGCGAGATGAAGAAGATCACCGACGCATGCTTCGCCGGCAAATACGACGAGGCGCGCGCGATGTCGTTCAGGCTCGACCCGCTTGCGAAAGCGCTGTTCATGGAAGTCAATCCCATTCCCACGAAAAAAGCGCTCGAATACATAGGCATACATGCCGGCAAGCCCCGCCTTCCCCTCACCGAGATGGAACCGGCTCATGCCGAGCAGCTCAGAAAAGTGATGACGGATCTCGGAATCATAAAGTAAATCCAAGGCATAAACGAACATCCCGGAAGCGGCGCTTCCGGGATGTTTTGCTATATTCATAAGTTACATAATCGTAATCAGCCTGATTACGATTATGTAACTTAAATTCGGTACGACAAAACCGTCCGGCGGGAGTTCCCGACGGACGGTTTTTTGTTTCCGCGCGAGGCGAGGTTGATTTTTTTACAGCGCTCGGATCGATTCGACGGGCGATTTCCTTGCCGCGAAGAACACGGGAAGGATCGTCGCGATGAACGAGATAACGATAGAGATACCGAATATCAGTCCGACCTGCGGCAGCCCGAAGTTGAGCACGGACAAGCCGATGAGCGCATTGCTGACAAATATGCCGTTCAGCAGGAAGCAAGCGACTCCGGCGCCTACCGTCGCGATAATGAAGCATATGAGCGCGATAATGAACGCTTCGGCAAAGAAGATCTTGAACACGTCTGTTCCGCGGGCGCCTACCGCGCGCAGCACGCCGATCTCCTTGTTTTTCGCCGTTATGGACGCCGAGATGAAGTTGAAGAGCATGAGCGCGGACAGCACCGCCATGACTGCGCCTGCGATCAGGAACACGAGCTGCATGGTTTCGAGCATATTGGTAATCATGGTAGCGCTCGAATAAACAGCGTTCGTCATACCGTATGAATATGTATCGGTATCCACGAGCACGAACGAGGTCTGTTCCATGGAATTATCCGTAGGCGTTATGGCATAGTTGTATCTCGCGTCATCGGGCGCTTCATACTCCGTCACGGTAATAAACTCCCATGTATAATCGCCGGTATTATCTTCATACGGCCTAATTTCGAAATCGTCGGCAAACGACTTATTCAGAATATAATTACTCCAACTATCCGAAGTGCAGATAAAGAAACCTTTTACGGTAAGACTTTCGGTTTCTCCGGCGCTGTTCCTTGCCGTAAGCGTCAGAATATCTGGCACGGTTTCTTCTTCGCTCCATGAACCGCACCATTCTTCCCAATCGTTTTCGATGCACGAGAGTATAACGTTGACGTCAGCCGCCGTCAGTGCGTCGGGATCACCGATCGTTTCCTGGCCGTAATTGTTATAATAATTAAAAGTATCTTCCAGATGCTGATATGCTGCGGCAAATTCGGCATTTTCAGGATAATCGACATAACACAGGGAGCGGCTTTGATACTGAATCAAACCGTTTTCGGGCGGCAAGATCGCATTGCCTTTATGATCCTCGGTAACCTCCGAATATTCGTACCACGTTTCGTAATACCGTGTGGCGAACATTATATCCCCCGCTTCGTTAGCATAATAATGATCGGTAAAGATATAGCCGTCCTTTTTTTCTATGGACAGATTGCCGGTTTCCGGGTTCACATAGAAGCCGCTAATATTCACATATGATTCATCCATATTTTCAGGCAATTGGAGATATGTTTCGCCGCTTTCAGTCAAGAAGAACCCGTAACATGAATCATATTCGTCATATTGACCCTCCGGCAGAACCGAAACAAAGTCTCCGTGTGCGTCGGTATATGCTTCACCCGTGTCTCTGTTCACATAAGCTACACAAGACTGTCTGGAATATTGCTGAATTCCGAACTGATCGTCAAGGAAATTACCTTCATTATCCAGCCAGTATCCGTCATAATACACCCAATCTGCAGCGGGATCGTCGAAACGCACTTCGGGGGTGAGCCAATTATAATAATAATTTCCATTCTGCTCGATATACGATCCTTCGGGTCTTGTTAAAAATACTTCGTTATCATTGTTCTGATAATAATAGGCCGTTCCCTTTACATACGTCCAGTTGCCTGGATTATAAAGAAGAATTTCATCAGGATTTGCAGGATTCCGATAATATTCATCAATCTGTACAACTATCAAATCTTTATTTACATCTACATCTGATACTATCTCATTGTCCGTTCCGACATAGTAAACTGAATGCACTTCCCAATCATTCATCGGATCATACGACGAATATTTTCCGTCTTTGCTGACCCAGCCACTGCCATTCTCGACAAGAACATAATCGTCCTGCGGTGTTATCGAAATGCCACCATTGTAATTGGCATAAAAACCGTATTCTCTCATATAGTTCTGCCCTATCATGCTGACTTCTTCGCCGTCGGAATCGAGATATATGTTGAGATCTTCGCCTTTGTTCGAATTCGCCAAGTTATTCGCAGCGTTCCAAAGCGTGCTGATCGAAGCATAGGCTTCGTTGTTCCCGAGAGTCAGAGACGACGGAGACTGATCGCTGCCGACAGGGAAAAGTTTGAAACTGTCGGAGTTTGCATTTACTGTTTCGACCGAAAAATACTGCTCAGAAAAATATTCGTCGACAGGGTTATCCTCACCCTCATAGGAATCATAGGCTTCGAGCCGGGCATATATATCGTCATAGGTGATATTATTCATTCCGTTATCATATCTGTCGAAATAATCGGAATATTCGTCGATAAACTCGGGAGTTACAAACGCGAGAGAATAGAACCCTGTGCTTATGACGTCGTTGAACTGACTCACGGTATTATTGTATTCGGTCGTCGAAAGCGAGTTATCTTCATTGTCATTTTTGAGTATCTCAAAATCGGTGGACGTAGGCTCGCCGGTCTGATAAATACCGGAAATCGTCACTCCGGCACGATAACCGTTCAAATCTATCTCGATGGTCTTTCCGATCAGATCGTTATGTTCTTTTATCTGAGTCGAGGTATTACCGCCTCCGTCGCGATAGCCGCGCTCGGCAAAAGCATTGTAAATATACTCTGAAACGGCAACTTCATCGACGGAATCGGGGTAATCGCCGGCAAGTCTGGTATAGCCTGCCGCAGTCAGATATTCTTCCCCGCAGTCGGTGAAGCCGGAGAACTGACTGCCCTGTGCATAATAATCAGAGCCGTCGGTGCCGATATAAGTCGAAAAACTGCTGCCGTCTCCGGAAGTACAGATACCGGCAAAGCTGAGGCCGAGCGAGTTATCGTTCAGCTCTTCGATTTCGGACGCACCGAAAAGAGTGGGATTTGTGCCGTTGTATTCGTAATTCAATTCCCTGTTGCCGTTCTTGTCTATGCGCCAGTCCTGCTGCGTATACTTATAACTCTTATTAAGCTGCACGGCGGTGTACGGCGAACCCTGCAATGCGTCGGCAATAGAATAAGCCGAATCGTAAAGCATCATCGTGGAGAGTATGCCGAACATCGCGAAAGAGATGACGGACAGAATTATGGTGAAGAACAGGCGGACGGGCTTGGTTTTAAGACCGCTCGCGCCCATTTTGAATGCGTGGCCTGCGGGAAGACGGGACTTGATAAACTTCGTCTTGCTGCCGTCGTACTGTTTGGGAACGGTGTCTTCGGGCCTGGTTTCGGCGAAGTATTCCTTTTTGCCGTCGTCGGTTATTTTGCAGGCGCGCTTGATGGCGGTCATATCCTCGGTGTTGGAGGAGATTATGACCTCGCCGCCGTGCGCCTTCATCATATTGTAAATGCTGTTGAACTCGTCCTGAGTGAGCTTGCTCCAGTCCTTGACGCGCACGGTGTCGTTTCCGATGGCGTTTACGTTCTCGGACAGGTTGGTGGGCGGCGCGAGAGTTTTGGACGTATCGGATATAACCTTGCCGTCTTTAAGCTCTATGATACGGTCGCCGTACTGCTCGGCAAACTCGCGGTCGTGAGAAACGACGATAACGAGTTTGGTCGCGGACAGCTTTTTGAGCGTTTCGAAAACCTGCTTACCCGTTGCGGAGTCGAGCGCGCCGGTGGGTTCGTCCGCCATGATTATTTCGGGCTCTTTTATGAGCGCGCGGGCTATGGCGACCCTCTGCTTCTGACCGCCGGACAGCGTGTTCGGTTTGCGCTTGCCGAGGCCTTTGAGGTCGACCATTTCGAGCAGACGGTTAACCGCCGCCTTGTCGTTCTTTTTGCCCTGGAGCTGAAGAGCGAGCGCGATATTCTGTTCGATGTTGAACTCGTCCAGAATATTGTATTCCTGGAACACGAAACCTACGTACGTGTTGCGGTAGCTGTCGAAGTCGGCGCCGGAAAAGTTCTTGCTGCTCTTTCCCTTGACGATGACTTCGCCGCTATCGGGCGCATCCAGTCCGCCCGCGACGTTAAGCAGCGTGGACTTACCGGATCCGCTCTTACCGAGCAGGAACACCATACCCTTTTCGGGAAAATCCACCGTTACACCGTCAAGCGCGCGAACCTCCGCCCCGCCTTTGGTCTTATAGACCTTGACGAGATTCTTTACGGATAGCATTGAGGTACACTCCTTGATTAAAATAGTATTAAAGATACATTTCTATTTTATACTACCCCCCCCCGAAAGTCAAGAACTTTATGCGTATAAGCAGGATTATTTCAGTTTTTTACACTTGTTTTCTTTTATCATATCCCGCGGGCGGAACGTAGGGACGTGAAAAATCCCCGGCATTTAGTCATGCCGGGGATGAAATCGTCGGTTCGATTATTCGAGAATTGCTTTTATGCGGCGCACGCCGGCGGACGAGGACTGTTCCTTGACGATACGGAAGTGTCCGAGCTGTCCGGTATGCTCCGCGTGCGGGCCGCCGCACACCTCTTTGGAGTACTTGCCCATCGTGTAAACTTTGACGCGTTCGCCGTAGCGGCTTTCGAAGTGCGCTTCCGCTCCCGCGGCCTTGGCCTCGTCGAGGGTCATTTCTTCGCAGGTGACGGGAACGTCGGCGGCGATCGCCTCGTTGACGGCGTCCTCGACCTTCTTTATCTCCTCGCTCGTCAGGGGGCGCGGGAAGTTGAAGTCGAAGCGCAGGCGTTCCTCGGTTATGTTGCTGCCCTTCTGGAATATGCCCGAGTCTCCGAGCACCCTTTTAAGCGCGGCGTGCAGCAGGTGCGTCGCGGTGTGGAGTCTGACGGTCTGCTCGCTGTGATCGGCAAGGCCGCTCTTGAACTTGTGTTCCGCTCCGGCGCGGCTCTTTGCCGCGTGCTGCTCGAGCGCGGCGTTGAAGCCGTCCATGTCCACTTTGAGCCCAGCTTCCTTTGCAAGCTCCGTCGTCATCTCTATGGGGAAACCGTAGGTGTCGTAAAGCTTGAAAGCGGTGTTGCCGGATATGGTGTCGCCGACGAGGTGTTCGCGTATCGCTTCGAACTTCTTCATGCCGGCGGTTATCGTCTTTTCGAACCTGCCCTCTTCGGCGTCGATCTCGCCTATCACGCGGTCGGCGTTGCGTTCCAGCTCGGGATACACGTCCTTATACATGTCTATGACGACGCGGGCGACCTGCGACAGCAGTCCCATGCCGCCGCCCAGCTGTTTGATGAAACGCACGGCGCGGCGGAGCAGACGGCGCAGGATATATCCCTGATCGACATTGGAGCACAGCACGCCGCGGTCGTCGCCTATTATCATGACGGAGGTGCGGATATGGTCGGCGATGACGCGTATGGCCTTGGTAGCAGTTTCGGACGAGCCGTATTTCACGCCCGTAAGCTTCTCGATCCTGGCGATGATGGGAGCGAACAGGTCGGTTTCGTACACGCTGTCCACGCCTTGCAGCGTCTTTACGGTGCGTTCCAGTCCCATGCCGGTATCGACGTTCTTCTGCGCGAGGGGTTCGTATTTGCCGTCGGCGGTCTTGTTATACTGCATGAACACGTCGTTCCACACTTCGAGGTACTTGCCGCACGAGCACGCCGGAGAACACTCGGGCGAGCACGCGGGCTTGCCGGTGTCGACGAACATTTCGGTGTCCGGTCCGCACGGGCCGGTTATGCCCGCGGGTCCCCACCAGTTGTTTTCCTTGGGCAGGAAGAATATGCGTTCTTTGGGTATGCCCGCCTTTTCCCAGTACGACGCGGATTCGTCGTCGCGCGGGCAGTCGCCGTCGCCGGCGAACACGGTCACCGACAGTTTTCCGGGGTCGATGCCGAGATACTTCTCATCGGTCAGGAACTCGTAGCTCCACGCGATCATTTCCTTTTTGAAATAATCGCCGAGCGACCAGTTGCCCAGCATTTCGAAGAAAGTCAGGTGCGAAGAGTCGCCCACTTCGTCGATATCGCCCGTGCGCACGCACTTCTGCACGTCGGCAAGGCGTTTGCCCTGCGGGTGCTTCTGGCCGAGCAGATAGGGCACGAGCGGGTGCATGCCCGCCGTCGTGAACAGCACGGTCGGGTCGTTTTCGGGGATAAGGGACGCGGAACTTATTATCGCGTGGCCTTTGCTCTTGTAAAAATCGAGCCACATCCGGCGCAGCTGCGCCGCGTTGATCTTTTTCATATATTGCCTCGTTGAACTTTTATTGCTTTGTTATGTCAGATGACGAGCGGGATTATGTCGGTCGGACGGTCGATGAAATATTTCGGCTGCATTCCGGCGTAATCGCTTTCGTCGCCGAAACCGTAGCGCGCGAAGGCGCAGTCTGCGCCGGCGTTTGCCGCGCACTCTATGTCGAACACGCGGTCGCCCACCATGAGCGCGGGGCGCGCGAGCACGGCGGTCTTCATTTGCTCGTCCTTGCTCGATACCTTGGCCGGGAACTCGGTTCCGGCAACGGCCTCGAAATATCCGTCGATGCCGGCGGAAGAGAGAATCTCCCGCACGCTGTCGGTTGGTTTGCCGCTCGCGACCGACAGGCGCACGCCCGCGGAATGCAGCGTCCGCACCGTTTCTTCCACGCCGTCGTACAGCCGGAACATCTTTATGCCCGTTTTGACGTATTTGTCGCGGTACAGCGCCAGGCCGCGCAGCGCCTGCTCGTCGCCCGCGCCGCAGTACGTTTTCAGCGACCACACGAGCGCGGGGCCTATGAATTTGCGCAGTACGCCGTCGGGCGGGACTTCAAGTCCGATCGCCGCGATGGCATAGCGGGCGCAGTGCATTATGCCTTCGCTGTTGTCGATGAGCACGCCGTCCATGTCGAAAATCACGTTGGCGTATTTCATTTCGCTTTATAGCTCTCTTTCAGACCGACAACCCGATTGTATACTATGCCGTCCGATCTGGTGTCGCGGACGAAGTAGCCGGTGCGGACGAACTGGAAAGCCTGTCCCTTCTCCGCCTCTCCGAGCATCGCCTCGCCCTTGCCTTTGTATATAACGAGCGAATCGGGATTCATGCGTTCGGCGAAATCTTCGTGCACGCCGTCGTACGGCAGCAGCAGATAGTCGTAATAACGCGCCTCTATGTCCACGCAGTCGTCGGCGTTGACCCAGTGCACGACGCCCTTGGCCTTAACGCCGGGGACGTCGGCGCCAAGCGTGCCGTCAACGACTTCGCACAGCACGTTGTCACCGTCCTCGCCGTGCTCTATGCCCGTGCATTTTACGATATACGAGCTTTTGAGGCGGACGTACGCGCCAGGGGTGAGACGTTTGTATTTGTGCGGGGGCACTTCTGCGAAGTCGCCGCGCTCTATATACAAATGCTTGCCCGTTTTCACCCTGCGCGTGCCTGCGGCGGGGTCGTTGGGGTTGATCTCGACCTCGCACTCCTCCGTCCAGCCGTCGGGACGGTTGGTGATCGTCAGGCGTATGGGATCGATAACCGCCATGGCGCGCGGAGCGGTTTCGTTCAGCTCGCTCCTTATGCACGCTTCGAGCTGGTCGGGCGAGCATTCGCTGTCCGCCTTGGCGACGCCGGCCTCCTCGACGAATTTTAGTATCGCCGACGGAGTATAGCCGCGGCGGCGCATGCCGCACAGCGTGGGCATACGCGGGTCGTCCCAGCCGTCCACCCTGCCCTCGTCGACGAGGCGCTTCAAGTAGCGCTTGCTCATTATGGTGCGCTCTATGTTCAGCCGTGCAAACTCGCGCTGCACGGGGCTGAACGGGAATACTTCTTTGAGGTTGTCCACCACCCATTCGTAAAGCGGACGGTGGTTTTCGAATTCCAGGCTGCAAAGGCTGTGCGTGACTCCCTCGATCGCGTCCTGTATGGGGTGCGCGAAGTCGTAGAGCGGGTATACGCACCACTTGTCGCCCTGGCGGTAATGCGGGGTGTGCAGAACCTTGTATATGACGGGGTCGCGCATATTTATATTGGGCGACGCCATGTCGATTTTTGCGCGGAGCACGAGCTCGCCGTCGGCGTATCTGCCCTCGCGCATTTCGGCGAACAGGCGGAGGTTCTCCTCCACGCCGCGGTTGCGGCAGCGGCTCTCCACGCCCGGCTCGGTCAGCGTGCCGCGCATTTCGCGCATCTGATCGGCGGGGGTGTCGTCCACGTACGCCAGACCCTTTTTTATCATGAGCTGCGCGCACTCGTACGTCTTTTCGAAGTAGTCGGACGCGTACGTTATCTCGCCTTCCCAGCCCAGCCACTTTACGTCGCGTATGATCGCCTGCACGTATTCGTCGTCCTCTTTGGCAGGGTTGGTATCGTCGAAGCGCAGGTAGCACTTGCCGCCGTAGCGCTTGGCGGTCATATAGTAGTTTATATACACGCTCTTGGCGTGGCCGATGTGCAGGTAGCCGTTCGGTTCGGGCGGAATGCGCGTCACGACCGTCTTTACCCTGCCGCTCGCAAGGTCCTCGTTTATCTTGTCCTCGATAAAATTAGCCATATCAGAACAGTCCTTTTATCTCCATCGTATCGGGATCTATCGTCATGTTTTCCGCCGCGGGCGTTTTGCCCAGTCCGGGCATGAGCAGTATCTTTCCCGTCACCGCGACGAGGAAACCGGCGCCGGCGCGGCGGTACAGTTCGCGCACCGTGATGCGGAAACCGGTCGGGCGGCCGAGCCTGGTCTGGTCGTCGGACAGCGAATACTGCGTTTTCGCTATGCATACGGGCAGGTCGCGGCAGGCGGGGTCGGCGGCAAAGCGCGACAGGGCGCGCTCCGCCTCTTCGGTATAGTCCACGCCGTCGGCGCCGTATATGCGGCGGGCGACGAGCTCTATTTTTTCCTTTATAGGCGCGGTAAGCGGGTACGCGTATTCCATTTCGCCGTTATACGCGTCCATGTGCCCGATTACGGCGGAGGCGAGTTCGGTGCCGCCTTCCCCGCCGCGCGCCCACACGTCGGCAAGGCACACTTCGGCGCCGCGCGCGCCGCACTCCGCGCGGAGATATTCTATCTCCTCGTCGGTATCGGTGACGAATCGGTTTATCGCCACGACGCAGGGCAGTTTATATACGCCCGTGATGTTCTCCACATGCTTGAACAGGTTGGGAGCGCCCGCTTTGAGCGCTTCGAGGTTGGGCTTGCCGGTATCCTGCTTGGGCACTCCTCCGCCGTATTTGAGCCCGCGCACCGTCGCGACCACGACGACGCAGGAAGGCTGTATGCCGGCGGCGCGGCACTTGATGTCCAGAAACTTTTCCGCGCCGAGGTCGGCGCCGAAGCCCGCTTCGGTGACCACGTAATCGGCGTAGCTCATGGCGGCGCGGGTGGCTATTATGCTGTTGCAGCCGTGCGCTATGTTGGCGAAGGGGCCGCCGTGCACGAACGCGGGAGTGCCTTCGAGCGTCTGCACGAGGTTGGGTTTGACCGCTTCTTTGAGCAGTATCGCCATGGCTTCGTCCGCTTTGAGCATACGCGCCGTGACGTCCCTGCCCTCCTCGTCCACGCCGACGACGATGTCGCCCAGCCGCTTTTTGAGATCGGCGAAATCGCGGGCGAGGCAGAACACCGCCATGACCTCGCATGCCGCCGTTATGTCGAAATGATCGGGGCGCTCGTTATACCCTATGCCGCACTCCACGTTGCGGAGAGAGCGGTCGTTGAGGTCGAGCGCGCGGCGGTGGGTCACTTCCTTAATATGCAGCGCGTTGCCCTGGAATATATGGTTATCGATCATCGCGGAGAGCAGGTTGTTCGCCGCCGTGATCGCGTGGAAATCGCCGTTGAAATGCAGATTGATGTCGTCCATGGGTACGACCTGCGCGTATCCGCCGCCCGTCGCTCCGCCCTTGATGCCGAATACCGGCCCGAGCGAAGGCTCGCGCAGCGCGAGGCAGACGTTCTTTCCCAGTTTTGCCATGCCGTCGGCAAGGCCGATGGACACCGTCGTTTTGCCCTCGCCCGCCGGCGTGGGATTTATGGCGGTGACGAGCACTACCCGTCCCTTCTTGCCGCCGCGGCCGGTGACCTTGGCTTTATACCTGCCGTAGCATTCCAGTCTGTCGTCGTCTATCCCCAGCTTCGCCGCAATCTCCGTTATGGGTCTCGGCGTGACCGAGGAAGCAATTTCTATGTCCGTAAGCATCGGCCGTCCTCCTTCCTTTTCTCTCCGTTAAAGCAGATTATATTATACAATATCGCGCGCGATTTCACAAACGTTTTGACGGGTCATTCTCCGTAAAGCAGCGACATTTTGCGGCTTACGTCCTCAATCATCGCGCGGAGCATGGAATATCTGCGCCTGATATAGTTGTTTTTCACCATGCGCGCCACGTTTTCCTCGGTGCCGACGATGACGGCGAGGTTCTTCGCGCGCGTCACCGCGGTGTAAAGCAGGTTGCGCGTCATGATCAGCGGAGCGCCGCCGCTCACGGGGATGACCACTCCTTCGTACTCGCTGCCCTGGCTCTTGTGCACGGTGATCGCGTACGCCAGCATGAGCTGGCTCCTGTCCTCGCCCGAGTATATCACCAGCCTGCCGTCGTCGTATTCCACTATTATCTCGCCGCTGTCCGGCCGCACTTCGGCCACTATGCCGGAGTCGCCGTTGAACACGCCGGTGCCCGACGCGCCGCCGCGGCGCCATTCGAGGTTATAGTTGTTGACGGTGTGCATGACCTTGTCGCCGGGAGCGAAGGACGAGTCGCCCACCGTCACTTCCTTTTCCGGCCGGCCTATGAGCGCGCCGCGCAGCAGGCGGTTGAGATTGTTGCAGCCCGCCTCCCCGCTCTTCATCGGGCAGAGTACCTGCAGCTTTTCGGGCGTGCAGCCGAGGTAGCCGGGCAGCCGGCGCGTGACGAGATCCACGGTCAGCTTAGCGCTGTCCGCCGCGGTTTCGCTCCTTATGAAAAAGAAGTCGCCGCCGCCGTTGCCGAGATCGGGCATTTCGCCCGCGTTTATCCGGTGCGCGTTCACGATTATGCTGCCGCGTTCGCTCTGGCGGTAGATGCGCGTCAGCTTGGCGACGGGAATCACGCCGCAGTTTATGATGTCGGCGAGCGCGTTACCCGCGCCCACGCTGGGGAGCTGGTCGGCGTCGCCCACGATGACGAGCTTGGCGTCGTCGCGCAGCTCGCCGAGAAGGTCGGACAGCAGCTGCACGTCCACCATGGAAAACTCGTCCACGATTATGGCGTCGGCATGCAGTCCCCTGCCTTCTTCCTCGCCGTCCGTCATCAGCGCGCGGTGGATGGTGGAGGCGTCGTCGCCCGTGCTCTCGCTCAGGCGTTTGGCCGCCCTGCCCGTCGGCGCCATGAGTTTGGCGGTGAAGCCGTGGTTTTTGAGTATGCGCAGCAGGCAGCGCACTATCGTGGTTTTGCCCGTGCCGGGGCCGCCGGTGATGACGGACACGCCGTTGGCGAGCGCGGAAACTATGGCGCCGCGCTGCTCGGCATGGAAGGTCACGCCCTCCGATCGCTCGAACGCGTCTATCTCGCCCGAGCAGTCGGGCAGCGCGCGGTTGGCGGATTCGAGCATGCGGCACAGCTTCACCGCCGAGGAATATTCGGCGTTATACAGCGGCGCGGTCATGACGGCGCGCTCGCCCTCGTACTCCACCTCGCGCAGCTTGCGGGATATGAGCATGTCCGCGATGTTTTTCGCTATGAGCTCTTCGTCGTCCAGATTCAGCAGCGATGACGTCTCTTCGGCGAGAGCGGCAAGCGGCAGCAGCGTGTTGCCGTTTTTTTCCGCGTTTTCGTTCAGCGTATATACCAGGCCGGCGCGCACGCGGAAGTCGCTTTTAGGGTCTATGCCGAGGGCCGACGCCATGCGGTCTGCGGTCACGAAACCCACGCCGCGCACGTCCTCAATGAGCCGGTACGGATTGGACGACACCGTCGCGATCGTGTCCGGGCCGTACTCGTTGAAAATTTTCGTGGCGAGCGCGGCGCCGAGGCTGTATTCCATGAGAAAGGACATCGCTTCCGCCGCCGTCTTGATTTCGCCGTACGACGAGGCGATCTCCTTTGCCATGCGGTTGCTTATGCCCTGCACTTTGGTAAGCCGCTCGGGATGATTCTCTATGACGTCGAACGTGTCGGTTCCGAAACGCGACACTATCGCCGCGGCGCGCTTGGGACCTATGCCCCTGACCAGTCCGCTGCCGAGGAACTGAATCATGCCGTAGGCGGTGTCGGGACGGACGAGCCGCACCGTTTCAGCCTTGAACTGGCGGCCGAACTTCGGGTGCGTGACGAACGCGCCCTCGCAGGACACGAAACTGCCTTCGGCGACGGGCGGAAATACGCCCACCACCGTAAAAGGCTGCAGGTCGGTTTCCACCGTCGCTATCGTATAGCCGTTCTCTTCGTTGCGGAAGCGCAGTTCCGCTATAGTGCCTTTAAGCTCCGCCATTCGCTTTATTATACCACTCCCGGGCGGGCAACGCAAGAAAAAAGCGGCGCATGCGGGGATTTCCGGCCCATGCAAAAACGGGTCTTTCCGGAATGGAAAGACCCGTTTCGTTATTCTCTTTACGCGGGATATACGCTGACCTTTTTCCTGGTCTTGTCGTATCTCTCGAACTTGACGACGCCGTCCGCGGTTGCGAAAAGCGTGTCGTCGCTTCCGATGCCGACGTTGGTGCCGGGATGGAATTTGGTGCCGCGCTGACGGACGAGTATGTTGCCCGCCTTGACGCTCTCGCCTGCGTAGCGCTTCACGCCCAAACGCTGAGCGTTGCTGTCTCTGCCGTTCTTGGTCGAGCCGCCGCCCTTCTTGTGAGCCATAAGGACAAGCGGTCTGAATGCGAATATATTCATGGTTATTATCTCCTTATGATTATGCTATTCCGGTGATCTTCACTTTCGTGAACGCCTGTCTGTGTCCGTTCTTGACGCGTTCGTTCTTCTTCGCCTTGTACTTGAACACTACGATCTTCTTGGTCTTGCCCTGCTTGACGATCTCGCCGCTCACCTTGACCTTGACGTCTCCGCCCACGGTCACGGTGTCGCCGTCCACCGCCATTATTGCGGGAAATTCGACCTTCGCGCCCGCTTCGCCCTCGAGCTTTTCCACTTCGATGACGTCGCCTTCGCTGACCTTGTACTGTTTTCCGCCGGTAACTATTACAGCGTACATGTTTTTAAGCTCCTCCTTCACTTGATGTTTCCGCCGGCCAAGGGTTGCGCCATGCCTTAAAATACGGCGCATTAAAAGACCCGTTCCGAGCGGTTCGCGGATATTATACCCGAACGGCGGCGCGGTGTCAAGCCTTTTGGGATTATTTTCCGAAAAATGCGCGAAAAACTCTTGACAATCGGAACCGTTTACGTTATAATCTCATAAAATTCAATATACGCAAATCAAAGGCAATGCCTTACAGGAGCAGTAACTTTGCAAACGGGTGCACAGAGAACGCCGGGTCGGTGAGACGGCGATGATACCGGGCAGAGCGAACTCGCCATAAAGGATGTCAAGCCGCGCACCCAACGGAGCCGTCCGGCTCTCAGTAGACTGCGACGTCGTATCCCCGCGTCAGAAGGGATGGGATATGTCTGTATCCTGCAAAGCGCCGGCTCATTCGCCGGAATAAGAGTGGTACCGCGGATTCGTTCGTCTCTTAACTTATTTTGTTAAGGGGCTTTATTTTTTGCCCCGAAGGAGTGAATCATGAAAAACTGCACGAAGTACGCCAAGGGGTATTATATGCCCCCGGAGGACTGCACCGACTGGTGCAGAAAGGACAGTATCGACAAGCCGCCCGTATGGTGCAGCGTCGATCTGCGCGACGGCAACCAGGCTCTCGTCACTCCGATGAGCCTGGAAGAAAAGCTGGAATTTTTCAAGCTGCTCGTCAAAGTGGGGTTCAAGGAAATAGAGGTGGGCTTCCCCGCCGCGTCCGAGACCGAGTTCACTTTCCTGCGCACGCTCATCGAGCAGAACCTCATCCCTTCGGACGTCACCGTTCAGGTGCTGACGCAGAGCCGCGAGCACATCATACGCCGCACGTTCGAGGCGCTCAGGGGCTGCCCCAACGCCATCGTACATCTGTATAACTCCACGTCGGTGGCGCAGCGCGAACAGGTCTTCGGCAAGAGCAAGGAAGAGATAATAAAGATAGCCACGGACGGCGCCGAGCTCATTACCCGGCTGGCGGCGGAGGACGGCGGAAACTACCGCTACGAATATTCGCCCGAATCGTTCACGGGCACGGAGCCGGAGTTCGCGCTCGAAATCTGCAACGAGGTCATAAAAGTATTTAAGCCGACCAAGGACAGACCGCTCATAATCAACCTGCCCTCCACCGTGGAAATGAGCATGCCGCACGTCTACGCCTGCCAGGTGGAGTACATGCACAAGCACCTCATAAACCGCGACTGCGTGCAGATCTCACTGCACCCGCATAACGACCGCGGCTGCGGCGTGTCCGACGCGGAGATGGGCATGCTCGCCGGCGCGGACAGAGTGGAAGGCACGCTGTTCGGCAACGGAGAGCGCACGGGCAACGTGGACATCGTCACGCTCGCGCTCAACATGTACATGCAGGGCGTGGATCCGGGGCTGGACTTCTCCGATCTGCCCGCGATAAAGGAAGCTTACGAACGGCTGACGAACATGACGGTTTCTCCCCGCCAGCCGTACGCCGGGCAGCTCGTGTTCACCGCCTTTTCAGGCAGCCATCAGGACGCCATCGCCAAGGGGCTGAACTTCCGCAAGGAGCATAATAAAAAGGTATGGGACGTCCCCTACCTCCCCATCGACCCCACAGATATAGGCAGAAGCTACGAGGGCGACGTCATAAGAATCAATTCGCAGTCGGGCAAGGGCGGCGTGAGCTATATGCTGGAAAACTCGTTCGGCTATCACATTCCCAAGCACATGCGCGAAGCGGTGGGATACGCCGTCAAAAACGCGTCCGACCACGCGCACAAGGAGCTGCTGCCCGACGAGGTCATGAAAGTGTTCTCCGACGCGTTCGTGAACATCGAAACGCCCATGTCCTTCGTGCGGTACGGCTTCAATAACGTAAGCGGCGGCGTGCAGGCGTGCGTGACCGTGCGCAGCGGAGGCATTACGCAGGATTTCATCGGCACGGGCAACGGCGCGCTCGACGCGGTGTCCAACGCGCTCAAAGCCGGGCTGGGGCTCAATTATTCCAACCTGCAGTATTCGGAGCATGCGCTCGAAGAGGGCTCGCACTCGCGCGCGGCGGCGTATGTCGGAATCACCGACGCGACCGGCCACCGCGAATGGGCGGTCGGCGTGGACAACGACATCATGCGCGCGTCCATAAAAGCGCTCATAGGCGCGATAAACAAGCTGACTACCAAGAGCGAAAAGGAATTCGGCGACAGATAAAGCAATCGCATGAAATCGCATAAAACGCAAATATAACGCAAACGCGCGTCCGTCAGGGGCGCGCGTTTTTCCGCTGTTTATTTTATGATTTTTATTCTGCCGAGCAGGGGCAGGTCGTCCTGCCTGTCGGTGGCCACGAACACAATGCCTATGATGCCGAGGAGGAGCAGCAGCACGCTGTATACGGCGGAAAGTACGGCAAATACCGTGCCGACCACGCCGCCTATAACGGACAGGCAACCGAAGATAAGGTTGCCCACCACGGCGAAGAGCAGAAGCACGAGCCCCTCGTTCGCGTGGCGTCTGGCCTCCGCGTCCTTGTAAAGTATGAGCGGCAGAAAGAACAGAATGCCGAAGATGTAGCACAGCGCGAAGATTATTTTGCGCGTGCTCTCGTCGTCCTTGTTTATCTTAAGGTCGTCGTCATTCTTTTCGGCGGGTTCTTCGGACTTGCCGCCGTCCTGCGGCGCCGGCTCATGCGCCGGTTCGTTGTCTTCCGGAGCTTCCGCCGCGGGGTTCTCTTTTTCTTCCCCGGCGCGCGCGGAACTCTTTTTCCTCGCGTTTTTCTTCTTTTCTTCTTCCATTTCAACCTCCGCGGCAATATGCCGTCAATCGTCCCGCGAAATCAGCGGCGACGTTATTACGTAGTCCGCCGTCGCCCTGTTTGTGGCGATGGGAATATCGTATACCACCGCGATACGGAGCAGCGCCTTGACGTCCGGATCGTGCGGCTGGGTCTGAAGCGGATCCCAGAAGAACACGACGACGTCGATCTCCCCTTCCGCGATCTTCGCGCCTATCTGCTGATCGCCGCCGAGAGGACCGGACAGATAGCCTTTGACGGGCAGGCCGGTCGCTTCGGAAACGAGTCTTGCCGTAGTGCCCGTGCCGCACAGTTCGAATCGCGACAGTATATTCTTATTATACTCCGCCCATTCGATAATATCCTTCTTTTTGTTGTCGTGCGCTATGAGCGCGATCCGTTTCATAATTTTTCACCTCGTTCTTATTGCTGATACAAGTATAACGCATACGTCCGGAAAAATCAAGAAAACGAGTGAAGATTAACCGCCGGACAGCAGAGGAAGTATTTTTTCGTCGTCGCCCGCGCCCATGACAACGATTGCGTCCGATTCGCCGAGGCGGGAAAGCACGAGAGAGGCGGCCTCGCAGAATCCGTCCGCCGCCACAGTATCCCCGCCGAGAGCGGTCACGGCCGCGGCAAGATCCCGGCTGTCCGCGCCGCCCCTGCCGCCGCGCGCCTCGAACACGGGCAGAAGCACCGAGCGCACGCCCGCGAGCGCCGAAGCGAAATCCGGCATGAGCGACGTCAGCCGTTCGTGCGTGTGAGGCTGGAACACGACGAGCGGCGATTTATACCCGGCCGAAGCGAGCGCGTCCAGCCCGGCGCGTATCTCGGTCGGATGGTGCGCGTAGTCGGAAAACACCGCGGCGCCGCCCAGTATGCCCACGCGCTGCATGCGCCTGTCTATGCCAGGGAACGCCGCCAGCCCCTTTTCTATCTCTCCGTAGTCGGCGCCGTATTCCCTCGCCGCGGCGACCGCAAACACGGCGTTGAGCGCGTTGTGCCTGCCTATCCGGCTTATGCGGAACGGGAACACGCCGTCCGGAGTCTTTACGGTAAGCTCGCTGCCGTCACGATCGCCCCGGCAGCCGATGAGGGCGTAATCGCCGGTTCGCCCCACTCGCACCGTCCTGCCGCCCGTTTTCGGAGAGAGCGGCAGACCGTCGGGAACGATTATAACGGACGAGCGGGCGCAGAAAGCGGCAAAAGCGGACAGCATGTCGCCGTAAGAAGAGTAGCAGTCGGTGTGGTCGAGCTCGACGTTGAGTACGACTGCGATGTCGGGAGAAAGTTCGAGGAAATTGCGGCGGTACTCGCACGCTTCGGCGACGAGCAGTCTGCCCGAGCACGCGCCAGTCCTGCCCCCTATCGTGCCGCCGACGTGTACGGCGGGCTCGTAACCGCGCAGCGCGTATGCGGTCATGCCCGTCACAGTGGACTTGCCGTGCGTGCCCGCCACGGCAATGAGCGGACCGATGCCCGCGCTTATGCGGCCGAGCGCCTGCGCGCGCGTAAGCACCGGAATGCCGAGAGCGCGCGCCTCGGCGAGTTCGGGATTGTCCTCTCCCACCGCCGACGTGTATATGACCAGATCGGCGCCGCGCACGAGCGCCGCGTCATGTCCGCCCAGCGTTATGTCCGAGCCGGTGACCTCGCAGCCGCGGAGGCGCAGAACTTCGGCTATCCACCGCATGCTCACGCCGCATATTCCTATGAGATGAACGCGCATAATATATTGTTTATGCGCCCGCCGCCGCAAGGGTGCGCCGAGCTTCGAGAAAATCCCGGAAAGGCAAACCTTTCCGGGATCTGTGAAAACTAATATTATCGTATGGCCGAATACCCTTACGCGGTCGGGAGAGTGCGGATGTATGCCATAATGTCAGACGCTTTGTCCGTCTGCTCCCACGGCAGATCGCGCTTGCCGAAGTGGCCGTAATTGGTCGTGGCGGCGTATATGGGCGCTTCCAGCCCGAGAGTGCGGATTATCGCGCCGGGACGGAAGTCGAAAAACCCGCGTATGATGTCGAGGATATACTTATCCTTTATATGACCGGTGCCGTGGGTGTTCACGCACAGCGACACGGGGTGCGCGCTGCCGATGGCGTATGCGACCTGCAGCTCCATTTTATCGGCCGCGCCCGCGGCGACGAGGTTCTTGCACACGTAGCGCGCGTAATAACTCGCCGAGCGGTCGACCTTGGTCGGATCCTTGCCCGAAAACGCGCCGCCGCCGTGCGGCACACTGCCGCCGTACGTGTCGACGATTATCTTTCTGCCCGTCAGGCCGCTGTCGCCCGCCGGGCCGCCGAGCACGAAGCGTCCGGACGGATTGATGATGAACCTGGTGTCCGGCGTTATGAGCTCGGATCCGATCGACGAAAGGATGACTTCGCGCTTAATGTCGTCCTGCAGCCGCGCGAGGGGCACGCCCTCGTCGTGCTGGGCGGATACCACGACGGTGTCGACATGGTGCGGGACGCCGTCTTTTCCGTATGCGACAGTCACCTGCACCTTGCCGTCGGGACGGAGATACGGGAGCACGCCGCTCCTGCGCACCTCTGCGAGCCTGCGGCTGAGAGTGTGCGACAAAGCTATCGGCATGGGCATCATGGACGGAGTTTCCATGCACGCATAGCCGAACATCATGCCCTGATCGCCGGCGCCGAGCGCGTCGTCGGGGTCTGTCGCGCCCGCGCGCTTTTCCAGCGAGCCGGTCACGCCCTGCGAGATATCCGGGGACTGTTTCTTGATGCGCACGTCGATGCGGCAGTTGTCGGCGTCCATTCCCTTTTCGGCGGAATCGTAGCCGACCGAACGGATCGCGGCGCGCGCCACCGCCTCGGCGTCTATGTCCGCGTCAGTGGTCATCTCGCCGAATATCATCATGTAATCGGTGGAAGCGCACACTTCGACCGCGACGCGGCTTTTCGGGTCGCCGGCAAGCGCGGCGTCGAGTATACTGTCGGCGACGAGGTCGCAGACTTTGTCTGGATGTCCTTCCGTTACGCTTTCGGAAGAAAATAATCTGTAATTTTCGTTCATCTTATGCCTTTACGCGTCCAGCTCCGCGAGCATCTTTTTCACGAGGGACGCGATCTCGTCCGCTGCCGCGGACATGGAATATTCGGTTTTGAGCGTTTTATCGCGCGTGGAAACCTCGACCACGCCGCGCTCGCACGTCTTCTGGCTGACGACGGCGCGCACGGGCACGCCGAACAGGTCGGCGTCCGCGAACATGAAGCCGGGGCGCACTTCGCGGTCGTCGTACAGCACTTCCACGCCGCGCTCTTCCAATGCTCCGACGAGCGCTTCCGCAGCCGCCTTCACCTTTTCGTCGGTGACGCGCAGATTGCAGACCTCCACCTGCCAGGGCGCTATGGAGATCGGCCATATAGGACCGTAATCGTCGCGGCTCTCCTCGCAGATCGAAGCGATGAGCCTGCCCACGCCGATGCCGTAGCAGCCCATTATGGGGTTCTTTTCGGTGTTGTCGGAATCCAGATACGTCATACCCATGGCCTTGGTGTATCTGTCGCCGAGCTGGAATATATTGCCCACCTCTATGCCGCGGCGCACGGTAAGCGCCGGCTTGCCGCAGACGGGGCATATTCCGCCCTCCGCCGCCTTGGCTACATCGACGTACGTCACATCGCCTATGTCGCGCTTGATGTCGAGGCCGGTGTAGTGCATGTCCGGCTCGTTGCCGCCTGCGATGAGGTCGTTTATGCCGCAGAGCGAACGGTCGTAGACGACCGTGGCGTCCGCTTTCAGCCCGTAAGCGCCTATATATCCGGCGACGATGCCGCTCTCGGGAGCGATCTCGGCCGCGGGATGTATTTCTTTTTTGAGATAATTGCGGAGTTTGGTTTCGTTGACTTCGAGGTCGCCGCGGACGAATACGATGACGTATTTATCCGTGTCGTTCTCCTGGTAAACGACGGCCTTGCAAGCCGACTCCTTCGTGCGGCCGAGAAAAGCGCATACCTCTTCGATGGTCTTCTGTCCCGGCGTCGCCACTTTTTTGAGCGGCGCGGAAGCGGACGGCGCGTTATGCACTATGCAGTCCGCCACTTCCATATTGGCGCGGTAGCCGCATTCGGGACAAATGGCGAGCGTGTCCTCGCCTATGTCGGCGAGCAGCATGAACTCGTGCGATACCTTGCCGCCCATCATGCCCGAATCGGACTTGACGGCGATGACGTTCTTCGCGCCGCAGCGGCGGAAGATGCGCACGTACGCTTCGTACGCCCTTTCGTAATACTTTTCGAGATCCGCCTGCGACGTGTGGAAGGAATATGCGTCCTTCATCGTGAACTCGCGCACGCGGATAAGCCCGCCGCGGGCGCGCGGTTCGTCGCGGAATTTGGTCTGTATCTGGTATATCATGAAAGGATACTGCGCGTACGATTTCGCGACGTTGTCGGCGAGGTGCACCGCCGCCTCTTCGTGCGTCATGCCGAGCACCATGGGGTTGCCGCCGCGGTCGTTGAAGCGCGCCATTTCGCTGCCTATGCTGGTATACCTGCCCGACTGCTGCCACAGCGACGCGGGCATGACGACGGGAAACAGCACTTCCTGGCCGTCGATCGCGTCCATTTCCTCGCGTATTATTTTCTGTATCTTGCGCGATATGCGCTGGGTGGGCATGAAAAACGAGTATATACCGCTCGCCACGGGCTTCATGTATCCGCCCTTGGTCATGAGTATCTGGCTCATTATCTGGCTTTCGTCGGAAACGTCTTTAAGACGCTCGCCGAGAAGATTCCTTACTTTCATCGTCTGCTCCGTATCTTGAATTTTACGCGAATAGTATACTAAATTATATCCGCGTTGTCAACGTAAAAAACGCGGTACCGTCAAAAGACCCGGAAGGCATGCCTTCCGGGTCGGGGTCGTAAGATTCGATTACATATTATTCGGCGAACACGCCTTCGGACGCGGAGTAGTCGCCCACGAACGCGTCGGAATGAAGCACGTCTTCCGCGCCGCCGAGATCGTAAGTGTACGCGTCGGGACCGTATTCGGAATACGAACCGTGCGCGTAATACGAGCCGCCGTCGGACGCCGGTTCGTAGTTCCAGTCGGCGGACGTGGTCAGTCCCGCGTCGCCGTACTGCTCGCCGCCCGTAAGATCAAGATCGGAGTACATATACGACGGGATATCGTCCTCGCCCGCGTAGTACGTGCGGGCGAACGGTTCTGCGGACGGATACTCTTCGGAATCGGAGCCTTTGGCAGAGCGCGCTTCCGATTTCGTGAGCGAGCGGACGGTACCCACGGCAAACATCGCCAGCACGATAAACACCGACGCCAGCGCGATAAAAATATATCTGAATGCCTTCGCGAGTTTTTTCACTCCGTCCGAACCTCCCTGTATACTATACGAGCAGTATAACCGCATTATATTAGACGAACATTAAATATCTGGATAAAAAATTATTTTTTCAGTCGCGCGGTTTGACTATGCCTATGTGCTTTTCGAGATTGAACAGCGTCCACGGGTACTTTTCGGGCGGGAACACGCGGAAGGACATAAGCTTGTCCGTCGTCGGGTGGCGGAAGGACAGATCGTACGACCACAGAGAGAACGCGCCGTTCGGCTGGTTCTTTCCGTACTTCACGTCGCCGTATATGGGACAGCCTATCGTCGCCATCTGCACGCGTATCTGGTGGCTGCGGCCGGTGTGCAGCTTTACGTCCACGAGATACAGGCCGTTTTCGTCGTTATCCTCCACCACGTTATAGTCGAGCACCGCCTTTTTCGCCCCGTCGGTGGTCATGGGAACGACCTTGACGAGGTTGGTCGCGCCGTCTTTGAGCAGCCAGTGCGTCAGGCGCGCCCGCTTTTCTCCGGGGCGGGCGGTGACGACGGCAAGGTAGCGCTTCTGCAGAGTGCCGTCCTTTATCTGATCGGACAGGCGCGCCGCCGCTTTGCTCGTGCGGGCGAACACCATCACGCCGCCCGTGGGACGGTCGAGACGGTGAACCAGCCCGAGATAAGCGTCGCCGGGCTTGGAGTATTTGTCCTTGACGTACGCTTTGAGCAGGCTCAGCATATCCTCGTCGCCCGAGCTGTCCGACTGACTTGGCACTCCCTGCGGTTTGAGCGCGACGATGAGATGATTGTCTTCGTATAAAATCTTTATGTCTTCGTATGTCATTTGCGTTTCCCCTGCCACAGACCGGAACAGCCGCACGGCAGTTCTATGCCGCGGTCGCTCGTGGGCAGCGTCACTTCGTACGCCGTCACGTCGCCGGCGGGCATATAAATTTTCAGTATGTTTTCCAGCACGGTGGGCTGCAGCCCCGTCGTGTACGAGTTGATGAGGAAGAACAGCGGCTGATCGGACAGCAGCGCCGCGGTCTGCTCCGCGAGCGCGCAGATATTGTCTTCCAGCCGCCACATCTCGCCGCCCGGCCCCCTGCCGTAAGACGGCGGATCCATGAGCACGGCGTCGTACTTGTTGCCGCGGCGCAGCTCGCGCGCGACGAACTTGGCGCAGTCGTCGACTATGTAGCGGATGCCGTCCTCGGGGCAGCCGGACAGAGCCGCGTTCTGCCTGCACCTGTCCACCATGTTTTTCGCGGCGTCGACGTGGGTGACGCGGGCGCCCGCTTTGGCGAGGGCGACGCTCGCCCCGCCCGTATAACCGAACAGGTTGAGCACTTTCGGCCGCTCCCTGCCCTTTATTATGCCGCGCATTATGTCCCAGTTTACCGCCTGCTCAGGAAACAGCCCGGTGTGCTTGAAGCCCATGGGACGGACGAGGAAGGTCAGGTCGCCGTAAGACACGCGCCACTCCGGCGGGAACGGGCGCAGGGTCTCCCACCTGCCGCCGCC
This sequence comes from Candidatus Protoclostridium gallicola, assembly GCA_904387375.1. Classification (GTDB taxonomy): domain Bacteria; phylum Bacillota; class Clostridia; order Christensenellales; family Pumilibacteraceae; genus Protoclostridium; species Protoclostridium gallicola. Next base: position 148,566 of record CAJFLE010000003.1, read on the forward strand.
CGATCTGGAGCGGATGTAACGCGCGTTAAGTCCGCCGTATGAGGACAGGTCGAAAGGGGCGTCCCATATCGCCTGCGGGTCGGGACGGAGAAGAATCACGTTCCCCCATCTTTCCAGCTTTTCGCCGCCGCCCGTCGCGATTATTTCGTAATCTGTCCACTTTACGGTTTTCATTATATCGTATTATACCATGCCGCGCTCAAATTGGCAAGGGAAATAAGCAAAACGCCGCGCTGGAAAAGCGCGGCGTTCCGTAATTATCCGTTAAGTTACGGCGTTATTTCGCTTTCGAAACGGAAACGGTCACTTTTTCGCCGTTGACGTCCCACTCCTTGGAGAAGTCGCCGCCGCTCACGAACGCGTCGCACAGAGTGTCCGCCTTTATGGATTCGGCGTACTTTTCCGCGACCGCGGAGATTACGGCGCTGCCAGACAGTCCCACGGTGATGTGGTCGGTGACCTCGAAGCCGTTATCCTTTCTCATCGTCTGGATCTTGGACACCAGCTCGCGCATATAGCCCTCTTCTTTAAGCTCGGGCGTCATGAGGCAGTCGAGCACGGCGGTCAGCCCCTTGTCGGACTGGGAAACGTATCTGCCCGTGCCCGTCGTGGAAATGAGCATGTCCTCGCTGCCCAGCTCCACGGTCGTGCCGCTCACGTCGAAAACGAACTTGCCGCCGTTTTCGACCGCCGCAGCGGCCTCGTCCGAATGCTCTGCGAGATACGCGCGTATGCCGCCGATGAGTTTGCCGTACTTCGGCCCCAGCGTTTTGAGCTGCGGCTTGACCTCGTACGCGACGAACGCCTTTGCGTCGGGCGCGTATTCTATCGCCTTGACGTTGAGCTCGCCTTCGAGCACTTCGGCGAGTTCGCCGTCCAGCGCGCCTTCCTCCGCGCCGCAAAGAATGAGGCGCGAGAGCGGCTGACGGTTCTTTATGTTGGCGGCGTTGCGGCAGCTTCTGCCGATATTCGCCGCGGTGAGCACGATCTGCATGCCCTTTTCGAGTTCCTTGTCCACGCGCGACATGTCAGCTTTCGGGAAGTCGCACAGGTGCACGGACTCGGGCGCGGTCTTGTCCACGCTGCACACGATGTTGCGGTATATGTTCTCGCTCATGAACGGAATGAAGGGAGCGCACAGGCGCGCGAGCGTTTCGAGCACCGTGTAAAGCGTCATATACGCCGCTTTCTTGTCCTCCGTCATACCGCCGCCCCAGTAGCGTTCGCGGCAGCGGCGCACGTACCAGTTGGACAGCGAGTCCACGAAATCCTGTATGGCGCGCGCCGGCTCGGTGATCTTATATTCGTTCAGGCAATCGTCCACGTACGCGACGAGAGTGTTCAGACCGGACAGTATCCATCTGTCCATAAGCGACAGCTTACAGTCGGACAACGAGTACTTCGTCGGGTCGAATTTGTCTATTTCGGCGTAGAGCACGTAGAAACCGTAGGTGTTCCACAGCGTGCCGAGGAACTTGCGCTGCACCTCGCTGACCGCTTCGGCGTAGAAACGCGAAGGGATCCACGGGTTGGAGATGGTATAGAAATACCAGCGCACGGCGTCGGCGCCCTGTTTGCCGAGTATCTCGAAGGGATCGACGACGTTGCCGAGGTGCTTGGACTGTTTCAGGCCGTTCTTGTCCAGCACGTGGCCGAGCACGATGCAGTTCTCGAACGGGGCGCGCCCGAACATGAGCGCGGACACCGCCTCGAGGGTATAGAACCAGCCGCGCGTCTGGTCGACGGCTTCGGAAATGAAATCGGCCGGGAAAGTTTCGTCGAAGAGATCCTTGTTCTCGAACGGATAGTGGTACTGCGCGAAGGGCATGGAGCCGGAGTCGTACCAGCAGTCGATGACCTCGGGAGTGCGGCGCATGGTGCCTCCGCACGAACACTTCCACGTCACGCCGTCCACGTACGGCTTGTGCAGCTCGATGTCTTCTTTCAGGCCGCCCTTCTCGCGCAGCTCCTTCCTGCTGCCTATGGCTTCCTGTTTTCCGCACTTGTCGCATATCCAGATGGGAAGCGGCGTGCCCCAATACCTTTCACGGGAAAGCCCCCAGTCGATGACGTTTTCGAGGAAGTTGCCCATTCTGCCCGAACCTATTCCGGGCGGTATCCAGTTGACTTTGGCGTTGTTTTCGACCAGCTCTTTTTTGAGATCGGTCATTCTGATGAACCAGCTCGAACGCGCGTAATACAGCAGCGGCGTGTCGCAGCGCCAGCAGAACGGATAGCTGTGCGTGAACTTCATGCGGGACTGAAGCTGGCCGCGCTTTTCCAGGTCGTCCATGACGAGCGCGTCGCCGTCCTTGCAGAACAGCCCGGTCAGTTCCCCGCAGCCGTCCACGAACTTGCCGTCCGGACCGACGAGCTGCACGAAAGGCAGGTTGTATCTGCGCCCCACGCGGCTGTCGTCCTCGCCGAACGCGGGCGCGATATGCACGACGCCGGTGCCGTCGGTGAGCGTGACGTAATCGTCGCAGGTGACGAACCACGCTTTTTCGTTGTTTTTGAGCTTATAAAAATCGAAGAGCGGTTCGTATTCGGTGCCCTCGTACTCCGCGCCCTTTTTGCGCGACAGCACTTTGTACTCTTCGAAATATTTGCCGACGAGCGCCTCCGCCAGGATGTAGCGGCTGCCGCCTGCCTCGATCTCGCAGTAAGTTTCGTTCGCGTTCATGCACAGCGCGACGTTGGACGGGAGCGTCCAAGGAGTCGTCGTCCAGGCGAGGATATACAGATCCTTCTCGCCTTTCACCCGGAAGCGGGCGGTGCACGACGTTTCTTCGACGTCCTTGTATCCCTGCGCGACCTCGTGCGAAGCGAGCGCCGTGCCGCAGCGCGGGCAGTAAGGCACTATTTTGTAACCCTTGTATATGAGGCCGCGGTCGAAAACGGATTTCAGGCTCCACCACTCCGACTCGATGTAGTCGTCGTCGTAGGTGACGTACGGGTGTTCCATGTCCGCCCAGTAACCGACCTGATCGCTCATTTCCTCCCACAGGGTCTTGTATTTCCAGACGCTTTCCTTGCACTTCTTGATGAACGGCTCGATGCCGTACTTTTCGATCTGATCCTTGCCGTTCAGGCCCAGCGTCTTTTCCACTTCGAGCTCGACGGGCAGGCCGTGCGTATCCCAGCCGGCCTTGCGGAGAACGTGGCAGCCTTTCATCGTCTTATAGCGCGGTATTATGTCTTTCATGACGCGGGTGAGCACGTGGCCGATATGCGGCTTGCCGTTCGCGGTCGGAGGTCCGTCGTAGAACGAGAACTCCTCGCCGCCCTCGCGCGAAGAAACGCTTTTCTCGAAAATCTTATTTTCCTTCCAGAACTTCGTCACCTCGCGTTCGCGGTCCACGAAATTCAGACTGCTGTCCACTTTCTTATACATGGTTTTCTCCGGTAATTTTTATCCTCATAAATTTACCCCAATCCTTCCCCGTTTGTCAACCGTTTTGCGTTCAGAGCATACAAAAATACACGCCGCAGATCATCAGCACGCTGCCCGCGAGCACGAACAGGTGCCATATCGCGTGGTTGTACGGCAGGCTGCGCCACTTGTAAACGCCCACGCCGGCAGTATACGCCACGCCGCCGCCGAGCAGCAGCAGGAACGCCGTCAGCCCTATGGCAAGGTACAGATGATATATTCTCACGACGATGAGCCAGCCCATGACGACGTATGAAATGAATGTGAATACGCGGAATTTTTCCACGCTGATCGCGTTGAAGACGATGACGACGACGGCGAGCGCCGAAACGACGACGGCGATGACCGTGCCCCATATCGCGTCGGCGGGCTGTACGGTGCCGCGCTCGATCAGCCCGATGACGGCGTACGGCATGTACGACGCGGCTATGAGCACGGAAATGGAGCAGTAATCGAAACGGCGCAGCACCGAACGGGCGCGGCTGCCGTATCTGCTGCCGTGGTAGACCGAGCTCATGACGTACATGGACACGAGCGCGGCGGAAAACACGGCGACCGCCGCCACCGCGCCGCCGCCGTAACGGCCTTCGGCCACGCCGAACGCCGCTTTTACGATCATGAGCACGCCGAAAACGAGGCATACCGCCGCGCCGAAAATATGGGTGGCGATGTTCATCGCCTCCTCTTTCGGGGTGTATTTGCGCTGCTCTTTGGTATAATCCTTTTTCGGTTTGGGCGGCTCGGAGCCGCTTTCGATCTGATCCATAAATATATTTAACGAAAAACGATTCCATCCTCGCGTGGCGCGGATGGAATCACTGCGTGCGGAAATGCACGTTTTTTACTTTACTACCGTTTCGAGATATTTGACAAGGTCGCCCACGGTTTCCAGTCCGTCAACCACGTCGTCGGGAATCGTGATGTCGTATTCCTGTTCCATCGCGAAAAGCAGTTCGACGACGGTGAGCGAATCGGCGTTGAGATCGGTCTTGATGTTGGTGTCCATCGTGATCTTCGACTTGTCGACTTTGAGATATTCGGAAAGTTTGTCTACGATTATATCGAAAAGATTTCCTTCCATTTTCTGCCTCCTGAAGTTCTTTTGGCATATTATATCACAAGTTTTTCAAGTTGGCAAGCGTTCGCCGCACCCGCCGCGCGTTATTTCCCGCGCAAAACGTCTATCGTCGCTTCGCCGCGCGAGGTTTGCAGGGTCAGCGCTTCGCCCGTGCCGTCGGACGAATAGGACAGCAGTTCGGCGAGCACGGCGCGCAGGCTCGCCCTGCCCGAAACTTCGACGTCGCCTACGGCGGTTACGAGATCGGCGGGAGTGTCCTCGTCCCCTGCCGTGAGCGGGCATGCGGAACCGGTCTGCTTCACGCTCAGGCCGCTGACGGTGAGCGTGCCGACGAAGCCGCAAGGGTGCAGATTCGTCGCGTACGTATCGGTATCCAGCACGCAGATTTCGTATACTCCCGTATCCGCGGACGTGCGCGAAAGGCGCACGATATAGCCGCCGAGCGCGCCGCCCATTATGTCGGTTTCTCCGCCGTCCGCCGCGTCCAGCACCGCCATGGCGATCTCGGCAGGCACGGCGTAGCAGCCGCCGTCGTCGGCGTAAGTCAGAATACCGTTCAGTCTGCCTTCAGAGTCAAGCAGCGCGCCGCCGCTCATGCCCTCCGCGGTTGGGCAGGTCGCGGAAATCACGGGCACGGACTTTTCGCCGCTGCCGATAAGTCTGTCCACAGACACGGCGGTGAAATCGTCAGTTTCTCCGGAGAGCAGCGTTATGGAAGAAGAAGCGGAACCTATGGCGTAGGCGGCTCCGTCCGAGGCGGAGGACAGATCGGCCTCCGTCACTTCCGTGAAACTTCCGCCGTAACCGGCGACGGACAGCACGGCGATGTCGTAATAGGGCAGATAGCCTTCCACCGACGCGGAAAACGCGTCCCCATCGGCGTTCGTAACCGTGATCTGCGGCATTACGGCGTTTTCGATTTCGCCGCTTTCCGCGTCCCTTACCGGCGCGGATCCCATAACGACGTGGTAGTTTGTCAGACATAATATTTCGCCGTTTTCGCCTTTTCTGATGATAACCGAGCTGCCGCTGCGCGTCGTGCCGCTGTCGGTCGCGGTGACCGTCAGTACATTGCTTACGAAAGCTTCCGCCTTTTCCCTGCCCGCGCCGTCGTCGCCGGGGTCGTCGTCCTCGGGCGAGCAGCCGCAGAGCGCCGCGGCGATAAACGCGAGCGCGGCGAGCAGGCAGACGACACGCAGTATGAATTTTTTTGACGAAACTCTCATATTACTCTCTCTTTCCGTATCAGCCGCGGATTATTTTTCCGGTGCCGTTATAGTACGACGGCGCGTTGTCAGCGGTGACGTCCGTCCAATCCACCGGCGTCATGCCGTGCACCGCGAGAAAACTATTCACGCGAGAAAAGGGCTTCGAGCCGAAAAAGCCGTTCGTCGCGCTCATGGGCGACGGATGCGCGCTCTTTACGATATAGTGCTGCCTGCCGATGAGCGGTTCTTTCATCTGGGCGTTGCGCCCCCACAGCACGAACGCGAGCGGCTTCTCCCGCGCGCCCAGCGTCTTTATCACGAAGTCGGTGAACTCCTGCCAGCCGCAGTTCGCGTGAGCGTTGGAGCTGCCCGCGCGCACTGTGAGCGTGGCGTTGAGCAGCAGCACGCCCTGCCTCGCCCAGCCCGTAAGCTCTCCTCCCTTGCCCGCCATGGACACGCCGAGGTCCGTTTCGATCTCTTTGTAAATGTTGCGCAGCGAGGGCGGCAGGGCTATGCCCTCGCCCACGGCGAACGCGAGACCGTTGGCCTGACCGGGATTTATGTACGGATCCTGACCGACGATGACGACTTTCGCGTCCGAGTACGAAACGTATTTCAGGCTGGCGAAAATGAGCGAACGCGGCGGATATACCGTGTGCTCGCGGTACTCGTTTTCAAGAAAGTTCATTATTCTGACGAAGTACGGCTTGTCCGTTTCCGCGGCAAGCAGCTCGTCCCATTCGTTGCCTATTTTCAGATTCATACGACAAGCATAACAATTTTCGCCCGATTTTGCAAGTATAATTCGCGTCCGTCCGGAAAAACTTTATTCATACGAAAGAAAAACAAAAGAGAAAGCGGCGGAGCCCCCTATCCGCCGCGTTTTTACATTATGTCGGAAATACTCCGCCGCTGCCGTTCGAACCGCTGCCGCCGCCGTCGTCCGAACCGCCGAACAGCAGCGCAATGATCATCATCGTATTCAGCGACGACGTCACGCCGCACGAATCGTTGCGGTCGTTGAGCAGAAGCAGCATCATGAGCAGCAGCCTGAAGATTTCGCCGGAATCAGTCATAACATTTATATATGCGACAAAACACGCGCGTGACAATATGTTATAATGCCGGTATGGTAATAAGAGAAGACGTAATGCCCGGTTCGCTCCGGGCGGCCACGCTGCTCGACCCGCGGTCGGAGGCGCTGGTCAGAAAGTATATGCCCAAGGGCGCGACGCTGGACGAAATGTCGGCGGTTTTCACCGCGTTCGCCGATCCCGGACGGCTGCGCATCATTTCCGCACTGTCCGTCAGCGAAATGTGCGTCGGGGATCTGTCCGCCGTCCTCGGGATAAATCAGACGACGCTGTCGCATCAGCTGCGTTTTCTCCGCAGCGCGAACATCGTGTCCTGCAAAAAGCAGGGCAAGGTCGTGTTCTATTCCCTGTCCAAGCCGCTCATTCTCGACCTCATGCTTATAGCCGCGAAACTGCGCGACGACGCGTCGGCGTAATCAGTCCTCGAGACCGAGCAGCCAGTCGGAAGATACGCCGAAATATCTGGCAAGCGTAATTACGGCTAACGCGTTCGGAACGCGCTGACCTTTTTCCCAGAATGCGATCGCGCTCTGGCTCAATCCCGTTTCCTTTGCGAGTTTCTCCTGTGACATTCCGCGCGACAAACGCAGCTCTTTCAATCTCTCGATAAAAATATCCATAAAAATATTCTATCACAAACGTGGTTAAAATGCTTGACAAACCACATTCGTGGTTGATAAAATAATAACCACAAATGTAATAAGTCAATTATTATGGATTAGTATGGAAAGATCAATATGCGAAAACTGTAAAAATTATTATCCGCATTATGTAAAACTCGACAACCGATTTATAAGTACATGTTGCGGACATTGTGCAAAAAGAAAAAATACAAATAATAGAATCAAATGCAATTCATTCGAACAAAGAGATATGGCCAAAGAAAAAGAAAAATGCATAAAAAATCTTACTATTCTATTAATTAAGGCAACTACTTTGCTGCAAAATATAAAAGATATTATTTCGTCTGAAGAGACACAGAACGAAGCATAACAAAAAACCGTTCCGGGCGGAACGGTTTTTTGTTATGCGATATGCTGTTATTTGCCGAAATATCTCTTGAGCAGACCTTCGAACGCTTTGCCGTGGCGGGCTTCGTCGCGGGCCATTTCGTGAACGGTGTCGTGAATAGCGTCAAGACCGAGCTCTTTTGCCTTCTTTGCAAGCTCGAACTTGCCCATCGTAGCGCCGTTCTCGGCCTCTACGCGCATTTCGAGGTTCTTCTTGGTGGAATCGGTGACGACTTCGCCGAGGAGCTCCGCGAACTTAGCGGCATGCTCTGCCTCTTCGTAAGCCGCTTTTTCCCAGTAAAGGCCGATTTCGGGATAGCCTTCCCTGTGAGCGACGCGCGCCATAGCGAGGTACATACCGACTTCGCTGCACTCGCCGTTGAAGTTCATGCGCAGGCCTTCGATAATCTCGGGATCTACGCCCTTTGCGACGCCGACGACGTGCTCAGCCGCCCAGGTCATCTTATTCTCTTCTTTCTTCGTGAACTTGGATCCCGGAACGCCGCACTGAGGGCACTTCTCGGGAGGAGTGTCTCCTTCGTGAACGTATCCGCAAACCGGACATACCCATTTTGCCATTTTGTAATCTCCTTCTCCGCCGTATTACGTGCGGACTTTATTGATAATCATTATCAATAATTATACACGATCGACGAAAAAAGTCAAGCGTTTTCATACATATTTTTTATAATTTCCCGAACTTTTCGCCGGAGCGCGCATTATGATGATAACGGGAGGACTATTGCCGTGAAATGCGACGACCGTTATTTCACCGCGCCGAGGTGCGCGTACATAAGGGAAATATGTTACAATGACTGCCCGCCGCCCGGGAAAAGGAAAAAAGCCGCCGGGCAGGGCGGCAGAGCTGTTCCGGCAGCCGTCAGGCGGCAAACCGCACATAATATGCAAGATAATCACGCGCTTATTGCGCTTCTGCTTCTGCTGACGGGCGGCCGGCAAACTTAGAGGCGAGCAGGCGCGCCACGCCGTCGGCGCCGTCGAACACGGGGCACGGGATATACGGGATGAGATGGGCGTAGTGCGAACAGCCGGTCACGACGGCGGAGTAGCCGGAGTATTTCGCGAGCGTTGCCGAGGCCAGCGCGCGAAGCGCTTCGGGGTCGCCGTATGCGCGTTCGATCTCCTCTGCCAGGCGTGGTTCGGCGCCCACGATGACGCGGCTGCCGTAGCGGCGCAGCGCGGCGGTGGCGGGAGTGGCGAGCAGCAGCACCCTGCCCTTTACGGCGGCGAGCGCGGGTTTTACGGCGGGTTCGATACCGAGCACGGTTTTGTCAGGATAGCGGGCGCGTATGACAGAAGCTGCCGCCGCGGTAGCGGTATTGCAGGCGATGACGACGGCGTCGCAGCCGGCGCGTATCAGCACGTCAGCGCAGTCGCAGGCGAGAGCGGTTATCTCCTCCCCCGTACGCCCGCCGTACGGGCAGTTGGCGCAGTCGTCGAGATACAGATACCGGGCGCCGGGTAGCGCGCGGCGGCAGGCGGCGAGCACGGTCAGCCCGCCCACGCCGCTGTCGAACAAACCTATAAGCATATTACAGATATATTCCGGATATGCCTGCCGGGTGAAAATCACAGCATGTTTATGGCGCGGCAGACGACGGCGGCGGCCTCGCGCACGAGCAGGTCGATGTCCTTTGGCGTGACGATGAGCGATTCGAATCCTTCCTCGTCCCCGCCAGCGTCGCGGATTATGGTGGACGCATAGACGACGAGGGGCACGCCTATCGCCACGACGGGCACGCCGAGGGTGCGCTCGGACAGGCGTTCGCGGTGGTTGGACACTCCGCTGCCCGGAGTTATGCCCGCGTCGCACAGCTGAATGACGCGGCACACGCGCGCCGTCGACGCTGCGGCAAGGCTGTCCACGGCTATGACCGCGGACGGCTTTATTCTGTCCGCCACGCCTTTGACGATGTCGTAACTCTCTATACCCGTGTTGCCCGCGACGCCGGGACACAGCGTCCTGACGCGGCCGCTCTCCACGAAAATGTCGCGGCAGACCTCGGCGCCCAGCGCGTCGGCGGTCATGTTCGCGTTGCCCAGGCCGACGACGAGCAGGTTTTTGCGCGAGGGCAGCAGCGCCGCCAGCTGACCGGCGAGCACGCGCGCCAGCCGCGTTTTGTCGCGGGGCGAATAGCCGGTTATGGCGTCGGTCTCCAGCGTGACGTACCGCCCCTCGCTCTTGCCGTACGCCGCGGCACGGGCGGAGTCCAGGTCCACGACGCTGACCTTGCATACGCCGTCGAAATCGCGGCCTTTGGCTTTTATAAGCTCGGCGGCGAGGTCAGTTCTCGAAAAATTGTTCATATTATCGGTATTTTGCGCCGAAAAAGGCAAATATTTGCTTGCAATAACTTATTTTTTATGATAAAATAAAACGGTTCGATAAATATAAAAGAATTTTTTCAGGAGATATAACGTGCCCAACATCAAATCAGCGAAGAAGAGAGTGCTCGTGACCGAGAAAAAAGCTCTCGAGAATAAGGCTATGCGCTCGAGAATGCGCAATGCGATCAGGAAGTACAACGACTTCATCGACACCCTCCGCCTCGACGAAGCGGAGAAGATGCTCCCCGACCTTATGTCGGTCATCGACGAAGCGGCGGCAGAAGGCATTATCCACAAAAACAACGCGGCGAACAAGAAGTCGCGCCTTTCCGCACGCCTCTCCGGCGTCAAGAGCGGCAAGATAGTCGTCAACATCAAGAAGGACAACAAGACCATAGCGGCCGAAAAGGCTCAGGCAGCGCGCGAGAAGGCGGAAGCCGCACGTGCGGAGAACCTCAGGAAGATGCAGGAACGCGCCGCGGCGAAGGAAGCGGAGAGAAAGGCAAAGGAAGAAGCCGCAGCCGCAGAGAAAAAGGCGAAGGCCGACGCTGCGAAAGCGGAAAAAGCCGCAAAGAAAGCCGCAGCGAAGAAGGACAAGAAAGCCGAATAATCTTCTGTCGTTTGCAACATAAGAAACACATACAGAAAAACTCAGGACGAAAAACGGTCTGCCCTTACCCGGGCAGGCCGTTTCGAGTTTTATGAAAGCTTTTTACTGCAATGATTTTCAATTATTTATTAAAAAGCGGACGGCAAGTCAAAAAATATCCTTCCGCTTTTCGTGATTAAGATTATATCGATATAATTTTAACGCTATATTTTCAAATAAATAATTGAAATTTAAGCAAAATATGATGAAGCGCCACGGATGACATATTCCGAGGCGCTTTATGCCCTGTCATTATTTTTCCACGTTCAGAATCGTATCCGCCGAGCAGCCGAGAAACGAACATAAACGCGAAAGCGTAGCCAGCGAAGGCTGTGCCCTGCCGGACAAATACTGCGAAACGGTGGGCATGCTCACACCGATGGCTTTGGCTATCTCCGACCTGGTCTTCCCCGAAGTAACTATTTCATCGCGGATATTATCGCTTATTATCCTGCGAAGCTCTTCATTTCCGAAAGAACGCGGCATTTTATTTTCCTCTGTTTCTTGCCCATTCCTTCATGCGCGTTTCGGTATCGAGAATGCGCTTTCTGATACGGAAAGTTTTTGGCGTGACCTCGAGCAGCTCGTCGTCGGCGAGGAACTCTATCGCCTGCTCGAGCGATAGCTGTTTGCAGGGCACGAGGCGGAGCGCGTCGTCGGACGCAGAAGAACGGGTGTTCGTGAGCTGCTTGCGCTTGCAGACGTTTACGACGATGTCGTCGCCCTTGGGTGACTCGCCCACGACCATGCCCATATACACGGGCACGCCCGGACCTATGAACAGCGGGCCGCGCTCCTGCGCGTTGAACAGGCCGTACGTGACTGACTCGCCCGTTTCGTGGGCGATGAGCGAGCCGGTCGGGCGGCGGTTGATCTCGCCGCGATAGACGTCGTATTTGTCGAACACGGCGTTCATTATGCCCTCGCCTTTCGTGTCGGTGAGAAATTCGGATTTATAGCCGAAGAGGCCGCGGGACGGCACGGAAAATTCCAGGCGCATGCGCGAGCCTTTGGGCGTCATGCTGACAAGCTCGCCCTTGCGCAGGCCCATTTTTTCCATGACCACGCCCACGCTGTCCTCGGGCACGTCGGCGACGAGGCGGTCGATGGGCTCGCACTTCACGCCGTCGATTTCCTTGAAAAGCACCTTGGGCATGGAGACCTGGAACTCGTAGCCCTCGCGGCGCATATTTTCTATGAGAATGGACAGGTGCATTTCGCCGCGGCCGCAGACCACGAAGGACTCGGCGGTGTCACCGTCGGTCACGCGCAGGGATACGTCCCTGATCGCCTCTTTATACAGGCGGGCGCGGAGGTGGCGGGAGGTGACGAACTTGCCGTCCTTGCCCGCGAAGGGCGAGTTGTTGACCATGAAGGTCATTTCCACGCTCGGCTCGCTTATTTTGGGGAACTCTATGGGTTCGGGCGCGTCGGGGTCGCACAGCGTGTCGCCTATCGTAACGCCCTCGACGCCGGATACGCAGACGATGTCGCCCACCGTGGCGGACTCGACGGCGATGCGGTTAAGCCCCTCGAACTGGTAGATGTTTGACACCTTCACGCGCACGGGCGGACGGGATTCGTGGTAGTTGACGAGCACGACCTGCTGACCCTGTTTCAGGCTGCCGCGCTCCACTCTGCCTATGCCTATGCTGCCGACGTAATCCGAATAGTCGAGCGCGGAAACGAGCATCTGCAGGGGCGCGTTTTCGTCGCCCTCGGGCGGGGGCACATGGGCTATGATCGTTTCGAAGAGCGGGGTCAGATCGGCGCCCGGTTCGTCCGCTCTCAGCGAGGCGGCGCCGGTGCGGGCGGAGCAGTAGATTATGGGGCTGTCCAGCTGCTCGTCGGTGGCGTTGAGGTCCATGAAAAGCTCGAGCACCTCGTCCACCACTTCGGCGGGGCGGGCGTCGGGACGGTCCATTTTGTTTATGACGACGACCACGGGCAGGCCGAGCATGAGCGCGTGTTCGAGCACGAAACGCGTCTGCGGCATAGTGCCCTCAAAGGAATCGACGAGCAGGACGACGCCGTTGACCATTTTGAGAATGCGCTCCACTTCGCCGCCGAAATCGGCGTGGCCGGGCGTGTCAACGACGTTGATTTTATAGTCCCCGTATCTGACGGAAGTGTTCTTTGCGAGTATGGTTATGCCGCGTTCGCGCTCGAGATCGTTGGAGTCCATGACGCGCTCGGCGACGGACTGGTTGGCGCGGAAAGCTCCGCCCTGTCTGAGCATCTGATCAACCAGCGTGGTCTTGCCGTGGTCGACGTGCGCGATTATCGCGACATTGCGTATTTTTTCGTTTATCATAATGCGGTTTCGTATTTCCTTACAGGTCGGCGAGCTGCTTCGGATCGTGCAGGAAAACCCTGCCGCCCTGAGTGCGGAGATACTCCTCGGTGCGGAAACCCCACGTCACGGAAACGATGTCTATGCCTGCGCTCTGCGCCATGCGGATATCCGGTTCGCCGTCGCCGACCATGACGCAGTCGTCCCGTTCGCTGCCCAGCGCGCGCATGGCGGCATACAGCATATCGGGCGCGGGTTTCTTGGGCATCGTGTCCGTCACGCCGAAAAATTCGGTGACGTACGGATGGAAGAATTTTGCGCACAGCACCTTGACGGCGGCGTCGCCCTTATTGGAAACGATGGCCATTTTTCTGCCCTTTTCCGCCAGCGCTTTCAGGCTGTCGGTCACGCCCGCGTAGGGCACGGTATTGTCCTCGAGGTGCTCGGCATAGTAGGCGGTGAAATGCTTCAGACTTTCGGCGGCAAGGTCGGTTCTGCCCTTGCAGGCGCGCTCCATAAGCACGGCGTAACCGTCGCCCAGGAAGGAGGCCACTTCGCGGGAATCGCACTCGGGCAGACCCACCGCACGCAGGCCGTGGTTGACCGCGTTCGTCAGGTCGGTCAGCGTGTCGAGCAGCGTACCGTCGAGATCGAAAAGAATGGTGTTTTTCATATATTTTTCCTTATAAAAGATGTATTTTTTCTGACAGGGCGCGTCATTTCGGCATATTATGTCAGACATAAACAGCGGAAATTGCGTGATTTTCAGCGATTTCGGCCATTATATTAAGTTATATCAGACATAATATTCGATTATTTCGCGCTGTTTTTGCGTTTTTCGCGCCCGTACTTTTACCCGTCAAAAATACCCCGAAACGGCGGCATTTTTAGCAAAAAACGGCTGGCAAATCCGCGGGCGGATGCGCATAGAATCACGGCCGCCCCGCCCGGGCGGACGGCAGTTTTCAGGCCGCCCTGCGCTTCCCCGCGGCGCGGACATAAGCCGGCAGAAGCGGCCGAAGGCGAGAGCGCGAAGCGGCGAAGAGAGCAGCCTTGTGGGCGCGGGACAAAAGAGCGCAGACAGGGGCTTACAGCAGCTTGCGCAGAAACTGACCGGTATAAGATTTTTCGCAGCGGGCGACGGTTTCCGGCGTGCCGGAAACGACGATAGTGCCGCCCTTGTCGCCGCCCTCGGGACCGACATCTATTATCCAGTCGGCCGTTTTGATGACGTCGAGATTATGCTCGATCACGACCACGGTATTGCCCGCCCCGACGAGGCGGCCGAGTATGGAAATCAGCTTCGCGACGTCGGCGGAGTGCAGGCCCGTCGTCGGTTCGTCGAGGACGTAAAGCGTCTTGTTCGTGGAGCGGCGTGACAGTTCGGTGGCGAGTTTGACGCGCTGCGCCTCGCCGCCCGACAGCGTCGTCGCCGACTGTCCGAGCTTTATATAACCGAGGCCGACGTCGTACAGCGTCTTTATTTTCGAGTATATTCCCTGCTGGTTTTCGAAGAACTCGCACGCCTGCTCGACGGTCATTTCCAGCACGTCGTAAATGTTCTTGCCCTTGTACTGAACCTGCAGCGTTTCGCGGTTGTAGCGCTTGCCTCCACACACCTCGCAGGGCACGTACACGTCGGACAGGAAGTGCATTTCTATCTTTCTTATGCCGTCGCCCTCGCACGCCTCGCAGCGGCCGCCCTTGATGTTGAACGAGAAGCGGCCGGCGTTGTAGCCGCGTTCCATGGCATCCGGAGTCTTTGCGAACAGCTCGCGGATCTGCGTGAACGCGCCGGTGTACGTCGCGGGATTGGAACGGGGCGTGCGGCCTATCGGGGACTGGTCTATGCAGATGACTTTGTCGAGATTTTCGATGCCGTCTATCCGGTCGTACTTGCCCTCGACGAGGCGGGTGCCGCCTACGCGGTTGCTCACCGCGGGATAAAGTATCTGATTGACGATCGAACTCTTGCCCGAGCCGCTGACGCCAGTAACGGCGGTCAGCACGCCGACGGGAATCTCGACGTCTATGTTTTTGAGATTGTTCTGTCTGGCGCCGCGGATTATGAGCGATTCTTCCCACTGGCGGCGCTCCTCGGGCACCTCTATCTTTTTCCTGCCCGACAGATAGTCGCCGGTAATCGACGACGTGCATGCCGCCACCTGCTCGGGCGTGCCCGCGGCCACGACTTCTCCGCCGTGCACTCCCGCGCCGGGGCCTATGTCTACCAGCCAGTCGGCCGCGCGCATGGTGTCCTCGTCGTGTTCGACGACCACGAGCGTATTGCCGAGGTCGCGCAGGCTTTTGAGTGTGCTTATGAGTTTGTTGTTGTCGCGCTGATGCAGGCCGATGGACGGCTCGTCGAGGATATAGACGACGCCGGTCAGCCCGCTGCCTATCTGCGTGGCAAGGCGTATGCGCTGAGCCTCGCCGCCGGACAGCGTGGTCGCGCTGCGGCCGAGCGTGAGATATTCCAGCCCGACGTTGAGCAGGAAGCGCAGACGCGCGTTTATCTCTTTGAGTATGGGCGCGGCAATCAGCGAGTGCGCGTGGTCGAGCCGCAATCCGCTTACGAACGCCGCGAGGTCGGTTATCTGCATGGAGCACAGTTCGTGAATGTTCTTGCCGCCTATGCGCACCGCGAGCGCTTCGGGGCGCAGGCGTTTGCCGCCGCATACCGTGCAGGGCATCTCGCGGATATACTTCTCTATGTCGCGCTTGACGGACTCGCTGCCGCTCGTGGCGTACCGGCGTTCGAGATTGGTCACGACGCCCTCGAATTTGCGCTTGAACGAATAGGAATAGTTATTGCTCGTCACCGTCACGCGCACTTCGGAATCGTCGCCGTACAGCAGAATCTTCTTTATGTTTTCGGGCAGGTCGCGGAAAGGCACGTCGAGAGAGAAGCCGTACTTCTCGCTCAGCGCCGTGAACATCTGCAGCGTGGTCTGCGCCGAATCGAAGTTCCAGCCCGTGACCGTGATCGCGCCCTCGCGCAGCGTCTTGCTGCCGTCGCCGTATATGAGCGCGGGGTCGATGACCTGCTTGAAGCCGAGGCCGCCGCACTCCGGGCACGCACCGAAGGGCGAGTTGAACGAGAACAGTTTGGGTTCGAGCTCGGGAATGGACACGCCGCAGTCGGCGCAGGCGTATTTGGTGTTATACAGCGTTTCTACGCCGCCGTTGTCGATGACGACTATGCCGTCGGCGAGTTTGAGCGCGGTTTCCACGGAATCGTACAGCCGCTTTTCCACGCCGGGTTTGAGCACCAGCCTGTCCACGCTCACGCTTATATTGTGCTTGACCTGCTTGTCGAGGTTGATCTCGTCCTCGCCCAGCATTTTCACTTCGCCGTCTATTTTCACGCGCGCGAAACCCTGCTTCTGGTACGAAGCGAGCTCTTTTTTGTATTCGCCCTTTTTGCCGCGCGCCACCGGCGCGTAGACGACCAGCTTGCTGCCCTCGCCCATGGCGAGCACCGAGTCGATGATCTGGTCTATCGTCTGCTGAGTGACGGGCTTGCCGCACTTCCAGCAGTGCACGGTCCCGGCCTTGGCGTACAGCAGACGGAGATAGTCGTATATCTCCGTCACCGTACCCACCGTCGAACGGGGGTTGTGCGACGTCGTTTTCTGATCTATGGATATGGCCGGAGACAGTCCTTCGATGGAATCCACGTCGGGCTTGGTCACCTGGCCGAGGAACATTCGCGCGTACGAAGAAAGGCTCTCGACGTAACGACGCTTGCCTTCGGCGTATATCGTGTCGAAAGCGAGCGAGCTTTTGCCACTGCCCGACAGACCGGTGAATACCGTCAGCGAGTCGTGCGGCACGTCGAGATCTATGTTTTTCAGGTTGTTTTCACGCGCTCCGCGTATCTTAATGTACTTCATTGCCACCTCTGTATTATTGCCACCGATTATTATAACATTATCGCCGCGCGGCGGCAAGAGAATAAACGGCATAATTTTTATTTTTCTTGCCCCGGATATTACCGCGCAATCCGCGTACGCTTGACAAAAAGCGACCGAAACGGTTATAATTCCCGTATGAGCAACATAAAGAAACCGATCATAACGAAAGCGCAGGCGGAGGAGATCAAAAAGACCTACCCCACCCCTTTCCACATCTACGACGAAAAAGGCATCGAGGATAACGCGAAAGAGCTTATTTCCTCTTTCTCGTGGTGCCCCGGGTTCAAGGAACACTTCGCGGTCAAGGCCACGCCAAACCCGACGATAATGAAACTGCTGCACGCGCTCGGCTGCGGCATGGACTGCTCGTCGATGACCGAGCTTATGCTGTGCGAAAAGTGCGACATTACCGGCGACGACATAATGTTCACGTCCAACGAAACGCCGGCGGAGGAATACGCGTACGCGCTGCGCCTGGGCGCGACAATCACGCTCGACGACATAACGCACGTGGACTTCATCGCGGACATAGCGAAAAAAAAGGGCATGAAACTGCCCGAATGCATGTCGCTGCGCTATAACAACGGCAAAAACTTCGCCATAAACAATCAGATAATGGGCACGCCGCAGGACGCGAAATACGGCATGACGCGGGAGCAGCTCGCCGAAGCGATACGCAAATTGCAGGGCTACGGCGTGAAACGGTTCGGGCTGCACGCGTTCCTCGCGTCCAACAACCTCGGCAACGATTATTATCCCACTCTGGCGGGCATACTTTTCGACACGGCGAAAGAGCTGGCCGCGGAAACGGGCGCGGATTTCGCATTCGTCAATCTGTCCGGCGGTATAGGCATTCCCTACCGTCCCGAGGACGACAAGCCGGATATTCCCGTCATTGCCGAAAAGGTCAGGGCGCAGTATGAGCGCGTGTTCGACGGCGATATGAAGCCGTCGCTGCGCACCGAGCTGGGCAGATATATGCTCGGGCCGTACGGCAATCTCATCACGACGGTGCTGCACTTCAAACATATCTATAAGGAATACGCGGGCGTGGACGCGTGCGCCGCAAACCTCATGCGCCCCGCCATGTACGGCGCTTATCACCACATAACGGTGCTCGGCAAGGAGAACGAGCCCGCCTGCGTCAAGTACGACGTCGTGGGAGGTCTGTGCGAGAATAACGACAAGTTCGCGGTCGACCGCATGCTCCCCCGCCTCGAAATCGGAGACATTCTGGCGATACACGACACCGGCGCGCACGGGTTCGCCATGGGATATAACTACAACGGACGGCTGCGCTCTGCCGAACTGCTGCTCCGCAAAGACGGCAGCGTGAAAATGATACGCCGCGCCGAAACGCCGGACGACTATTTCGCGACCATGGTGTTCGACTGACAGATAATACTGATAGATAATATAGACAGCCCGCTGCCTTTAATCAGGCCGCGGGCTGTTTGCTTGACTGGGGGGGGTATATTTGAAGCCATTACGGCCGATATGTTACCGCCGCTATATGGATTTGAAATATACCGAAACAGATTTTATGTACTCGCCTGCCAACGCATACGCCCATGAATTTGCTTCCGTCTCCAGGCTTCGCGAAGAACGTTTATCGAATTCGTAAAAATACCATTGATAATAATGCGTTAATTCATGCACGATCGAAAACATGTAATTGTATAATGTTTCCTCCCACCCGTGTCTTTGCAATTGTCTGCGCAATTTTCCTGTCGTAATATATATGAGCGGGCACGCCTTATCCGATGTCGGTACATTGTCCCAATTCTTCTGATAATTGAATACCGCAAGTACCGACCGTCCGTCATTCAAACGTATTTCTTCAGAATGCAAAAAACGAATTTCGACGCGTATGGGAAACCAATATCTTTTTCTCAGCCACTTAGCAAAAGACAGGATATGTAATCTGAATTGTTTGTCTGTTCCCGAACGGAAAACAAGCCGCAATCCACGCTTTTTACTGTCGCTGTATTCGTTTTTATATGCTCGTTCAATCCACATTATATTTTAGAAAAATCCGTTGACCTTATTATTTTAATTATACATTACAATATAGATATTGTCAATGGCGTTTCTTACTCTCTTTTATGGCTTTTGTGCACCAACACACAAGTATCGGCGAGGAAAACCTCGCCGATACTTGCGTTATGCTTTACGGTATATTATTTTTGTTTAACCGTCACATATTATTATTGTTTTACAGAAAGCAGTTCATTAGGATCGCCAATATTTATATAGTTACCGCTTTCAACCAACCGTTTTTTCAATTCGTTTATAATTTTAATTTTTTGTTTTTTAGTAAACCAATTTATAGTCAACAGTTCATAGTTTTTATTTTTCACACCAAATTCTAAGAACATCCACGCCATATGCGGATCGCCTGAAACTTGCCGTCTTTTAGAATTCTTAGATGTCATTACTATATTAACACTGATTATTTCATTATATGCAATTTCAAGTTTATATTGTGTTCTTAAACGCTTAGGTAAAAATTGACCCGGTGTTGTAATGTGATTTTTTCCGAACAAAACGATATTACTATGAGAACAAAAAATAATTAGTGCCGGAATTAATGCTAAGACGCCTCCTATTATGTAAACTATCCCGCCATTACATATAATATTACAATAGATTATCAAATAAACGCCGCTAAATATTGAAATAACAGCCAATACATAACAAATAATTGAAACAATATGCAATTGAAAAAAAATTTTCACTTTCATCAGCTTATTCAATAATACTCAAACCCATCGAGCCACTCAGTTATTTCATCAATAACCCATTTTGAAATACAAATATCGAATAAATACTTTTTATATATCCTTGTCTTTTTTATATCACTTTCTATCTTATTGCATTCTTCAATTGTCTCACAAGGAGCATATATTACAAATGCCGTTTCATCGTTCGTTATATTATACTCATAAGACAAAACATATAATTCTTTCAAATGTTTGGCACTCATTCCAGATATTTTCACACCTTTTTTCTTTATATGGAAATATCTCAATCCATAATCGCTAAACCCTTTTTGCAGAACATAATATTCAATAGCCTCTCGTGCTTTTTTCGGTGTTGAAAAATATCCAAGCTGGAAATAGCCCCCGTAAGGTTCCACATTATATTCAAAATATAAATAATAATAATATTTCAACATAATATTTTAAGATAATAAACTCCTTATTATCCATTTTATAATTTTGGAAAACTCTGAACTGGGGCCAGTTTTCCAGTTTCCGACACCATACTTATTGTTCAGAATATTTGTTGCATTTTGTTGAGCGGAAAGAGATTTATCAATCATTCCCTTATTTACCCAACTTGGTTTATCCGTTGATCGCTCTTTCCTGGAAAGTCTAGATGGCCTTGAAAACAGATAATTGCCCAATTGCGCTACGCCGTAACCGGCAATTATACTGCTTCCGGCAACTACGCTAAGACCAACAGATGCAACCGCCGCGCCAGCAAATACATTCCCGGAAATTACGGCACCTGCCGCTCCTCCGCCTATTATGCTTCCACCTATTCCGGCTCCGAGTCCGCTGCCTATCGCGGCGCCTATTAAGGCTCCGCTTATTACTCCGAGAACAACAGAACCTATTGTTTCGCCTATTCCCGCTCCGTTATCAGCAGATTCTATTCCGGCACTTACGCCTCCGGCAACCGCACCAATCACAATTGCAGCAACAAATACAAACCATATGAACGTCCCCTCCGGATCCGAGTACATTATCGGATTGTTCAGGCAGTACGCATACAGATTGACGCCATTTATTTCTGTAGCGCTCATTAATGCGTATCCCATATGGTCGGGACTGATGAATCTTCCCGTTTCCGGATCGTAGTACCTGCTGATCAGGTAGTACAGCTTCGTTTCGCTGTCATAGTAGTACGACTTGTATCGGAACGCATTTATGTTCCCTATGAACGTTTCGCTCGTGTTCTCGCTGCCGTCCGCGTTGCAGACCTTGCTTCTGCCCCATGCGTCATACTCATACTTCGCTACGCGTCCTTCGCTATCCATGTCGTAGATACCGATTATATTCCCTTCGATATCCTTCTCGTACATGTACTCGATTCCGTCGTATGCAAAGCCCG
>CAJFLE010000004.1 GCA_904387375.1 Candidatus Protoclostridium gallicola
CTCGTCACCGTGAGGTAGACTTCGGGGACGTGCGGCTTCGCCGTACGGATTTCCCGCGAAATCTTCGCAAAATCTTCCCGCATTCGCTGCTTGTGTTTGTTTACTGTGAATCTTTTATAATGGTTACCCTTATACGAGCGAAAGCCTTCGCGATGGATAAGGGATCGATATGGAGCGCAGGCGGACATGCGCCGCCGGAGCGACCTTTTAAGTAGTTTCCTTACGGAAACGCATGAAAGTTCCAAGAAAACAATGCAGAGCGGACTTTCGTCCGCGAACATTGTTGTCTTGCTTTATTCCGGCGGCGAACAGGCTGTTCGCCGCCCTTTTGGCGTTCGCGCCGACACGAGCACAAAAATTTGTTAAAATTTTTACGCGCAGTGTCGCAATCGGCGCGAAACCGAACGTTAGCGATGCGCAAGGAACAAAAAATTTTTGAGAAGTTTAAGGCCGGCGGAGCCGCTTTTTTCGGGGTGGAACTGGGTGGCGAAAATGTTGCCCTTTTCCACCGCGGCGGTGAAACGTTCGCCGTATTCGGCGGAAGCTGCTTCGTCGGCGGAGTCCTGCGCTATGGCGCGGTAGCTGTGCACGAAATAAAAATACTCGCCGCTCTTTATGCCCGACATGAGCCGCGACGACGGATTGACGTCTATGCTCGTCCACGCTATGTGCGGCAGTTTGAGACCGCCCGCGTTAAGCTTTTCCACGCGCCCGCGCACGAGTCCGAGGCCGTCGTGCAGGCCGAACTCGTCCGAGCTGTCGAACAGCAGCTGCAGGCCGAGGCATATGCCGAGCAGGTACGAGCCCCGCCCGACCGCGCTTTTTATCGCGCCCGCGATGCCCGAAGCGTTCAGCTTCTTCATGCACTCGCCGAAAGCGCCCACGCCCGGGAGCACGAGCACGCCGGCGCGCGCGATCTCGTCGGGATCAGACGTGACCGCCGTCCGGCAGCCGAGATAACCCAGCGCGCTCGTCACGCTTTGCAGGTTGCCGGCGCCGTAATCTATGACCGTTACCATATCGATATTATATCTTAATCGGAAATTTAAGTCAATTGATTGCGCCGCGTAATTCGTTGTGCTATACTGTATACATGCGTCGGAGGCGCACACACATGACGGAAAAAGACATAATGCGGCTGTTCGAGAACTACGACGGCGAAATATCCATGTCCGATTTTTCTCCCGACGAGCTTGCCGAACTCATTGCCGCCGAGGGCATAGCCGACCTGCCCGTCAGCTTCAAGGAAAAATATTTCGCGAAATACGACGACGTCAAGGTCAACAATTCCAAAAAATTATCGAAGCTGGATTGGTAGTTATTTTCGCGCGGCACTAACGTTCGGCTTCGCCGCGCGCAGAAAAGCGACGCGCCTGCGGGATCTTTTGCGTTCTTTCGCGTGAAATCCCCCTCGTCACCGTGAGGTAGACTTCGGGGACGTGCGGCTGCGCCGTACGGATTTCCCGCGAAATCTTTCCTTTGCTTACTGTGAATTTTTATTTGTTATAAAACTTTATCTCTTTTGTGAACCCGACATGGCAGCGAGTGCGAGCGGATTTTGTGTGCTCAGCGGCGCAAAATGCGTACGGCGCTTACGCGCCGGCGTCCCCGCTGCCTGCCTTACGGCGGCAAGGGGCATTTTGCGCCGATCAGCCCAAAAGCCGCCGCAATCGCGTCTTCACTTGCGCACGCCCGTGGCGAGCGTTAGCGGTGCGCAATACAAACCTTATACGAGCGAAAGCCTTCGCGAAGGATAAGGGATCGATCGGAAGCGAGGGAGCGCTTTGCCGACCGAGTGACCTTATGTCAACTTTCGGCAGAAAGTTGGGAAAGTTCCAAGAAAACAATGCAGAGCGGACTAAAGTCCGCGAACATTGTTGTCTTGAATAAAATACAACGAGGCACAGGCTGTGCCGAGCTGAAGCTGGCGTTCGCGCCGACACGAGCACAAAAATTTGTTATAAATTTTTATGCGCAGTGTCGCAATCGGCGCGAAACCCGAGCGTTAGCGGTGCGCTAAGGTAAAGAGGATGTTTAAAGTTTTCCCAGACTGCGAAGAGCAGAAAAAAAGACAGACTGAAATATGGGACGCGATGGCGGAATCGGCCACGCCGTCCAGGGACAGGGCGATGATCAAGACAGGCGTCGCCGCGGTTTTGCTCGTGGCGGCGGTGACGCTGTTCGTCATGAACCTGCTGGCCGATGAGCGCAATCTGCTGCTCGTCATTATAGACGTGATCGTACTCGTGGCGTGCGTGGCGGTCGGGTCGGGCGCGGTCTTCGATCTCACCCGCGGCGCGCGGCTGAAACGGCGCGTGGAGAAAGCGGCGGCGGAGTCGGTGGAGAGATACTTCGCCTCCCCCGTGCCCGCCGAAATGACGTACGAGATAGGCGGCGGCAAGGCGACGGTAACGAAAGGCGGCGTAAGCGCGACGTACGCTCTCGCGGGAGCGACGGTCATCGAAAAGGAAAAGCTGCTCGCCGTGGACTTTTCCGACGACGAATATTACTGCTTTGCCGAAAGCGAAATCGGCGCGGAGGCGTTTGCGGAGCTGCAGAAAGCGCTGCTCGCATCGCACGAAAGCTATAAGGCGCTGGTGCCGGGTCCCAAGGGCAGGTACGTCGCGGTGGATTATTAAAACAACGTGAAATAAAGCGCGGGGCGCATAGCCCCGCGTTTTGCGTTGCATATTACCTTCGAGGAAAATTTTTCCGAGGAGGTCATAAACATGAAAAAATTCATCTGTGCGGCGGCGCTCGTGCTGTCTGTGGTGGCGCTGTGCTGCGCCGTAGCCGCATGCGGTTTCACCGGGTCGGTGAACACGGGCTGCAAACAGACGTCGGACGTCGTATGCTTTGCCCGCGCCGCCGCTATCGCGCCGTTTGTGCGCGAAGAAAAGCCCGACGGAGAGGATTACGAAGCCGACGAGGAAAACGACCGCGAAACGTGCTGCGGCAGAGAACGCGGACACGGCCCGGGCGAACCGGACGGCCGCGGACACGAAAAGCATGAGCGCGGACACGAAAAGCACGAACACGAACGCGAAATGCACGAGCGCGGACGCGAAGGCGGAGAGGACGAACGCCCTCACCCCGAGCCGCGCGGCGGAGAGATATACTTCCACATATTCGGTCACATTCCCCTGCCGCCCGCCCCTCCGGCGCCCGAGGACGAAGAGGAAAGCGAGAGACCCGAAGTCCTTCCCGTACTGCCGGACGGCGAACTCGGATAATCGGCCGTGCAAAGCGAAAGAGACGATCCGCGGGGATCGTCTCTTTCGTTTACGCTTTCATCAGTGTTTGTACTTGTCGGGGTTTTTCTTCGCGTCGCGGGCGCGGAGGATTATCCACACGATGCCGCCGATGATGAGGCCGTAGATCACGATGTTGCCGATGAGCAGGCCGATCGCCCAGGGAGCGAGACCGTAGCTTATCGTCGAACCCGGAGCCACGCCGTTCATTGCGTTTGAGTGCGCCACGGTATAGCAGATATTCTTAACCGAGGATTGCAGGCAATTGAGCGCGGTAGCGCTGTCGAGGTCGTAGATCGGAATTTCCGTAGACATCAGGCACGCGTCGCCGCCTGCGCGGAGCATCTGATCGGCATACATGAAGTCGGTGCGTACGGAGTCGGTGAGCACGAAGCCCTCGAAGCCCCATTCGCCGCGCAGCACGTCGGTTATAAGCGCTCTGTTGCCGCCCGCCCACGTGTCGCCGATGCAGTTGAACGACGTCATCGTCGCCATGCCGGCCTTGAAGTTCTTAATCACCTGGACGTTGCCCTCATCGTCGAGATATCTGACGTCGGCCTTCGCTTCCTTGAACACGATTTCGAACGATCTGAGATATATCTCGCGCAGCGTCTGCTCGCTCGCCCACGTCAGGAGTATGCAGTCGTTGCCCTTGAGCGTATACGAGTCGCCGGATATGGAGAACTCGAGGGACGCGCCTGCGTTGAGGTTGCGGGCGTAGGACTCCTGATCGTTGACGGCGAAGTGCTTGACGAACGCGTACAGACCCTTGGAAGCGGCGCCGCTTATTTCTCTCGCGCACAGCTTGCCGGCGAGCACCGGATCTTCGGAGAAGTATTCGAAGTTACGGCCGGAGAAGGGCGTGCGGTGCGTGTTGGTCGCGGGAGCGTACCAGCCGTTGACGCCGTACTGCAGGCCTTCCTCGCCTATCGCCCTGCCGATCTCGTACAGCAGATCCTGGTTCCAGGTAGCCGCGAGCACGACTTCGCAGGGGAACGCGACGAGGTACTGAGCGCCGAGGTCGGTGCCGAGCGACGCCGTTTTGAGGCACTGGGGACCGTCGTTTTCCGCGGTCATCGGCTTGCCGAGGCGCGTTACTTCCGCCGTCTGCCAGCCGGAACGGTTGGCAAGTATTTTGAGTTCGTCAAGCGTAAACTGTTCGACGAAGCTCTGCCATGCGGGATCGTCGTAGTCCTTGCCGCGCAGGTCTATGAGTTTGATACCGTAATCCTGATTTATGAGCGGTTTGATATCATCGGAATCGTTATGCTTCTGCACGTTCTCCTTGGTATCGAAGGAGCTGTTGTATTCGACTGCCGCTTTCAGTTCGTCGGACATCTGTCTGTCCGCCTCGGTGGGAGCGGTCGGATAGGTTGCGGCGAAGTTCTTTCTCGACATCGTCTTGCTGCCGTCGCTCACTTTGAGGTTGTTGTATTTCATGTTTTCGTCGAAGCGGTTGGTCGCCGCGACCGCGTCGCTGTCGCGCTTGCCGTCCTTGTCTTCGCTGTACACGATCTTCTCGGTGATCGCGTTATCGAACACCGCTTTGCTGTCGTCGGTCGCGTACGCCCAGCCGTGCGAGCCGTAGTTGACTTCGTTCGCAACGGACAGGTAGAACGTATAGGTGCCGGCGTCGAGCACGTACGCCTTTTCCGTCGTGTCGTCGTAGGACGCTATGTCCTCTGCCTTGACGGACAGGGTGACGGTGTCCTTCGCTCCGGCGGCAAGCTCCTTGGTCTTGCCGAACGCGGCGAGCGTCACTTTGGACTTCTCTATGCCGCCGTCGGTGTACGGAGCCTCGACGTAAAGCTGTACTACGTCCTTGCCGGCAACATCGCCCGTATTCTCGACCTCGACGGTGAATTCGAACACGCCGTCTTCATACGTCTTCGAAGTTATCTTCTGCGAGAACGTCGTGTAAGACAGGCCCGCGCCAAAGGGATAAACCACGCCGTTATCGCGGTTATAATATTTGTCCGTCGTGCCGTCCGGCGCCGTCTTGTCGTCGAAGAAGCCTTCGGCGGCCGCGGTTTCGTACCAGCGGTAGCCGTTGTATATGCCCTCTTCGTAACCCACGTAATAAACGTTGCGGTCCATCGTCTCGCCGTTCTTGGTGTATTTGAGCACCTCGTCGTAGCGAGCGAGAATGTCCTCGGTCTTATTGGACGCGTAGATGTTGGGGTCGCTGAAATTGAGAATGGTCGGGTTGTCGAGGAAGTCGGCGGCGAACGTGTCGGGCAGTCTGCCGGAGGGGCTGGTGCCCGTCATGACGTTCGCGAAGCCGTTATAGCCCTTCTTGCCCGGAGCGCCTATCCACAGCACCGCGTCCACGTTCTCGTTATCTTCCAGCTCGCCTATTTCCATGGCGGACGGAGAGTTGAGAATGACGATTACCTTGTCGCTCTTCGCGCCCACCGTTTCGATGAGCTTTTCTTCGTTGTTCGTAAGCTCGAGATAATGCTTGTCGGGGTTCTGATCGAAGCTTACCGCGCCGTGCGCCTTGTCCATCTGACGGGGAGCGTCCGCGCCCTCGCCGCCGCTGCGGCCCAGCCACACTATGGAAGTATCGTTTGCCGCCGCGCCCGACGCGTCGTATACGGACGCGGGGTCGTCGAGTTCGGGCACGTCCCAGTGCGCGAGCGCCGCGCCGAGGGAGACGGTGGGACGCGCGGGAGTCTGCGCTCCCCACGTCTTGCAGTTCGCCGCCGTCCAGTCGGTGTACTGCGTTTTCAGGTTCTGGTTGATGTTCACACCCACGGCGGCGAGCGCCTCTTCGGGAGAAACGAGATTGTCGCTGCCTATCGCGCCCGCGCCGGCTCCGCCGTTGACGGGATAGTAGAACGACCAGCCGAAGGCATTGACAGTCATGCCGTCCGCGCCCGGTTTGAGGGGCAGCGCGTTATCCTTGTTTTTCAGCAGTACCGCGCCCTCTTCCATCGCCTGTACGGCGAGCTTTTCGGCCGCGGCGTCAGCCTCTTCCTTGCTGCCGTCCGCTTTGTCGTAGTAGTCGGCGTCCCAGTCCTTGTTTTCTTCGGTGGGAGTGACGTACACGGGAGGACGGCCGAGCAGATTGTTCATGACCGTGCTGTAAGCGTTCATTACAGCGGTTACGGCGATTATGACGCCGAGCAGCAGAACCATGAGCGGAACAAGTATCAAAAGGAACTTCTTCATGCTCATTTTCTTTTTCAGATTGTCCATCTTTCTTTCTCCTTGTTATATTTTCGGCGGCGGCAGTTCCGTTTATTCCCGCCCGCCGCAGTTAAAATATAACAAAAGCGCGCCGATTGCAACGGGTATTTCGCAAGTGGCGCGTTTTTTTCGCAAGTGGTCGTTTTCAGGAGTTTTCAGCGGGCACGGGAATCATTATGTCGAGGAGGAAGGAGTCCCCGTCCGTGCGAGCGACGACGTTGCCGCCGTACTTTTCGGCGGTCATGCGCACGCTCTTCATGCCGAAGCCGTGGAAGCGTACGTCCGTCTTCGTGGTCTGCGGCAGGCCGCCCTCGAATTTCAGCTCGCCCACGAAGTAGTTTTCCAGATGCACGGAAAGCAACCGTCCCGTCGTACGCAGGTCGAGGCAGATGACGCGGCGGCTCTCGTCCGGGATCTTCATTACAGCCTCCACGGCGTTGTCTATGATATTGCCGAACAGCGAATACTGGTCGGAGCGGGACATGAACGACAGCCTGCTGTCGTCGGCGGTCACGGTGAGCTGTATGCCGTTTTTTCCGCACAGCAGGCTCTTTTCCGTCAGAACCACGTCGAGCACCTCGTTGCCCGTCTTGACGATGGAATCGTATATCATGACGGCGCTTTCCATCTCGCTTATCTCTTCCTCTTCCAGCCTGCCGCGGAACGCCGCGAACTTGTGTTTGAGGTCGTGGCACTTGACGTTGATGATGTCTATATTTTCCTTGGCGAGCGCGTACTGTTCCTGCTCCTGATGGCGCAGCAGCTGCACGGCGTCCATTTCCCTCCGGATTAGATTCTTGTCCACCAGCGCGAACTCGATGACGAGCACGAGTATGCACGACACCGCGCCGCCGAGGAAGTGGAGCACGAGATAGGTGCGGTCGTAGTGGTCGGCGCTGTAATACACGACTATGGCGTTGAACATGATGACGACGAGGAGCACGACGGCGGACATGAACAGCAGCGCCGTGTTGCCTACGCTCAGATCTTCGTGCCGCACGATACGCGTGCCGCAGAACAGGTACGACAGCCAGTATACGACGTAATAGCAGAACGCGTACGCCAGCGCGGTGAACACGTTGTAATTGCTCTCCGCCTTTTCGAGATACGTGCCCAGCGCGCCCGCTTCGACGAGGTTCATCGACACGACGGCGAGATTGTAGCACACGAACGCGAGGTGCTGGACGGTATACGACAGAAAGGAGCAGAACAATACGTTCTTCCACGGCTCGCGGTAGCAGAACTTCACGCCCGCGGCGGTGACTGCGAAAAGCGCCGCGAACATGAACGACGCGTATACGGCGTTGTAGGCGAGCACGGGATACAGGAACGCGGCGGCGTAACACACCGCAACGGCCGCCGCGACGCGCAGCGGAAAGCGGGAACGGCGGCGCAGCTTCCACGTGAACAGGCCTTCGGCGATCAGCAGCTCGGTCATGAACACGAGTTTATAGAAGAACAGCGAGTCGACCACGGTCAGTTCCTCCCCACGAACAGCGTGAGATCGTCGATAAACGCCTTGCGACGGCGGCGGCTGATCTGCACCTCCTCTCCGCCCACCATGCAGGAGCCGGGGCCTATCTCGGTCACGTATTTGAGATTGACGAGATAGCAGTTGTTGCAGCGGGAGAAGTGTTTGCCCTCCAGCGTCTTTTCCATATCCGCGAGCGTGCCGCACACGTCTACCGTGCCGTCGAAGGTGTGGAATATGAGGTGATGCCCCGCCACTTCTATGTACTTTATGGACGATACCGCCACCCGCTTCACGCCCGATTCGCCGGACAGCGACAGTTCCGCCCCGCCCGCAGAGCGCGTGCGGCGTTCGCGCAGGACGCGTCTGAATTTTATGGCGAAATTATAATAGGCGACCGGCTTGACGATGAAATCCAGCGCGCCCACCTCGTAGCCGCTGACGGCGTACTGCACCATGTTCGTGATGAACACGAGCGTGACCTCGCTGTCGCGCTCGCGCAGCCGGCGGGCCGCGTCCATGCCGCTCATATCCGGCAGCTGTATATCCATGAACACGACGTCGCAGTCGGCGTCGTAATCGGCGAGAAAAGTTTCCGCGTCGGCGAAGCGTTTCACGTCGAAAGCCTCTCCGCTTTCCCTGCCGTATCTGCCGATATATTCGGCGACGCGCGCGGCTTCGGCGTCGTTATCCTCCACCATCGTTATTTTCCACATATACTCCTCCGTATTCCCAATCGCCCGTTACAGTACGACTCCGTTACAGTATAGCACAGCTTTTCGGCGATTTCAATACCCATCGCGCAAATTCCGGTATAAAAAAATCCCGGATCGCTCCGGGAAACGGCGCCATGCCGCCTTATTCTTCGTCCAGATGCTTGTATCTGTAATATCCGTCGAGATTGTCCGCTTCGCTCACCCTCACGCCGCAGATGCGGAGATAATCCATCAGCTCGCATACGAATACGGCGCCCGCCTTGATGAGTTCGCACCTCATCTTCGGCAGAAGCGGATATTTCGCGCCGATGTTTTCGGGCGTGTCCAGAGCGATCAGCTCTTCGGCAAGCTCTCCCGCCTTTTCTCTCGTCAGCACAAAGTCCTGCACGGCGGCGGGATCGTATGTTTCCAGCCCCTGAGCCATTGCCGCGAGCGACGTGAACGTGCCGCCCACGCCCACGGTTTCGCCGCGGGACGGAACGTCGCCGTACTTTGCCAGACCGGTCGCGGCGTACGCGCGGAGCATTTCCGCGTTGCCGTCCGCCTGTTCGGTCAGCCGCACCATGCCGAGGGGCAGCGATTTCGCGTAAGTTACCTTTCCCTCGTCGCCGCAGACGATTTCCACGCTCGCGCCGCCGATGTCTACGACAGTCGCCGTGCCGCCCGGACATGCGCCGAGAAGCGCCATTTCGGCCTCTTCGTATCCGCTGACCACCTCGATCCTGACTCCGCACGCCTCGCTCACCGCGTTGATGAACTCGGCGCGGTTGGACGCGGCGCGCACCGCTTCGGTGGCGAAAGCGAAAATCTTCGCGCCGGCGAGCGACGCCGTCTGCGCGAAATCCTTTATGGCCGCGACGGTACGCGAAATGGCGGCCGGAGACAGCGTCCCCGACGCGTTCAGCCCTTCGCCGAGCTTGGTCATTACCGTCGTTTTCACTCCGCCCAGCAGCAGCCGAACGCTGCCGCTGCCTATATCTATTACGGCCGCGCTCACGAGGGCTGGTATACCTCCTCGTCCTCGTATTTCATATTAAGATATTCGCGCGCGTATTTCTCTATAAACTCGGCGGTGCTGCGGTACGCTATCTCGTCGTCGTTGCTTTCTATGAGAGCCTGAAGCTCTGCGCTGCGCTGTTCGAGCTCTGCCCTGCGGGCGTTTACCATACCCAGGGACACGAGGTTGTATATGAGCGCAACCACAGAAACGAGCAGAAGCAGTATGCCGGCAATCGTGCAGATCGCGGTTATTTTTTTCTGTTTTTCCGTCATAAGCACATTATAGAACATAAGAGCGGGATTGTCAAGCATATTTTCCGCACGCCGGGTTCGTCGGATATCGCGCGTTTCCGTCATAATCCGACGGCAAAGCGAATATGATTGTCGTGTGGAAACGAAGATCAAACCCAAACACAACGTGACTCTCGAATCCCGCCGCCGCGCGCTGGTGACCGGCGTGGAAAAGGTCGTGGACGCCTCGCCGTCCGTCATCAATACGGTGACGAGCGAGGGCGCGCTGTCAGTGCGCGGCAGCGGACTGAAAATAGTGTCCTTCTCGGAGGCCGACGGCACGCTCACTTTCGAAGGGACGGTGGACCGCATGGAATACGCCGCCGCCAAAAAACCGCTTTTAAGGAGGCTGTTCGGATAATATGGACGACGTGATCTTACAGACGGTACTGTTCTTCCTTCTCGTCGGCGAGGGCGCGGCCACCCGCCTGCTCTACTCGCTCGTGCTGGCGCTGCGCAAAAAAATCACCGGAAAAGCGTTCGCGGTCATTACGGACATACTGACCGCGGTCATCGGCGCGGGCTGCATGCTGCTCACCTGCCTCATCGCCGCGGAAAGCGTGCGCGTGTTCTACGCGGTGTTCTACATCGGAGGCATAGCGCTCGCCCACCTCATCATGCGCCCGTCCGCGCGCAAAAAGCGCAGGTGCGTCGGCGGTAACGAGGAAAACGGCGGCGACGAAACAAAGCCGCACTGACGATAGACGAATATATCGCAAAAGTAAACGTATTTATTTCATGCCGAAGTAGTCGTAGCGGCGCAGCGCTTCGTACGCAGCCACGGCGACGCTGTTGGACAGGTTCAGACAGCGCACGCCGCTTTTCATGGGTATGCGTACGCAGCGGTCGTAATTGTCCCGTATGAGCGGGTCGGGCAGCCCCTTGGTTTCCTTGCCGAACACGAGAAACGCGTCCTCCGGGTAGTCGTATTCGTTATACGATTTTGCCGCTTTGGTAGTGAAATAAACGAACTTTTCCCTGCCGTATCTGTCCCACAGCTCCTCTATGGAACCGGCGCGGGTGATCGTCAGTTTATCCCAATAGTCCAGGCCGGCGCGCTTCACGCGCGATTCGGTGATCTCGAAGCCCAGTTTGCCGACGAGAAAGAGCGGCATGCCCGTGCACGCGCACGTGCGCGATATGTTGCCCGTGTTTTCGGGGATCTCGGGCTCCACCAATACTATGCTTATCATAAGTCCGTTTCCGCCTCGGTCACGGTCAGATTTTTTATGTAATTCATTTCGTACGACGACGGGTCCCAGCTGTCGTGGGAGAGCGCGTACATAAGATAGGATATGCACACGCCGTGGCTGACGACGAGCACCGTCTGCCCCTTATGCCGCGCGGAGATATCGCGCACGAAGGAGCGCACGCGCGCGAACACCTGCCCGTCGCTCTCCGCGCCCTTCGCGTCAGACAGCGCATAGAACAGTCTGGTATGATCGGCCAGTCCCAGCTCGTCGTACGTCCTGCCTTCCAGCTCGCCGAAGTCGCGTTCGACGAGGCGGTCGTCGCACACCGGTTCCATGCGGCCGCCGAGAATGAGCCGCGCCGTTTCGCGGGCGCGGGAAAGGGGCGAGCAGTACGCCGCGTCTATTCTCTCGCCCGCGAGCGATCTGCCCAGTTCGGCGGCGGCGAGTCTGCTCTCTTCGGTGAGCGGCACGTCGCTGCGGCCCTGTATGCGGCCGGTTACGTTCCACTCCGTTTTCGCGTGTCTTACTATGAGTAATCTTGCCATTTCGGTCACCGCGTACAAGTATAGCACGCCGCGGCCGGAAAATCAACTTCTTTCTATTATTCTCGCGACCAGCACGGACATGTCGTCGCGCACGCCCGAGCGCGCCGCGGCGGCAAGCACCCCGTCCGCCATGCGCCGCACGTTGACCTGCGACTGCGAGGCGATGACCTCGGGCAGGTTGGGCAGCGCGTCGGATATGCCGTCGGTGATGAGCACCACCACGTCGCCGGCGGCGAGCAGTTTGGTCGCGAGCGCGTACGACGCGGTTTCCAGCGCGCCCACGGGCAGCGCGGAACCGTCTATGCGCGTCATGCTGTCCCCTCGCACGAGGAAGGTGGACGGCGAGCCGGCTTTGAGTATGTCCGCCTCGCCGGTGCGCAGATCCACGGACACTACGTCGAGCGCGGAAAACTCCTCGCCCGTGCGCGAGGACAGAAAGGAGTTGACCGACGCCACGCCGTCGGCGGCGTCGAATCCGGCGCGGTAATGGCTTTCGATGAGCGACAGCGTCGCCTGCGACAGCCGCGCCGCGCCCTTGCCCGTGCCGCTCCCGTCGCAGAGCGAGAGCAGCGCCCTGCCGCCGAACACCTCGGCGGAGTAAGAGTCGCCCGTCACGGCGTTGCCCTGGCGGGGCGTCTGCGCTACGGCGTATACGATGTCGAGCGCGGGCGCCGGAGAGAACGCGGCCGCCGCCCAGCCCGAAGAAACGTCGTCCATACGGTCCACGCGCACCCTGCCGAGCGCGCGCCGCAGCGCCTTTTCCAGCACGGCGGCATCCGTGCCCGACGGCACGAGCGCCACGCCGCACAGTTCGCCGGTGACCAGCCCGCCCGCGCACGGCACTCCGCACTCGGGCAGGTCGCGGCGCAGCTTTTCGCTCACCGCGGGGTCGTAGCGATAGTCCTCCGCGACGCCGCGCGCCAGCTTGCCCATAAGGCGGCGCAGCGAGTCGAGACGGAGCGCGTAGCTTTTCGCGCTCTTCCCTTCCCGGTCGCCCTCGCTCACCGTGCGCATGAGCGTTTCCCTCGCCTCGTTGGCGCGTTTGAGCATGCGCCCGCCGCTCAGGCACGGCATGGCGAGCACGTTGTTTTTCAGCCTGCCGCCGCCGGCTATGCAGTCGGCCGCGAGCGCGGACATATCCGCTTCGAGCGCGCACTCGCCGTGACGGGCGCAGCCCGCGCACACCTCTTTGAGAGACGCGGTCAGTGCTGCGGCGACGGCGGGACTGTCCGTAAGGCCGGCGTCCTCGGCGAGCAGGCGGCTCATTTCTCCCAGCGCCTCGCTGGCGCGCAGCAGCCGTTCGGGCAGTTTGCGCCCCATTCCCGCGGCGGCCGCTTCCATGGTCAGGCGTTCGCCGGGGCGGAAGAATCCGCGCACGCCCGTAATCACCCTGCGCGGCAGCGCCAGGAACGCGGCGCACGCGGAGCCGAGCGCGATGAGGTGCCACGGCAGTTCGTCCATAAGCAGCGTGAACAGGCAGACCGCGCCCGACCAGCCTATAATCAGCGCGGCGGCGGGCAGCGCGCGCACGCCCGAAGCGAACGCGGAAGCGGCCAGCGCGGACAGAGCGCACAGCACGAAAACGGCCGGCTCGTCCGCCGACCACGCGCCGCCCAGACCGGCAAGCATACCGCCAGTCAGCGCGCCGCCGCTGCCGCGGCACTTGCACATGAAGAGCACGAACAGCGCGAATACGAAGCGCGCCACGGAGAATATTCCTATATGTATATGCTCGAGCCCGGCGAACAGCATCACGCACAGCGCCGCCAGCCCCGCGTACCCCGGCGCGGACGGCTGTACGAAGTCGCCGCCCGCCAGCATGGGCGCCGCGAAGGACGCGAGCGCCCCGAACGCTGCGCCGAGCAGCACCGCGATGAGCGTTTCCAGCCGCGTATAACCGAACACCCAGCCCAGCAGACCGTACAGCGCCGATTGCAGCGCGAGGTTGAGCGCCCACCGCCACAGCCGCTTGCGCCCGAACGCCGGAATCATTTTCACCGCCGTGTTCGTTACGGCGCCGAGCGCGGCGAGCGCGCTGCCGGTTGCGAGCGCGGGCAGCGACAGGCCGGAAAGCGCGGACGCCGCCGCGAAATACAGCGAAGCGAGCGGCGAGCCGCCGGACAGCAGCGCCGCGAGGTGAACCGAAAATCCGAACGGCGTCACCCCGAACACTGTCGCGCCGCACGCCGCCAGCATGAGCGCGAACGTCAGCGCGTGTACGATTATCGTCTTTGCGAGCTTTTTCATCGACGATAAGCATAACACGGCGGGCGGCTCATATTCCGTCGGATTTTTACAGAACGGAGGCTTTTATGTCGAAACGGAGCTCCGCGCCCGAAAGGTCGCCCGACCATGCCGAAAAGCCGGAAGGATCGCGGCGGTACAGCCGTGTGCGGAAACCGAGGAAATCGTCCGTGAGCGACAGCTCCGCGGTGCGCCGCACCTCCTCTTCTATGCGCTTTTCGTATGCGGCGTTCATGCGGTCGAGCAAAGCGTTCAGCTCCTCGCCCTCTTCCACTTCTGCGAGAATGGCGTAGCGCTGTACGAAGCGCAGGCGCGCGTCCACCTTTATGGTTATGACAGGATTTCCGCCGACGAGTTCCGGTTCTATCGACGTTTTCTTGTCCTCGACGACGGCGCGCAGCACGAACGTCTGACCCTCCGTTTCCATGTCCGCTTCCACCATGCCGCCCTTGGTGCGCGGCAGCAGCCAGACGAATCCGCGCGCGTCCTCCTCGCTCAGTTCGTAAGTTTCGCTGCCGAAGACGCGGGCGGTGGAGGGCGGCTCGATCTCCGTTTCCTTGGAGCC
Source organism: Candidatus Protoclostridium gallicola (assembly GCA_904387375.1). GTDB lineage: Bacteria > Bacillota > Clostridia > Christensenellales > Pumilibacteraceae > Protoclostridium > Protoclostridium gallicola. The sequence goes on from CAJFLE010000004.1 coordinate 14,468, forward strand.
GGCGTCGTTCTGCGACGTGCTCTGCTCGGTCACTCCGGTGCCCTGCGTGCCTCCGCTGCCCTGTCCCTTGTCTTCTTCCTTGTCTTTCAGCCCCACGATCGGCAGCGCGGCCGCGCCCGATTTGGATTTGAGCGCCTGCACCGTTTCGAGCACGGACGGAATCGTCACAGACGCCTGCGCGTCAGAAAAGCTGACGAATCCGCTTATGCCGCTGCCCGTAGACTTGGTGAGCAGCACGGCCTTGGAGATGAACTCCCGCGCGCTCGTGGACGCGCTTATGACCGAACAGCCGGTGTTTATCATGCCGTCGGACAGAATGTTCAGCAGCACTGTGATTGCGTCGTCGCGCTTCAGTTCCGAGCCGAGAGCTATCAGGCCGCAGTGACCCAGCTCTATGCGCCTGCCGTAGCGTTCGTTGAGATTCTGCAGCGCTTCCGCCATCATGGCTCCGTTGCCGTAGACCACTTCGTTGGTGCCGCCGTTTATGGTTTCGCACGTCACGGTCACGCCCTCTTCGTCGGCGTCTATGCCCACCGAGTTGACCATAAGCCGGCTGTCCACTTCAGCCATAGGCACGAGCGGCGACAGGGATATGAATATGAACATAGCGGAAAACAGCAGCACGAGTATTCTGTTCTTGTATTTTCTGTCCGGCTTTTTCATGCCGTCGCCTCCTTTGCCGCCCGCCTGCCACGTATCCGGCAGACGACCGCGGCGATCAGGCACAGCAGCGGGAACAGGTATTGTACGACGAGCGCCGGCGCCCAGAATACGCTGCTCATGAATTCGGTCACGCGGTTGAGTTCGGAGAATATCATCGTGCAGACGAACAGCGCGGCGCAGGCGGCCACGGTCGTCCATCTTGCGGCCTTTTCCCCGAACGACATGCTCACCGCGCGGGTGAAAAATATCATCATCAGTCCGGCGGACAGCAGCACCGCCGACAGCCACAGAGTGTATATGATGAGGTCTATTCTGCCGAATTTATAGCTGCCCGCCCCGTACTGCGTCATATTGCTTATGTTGTGGCCGTACGTCAGCACTTCGGTCATATCGCCGTACGCCGAAAACAGCGCGGTGGAAAACGTGAGCATGAACGCAGCGCCCACCGCCGCCGCGATCAGCGAAAAGTACAGCCTGCCGCCGCCGTTCTTCACTCTGCCCGTCATCGCGAGCAGCACGGTGAAATCGCCGAACCACAGCGCGAAGGAATAGGTGCCGAGGAATATGCGCTCCCATCCCTCCGCGGCCAGCGGCAGGACGTTGGAAAAATCCACTTCGGGTAGCGTCATTAGGCTGAGCAGTATCATGCTCACGAATACGGCGGGCGTAATCAGCTCGCTTATGCGTCCGGTCACCGACGCGGGTTTAAAAGCGAAATAACCCATCAGCACGATAAGCGGCAGAAGGTGAACGGGGCTCATGGTGGAAGAGAATACGGACGTGGAAAAGAATATGCGCACGTCGGCGAGGATTACGAACAGCTTGAACAGATAGAACACTCCGGTGAGGCAGAGGGCGGCGCGTGCGAACGTCCTGCCGAAGGCCGACGAAAGCAGTTCGAACAGGTTCTTTTCCCCCGCAAGGTGCATGACGGCGCATACCGCGAGCAGCAGCAGAAAATCCGCCGCCATGGTCAGGCACAGCGATACGAAGCTGTCGCGGCCGGCGACGCGCATCATTATGACGGGCAGCATGAACATTTTCATCGAAATGGTCACGATGAACGTCATGCAAAGAAACTGTCTTAAATTGACTTTATCCATTTCCCCTCCTATCATGTACGGTATTCTGTCTGGTATCGTTTTCCGTCGGAATGCTGCGCGGCCGGCGCGCTATGTCCACGACCGGGGTTTTGAGCAGGCCGTCCTGCTTGTCGCGTCCGATGTCGGGAGCGTACGGAGCGAGATAGGGCGCGCCGTAGCCGTTCATGCCCGCAAGATACAGCAGCAGGAACATGCCGCACACGAGCAGCCCGTACATGCCGAGCAGACCGCCGATTATCGTGAACACTATGCGCAGCAGCGACGAACTGCCGGCGGAATCGGGCACGGTGTACGTCGCGATGGACGACAGCGCGACTATCATGACGGCGGGAGAGCCTATCATGCCCGCTTTGACGGCGGTGTCGCCGAGCACGAGCGCGCCCACGACGCTCATTGCCAGTCCCATTGCCTGAGGCATGCGCACTCCGGCCTCGCGGATGATCTCGAACAGCAGCATGACGAAAAGTATTTCGGCAAGCGGCGGAAAGGGCACGCCCTTGGTCGCGTTCATGATCGTCAGCAGAAGTTGCAGCGGCAGCGCCGAGAAGTGATAGACTTCCAGCGCAACGTAGAAACCGGGCAGGAACACGCCGAGAAACAGCGCGATCACACGCGTGACGCGCAGCAGCGACGCGAAAGTCGAGCGCTCGTAATAGTCCTCGCTCGACTGCATGTCCTCGAAGCTGATGAAGGGCACGGTAATCGCTATGGGCGTGCCGTCGCACAGTACGGCAACGCGGCCTTCGAGCAGTTTGGCGGCGGCTATGTCCGGCTTCTCGCACGTGCCCACCTGATTGAACACGGAGTACGGCCGCGGTTCGATGTACATCTGCAGATAGTGCGAATCGAGCACTCCGTCGATGTCTATGCGCTCCAGCCTGCGCTTCACTTCGTCCACCACATTCCTGTCCGCGATGCCGCGGATACTTACGATCGCGACGTCCGTCGTCGTCCGCCTGCCCACTTTCAGCCGCTCGATTTCCAGATCCGGCGTGCGCAGTTTGCGTTCGAGCATGGACAGGTTGGATTTCAGATTTTCTATGAAGCCCTCGCGCGGGCCTTTTATGACGCCGGCCGTGGGCGGCTCGGATATCGAGCGCAGTTCGTATTTACGGACGTTGACGAGCACGCATCCGGCCTGCCCGTCAAGGAAAACGAGCGCGTCGCCGGCGAGCAGACCCGCCTGCGCCTCTTCCCCGTCCGTCAGATACTTGTGCTCGAAGTTGACGAGCACGCGGTTTTCCAGCGCGGCGTAGTCCAGTGTTTCTTCCTTCGCGTTCTTTATCGCGCGCAGCAATTCGCGCAACCCCTCCGCGTCGGTCAGATCGACGGAAGCGAGCGCGCAGCCTTTTACGCCGCATGAGAAAAAGTCGCTCTTGGCGTAGAGCGACTTCGTCGACATATTGTTCAGTATACCGTCAGCGCGTTCCACACGTTTATGTTGTCACGCGCGGGGCGGTTTTATCCGTATTTGGTTTACTCTTTCGTCAGTTCCTTCGCAAGCGGCAGGAGCAGCTCGAACAGACTCTCCGCCCTGCCGGCGTCCACCGCCTCCGCGATCTTCGGGTCGATGGGCAGGCTCGCCGTCAGCGGCACGTTGTGCCGCTCCGCGATCTCCGCAAGGTGGCTGTCGCCGAAGATCTTATGCGTCCTGCCGCAGTCGGGGCAGACGAAGTATGACATGTTCTCGACGACCGCGGCGAGCGGCACCTTCATCATGTCCGCCATTTTGGCCGCCTTTTCCACGATCATACCCACGAGCTCCTGCGGGCTGGTCACGAGCACTATGCCGTCCACCTTGAACTGCTGGAGCACGGTCAGCGGCACGTCGCCCGTTCCCGGAGGCATATCCACGAACATGTAGTCCACGTCGCCCCATACGACGTCGGTATAGAACTGCTGCGCGCAGCTCGTTATCATGGCGCCGCGCCAGATCACGGGATCGGTTTCGTTTTCCATGAGCAGATTGAGGCTCATGACCTTTATGCCCGTCGCCGTTTCCACGGGCAGTATGCCCAGCGGACTGCCGCCGGCGCGCGTTTTAAGCCCGAACGCGCGGGGAATGGACGGACCGGTGATGTCCGCGTCGAGCACGGCGACGGTCTTGCCCAGAGCCGCCGCTGCGGACGCGAGCACTGCGGTGACGAGACTCTTGCCCACGCCGCCCTTGCCGCTCATTACGGCGTATACTTTTTTTATCTTGTTGATTTCCTTACGCGCCTCGGCCGCGGGATCCGGCTCCTCATTGCGCGACGCGCATTCGGCGCCGCAGTGCGAGCAGTCGTGATCGCAGACGTCGGCGTTCTTCTCTTTCTTTTCTTCCACTTCTGCCATTTGATTTATCCTCACTTCCGTAATTACGGAAAGTATTATAGAACTATTGCCCGCAAAAGTCAATCCATTTTCCTTGACTTATCCGCCGTTTCAGTGTACAATAGACACCGTCGACCCGGATCGGAAATTCAATGCGATCGTTTCTCCGGCGACATAAAACAATACAATATCCACGTATCCGCTTCCTTAGTTAAATGGATATAACGGCTCCCTCCTAAGGAGGGCAGTTGTGGGTTCGCTCAGCCGAGCGCTGCAAGCGCGAACGCCACGAGCGGCAGCGAGTATTCCCGCAGCAGACAATCAATGATATATACGCTTCCTTAGTTAAATGGATATAACGGCCCCCTCCTAAGGGGCAGTTGTGGGTTCGATTCCCGCAGGAAGTACCAACGCCCTGCCCGTGCGGCAGGGCTTTTGCGTACTTTCTCGGGAATCTCCGCGAGCGCACGAAAAGCTGTGTTCATCATTCAAGCATTTTCGCGAGCGGGTTCGCTCAGCCGAGCGCGCAGCGCGAACGCCACGAGCGGCAGCGAGTATTCCCGCAGGAAGTACCAACGCCCTGCCCGTGCGGCAGGGCTTTTGCGTACTTTCTCGGGAATCTTCTATCTCAAAACGCGGGCGGCAGGCGGTCAGACCATTTTTTACGACATCTATACGGACGAGGAGAAAGCCGCGGATCCGAGCCTGGATGACACGGGGCTGTTCTTCTTCCGAGGAAACGACGGCGCGCCGTTTGCGGTAACCTGCGCGGGAGGAGGATGGGCGTATGTCGCCGCCATGCACGACAGCTTTCCCCATGCCCTGGAACTTTCAAAGCGCGGTTACAACGCATTTGCGATCATCTACCGCCCCGGCGCGCAGACGGCGTATCGGGATCTTGCGCGGGCTCTTTCCTTTATCTTTGAAAACGCCGATAAGCTGGGCGTGGATACGGACGGTTATTCGCTCTGGGGCGGCAGCGCGGGCGCGCGCATGGCTGCCGAGCTCGGCTCGTACGGTGTGGCGGCATACGGCGGCGACGATATTCCCAAGTCCTCGGCGGTCGTCATGCAATATACCGGTTACGGCGGCTACAATCCCGAAGGAGAGCCCGCCACGTTCGCCTGCGTGGGCGATTCGGACGGCATTGCAAGCTGGCGCACCATGCGGCGGCGCATCGAGGCGCTTGACGCGATGGGCGTTCCCACGGAATTTCATGTCTATCCGGGCTTAGGACACGGGTTCGGGCTCGGTACCGGAACGGTCGCCGAGGGCTGGTTCAATCTTGCCGTTGACTTCTGGGAAAGGAACAGATAATGATTTCCGAAAATACATTAAGTATTATTTAATTTCGATATAGGTCTGTTGCTGTGTAAACGCACAGGATATACTTTGATTTTACAGCAATCTCCCAAGGCGGTTCATCATCTCCGTCTTATGCTCCATAAGGGAGTGGGCGTAGCGGTTGAGAGTGACGGTGGGATTGCTGTGGCCGAGAATCTCGGCAAGGGTACGGACGTCCATGCCGCATTCGAGGGCGCGGGTGGCGAAAGTATGGCGCAGGGAGTGAAAGCCGCGGTGCGGGAGCTTCAGCTTTTTCAGCAGCAGTTCGAAACTGCGCTGATAAGAGCGCACGCACATGGGGCCGCCGTCCTCCGACACGACATAGGGCGAAATGCTGCGCTTTTTCAGGGCTTTGAGCAGGGGCAGCAGCTGTTTGGGCAGAGGGATGAGCCGCCGCGAGTCCGCAGTCTTGGGCTCGTCTATAATCAGTCCGTACTTGCCGTCGTGGCAGGAGCGGGACACTGACAGCGTGCCTCCGGCGAAATCCATGTCGCTCCATTGCAGGGCTATGAGCTCGCCCACGCGCAGCCCGCTGTACAGGCAGAGCACTATGCCGAGCAGTTTGTCCTTCTTCCCGCCCAGCACCGCCTGCTCGATTTTTTTCTGTTCGGCGGCGGTGAAGCACTCCACTTTGCGCGCGGAGAGCCTGGGGCGTTTCAGGCCGTCGGCGGCGACGGAACCTGTCAGTCCCAGCGAGCGGGCGGCGACGAGGGAGGCGCGCAGCACGGAGATGACCGTGTTCACGCTGCTGCCGGACAGTCCCGCGCCCGTGCGCCTGTTGCCTCCGCGCAGCAGTCCGGTCAGAAACTGCTGGAGCGCGAGCGGCGTCAGTTCTTCCATATCCCGCCGCCCTAAATCCGCGGCTATATGCTGCCGCACGACGACGGCGTATCTGTCGTAAGTCCGCGGTTTGACGGACGGGCGGACGTAATTTTCCAGCCAGTCTTCCAGCCAGTCGATGTATTTCATGATTTTCTCCTTTCGTATGATATTGCGCGGTGCGCTGCGGTTATGGTAACCGAAAACGCGGGCGCAGTCAACCGGCCGTATAAGCGGCGGGAATAACGGCGAAAAAGCGTTCCGGAAAGGAACGCTTTTTCGTTTGCGCGGCGCTATTTGCAGAACTCGTTGTACAGCTTATAGTAATAATAATCGGTCAGCGAGCCGCGCACGAGGTCGTCGGTGCGCACCGCTTCCGCCGCGTCAGATTTGTTCATGGCGAGAAGGTAGTTCCTGACCGCCTCGTACTTTGCCGAGTTGCGCGCGCTCGCCGCCGGGTCGGACGAGCCGAGTTCGCCGCTCAGTTTAAGCTGATTGAGGTATTCGGTGTACAGGTCGCTTTCGAGCGCCGCCTTGTCGCGGGCGTCCTTGTTCGCCTGTTCGAGCAGCTCGTTGTTGTATTTCAGCACCTCTTCCCTGCGCTTCTCGCGCTCTTCGGTCAGCTCGGATATGCGCTGCGTGACCTTGGCGGCGTGCGCTATGTCGAAACTGTTCAGCGCCTGCACGCGGGCGGCTTCGAGCGCGGCCAGCTCGCCGTCTATGGCGCTTGCGGCGGCCTCGGCTTCCGCGGCGGCCTCGGACAGCGCCCGCGCCCTTCCGCTTTCCAGCTCCGCGGTCTTGTTGACCGCGACGCTCGACCGCGCCAGTCCCCGTGACAGCGCGTCGCTTGCGAACGCTTTTACGGCGGCGTCGTAGCTGTCGGATATTTCCCGTTTCGTCTGCTCGGCGCGCTCCGCCGCGGCGGTGCGTTCCGTTTCCTTGGCCGCCTTTGCCGCCGCGGAATCGGACTCTATCTTTTCCACTCCCGCGACGCGTTCCGCTTCCAGCTCCTCCGCCGCGCGCGCCGCGATCTCTTCGTCGCCGGGCGCGTCGTAGACCAGCTTTTCGTATTCCGGCGGGTCGGGCAGGCGGCTGCCGCCCGCCGCCTTGTCGTACTCCGCGTCTATCTTCGCCAGTTCCTCTTCCAGCTTGTCCCTGTCGGAATCCGTCGATTCCGCCGCGCGGCGCGCGTTATAGCCGGGTACTTTCAGAAAATCCGCAATTTTCGCCATTCTTCTCTCCTTTGCGGTATATCCGCATTTCCGCTTCCCGCAGTTCCGCGCGGAGCCGGGCCTTTACGTCTTCCGTCATACCGCCCTCCTACGCGTTATCCGCGCCCGCGGCCGTCGGCGTTCCGGTCGTTCCGCCGGCCGCCGGCGCTTTGTGCGCGGAACCGTCCGCGATGCTCTCGCACAGCGCGATCAGTTCGTCCAGTCTGCCGCTCACCCCGTCCAGCTCGCGGAGCGCGTCCGTAAGCCCGCTTATGACGGAGCGGTAGCATTCCTCTCTCTTCGAATTGGTTTTCAGCGCGAGCAGCAGCAATACGGCGAATACCGCCGAATAGCAGCCGCCCTCCACCAGCGATGCTATGATCTCCATATATTCCTCCTCCGGCCGTTCAGCCGGTCAGCGCGCCTTTGCCCAGCGCGCACAAGTATACGCCCGTCACCGTCGTTCCGGCGCCCGGCAGCAGTTCCACGTCGCCGGACGTGCGGGCGGCGAACGCGGCGGTATGCGGCCCGCCGGCGGCGAGCGCGCACACCTTCTTTCCGCCGAAGTATATTTCCGCTTTGCCAGCGCCGTCCGATTCGGCGCAAACGGCGACGAGAGCGGCTCCCGTCAGCGCGGCGACGCGCGTTTTGACGCCGCCGGGAATTGCGGTGTCGTACCGCGCCTCGCTCACGCCGGCGAGCAGCCGCGGCAGCAGCCGCTCTTCCAACTCCGCCGCCTTCAGATACGCTTCCTTTCCGTAGTTCATTTTTCCTCCCTATCCGCTCACGCAGTATGAAAAACCGCGTATGCGCGCGCCGGGCGAGGACGACGTTATGCGGAATTTCAGCACGCTGCCGCTCACCGCCGGCTTTATGCGGGTCAGTCCCGCGCCGACGGGAAAGTCGTGCTCCGCGCCGTCGGCTATGACCGTCACGCAGGCGGCGCCGTCGCTCCTCACCGCGACGTAGCGCACCGTCTTTTTTTCGGGCACTCCGCCGTCGTACTCGCCGCTCTCCCACGTCTTTTCGAGTGGCACGCCGAAGCGCGCGCCGCACCTGCACACGCGGCCGATTTTGCCGTCGGACATGATCGCGTACACGTCGTCGCCCACGACGCACAGCCGCTTTATGTCCAGTTTCGACGTCGTGAACGTGCCGTCGGACACGTCGAGCACGACGAGAGTGTCGTTCGCGCCCTCCACGGCAGTGCAGGCGGCGAGATAGTACAGCCCGTCCGCATACACCGCCGACGCGTCCGGCGAGGGCAGGAACTTCACGCCGCGCAGTTTGTCGGACACCGAATAGCCGTCGAAAGAGTGCAGACCGTCCGAAGCGAGCAGCATGACGGTATCCCCGCACGCGCACACGCTGCCGCCGTAGATCCGCCCGCCCGCGACGTACAGATTGACGGCGCGGAAGTCCTCCTGATCGGCGTATGCCGTCAGCCGCGTGATGCCGTATTCGCGGAACACGTACACGTAATTGAGAAAGTCGGCGACGGCGAGCAGGCGGCCGCGGCTGTCGAGCAGCTGCACGTATCCGCCCTCGTCCAGCGACGAGTCGTTCCAGTTGGTCGGGTCGAGGTCGTCGGAGAAATATACCGCGTTGCTCTCGCCCGACGTGGTCGCGAACATGCGCTCGAAATGTATCGCCATGGACGTGATGTACGGCGAGTCCACGACGTGCGCCGAGGTTCCGCCCTTCCACACGCGCATTCTGTCGGACGGCGACGTGAACAGCACGCTGTCCTCGCCGTTCAGGCGGTAGCCCACCGCCGACGGCGGAGCGGAAAAGTTGGCGCCGCCGATGAGATTCCAGCCCGAGCCGGAGTCGAAGTACAGATAGCCGCCCGCGTCGCAGTACATGTCGTAAGTCACGTATTCCTCCGCTTCGGCGTCGTACAGCGAAAACCGCCACACGCCCGTGCCCGTTTTGCCCGCGTATTTCTCAACTTCCTCCACGCCGTAGCCGTCCGTCAGCGCGCCGTCCGTCACGTCGAAGCCGGAGATGAACGAGGCCCTGCCGTCGGGCAGCGCCGCGGGGTCGGAGCGCGCGTCCATGTTGCCGGAGAACGAGCGCAGATACCGGCGCCTGCCGCCGGTCGGTGTGCGCACGAGATTCATCGGTACATCCTCCTCGCCCGCACGGTCGCCCTCGGGCGCGGGGCAAGCGACAGCGCCGCCTTGTAGCGGCCGTCCCACATGGACGCCTCGTCCAGCCCGCGGGTTATGCAGCACTCCGCGGCCACGCCGTACGACAATACGCGGGGCGATATGCCGTAAAACTCCGCCTCTCCGTCCGTCAATGCCGCGGCGGGCGCGAAGCCGCTTCTGCGGTATTCGTCCGCGATCTCGCCCGCGACGAGATTGTACAGACGCAGATATTCGGCGGTCTCCGCCGCCGTCTGTCCGTCCGCTTCAAGCGCGTCCGCCTCGGCCGTCATGCCGAGCATGCGCAGCGCGCCGAGCACTATGTCCTTTACCATTCCTCCCTCCTCGGACGCCTGCCGCTCCGCTTGCCGAAGTACGGGTTGCGCGTCCGCCTGGCGTATTCCACCGTGCGCGCGTCCAGCACGCCGTACGGCACGACGAAGCACAGCGAGCCGCCCTTCTGTTCGTCCGAGTGCACCTCGTAGCGGCGGCGGACGAGATTGTACACGACGTAATACGTCGGGTCGATCTCTTTCAGCCGCGAGGCTACGAAGTACACGTCGTCGGTCACGCGGCGGAGATGTTCCGCGCCGCGCATCAGGTTATGCCTTTGAGCACCGCCTGGCCGTTGGGACGGTCGCAGACGAGGTCGCAGTATTTGACCAGCGTGGCCGTATATACGGGATATCCCTGGCTCTGGCGCAGTATGTTTCCGTTCTCCGTTTCGAGGAACCTCCAGTCGCAGAGCTGGTGGAGATGGAATACGCTCGTGTCGAGCAGGTACATCGTTCCCGACGGCACGAAGCGGTCGTAGACGAGGGGTATGCCGCCGAAGGACAGGCTGCGGAAGCCGCCGTCCAGGTTCATGACGTCGATGTTGCGCTTATACTGCGACATATAGTCCATGTACGCGTATTTGACGTCTGCGGAAACGGCGATGAAATCCACGTTCGAGCCGGCTTCGGTTTCCAGCCTGTCGATGACTTCCTGTATCTTGGTTTCGTCTATGGCGCCGACGCCCGTCTTTACGAGCGGACTGAGCACCGAATTTGACGAGCGCGTTATGCCGTAGAGCGGCTTGGTCGTGTCGAATATGGCGCCGAGGCCGGTTATTTCCTTGCCCTTGCTGCCCTGCACGTACATCGCCGCGCCCTCGGTAACCGCCGTAGAAACGTCCTTGTCCACCGTCACCGTCAGGTTGGCGTGGTCCACCGACGTTATGCGCGCGCCGGCGAGCTTGAGCGTTTCGCCCGAATAGAAGTCCACTACCAGCCCTTCGATGAGGTTGCGTGTATCCGCCACCTCTATGACGCCGTCCGCGACGTCTTCCACGGTGGCCACGCAGCCGGTGCCGTCGCCGTACAGCATTCTGCCGAGGTTGAACTTGCTCGCTTTGAGCAGGCCGTCCAGCTCGGCGTTGAGCAGGTCGGTGAACGCGCCCCTGTCGTCGGCGGACGCCCTTATGGCCTTGTCGGATATTTCTATCTGGCCGTAGAGGTTTTTGAGCGTGGACACGAACTGCATGTAGCTGTTGCCGTGCGCGGCGGGCAGGCTGCCCGTTTCGTCGCCGGCACCTATGCCGCCGTTTATGCCCACGGATACGGCCTTTCTTATTTCCTTGCCCCACACGTCCGACGTGGTCTGTTCGATCTTCGTCATGAGCGGGTTGACCTTGGTGTTGAGCAGCTCGGTCACCGCGCCGAGATATACGCTTTTGAGAGCGCTTTCGGCGGAATTGATAGTTACCATGATTTTCTCCTTTTTTGCGTTGTTTTCCGCGCTCCGCTATCTGCCGCGGAACGCCATCCAGATTTCCTTCGCCTCTTTCAGACTGCCAGGCCGGCGCGGCGAAGAGCGCGTCGGGTAGCCGCCGGGCACGATGGGAGGAGCGGGCGGTTCCTCTTTCTCCCCGGCCGGAACGATTGCGGGAGAAGGGTGCGAGCGTGCCTTATCCCGCTCCGTCCGCGCGGCGAGCTCGGCTTCCAGCGCGGCGATACGCGTTTTCAGCTCACGCCTGTTCGTCCGTCTGCTGCGCATTTCCCGCCTCCGCGTCCGCCGTCAGCGCGCGCATTAGCCGGTGCGTGCGCACGTGTTCGAGCATACGGCGTTCCAGCCCGCGGTCGCGCGCCGCCGCTTCGGCGAAGCCGGCTGACAGCATGTACCTTATGTGCGAGCGTTCGTGCAGGACGTGGTCGTCGATCTCGGACGGCTCGATCCTCTTTCCCGCCGCGGCGGCAAGGTTCTCCCCGTCCGCTTTCGCCTCGTGCAGCGCCTGCGTTTCGGCGACCGTTTCCCAGCTGCCGTAGCCGAACGCCGCGAGCAGTTTGTGCCTGGTGGCGGCGTCGAGCGTGCCGTCCTCGCCCGTAAGCAGCCCCAGCCGCAGCAGTTCGAGCAGGCGGGACTGCCTTGCCGAGCGGCTGTTCGCCGTTTCCGCCACAGTATCGTAGACCACGTCGCACTCGCCGATGTCCGAGCCTTTCCAGGATATAAGCTCCACCCTGCCGTCCTCGCCCACGCACCTGGTGAGCCGCTCGCCGCGCGCGAACTGCTTGTACAGCCTGAGAACCATTCGGCTCACGTCGCGCACCGCGGCGCGTATGAAGTCGGACGTTATGTTCAGCCTCGTGTCGTCCTGGTCGATGAGCAGCTGTATGGCGGTGCCGCTGGCGGCGTTTATCGGCACGGACGACGAGCGCATGATGTCGCTGACGCCGGTGATTATATTGAACTCCTCCTCCAGCTTGGCCTCTTCGGCGGCGAAGATCGCGGGCACGCTGCCCTGGTCGAGCATGCGCGGCTCGCGGCTGCCCTGGCGGTACACGACGACGGAGCCGGGGCGCAGCCCGCTCTCGCCCAGCTCGTCCACGTCCACCGAGCCGTCCTCGACCGCCAGCACGCCGCAGCATATACGGTTCATGAACTCGTGCTTGCGGTTCTTTACGGCGTTGTACGCGCGCTGCACGGGTATGGCGCGCTCGATCATGCTCGTGCCGAAGAAGGCGCCCGGCGTGACGAGGGAATCCTGCTTGACGAAGGGGAAGTCCCGGCTCCCGTCCCTGCCGTTGAGGTAGGGCAGCGGCCCGCGGTGCAGCACGCGCCCGCCCGCCACTATGGTCAGCTCCCCTTCCGGCGCTCCGGGGCGCGGACGCTCGTAGCGCTCTATGAGCAGCGCGCAGTCGTCGCGGCGCACGGTCATAAGATCGGGCAGGGCGGCGAAGGACGCGCGCTCGGGCGCGGCGAGTTCGATGTCCTCCGGCTCCACCTTCACGCCGTACGTTTCTTCGATGACGGATACGGGCACGGCGCGGGCGTGGATGAGCACGCGCACCCCGTCCATCCCCTCGGCGCACAGGCTGTCGGGATAGATTTCGTGCGGCGGCACGGCGGTCACCGCGACGTCGTCCGCGGCGGCGTCCCACGTCACTTTATAGAAGGCGCTGCCCGTCAGCTCGCTCCACATAGTGGCGCGGGAGATGACGCTGTCCGTGTCCAGCTTCGCCGTCACCGCCGAGAGTATGCGGCCCGAAGCCTCGGCGGTCTTTAAGTCTGCGTCCGAGCCGGAGGCTGGGCGCACGCTCATGACCGGGCGCACGGCGGCGAGCTTGGCGAGGCGGGTTTCCACTATGGGCGCGATGTGGTTGTACGCCTGCCGTTCCTCCCACGGCGAGTCGGGCGGAGCGTCGGACACTTCGAGCATGGGGCCTATCTCGGCGAACTGCCGTCCGGCGAGAAAACAGGCGTTCAGCGTCCACTGCGCCTCGACCGACCGCCGCTCCTCCCTCCTCTTTTCGTATTCCCTGACGACCGACGCGGCCAGCTCGCGTTCGGCGGCGCGCGCGGCGGAGTCGGGCGTCAGCAGTCGCTTTTTCGGCATACGTCCTCCCCGAGCGCTTCCGCCGCCAGCCGCGCGATGTCGCGCAGACAGTCGCCGCACAGATGCAGCCTGCTCTTCACGCCCGAACGTTCGGGCACGACGGTGTACTCCGCCCGCCTGCCGCACGCGCCCAGCTCGCACCGCAGACGGTACTTACAGCTTACCAGTTCCATTCTTTTTTCCTCCTTTGCCTTGTTTCAGCCTGCCGAGTTCGGCGAGCAGCCGCCTGCGCTCGGCTTCGAGTTCCTCTTCGCTCGGCTCCTCTTCGCCGCCGAGGTCGAGCAGCATTTTTATTGCCGACAGGTCGGGCGGGACTTCCTTGGTCGTCACCCTGTTCTTTATCTCGTTGCCCTCGCCGTCGTATTCGGCGGTCGTTTCGCTGACCGTATAGCCCAGCGCGCGCTTTTCCAGCGCCTTCATAAGCTCTCCGTTTTCGTTCAATTTCCCTCCTTGTCACCGCCCGCGCCGACGCATCGCCGCCTTCGCCAGCCGCTCCTTGTCCCGTTCGATGACGGTCTTTACCGAGGGCAGACGGGGAGCCTGCGGCCGCGTCATCAGAAAGTAGCGCAGCGCGTCGGCGCAGTGGTCGTTCTTCTTGACCGGGCTGTCGCCCTCGCCCCACGCGTACGTTCTGAGCTCGCGCACCGTGTGCACGCAGGAGCGGAACACGTACAGCCGCGGGCCGTGCTCCCCTTTCAGATACGACTTGACGGTGTTTATGCCCGCGTATACGTCCTTGTTGACGTTGGCGTCGACGAGTATGCCGCGGCTGCCGAACAGCTCGCTCACCGTCGCGACGGAGGACAGCGTGCGCTGATTCGCGGCAGGGTCGATGTACGCGCGCAGCCGTCCGCAGCGGTCGGTCGGCCAGCCCAGCTCCGCGCTCTTTTCGCGTATGCGCGCGGCGTGCCAGTCCACGTCTTTGCCCGCGGCGTAGTGCTCCGCCGCCACGTATACGACGCCGTCGCCGTCCACCGCCAGCCACAGGCAGGCGAGCGGGTTGTTCAGCCCCGGGTCTATGGACAGCGCGTGCGTCCACTCCGCGGGCACGGGAAACGGATCGATTACATGCTCTTCGCCGAACTCCGGATACACCAGCCCGCTGCGCTTCAGGAACCTGCCGTACCGCCTGCTTTCCAGCACGTCATCGCCGAGCGACGCGGACAGCCGTTCTATCTCGCCGCGGTCGAGGTAGGGATTGTCCGCCCACTCCATGAACTCGCACCACACCTCGGGGTCGTCGGACATATAGATCTTGTCGTAGACGAAGGTCAGGCCTTTGAGCGGCGTCATCGTGCCGAACAGCTCGCCGCGGCGGTCGACAACGCGCATGCGGCACTCGTCGTACACGTCCTCGGGCGGCTCCTCGTCGAACCACACGTAGTCCAGGCTCGCGCCCTGGAACTTTTCCCGGCCGCTCTCGCACGACTTGAAGCCTATGCGCGAGGTCGAGCCGAACACGTTATGCACGACGATGTAGTCCACGACTCCGCCCTCGGGCTGCGACGCTTTGCCCGACACCATGACGACGTCGGCGATCCACTCCTTTTTCAGGTACGACAGCACTTTGCGCTGAGCCACGTCGCGCTGAACCTCGCGCGTCAGCGACACGACCCAGCCTTCGGTGGGTTTGTTCTCGCGGTACGGATGTATGCCGCGGGCGCGCCACACGACTTCAACCGCGCCGCACTCCGTCTTGCCGCTGCGGTTGCCGCCGAACACCCAGCGGTTGCGCTTCGGGCAGCGGTGGAACGCGAGCTGCTTCTCGTGCACGAGGGGCGGCTCGTTGTAATGCGCCAGCCTGTTGTTCTTTCTCGCGGCGTCCAGCATGCGTTCCACTCTGACCAGCCGCGAGAGCAGCCGTTTTTCTTCGGACGCGAAATCCTCTTCCCTTTTCTCTTTCATACAAAAAATCCCATATTGCCCGTCATTTTCCGCGATTCCGCCACGCGCCGCGTGCTATACTTACGCAATGAGAATACTGCTGATAGTGCAAGCCGTACTGCTCGCCGCGCTGCCCGCGGTGCGGTACTCGTATATAAACGAAAGCATTCCCTTCTACGCCTTCGACGGCGTGGACTACACCTGTCTGTTCTACCTCCCCGCGACGTACTTCGTCGCCGTCGAAGAGGAGGGCGAAGAGTACGACCGTGTCACCTATCTCGACCTGTCCGGCTACGTAAAGAGCGGCGACACCGAGGACGTGGACTACGAACCGGCAACCAAGTACGCCACCACCGGCTCGGTCACGCTCAAAAAGGGCGTGGCGTCGGTGTATCTGTACGCGGACGCGGACTGCACCGTCGTACTGTCCTCCGTCACCGCCTCCGACTCGCTGTTCCTGTACGGGCAGTCGGCGTACGAGGGCGTGTATTACTGCCGGCTCAAAGGCACGGCGGGAACCACGCGCGGGTACATAGGCGGCGAAGGCATAATCGTCACCCTGCCCGAGGAAAACACCGTCGAAGCGGTGACCCCGCCAGAGGACGAGCCGGAAGAGGAAAATCCCGGCGAAGAAACCGATCCGGGCGGCGGAGGCGAAACGGAAGTGTCGCTGCCCGTCGAGATCATACTCGTGGTCAGCCTCGCCGTGCCCGCGTTCATCGTCGTGTTCCTGCTGACGAGGAAACGCGGGAGCTGAGCGTTACGTGCGCATTATAGCAAATAATTGCGGACAGCTTGCGTGTCCGCAATTACGTTCCGAAACAAGTTTTTTGTGAAAATTACGTCACATTTGCGTTTCCCTTGACATCGGAAGCGCGTTGCTTTATACTTAAAACCATGAGCGGAGGAAAATCGAAAACGGTACTGCTCGTCTTCACCGTCGCGTCCTGCGTGCTTACGCTCGCTTTCGCGATAACGGGCGAAGTGCTGCGCGGCGCGGTCTACGGGGGCACCCTGCCCGTCGCCGTCAATCTCGCGTTCGGCGCCGCCGAGCGTCTGCTGCTGACGGTCACGGCCGTCTGTCTTATGCTGACATTCGGCTATACCAAGGCGCTTAAGCCCGGAATAAGCGGGGGCATAATTGCCTCCGTCGCGGGCGCCGCCGTCGCCGTCGCCAACTTCCCCTTCGTCTGCATGGCGCAGGGACTGCTCGGCATCACCGCCTCGGGCGGCGAGTTCGCGCTCTTCATCGTCTATTGCATAAGCGTGGGGCTGTTCGAGGAAACGGCGTTCCGCGGCTTCGTCTTTCCCCTCGTGCTGGAAAAGACGGGAAATAAAAAATACGGCGTGTTCATCGCCGTAATCGTATCGAGCGCGCTGTTCGCCATTCTCCACCTGCTCAACCTCGCGCAGGGGGCAAGCGTGGGCGCGACCGCGCTTCAGGTGGGATATACCTTCCTCGTCGGCTGCATGTGCAGCGTCATTATGATCGCGACTGGTTCCCTGCTCGTGCCCGTCATAGTGCACGCCGCCTTCGACGTGGGCGGCACGATGACGTCGCTGGGCGTCGCCGCGGGCAGCCACTGGAACACCCCGTCCATAATAATCATGGCGGTGGTCGGCACCCTTGCCGCGCTCTATCTCGCCGCATGGTTCTTCCGCCATTCGGACAGAGCGCTGCGGCTGCTGCCGGACAGAGAAGAATAAAAACGATTGCATAAAACCGAAAAGGGCGCGGCATCTGCCGCGCCCTTTTCGGTACACTTGACTTTTACCGGTGGTACCGGAATTGAGGGATTAAAGCTCGGTATATTCGCCGACGACCGTCATGTTGCCGTTGATATTGCAATACAGCTGATTGAGCGTTACGCTGCCCGTAAGGAAGCCGTACACCTGCGTATACACATCGGTGGACTGCGCGGACGACTGCGCGGACGCGGCCGTTGTCATGTCGCCGTAGTCTATCGTGACGTCCGCGGTCACCGTCACATACGAGTAGCCGGACGCGGAGATTCCGACGAGAGCGGCAACGCCGTTCCATTCCTCGGAATACTCGGTGTCTTCGAAGTCCTCGTACGAAACGACGACGGTGCCCGTCAGCGTGCAGTTGTCGAGCACGAGCCCTTCGTGGCCTATGCCCGCGAACGCGCCCGCCTGCGAACCGCTTGCCGTCACGTTGTTCAGCGTAAGGTCGCTGATCGTGCCGCTTGCGTAGCCGAACAGTCCGCTGCGGTCGGTATCGTCATGTCCGCATACGAGGTTGGAAACGGTATGACCGTTGCCGTCGAAATCCACGAACAGACCGTTAAGCGGCTGCCACGTATACTCGGCAAGATCTATATCCGCGTTGATTGCCACAACCGCGGGAGCGGCTTCGGAGTTAGCGATATATTCGCCGGCGTATTCGTTAACGAACATAAGCGCTTCGGCGGTGCTTACTTCGATGCTGCGCCATTTACCGCCGAAAGAACCCGAATACAAGCTTACGCTGTCTATGAACGCGGAAACGGTGACGTTTTCCTCGGCATTGTTGTCTTTAAGCTCGATGTAATCGTCCGAACCTCTCGTACCGCCGACGATTTCGCCGGCGATATTGAGCGCGGCGCCGTAAACGCTCGCGTTTGCCACGGTGCAGCCGGTGATTGCGCTGCCGGGCTCGCTGCCCGCGTACTCACCCGCTATGCCGCCGACGAACGCGTTGCCGAGGTGCGATGCCACATAGTCGTCGGGCGTCTTATCCGAAAGCGACACCGCGCCGTCGGTGAACGAGCAGCCCGTAACGGACACGCCGTAGTTGACGTAGCCGGCGACGCCGCCGACCTTGCGGCTGCCCGAAACGGCAAGTCCGGATACGGAGCAGTCAGTCACGCTTGCGGTCAGAGCGCCGTGCTCGCCGGTGTAGCCTATGATGCCGCCGACGTTGTCGCCCTCGTAATCGTTTTCGGCGCATACGCCTTCGACGAAGCTGCCTTCCGCCGCGGCTATCGAGCAGCCGCTTATCGTGCCGTAAGCTTCGCCGGTTATGCCGCCGACCTTATAGTTGCCCGTAACGTTCACGACGCCGGTCACGGCGCAGTCGGTCACGTCCGCGGTATACGCGCTGCCCGCGATCACGCCCACCATGGCGCGGCCGGAAACCGTCGCGTTATTAACGGTGAGATTTCTGATCTCCGCGGGAGCGCCGGCGTCCTGCACCAGTCCGAACAGACCGACATAGTCGCCTTCGGACGCCACTGTAAGATCGGACACGGTATTGTCCTGTCCGTCGAACGTGCCGGCGAACGGAGCGCCGGACTGACCTATCGGCGTCCACTCGACGCCGCCGAGGTCGATATCGTTCATGAGATACACGGTATATCCCGAATAATTTTTGCCGGCATTGACGCTTGTCGCAAAGTCGGCGAATGCGTCGGCCGTATAGATATATACGCTGTTGCCCGAAACGGCGTTATCGAACGAGCAGTCGTATTCGCAGACGGTGCACAGATTGTCTGCGCCGCAAGAGTGAGCGGCTTCCTCGATTTTTCCGTCGCCCACATATGCCGCATGCCAGTGTCCGGTAATGTCGGACGACCACTCGTCGGAGTATACTCCGGTGAAGTCGAGCGTTTCGCCGTCGACGATCCACGTGCTGTCAAGCACGGACTGTATATAATCGCCGCCGCCCATCATCGTCAGAAGCGATGCGGTCGTAAGCGCCTCGCCCGCGTACTCGCAGCCGTCGAACGTAACGGTTATGCCTGCCTCGCCGCAGTCTATGGTCATGGCGGACGAGAACGTGCAGTTCGTAAACACCGTGTCGTCATACGGGCGCAGATGCGCGTATACCGGATCTTCCTCCGGATTTTCGAGGGAAGGTCTTACGTAAGTTTCGCTGTCGAATTCGCAGTTCGTGAAAGTTGCCGAGCCCGTGCCGAGGCTGTAACTCGTCCAGCCTCTCAGCGTGGTATTTTCCACCGTCAGCGTGCAATCGGTCGTGCCGTTGCAATTAAGCGGATAAACCGCGTCGAGATAACTGTCGCGGATCGTCACGCTCTCGGCGGAACCCGTAACGTACACAGCACGGAACGCATCGGTGACGGTGCAGTTTTCTATGACAACGGAGCTGTCGGCGCCCTTGACGAATATGTGTCCGGACACGGTTGCGTAGGGTCCGTCGGTAAACGTACTGTCGGTTATGGTCACATTGCGCGCGCCGTCTATGACGAGCGTGCCGGAATCTTCGCCGCCTTCGCCGTTACCGATAACATTCACGCCGGTAATGCTGACGTCGTCGGACGTGAGCGTATAGCCGTCGGACATGTCGACGACGGTGTTGCCGTCGCCCACTATGCTGACGCCTGCGGGCAGTTTCTCGGGAAGGGTGTATATCACGCCGTCGCCCGAGCCGAGGGATACGACGCCGTTCTCGCCCGCTTCCTCTATCGCCGAGCCGAGATCGTCGGGATCGGTCACGGTAACCGTGCCGCTGCCGGTCAGCGAATAGATGAGCGACCACGCGCCGTTTTCATAGTACCAGACGGAAGCGTTCGACGTACAGAAGTACATATCGCCGTCGATGAGCTCTTCGGTCACCGTAACGGACGGGGAGCCGGCGCCGTAAAACCATTTGGAACCGCGTATGCCCTGTTCTCCCTGCTCGCCCTGTTCTCCCTGCTCGCCCTGCTCTCCCTGCTCGCCTTGCGCGCCGGGGTCGCCTTTGTCGCCCTTATCGCCTTTATCGCCCTGAGGTCCCGTCGCACCGGTATCGCCGGTAGCTCCCTGGACGCCCTGCAGACCCTGCTCGCCCTGTTCGCCCTGCGCGCCGGTAGCGCCAGTGGCTCCCGTGGCGCCGGTTTCGCCCTTCTCGCCCTGAGGTCCGGTGGCGGATACGCCGGTGTCCTCGCCGCCGACATACCAGTTGCCGTTGTCGCCTATGTAAGGCGCCTCCGAGCCGCAGGCGGCGAAGGAGAAGCACATCGCGATGCACAGCAATACGGTCACTATCACCGCGATCACGCTCTTCCGTATGGCGGAAGCACGTTTTTTCATAATCCTTTACCTCCTTGTGTTTTCCACTCGGACGCACGGCGGTTATGCACAAGCCGCTTGCGGCGTACGCTCGCCGCATACGCCGCGCCGCTTAGTGCCAATCTCCGTCAGGCGAGTGGTATGATATAAAATTTATCATTATTATATCATTAAGCCCCCCCCCGTCAAGTCCTTGAACGAATTTTTTGAAGCAAACCGGATTTTTTTTGTTTTCGCGGCCGAAAAAGGGCGCATTGCGTAAAAAGAGTGAGAGCTTGCGCTCCCACTCTTTTTACGCGTACGAAGTTATCCACAATTCGTATCGTTCCTAAAAATATGCGTTTCGGTTTTCACAATCCGGCTTCCGCGACGGCGGCGGAAAGAACCCTGCCCGCCGAGTCGTTTATTTCGAGATCGGGACTGACGGGCGACGCGACGTGCGTCAGATTGACGAGCGCGATGCGGCCGCGGGTATAGTGCAGGAAGCTTGCAGCGGGATAGACCGCCAGCGAAGTGCCCGCGACTATGACGAGGTCGGCGGCTTCCAGCGCGCGCACGGCTCCGCTCACGGCGTCGTCGGGCAGCTGCTCGCCGTACAGCACGACGTCAGGCTTTATCAGTCCGCCGCAGCGACAGCGCGGCACGGGACGGCGCGCGAGCATATCTTCCAGCGTATACTTTGCGCCGCACACGGTGCAGGTATTGCGGTGCACCGAGCCGTGCAGTTCGAACACGTTGCGCGAACCCGCCGCCTGGTGCAGGCCGTCCACGTTCTGCGTCACGACCGCAGTCAGTCTGCCCTTGCGTTCCAGCTCCGCCACCGCGAAGTGCGCCGCGTTGGGACGCACGCCGGGGCGCGCCATTTCGGCGAAGTAGTAGTCGAAAAACTCTTCGGTGCGGTCGTAGAAAAATTCGTGCGACAGAATGACCTCGAAGGGATAGGCGTACTTTTTCGCCGCCGCGCCTTTGGGCGAGCGGAAATCGGGCAGGCCGCTTTCGGTGCTTACGCCCGCGCCGCCGAAAAACACGACGCGCTCCGCCTCCCTTATCATATTCCCCAAACGTCTGATTTTTTCTTCGTTTTCCATATACCGATTATATACCCGATTTCTCCCGATGTCAACAATAAAAAATCCGTGCGACCGAAGCCGTACGGCACTTGCGGCAGTATCATGCATTCATCCACGGATCTTCCCTGCCGAGAAGAAAGTCCACCGACACGCCGAAATAATCGGCAAGACGACACAGGCTGTCGGCGTTCGGCATACGTTTACCCGACAGCCACAGACTGACAACGCTCGGATCCACGTCGATTTTCCGCGCAAGCTCTTTCTGATTGATTTCTTTCTCCGAGATAAGACCGCGGAGAGTATTTCCGAAATCGCCGTTCATACGAGTATTTTATCATAAACGTTGACTTTTGTCAATACCGGCAGACTGACGAAGCATATAGTTTGACAAAAACCGCGGCGGGGCGTATACTCGTACATATAAAATTCGCGAAAGAAGGAAATACTCGAAGTATGCCCGAATGGTTGACACTTGCAATCAAGATAGCGTCCGGCCCGGTGCTCGGCGCGATAATAGGTTTTTTCACCAACTGGCTGGCGGTTAAAATGCTGTTCAGACCGTATAAGGAAAAGCGCATAGGTCGGCTGCGGCTGCCCTTCACTCCCGGTATCATTCCCAAGCGCAAGGCGGCGCTCGGCAGAGCGCTGGGCAAAGCGGTGGGCACGCAGCTCGTCACTCCAGACGACCTGCGCCGGCTGTGCACGGAAAGCGGCCTGAGCGAAAAAGTGGGCGCGGCTGCGGCGGAAGCGGTGTTCGGTAATGACAGGACGCCGGCGGCGCTCATAGACTCTGCGGGCGGAGAAGGCTCGGCGGAGCGCGCGGCGGAAAGCGCGAGCGGCTTTCTCGCGGGCAGAATACTCGAAGCGGTGGACAAGCTCGACCTGCCTTCCCTCATAACCGAACGCGCGGGCGACGCGCTCGCGGGCATCGGCGGCATAGGCGGACTGCTCGGCGCGCTGGGCGGCAACAGAATCATGACAAAGCTCGCGGGCGGCATAGGCGAAAACGTGCAGCGCTACATCGACGAGAACGGCCGCGACCTGCTCGTCCCCGCAGTGCGCGGAGAGATAGACAAACTGCTGGACGCGCCCGTCGGAGAGACGGCGGAAAAGTTCGGGCTGACGCGGGAGAAGGTGTCCGCGTTCGCCGTCAGAATGTACGAAACCGTCATCGTCGACAAGATAGCGGAGCTGGTCGCGTCCTTCGACATCGCGGGCACGGTGGAAAAGAAGGTGGAGGAAATGGACATGGCGGAGCTGGAAAAGCTGTTCATGTCCGTCATGAAAAAGGAGCTGAGCGCCATCGTCAATCTCGGCGGGCTGCTCGGCGGCATTGTCGGAATACTGACGAGCCTTATAAACGTATTCTTATAACGGACAGACGGCGGAAAGGCGCGGGCCTTTCCGTTTTCGTTATCCCGGAGGCTCACCCGGCGGCGTCGCGAAGCATATAATGCAGTATAAATCTTACGCAAAGGAGAAAACGCCATGCTGAATTTCCTGGTACTGTATTGTTGCTGCTGCCGCATGCGGCAGTGCCGCTGCGCCTGCATGCCGTCGCCCTGTCAGCCCAAGCCCGAACCGCCCTGCATGCCCTGCCCGCCCGAGCCGCCCTGCGGCTGCCGGGGCGAGGTAAGACCCGGACCGTGCGGACACCCGTGCTGCGACTGCCCTCCGCGGCCGCAGCCGCGCGGCATAATCTACCGCGAGCCTCCCTGCCGTCCGTCGCCCTGCGCGTACTGCCGGCAGAGATGACGAAAGCCCCGGAGCGTCAAAACTCCGGGGCTCTTGCTTTATTACGGTTTTATCAGACGGTCTTGTCGATATCGGTGTCCTTGGACCACGAATACATCTTTCTGATTTCCTCGCCCACCTTCTCGAGCTGGTGGTTGGCTTCCTTGGCGCGCTTTGCATAGAAGTAAGCGCGGCCGTTGTTGTTCTCCGCGATCCAGTCGGAAGCGAACTTGCCTTCCTGAATCTCGGTAAGCACTTTCTTCATCTCCGCCTTGACTTCGGGCGTGATGAGTCTCTCGCCCACTTTGTAGTCGCCGTACTCGGCGGTGTCGGAAATGGAGTAGCGCATCGTGTGGAAGCCGCCCTTATAGATAAGGTCGACGATGAGCTTCATCTCGTGAATGCACTCGAAGTATGCGTTGCGGGGATCGTAGCCTGCCTCGACGAGCGTTTCGAAGCCCGCCTTCATAAGCGCGGTAACGCCGCCGCACAGCACGCACTGCTCGCCGAACAGGTCGGTTTCGGTTTCGCACTGGAATGTCGTTTCGAGCACGCCTGCGCGGGCGCCGCCGATGCCTGCCGCGTAAGCGAGCGCGATGTCGAGCGCCTTGCCCGTGTAATCCTGATGGATGGCGACGAGGCAGGGCACGCCCTTGCCGTCGCAGTATTCGCTGCGCACGGTGTGGCCGGGGCCTTTGGGCGCGATCATGAACACGTCGACGTTTGCCGGCGGAACGATCTGCTTGAAGTGGATATTGAATCCGTGAGCGAAGGCGAGCGCCTTGCCTTCGGTAAGGTTGGGCTCGATGTCCTTCTTATACATTTTAGCCTGTTTCTCGTCGTTGATAAGGATCATGATTACGTCGGCTGCCTTTGCGGCTTCCGCGGCGGTCATGACGGTAAGACCTGCTTTTTCGGCGACAGGCCAGCTCTTGCTGCCTTCGTAAAGTCCGACGATCACCTTTACGCCGCTGTCTTTGAGGTTGAGCGCGTGAGCGTGACCCTGCGAGCCGTAGCCGATGACGGCGACGGTCTTTTTCTTGAGAAGGCTGAGATTGCAGTCTTCCTGATGAAACAGTCTGGGTTCCATGTTATGTTTATCTCCTTAGATTAGATTCCGTTTTACGATATTATAATCCTCGGCGCGGCATTTGTCAACGATTTGAAAAGCGACGAACGGAAACGGCGCGATAAATCGAAAAAAAAGACCGACGGCATGAGTGCAGAGGGGAACCGTCGGTCTTTCCAAAAGAGAAAAGAAAATGATGATGATTTGTACTTAAATTATATATCTCCCCGCCCTGCGGATATAGATATAAACGTATCCGGAAATGGTAGAATCGTTCGCATTCGGGAAAATATTCAAACTCTTGCCGCAAGCTTGCGTCTGCGCTCGGACGCGCGGCGCACGAGCTTGCAGATCTCGACGAAAGGTATGATTGAGAACGCGAGGCCGAGAGCCACGGCGAACGGCGCGGCGCTTATGGGTGTGAAACCGAAGGCGTCGCGGATGCCGGGGATATACACGACGGCGACGGTAAGCGCGAACGATACGGCGAACGCCAGCCATACGAACTTGTTCTGCTTCTTCATCGTGAATATACTGTGCGTGCGGCTGCGCGCGTTGAAGATGTGGAACAGCTTGGCGAGCGCGAGGGTCAGGAATGCCGTCGTCATGCCCGCCTGCGACGTTTCGGCGGGGATCTCCCACACGAACGCGCCGGTCAGCGCCGCCTGTTCAAGCCCGTGGCCGAGGAAGTACGCGAGCACGGTTATGACGGACAGGAACGCGCCCTGCACGAGCACGTCGGCGCCCAGGCCGTCCGCGAATATGCCCGCTTTCGCCGGGCGCGGCGGACGTTTCATGACGTCGTCTTCCGCCTCCTCCATGCCGAGCGCGATCGCGGGCACGGTGTCGCCTATAAGGTTTATCCACAGCAGGTGCGAAGCGTCGAGTATGGTGAAGCCGAGCATGGTAGCAAAGAAGATCGCCACGACTTCGGCGAGGTTGCTGGACAGCAGGAAGGATATGGCCTTGCGTATGTTGTCGTATATGCGCCGTCCCTCGCCCACCGCGGTGACGATTGTCGCGAAGTTGTCGTCTGCAAGCACCATGTCCGCCGCCGATTTCGTGACATCGGTGCCCGTGATGCCCATGCCTATGCCGATGTCGGCGGACTTGATGGACGGAGCGTCGTTGACGCCGTCGCCCGTCATGGCGGTCACGCAGCCGCGCGCCTTCCATGCGCGCACTATGCGCGTCTTGTGCTCGGGCTGCACGCGGGCGTATACCGAGAATTCGGTCACGCGGTCGGCAAACTCGTCGTCGGGAATCTTCGCCATGTCCGCGCCCGTTATGGCCTGGCTGCGGTCGGTGATGATACCCAGCTCCATGGCTATGGCGACGGCGGTGTCGAGGTGGTCGCCCGTTATCATGACGGGACGTATGCCCGCCTCGCGGCAGCGCTCCACAGCCTCCCTGACTTCGGGACGGACGGGGTCTATCATGCCCACGAGGCCGATATATACGAGGTCCTTTTCCATGTCTTCCGACTTGTCGGTTATGACCCCGGCGTTTTCGGCGTATGCGGCGGCGAGCACGCGCAGCGCCCTGTCCGCCATGCGCTTGTTGTCTGCGAGCGCGGCGGCGCGCAGCTTGTCGGTCATGGGCACTACCCTGCCGCCTTCCAGCGCGTGCGTGCAGCGGGCGAGCACTTCGTCGGGCGCGCCCTTGGTATAACGCACGTTGCCCGAGGGGGTGCGGTGGATCGTCGTCATCATCTTGCGTTCGCTGTCGAAGGGCACCTCGCCTATCCTCGGCGTTTCCGCTTCCATGGCGGTCTTATCCAGTCCGACGGCGGACGCGTAATTCACGAGCGCGCACTCCGTCGGCTCGCCTATCGCTCCGCCCTCGGCGGGACGCGCGTCCGAACACAGCGCGAGGGCGCGGGCGAGCAGCTTCTCGTCCCCGACGTGGTCGACGACGGTCATCTTGTTCTGCGTCAGCGTGCCGGTTTTGTCCGTGCAGATTATCTCCGCGCAGCCCAGCGTTTCGACGGCGGACTGGCGGCGTATGACGGCGTTCTTTTTGGACATGCGCATGACGCCCATGGACAGCGTCAGCGTCACGACCATCGCCATGCCTTCGGGTATGGCGGCGACGGCGAGGCTGACCGCTATTATGAAGCTGTCGAGCACCGTGCGGGCGTCAAGCTCGCCAGCGGTGACGAGGCGGACGACGAACACGACGGCGCATATACCGAGTATGATATACGTGAGCAGTTTGGACAGCTGGCCGAGCTTGCGCTGAAGCGGCGTCTTCTCTTCCTTGACGTCGGCGAGCACGCCGGCGATCTTGCCCATTTCGGTATCCATGCCCACGGCGGTCACGACGCCGCGGCCGCGGCCGTAGACGACGGTGGAACCGCTGTACGCCATGTTGCGGCGGTCGCCGAGCGCGATTCCGCTCTTAAGCGGATCGGTCTTCTTTTCGGCGGGCACGCTCTCGCCCGTCATCGCCGACTCCTCTATCTTCATGCTCGCGCTTTCGATGAGGCGGAGATCTGCGGGCACGGCGTCGCCCGCTTCGAGCACGACGACGTCGCCGACGGTCAGTTCGCTGCTCTTTACGGTGAGCTGTCTGCCGCCGCGCAGCACCTTGCTCGTCGCCGCCGTCATCTCTTTGAGCGCCTCTATCGCGCTGTCCGCCTTGCTCTCCTGCACCACTCCGAGCACGGCGTTGAGCAACACGACGACGGCGATTATGACGACTTCGGCTATGCCCTCGCCGCCCTCGATGATGGCAACGACGAGGCTGACCACGGCCGCGATGCACAGCACGATGATCATGGGGTCGAGCAGCTGTTTGACGAAGCGCCGCGCGAGCGAGATCTTTTTGCCCTCTTTGAGCTTGTTCTCGCCGTACTCGGTCAGCCGCTTCGCCGCCTCTTCGTCGGACAGCCCGTTTGGCGTGGTTCCGAGATCGGCGAGCGCGGATTCCGCGCTTTCCGCATAGTACTCTTTCATTTGTCTTCTCCTTCCGCAATTTCCTTCTTAAAAACAAAACCCGCGTATCCGAAAAATCGGGTACGCGAGTCTCATCGTTTCAAACAGTCCCGGACGCTTCCGCGCCGGCTGACGGGTGCTGCTACGCCGCTTGGCGGCGCCGATTACTCCCTCGCAGTCCGCCTCAGACGGCGGACATGGGTTTGTTTTCTATATTCTATTATATTCTCAAGCGTTTGTCAAACGTTTTGCGGCACTTAAATTATTCCGTGCGCAGCGCGACGACGGGATCCTGCTTCGCCGCTTTCGCCGCCGGTATGAGCCCGGAGATGAGCGTGAGCAGCACGGACAGCGCCACCATTATGACCGCCTGCCATGCGGGCAGCGCCGCAAGAGTACCGATGCCCGTTATGGTGCCGATTATAATATTCGCTATGACGCTGAGGATATACGTCACGACTATGCCTATCAGACCGGCGAGCAGTCCGATAATGAACGTCTCCGCCATGAACAGATTCTTGACGTCGCGCTTCCGCCCGCCCATAGCGCGTATGACGCCGATCTCTTTGATACGTTCGACGACGGACACGACGGTGATTATACCTATCATGACGGTGGACACTACGAGCGCTATCGACGTGAACACGATGAGCGCGACGGTTATCATAGTGATGAGCATGCCCACCATTTCCATAATGACGCCCACGGTATCGGTATACGTTATCTGATCGACTTCGTCCTTTCCGTCGTTCCACTCGTCGAGATACGCGGTAACGTCGTCCTTGCTGTCGAAATCGGAAATATAGAACGTGATGCGCGACGGCAGCGTGAGTCCGCCCAGCTCGCTCAGGTATACGACTTTATCCGACGTGCCGTATATCATGGACGTCAGATAGTTCATCAGCGTACTGAACCGATACTGATAATCGTTCGGATCCAGTCCGCTTTCGGTGAGGAACTGATCTATGCTCGCGTTTACCATCTGAATAAATTCCTCGCGCGAATACATGGACGAAATCATGCTCAGCCCCGACGACGCGGCGGACGAGGACGCATAAGAGCCGAAGCCCTCTTCCACTTCCCGTTTTATATTGCGTTTTATATCGCCGGTGGTATCGTCTTCCGCATCGTAGTAATAGTAATACTTATACGTTACGTTGCTGATATATCTGTCCGATTCGTCCAGCAGATTGCCCTCGCTGTCCGTTGCCGCGTTGGCGTCCTTGACGACCTGCGACATCGTATCCGGATTCGTTTCGATTTCGTGCACATACTCTGACAGCGCCTTGGTATAATACAGTCCGCTGGACAGCGAACCGTACATGACGTCGTCCTTGGGCCGGAGTATGCAGGCGACGTTGAGTTCCACCGCCTGCGACTTTTCTTCCTCGGTGAAATCGTCCGCATAAGCGTTATACGTATACGATGCGGTCAGCCCGGCATTATTTTTATCGTATACGACGTCGTTGGGGTACCAGTAGAACTTCTTCGCATTCTCGCCCACGAAGTCCGAATAGTCGTACGGATCTTCCATGTGCGGTTTATCCGGCTGATAAAACTCGTTGTATTCGCCGTTTTCCTCTCCCACATAACTGAATGCATAGTTGACGAACTCGCGCGCGGAGACGTAGCCGAACTGCGCGAGCATGAGATCGGTCAGCTCGCTGTCCGAATTGAGCACGAGCACGAGCGAGTTCTTGTCTCCCTGCTCGGGATAACTGCCATAGAGCAGATCGTACTGCGACATGATATAGTCCTCGCTGTCCGGCAGTTCGCTGAACGTGCCTATGCTGCTTATCATGCTCGCATACGACGCATATTCCTCTATTTCGCCGAGCACGCTCGCGTATATGGCGCGTATGCCGGTCACGGATATCGTGCCGTTCTCTATCGGATTGCCGTCCGCGTCGAGAGCGCCTTCCTCGTCGTAAACGTAGTCGGTGTAGATATTGTTGGCGAAATTGATGCCGTAGCTGTACCGTATGGCCTCGTAATATTCCTCCGGCATTTTTTCGACGTAGTCGATATAGTCCTGCGTGATGTTATTGGTTATCTGTGTGCCGCCCAGCTGCGTCAGCGTTTCCACCATATGGTTGAGATAAATTTTGTTGCTCTCGTAATACGATTTGTCCTCGTCTTCGAGCATGTTCATTGTCAGGCTGAGCAGCTGCGAATAGTCCACGGCGTTCTGCGACACGTACAGCGGATAGCCGGACAGCATGTCGTTCTGCATACTGGCTATGTAGCCCTGTATACCCGACGAGAAGGCGAGCACTATCGCCACGCCGATTATGCCTATCGACCCGGCAATGCCCACCATGATGGTGCGCCCTTTCTTTGCGATGAGGTTGCGGCCGGACAGAGCGAACGCCGTGGCAAACCCCATTTTCGCGCGCTCTTTGCGCTTCTTTTTACCGCCGTCGGCAGCGGCTTCCGCCGCTTCCTTTTCGGCGCGGGCGCGACACTCCGCCTCCTCTTCCTCGTCGGAATACGGATCGGTATCGTATATCATCTGTCCGTCGAGCAGGCTGATGATACGCGTGGAATACTGCTGCGCGAGCTCTGGGTTGTGCGTGACCATGATGACGAGCCGCTCGCCGGCGATCTCCTTCATCAGATTCATTATCTGCACGCTCGTCTTGGTGTCGAGCGCGCCGGTGGGTTCGTCGGCAAGCAGTATTTCCGGATCGTTGACAAGGGCGCGGGCAATCGCGACGCGCTGGCACTGCCCGCCGGAAAGCTGATTGGGGCGTTTGTTCAGATGCTCGCCCAAGCCCACTTTTTCCAGCACCGCTTTGGCGCGTGCGCGGCGCTCGGCCTTGCTCACGCCGGCAATGGTAAGCGCAAGTTCGACGTTGCCGAGCACCGTCTGATGCGGGATGAGGTTATAGCTCTGGAACACGAAGCCGATGCGATGGTTGCGGTATACGTCCCATTCGCGGTCGCCGAACGATTTGGTGGAGCGGCCGTTTATGACGAGGTCGCCGGACGTATATTTGTCCAGCCCGCCGATGATATTGAGCAGCGTGGTTTTTCCGCAGCCGCTCGGACCGAGGATGGACACGAATTCGTTCGCGCGGAAATTGACGCTGACGCCTTTGAGCGCCGGAACGTCCTCTCCCGCAACTTTGTAATTTTTCCTGATGTCTGTAAGTCTTAACATAGGTCAGTCGGCTCCGTGATCGGCATTGTCAAATACGGTTGACAATTCGTAATCATACTCAGTTTAATATTTGTTTATTAAATGTTTATTAAAACGCAGGATTATATGCGAACGTATGGCAAATACGACATATATACTGCGGCAATCTACGGCAATTTACTTGACAAAGTCCGCCGTTTCTTTTATACTTTTCGGTATGGAAAATCAAAAGACAGGAAAACTGAACATTCTCGGATCCGGACTCGCATTCCTGATCACCGTATATATCGGCGTCATTTACATTCTGCTCATGTCCGGCGGCGGCAGCGGCAACATCGCTTACGAAATCACGACCGACTATGCCGGATACTGGGCGTACCGTTTCGTCATCTGCATACTTATGTATGTATGCTGCATTGTGAACGTCATAGCCATTCCCTCTTATTTTGCCCTCAAGTCGAAAAATTCGTCCTCGCCGGCAAGGAAATTTATGGGAGCGGCTCAGCTCGTCAGCGCGGTCGTCATGCTCGTGCTCGTGATCATGTTCTGGACGGCGCAGGGGCCCATCTTCGACGGCGACGTTTCCACTCCGTTCGCGACCCCCTACCGCATCATCGAACTCGTATTCGCGATACTTCAGCTGCCGGCGCTCGTGCTTACCGTGCTGTATACGGCGAACAACGATATGATGAAGAAGATAAAGAAAAAGTACAACAAAATGTGAATTACTCAGATAATATGCGAAAGGACGCGGGAATCCGCGTCCTTTTCTCTTTGCTTTTTATTTTGCCCACACGTACGCCTGGGTCATCGCAGCAGCCATACCGCCTATGACGAACATCGCTTCGTCCATGCCTGTGCCCAGCCCCGCGAGGGATATGGGCAGCCATACGCCGAAACCGAGCACGAGCAGCGCGACGATCGGCACGAGGACGAAAAGTCCGGCGCGGTCGAAAGCGCGGGCGGCTTCCGCCAGCATCCACACGAACGAGAGCGCCGCGAGGATCCAGCCGGGTATGAACCAATAGAACACCGCGCTTAATATGAGTATGGTCAGCGTGACCGCGGCAAGCACGCTTTTGGATACTTTCGCAAACATAACAGAGCAATCTCCTTGACCCGTTTATTTTAATGTAATCGGACGGATATGTCAAGCGATTTGAGCCGCTCGTCGCATTTTGGGCGACACTTCGTGCCGAACAGCCGGTCGCCGGCGTCGCCAAGCCCGGGAAGGATATAGCAATTTGCGTTGAGCTGCCTGTCGCACGTGGATACGAACACGTCCACGTCGGGGTGCGCCTCTGTGACGCGCTTTATGCCCTCCGGGCAGCCGATGATAGCCATGAACTTGATGCGCTTCACCCCGCGGCGTTTGAGCAGGTCTATCGCGTCGCACGCCGAGCCGCCCGTCGCCAGCATGGGGTCGAGCAGTATCGCCGTCATGTTCTCTATACCGTCGGGCAGTTTGCAGTAATACTCGTGCGGGATTGCGGTTTCCTCGTCGCGGTACATGCCGATGTGACCGACGCGCGCGTTGGGGAAAATCTTGTGCACGCCGTTGACCATGCCCAGCCCCGCGCGGAGTATGGGCACGATGGCGATCGACTTCTCGGCGACCATTTCCTGCTCGCACGTTTCCAGCGGCGTTTCCACCGTCACCGTGCGCGTGGGCGCGTCGCGGAACGCCTCGTAACTCATTACGAGCGTTATTTCCTCCACGAGTTCGCGGAACTCCTTCATCGGGGTGTTCTTGTCCCGCAGTATGGCTATCTTGTGCTTTATGAGCGGATGATCGAATATCATGAGCGACATAACTATTCCTCCTTCTTTTCTTCGGGCGCGGGCGAATCGGTCGGTACGCCGTCGGTATCGCAGACTTTTGCTTCGGCGCTTTCCTCGGCCATTTCGGCGGCTATGTCCGCCTCGTGCGGCACGAGGGAAATTCCGGTGTTTTCTTCAGCCTCTTCCCTTTCCGGAGAGGTCTTTTTCGTATTGGGTATGACGAGGTTGAGCACGATCGCGAGCACGGTGCAGATCGCAAGCGAGGATATGGACACGTTGCCTATCGCTATCGAATATCCCGCGACGCTGGCGACGTTGAGGCCGAGGCCGACGGACATCGTTATGGACACGACGAGCATGTTCTTGGCGTCGGAGAAATCGGTGCGGCTGTCGACGAGCGCGCGCAGACCGTTTGCGGAGATCATGCCGTACAGGATGAGGCTGGCTCCGCCCACGACGGAAGGCGGCATATGCTCGAGTATCTCGCCGAAGGGTATGAACAGACCGAGCACGATGGCGAACACCGCGGCAAGGAAAATGTTGCGGGGATTATAGTTCTTGGTTATGGCGAGCACCGCGGTATTCTCTCCGTACGTCGTGTTTGCGGGGCCGCCGAGCAATGCGGACGCCATCGTGCCGAGGCCGTCGCCGAGCACGGTGCGGTGCAGACCGGGGTCGACCATGAAATCCTTATTGCACACGACGGAGTTGGCGGAAATGTCGCCGAGGTGCTCCATGAACGTGACTATGGCAAGCGGCACCGTCGCGAGCATCGCCGTGCCCACGAGCGCGCCGTCGAGGTCGCCCCACGCGCCCCAGAATCCCCATATCGTCGACGCCTGCTGGAACACGATGACATCGCCGGAGAAGAACGTGGAGAAGTCTATAAGTTTGGAGTAGCCGTCGGGCACGGGGCACACGCTGAGAATGATCGAATACAGATAGCCGACGACGAAACCGACGAGTATGGGCACGACCTTGAAAAAGGATTTGGGCTTTGCGACGGCGTTGACGACGACTATTGTCAGCGCGGTCACTATCGCGCTCGTCCACACCTGCCAGCCCCACGCCGTGCCGCCGCCGACGTCATACTGTCCGAAGATATTGCTCGTGAACGCGGTGCCGGCAAGGTTCATGCCTATGACTATGATGACCGGACCGACGACTATGGGCGGGAACAGTTTCTTGACGCGCTGCACGCCCACAAGCTTGATTATGCCCGCGAGGATCACGTACACCAGCCCGGCGCATACGAGCGCGAGCATGACGGCGAGCGACCGCACGTTATACTCCTCAGTGCCCGCCGTCGCGCCGTTCATCACGAGCAGCAGCGCGGGCAGGAACGCGAAGGACGAGCCGAGGAACACCGGCACCTTGCGTTTCGTGCAGAAATAGAAGATTATCGTGCCCACGCCGGCGCTGATGAGCGCGAGCGGTATGCTCATGCCCGTCAGCATGGGAACGGTTATCGTGGCGCCCAGCATGGCGAACATGTGCTGCAATGCGAGCACCGCGTCCCTGCCGGTATAGCCGAGCAGTTTGCGCGGCTGTCTGGTTTCGGTCATTTTTCATTATCCTCCCTTTTATAGGTTTTTCGCGCAGGCGGAAGCAGGCATAAAAAAAGAGACCCTCAGCGATAAGAGTCTCCGGAAAACGCAAATAAACGCGGCGTGCCGCTTGCAAAATTCCTGTTTACGATATGTCCGTATTTCCTCAATGCCTTTTCCCCTGTGCGTTATCCCGACCATTGTACCACATTCCGAGCAAAAGCACAAGCGAAAAGGCGGCGTGCGGCGCATTTTGTCGAATTTCCGCGAACGCGCCGCATTGACACGCGCAGGCAAAAGGAGTATAATGGCAGACGGAAAACGTAATGAAACCGAAAAACGCCATATTCCTTGCCCTCACGGCATTCATATTCGGCATATCTTTCATCGCGCAGGACGAGGCCGCGGAACACGTCGGCCCGTTCACGTTCAACTGCGCGCGTTTTGCCATAGCCTTCGTCGTGCTGTTTGCGACCGCGCTGATCGCGGACGGAGTGCGGAAAAAGACGGGGCACGCTGAATCGGTGAAAAAAGCGGACAAAACGCTGCTGCTCGGAGGGCTGCTGTGCGGGCTGGCGCTCGGCACCGCGATAACCTGCCAGCAGATCGGGCTGGCCGACCCGAACATGACGTCGGGCAAGGCGGGCTTCATATCCGCGTGCTACATAATAATAGTGCCGCTGCTCGGACTGCCGCTTCGCAGGCGTCCGACGGCGTGGGTATGGCCGGCGCTCGCACTTGCGATCGGCGGGCTGTATCTGCTCTGCCTCGCGGACGGGTTCTCGCTGTCATGGGGCGATATAGTCATGGCGGTGTGCGCGCTTATGATCGCGGTGCACATCATGCTGTGCGATTACTTCGCGCCGCGGTGCGACAGTCTGAAACTGACGTGCGCGCAATGCGCGGTCATAGCGGTCGTCAGTCTGCCGCTCATGTTCGCATTCGACACGCCGGATATCGCCGCGCTGGGCGAGGCGCTGCCCTCGCTGCTGTTCTGCGGCGTGCTCGCGTCGGGCGCGGCCTACACCTTCCAGATGATCGGACAGGTCGGCGCCAATCCCACGCTCGCGTCCATGATAATGTCATTCGAGTCGGTCATAGCCGCGATCGCGGGCGCGCTCGTGCTCGGTCAGGAGATGACCGCCGCGCAGATAGCGGGCTGCGCGGTCATATTCGCCGCCGTCATAATCGCGCAGCTGCCCGGCCGCAGGAAGAAAGAGGTCACGCCG
Organism: Candidatus Protoclostridium gallicola; assembly: GCA_904387375.1. GTDB lineage: Bacteria > Bacillota > Clostridia > Christensenellales > Pumilibacteraceae > Protoclostridium > Protoclostridium gallicola. The sequence goes on from CAJFLE010000004.1 coordinate 49,348, forward strand.
ACGAAATAAGCGCATAAGAGCGCAGCATGCAAAAAACGCAGGGACACGCCCTGCGTTTTTCGTTTCGATCGGTCTTCGATTCAGTCCATGTCACAGAACCGTTTCACCGCGTCGGTATAGCGCGCGACGGTTTCCTCGGGGTCGTCGCCCGCGCCCTCGCGCACGCACGTCGCGAGGAAGTCCTCGAGCAGGATCTGCCCCGCCTTGTGCAGCGCCGATTTCGCGGCGTTGATCTGGACGAGAACGGCGTCGCACGGAGCGCCCGACTCCACCATTCTGTCTATCGCCTGCACCTGACCGGCGATCTTTCTCAGCCTGCGGTGCAGGTTGTCGGTTACGGTATCGTTTTCCATTATCGTCCCCTCCTTTTACAATACTTTGGACAGGAAATCCCTCAGACGGGGATTTTCCGGCGCGCCGAATATCTTTTCGGGCGGGCCCTCTTCGGTTATGCGTCCGTCGTCCATGAACAGCACGCGCGTGGCGACTTCTCTCGCGAAGCCCATCTCGTGCGTGACGATGACCATCGTCATGCCGTCGTCGGCAAGCTCCTTCATGAGCTGGAGCACCTCGCCCACCATTTCGGGGTCGAGCGCGCTCGTCGGCTCGTCGAACAGCATATACTCGGGATCCATGCACAGCGAACGGACAATCGCTATACGCTGACGCTGTCCGCCCGACAGTTTGGACGGATATTCGTCGCGCTTGTCGGCAAGGCCTATGCGGCGCAGCAGGCGGAGCGCGTTTGCGGTAGCCTCTTCCCTGGTTTTGATTCCGAGCTGTACCGGCGCGCAGACAAGATTCTGCATGACGGTCATATTATTGAAAAGATTGACGTTCTGGAACACCATACCCATGCGGCGACGGGCTTCGTTGATGTTGATTTGATTTGCGGCGTAAATCCCGCGCATTGCCGCGGCATACTCGCGCCCCTCGAAACGCCCGAGCAGATCGTTCTTTTTGATCTCGGCGACGAGTGCGTTTTCAAGCTGTTTGTCGGACATATACGTGCCCGCTTCCAGCCGCAGTCGGCGCAGCCTCGCGAACGTTGCGGACTTGACTATTACGTCGCGGTGAAGATACGGGTCGACGGGAGTTATTAGTCTGCCGTCCAGCCACACCTCGCCGTAAGTCGGTTCTTCGAGCAGGTTCATGCAGCGCAGCAGCGTGGACTTGCCGCTGCCCGAAGGCCCTATGATAACGACCTTCTCGCCTTTTTCTATCGTCGTGGACACCGCTTTCAGCACTTTGAGACTGCCGAAATTCTTATAGATATTCTTAACGTCTATCACTTGCGCGCAGCCTCCCTTCTATTATTTTGATTACGAGCGTGACTATAAGCACGAGCACGAGATATACGACCGCGAGCATGAGATAGGGCACGATATATTCGTACGTACTGTTCGCGATCGCCTGGAACGCCCTAGTGACGTCGACGACGGCGATGAAGCTGACGACTGACGTTTCCTTGATAAGCGCTATGAATTCGTTGCCGAGCGTGGGAACGACATTCTTGACGGCCTGCGGCAGTACGACTTTTATCATTGTGCGGCCGTAGCCGAGGCCGAGCGCGCGCCCCGCCTCCATCTGGCCTTTATCCACGGACAGTATGCCGCCGCGCATGATTTCGCATATGTACGCGCCGCTGTTCATGCCGAAAGCTATCGTGCCTTCGACTTCGGCCGGTATATGCAGACCGATTGCCGGAAACAGTACGAAATGCACGATAAGAAGCTGCACGACCATAGGCGTACCGCGGAACAGCGCCACGTATATGTTGCTTATCCAGCCGAGCACGCGCGCCACGCGGCCGCGCGGCAGCAGCTTGAATATGGCGAGAATGCTGCCGAGCACAAGACCGATGAGCAGACCGCACACCGCGATGATAACGGTCGTCCGCAAGCCTTGCAGGACGAGGGTGTATCCCTCGTAATCGATCAGCTGCCGCCAAAATATCTCCCATGCGTTCATGATTATCTTGCGGGATTGGTATACGTATAATCTGCGGTTCCGTCAAAGAACGAATTGATTATTTTGTCGAGGTCGCCGTTGTCTTTGAGTTCTTTAAGGAAAGCATTCGCTTTTTCAAGCAGTTCGGTATTTCCCTTTGCGACACAGAAAGCATATGCCTCGCTGGTCAGTTCAACGTCTTCGATAACTTTAACGCCGCTGATGCTTTCCGCAATCATGAGCGCGGGCTGCTTGTCGATTATGACGGCGTTGATTCTGCCGTTGGCAAGATCCTGCACCGCAAGCGCGCCGGTCGTGTAACCGTTGGTCGTCAGGTTCGTGAAACCGTCGTATCCGAAGCCTGCGTCGCCGTAAGAATACATGTAACCGGTCGTACCGTTCTGAGTGCCTATTTTGTAATTATTGTCCTGCGCTTTGAGTATCGTTTCTATCTCATCCGCAGTAGTGCACGCGTCAAACGTCGTATCGTCGGACTTGACGATTATAACCTGTGCGGATTCGTAGTATTCGTCAGTGAAATCGACCTGAATCTTTCTTTCGTCGTTAACGGTTATGCCGGCCATACCGATATCGCTTTCACCGCTTTTGACAGACTGTATTATGGAGTCGAATTCCATGTCCTTGACATAAAGCTTCTTGCCCATATTCTGAGCCATTTTATCGGCTATCTCGATATCCACGCCGGTGAATGCGTTACCCTCATAATACTCGAATGGAGGGAAATAAGCGTTCGTCGCAACGGTAAGATATTCCGAGGAATCGTTTCCGCATGCCGCGAATACCGCAACCGCGGTGCCGAGAAGCAATGCCGCCGATAAAACGATAGCAAACAATTTCTTCATGTTTTATGTACCACCTTTTTTACCGCCCGTACTCCGGTAACCGGGCACGGGTTTGAATTTATTAAGCCTATTTTAACACATCGCGGCGCAATAATCAACCCGTTTGCATAAATATCCGAAAAAATCCGTAATTATTCTTTCAGGCTCGGGCAAACGAAGACGCGCGTACGAAAAGCCGCGGTCATACGCTTGCTTTTTTGCAGGGGGTTATAGTATAATAGGGGCGGAAAAAAGGAGTTTTTTATGAAGCAAATAACCGAAGGCATAGTCGGCATCGGAGTGGACGACCGCGAGATCGATCTGTTCGAGGGTCAGTACCCCGTGCCGAACGGCATGTCTTACAATTCTTACGTGATCTTCGGCGATAAGGTCGCCGTTATGGACACGGTGGACAGGCGGTTCGTGGAAAAGTGGCTGGACAATCTCGACGGCGCGCTCGGCGGCCGCAAGCCGGACTTCCTCGTCGTGCAGCACATGGAGCCCGACCATTCGGCCGGCGTCAAAGCGTTCGCGGAAAAATACCCGGACGCGAAGATCGTGGGCAATACCAAGACGTTCGTCATGCTGGCGCAGTACTTCGAGGATCTCGACCTCGAAACGCGCAAGATCGTAGTGGCCGACGGAGGCACGCTGGATCTCGGAAACCGTACGCTGACGTTCGTGTTCACGCCCATGGTGCACTGGCCCGAAGTCATGATGACGTACGACGCGGCGACCGGAACGTTTTTCTCCGCCGACGCGTTCGGCAAATTCGGCGCGTCCGACGCGGACGAGTATTGGACGGACGAAGCCCGCAGATACTATATCGGCATTGTGGGCAAATACGGCGTGCAGGTGCAGTCGGCGCTCGCCAAGGCGGCGAAGCTGGACATCGCGCGTATATGCCCTCTTCACGGCCCCGTGCTGACAAGCGATCTCGGCGGCTACATCGGGATGTACGACACATGGTCGAAGTACGAGCCGGAGGACAAAGGCGTGACGGTGGCGTACACGTCGGTATACGGCCACACCGAAGAGGCTGCGAAGCTGCTCGCCGGAGAGCTCACCGCGCGCGGAGTGAAGACCGAAGTGTTCGACCTTGCCCGCTGCGATATCAGCGCCGCGGTCGCGAGCGCGTTCAGATACGACAGGCTGGCGCTCGCCACGACGACGTATAACGGCGACATATTCCCCTATATGCGCACGTTCATCGATCACCTTACCGAAAGGAACTTCCGCGGCCGCACAGTCGCGATGATAGAAAACGGAACCTGGGCGCCAATGGCGGCGAAGGTCATGAAAGGCATGCTCGAAGGGAGCAAGGACATAACGTACGCGTCCGTCGTGACGCTGCGCTCCGCAGTCGGCGCCGCCGGAAAAGCGGCGATCGCAGCGCTTGCGGACGAGCTGGCGAAAGCTTAAATCAAGTATATAAGGAGGATAAAGTCATGAAATACGTATGCGAAGTTTGCGGATACGAATACGACGAAGAGGCCGGCGATCCCGACAACGGCATCGCTCCCGGCACGAAGTGGGAGGACGTTCCCGCCGATTTCGTCTGCCCTCTCTGCGGAGTGGGCAAGGATCAGTTCGCGCCCGCCGAATAAGCGGAGCGCGCCGATCGCATGCAAAAAGCCCGGATAGCTCCGGGCTTTTTACGTTTCTCATCCGGTGCGGCGGCCGGCCCGCGAAAACCGCGCGATGACGTCCGCGCAGGCTCCGACGTCCAGTCCCCTGCGCCGCAGCCGTTCCAGCTCGCGCACGCACTTGGCCGCGCCCGTACGCCGCGCCGCTTTTTCCGCCGACGCGCTCACTCCGCGCGCCGCGGCCGATTCCCCGACGGGGCGGCCTTCGCTCCACGCCGTCAGCGCCGCGAGTTCCCTCTCCGTCAGCCTGCCGGCCAGCGCGTCGTATATGTCGCGCAGATCCACGGCCTGCCGCTTAAGGTCTATGATGCCGAGCGTCGCCTCGAACAGCTCCTCGGCGCTGCCGCCCATGTTGCACGCGAGCGCGTCGAGCGCCCTGTCAAGTACGTCCGCGGCGCGTTCCAGCGCCGGATATACGGCGAAAACCGCCTTTACCTGATCTTTCATTTTTTCTGCCTCCGTTATCCTGTTGTTTTAGAACGTTTATTCTAAAAGCATTATAACACACTATTGCGGACAACTGTATGTCCGCAATTATAAAAAAGCGGAAAAAATTTTTGCAATATAACGGCGCAGACAGTGCAAAAAACAAGGACGCGGCAAACTTTTACGCTTGCTCGCGTCCTTTTATTATATTTGCGAAACGGAAAACACTCTTGCGATATTGCGATTTGTTTCGATGAATTTCGATTGTTTATTCGTTTTCGTAAATGCGTTTTTCGCTTCGCAGTGTTATTATGTGCGGCGGCGCGCTCCTTATGCGCCGCGGACGAAAATTTTTTTATAATTTTCCGCAGGCGGCAAGAGCGGCGGGCACTTCGGACAGCGCGGTTACGGTGAAGTCGGGCTTCGGATCGTCGGGCGCGGGCAGGCGGCGGGGATTGAACCACACCGTACGCATGCCGGCGTCCGCTCCCCCGCGTATGTCCGACGACAGGCTGTCGCCTATCATGACGCTGCTCTCCGCACGCGCGCCGGACAGCGCGAAGCAGGCGTCGAAGAAGCCGCGGGCGGGCTTGTCGAAGCCGACGCGCTGGGACACGAATATGTCACGGAAATATCCGCCTATCCCCGCGCGCTTTATGCGGCCGTCCTGCACCGACGCAGTGCCGTTGGACGCGAGGTACAGGTCGCAGCGAGGCGACAGCGTTTCCAGCAGCTTGATCGCACCCGGCACGAAAAACACCTGCCGCGCGAGCGAGGCCTTGTACCGTTCGTTGGCCTCCACGGGGTCGGCGGAGCATTTCATTTCGGCGAAGAGGTTGCGGAAGCGGTCCACGAGCATGCGCGGGCGCGTGGTCTTCCCCTCTTCGAGCAGTTTCCACTGCTCGGCGTTGAGCGCGCTGTAACGCGCCGCGATCCCGTCCGTCGCGGCTATGCCCATTCCGGACAGCGCTTCCCGCACCGCCGCGTCTTCGGAGCGGCGGAAGTCGAGCAGAGTGTCGTCCAGATCTATGAATACGCTTTTTATTTTTCCGTACATTTTTCTCCCTGAATTACGCCGCGCGCTTCGAACGCCGCGGCGATCGCGTTTATGACCCGCTTTTTGTCCGCCGACCACAGCGGCGCGACGAGCAGGCGTTTGGGCGCGTCGCCCGTCAGGCGGTGCACGACGACGCGGGGCGGCAGCGCGCGCACGCACTCGCACAGCACGTCGATATACTCTCCGAGGCTCATGGCCGGGATCAGTCCGCGCTCGTACATGTCCGCATATTCCGTGCCGCGCAGGATGTGCAGCAGCTGCAGCTTTATGCCGGCGGTGCCGCAGTCCGCCGCGTGCCGCACGGTGGCGATCATGTCCTCCGCGCTTTCCCCGGGCAGTCCGAGTATGACGTGCGTCACGACTTCCAGCCCCGCCCGAGCGAGCGCTCCGACGGCGCGGTCGTATACTTCCGTCTTATAGCCGCGGCCGAACGCTGCGGCTGTGCGGTCGTTAGACGTCTGCAGCCCCAGCTCGACGAACACCGGCTTTATGCGGTCGACGCGCGCGAGCAGCTCCACCGCTTCGGGCGGCAGGCAGTCGGGGCGGGTGCCCACGGACAGCGCGGCTATGCGCTCGTCGGACGCGGCGGGCACGAACAGCGCTTCCAGCTTTTCGGGCGGCGCATAGGTGTTGGTATAGCTCTGGAAATACGCGATGTATTTTTCAGCGCCCTTGTGCCGCACGCGGGCGATCGCCCGGGTTATCATGCCTTCGACGTCCCCGTCGTACGGTTCGGCGAAATCGCCGCTGCCGCCGGCGCAGAACTTGCAGCCGCCCGTGCCGAGAGCGCCGTCGCGGTTGGGACAGGTCATGCCGCCGTCCAGCGCGATCTTGTACGTCTTGCAGCCGAAGCGCCGCGCGAAATACGCGCCCGCGGAATTGTACCGCGCGTTCACCTGACCGGAGTGTAACCGATCGCGGACTCTTCGTCCGTCGCGGTGAGCTTGAATATAACCGGGCGCAGACCGTCGTTGCAGCTGCATATCGCCACGCCGGGCGTGCGGATCCAGTCGCCGTAATAGAACACGTCCCGGCCCGCTCCGTGCGCAAGCGCGAACACGTACTGATATATCGCCTTCCACGCCTCGTCGCACAGGCCGTCCGGCTTGGCGTAATCGGCATAGAACACCTGCCCCGCCTTCATCATGGGGCAGGCGGTCAGCCCGGGCACGCCGTACTCCGCGGCAAGCTCTTTGTCCAGAGTGGTTTTGAGCACTTCGATTTTTACTTTTTTCATGATATATGCCTCTCCTTCCCCGCTTTTATGCGGTTTTAACGGCAAAAAGCCGCGCCGGACGCCTCATTCGCTTGAAAAACATGCGCAAAATGTAGTATAATACGTCCGGATATGCTGAAAAACATTCTTTTCGATATGGACGGCACGCTCATCGACTGCGAAGTCGACAGATTCATACCGCCGTACAAAGCGGCGCTCGCCGCCAAGTTCTCCGCCGAGCCGGAGATGAAAAAGATAATAGAAACCGTACTTACGGGCGTTAAGCCCATGGTAACAAACGACGGCAGCCGCACCAACCGCGAAGCGTTCATCGAGTACGCGCAAGGAAGACTGGAAATGACGCCGGAAACGCTGGAAGAAAAGATGACCGAGTTCTACTCGCGCGAGTACGAAGCGGTGCGCCGCGTCGTCACCGTCAAGCCGGACATGATCGAAGCGGTCGGGGTGCTGAAAAGCAAGGGCTATCGCCTCGCCGTCACTACCAATCCCCTCTTTCCGCTGCACGCGCTCGTGCGCCGTCTGGAATGGGGCGGATACGACCCCGCGTCGTTCGAGTTCGTGACGTCGTACGAGACCAGCCGCTACGCCAAGCCCTCGCACGAATATTACGTCGAAACGCTGGAGCGGCTGAAAATGTCGCCCGAAGAAACGATGATCGTAGGCAACGACAGGCGCGAGGACGTGCAGGCGGGCGCGCTCGCAGGGCTGACTACATACTATCTGACCGACGCTCCGATCGACGACGGCACGGCGGACGCGGCGGCGGACATGGAAGGCAAAAGCGCGGATTTCCTCGCTTTCGCAAGAAGCCTGCCCCGCGCGGAATAACCGTTCCGGGAACATAAGCTTATGAAAAAAACCGTATTTCTCAAACTCATTGTCGCCGCGACGGCGCTTTCGCTGTGCCTGACCGCTCTCCTTTTTACGGCGTGCGGATCGAACGTATTGCAGCCGGACGAGAACACCGTCGTCATCGAAGTGCCCGAGGACTATGACGCCGAGGGCAAAACGCTGTACGATTACATGACCGAGCTTGCCGGCAGCGGCGTGCTTACGTTCACGATCGAGGACGGCATGGTGACCGAAATAAACGGCAGGGCGAACACGACGAATTCTTACTGGATGGTATACACGTCGGACGAAGCGCACGCAAACGCCGAGTGGGGCGTCATGGAATACGAGGGTAAGGAGTACGGCTCGGCCACGCTGGGCGCCGAAAGTCTGCCCCTCGCCGCCGGAGGCACCTATATCTGGGCGTATCAGACATTCTGAGATGAAAGCGGCGAAAGAGATCGTGCTCGTCGCCGTGTTCACGGCCTGGCTCATAGGCGGGCAGCTCGCGCTGTCGGCGATCGCCGGCGTCGAGGTCGTGACCGTGCTGATGCTGACGTTCGCCTACGCGTTCGGATGCAGGCGCGCGGCCGCGGCGGCGGTATGCTTTTCCCTGCTCCGCTGCCTTATATTCGGTTTCTTCCCCACGGTCGTACTGCTGTATCTCATATATTATCCGCTGTTCGGTCTGACGGTCGGGGCACTTGGGCATCTGCTCCGCAGGCGCGTCACGCCGCTTACTGTGGCGGCACTCGTCGCGGCGGCGGCGGTTATGACCGCGGTATTCACGCTGCTCGACGACGTTATAACGCCGCTCGTCTACGGTTTTTCTCCCGAAACGTGGGCGGCGTATGCGGTCGCGTCCGTCCCCACGATGATCGCGCAGATCGTATGCGCGGCGGCGACCACTGCGGCGCTGTTCGCCCCGCTGATGAAAGTTTTTTCAAGATTCAGGATTTAAGGCGCAGATTGTCCAGCGCTTTGACGAACCCGAGGGCGTCCGACGTATAGAAGTCGGCGCCTATTTCTTTTGCTATGTCCGCAGTCAGCACCGCGCCGCCCACGAACACCGGCGTCGTGCAGCCGGCGGCGCGCAGCGCCTTTACGGTGCGTTCCATGGAAGGCACCGTCGTCGTCATGAGCGCGGACAGCCCCACCGCCATGGGTGCGAACTTTTTCACCGCCTCCACGACCGTTTCTTCGGGCGTGTCCTTGCCCAGGTCTATAACGCGGTAGCCGTACGATTCGGCGACGACTTTGACTATATTTTTGCCGATATCGTGCACGTCGCCGCGGACGGTGGCGAGCACTACCGTGCCCTTGTCCGACCCGCCTCTGGGCAGCTTCTCGCTCAACGCCGCGAACGCCTCTTTGGCCGCTTCCGCCGAGGAAATGAGCTGCGGCAGGAACAGTTTGCCGCTCTCGTAGTCGGCGCCGACGTCGGTCAGGGCGCGCACGAGCACGTTCTCCACGACGTCGAGCGGTTCGCGGGTTTCCAGTTCCTTTAACGTCAGGGCGCGGGCGTCGTTTTTCAGACCGCGGCGCACGCAGCCGTAAAGCGTGCCGTCCCCGCCTTCAGCGGCGGCGGGCCGTGCGGGCGCGGCATACGTCACCGTCCCGACCGCGTCACGGTATTTCTCTATATATTTCGCCGAGCCTTCGTCCAGGCCGGCGAGCACGTTGTACGCGTCCACGGCGGCGACCATCTCCCCGTCGAGCGGGTTCATGATGGGCATGTTCAGCCCGCACGTCATCGCCATGGTGAGGAAAGTTTTGTTGAGCAGGCCGCGGGCGGGCAGTCCGAAGGACACGTTGGACACGCCGAGCGCGGTCTTCACGCCCAGCGCGCGCACCTGACGGAGCGCCTCGACGGTTTCCTTCACGAGCGCCTGTTCCGCCGAGGCGGTGAGCACGAGCGTGTCTATCATGACGCGGTGGCGCGGAATGCCGTAAGCCTCCGCGCGCGCTATTATTCTTTCGGCAATGCGGCGGCGTTCTTCCGCAGTTTTCGGCACGCCTCCGCCGTCCATCGTCAGACCGAGCACGACGGCGCCGTACTTTTTCGCTATGGGAAAAACGCGGTCCATGACCTCGTCCTCGCCGTTCACGCTGTTTATGAGCGGCACGCCGTTGCAGCAGCGCACCCCGCGCTCTATGGCCTCCGCCGACGACGAGTCTATCTGCAGCGGCAGGTCGACGTATTCCTGCACTTTGAGCACGGCTCTCTTCATCGAAGCGGCCTCGTCCGTCATGGGCACGCCCACGTTGAGGTCGAGCAGGTCGGCGCCCGCCTCCGCCTGACGCACCGCCTCGCGCGCGAGGTAGTCGTAGTCGCCCGCCGCAAGCGCCTCTTTGAGCTTTTTCTTGCCGGTGGGATTGAGCCTCTCGCCGCAGATCTTCACGCCGTCGATGACGACGAGGCGGGAGCCGGAGCATACCGCGGTTTCGCGCACGACCTCGCGCGGCGCCGTTTCCCTGCCGCCGAACTCCGCGGCAAGACGGTTTATGAATTCGGGCGTAGTGCCGCAGCACCCGCCTATTATGCCCGCGCCCATCTCCACGAACCTGCGCATGCCGCCGACAAACGATTCGACGTCCAGGTCGTAGCACGTCCTGCCGCGGCGCAGCACGGGCAGTCCGCGGTTGGGCTGCACTATGACGGGCACGCCGGAGTAAGTCAGCAGTTCGCGCACCACGCCTTCCAGCTCGCGCGGGCCGAGCGAGCAGTTCACGCCCAGCGCGTCCACGCCCAGTCCTTCCAGCGTCATGGCCGCAATGCGCGGCGTGCTTCCGGTCAGCGTGCGGCCGGACGCGTCGAACGTCATCGTCGCGAACACGGGTTTGTCCGTATGCTCTTTCAGAGCGAGCACGCACGCTTTGAGCTCGTATAAGTCGGAGAACGTTTCGGCGATGTATCCGTCCACGAGGCCGCCGGTCAGCTCTGCGATCTCGGCGTACGCGCCGTACGCCTCGTCGAAGGACAGCGTGCCCGAGGGCTGCATCATCGCGCCCGTCGGTCCCACGTCGAAAAACACCGGTTTTCCCGCGGCGCGGGCGTTCTCTATCGCGGCGAGCGCGACCGTCTTTACGTCGTACGCGCCGTCGTATTTTATGCGGTTGATGCCGAACGAGTTGGCGGTTATTATGTCCGCCGCCGCGTACGAGCGGTGAATGTCCTTTATCTCTTCCGCGTGCGTGACGTTGAGATCGGCGGGCACGCCCAGACCGAGACCGCGGCGTTCCAGCTCGCTGCCGAAACCGCCGTCCATCACGATCACTTTCTTTTCCTGTCGTAACATCTGACGCCCTCCTTTCTGTATGAGCACCTTTCCAGCAGCACGCACCTTCCGCACGTGCGGCGCACTCCGCCGCGGATGACGCGCAGTCCCGCCATGGACTTCTGCGGCACCATCAGCCCGGACGGCAGCATGAACACGCCTATCCTGTCCGCGCCCACCGCCTTTAATATATGTATGACGTCACGCACGTCGGTGCCGCCGTAGCCCGGACAGAACCGGTCGGACAGCCCCTCGGCTATGCCGCTCTCGTAATCGTCGGCGTACGTTTCCAGCAGCGCGCTCGCCGCCGCGTCGGCGACGACAGACCTGGCCATATCCGAGGCGGACAGATATCTGATCAGTCTGTCGACCTCGGCGCCCAGCGTACTCACGGTCAGCACGACGCCGCGCGTCGCTTCGAGCAGTTTCGGATATTCGCCGGACAGCAGAAACCCGGGCGGCTCGGTGAAAATGCGGTACAGGCAGCGGAAACGCGCCGCTTCCGTAACGTCGGCGATGCACTCGTCTATGAGCGAGTCCGTCGCCGAGTCTGCCTCCTTCATGCCGAGGTATGCCGATACCGATGCTTTAAGCGCCGAATAGTCCACCGAACACCTTCTTCAGCCGCGAGTATATTTCAATGGCGGTGCGCGCGTTGTTCATCGTGTAGATATGCACGCCGGGCGCGCCCTTTGCCACGAGGTCTATTATCTGATAGACCGCGCAGTTCAGCCCGATCTCCTCCATTACCGACGGAGTGGACGAGTATATTTCTATCATGTTGCGAAAATCGAGGGGTATGGTCGAACCGCACATGGATTTTATGCGCGCGATGTTTTTGGGATTGACCAGCGGCATGATGCCGGGAATGATGGGCACCGTCACGCCCGCGCGCCGCGCCTCGCTGACGAGGCGGTAATAGTACGAGTTGTCGTAGAACAGCTGCGTGATGAAGAAGGACGCGCCGCTGTCCTGCTTTTTCTTCATGCTCACGAGGTCGGCGTACAGCGTTTCGCACTCGGTGTGCCCCTCGGGATAGCACGCCGCGCCCAGCGTGAAATCATGTCCGCGGCGCAGATAATCCATAAGATCGGTCGCGTGCGCGAAATACTTGCAGTACTCCGCGTCGTAATCCGCGGGACGGTCGCCGCGCAGCGCGAGCACGTTTTCCACGCCCAGCGCTTCCAGCTCGCCGGCGACGCGGTCGATATCCTCGGGCGACGACGGCCCGCCCGTGATGTGTGCGAGCGGTTCCACCCCGGCGCGCTTTATATATCCCGCTATTTCCGCGGCGTTGCGCGCGTTGGATCCGCCCGCGCCGTACGTCACGCTTATGAAGTCGGGCGACAGCGTTTTCAGTTCGTCTATAGTCGCGAAAATCTTCGACCTGTCCGCTTCGTTCTTTTTGGGCGGAAACACCTCGAACGACAGCGTTCTCTTCTTTTTCAGTATCTCGTCTATTCTCATACGTTTCTCTTCCTTATGCGTGCATTATATCACAAATCTCCCGCCCGGTCAAGAGCGGATATCTCTTCTATCGCATAAAGCGGCAGATCGACCAGAACGCCTTCCCTTTTATAATCCGCCATGGACGTGCGCACCGCCAGCGACGGACGGTATTTTTCGATATAGGTTTTCAGACTTTTGGCTTTCAGGTTGATTTCCGCCTTGACTTCGACGGGAATAACCTGTTCTCCGTCGTCCGCGACGAAATCCACTTCGCAGGAGCTGCGGTCGTTGGTATAGTAGTAAACGCCCAGCCCGGGAACGGTTTCGAGTTCCTGACAGACGTATTGCTCTGTCAGCGCGCCCTTGAATTCCGAAAACAGCGCGTTGCCGCCGAGCAGCACGCTTTTGTGCAGTCCCGTCATACAGCCGAGCAGTCCCACGTCCACGACGAACAGCTTGAACGCTTTCAGATCCTCGTATGCTTTCAGCGGCAGACCGGGAGCGGTAACGCGCCCGATCCTGCGCACGAGTCCGCAGTCGCACAGCCACATTATCGCCGTTTCATACTCCCGCGCCCGGCCGCCCTCGCGCACCAGCCCGTACACGAATTTTTTGTTTTCGCGGGAAAGCTGGGACGGAATACTGTTCCATATCATGCGTATGCGCGGCACGAGCTCGCCGGGCGCATGCTTGGAAAAGTCCTGTTCGTATGCTTCGAGAATGCGGCTCTGCACGGCGCGCACTTCGTCGTAATCCCCGTCGTCGGCAAACGTCTGCACCGCTTCCGGCATACCGCCCACGAAATAATACTGTCTGAGTGCTTCGATATATGTCTGACGGAAAGAAGCAATCATGCCGAAATCGCGCGACGCGAGCAGCTCGGCAAACCGTTCTCTTCCCGTAGCGTTCAGAAATTCCTTGAATGACAGCGGGCGGAGTTTCAGAAAATCCACCTTGCCCACCGGGAAAGACGTTCCGCCGTGCAGCGCTATGCCGAGAAGCGACCCTGCGCATACGATATGATACTGCGGCGCGTCCTCGTAAAAATATTTCAGCGAGGAAAGCGCGCGCGGCACTTCCTGCACCTCGTCGAAAATCAGGAGCGTGCCGTCGGGGTCTATCTTTTTGCCCGAATACAGTTCCAGTCCCCGGACAAGACGGCCGACGTCCAGGTCGGACGCAAACAGCTCCGCCATACGCGGGTTGGAATCGAAATTGATATATACCGTGTCGGCGTACGCAAGTCTGCCGAATTCTTTCATCAGCCAGGTTTTGCCGACCTGCCGCGCTCCCTCTATGATCAGAGGTTTGCGACGTTTGCTTTTCTTCCATTCATACAGTTTTTCGACGGCCGTGCGGTACATAACACACCTCCTCCGCATTGATAATATATGAATTATAACACGCCTTGCCGAAAATTGCAACGAAAAAGTGTCGGCTCTGCCGATTTTTCCGTGGAAAAAATGGCAGACGTGCCACTTTTTGCAACGAAAAATCGGCAGGTCGTGCGATTTTCGTGACGAAAAAGCGGCTTTCACGTCGAAAGCCGCCCTGTTATACGGAATTTTAATCGTTTTTGTCGAAATATTTATCGAGTTCGGATTTACCCGTTTCATCGATATAATTCAGTTCTTCCCAGCCGAGCAGCTCGTCGGGCGAACTTTTCAGCACATAACTGATATGAAGCAACGTATCTAAATCGGGTTGTAATTTGCCGTTAACGTATTTGTTGACGGCAGACGGCTTATACCCTATCATACGCGCAAGCTGACTCTGCGAAATACCGTTCGCAGTCATTATGTCTTTCAACTTGTCGCAAAATCTGTTGATCTTCATATCATATATTATGATATTCCAAAATGGAATAAATTTGTTTGACTGTTCCATTATGGAATAGTATATATATGTATCATTTATTATAAGGGGAAAAATTATGGAACGCGAAAGGAAAAACGCGATCAAGGATCTGTTTCTGGATAAGTTGCAGCTGTTCGACCTCTACGGCAGAAGCGGGAGAACGGCGCAGCTGCACGACAAGTTTCACAGATACAAGACGTTCATCGTACGCAATGCAGGCAACGGAATCGCCGAACAGGTGGAAGAGCTGTTTCTGCTGGCGTACGAAATCATCAGAGAGGAAACGGAAGTATACTTCGAGCACGGGTACAATCTCGGCATAATAACAGGCGTGGACGCGGTCAACGATCTGCGCAATCTGCTCGGCGACGACGACAAAAAGAAGCGCCGCGACGATTCCGGAGAACTCACTCCTTTTCGGCCGACACTGTAAAAGGACCCGCACTGCAAAAGTGCGGGTCCGTGTCGGATAATGTCGTATTATGCGATGAATTCGTTGACGAGTTTGACGAACTCGGACGGGTTTTCGGGATGAATGCCGACGGTGAGCATTGCCTCGGTGAAGAGCAGCACGCACAGGCGGCCGAACTTCTCCTTGTCCGAAGTCAGCAGGCTTTCCAGCCTGGCGAACATCGGGTGCGACGGGTTGAGCTCGAGCACGTACTGCGCGCGGATCTTCTCGTTGCCCGGCATTGCGGACAGCACCTTCGCCATTTCTATGGACAGCTCGCCCTTGGCGGACAGGCCGGACGGATAGTCGCCGAGCATGCCCGACAGCCGCACTTCGGCGACGTTGGTGCCCAGCGCCTTTTTGACCTCTTCGAGCAGGTCCTTGGACGAATCGGTCTTTTCCTTGCTCGCCTGCTTCTCCTCTTCCGTTTCGATACCGAGATCCTCGCTCGACACGGATTTGAGTTTTTTGCCGTCGTAGTCGTTCATGAGCTTGACGACGAACTCGTCAACGCTGTCGGTCATGAGCAGCACGGAGTAGCTTTTCGCCGTGACGGCGGTGACCTGCGGCAGGCTTTGCAGCGTGGCGAGGTCGGAACCGGCGGCGTAATATATATCGTTCTGCCCCTCCTTCATGCCGGTAACGTACTCTTTGAGAGTGACGAACCTGCCCGACGTGGAGTAGTAGACGAAGAGGTCTTTGAGCTGAGGGATCTTGGCGCCGAAGGACTCGTACGCTCCGAATTTGAGCGTCATGCCGAACTTGGAGAAGAATTTTTCGTACCCTTCCCTGTCCGACGTCTGCCACTTGGACAGCTCGGAAAGTATCTTCTTTTCCAGGCTCTTTGCGATTTCGCCGAGCTGGCGGTCGTGCTGGAGCATTTCGCGCGAAATATTGAGCGAGAGGTCTGCGGAATCGACGACGCCGCGCACGAAACCGAGATATTCGGGAAGCAGTTTCTCGCAGCTGTCCATGATGAGCACGCCGCTCGAATACAGCTGCAAGCCGCGCCGGTATGACTTGGTAAAGTAGTCGAAGGGCGGTTCGGAAGGAATGAAGAGCAGGCAGGAATAGTTGACCGCGCCCTCTATGGAAGCGGTGATCGTCTTCGCAGGCGCGCGGTAGTCGCCGAACTTGTCCTGATAGAACGCGTCGTACTCCTCCTGTTTGACCTCGCCCTTTCTGCGCTTCCAGATGGGCACCATGGAGTTGAGCGTTTCGTCGGTCACCTCGATATCGCTGCCCTCGCCCTCCTTTTTGGGCACGGAGCGCTCCACGCGCATCTTTATGGGATAGCGGATATAATCGGAATAGTGCTTGACGAGACGGCGCAGCGTATACTCTTCGAGATAGTCGGAGTATTTGACGTCGTCATCGTCGGCTTTGAGCTCGAGAATCACCGTGGTGCCGCTTTCCGCGCGCTCGGCGTCCGAAATCTCGTAGCCGCTGACGCCTTTGCTCGTCCACTTGTGCGCTTCCGTTTCGCCGTATTTGCGGCTGACGACGGTCACGCGGTCGGCGACCATGAAGCAGGAATAGAACCCGACGCCGAACTGGCCTATCAGCCCTTCGGTGTCGTCTGCGGGCTTGTCGTTGTTTTTCTTGAATTCCAGCGTGCCGCTCTTGGCTATCGTGCCGAGATTGCTTTCCAGCTCCGCCGCGCTCATGCCTATGCCGTTGTCTGATACGGTGAGCGTGCGCGCCGTCTTGTCCGCTTCGATACGGATCTCGAAATCGCGGGAAGCGGCGGAGTCCGTCAGCGATACGAAATGCAGCTTGTCGATCGCGTCGGACGCGTTGGATATAACTTCGCGGAGAAATATCTCCCTGTTTGTGTAAATGGAGTTGATCATGAGGTCGAGCAGACGTTTGCTCTCGGCCTTGAACTGTTTGAGCGCCATAACAAAACCTCCTTGACTTGTTGTTTCCGGACTATTTTACTACTTCCGGCGGCGCTTGTCAACCGGGTCGGGACTATTTGGCAAATACCGCACGCCGATAACATTGACATCGGGCGGCGGATAAGGTATAATATATGGATATGGACATCAGAAACGAATACTACGAAGAAATGGCCGAAAAAGTGGACGGCATCATGCGCAGGCTGACGGACGGATACCGCCGCGACGGCGGCTGTTTCCGCACCGCCGACGAGGCGAATCCGACGTTTTTCGGCACGCTCCTCGTCGATCCCGCGCAGCCGCAGCTCGCATATATGGAAACGCTTCCGACGCCCGTACCTGCGGAAAGGCGGAGCGAAATGATCTTCGCGCTCAACGCAGTGAACAGCTGCACGCTGTTCAACAAATTCTATCTCAAGGATTTCCCGACCGCGGACGGACGGCAGGAATTCGTGGTGGAAGAGAATTCGCTGTTCTGCCCCGGCGGCAGAGTGACCGATACCGACGTATCATTCCTGCTCGCATCCGGCATGCAGGATCTCGCGATGTACTCCGCCGGGTTCAGAGGCATAGCGGAGGGCAGCGTGTCCGCCGCCGATTTCGTTAATTCCGTCACGAGGGAGGACTGAAATGAGCACGGTAATACTCGAAAAAGTGCTGCGCGACCGCGGAATAAAATACAAACAGCACCATCTCGGCGTTCTCGTCGCCGAAGCGGCGGAAAACGACGGTCTGCCCGCGGACATAATTTTCTCGGACATGATCAACGGACTGCTTCTCGTGTCGGCGAATCTGCCTTTCGAGATAAACCCGGCGCGCACCGAAGTCATGACGGCCGCAGCCTGCACGCTGAACGCGGCGTCCGAATTCGGCTGCTTCTATATCTCGCCCGGACGGCAGATCATGGAGTTCCGCGGTTACACCCCCTGCCGCGCCGACTGCGGCGACGACGTGCGCGAGCAGGCCGCCGAGTATCTCGTCGGAAAAACGCTGGGCGCGCTGTCCGCAGTGACCGAACTGCTGCGCGGGCTGTGCGACGGCGAGTACGGCATAGCCGCCTTCGACCGCGCCGTGCGCAATCTCTCCCGCGCCTGACCCGAAACGATTTTTCCCGCGCTCCGCAAAACGGATCCGCGGGTCTTTTTTATCCGCAGTAAGGCGAAATTTGTCGAATTATATCGAATATTATAAAAAATATTGTAAAAATTTTTGAAAAATTAGCACTCTCCGCTTGACACTGCTAATTTTTGGTGCTATAATACGCTTGAAAATCGAGGTGAAAGAGTAATTCCGATACCCCGTTATATAATAACGTATGGAGGTAGAATAATTATGAAACACAACGAAAGACGCGACATCGTCGCAGCAAACAACAAAGGATTCGGTCTGTTCGACCCCTTCTTCGAAGATTTCTTCGATATGCCCTCGGTATGGGACAGGAGAATGAATAAGGCGGGCAGCCTTATGAAAACGGATATAAAGGAAACCGCAGACAGCTATGTGCTCGACATCGATATGCCCGGCATCGACAAAAAGGATATCGGCATCGAACTGCGCGACGGTTATCTGACCGTTTCGGCAAAGAAAGAAGAGAGCAGCGAGGAGAAAGGCGAACACCATTATCTCCGCCGCGAGAGAAGCTACGGCGCCTGCAGCAGAAGTTTCTATGTCGGCGAGATCGAGGACAAGGACGTGGACGCCAAGCTGGAAAACGGCATTCTGACCATAACCGTGCCCAAGAAGGACAAACCCGAAGACAACGGCGCGAAGAGAATAGACATCAGATAATCGCTTCGCGCATGACATGTAAAGCGAAAGGCTCCGGAAACGGCTGTTTCCGGAGCCTTTTTGCGTTGCGGCGGATTTATTCTTTTACCTGCCGCATTATTTCCACGAGCTCGTCTTTGTCCTTGCAGACCATCGCGGCGTTTCTTATCCTCTTGATGTCGGGAATGCCTTTCAGATAGAAAGGAATGAAGCCGCGCAGCACCGTCGTGACGTAGCGGTCGCCGAAGTATTCCACGCCGTACTCAAGATGGCGCATGAACACTTCGAAGCGGGTCAGGCGGCGCTCGCCCGAGAATATCTGCGGGTTTTCCACCGCCCCCCTGCCTACCGCGACGCCGTATACGCCGTCCAGCCTCTCTCCGAGGTTTTCGGCGCGCACGTCACCGTTGCCGAGCACGGGCACGGATACCGCCGCCGCGATCCTGCGTATCTCGTCCCAGTCCGCTTCGCCGGAATAAAGCTGCTCGCGCGTGCGGCCGTGCACGGTGATGAGATCGGCGCCCGCCTGCTCCATGGCTTTGGCGAAGTCCACGGCGTGCGAGGTATCGGTTATGCCCAGGCGCATTTTAACCGTCACCGGCTTGTCCCCTTTTTTGAGCGCGCGCACTATCGCGGCGGCGCGTTCGGGATCGCCGAGCAGAGCGCTGCCCTCGCCGTGGCCGAATACTTTTCGCACGGGGCAGCCCATATTCACGTCTATTATGTCGAACGCCGCCACCTCGCGGTGGGACAGCGCGCGGCCGAACTGCTCAGGCTCGCGGCCGAAAAGCTGCACGCAGCTCGGTTTCTCGTTGGGCGCGATGCGCATTAGCGCCGTCGTCTTGACGCTGCGGTAGTTCAGCCCGGCGACGGATACCATTTCGGTCACGGTCAGATCCGCGCCGAAATCGCGGCACAGCCTGCGGAAGGCTATGTCGCTGTATCCGGCCAGCGGCGCGAGCGTCACGCACCCTTTCGGGAGCAGGTCGCGTATATTCAACTCTTGTCCGCCTTTGCGGTAAACGATTCGGCGAGGGCGCGCACGGCGCGTTTGAGCTCGACCTCGGCGTCCACTCCGCCCGCAACGCAGCCGCGCACTACGGCGAGAAGGTCGTCCGCCGTGGCAGGCTCGGCGCTCTCCATGCCCGCTTTGACGAGTTTCTTTATCACCTTCTGCGCGTAAAGCAGCGCGGGGAAAGAGACGGGAATGCGCGCAAGCTGCTCTTCCAGGCTGCTCGCGTGCTTTTCGACGGCCTTCGCCGCCTCCCAGTGCCGGAGCGCGTCGGCGGGGTCAGTCGCTTTGTCCGCGCCGAATATGTGCGTATGCCGTGTGACGAGCTTGCGCACGAGCGCGTCCACGACGTCGAGCCGGGTAAACTCGCCGCCTCGTTCCGCCATATCCGCGTGGAAAACCGCCTGCAGCAGCAGGTCGCCCGTCTCCTCGCGTATGTTCTCGGTGTCGCGGTTGTCGATCGCCTCGCACAGCTCGTACGCCTCTTCCACGGCGTTGATGCGTATGCTCTCGTGCGTCTGCGCCCTGTCCCAGGGGCAGCCGCCCTCGGCTGTCAGCCGCTTCATGACGTGCACGAGATCGCCGTCTGAGTAGCGGGTCTTGAACAGGCTGTCGTTGCCGGGTACGAACACGTCGCTCCCCGTTATTTCGGGAGCCTCATCGCCGTACAGGTCGCGCAGCTTGCGTTTCACCTGCCCGGCGTTTTCTTCTGTTATGTCGGTGACGCGCAGGTCGAGCCGCGTGTCCACAACCGCGTCCGCGAAGTCGCGGGCGGTTATAGTAAGCAGTCCTTTCATAAAACGGTCGCCGTATATCCCGAGTCCGCCACCGCTCTGACCACGGCCTCGTCGCTCGCGTCGCCGCTCACTTTGGCTATGCCCTTTTCGAGGTCGACCTCGGCTTTAAGTCCCAGCGCTTCGAGCGCCTTTTTCACATGCATGACGCAGTGGTTGCACATCATGCCGTCGATTTTGAAAATTCTCATATCGTTCTCCTTTGCCTCCGGACCGGCAGAGCCGGTTTCCGCGAGGTTGCATAAGTTTACATCAGAGGTTGCAAAAGTTTCCTTTGCGGGTTGCGAAAGTTTACATAAGTTTCCGTTTTCGGTTGCATAAGTTTCCATTGCGGAAATATCGCACTTATCTCCGCACTCGCCTATCGGTTCGGTCGGGGAAACGGCGGAGGCGAGTTTTTTGGAACCTCCGTACAGGCGCAGCGAGTTGAGCACCACGCACACCGACGACAGGCTCATCGCCGCCGCGCCGATCATGGGCGTGATCGTGAACCCGAGCGCGGCGAACGCGCCGCCCGCCACGGGTATGCATATGAGGTTGTATATGAACGCCCAGAACAGGTTCTCCTTGATGATGCGCATGACGCGCCGCGACAGCCGCACGCCGAATTCCACTTTTCCCACGTTGCCGCTCGTGAGCACGAAGTCAGCGGCGTCGAGAGCTATGTCGGTGCCGCCGCCCATCGCGAAGCCCACGTCGGCGGCAGCGAGCGCCGGAGCGTCGTTGATGCCGTCGCCCACGAACGCGACGCGCTCCCCGCGCGTCTGCAAACGCTTTATGAAGTCGGATTTGTCCTCGGGTTTGAGCGAGTACGCCACCTCGTCTATGCCCAGCGTGCGCCGCACGTATTCGGCCGCGCCGCGTCCGTCGCCAGTCAGCATGACCGTCTTTATGCCCATGCGTTTCAGACCCGCTATGGCGCGCGCGGATTCCGCCCTGATCTTGTCGGTTATGCCGAACGCGAGCACGGCTCTGCCGCCCGTTTCCGCGACGATGACGCTGCCGCCCTCGCCGTGTACTTCGCGAACGAAACCGTCGTACGCCGCAAGGTCGACGCCCCGCTTCTCCATGAGCGACAGCGAGCCGACGACGTATTCCCTGCCGCCGCTCTCGCCGGATATGCCGCCGTAGAACTGCGCGAAGCCGTCCGCCTCAGCCGCGGCCACGCCGCGGTCGTCACAGTAGCGCGCCACCGCCAGCGACAGCGGGTGCGAACTGAGTTTTTCCACGCCCGCCACCGCGGCGAGATGAGCCTCGTCGCCAGCGAAGTGCGCCACGCGCGGACTGCCCTCGGTGACCGTACCCGTCTTGTCGAAGGCCACGGCGGTTATGCCGCCCGCATGTTCGAGCGCGGCGGCGGACTTGACGAGTATGCCTTCCTTGGCCGCTCTGCCCACGCCCACGGTTATGGCGACGGGCGTGGCAAGCCCCAGCGCGCACGGGCAGGAAATGACGAGCACGCTCGCCGCGTACACGACGGCGTCGCCCGGTCCGCTGCCCGGAACGAACAGCCAGACGAGAAACACTATGAGCGCGATGCCCATGACCACAGGCACGAAAATGCCGCTTATTTTATCCGCGAGGCGGCCGACGGGAGCCTTGGACGCGGACGCGTTTTCCACCGCTGTTATTATGCGCGACAGCGTGGTATCCTCGCCCACGCGCTCGGCGCGCACGCGCAGATATCCGCTTTCGAGCATACACGAGCCGATGACCTCGCCGCCCGTTTCCACATCGCGCGGGATGCTCTCGCCCGTTATGGCGGCCTCGTTGACCGAGCCTTCGCCGCCGATGACCGTGCCGTCGGCGGAGATGCTCTCGCCCGCCTTGACGATGAACACGTCGCCTGCTTTCAGATCGGCGAGCGGGATTATCTTTTCCTCGCCGTTCTCTTCTATTCTCGCGCGCGAGGGGCGCAGGCCTATCAGCCCGTCGATCGCCGACGTCGTGCGCTTTTTGGACAGCGATTCGAGGAACTTGCCCACGGTCACGAGCGCGAGTATCATTGCGGACGAATCGAAGTACATGAAGCGGTGAGCCGCCTCGATACCCGCCTCGTCCGACGCGGTCAGCGTCATTATCATGCCGGCGAGCCCGACGCCGAACGACGCCGCAGATCCGAGCGACACCAGCGTGTCCATGTTCATGGACAGGTGGCGCAGCCCTTTGGCCGCGGAGATAAAGAAGCGGCGGTTGACCCACCACACCGCGAGCGTGAGCGCGCATTGCAGGCACACGTTGATCTTTCCGCCTATGAGGCCGGAGGGCACGGGCAGTCCTATCATGCCGCCCATGGCCAAATACATTATGGGCACGAGCAGCACCACGCTGATTATCAGGCGGCGCAGCAGGCGCGCGGCCTCTGCGGCATGCGCGGCTCCGACCGAATGCGCCTCCGTCTTTTCGGCGGCGCCGTATCCTATTCCCCTGACCGCGGCTATGACGGCCTCGGGCGCGGCGTCGCCCTCGACGGTGAGCGACGCGGCGAGGAGAGAAACGGACGCTTTGGTCACGCCCGGCACTCTGGAAGCCGCCCGCTCCACCGCCGCCGAACACGCGGCGCACGTCATACCCGTTATATCGTATATCTTTTTCAATGCCTGCCTCCTGTTTATTAAACGCTCGTTTAATCGTGTCGGTTATATTATATAACCGAAGTGAAGTTTTGTCAAGCGTTTTGTGCGGAGGTCAGACCCGCGCGCGGTGACAGTACCCGGAGCAAAAACCGACAAAATCACGATTTTGTCGGTTTTTCCGAATCTTCTTCCTCTTTGATTTCCTTTGCGGCGCGTTCCGGTTGATGCCGGCGTCTGACGGAATCGAGATACGCGTTTGCGCCGGTTCTCGTCCCAAGCGCCAGCGGCCCGTCGTCGACGGAATCGTCGACAAAGGGGCGCACGAGCTTTGCCACGTGCAGCGCGTTATCCAGCACTATGGCCGCGAATTCGGCGCGGCCGGCCGCGTCCGCCCTGCTCACGCGCAGACAGTCCATCACTTTGACGGTTTCGTTCTGCAGATCCTGTGCGCCCTGCAGTTCGACCAGTCCCTTATATACCGCGGCGACAAGTGCGGAATGCGACGCTTTCGCCGCCCTGCGCAGTTTTTTGAAGTTTTCGTCGCACGTATTTGCCGCAAACGCCAGCGCGGCTTCCACGCATTTTTCCGCCCTGTCGGCGGCTATCGCGACGGGCGAATATTTCTTGCGCGGTACAAGCAGGAATATGAGCACTATTATCAGCGCCAAAGATATTGCGACTGTAATGACCATAGTAAACGGAAACACGAATTCGCCTTCCGCCGCGGCCTCCGAAAGCAGACGGGACATACCGTAATTCATTTATCGTCCTCCTTGCGCAAGCGCACGTCTATCTGTTTGAACGGGATTTCTATACCCGCCTCTCCGAACGCGGCGAACACGCGTTCGTTCATATCCCAGTATACCGTCCAGTAATCGTCGTTATTCACCCAGACGCGGCATATGATGTTGATGGAGCTGTCGCCGAACTCGTGTATGCGCACGTTCGGTTCCGGATCGGCGAGTATCAGCTCGTGCCCGGCGGCTATGGAACGCAGTATTTCCATGGCTTTCGCCGTATCCGACGAATAAGAAACCGGGAACACCATATCGACGCGGCGGGTGGGCCGTTCGGAATAATTGATGATATAATCGTTTATGACCTTGCTGTTGGTCAGCATTACTTTTTTGTTGTCGGGCGTTATCAGTTCGGTCACGAACATGCCTATGGACTTGACAGTGCCCTCGGTGCCGCCTATGCTGACGTAGTCCCCCTCTCTGAACGGATGGGTGGAGATTATGATTACGCCGTTGGCGATGTTGGACAGGCTGTCCTGCAGGGCGAGGCCGATGGCGACAAGCCCGGCGGCAAGCGCGCTCGCGAGCGGCGACATGTCTATGCCGATGATGCCCGCCAGCACGAACACGAGAATGAGATACAGGACGAAGCGGCATACCGTCACGATGAAACCGACGAGCGTCTTTTCCACCCTGCTGCGCAGCAGCAGCCTGTTTATCGCGAAGCAAAGCGCGCGCACGGCGATGACGCCGACGACGAGCACGGCAAGGAATACGACGATGGACCAGCCGTTCGCTTCGAAAAATCCGACTATGGAATTCCAGATTTCGCTAAAGTTCATACATTGATTATACCACGGCCGCGGCGCTTTGACAACCTTTTAGGCACGATTTGCGCAATCGGTCGTCTGCGCGGCATAAAATGCGGATTTCAGTACGTAAAAGGTAGCGTGCAAAAGTTGACTTTATTTGCGATTTCGGGTATCATATTATTGAGGTAAGATGAGCAGCACAAGGAATAGCTACGTATGAACTTATTGATCAAGAATTGCAAGATCGCAGACATTGAAACGGGAACTTACGGAAACGGCGACATATACGCCGCCGGAGGAAAGATAATCGTCACCGGCGACAGATTCGCCGTCGTAGACAATAATCTCCGCACCATAAACGCGGAAGGCAGATACGCGGTGCCGGGACTTATAAACCTGCACGCGCATCTGTTCGGCAGCGGCGTGCCCAGCAAGGCGCTCGGCAAAGGCGAAGAACAGGACAAGCTCGTGAAGTTTATTCATTCGGCGCTCGGCGGTTTCGTTCTGCGCAGAATCGTCGCCAAGTCCGCGCGTCAGCAGCTGATGAGCGGCGTCACGACGGTGCGCTGCGTAGGCGACTTCGATTATTCGGACGTCAGGCTGCGCGATAAAATCAACGCGGGCAAAAAGGGCGCGCGGCTGATCTGCTGCGGCCCTGCCATAACCGCTCCCGGCGGTCACGGCGACGGCACGTTTGCCGTCACTCCGGACGGGGAGGAAGCGCTGCGCGCCGAAGTGCGCAGACACGCGGAAAAGAAGGTCGACTGGATCAAGATCTGCGTGACCGGCGGCGTTACGGACGCGAGCAAGGAAGGCGAACCGGGCGAAGTCAAAATGACGCTCGCGCAGATAGAGGCCGTGTGCGACGAAGCGCACAAGCTGGGACTCAAAGTCGCGGCGCACGTGCAGAGCCCCGCGGGCATGGAGCTTGCGGTGCGCGGCGGCGTCGATACGTGCGAACACGGCGCGCCCATGACCGACGAGGTCGCGGCCATGCTCAAAGAGCGCGGCGGCGCGGTCGTGACGACCTTCTCGCCCGCCCTGCCCCTCGCCGAGCTGGATCCCGAAGTCACGAAATTAAACGAGCTTTGCCGCACCAATACGCGCGCGGCGCTCGCGCAGATGACCGAGTGCGCGAAGCAGGCCAAGGAAAAGGAGATACCCGTCGGACTGGGCACCGATTCTTCCTGCCCGCTGTGCACGCAGTACGATATGTGGCGCGAAATGGAATATTTCGTGCGCGAAACGGGCGCGAGCCGTGCGGAAACGCTGCGCGCCGCCACGCTCGGCAACGCCGGAATCCTCGGCATGGCAGATGAACTGGGCAGCCTCGACGCCGGCAAGACCGCCGACTTCGTACTGCTCGACGAAGATCCGCTTCAGTCCTTCGAAACCTTCCGCCGCCCCTTCCTCGTCGTAAAGGAAGGCAAGGCGTATAAGGGCAAGCCCGGGAAGTACGCGGACGTGGAGCGCGAGCTCGACAAGCTGCTTGCGAAATAAAACGATGATCGACTCCGAAGAATACGCCGTCATACGCGGCAACAGACAGAATATACGCATGGTCGGGGAAAGCGAAAGCAATCCCGTCATTCTCTTCCTGCACGGCGGCCCCGGAGTCTGCGACAGGCATATAATACTGAAATACCACGCTTCCCTCGCCCGCGATTTTACGCTCGTGTGCTGGGATCAGCGCGGTTCGGGCAAAAGCTACGACAAGCGCATAAAAAAAGAGCCGCTTTCCGTAGAGGATTACGTGCTCGACGCCGAGTGCGTGACCGACCTGCTGCGCGAACGGTTCGGCAAGGAAAAGATTATCGTCGCCGGGCATTCGTGGGGCACCGTCGTGGGCACTCTGCTGACGCAGCGCTGTCCGGAGAAGATAGCGGCGTATATCGGGCAGGGTCAGTTCGTCGACGGCCCGGAAAACGAACGGCTGTCTTACGAATTCTGCGTTGCCGAAGCCGAAAAGCGGGGCGAGAAAAAGGCGCTGGAAATACTGAAAAAATATCCGCCGGATAACGGCGTGTACCCCTGCCGCAAAGGCATGATGACGCAGCGCGACTGCCTGACGCGTTACGGCGGCGGCGACTGGAAAGAACGCGCGGGAATAATAAAATCCCTCGTCCTGCCCGTGCTGAGAAGCAAAGAGTACGGGCTGCGCTGGCTGGGCAGCTACGCCGCGGGCGCGAGCTATCTGAGCGGCGCGCTGTGGTCGCAGGTCGTGCGGAACAGGTTCGGCGAAACGGTGAAGCGCATGGAAATGCCCGTGCTGTTCACGCAGGGCAGGCACGACTACAATACCCCGTCCGCGCTGGCAGAGGCGTGGTTCGACGCGCTGGAAGCGCCGCGCAAAGAATTCGTATGGTTCGAGGACTCGGCGCACTCTCCCGACAAGGAAGAACCGGAAAAATGGGAAGAAACGGTCAGGTCGTTCTGCCTGAGCCTTTGACAATTCCGATCAAGCAAAAATACGTACCGCATTCGCGATACGCATTTTTTATTTATAAATACGATTCATAGCTTATATTACACATATATTCCCTTGATCGCCGAAAAAATAATACTGCTTTTCAATACGGAACTCAATATAATCCGTTTCCACAAGCAGATTATTGTTTTTATCAAATTGCTTAGCGATGAAAGCATATCTGCCATAGGCAAGACCGGTAATCGACTTAAAAAACATACCTTTTTCCGCACCGGCTTTCATAATCAATACCCATGAAAGAATATTTTCCTTTTTGACAGGGCCATAACGACCGCCAGTGGTGGTTTCTTCTGTTTTTTCGGGGATATAAAGAAATATATCCGTATGGTCGTAGTCATCGCTGCACGGCTGAAAATATATGTTGACCAGGTTATCGCCCACGGAATGTTTAATGCAGGCTCGTTTTAGCATATTTTCTTTTTTTAAAGCTTCTTGTCTTAAGGCATAGGCCTGTTTATCGGCCTCCCGATATACAAATTCAATTTCTAAATCATCGGCGATATTCTTAATGAATTGCAGTTTTATCGAATCGATTCTATCATCAAAGTCTGTTATAATCAAAAATTTTTCATCAATATTACTTTCGGACGGCAAAGAACGCGAAGTATTTTTATGGCTTTTTAATAGCGGCACCTCGGTATAAACGCCGTTCTTTTTCGTATGTACAGACTTTATAAACGGATAAGAATTCTTGGAAACAGATAGTTCGTAGATTGTCTTTGTAATATCAGGATCCTGCTTTATTAAAAAGCAACTGGAGTCTGCTTCATAACTACCGTATGTGTCGCCGTTGCAGATTTCACCTTTTGGCGCACAGCTTTCAAACAAAAAAGACGATTTATCTCGCAATAACAAATATTTCTGATACTTATTCACTACGTACCTCCTATTTCAAACCACATATATATTTAATACAGAAATCGAGTTCTTCCGGCGTCATACTTTCAGCCTTTTTTTCGGAATGAACAATGTCGTTGCGATATTTACGAAGTTTTCGAAGATAATCTACAAATTGATTGGTCTGTCTTTCAATATATCCCCACCCGTCGTCTACTTCCGTTGTACCGTACTGCACACAATATTTATCGAGCATTTCCGAGAAATCGCCGTCGTAATGGTATGTGCTTTTTAAGATTGCCTCAAGTCTGACGCATAATTTGACCGCCACCAATTCTAAGTTTCCCTTAGCCAGCTCACTGCGGAAAAATTCTTCATTCAATTCTTCGATAATCTTATTCTTGTTCATACGGACTTTCCAATCGTCGATAATCTGCTCTTTACAGAGCTTTATATATTCGGCAAGATCGTCGAGCGTTTGGATAATATGCGAATCTTTTTGCCGGCAGGCCTTATCTATATGCCGGGACGAATTAATAACTCCTGAGAATCTCGTTTTGCTTCGCAACACCAAATATTTGATATTGGGATTTGCTTTTTCCGTTTGTTCAAAAAAGTTCGTAACAGTTGTGCCGGCAAAACGAGGAGGAAGAATCTCTTTATCAAATAACAATCTGTCTATATTTCTTTTATCATTGTTCATTACATATTTTGCCAAAAGTGCATCATTATTATCAACGGCGTACTCGAAAATACATCGCCAATCGTCGCTATCGCTCGCCTTTCGCATGTTACCGACAATAGCCGCAAGCTGCTCGTATTTCGAAATCGGATATTCCGATAAAGCTTTTGTTATGGCTTTTATGTCATTAACGGCCAGCAATTCGTCAACATTTATAATACCTTTATGTATAGACGATTGCACAATAAGCTCGCTATGCGATATTGATTTATCCGCGCGGAGTTTCATCATTCTCAGTATGTCTTCATCGGCATAAAAACGCGGTGCAAGCGGAAACGGCTGTCGATTGATCTTGTTCAATTTTTCAACGGTTGATATGTCGCCCCGTTCAATGGCAAAACGAAATGTCTTTTCCAAAATCACCACAACCCCGTACATTTGTTGCCCCTGATTTATCTTGACTTGGTTATATCTCCCATAAACTACTTCGTCATGGTCTAAATTTTCAAACGCAAAGTTATTGTTTTTTTCTGTTGCCTGCATAAGTAAATCAAACTGTTCGGATGTACCGTATCTGATACATTCATCAATCAAATATGGTATGCCGTTATACCAGATGTTGCTTTTTTTGTGAGGAGAATCTTTCTCGCATGGCGACAGTAAATACAGAAACGTCGATTTCGAAATTCGTTTATCGGAAATTATTAAGTGAAAAATATCCTCAGGCAAAGTTGCTACCGGAGTGTTCGGGCCGGTAATCCTCTTTTTATCATCGACATGTGCCAATTGTTTAATGTGATATCTTTCAAGACGGCTGATATTGTTCGCGATCAAAGCCATTTTGATATTTGTAATCAGATCCATTTTCAGATCGTTGCATTGATTGTATACATTTATACTTTCGTATTTCGATACATAATAGGCCAAGTTATGTCCGCTTTCATCTATATGATTCTGATCAATCTGATCAAGCATGGAGATATCGTCATTTTTTGCACATAATTCCGCCTTTGACATTGTAATTATCTCGGCAGGCATTTCCTTCCCCGTCATGAGATAATCTATACTTACGCCGAAAAGATCTGCAATCAATGGAAACATCGTAAGTTCAGGATAACCGGCTTCGCTTTCCCATTTGCTGACTGTTTTGTCGCTGATATTCAACTGCTCAGCAAGTTCAACTTGTGTCCAGCCCTTGGATTTACGCAATGCCGAAATCGTTTTACCAATACTGTGTTTATCCATAAAACCACTCCTTATTTCTTATAATGTTATTATAACAAAAATATCAACGGAAAGTAAACCTACTTATTTTCTACATAAATTGCATAATTGAAGGCATGATAATCGATAAACTCTACGTTTAGTAGAATTATAGCAGATTTGAACGGCAAATATCCATTAACAACACTTTCAGTGGTAGCGGTTTTACATGGCGTCAAGCAAAAATGCGTACCGCATTCGCGATACGCATTTTTTATTGCTATGAGTTTTCGTCAGGATGCCATGCCGGACAGCGATTCGAGCACGCCCGGGAAGAACATGAGAATTACGCAGCCCGCAACCACTACGGCGTAAATAATGAACAGCAGCGGTTTTCTGAGCGCGAACTCGAGACCGGACAGCGCCAGCGCCGCAAGGGTCGCCCAGTACTTTATATACTCGAGAATGCCGGTAGCGTCGCCCAGGAAGTGATGACCGAGGAAATTGTCCGCGGAAAGCGCTCCGTTGAGCAGGCAGAGCAACCAGAGTATCACTGCGAAGAACGCTATGATCTGACCGATAACGTTGACGAAAGAAATAATCGGATTATCCTTTTTCATATTTTACCTCCTTGTTTATACGAGGAGTATAGCATATCGGGGCGCGGCGGTCAACACCGCCGCGCCGCGAAGCGTACTTTTTAATTAAATTCTAATGTTCGGTCATTCGGCGGTCTCGCCCCCGCCGGCCTCGTCCTCTTCGTAAGGCTGAGCCTTGGCAACGCATACCACCTGCCCTTCGCCCTTGACCTTCATCATGCGCACGCCGCGCGTATCGCGAGAGATCTTGGAAATCTCTTTCGCGCGCAGGCGTATGATCGTGCCGTTGTCCGCGATGAGCATGACGTCCTCGTCCGGCGACACGAGCTTGAGATTGACGAGCTTGCCCGTCTGTTCGTTGAACACGCCCGCCTTGACGCCCTTGCCCGCGCGGGATTGCAGACGGTATTCGTCGATATCCGTGCGCTTGCCGTAGCCGTACTGCGACACGGTGAGCACCTCGCAGCCGGGATAGACGACGGTCATATCCACGACCACTTCGCCCTCGTCCAGTTTCATGGAACGCACGCCCATGGTATCGCGTCCCATCGGACGCACGTCGTCCTCGGAGAAACGTATGCACTTGCCCGACGACGACGCGATGAGTATCTCGTCGCGGCCGCCGGTGAACTGCACGCTTATGAGCTCGTCGCCCTCGGCGAGCGCGATCGCGATCTTGCCGCCCTTGCGTATCTTGGAGAACTGATCGACGGGCGTTTTCTTTATCATGCCGTGGCGCGTGGCCATCATGAGGTTGCCCTTGGTCTGATCTTCGGTCAGAGGTATGACGGCGGTGACCTTTTCGTCCTCGGACAGCTGCAGCAGGTTGACTATCGCCCTGCCCCTGGTCGTGCGCGCCGCCTCGGGCACCTCGTACGCCTTTATGCAGTACACGCGGCCCTTGTTCGTGAAGAACATGAGATTGTCGTGCGTGCACGTCGTGAGCATGGTTTCCACGAAGTCCTCTTCCTTGGGCTTGTGCGCGGTAACGCCCTTGCCGCCGCGGTGCTGAGGTTTATACTCGGTGACGGGAATGCGCTTGATGTAGCCGAAGTGCGTCATGGATACGACGACGTCCTCTTTCTCGATAAGGTCGCCGATGTCGATCTCGTCGTAGTCTATGCACAGCTCGGTGCGGCGCGGGGTGTTGTACTTATCCTTGATTTCCAGCAGCTCCGTCTTTATTATATCGAGCACGCGGGCGGGATTTGCGAGTATGTTCTTGTAATCGGCTATCTTCTCTTCCAGTTCGGCGAGTTCGCGGCGCAGCGCGTCCACTTCGAGAGAGGTCAGGCGGGACAGGCGCATATCGAGTATGGCGTTCGCCTGCTTGTCGGAGAGGTAGAACGTACTCATAAGCTTTTCGGCCGCCTCGTAGCGGTCGCGGCTCGTCTTGATTATGCGCACGACTTCGTCGATGTTCTCCTGCGCCTTGACGAGGCCTTCGACGATATGCTCGCGCTCCTGCGCCTTTTCGAGGTCGTAGCGCGTGCGGCGCGTGATTATCTCTTTCTGATGCTCGAGATACCAGTACAGCATCTCGCGCAGGTTGACGATCTTGGGCACGCCGTTGACGAGCGCGAGGAAGATTATACCGTCGCTGACCTGCAGATTGGTGTGCTTGTACAGCATATTGAGCACGACCTGCGCCTGCGCGTCGCGCTTGATCTCGATGACTATGCGCATGCCGTCGCGGTCGGACTCTTCCTTGACGTCGGATATGCCCTCTATCTTCTTGTCCTTGACCAGGTCGGCGATGGACTTTATGAGCAGCGCCTTGTTTACCTGATAAGGCAATTCGGTCACTATGATGCGCTGACGCGTGCCGCCGCGCTCGGAGGAGTACTCCTCGATCTCGCACTTGGCGCGCATGACTATGCCGCCGCGGCCGGTGCGGTATGCGCAGCGCACGTTCGCCCTGCCCATGATGAGGCCGCCCGTCGGGAAATCGGGCGCGGGAATGAACTTCATCAGTTCGTCCACCGTGATGTCGGGATTGTCGATGAGCGCGCATACGCCGTCGATGACCTCGCCGAGGTTGTGCGGCGGAATGTTCGTCGCCATACCGACGGCGATACCGTCGGAGCCGTTGACGAGCAGATTGGGGAAACGCGCGGGCAGCACGGTAGGCTCTTCCAGCGTTTCGTCGAAGTTGCCCTGCCAGTCCACCGTTTCCTTGTCGATGTCGCGCAGCATCTCGCTGGCGATCTTGGACAGGCGCGCTTCGGTGTATCGCATCGCGGCGGCGGGGTCGCCGTCCACCGAGCCGAAGTTGCCCTGTCCGTCCACGAGCGGTTCTCTTATCGAGAAATCCTGCGCGAGGCGGACGAGCGCGTCGTACACCGAGATGTCGCCGTGGGGATGATATTTACCGAGGACGTCGCCGACTATTCTCGCGCACTTGCGGTACGGCTTGTCGGCGGTGACGCCCAGTTCGTTCATCGCATAGAGTATGCGGCGGTGTACGGGTTTGAGACCGTCGCGCACGTCGGGTATCGCACGCGAAACGTTGACCGCCATCGCATACGCGATGAACGACTGTTTCATTTCGTCGTTGAGGTTTACGTGGAGATATTTGGTATTATCGGGCACTCTCGCCCTTTCGTCGTTTTTCTTCATAATTCACCTCAGATGTCCAGGTCCTTGGTCTCGATCAGGTTGGCGTTCTCTTCGATGAACTTGCGGCGCAGCTCGGGCTGGTCGCCCATCAGCGTCGTGAATATCTCGTCGGCTTCGAACGCGTCTTCCATGGTTATCCTTATGAGCGTGCGGTGCTCGGGGCTCATCGTCGTTTCCCAGAGCTGATCCTTGCTCATTTCGCCGAGACCCTTGTAGCGCTGCACCTCGCAACCCTTTCTGCCCATCTCGTCCAGCTTGCTCGCCAGCTCGGGATCCGAGTACGCGTACTCCACGCGCTTGCCCTTGCTGATTTTGTAGAGCGGCGGCATGGCGCTGTACACGTGCCCTTTCTCAATGAGCGGGCGCATGAAGTTATAGAAGAACGTGAGCAGCAGAATGCGTATGTGCGAGCCGTCGACGTCCGCATCGGTCATACAGATTATCTTGTCGTAGCGCAGTTTGCTTTCGTCGAACTCGTCGCCTATGCCGCAGCCGAACGCCGTTATCATGGCCTTGATTTCGGCGTTTTCGAGTATGCGGTGCAGCCTTGCCTTCTGCACGTTGAGTATCTTGCCGCGCAGCGGAAGTATGGCCTGGAACCGGCGGTCCCTGCCCTGCTTCGCCGTGCCGCCTGCCGAGTCGCCCTCGACGATGTATATTTCGGTATTGGAAGGATCCTTATCCGAGCAGTCGGCGAGTTTGCCGGGCAGCGTGGAGCTTTCCAGCACGCCCTTGCGGCGGGTCAGTTCCCGCGCGTTGCGAGCCGCGTCGCGCGCGTGCGCCGCCGTTATGGTTTTGAGCACGAGCTCCTTGGCCTGCTGGGGATTCTCTTCGAGGTATGTGCCCAGCCCGTCCGAGAGCACGCGGGACACGACGGAGCGCATCTCGCTGTTGCCCAGCTTGGTCTTGGTCTGTCCCTCGAACTGCGGGTTTTTCAGTTTTACGGATATGATGGCGGTCAGACCTTCTCGCACGTCCTCGCCGCTCAGTTTATCCTCGTCCTTCATCATGCCGTTCTTGTGGGCATAGTCGTTCAGGACTTTGGTGAGCGTGTTTCGGAAGCCGTCGAGATGCGTGCCGCCCTCTTCGGTGTTGATGTTGTTCGCGTACGCGTAGATGTTCTCGTTATATCCGTCGTTGTACTGCATGGCGATCTCCACCTCGTTGTCGGTGAAGCGCTTTTCGATGTACAGCGCCTGCGGGAACAGCGTTTCCTTGTTGCGGTTGAGGTACTCGACGAAATCGAGAATGCCGTTGTCGTATCTGAACGTTTCGTTCTTTTCCCTGCCGGGGCGGTTGTCGATGAGATTGACGGTAAAGCCCTTGTTCAGGTACGCGACTTCGCGCAAACGGGTGCGCACGGTGTCGTAGTTGAAGTCCACCGTTTCGAAGATGTCCGCGTCGGGCATGAACGACACCTTGGTGCCGGTCTTGTCCGTTTTGCCGATGACCGCGAGATCCTTCATGGGCACGCCGCGGTTGAAACGCTGACGGTATATCTTGCCGTCGCGGCACACTTCGACGTCCAGCCATTCGGAAAGCGCGTTGACGACGGTGACGCCGACGCCGTGCAGACCGCCGGAGACGTTATATCCCCCGCCGCCGAACTTGCCGCCGGCGTGAAGATGCGTCATGACGACCTCGACGGCGGACACTTCGACCGTCTTTCCGTTCTTGACGATCTTCTTTTTGTCCACGGGGATGCCGCGGCCGTTGTCCGTCACGGACACGCTGCCGTCCTTGGCTATCTCCACGGTGCAGGTATCGCAATAACCCGCGAGAGCTTCGTCGACGGCGTTGTCGACGACCTCCACGATAAGGTGATGCAGGCCGCGCTCGTCCGTCGAGCCGATGTACATTCCGGGACGCTTTCTGACGGGATCCAGCCCTTCGAGCACCTGAATGTTATCGGCGGTATAACTGCCTTTGACTTTTTCTTCCATATAAGTCTCCTTGTTCAATCATTATAGCATTTTTGCGCGGAAAAATAAAGCGTTTTTTGCAGTTTTACCGAAATTTAACGGTTTTTTATCCGGCGCGGTGCGCCGTAACGCCTTAAAATGCGCCTCTGAGGCGATTTACCCCGTTTTCGATAGAAAAAGCCGCGTCGTCAAACGCGGCCTTAAAGGCGATTTTTTATTTTACTTACCCACGCAGAAGCGGGAGAATATGCTGTCGAGCACGTCGTCCGTCGCGCTTGCGCCAGTGATGCCTCCGAGAAGGTGCAGCGCGCGGCGCAGATCGACGAGCACGCAGTCGGGCGTCGCGGAGCCGAGAGAATCCAGACCCTCGGACAGCGCGGAAAGCGCGGCGAGCGCCAGTTCGTAGTGCCGCGCCCCGGTGAGCATACCGCCGTCAGCGGAGACGCCCTCTCCCAACGCCGCTTCGTATATTTTTTCGCACAGATCCTCTATGCCCTCGCCGGTCAGCGCGGACACGCATACCCCGCCTGTCGGACGGTCGGGCGACGCGTCCGTCTTGTTATACACCTCGATGACCGTGCCCGTCGTTTCGGTCTCGGCAGGCGCGGGGCGGGTCAGATCGGTGACGCGCAGCACTATGTGCGCGGTCTTTGCCGCTTCGGCGCTGCGTTTTACCCCGGCGCGTTCCGCCTCGTCCTCGGCGGCGCGCAGACCGGCGGTATCCACGAGCGTGAACAGTACGCCGCGGTATTCGTACGACTCTTCCACGGTGTCGCGCGTCGTGCCGGCGTTCGCGGTCACGATGGCGCGCTCGCGGCCGAGCAGGCGGTTGAGCAGGCTGCTCTTGCCCGCGTTGGGCACGCCTATTATGGCGACCTTGACGCCGCCTCGCACCTTCTCGCCGGCGTCGTAGGTGGCGACCAGCGCCTCCAGCCTGCCGCGGGCTGCGGTCAGTTTTTCACGCGCCTCCGCTTCCGTCTGCTCCTCGACGTCCTCCTCGGGATAGTCTATCGCAGCCTCGAAGGCGCTTACGACGTCGAGAATGAGATTATAGATATAAGCGACGTCGGCGCTCAGTCTGCCGCGCATGGCGTCGTACGCGGCGTTTATCTGCGCCTGCGACTGGGCGGCTATCATGTCGCCGACGGCTTCCGCTTCGTCGAGGGTGAGCTTGCCGCCGAGAAAGGCGCGGCGGGTGAATTCGCCTGGCTGGGCGGCGCGGGCGCCGCAGGCGATGAAGCCGCGGATTATGCGTGCGGCTATTTCGGGTGAGCCGTGGCAGTGCACTTCCGACATATCCTCGCTGGTATAGCTTCTGGGCGCGCGGAAAATCACCGCCATGACCTTATCGCGTATGCCGTCCGCGCTTATCTCGCCGAGCGTGAGCATGTTGGGCGTCATCTCCGCGCCTCCGAACGGGCGGAACAGACTGCGCAGCATCTCGTGCGCGCCGCCGCCCGACACTCTTATTATCGCTATCGCGCCCCTGCCCGCGGGCGTGGACAGCGCGACTATGGTATCTCCGTTGTTCATATACGCATTATATCACGGCTGGGCGCACCCGCGCAACGTTTTCGGCACGGTAAGCAAAAAAAGAACGGCCGCGCCGCATGGCGAAGCCGTTTTATGTAATGAGCGTTGCAAATATTCAGGCGGTCGTGTCGGACGAAGTGTCGGACGACGAGTCGGACGAAGTATCGCCCGTGCCGGAATCCGAATCCGTATCGCCGCTGCCGTCGCCGGTGGTATCGCCCGTGCCGTCGTCAGTACCGTCGTCAGTCGTATCGTCGTCGGTAGTGTCGTCCTCATCCTCTTCGGGCGCCGCAGGCACGTCGAATACATCGTCGAGCATGTCTATGAAGTCGCTGGTCTTGGCGCCGAAACGTACGGTATAATAATCCTTGGACGCTATGCCGAAGTCGTCGGACGAACCGTGCACGTCGCTGTCGAGATAAGCGTACGCGGTGATGTTTCTCACCCACTCGCTGTCCTCGGCAAGCGTGAACATAACGGTATCGTATTCCTGCGTAACCGTTTTGCCCGAATCGTCCACAAGCGTCATCGTCTTGATCTCATTGAAACGAATAACGACGGAATAACCGGTAGTATCGCCGCTTATGATGCTATCGTATGCGGTGGAGATATCCGATACCGACACTCTGCTCGACGCCGCGGTATCGCCCGTCAGTTCAAGGCCGAAGTCGTAATTGAACTGCAGACAGGCGGAAAACAGCGAAAAATTCAGGGTTGCGAACAGGTCGTCGTAAGTATACAGCCCGCTGTCCTCGCCGTCGCCGACGAGTTTTCCGTTCTCGTCTTCGCCGGGAAGCCGCGTGCCGTCGCGGTATATAACGACCGAAGCTCTGTCCTCCAGCCAGCCGTCGCCGTAAGAAGACGGTATTATCGTTATGCTCGCCAGTACGATAACGGCAATAACCGCAAGCACCGCGACGGCGCTTACGATTATAGCTATTGCATTTCTCGTTTTGCTTGACATTGTTGTATCTATCCTTTGTCCGTATCTTTATTCAGCGCCGCCTTCCGGTTTTTCCGTACTGTCAGTACTCTGTCCGGACTCCCCGCTAAGACGCGCGCGGAGCGCTTCGCTTTCCTTTTTGTGTTTTTCGCCGAAGTTGCGGTAAGTGCGCTCGTCGATGATCTTGATCACCTCTTCCGCGCTCTTGCCTTCCATTATCATTTCGAACTCTTCGGCGTAAACGGTCTCGCGTTCGATGAGCACGCGCACAAGCGTGTCGAGCAGCGGCCTGTTCTCGCGCACGATCTTGACCGCGAGCTGATGCCCGTCCTCGACGAATTTGTGCACCTGCTCGTCGATCTTCGCCGCGGTGGCGTCGCTGTAGCTGTGGCTGGAACCGTAGTCGCGGCCGAGGAACACTTCCTTGTCGCCGCCGTAATATATCGGGCCGACGTCGGACATGCCCCATTCCGTGACCATCTTCTTCGCGAGGTTGGTCGCCTGCTGTATGTCGCCGGACGCGCCCGCGGAGATGTCCTGTATAACGACCTCTTCCGCGGCTCTGCCGCCCATGGTCATGGCAATCTGAGCCGTGAGCTTTTTATACGTGATATGATCGTCGTCGTTATCCGGACGGCTGAGCGTATAGCCGGCGGCGTTGCCTCTCGGAATGATGGACACTTCCTGCACTGGATCGCAGTACGGCGCGAGCTTCTTGCCGACTACGGCGTGACCCGCTTCGTGATACGCGGTGATGCGTTTGTCGACCTCCGTGACGAGACGTGACTTCTTCTGAGGGCCGAGTATGACCTTGTCGATAGCCTCGTACACGTCCTCCATAATGATCTGCGTTCTGTTGTTGCGGGCGCAGAGTATCGCCGCCTCGTTGAGGAGGTTCGCGATCTCGGCGCCGGTGAAACCGGACGTCATGCGCGCGAGCACCTGGAAGTCAATGTCAGGGCTCATGGGTTTGTTGCGCGCGTGCACGCGGAAGATCGCCTCCCTGCCGCGCACGTCGGGTATGTGAACGTATATCTGTCTGTCGAAACGGCCGGGACGCATGAGCGCGGGATCGAGTATGTCCGCGCGGTTGGTCGCCGCCATGACGATTATGGCTTCGTTGGTTTCGAAACCGTCCATCTGCACGAGCAGCTGGTTGAGCGTCTGCTCCCTCTCGTCGTGACCGCCGCCGAGGCCCGCGCCTCTCTGACGGCCGACGGCGTCTATCTCGTCGATGAATATTATGCAGGGCTGATTTTTCTTGGCCTGCGCGAACAGATCGCGCACGCGGCTCGCGCCCACGCCGACGTACATTTCCACGAAGTCGGAACCGGAGATGGAGAAGAAAGGCACGTTCGCCTCGCCCGCCACCGCTTTCGCGAACAGCGTTTTACCTGTGCCGGGAGGTCCCACGAGCAGCACGCCCTTGGGCACTCTCGCGCCCACGCCGGCGAACTTGCCGGGAGTTTTGAGGAAGTCGACGATCTCCGCCAGCTCCTCTTTTTCTTCCTCGGCGCCCGCGACGTCGGTAAAGCGCACTTTGAGCGACGACTGCACGTTGGCCTTGGACTTGCCGAAGTCGTTGGCTACGTTGCCGCCTCCGCGCATGGAACGGAACACCATGACCATGAACACTATCATGACGATGAGCATCATGGCCGGGAATACATAGTCCATGACGGAAACGCCGTAGCGGTTGCTTTCGGTATACAGTATGACCCTGCCGCTGCTTGCCCACTCGGTGTAATCGGAATCGATATAAATATTGTAACCGCGCGTACTTTCGACGTATGACTGCCATGCCGCCGTTTTTTCCTCGTCGGTCAGCGTCGAATCGCTCGACGAAAGTTCGGCCGCGAGCCGGACTCCGTAGTTATAGTTGTCGAGTTTGTTCTGATCGCTGTTGTCGATATTGTACAGATACACGACATAATTACGGTTGCCCGAACGGAACGTCCAGGTATCGTTGCTGATATTCAGCGAATCGGACTCTATCTGGTGCTCGTAGAGATAATCGTTATAGAAGGAATCGCTGTCTATCGTAGTCGCGCGGTTCGCAGTCACGATGATAATAGCGACAATTCCTATGATCGCCACGAACGCAAGTAATGCTATAAGTCCTTTGGTACTTGATTTCAATATGGTTCTCCGTTTTGACTATGCTATAGTATTATAGCACAGCAATGAAAAAAATTACAACTGTTTTCGGTCATATTTTCACCGGGAACCGCGTCCCCGGTCAGATATATTCCACTTTTTCCAGGTACAGCGCCTGCGGAGGGGCTATATCCGGCACCAGCGTGCGGTCGCCGTTTTCCAGCGCGCGGGCGATTTCCGAGCCGTCGGAATACCCTTTGCCGACGCGCACAAGCGCTCCCGCCATAATCCGCACCATGTTGTACAGAAAGCCGCTGCCCGTGATGCGGAACACGACGGAACAGCCCTCCTCGGCCACAGACGACGAAAACACTTCGCGCACCGTCGTCTTTGCCGACGAGCCGCTCGACATGAACGCCGAAAAATCGTGCACTCCCACAAACAGCCGCGCGCATTCGTCCATTCTTCCGACGTCGACCGGGCCGACGAACAGTTCGCGCGTGCGGCGAAGCGGGTTTTCGACGGCGCCGGTATACATACGGTAGGCGTACGTCTTGCGCTTCGCGGACTTCCGCGCGTCGAAAGCCTGCGGAACTTCCTCGCATGACACGACGCGTATATCCCCGGGCAGCCAGTGGTTCAGCGCCGCGACGTAACGTTCCGGCGGCAGATCCTTGGCGCTGTCGAAGTGCGCCGTCTGGCCGAGCGCATGCACGCCCTCGTCCGTCCTGCCGCTTGCGGTGACCGACGTTGCGGTTCCGGTCACGCGCGCCGCCGCGGATTCCACCGCCGCCTGCACGGTCGCGGGCTGATGCGGCTGCTTCTGCCAGCCGTGGTACGCCCCGCCGTCGTATTGAATAACGATCTTATATCTTTTCATTCAATTTTCGTTGATATTACATTATTCGGATTAAACATATATTAAAATGCCGCGTAAAATCTTTGCCCGACGGCAATTTCAGCACACGAGAAAAGCGTTCACCCACTCCCACTGCCACCAGTTGTAAGCGCATACCAGCACGAAGAAGAGCAGCGCCGCCATGAGCAGCATAGCGATTATATCGCCGGCGCGGTATTTCATGACTTTCATTTTCGTCCTGCCCGTGGCTCCGCGGTAGCAGCGCGACTCCATGGCGTCGGAAAGTTCATCGGCGCGTTTGAACGACGACACGAACAGCGGAACGAGCACGGGCAGCAGCGCGGTTGCGCGTTTGAATATGTTGCCGTGGTCGAAGCTCGCGCCCCTCGCCTTCTGCGCGTTCATAATCTTTTCCGTTTCATCCATGAGAGTGGGCACGAACCGGAGCGCGATGGACATTATCATCGTGAACGCGTGAACGGGAAGATGTATGACTTTGAGAGGGCGGAGCAGATGTTCTATCGCGTCCGTGAGCGCGACGGGCGTGGTCGTAAGCGTCAGCATCGTCGGACCGAGCACGAGCAGCAGCAGACGGCACGCGAGCCGTCCGGCGTTCAGCAGTCCGGTGCCGGTGATATAGAACGGCCCCCAGTTGAGGTAGAATCCGAATGTCGCCAGCTCGTATTCCTCTCCGCCGCCGCGGTTGAGCAGCACTGTTATTATAAACGTGAAAATGAGCAGGAAAATTATCGCCCGCACGCTTCTGAGCACTTTAAGGGGCGGCACGCGCGACATGAGCACAACCGCGACCAGGCAGAGGGCGATGACTCCGTATACGACGTAATGGTTGACAAAAAACATCATCACGATATATGCGATCGTAATGAGCAGTTTCGCCCTCGCGTCCATTCTGTGTATGGGCGAGTCCACGGGATAAATTTGTCCGAAACTTACGTCTTTCACCCTGTTCCTTAGCGCACCGCTAACGCTTGATTTTCGCGCCGATTGCGACACTGCGCGTAAAAATTTTAACAAATTTTTTGTGCTCGTGTCGGCGCGAACGCCAACGGAACTCGGCACAGCCTGTGCCTCGTTGTATTTTATTCAAGACAACAATGT
>CAJFLE010000005.1 GCA_904387375.1 Candidatus Protoclostridium gallicola
CCCATTATCGGGGTAAGCCCTAAAAACACAATATCTTGTGGTACAATTTAGTTAAACCACTATATATGTTTACCTCGGACGTTTAATATTTGCTTGCGCGGCGGCAAGGCGGGCCAGAGGAACCCGGAAAGGCGAGCAGGACACGTAATCGAGCCCGACGCCGTGGAAGAACTCCACACTGTACGGGTCGCCGCCGTGTTCGCCGCACACGCCGAGCTTGATGTTCGGGCGGGTGCTTCTGCCCTTTTCCGCGGCTATCTTTATGAGCGCGCCCACGCCGTCCACGTCTATTTTCGCGAACGGATCGGATTCGTATATCTTCTTGCTGTAGTACTCGGGAAGGAACTTGCCGGCGTCGTCGCGGGAGAAGCCGAAGGTCATCTGCGTGAGGTCGTTGGTGCCGAAGGAGAAGAACTCGGCCTCCTCCGCGATCTTGTCGGCGGTGACCGCCGCGCGGGGAATCTCTATCATCGTGCCGACCATGTATTTCATGTCCGACTTATGTTCGGCGATTATCTTGTCCGCGGTCGTGCAGATAATATTCTTGACGTATTTAAGCTCCTTCACTTCGCCGACGAGCGGCACCATGATCTCGGGCACTATGTTCCAGCCCTTTTCTTCGCGCACTTCGAGGGCGGCTTCTATGACCGCTCTGGTCTGCATTTCGGCGATTTCGGGATAAGTGACGCTCAGGCGGCAGCCGCGGTGCCCCATCATGGGATTGGCCTCGTGCAGTCCCACTATCGTGGCTTTGAGCTCCTCGAACGGCAGTCCCATGTTCTTGGCCAGCTCGATTATCTCCCAGTCCTCGTGAGGCACGAACTCGTGAAGAGGCGGATCGAGGAAACGCACGGTCATCGGCCTGCCTTCGAGGGCGATATACATCGCCTTGAAGTCGCCCTTCTGCATGGGCAGCAGTTTGTCGAGAGCGCGCTTGCGTTCGGCGGGCGTCTTGGACACTATCATTTCGCGTATGGCGGGAATGCGCGCGGGATCGAAGAACATGTGCTCGGTGCGGCACAGTCCTATTCCCTCGGCTCCGAACCTGACGGCCTGAGCGGCGTCGCGCGGCGTGTCGGCGTTGGTGCGCACGTGCAGCGCGCGGTACTTGTCCGCCCAGCCCATGAGCGTACCGAAGTCGCCGGTGACCTCGGCGGGTTCGGTGGGTATTTTCTGAGTATAGATATTGCCCGTCGTGCCGTCCAGGCTGAGCCAGTCGTCCGGCCCGTAAGTCTTGCCGGCGAGCGTTATCTTTTTATTCTCTTCGTCCACCGCAAGATCGGAGCAGCCGGACACGCAGCATACGCCCATGCCCCTCGCGACGACGGCCGCGTGGCTGGTCATGCCGCCGCGCGCCGTGAGTATGCCCTCGCTCGCGTTCATGCCCTCGATGTCCTCGGGGCTGGTTTCGAGACGGACGAGCACTACTTTCTCGCCCTTTCCCGCGCGTTCGACGGCTTCCTCGGCGGTGAACGCTATTTTGCCGCAGGCGGCGCCCGGCGACGCTGGCAGACCGAAAGACGCGGGATGAGATTCGCTCAGCGCCTTGGCGTTGAACTGCGGGTGAAGCAGCGTGTCGAGCTGTTTTGGCTCTATCATGCACACCGCTTTCTTTTCGTCTATCATGCCCTCGCGCACGAGGTCGACGGCTATTTTGAGCGCGGCCTGCGCCGTGCGCTTGCCGTTGCGCGTCTGCAGCATATAGAGTTTGCCTTCCTCGATGGTGAACTCCATGTCCTGCATGTCGCGGTAATGATCTTCCAGCCGGCGCGTTATGTCCACGAACTCGTTATACAGCTTTTCGTTCTGCTGTTTAAGCTCGTTGATATGCTTGGGCGTGCGTATGCCGGCGACGACGTCCTCGCCCTGCGCGTTCATGAGATACTCGCCGAACAGGCCTT
Organism: Candidatus Protoclostridium gallicola; assembly: GCA_904387375.1. Lineage (GTDB taxonomy): Bacteria > Bacillota > Clostridia > Christensenellales > Pumilibacteraceae > Protoclostridium > Protoclostridium gallicola. The sequence continues at coordinate 1,902 of CAJFLE010000005.1, forward strand.
TTTCGCCTGTCGCGGGGTTGCGGGTGAACGCGACGCCGGTACCCGAGGTTTCGCCTTTGTTGCCGAACACCATGCACTGTATGTTGACTGCGGTGCCCCAGTCGTACGGAATGTCGTTCATGCGGCGGTAGACGTTCGCGCGCGGGTTGTCCCAGCTGCGGAACACCGCTTTTGTAGCCTCGATGAGCTGCACTTTGGGATCCTGCGGGAACTCCTCGCCCTGATTCTTTTTATAGTTGTCCTTGAACAGCTTCACGATGTCTTTGAGATCGTCCGCAGTCAGTTCGGGATCCGATTTGTATCCCTTCTTCGTCTTGATGTCGTCGAGTATGCGCTCGTATACGGACTTGTCCTGCTCCATGACGACGTCAGAGAACATCTGTATGAAGCGGCGGTACGAGTCGTATGCGAACCGCGGGTTGTCAGTCTTTTTCGCCAGCCCTTCCACCGACCTGTCGTTGAGGCCGAGGTTGAGGATGGTATCCATCATGCCGGGCATGGACGCTCGCGCGCCGCTTCTGACCGATACGAGCAGCGGATCCTTTTCGTCGCCCAGTTTTTTGCCCATGCGCTTTTCCAGCTTTGCGAGCGCGTCGAATATCTGCTTTTCTATATCCGGCGCAATCTTTCTGCCGTCGTCGTAATACCTCGTGCAGGCTTCCGTCGACACCGTGAAGCCGGGCGGCACCGGCATTCCCAGTCCGGTCATCTCGGCAAGGTTGGCGCCCTTGCCGCCGAGCAGCTCGCGCATGCTCCCGTTTCCCTCTTCGAATGCGAAAACGTATTTTTTCACCCCTTGTCTCCTTTTTGCATGTATTATCCGCGCAGAGGCGCCGCGCGGATTCGTTTATTATGATATCATTATATCATCAAACGGCTGCGAAATCAATACCTTTTGGAAAAATTTTCCTGCCGAGGCGCAAAAAATATCTCAAACGATGTAAAAAAGACAAAACCGTCCCGTCCGGCAGTCTTGTCTTTTACAGCAGCGCCGCGGATCTGATGCGGCACACGTATTTGTTTTCGAACAGCCTTATGTATTTTTTCAGGCGCGGAAGCGCTGAATCCCCGAGCGAGGTCTGCTCTTCGGGCGGCACGTCGTAATCCGCGTCCGCGGGCGAAGGAGAAACGAAGCCGCCGCTTTTCAGCAGGCCGAACACGAAGTTCAGGCACAGCGAGTACGGTCCGACGTCCGAATAGATAAGCATTTTAAGCGTCGTGAGCAGGCGCAGGAATACGTCGGTCGCGGCGCTCTCCCCCGCGGCTTCCGCCGCCGCTTCCATCATGACCGAACCGGCGAGGTAAGCGTCCGGAGAGCGGGTCACTCCGAACAGGCTCTCTATGGGAGAAGCGGTCTTGACGGTATAATACGCGCCGCGCTTCATGAGCGAGTATTCGCAGAACGCAAAAGGCATAGCCGCGAATTTCAGCTTTGCCTTTTCCTTTTTGACCCCGCGCATGACGGCGCGGATCACGCCGCGGTCGGGAGTCAGTATGCGTACGATACGGTCGGCCTCGCGGTAATCTTCCGCGCCCACGACCACGCCGCTCACGTTAAGTTCTTCCATTTCGCTCTCCGAGCATCTTTTTATAAAGAAGCCAGTAACCTATCTTTCCGCTCTCGCGGAACAGTCCGTAACATACATCGGCAACGCGCCTGTCGTCCATAAACGCCTCCCGATGCAGTATGCGCAAGCGACGGCGGTTTTAACCCTCGTAGCCGAGATCGCGCAAATAGTTGCGCTTGTTGCGCCAGTCTTCGCGCACCTTGACGAAGAGTTTGAGATATACGCTTTTGCCGGTGCGGTCTTCCAGACCTTTGCGCGCGCTCTCGCCTATGCGCTTTATCATGCGGCCGCCCTCGCCGATGACGATCAGCTTATGCCCTTCCTTTTCGCAGACGATGTCCGCCTCGATGTATACGCTTTCCTTTTTGTCCTCGTATTTGTTGATGACGATGCCTATGCCGTGCGGAATTTCGTCGCGGAGCAGCAGCAGCGTTTTTTCGCGGATTATCTCGCCTGCGACGAAGCGCATGGAGCGGTCTGTCAGATCGCCGGACGGATAGTACATGATTTCGTCGGTCAGTTCGGACGCGAGCATGTCGCGCAGTTTGTCGATGTTCGTGCCGTCGGCGCACGACGTGGGCACGATCTCCTTTATGGCCGCGCGGCAGGGCGCCGCCGAGGTGAGCGGCGACAGTCTGGACAGTATGGGATATACGCGGCCGTAGCCCGCTTCGTCCGTCTTGTTGACGACGACGTACGTCGTGATGCCGAGTTTAAGTTTGTTTTCCACAAAGGTCAGATCGGCGTCGGTAAAGCGGCGGGACCCGTCTATGACTATAACGAGCACGTCCACGTCGCGTGAAGCCGCGTCCGTTTCGCGGCTCATGTACTTGCCCAGCTCCGTCTTGGGAGTGAGCAGTCCGGGCGTGTCCACGAACACCATCTGATATTCGTCCGTCGTGAGTATACCGCGCACCGCGTCGCGCGTAGTCTGAGGCTTAGGCGTGACTATGGATATCTTTTCGCCTATCAGCCTGTTCATGAGGCTGCTTTTGCCCACGTTGGGTTTGCCTATTATTCCTATGAATCCCGATCTCATCTCGTTATACCTATGGCGGAAAGCACGCGCTCTTCCGCTTCGCGCATCACGCGCCTCTCCTCTTCTTCGATATGGTCGTATCCGAGCAGATGCAGCAGACCGTGTGTGAACAGATACGTCTCCTCCCTCTCCGCCGAATGGCCGTACTCCGCGGCCTGACGCTCAGCCACGGCGCGGCAGATGACCACCGAGCCGAGGAACACTCTGCCCTCGCCGTCCCCGTCAAAAGGATAATTGTCGGCAGTCAGCGGCATGATTTCGGTCAGCGCGGGATAACTCAGCACGTCGGTAACCTTGTCAACGCCCCGCGTTCCCGCGTTCAGTTCCCGTATTTCCTCTTCGTCCGCGAATACCACCTCGGCGCTCGCTTCGCCCGAAAGCGACAGCGCGCGGAAAGTTTCGGCGGCGGCAGCGGCCATTTCTTCGGTGTACTCGCCCGTCAGCGTTATCATTCCTTTTCGCCTCCGGGATATTTTACGCGCTTGTGGAACAGTCCGCCGTACGCGTTTATTATCGTTTTCCTTATTATGTCCATATCCAGCAGGGACAGCTTGCACCTGTCGAACTGGCCGAGCTTTATGCGCGTCTCTATTATGGAGCGAAGCAGTTTGTCCACGCGCTCGCCGTCCGGCTTGTCCATGGCGCGTATCGCCGCCTCGCTGCTGTCGCAGATCATTATTATGCCCGCGATCTTGGTCGTAGGCGTTTCGCCGTGATAGCTGTAATCGGCGACGTCCACCTCGCCGTCCGTCAGCTTTTTTGCGCGCTCGTAGAACACCGTTATAGGCATGGTGCCGTGGTGCTCTATCGCCACGCGCGCGATCTCTTCGGGCAGGCGGTAGGCTTTGAGCAGCTTATAACCGTCGGTGGTGTGGCTGCGTATGATTTCCGCGCTCACCTCGGGCAGAATATCGTCGTGAGGGTTATACCCGGCCTGGTTCTCCGCGAAATACGAGGGATTAGCGAGTTTGCCGACGTCGTGATAGTATGCGGCGGCGCGCGCGAGATACGGATCCTCGCCTATCGCAGACGCGCACGTTTCCGCAAGGTTTGCCACCGCCAGGCTGTGGTTGTACGTGCCCGCGGCCTCTGTTGCGAGACGGCGCAGCAGCGGACGGCGAGAATCGGTCAGTTCGGACAGTCTGCTGTCCGTAATGAGATTGAACGCGCTTTCCACTATGGGGTTTACGATCTGAGAAACGACGAGCGGCACGGCGCCGGAAATAAACAGCAGCCAGAAGTTGCCGAGCACGTGATCGCGCTCGCTGTGAACGAGCGCCATGAGTACGAATATCGCAACCGAGCCGAGCATTATGCATACGCCCGCCATAAGATAATTCAGACGTTTGGTCTTGTCGCGGATCACGAGCGGTATCACCGCCCCCGCGCCTATGTTTATTACGGTGATGCTGGAAAGCAGCCAGAGGTACAGACCGCTCCCGCCGCCTATTCCCATAAATACTTCGCCGTCCGTCATGACCGATTCGACAACGAGCGCCCAGAATATCATGAGCGCCTCGACCATATTGAATATGAACGCGTCCTGCTTCTGGCGCGACAGCTGCACGATCATCATCGCGGTCATGCCGGGCGCGATGAGCAGAGGCGACAGTATGCTGAGATACAGATGCGCCACGAATGTCAGCGTAACTACGCTTAAAAACGCTATATAATACCGCGGATGCGCGATTATATAAGTCCGCGAAACCATCGCGAACAACAACACCCCGCCCATGAACACCGCAACGGATATGACGAGCGTCAGCATGCAGAACCATATCCCGGCGGTGACAGGGTCGCCGATGACGTAATATTTAATTATACACGCCCACACGACGATAAGGCCGCACAGCACCGTTGCCGCGACCGCTTCGAGCAGCTGCTTCGTCGTATATTTGCGTATGCCGTCCGGTTTCATGACTTGTCCGCCTTTTCGTACGCCTTTATGATTTTCTGGACGAGTTCGTGGCGCACCACGTCCCTGTCCGTCAGACGGCATATCGCAATGCCGTCTATGCCGCCGAGTATAGCCACGGCCTGTTTCAGTCCGCTGCGTCCTCCCTGCGGCAGGTCTATCTGCGTTATGTCGCCCGTGACGACGACCTTGCTGCCGTCGCCCATACGGGTCAGGAACATTTTCATCTGCTCTTCCGTCGTGTTCTGCGCTTCGTCGAGAATGATAAACGCGCGCGAAAGCGTACGGCCGCGCATGTATGCGAGCGGCGCTATCTCTATTATGCCCCGTTCTATGAGGTCGGAATAGTTGACGACGCCGAACATTTCTTCCAGCGCGTCGTACAGCGGGCGGAGATACGGATCCACCTTCATCTGCAGGTCGCCGGGCAGAAAGCCGAGTTTCTCTCCCGCCTCTATTGCCGGGCGGGTCAGGATTATTCTGTCCACTTCGCCGCGCTTGAATGCGGAAACGGCTATCGCCACGGCAAGATAAGTCTTTCCGGTACCCGCGGGTCCGACTGCAAACGTCAGTGTGTTTTTGGCGATGGCGCGGCAGTAAGCGCGCTGCGCCAGCGTTTTGCAGATTATTTTTTTGCCCCGCGCCGTGACCGCGACGGTTTCGCGGAACAGGTCGAGCACCTCGCCGTCGTCGCCTTCCGCGAGCATGTCGGCGCAACGCTCCACCGTCACTTTGTTTACGGTCTGCCCCTGACGTATGAGTTCGGCGAGCACGCGTATGAGGCGAGCGCAGAGTCCGACGCTCTCGGCGGCGCCCGTGATTCCGACCCCGCGGTCGGTCGCCGTTATACGCACGCCGAACCGTTTTTCCATTACGGTCAGGTTGCCGTCCATTGCTCCGGACAGTTTGAAAAATATATCGCTGCTTAATGTGATTTCTTCCGTATCGGACGTCATATTTCTCCTATGCAGATCTCGGCGGTAAAGTAGGCTTTGAGCACCGCGACGCCGTTCTGCGACACTATGTCGCGGCGTTCGGAAAACTCCGACCCCAGCAGCGCGGACAGCTCCTCCCTCTTGCCGAGCATGAAATCTTCTATTGCCTCCGTTTCGGTTTCCGCAAGCGCAAGTTCGCGATAAACGGTGCGCGTGACCGTCACCGGCAGCGGAAACAGCGTCGCGCTTTCCGTTTCGGCGTCGTAAATTCCGAAGGGGCATTCGCCTCCGCCTATCGTCAGCCCGAACAGCGACAGCGCCGTCGAATCGTATTCGTTGCCGGTATACGTAAGCGACGACGAGGACGCGAACGGATAAGAATAGCCGAACGTGACCTGCGCGTATACCCTCGCCCGCACCTCCGTTTTTCCGATGACGCTGCCGTCGGACACGGACAGAATGTCGCCGGATACCAGCGTATCGCCGCGCCTGACGACGTCTCCGGGAGCGACGAGCGGCGTACCGCTTTCCACTACCATGCGCGTGATCACGCCGTCGAAGGCGGACACGAGCGCTTCTCCGCCGCCGTCCGGGTCTTCAGGCTCGTCAGCGGTCAGCACGTATACTTTGAGCACGCTGCCGTCCAGCGTAACCGACGCGTCCGTCACGCCCGCGCATTCCCTTACGGCTGACGCCAGCATTCTCTCGTCCACCGCGCCTCGCGGCGTAAACGGAGCGACGCCGCATTCGCGCACGGCGGCGAGCACGTCCAGCCGCAGAGTGCCGCCCACGCCCTCGACCTCTACGCGCCATACGAAGAAATTCGACGCAAAAACGACGACTGCCATAACGGCGGCGGCGACTGCGAGCGGCAGACGGAGCAGCAAAAAGCGCAGTTTTTCCGAAAATACGCTTTTTACCTCGTAATTGTAACACATTGCGTCCAAAATTGCAACAGCTTTGGACAGGTCTTTTTTGCGTACGGAAAAGACAAGCTTTTCTCCGCTGCTTACGCGGCGCACCGTTACTCCGCCGCCGGAAAGCGCGCCGAGCAACCGCGCGCGATTCAGCCCCTCGGCCGAAATGACGTACGTCACCGTTCGTATACCCCCGTTATGCGGCCCTTGACTATGACGCTGCCGCCTTCGAGTTCGTCTATCGTCAGGCCGCCGCCCTCGATGACGAGCAGCTTTTTTCCGACCGCCATTTCTATTTTGTCCGGACCGACGCCGACGATACGTCTGATGCCTTCGGCGTACGCCGCCTCGCCGCCGAACAGCACGACGCTGTAACCCACCGCGCGGCCGAGCAGCGTCCTGTAACTTATGTCGTCGAAGAAACTCATATAATAATGTATGCCGGCCGGCGGAAAAATAGCCTGCGTTTCGTTTGCAAACCGCCGGAGAATATAGTATAATGGCGGTATGGACATTCTTGTGGCGGCCACTCACAACAAGGGCAAACTCGCGGAAATGAAAAAGATACTCTCCGGATTCGAACTGCGTTCGGTCGGCGATTACGACGGCGGCGTCGAGCCGGAGGAGAACGGAGCGACGTTCGAAGAGAACGCGCTCATCAAAGCGCGCGCGGCGTATGCGTGCTCCGGGCTTCCGTCCTTCGGCGACGATTCGGGGCTGTGCGCGGACGCGCTCGGCGGCGCGCCCGGCGTGTACTCGGCGCGTTTCGCCCCCACCCCGCACGAATGCAACTTAAAGCTGCTCGCTGCGCTCGCGGACGTGCCTGATGAAAAACGCACGGCGCACTTCGCGTGCTGCATAGCGTACTGCGACGGCGACACGGAATTCACCGTCACGGGCAGATGCGAAGGACGCATACTGCATGCCGAAACGGGCACGGAAGGATTCGGCTACGATCCGGTTTTTTACAGCGACGATCTGAAAATGTCCTTCGGCGAAGCGGGAATGGACGAAAAGAACGCGGTTTCGCACCGCGGACGCGCGCTGGCGGCGTTTGCCGCAAAGCTCGCCGAAATGCGGAAAAACGACAGAAAATAATACATATCGGGATTTACATCATGCGTGCAATAGTTATAAGCGACACTCACGGATATTATGCAAGACTGCTCGACCTCATAAGCGGGTTGGGCGATTACGACATGCTCGTCCATCTCGGCGACGGCTATCGCGACATACGCCTCGTCAAATCGCACATCAACGCGGACATCGTATGCGTCGGAGGCAACAACGACTATTCGTCGGACAACCTGCCCGACAGCCGGATAATAGAAATCGCCGGCGAACGGATCTACTGCTGCCACGGGCACAAGCTCGGCGTGCGCGAAGGCGTGGAGAGGCTGGCGGAAGAGGCGCTGAGAAACCGCTGCGCATACGCGCTTTACGGCCACACGCATATCGTCGCGGACGAAACCGTGGGCGGAGTGCGCTGCATGAACCCCGGTTCGATAGGCTATCCCGTCGGCGGCAGAGCGGCAATTGAGATAACGGACGACAGAGGCAGGGCGAATTTTAATTTCATCAAACTGTAAAAATTTGCGCGAAAATCGTTGACAACAAAGTCCGTATGTGATAGAATGCATAAGCACCGAAAGACAAGTGGGCATTAACGACCGGACGGGCCGGCGGCGCATGGCATAAAAGTGCTTATGCGGGTGTAGTTCAATGGTAGAATTCCAGCCTTCCAAGCTGGCTGCGTGGGTCCGATTCCCATCACCCGCTCCAATAATCAAGCGCCGGTAGCTCAGCTGGATAGAGCAACGCCCTTCTAAGGCGTGGGTCGGGGGTTCGAATCCCTTCCGGCGTACCACGACAAGATTCTGCGGTGGGTGTAGCTCAGTTGGTTAGAGCGCCAGGTTGTGGCCCTGGAGGCCGGGGGTTCGAATCCCTTCACTCACCCCATTCTATTTTTAGGGGTATCGCCAAGCGGTAAGGCACAGGACTTTGACTTCTGCACTCGCTGGTTCAAATCCAGCTGCCCCTGCCACGAATATCGGTCCATGATTTAAGATATATTACCTCGTTGGGGTGTCGCCAAGCGGTAAGGCTACGGACTCTGACTCCGTCATTCGGGAGTTCAAATCTCTCCACCCCAGCCATCATCCATTAGCTCAGCCGGTAGAGCACTTGACTTTTAATCAAGGGGTCCCGAGTTCGAACCTCGGATGGATGACCAAATAGAGTTATTTGCGTAATCGCGGGTCTTCCCCGCCTTTCACAAAAATATATACATGCGGAAGTGGCTCAGTTGGTAGAGCGCCACCTTGCCAAGGTGGATGTCGCGGGTCCGAGTCCCGTCTTCCGCTCCAATGACAACTTAATCTGCGGAAGTGGCTCAGTTGGTAGAGCGCCACCTTGCCAAGGTGGATGTCGCGGGTCCGAGTCCCGTCTTCCGCTCCATGTGCACCATTAGCTCAGTTGGTAGAGCACCTGACTCTTAATCAGGGTGTCCGGGGTTCGAGCCCCCGATGGTGTACCAGGGCAAAAAAATACGAACTCCGAAAAGTCGGGGTTCGTATTTTGATTTATTTGGCTGCTTATGCCGGCTTAATTTATCGTTCTTGTTTAAATTGCCGACGTTTGCGTTTCTCACGCCGTTTTCATCCCTTCCCGGCGGTTGACTTTCGCGCCGGAGCCGGCGTATAATATAAGATGTAGTATGAACAAAGAAAAGAAAAAGAGAGCGCCGGGCGGAGCGGCGGCAAGCGCGGTGGGAATCGCGTGCAATCTCGCGCTCGCGGCGGCGAAAATAACCGTCGGGGCGCTTTTCGGGCTGGTGTCGGTCATGGCGGACGGGTTCAACAATCTGAGCGACTGCGGCAGCAGCGTCGTGTCGCTCGTGTCCTTCCGCGTTGCCGACAAGCCGGCGGACAAGGAGCACCCGTACGGTCACAGGCGGGCGGAATACATAGCGGCGATGATCACCGGACTGCTCGTGCTGTTCCTCGCCGTCGAACTGCTGCGCGAGTCCGTGGACACCATCGTTTCGGGCGGAGACGCGCATAACTCGTGGATAGTATATCTCGTCCTCGGCATATCCGTCGCGGTCAAGGCGGGAATGTTCGTATTCTACCGGGCGGCGGCAAAAAGGCTGGGATCGGACGCGCTGAAAGCGGCGGCAACCGACAGCGTATGCGACTGCGCGGCTACCGCGGCGGCCGCGCTCGGCATAGTAATAATGCAGCTGACAGACTTCCCCGCCGACGGCTGGGCGGGCATACTCGTCGCGCTGTTCATCGTGTGGCAGGGCGCGAAGATACTGCTCGAAGCCAGCTCGAAGCTGCTCGGGCAGGCGCCGGACGAAGAGCTGATCGACAGAATGAAAGCAATAATACATGCCGGCGAAGGCGTGCTCGGCATGCACGACCTGCTCGTATACGGCTACGGCAAGGGCGTGACGTTCGCGACGGTGCATATAGAAATGGACGCGGCCACGCCGGCGCTGAAATCGCATGCGGTGCTCGACGCGATCGAACACCGCGTCAAAGACGAACTGAACGTGACGCTGACGGCGCATCTCGACCCCGTAGATCTCGCCGACGAGCAGGCGCGGGAGCTGGAAAAGAAGGTGCGCGAGGCCGTGGAAGACACGGACGGACTGGAAGTCCACGATTTCCGGCTCATACGCGGCGCAGAGGACAAAGTCGTGTTCGACGTCGGAGCGCCCTACTCCTGCCCAAAAACGGACGCGCAGATTCGCGAAGAGGCGGAAGACAAGGTGAAAGCGCTGGGCAGCTACGTGCCGGTCGTGACGATAGACCGCAGATAAACGATATGTACGGAAAAGCCTCCGCGTCATATACGACGCGGAGGCTTTTGTCATATCGATGTTCTTTTACAGCAGTACGCAAAGCACCCCGCCCTTGCCTTCGTTGACTATGCGGCTGAGCGCGCGGCGCATTTTCTTCTGCGCGTCGGGCGGCATGGCGTTGAGCTTGTTGGACAGTCCTTCGTTGACGAGCGAATGCAGACTCTTGCCGAACATGTTCGTTTCCCATATCCCCTGCGGATCGTTTTCGAACTCTGACAGCAGATATTTGACGAGATCTTCGCTCTGCTGCTCGGTGCCTACGATGGGGCTGACCTCGGCCTCGATGTCCACGCGCATGATATGCAGACTGGGCGCGCTCGCTTTCAGGCGCACGCCGAACTGACTGCCGCGCTTGACGATCTGCGGCTCCTCAAGCGTCATGTCGTTCATCGTGGGAATGACGACGCCGTAGCCCGTTTCGTCCACTTCTTTAAGCGCGGGCGCGAGCTTGTCGTACTCCCGCTTTGCGGCTGCAAGCTCTTTTATGCAGCTCATGAGCGCATAGTCGTCGGCTATGTCCATGCCGCACTCCTCGCTGAGCGCTTTATAGAACAGATCGCCGGAAGCCTCCACCTCGAACGTGAGTCTGCCGTCGCCGAGCGACACGTTCTTCACCTTTATGGGACTGAAATCCGCAGACCCGTCGAACACGTTTTCCAGGCATTTATAGTCGCGCATGCGGCTCATGCCCGCGCACTTTTCGCGCAGCACGCCGAGCAGCGAAGAGATGAGCGAATTGTCCGACGGCAGCGCGCGCAGCCAGCGGGACAATTCGAAGTCCACGCGGCGGAGCGGGAACTCCATGAGCACCGCCTCGAACAGCGCGAGAATCTCGTCCTCGCCCATTTCCAGCACGTTGAGCGGCAGCACCTGCGCGCCGTATTTTTCCGACATAGCGGCGGCTATTTTTTTGGTTTCGGGATCGTCCGGAACCGACGAATTGAGCACTATGACGAAGGGTTTGCCCAGTTCTTTCAGCTCGCCGACCACGCGCTCTTCGGCGGGAACGTACGCGGCGCGCGGCAGCTCGGTGGATATGGAGCCGTCCGTCGTGACCACTATGCCTATGGTGGCGTGCTCGCTGATTACCTTGCGCGTGCCTATGTCCGCCGCCTCGGAGAACGGGATCTCGCCGTCGTTCCACGGCGTGCGCACCATGCGCGGCTTGTCGCCGTCCGTGCTGCCCTCGGCGCCGTCCACCATATAGCCCACGCAGTCCACGAGGCGGATGCCGGCGTCCACTCCGTTTGCGAGAGTGACGCTCACCGCTTCGCCGGGAATGAACTTGGGCTGGGTGGTCATAATGGTGCGCCCCGTCGCGCTCTGAGGCAGTTCGTCGAGGATCCTGTCCTTTTCGGGCGCGTCCTTCATCCTGGGCATCACGAGCTTCTGCATGAAGCTGCGGATAAACGTCGATTTCCCCGCGCGCACCGGTCCGACCACGCCGAAATACACGTTGCCGTCCGTGCGCTCTCTTATGTCCTTGTATATGTCGAATTCTTCCATACGCGTCCTCCTGACTGCTTAATAGTATGCGTCCCGGAATACGAATATGAAAGAAAGCGCGAAATTATTTCTCCGCGCTTCCGGTATTCTTATTTTTCTTTTTGAACAGCACCGTGCGGTTTTCCGTGCCCGTGAACAGCCGCACTATATTGGACCGGTGAGCAAAAAGCGCCAGCGCCACTATGGCGAAAATAAGCGCGCTGACCGCCGGATCCGAACCGCCCAGCACCGCAGCCTCGTAGATATTCGGCACGAATATCATGATGAACGAGCCCATGGCTCCTATCTTGACGAAGATGATGAAGATCAGACCTACGGCGAAGGCTATGAGCGTAACGATCTGTTCGCTGACCAGCGACACGCCTATTATGCAGGCTATGCCCTTGCCGCCTTTGAACTTCATGAACACCGGCCATATATGACCGACGACGGTCGCCAGCCCGGCGACGTAAAGACCGAGTTTGTCGTCGACGGCGTACGGCGTTCCCGCGACGAGCCACCAGCCGAAGAAGGCGGGCACGGCGGCTTTGAACGCGTCGAGAATGAGACACAGCGCGCCTACGACTTTGCCGTATGTACGGACGACGTTCATCGTCCCCGGGTTTCCGCTTCCGCTCTTGCGTATGTCGCCGTGGCGGAAGCGGGATATTATGACCGCAAAGTTTATGTTACCGAAAAGGTACGAAACCGCGGCGACTATTATTATTCTGACCGCAAGATTCACTTGGTTTCTTCCTTCTTTCCCACGAATTTGAGCCTTATGGGCGTGCCCGAAAAATCGAACGCGCGGCGCAGGCAGTTTTCCAGATATCTCTTATACGAAAAGTGCACGAGCGTTTCGTCGTTTACGAAAATCACGAACGTGGGCGGATTGGCCGACGCCTGCGTTCCGTACAGCACTTTGAGCCGTCTGCCCGAGTGCGTGGGCGGCTCGGTGGTGCGCACCGCGTCGCCTATGACGTCGTTGAGCACGCCAGTCGTTATGCGCGCGCTCGCCTTTCCGTACACTTCTTCGGCGATAGAAAGCAGTCTTTCCACGCGCTGGCCGGAAACAGCGGAAACGTATTCGGCGCGGAAGTAGCTCATGAAAGAGAGCTGTTCCGCCAGACGCTCGCGGTAGCGGTTCACGGTGTGCGTGTCCTTTTCCACGAGATCCCACTTGTTCATGACTATGACCGAAGGCTTGCCCTCGTCGTGCACCATGCCGGCTATGCGCACGTCCTGTTCGCTTATCTCCTGCGACGCGTCGAACACTATCATGACGACGTCGGCGCGGGCGATAGCCGCCATTGCGCGCAGCACGCCGTAGCGTTCCACAGACTCGTCCTCGATGCCGCGTTTGCGGCGCATGCCCGCCGTGTCTATAAGCATATAGTCCATGCCGTTGTACGTCAGCGGCGTGTCTATGGCGTCGCGCGTCGTGCCCGCCACGTCGGAGACTATGACGCGCTCGAAACCGAGCAGACGATTGACGAGAGAGGATTTGCCCACGTTGGGCTTGCCGACAAAAGCTATTTTAAGTCCGACGTCGCCGTCTTCGTCCCCGTCGGGCAGGTCGCGCACTATCTCGTCGAGCAGGTCGCCCAGGCCGAGCGCCTGTTCGCAGGATATGGGAAAAGGCTCGCCGAGGGCGAGTTCGTAAAAATCGTACAGGTTGTCCGTTTCGTTGTTGTCGAGCTTGTTGACGGCGAGAACGACGGGCTTTTTGGCCGAACGAAGCAGCGACGCGACCTCGCGGTCGGACGCAAGCAGTCCCGCCTTGCCGTCCACCATGAACACGATGACGTCGGCAAGGTCGATTGCCACTTCCGCCTGACGGCGTATCTCGGTCAGAAAATCTATATCGTCCGTTTCGATGCCGCCCGTATCCACGAGCGTGAAATGCTTGCCGCACCATTCGGCGTCGGCATAGATACGGTCGCGCGTGACTCCCGGCGTATCCTTGACGATGGAGATACGCCTGCCGCATATTCTGTTGAAGAACGTCGACTTGCCGACGTTGCTGCGCCCGACGACCGCGACCAAAGGCTTTGACATGTCCTTTCCTCCGTGGAATATTTTATCACAAACCGCGGCCTTTGTCTATGGATTTCGGGCAGAAATTACAGTCTGTCGTCCTCTTCCCTGCGCGCTTTTTCCTCTTCGTCCTCATCGGAGGCGTCGGAAGGCGGCTTATCGCCGTGCGGATCGGCGCGGAAGTCCTCGGCGGTTTCCGCATTCAGCTCTGCCGCTGCGGCGCGTTTGTCGTTTGCTTTTCTGCGCACCGCGCTCACCGTTTCCGCGACAACGAGTCCGAACACGGCGGCGATTATCATGGAGTCGAATATGCCGTAACCGCCGAGAACGTAGCTTTCCGCACCGAAGAACATCGTCGCCAGCCCCGCGCTCACGGCGTCGCCGATCACGCAGCCGCCCAGCGCGCCCGCGAGCGTGCCGAGCCGGGTGCCTGCGGCAAGATATGCCAGCGCGCCTCCGACGAAGCCGGTAAGCAGGCTGCCCACGAGCACCTGCGTTTCCGTTTCCGTGCCGATAAGAAGGCGGAACGCTACGACCGCCATAGCGACTATAACCAGAGACAGAACGCCGCGCATCACGGTGCCGTGGCGAACGTTGAGTCCGAGAAGCACGATAAAGGCCACGAGAGGCACGGCGAAGCCGCCCACCGTCATAACGAACGTGCCGGCACGCACCTCGGGCATTACGGCGCCGATGATGAGCGCGAGCACGAGCAGAAACGCCAGCCAGCTCGTCAGCCCCAGTCTGTCGAAATATTTTTCCGCCGCGCCGAAAAACAGCAGTACGGCGATTATGCCGAGCAGTACCAGACCTATGGTCATAAAAAAATTACCTCCCGTTATATGGTCGGTAATTTTTCCGCGTTTTATACTTTATCATCCGGCAATGCGCCGCGTCAGATATATTTTTTAGTCCAGTTCGACGAAGAAACGTTGATTCCGTTTATCTCTTCCATATAACTCTCGAAACCGTGCTCGTATCTGTTTTCCGTCCACGTCGTTTCGAAGTTATATATCTTAACCGACGAAACGGTGACGGGCTCGGCAGTGGAAAGAAAGTACGAGCGCATATACGTGTCGCTCTTCTCCATTCCGAGAATATATTCTATCGCCTCGCCCGTGGCTTCGTCGCCGCCGAGCGGCCTGCCGAACGCCTGAACTTCAAATTCTTTGCCGTCGCTCTGCGCCTCGTTCCATATCGTGTCGTTGGTGCTCAGCGTGTCCTTTCTGCCGCAGATCTGGAATTCGGTCGCGCTCGCGTCGCTGCCCGAAACGTTGGCGCACAGCATGAAGTCGTACGCCGTATAATCGTAGCTCGTACTGTCCGAACGCAGCGTGTAGCGCAGCATTTCGGAATAGTCCGTTTCGCCGTCTGAATCCGTGTAGTGCTCTTCGGAAAATTCGTCCGTCAGCCCGGAGAGGAAGGCCGTGTCGTCGCTGCGGTGCGCGTACGAAACGCCGCCCGACGCGTCTTCGGTCAGATAATAGCCGCCGAAGCGCACGCGGCTGTTCTGCGTGTCGAATACCACCGCGCCGTCGAAGAATCCTGCCTCGGCAAGGAAAACGAAGTTGGCGCAGGCTCGCGGGCAGTCGGCGGCAAACAGTTCGTATTTCATCGTCAGCGTTCTGTCGCCCGCTTTCATCTCGATGACGGCGACGGGATTGCGCTCGAACATATAGTTGCACGACATATACGTCGGCACGGCGACGCCCACGCTGATGACGATGACGGCGACCACGAGCAGCGCGACGGCATAAACCTTGCTGCGCGACGCGCGTTCGGCTTTTTCCGCCTCAGGTCTCTCGCCCGCCGCCCTCGCCTGCTCGTCGCGGCGGAGCTGTTTGCGCTCTGCCGCCGTAAGTTCGGATTTCTTCATCTTCTTCTTTTTCATTTCTTTACCTCGAATTCCCTGCCCGCCAGATATTCCAGCGGCGCGGGAACGGAAAGGAATTTTATTCCGGTTGCGCGCAGACGCTGCACGCTTTCGCCGCGCCTGCGGTTTTCGGCGAAGTCGCCGTATTTGCCGTCGCCGAGTATGGGGCAGCCGGCGTGCGCGAGCTGTACGCGCAGCTGATGCGTACGGCCGGTGTGCGGGTACAGCGCGACGTAACTAAGTCCGTCCCCGACGTCCGTCACTTCGTAATCGGTTACGGCCTCGACCGCGCCGCGCGACGGCGCGTCCGCCGCCCTGACCAGGCCTCTTTTATCGTCCTTTATGAGATAGCAGCGCAGCGTGCCGCTTGGCGACGGCATCGTGCCCACGACGACCGCCTCGTACTTCTTTTTCACGGTGCGGGCGCGGAACGCTTTTTCGAGCGCGCTCAGTGCGCGCTCTCCGCGCGCCAGCACGATTATGCCGGTGGTATTGGTATCCAGCCTGTGCGCCGGATAAAGCTCCCCGAAAGAGGGGCGCAGCATCGCGGGCAGTGCGCGCACCGAATCGGTATGCGCGGGCTTGTCCGCGACGACTATATTATCGTCGGAGTAGATCACGTCCGTTTCGGGCGGGGCGAACGACGACGGAAGGAATACTTCCGCTTCGTCGCCGCGGCATACCCGTACGTCGGAGGACACGCGGGCGCCGCGCAGGCGCACGTTCTTACCCGAAACGAGCAGGCGCACTTTGCCGGCGCTCAGCCACGGGTATCTTCGGGTCAGCGCGTCGGACAGCATACCGTCGCATTCGCATACGAACGCGTCTTTCATTTGCGTTTTCCGCAGCGGCCGCAGTCTCCGCCGCAGCCGATGCACGCAAAGCGTTTTTTATGCGCCGCGTGCGCGAAAATCAGCGCCACGACTATGGCGACGCAGGCGGCGATGACCACGCTCACGCCCGCGCCGGGATTGACGGTGAACAGCGTTGCGATCCAGTAGAACGCGAGAGAAACGACGTACGCCGTGCCCAATTGCAGGGCTATGCCGCCCAGCATCCACTTGGTTCCCGCCTCTTTCTTTACCGCCGCAAGCGTTGCGATACAGGGTACGTACAGCAGCGTGAACACTATGAACGCCAGCGCGGCGGGCGCGTTGCTGCCGAACACGACGGCGACGCCGCCGAAACTCTCCATCGTCGAGAGCACGACTTCCTTGGCGACGAGTCCGCTGATGAGCGCGGTGACCGCCTGCCAGCCGTGCTCGCCCGCGCCGAAGCCGAGGGGCGCGAACACGGGAGAAATCGCGCCGGCAAAGTATTGCAGGAAACTGCGCAGCCCTTCGTAATCGCCGACGTATCCGAACACCCACGCTCCGCCGACCACGCCGACGCCGAAGCTCGACAGCAGCCAGACGATGACGTTGAGCGCGAACACGACGGTGCCGACGCGCACGATGAACGCCTTGGCGTTGTGCCACAGGATCTGGAACACGCGCGCCGCGGTGGGTATGCGGTAAGGCGGCATTTCCATTATAAAGGAAAGCTCGCCGCTCTTCATCGCAGAGAATTTATTGAACAGCGCGGCCATGGCGATGGCGACGGCGGCGCCGAGCACGTACATACCGAAAATTATAAACGGCTTACCCGTCGCGAAATATGCCGTGCAGATGGCGGAATAGACCGGGAAGCGCGCCGAGCAGGACATGAACGGCGTCAGCAGTATGGTCTTTTTGCGCATCTTTTCGTCTTCCAGACCGCGCGCGGTCAGCACCGCTGTCGCAGAGCAGCCGAAGCCCATGAGCATGGTGAACACGCTGCGCCCGGACAGTCCTATCTTGCGGAACAGCCCGTCCGTCATGAACGCCACGCGGCTGATGTATCCGCTGTCTTCGAGCAGCGCGAGGAACAGAAAAAGCAGCACTATCTGCGGCAGGAACACGAGCACGCCTCCCACGCCGCCTATTATGCCGTCGGTCACCAGGCCTGTCACCCAGTTCCACGCGCCAACGGCGGTCAGACCTCTCGCGATATTCGCGGCCAGCAGTTCGTCGAACACCCATTCCAGCCCCGTTTTCATCCAGTATCCGGGCATATAGTCGCCGAACGTCAGCATGAAAATCGCCAGCATTATGACGAGGAAGAGCGGGAGCGCCGCCCACTTGTTCAGGAATACTCTGTCCAGCCCAGAGAATCCGCGGCGGGACATGCTGATTTTTTTCTTGATACGGCCGTGGCGGCGTATGTGCCGGCGCTTGTCCGCGTCGGCGTCGCATTCCTGACGTTCGCTCTCGGTCAGCGGCACGTTGTGCACCTCGTGCTCGTGCATCTCGCCGTGTTCGGCGGCGACGGAGGACAGAATCACGCCGTCGGTTATTTCGTCGATGAAGCCGTAGCGGGCGGAAGCGAGCTCCGCCTGCCTGTTCCCCAGAGAGTCTATGTACTTCTTCTGATCGTCGGTCAGCGCCAGCTTCCCTATTATACAGGAATCGCGTTCGAGCACTTTTATGGCGGCATAGCGCGCGTCCATGCCGCAGGCGTCGGCGTTTTTGCCTATGACCGTTTCCAGCTCGCGCACGGGCAGTTTGTCGAGGTAGGTCAGCTCGATGGGATCGTGCCGCCTGCCCGACGCGTAGTCCACCGCGATGGAAAGCAGCATATGTATCTCCGAATGGTACTTGGTTTCCATGGGCACGACGGGTACGCCGAGCACTCGCTCCAGCTTGCGGTAGTTGACCGTCATGCCGCGGCGGCGCAGCTCGTCCATCATATTGAGCGTGACGATGACGGGCGCGCGGGCTTCGAGCAGCTGCAAGGTAAGGTAAAGGTTGCGCGAAAGGTTGTTGACCTCGCACACGTCTATTATGACGTCGTGGCTGTTTTCCAGCACGGCGTCGCGGCTCACGCCCTCTTCGGGACTGTATACGGTAAGCGAATAAAGGCCGGGCAGGTCGCAAACCTCCAGCCTGTTATGTTCGAACAGTATGGTTTTGGTCACCGCCTCCACCGTCACGCCGTGCCAGTTGCCGACGTGTTCGAAGGAGTGCGTGATCTTGTTGTACAGAGTGGTCTTGCCCACGTTGGGGTTGCCCACCAGCGCTATTTTACAGTCCATGGCACGGCTCCACGTTTATCATGTCGGCGGCGCTCTCCCTGAGCGCTACTGAATAGCCGCGCAGCGATACGAGTACGGTGCCTCCGAACGGCGCCGTGCCCGCGACGTATACCTCGCTGCCCGGACAGAAGCCCATATCGAGCAGTCTGCGGTATTGCGGACCGTCGCCCGATACGGACGTGACGGAATACAGAGTATCCGGTTTTGCGCACGTCAGCTTCATTCTTTCGCGCTGTCCTTCTCTTCCTTGATGATACGCTCGAGATCGCCTATAAATTCCACGAACGTCGTGACGTCGCGGAAATCGCGGTATACGGAAGCGAACCTGACGTACGCCACTTCGTCGAGGTTTTTGAGTTCGAGCATGACCAGCTCGCCTATCTGCTTGGACGTTATTTCCTGCAGCAGCGTGTTGTATATCTGCTTTTCCACGTTGGACACGGCGGTGTTGACCTGCTCCGCGGTCACCGGCCGCTTTTCGCACGCCTTTATTATGCCGCGCCGTATTTTTTCGACGTCGAAGGTCTGGCGCGTGCCGTCGTTCTTTACCACGAGCACGGGCACGCTCTCCACCACCTCGTAGGTCGTGAAACGCCTGCCGCAGCCCAGACATTCGCGGCGGCGGCGTATGCTTGTCCCGTCCCCGCTCACGCGCGAATCTATTACTTTGCTTTCAAGACATCCGCATTTGTTGCACTTCATCGGGATTCTCCTTCCGCATAGCATTGTAGCATTTTGCCCCGCTGTTGTCAAGCGCGGAAGGGCGCGGCCCGAAGTCAATCGTACAATTTGCAGTTGTCCGCGCACGGCGGACCGCCCGGACCGGGACGTCCCGGCATTTCCCCGCCCGGAGCCATGTCGATGAGGATGACGTCGGCGCCTATCTTGACGATGCACGACAGCGGTATGAACAGGTTCTGTTCCTTGGCGAAAAAGCCGCTGCGCTTCACGGGCGCGACTATACCGAGCGCGGTTTTGGTTTCCACGGATATTATCATATCCACTATATGGCCGAGGCGGGTGCCGTCCGCCGCGTTGACCACTTCTTTTTTGCGCAGTTCGCAAAACGAAATCTCGCCGTCCATAATAACGTATATATGCGGCGGAGCGCGGATACGTTACAGCGAAAATAAATGCGCAAAGCCGCGAAAAAGCACTAATCGGGGCGGGACGGAATACGCGGCGGCAAACGGCGCAAAATACCGTAGAAGAGGTACCGAAGATGAAAACGAGAGTAGAAATCAGCGGCATAGACACGTCGCGGCTGCCCACGCTCACGCACGAGGAGGCGATGGATCTGCTGAAACGCGCGCAGAGCGGCGACAAAGCCGCGCACGAGAAGTTCGTGACCGCAAACCTGCGGCTGGTGCTGTCCATAGTGCAGCGATTTTACGGGCGCAGGCAGTCGGCGGACGACATATTCCAGGTGGGATGCGTGGGGCTGATAAAAGCGATGAACAACTTCAATACCGAGTACAATCTGCGCTTCTCCACGTATGCGGTGCCCATGATCATAGGCGAGATACGGCGTTTCCTGCGCGACTCCTCCGCCCTGCGCGTTTCGCGTTCCATACGCGACACGGCGTATAAGGCGCTGCAGGTGCGGCACGACCTGGAAACCACGAGCGACCGCGAAGCCACGCACGAGGAGATCGCCGCCTGCATGGAGCTGCCCGTGTCCGCGGTCACCTATGCGCTGGACGCCATATCCGACCCGGTGTCGCTGTACGACCCTGTGTATCACGACGGCGACGAAACGGTCATGGTCATGGATCAGATCGCCGACGACAAGTACGATTCGGAAAGGTGGATAAAAAACGTCGCCATAAGCGACGCAATGAGCAAGCTGAGCGAGCGCGAGCGGCAGATACTGACGCTGCGGTTCTACGAAGGCAAAACTCAGATGGAAGTGTCGGGCGAAATCGGCATTTCGCAGGCGCAGGTATCGAGGCTGGAAAAATCCGCCATCAAGGAACTGGGCAGGCTCATATCGTAATATGCGAAGCGCCGCGGCAGGCAGCCGCGGCGCTTGTTTATTTAAGCATATCGTTGTCGCGCCAGTAAGCGCCGTCGAGAGTGTCGGCGGAGTCGCGGGAGTGCGCGCGGCGGCCGGCGGCGAAACGGCGGCGCATCGCGAACGTAACGCGGGCGGGCACGTCGTAATCGATGCCGGCAAATTCCAGACCGAGCAGGCGCGCGCCGGTCAGCGAGGCGGCGTCCGTGCCGGAGCGCACGAGCACGCGCACGCTTCCTATTCCCCACATGCGCAGCACGTCAGCGGCGTACTTCGCCGCGCCCTTGGCTCCGTCGCCCGAGCACAGAACGACGGCGCGCTTGCCGCGCATCGCGGGCCGGGGACGGTGCGCCATCGACGCCCAGCGCAGATGGTCGAACAGATTCTGCACCGACGCGGGCACGCCGGCGAAATATACGTCGAACGCCAGCACTATGACGTCGGAGGTTTCCATGCTTTTCCACACCGGCATGACGCTGCGGGAGGCGCGGCACTTGGTTTCGCCCTCGCGCACGCAGATTTCGCAGCCTGTGCAGTATTCGGTCAGCGCCGACGACATGTTCCACACCTTTATTTCCGCGGAAGCAAGCGGCGCGGTAAAAGCCCCGACCAGCTCGCTTACCGCTTTTTCGTCCGAACTCGTTATAACAGTCGCTCTCATAGTATTATAAAGTATAGCAGACAGCGCGGATTTTGTCAATACGGACAAAAGAAAGGACGCCCCGTAAGGACGTCCGTTTTTTGCGAAAGCGCCGTGCATCCGCCGTTGTCGCAGACCGCCGAAGAGTCTCGCGGGCAGTTAACTCGCTCAAAGCTCACTTGTGGCACACGCAAAGATCTGCTTAGTGCTGCTGCGGTCAGGCCCTGACACGGTTCACAGTAGAGCGTTGCACAAGACCCTGAGGTCAACGTCACTTACACGCAACTTGCCTTCCACGACCTGCGCCGAAGGCGGCGTTCGGTCCTGCTGTAGCGGATTGCAGGTGCAGGGCACCGCTGGCTCCCCACCTAGCACGGCTTTATGATTATATCATTCCCGCCGAAAAATCGCAAGCGTTTTGGCGGTCATTTTCACAGGCAGATACGAACGCTCCGAAAAGCGCGAGCGACGCCGGATCCGATTCGTACGACAGCTCGGGATGCCACTGCACGCCGACGAAAAACTTCTTCCCCGGCATATACGCGCCCTCGACGATGCCGTCGTCCGAAACGGCCGCGGCGCGAAGGCGGGGCGACAGCGTCTTCACCGCCTGGTGATGATAGCTGTTCACTCCCAGTCTGCCGCCGCCGACTATGCGGGCGAGCGGAGTGCCGGGCAGGATATCCACGGAATGAAACACGCGGTCGTACGGCGGCTTCATGCAGTGATCGGCGCCCGTTTCGCCCGGCAGATCGATATGCAGCGTGCCTCCGAAACGCACGTTCATTATTTGAATGCCGCGGCAGATTCCGAAGGCCGGAATGTCGAGGCGCTCGCACAGCGAAAGGAGCGCGAAGTCCATGGCGTCGCGCTCGCGGCACGGCCTGCCGCAGAGCGGCGAAAGTTTTTCTCCGTACAGCGCGGGATCGACGTCCTGCCCGCCGGTAAACAAAAAGCCCGCGCATACGCCGGCGGCGCGGGCGAGCGCGTCCGGATCCGACGAAAGCGGGAGCATTACGGGCAGCGCGCCGCATTTCTCCAGCGCGCGCATATAGCCGGGAATCATCCAATAACTGCCGCGCTCCTCGTCGACGAGGGGCGTCACTCCGATAACGGGTTTCATCTGCCTGGCTCCTGAGGATTATTTCCCTTTATTCCGCGTCTATTATACTCCCGGCGCGTCCCGTTGTCAAGCGCTGACATTTATTTCCGTACTCCCCGCGCGGATAACGACATTTTTTGCGCCCAAACTACGGAATAGAGGAAGATTTTATGGTAATAATCCAACTTGAAGTCGGAGAGCTCGAGGAAATACTCGCGGCTCTCGCGGAGACCAGAGGTATAACAATGGACAGGCTGGTCAGCGAAATCGTGAACAAATACTTTCCCGCGCCGCATAGTATAGATAAGAGCGGCATGGCGGAAGGCTATAAGGAGATGGGAGAAATAAACCTCTCGATTGCTGATGGAATTGACGATAAAAAGAGGTGATATTTTTTATGCGGATTTAAGTCCGGTCGTGGGCAGCGAACAGGGCGGCGTGCGCCCCATTCTCATAGTGCAGAACAACGTCGGCAACAAATATTCGCCCACCATAATCGCCAGCGCGATAACGAGCCAGCTGACAAAAGCAAAACTGCCCACCCACATCGAAGTCGCGAGCGGACAGTTCGGTCTGCCGAAGGACAGCGTGATACTGCTCGAACAGATAAGGACGCTCGACAAGCGGCGGCTGAAAACCAAAATAGGCAGTCTGGACGAACGGACGATGGACCGTGTCAACCGCGCGATACTTATTTCTCTCGGCTTCGTATGAAGCGAAAAACAGCCCGAAAATCATTGAAATCGGGCTGTTTTACATATTATGTCAGACATAATCAACCAAAAATGCGCGAAGTTTCCACGATAATATCCGAAGCGAGGATACTCGTTTCGCTGCGGAGAGAGGCGGCGCGCTCGCCTGCTTTGCCGAACCAGTAGCACGCGCGCACGGCGGCGTCAAAAGGGTCGAGCCGGGCGGCAAACGCCGCGGTCATGCCCGCGAGCACGTCCCCGCTTCCCGCCTTCGCCATGGCGGGAGTGCCGGTAAGATTAAGGTAGATCCGCTTGCCGTCGCTGATCACGGTGGTGGCGCTCTTCATGGCGACGACTGCGTCCAGTTTTTCGGCGAATGCGCGGGTGCGCTCGGTGTCGGGCAACGCGTCGTCCTCGCCCGCCAGCCGGGCGAATTCGCGCACGTGCGGGGTCAGTATAAGGCGGCAGACATGGCCTTTCACCGCATCCGGATCAGCGGCGAGAGCGTTCAGCCCGTCGCCGTCTATAACGAGAGCGCCGGCAAATCTGCGCGCGATATATGCGATTATTTTAAGTAAATCGGGATTTTTCCCCAGACCCATGCCTATCACGATACTCGGCGTTTTTTCCATAATTTTATCCAGAACAGGCTCATTATACGTTATTTTACCTGCTATGTCAGGCATAAAATACAGCATTTCCTCTTTAATACGGCTCTGATACGCCGTTTGCAGGCTTTCGGGCACGCACAACACGGCGTAGCCCGCCCCGGAGCGGAGCGCGGCGGAGGCGGACTCGTGAGCGAGCAGCGACGCGCCCATCATGGTCGGAGAGCCGGCGATTATTTTCACGCTGCCGTAGTTGCCCTTATTGGACACGGTGCGGCGGGGCGGCATTGCGGCGTCTTCCTTTTCGGTGACGCGCATGCGCGGCTCGCCCAAAGGTATGCCTATTTCGGCGACCTCCGCCCTGCCCGTGCAGTTCCTGCCGCCGCCGAGCAGCAGCCCCTGCTTGAGCGCGGAAAAAGTGACGGTGACATCGGCTTCGACCGCCTCGCCCATTATTCTGCCGGTGTCCGCGTTGAGACCGCTGGGCACATCGACGGACAGCACGGATGCGGACGACGCGTTGACCGCCCGTATTATTTCAGCGGCGCGGCCGGTCACGTCGCGGGACAGGCCTATGCCGAATATGCCGTCTATGACGAGATCGTTTTTTTCAAGCGCGGGCATTTCCGCAGAGACCGGCACGCCCGCGGCCGCAAGCGCTTCCAGCCTGGAGGAGACGTAGGCATTGCGCTTTTCCGAGCATATAACGACGGCGGTTTCCCTGCCCGCCTCGTGAAGCAGCAGCGCGAGCGACAGCGCGTCGCTGCCGTTATTGCCTCCTCCCGCCAGCACGACGGCGCGGCGGAAACCGAAACCGAGCGCGGCGTCGAAAAGTTTGCCTGCGGCGCGGCCGATGAGCTCGTCCTCGCTCACGCCGGCGTCCATTACCGCGCGCTCGGCGGCGCGGATTTCGTTTACGGAATATACTCCGGTCATTCTTCCTCCTTTCCGCCGCAGACGCGGACGGCATGCTCTATGTCCTCCCACTCGAAGCCCCTGGACGCGAGATGGGCGGACAGTTTGCGCGCGTCGAAAGCGCGCGTGCGCAGATATTTTTCGGCCGCGGCGACGGCGGCCTCGCGCTGGTCGCCCAGTCCGGCAACCGCTTCTTCGATCAGCCTGCGGTCCGCCCCGCGCATGCCGAGATCGCGCGCCAGCCGTTTTTTGCCGCGGCGGGACGCGTACGTTTCCATATACGTCTGCACGAATCCCGCGTCGTCCACGTAGCCGTATTCTTTGAGTTTTGCAATCGCGGCGTCGGCAGCCTCGGGCGGATAGTCTTTGCCCGCGAGGTACGTCCGCAGCTCCTTTTCGGTACGCATGCGGCGGGAAATATAATCCGCGGCGCGGGCGAACGCCGCCTCCGCGTCGCTGTCCTTTTTCAGGGCGAGCAGCACTTCCCTCGTGGTTTCGCCGCCCGTTCTCAGCCCCGCGGACAGCGCGGTGACCGCCTCGAGCGACAGCGCGAATTCTCCGTCGAGATATATGTTCACGCGCCGTTTGTTGCGCTTCTGCGCGCTCATTTCCGTAATCTTCGCCATAAACGCATTATAACGCTTCCGCGCGGTTTTGTCAATAACAGGCGCAATTCGATTGACAATCGGCGGCAAAAAAACGATAATATATACGAACGTAAATTTTATTCGGGAACACTCAAATGACATTCGAAAAAATTCTGGAAGCAAAGAAAAGACTGGAGCCCGTGGTACAGAGAAAGCCGCTCGATTATTCGACGACTTTTTCGGCAATGACGGGCGGGCACGTTTACCTCAAATGCGAGAACATGCAGAAGACCGGCTCGTTCAAGGTGCGCGGCGCGTATAACAAAATCGCCAAGCTGCACGAAAGCGGCACGCTCAAAGCCATAGTGGCGTCGAGCGCGGGCAATCACGCCCAGGGCTGTGCATACGCCGCGACCTCGATGGGAGTCAAGGCGACGATAGTCATGCCCAAGACCACCCCCATCGCCAAAATAGTGGCCACGGAGGGCTACGGCGCGAACGTCGAGCTTTACGGCGACTATTACGACGACAGCTACCGCCGCGCGAGAGAGATCGAACGCGAGGAGGGCGCGGTGTTCATCCATCCCTTCGACGACGAGGACGTCATCGCCGGACAGGGCACGATAGGCATAGAGATGCTGGAGGACGTGCCCGACCTCGACGTGGTCATCGTACCCGCGGGCGGCGGCGGACTGCTCTCCGGCGTGGCGTGCGCCGTCAAATCCATCAATCCCAAGTGCAGCGTCATCGGCGTGCAGGCGGAGGGCGCGCCCGCAATCGCGCTGTCGTTCAGGGAAAAGAAGCACATCGAGCTGGATTACATTCACACGATAGCCGACGGCATCGCCGTCAAAAATCCCGGAAACATCACGATGAAGCTCATCGACAGATACGTCGACGACGTCATGACCGTGAGCGACGGAGATATAGCGTCCGCGATCATACACCTTATCGAGCGCACGAAAATGGTCGTCGAGCCGGCGGGAGCGACGACGCTCGCGCTCATACTGTCGGGCAAGCTCAACGTGCGCGGCAAAAAGGTCGCCTGCCTGCTGTCCGGCGGCAACATCGACGTGTCCACCATCGGCAAGATAATCGAACAGGGTCTCGTCAAGCGCGGCCGCAAGATCGAATTCTCCATACAGCTCCAGGACAAGCCGGGCATGCTGGAAAAAGTGTCGCACATTCTCGCGAGCGAGGGCGCGAACGTCATATCGATCACATACGACCGCACGCACGCCGACCTCGAGCTCAACGAAACCATTCTTCACATCGGCTGCGAAGTCGGAGGCAAGGAACACAGCGAACGCGTCGCCAACGCGCTGGTATCTAACGGACTGAAAGTTCTCAAATAAGGAGCCATATCATGAAAAAAATCATTCTCACGGACAAGGCGCCCGCGCCCATCGGGCCGTACAGCCAGGGCGTGGAAATCAACGGACTGCTGTTCTTTTCCGGACAGATAGCCATAGACCCCGCCGAGGGCAGGATCGTCGCAACCGACGTCGAAGGCCAGACCAGACAGGTGCTCGCAAATATTGCCGCGCTGCTTAAAGAGGCCGGCCTGACCGCGGAAAACGTAGCCAAGACCACGGTGTTCATCAAGAACATTGCCGACTTTTCCAAAGTCAACGCGCTGTATGCCGGCATGTTCGGAGGCGACACGCCCGCGCGGTCGTGCGTGGAAGTGTCCAATCTCCCTGCCGGCGCGCTCGTGGAGATAGAAATCGTCGCCGCAAGATAAAAACGCTTGACTTCCGGCGCGGCGTCGGATATAATAGCGGAAAATGCGAATAAATGATTGCCACCGGGTAATCGAAAATGCAGATAAAGCATTCGTTTGCGTATCGTCAGGTCTTAGCAGATGCGCGCGCGGATGCTTATTTTTTTGAGGTGTTTCATGGAAACGAAAAGAAAACGGTATTTTACCGCCTTCGAACTGGCGCTGTGGCTGGGGTCCGCCGCCGTGATTGCGGCTGCGTTCGCCGCCTTCGACCGCGAGAATTATCTGACGCTCGCGGCATCGCTCATCGGCGTGACATCTCTCATATTCTGCGCCAAGGGCAACCCGATCGGGCAGGCGCTCATGATCGCGTTCAGCATCATCTACGGCGTCATCTCCTTCTCTTTCGCATATTACGGAGAGATGATAACCTATCTCGGCATGACCATGCCAATGGCGATTTTCGCGCTCGTGTCGTGGCTGCGCAATCCGTACGGCGGCAGAAAAACCGAAGTAAAGGTGAACAGAATAAGCAAAAAAGAAACCGCGCTGATGTTCGTTCTCGCGGCCGCGGTCACTTTCGGGTTCTATTTCATTCTGTCGGCATTTAACACCGCAAACATAGTGCCGAGCACGATTTCGGTCACCACGAGCTTCCTAGGCGTGTATCTGACGTTCAGGCGCAGTCCGTACTTCGCTCTCGGCTATGCTGCGAACGACGTCGTACTCATAGTGCTGTGGTCGCTTGCGACGGCCTCGGACATGTCGTACGTATCCGTTCTCGTATGCTTCTCCGCCTTTCTCATAAACGATATTTACGGTTTCGTAAACTGGCACAGAATGGAAAAGCGTCAGCGCCTCGGCGCGGCGTCATGAAAGTCGCCGGATGCGGTCGCATACGTCGCCGGCGAAACGCATAACGGCCGCCGAAGCATACTCCGCCGGATCTCCGCCCGACATCAGCGGCGTCATGTCCATTGCGAGAGAAAGCGCCGACGCTCCGTCGCACGCGTGCGATTCGGAGAAAGTCGCATGCGCGGCGCGCCTGCCGAGCGCGGCCGTATCATATCTCTTGCCGCCGGCTATCTGACTGTCATAAACGGTCAGAAGAGCGCGTGCAAGACCGGGCCTCGCGCTTACATCGAAAGCCACTCGCTCTTTCCCCGTCAGCCAGTCGAGATCGCGCCAGACTTCGCAGCCGTAAAGGACCGAAGGACGCTTATCCGCAGGCAGGCGCCGCAGTGCGGCGATCAGTCTGAGAGCAACAGCGACATGCGTATCGTGCCTGTCCGTAAGCGCGTGCGTGTACACGACGCGCGGGCGCATGACAAGAAGCAGACGCACGTACTCGTCGGTTATGCCGGAAAGCGAAGGATTCCTGATTTCGCACGACGGCCGGCCGAGCAGAACAAGCGAAGAATACTTTCCGACATCAGCGGCACGCTTCTGTTCGGTTATGCGGACGGCGGCCATTTCTCCGTCCGACATCAAAGCGTAATCCCCTCTTCTCGGACTTCCGGCTCCGTCAGCCGTTACTATCGCAGAGAAATAATTGTCCGGTTTTCCGTAACAGTCGAGTATGCCCGGGTACGCCATTATCTCGGTATCGTCCTGATGCGCGGACACAGCAAGATGCGTCGTGCGCCGAAGTCCCTCGCTTTCTTCCGCGCCGTCCGGAATGTAAATTTCGGTCATTTCTTTTTCTCCATTACTTCATACGACATTACGCTGCCGCCGCATGTTATACATTCGGTACGGACGCGCGCATATCCACGCCCGGCATATACGGAAACCGCGGGCGCGGAAGCGTCGCAAATCGCGCAGTCGTGCTCGGAAAAAATCATCTCTTCCGCGCGATCCATCAGCGCGGAACCTATGCCGCGCCGCATGTAACGAGGCGACACGAAAAGCCTCTTCACGGTATTCCCGCAGACGGTAACGGTGCCGACGACCAGCCCGTCCAGCCTCACACAATATACTATGCGTGACATAATATCGGATAAAACCGCAGATTTTTCATGCAAAGACAGAAAAAAGTCCACGAATTCACCGGTATAATACAGCGGATAAACCGTGCGCACGGAATCGCCGATGACAGCGCAAATACCGTCAAGATCCGCGGGCGACGCAAGTTCTATACAAAATCCGTCGTTCATAATAGCTACATACGATAAAGCCCCGGCCGCGTGAGCAGACGCGCCGGGGCTGTTTTGTTATTCCCACTCTATGGTTGCGGGCGGCTTGGACGTAATGTCGTACGCCACGCGGTTTATCCCCTTCACTTCGTTGACGATGCGTGAGGAGATGGTTTCGAGCACGTCGTACGGAATGCGCGCCCAGTCCGCGGTCATGCCGTCCACGCTCGTCACCGCGCGCAGGCCGCACACGCGGTCGTACGTGCGCTCGTCGCCCATGACGCCTACCGTCTGCACGTTGGTGAGCACCGCAAAATACTGCCATATCTCTTTGTCCAGTCCCGCCTTCGCGATCTCCTCGCGGTATATGTAATCGGCCTCCTGGAGCACCTTCACCTTTTCTGCGGTGACCTCGCCTATTATCCTTATGCCGAGGCCGGGGCCCGGGAACGGCTGGCGGAGCACTATGGACGCGGGCAGTCCGATTTCGAAGCCGCAGGCGCGCACTTCGTCCTTGAACAGGTCGCGCAGAGGCTCGACTATTTCCTTGAAATCCACCACGTCGGGCAGTCCGCCCACGTTGTGGTGGCTCTTTATTTTCGCGCTCGCACCCAAACCGCTTTCGATGACGTCGGGATATATCGTGCCCTGCACGAGGTAGTCCACCGCGCCTATCTTCTTCGCCTCTTCCTCGAACACCTTGATGAACTCGGCGCCGATGATCTTGCGTTTCTTCTCCGGTTCGGTCACGCCCGCGAGCTTGGAGAGGAAACGCTCGCCCGCGTCGACGGCGATGAGGTTCATGCCCTGCTCGTCGCGGAACACGCGCACGATCTCTTCGGTTTCGTTCTTGCGCATGAGGCCGTGGTCGACGTACACGCAGACGAGGTTGGGGCACGCCTTATGCACGAGCGTGGCCGCGACGGCGGAATCCACGCCGCCGGACAGCGCGCACAGCACCTTTTTGTTTCCGATCTTCTTTCTGAGCGCGTCTATGGTCATGGACGCGAAGTTGCCCATCGTCCAGTCCCCTTTCGCGCCGCAGACGTTGTAAAGGAAATTGCGGAGTATCTTTTCGCCTTCTTCGGTGTGCATGACCTCGGGGTGGAACTGCACGCCGTAAAGGCCGCGCTCCGCGCATTCCATAGCAGCGACCGGACAGGTCGGAGTGGATGCGGTGGCTCGGAAACCCGCGGGCAGCTTCTCCACGTAATTGGAATGGCTCATCCAGCACAGCGACTGCTTTTTCACGCCTTCGAACAGCGCGCTGCTCTCCACGGTCAGCGTCTGCCTGCCGTATTCGCGGGGGCCCTGCCCCACGACGCCGCCCGTCATATCCGCGATGAGCTGGCAGCCGTAGCAGATGCCGAGCACGGGCACGCCCGACTCGATGAGCGCGCGCTCCACCTTGGGCGCGTTTTCGTCGAACGTATTGCTCGGCCCGCCCGTAAAGATTATGCCTATCGGCTTTTTGGCGAGCAGCTTATCCGTCGGCGTCGTGTAAGGCAGCAGTTCGCAGTATACGTTATGCTCGCGAACGCGGCGCGCTATGAGCTGATTGTACTGTCCTCCGAAGTCGAGGACGATCATAGTCTGGCGTGAATCCATTTATTTACTCCTTGTCAAATCGTAATCGGTTTGTTGAAATCGGCTTTTGTCATCTCGTACAGGCCTATCGCCACCGCCTGCGGCAGATTGAGCGAGTCTATCTCGCGCGAGTGACGTATGACTACGGGCGTGCCCGCTTCCGCAAGTCCGGGCGGCAGGCCTGAGCCTTCGTTGCCGAACACGTATGCACGCTCGCCCGCGCGCGGTTTTACGTCCGTAAGCGACACGCTGCGGCCGTCCAGCATGAACAGATATTTGTCCTCGTCATGCGCGGCGGCATAAGTTTCCCAGTCCGGGAAAAGCGCTATGTCCAGCGCGAACACCGCGCCCATGGAAGCGCGCACGGTGCGCGGATCGTAGACGTCGGCGGCGTCGCCCGCCACCGCGAGGGCGGTCACTCCGAAGCCGAGCATGGTGCGCATTATGGTACCGAGATTGCCCGCGTCCGAGGGGCGCACGAGGCAGACGTGCGT
Source organism: Candidatus Protoclostridium gallicola (assembly GCA_904387375.1). Classification (GTDB taxonomy): domain Bacteria; phylum Bacillota; class Clostridia; order Christensenellales; family Pumilibacteraceae; genus Protoclostridium; species Protoclostridium gallicola. The sequence goes on from CAJFLE010000005.1 coordinate 33,148, forward strand.
GCGGCGGCCGAACGGGAAAAAGCGTTTGCGGAAGGCGCCGACGACGAAGGTATTGCCCTTCTTCGCCACGCGCTCGACGTCGCGGTCGCTGACGTATACCCTGTCCCGCACAGGCGACAGCGCCTCCTCCACCTCTTCCGTCATTCTGAACTTGGAGTGCAGTGCGACGGCGACAACGTCGTCCGGGCGGCGGCGAACCAGCTCTACGGTCGGAAAAGCGCCGAGAGCATACGAGATATCACCTGCCTTGTCGTACGCGCGGAACATACTGTCAAGTATAAGGGAAACGCCGCGCTTTGTCAAGTTATTTGCGGCGGCGACGAAAAGCGGAGCCGCGGCATGCGATAAACGCACGCGCGGCTCCGAAAGATGAATACAGTATGATAATTATATATCGGCTTTATCTGTTATCGGCTTTATCTGTATGTGCCGACGCGGTTCTTTTCGGCGGTGCGGGATTTGATCGCGTCCCAGAACTTGCCGTATTCGGCGATGATCGTGGGCGCGAGAGTGAGCCCTATGACGACCAGCCACTGCAAACCGCCCAGAGTGCCGAGGCCGAGGGCGTTCGCCACGGGAGGCACTGCGGCGAGGAATGCGAACACCGCGAGCATTGCGGCGCAGCTGATATAAAGCTGAGGATTGTCCTTCACGCGGTATTTGTACATATTGCTGCGGCTGCGCACCGTCAGCACGTGGAGTATGGACGTCCAGCCGGTGACGAGGAACGCCATCGTCCTGCCCGTTTCCACCGACGTACCGTTGCCGAAGTCCACATGCATGCCGATGTAGAACGCGGCGAGCGACACTATTGCGAACACGCACGTTTGGCGTATTATGACTTCCATGAGTCCGCCGCCGAAGAAACTTTCGGTGCGGGCGATGGGACGGCGCTTCATTATGCGTTTATCCGATTCCTCCTTCGCGAGCGCCATGCCGGGAATACCGTCGCCGAGCACGTTGATTATGAGCAGCATGAGCGGCGTGAGCGGAAGATCCCAGTTCATGAACTGCGCGAACAGCATGACGATAATCTCGGAGATGTTGCACACGAGCAGGAAGTATACGAGTTTGCGTATGTTGGAGAAGATGTTGCGGCCTTCGGCGACGGCTTCTATTATGGTGGAGAACTTGTCGTCGGTAAGGATCATCTTGGCGGCGCTCTTGGCGACCTCGGTGCCGTTCACGCCCATGGCCACGCCGACGTCGGCGGCTTTGAGCGCGGGCGCGTCGTTGACTCCGTCGCCCGTCATCGCGACGACGTCTCCCCTCGCCTGCCACGCCTTGACGATGCGTATCTTGTCCTCGGGCGACACGCGGGCGTAGACCGAATAAAATTCTATGCTGTCGGCGAGTTCCTCGTCGGACAGTTTTGCAAGCTCGGTGCCCGTTATGACGCCCTCGTTCGCGGTTATTATGCCCAGCTCGCGCGCTATCGCGGCGGCGGTAGCGGCGTGGTCGCCCGTTATCATTATCGTGCGTATGCCCGCCACTTTCGCCTTGGCTATCGCGGCGGCGGCTTCGGGGCGCGGCGGATCTATGATGCCGACGAAGCCCTCGAAAGTCAGGTCGCGTTCCAGTTCGGTCAGATCCTCCGGCAGTTTATCCACGCGGCGGCTGGCAAGCGCGATGACGCGGAGAGCGTCGGACGCGAACGCGTCGTGCGTCTGTTCGAGCGTGCGCATATAGTTATAATCGTCGCGGCGGAAAGGCAGGCGGTCGAAAGCGCCCTTGGTGAGCACGAGCCAGCCGCCCTCCGGCAGTTCGACGACGTTGGTCATCATCTTGCGCGACGACGAGAACGGGATCTCGCCGGCTTTCTTATACTTCTCGCCCAGATGCTCATAATCTATGCCCTTTTCCTTTGCGAGGCGGACGATGGCGGTTTCGGTGGGGTCGCCGAATATCTTCTCGTTGCCGTCGTCGTCCGTACCCACGGTGGCGGCGCAGGCGAGCGACAGTTTTTCGAGGAAGGACATCTGCGCCTCGCCGAACTCGGCGTCCTCGGCGACCGGGTCGCTGCCGTACACCCACAGGCGTTTGACGGTCATCTTGTTCATCGTCAGCGTGCCCGTTTTGTCCGAGCATATAACGGACGTGCTGCCCAGCGTCTCCACCGCCTGCATCTGGCGGACGAGCGCGTTCTTGGCCGCCATCTTCTTGGCGCCCTGCGTCAGTATGAGCGTGACGATGAGCGACAGCGTTTCGGGCACCGCGGCGACGGCGAGAGTGACGGCGACGAGCGCCATCTCCCATATACCGTGCCCCTGAACCAAGCCGACGACGAGCATGGCGATCGCCGACATGACGGCGACGCCGCTTATGACCTTTCCCACCTTGTCGAGACGGGTCTGGAGCGGGGTCTTCTGCTGTTTCGTATCTTTAAGGAACTGCGCGATCCTGCCTATCTGGGTGTTCATGCCCGTGCCGGTGACGATTGCCACGGCGGTGCCGGCAGTCACGAGACAGCCGGAAAAAACGACGTTGACCCGGTCTCCGAGCGGCACGTCGCCGGACAGAACGGCGGAAGCGTCCTTTTCGGCGGGGACGCTCTCGCCCGTCAGCGACGATTCGTCCACGGCAAGGCTCTCGCACGTTATGAGGCGGGCGTCCGCGGGAACGAGGTCGCCCGTTTTCAGCATGATTATGTCGCCGGGAACGAGCAGCGCCGGATCAAGCTCGCGCACTTCCCCGCCGCGCAGCACGCGGCATATCGGCGACGACAGGCTTTTGAGCGCTTCCAGCGCGTTTTCGGCGCTGCGCTCCTGCGTCACCGCAAGGACGATGTTCATGACGATTACGGCGAACACGACGATCGGCTCTACGAAACTGCCGCCTTCGACTATGGACATGACGAGGCTGAGCACGCCGGCGATGAGCAGTATGATGACGGAAACGTCCTTAAACTGCGCGAGGATCTTGTAGATCAGTTTCTGTCTTTTGTGTGCCTCGAATACGTTTCTGCCGTACTCGGCGAGGCGCGCTTCCGCAGTTTCCTGCGACAGACCGCTCTCCGCGGTCACGCCGCTTTCACGCAGCAGCTCTTCGGGCGTTTTTTCGTAATTGCGCTCCATACCGTACGCTCCTTAAGTGTGATTTGCTCCCTTTATATTATCCCTCCGAGGGCGATGCGTTATTATACACCGCGCCGATTGAAATAACATTAAAAATCTTTCAGCGTTTTACGTTTCTGTTATAGTGGTATATGTACTGCTGAGCAAGGCCGGAGAGACCGCCGTAGCGCGCGAGGTAGTGCGCGCGGATTTTGGCGTTGGTATCCAGCTCGTCGGTGCCGAGCGCCTGTTCCATCCACGTGTCCACGGGAAAGGTGTCGCCGCGCCCCAGCCCGAACAGCATGATGCAGTCGGCGACCTTGGGCCCCACGCCCTTGACGCCGAGCAGTTTTTTCATCGCCGAGGCGGTGTCCGACGCCTTTACGTCGGCTATGAACCCGTCGGTGACGGTGCGGGCGGCTTCGTATAAGTACGGAGCGCGGTACCCGGCGCCGAGGCGGGCGAAATCTTCGGTCGTGAGCGCGCAAAGCTCTTCGCGCGTCGGGAAAGCATGGCCGCTCGGGATCCGGCGGCCGGCGGCTTCGCATATACGGGAAATTATGCCCTTTATGCGCGGGATATTGTTGTTCGCCGAAATGATGAAAGAGATTATCATTTCGAAGGGATCCTGGCGGAGCAGGCGCACGCCGCGCGACGCGTCAGCGGCTTCCGTCAGTTCGGGAAACGCGCGCAGCTTCGCGTAAAGCGCGCCGTAGTCGACGTCGAGCGCGAAGTAGTCCGCGAAATAGTCGGGGTCGTCCGTTTCCACGGTTATCTCCTCCCCGCGCTGGCGGGCGCGGCAGTATTTGTCCTTCGACCACACCGAGTACCCGTCTCCGTCGGCAGCGAAGCGGAACATCTGTCCGCATTCCAGCGTGTCGGCGAGCGAGAAGCATTCCGCGTCCGCTATTTTAAGTCCGTAGGCTTCTTTCGTTATGAGCATAATGAATCTCCGCGCATGTTATTGTTTTTTCGGGAAAGAAAAAAGAAAAACGGAAGCGGCGAAAAAAACAACCCCTTCCGTTCCTTTTCCTGCGTCCGATCAACCGGCCGCTTCGGTCTTGACCTTCTCGTACTCGGCGAGAACGCGTTTGCCGAGCATTTCCCTGGTCTCGGTGTTGAGAGGATGAACGATGTCTTTATACTCGCCATCCGGTGTCTTCTTCGACGGCATCGCTATAAAACAACCTTCGCCGCCCTCGATGATCTTGACGTCGTGAACGACGAAACAGTCGTCGATCGTTACGGACGCAACGGCTTTGAGTTTGCCCTCGTCCTTTTTGATGAGTCTTACTCGTACTTCGGTGATGTTCATTTTTCCCTTCCTGTATCTGGTTTGGCAGATCTTAGCTGCATATTGATTATAACATATATTTTACCGTTTTGCAATACCTTTTGGAAAAAAACTTGACTAAAAGACGCGGTTATTATATAATTACTTTTGATATGTACGAATTAGGGGAAAAACTCATAGAGCTGAGAATAGCCACGCGCGGCGCGTGCAACTTCGAACGCGGCAAAGGCTGCGCCGTCACGCTGCGCACGAAGGCGCTCTATCTGCTTTCCTTAAAGCCGCGCTCGCCCATCGATCTTATGGAACAGCTGTGCATGGTCAAAAGCAACCTCGCCCTGCTGTGCAACAAACTCGTGGAGGACGGCGCCGTGGTCAAAGTCAAGAACTCGGAAGACAAACGCGTCATATCATACCATATAACGGAAAAAGGCGAAAAGGAACTCGCCGAAGTGCTGGAAAAGCTGGAAGAAAAATTCAAGGGCGTTTTTTCGAATAAAAAGGAGTACGACGAGGGCGTGAAAAAGTTCGCCGACCTGCTCGACCTGCTCTCGTTCATCTGATACCAAGCCGGACATGAAAAGAAAAGTCAACAAAATAAAAGCGGATCTCCGTGCGGCGCTCGAACACGACCCCGCGGCCAAAAACGCGCTGGAAATCGTGCTCACGTACAACGGATTTCACGCGCTCGTACTTTACCGTGCGGCGCATTTTCTCCATGTCCGCGGTTTCAGACTGCTCGCGCGCATGATTTCGGCGTTCGGGCGGTTCGCCACCGGCATCGAGATACATCCGGGCGCCAGGATAGGCCACGGCGTGTTCATCGACCACGGCACCGGCGTCGTCATCGGAGAAACGACGGAGATCGGCAACAACGTCACGATTTATCAGGGCGCGACGCTGGGCGGCACGGGCAAGGACACGGGCAAGCGCCACCCCACCGTCGAGAACGGCGTCATGATCAGCGCGGGCGCGAAAGTGCTCGGCCCCATAACGATAGGGCGCAACGCCAAGATAGGCGCGGGCAGCGTGGTGCTTACGGACGTGCCCGCGAACGCGACCGTCGTCGGCGTACCCGGCGTCGTCGTCAGGCTGAACGGCGAGAGGCTGGACGACCTCGATCAGTGCCTCCCCGACCCCGTCGAGGACAAAATCTGCGCGCTGGAAAAGCGTATCGCGGAGCTGGAAAAACTGGTCGCGGCGACAGGCCTGCCGAATAGCGAAAATAGTGAAGATTTATGATAGTATATAATACGCTTACAAGAAGAAAGGAAGAACTGAAAACCGTGCACCCCGGCGAGGTGAGAATGTACTCGTGCGGACCCACGGTGTACTCGCAGGCGCACATGGGCAACATGCGCGCGTATCTGTTCATGGACACGCTGCGCCGCGTCATCAGAATGAACGGCTATAAACTGCTCGGCGTCATGAACATAACCGACGTCGGACACCTCACGTCGGACGCGGACGAAGGCGAGGACAAAATGCAGTCGGCGGCGAAGAAAACGGGCAAATCGCCGTGGGAAATCGCCAAGCATTTCACCGACCTGTTTTTCAGGGATACCGCGCGGCTGAACATCGAAAAGCCGGAGATCGTCGCCAAGGCGACCGATCACATAGCGGATATGCTCGAATTCGTCGAGGCGCTCGTCGAAAAAGGCTACGGCTACGAGACGAGCGACGGCGTGTATTTCGACATATCCAAATTCCCGTCGTACGGCAAGCTGTCTGGCAACACGCGGCTGGACGACAATATAGCCGGGGCGCGCGTGGACGTCAACAGCGAAAAGCGCAACCCCGCCGATTTCGCGCTGTGGAAGAAGGCGCCCAAAGAGCATATAATGCAGTGGGATTCCCCGTGGGGGCGCAGCTATCCCGGCTGGCATATCGAGTGCTCGACCATGTCGAGAAAGTATCTCGGCGACGTGTTCGATATTCATACGGGCGGCGTCGACCACATCCCCATTCACCACGAGAACGAGATCGCGCAGTCCGAGGCGCTGCTCGGGCACCCCGCAGTCAATTACTGGATGCACGTCGAGTTCATGCAGGTGGACGGCAGGAAGATGAGCAAGAGCCTGGGCAACACGTATACGCTCGACCAGCTCGAGGAACGCGGTTACTCCCCCATGGACTTCAGATATTTCTGCCTCAACACGCACTACCGCAAGAAGCTCAACTTCACCTTCGAGGGCATGGACGCGGCGAAAACGGCGTATTCCCGCCTGCTCGCGCTGCTCAAAGCCTGCGCGGCGTCGGACGCGAAAACCGATCCCGCCGTCATAGAGGCCTTCGACAAGGAGTTTGCCGACGCGGTGAGCGACGACCTCAATATCCCCCTCGGCATGGGCGCGCTGTGGACGCTGCTCAAAAATCCGCCTTCCCGCGACATATACGAGGCGGCGATGCGCGCGGATAAGGTGCTGGGTCTGTCGCTGGACAAATGCACCGAGGAGAAGAAAGAGGACGTTCCCGCGGACGTCAGGGCGATCGCCGACGAGAGGTGGACGGCGCGGCTCGCCAAGGACTGGGCGAAGAGCGACGCGCTGCGCGAAACCCTCGCCTCCATGGGCTGGGCGGTCAAGGACGGCAAGGAAGGCTACGAACTCACGAAAAAATAAAAAAACGTTTATGCTCAAATATTCAAAGGCGCGGCATTGCCGCGCCTTTTGCTTTTTTCGGTTATACGATGATTTCGGCGCGGCTGCCGCCGGCGCGGTCTTTGGTAACGACTATCTGTTTGTCTATCTTCTCTTTGAGTTCGGCGACGTGGGATATGATGCCGACGAGGCGGTCGCCTTCGGTCAGCGAGCCGAGCGCGCCGATCGCCTGGCGCAGCGAATCCTCGTCCAGCGAGCCGAACCCCTCATCCACGAACATCGTGTCCAGCCGTATGCCGCCAGCCGACGACTGTATCTCGTCGGACAGGCCGAGCGCGAGGGACAGCGAGGCTTTGAACGATTCGCCGCCGGACAGCGAGCGCACGTCGCGCTCGGAGCCGTTGTAATGATCGGTGACGTTGAGTTCCAGTCCGGTCTGGCTGCGCACGTTGTCCGCCTCTTTGCGGCGTACCAGCTCGTACTGCCCGCCCGACATGGCGAGAAGGCGGGTATTGGCGCGCGCGATTATGCGGTCGAAAAACGTCGTCTGCACGTACGTTTCCAGCATGATTTTTTCCTTGCCCGGAAGATTGCCGTTCGCGGTGGACGACAGCGCGCGCAGCCACGACAGCCGGTGGTCGGCGGAGGCAAGCTCGCCGTATTTTTTCGCGGCGCCGTTAAGGGCGCTGCCGTTCGCCTGCAGGCGGGCGTTCACGTCCTTCTGCCCGGCGGTCAGCGCCTCCTTATCCGCGGCAAGTGCGCTGCGCTTTGCGCGAAGGGACGCGATGTCGGGCACGCCGCCCTCCGTCTGTTTTTCCAATGAGGCGACGGAACTTTTCAGCGCGGCGACGGCCTCCGCACGCTTTTTGTCCTCTTCAGCGGCGGCGTCCAGCGCCTTTTTCATGTCCCCCGCTCCGGCGAGATAGGCGTTCCTGGCGGCGAGCGCCGCGGCCTTGCTCTCGTAGTTCAGTTTGCTTCCGAGCGCCGAAACACGGTCGCACAGCTGCGCGACGCGTGTTTCTTCCGCCGTCGCTTTGTCGCGCATGTCGGACAGCGCTTTGTCGAGCGCGGCGCGGCGGGATTCCATTTCGGGCACGGCTTTGTCGAGCGCGGCTTTGCGCTCCGCGTCCGCCTTCGCTTTGGCCGCAGCCGTCTCGTTTGCTTTCAGCTCGTCAGTTGTTTTTTTATAAAGATCGTTGAGCAGGGCGCGTGACTTTTCTTCGTCCGTCTCTCCGACAAGCGCAGCGGACTGCGCCGCAAATGCCTTTTTCGCCTGCTCGCACACGCCTTTCAGTCTGCCCGCCTCGCCGCTTGCCTTGCGGTCGTCGCCGTCGGCGGCCTCGGAAGCGAGGCGCAGCTTTTCCAGTTCCGCTTCCGTCGGCACGTCGGCCGCGGGGCGCGCGGGATGAGGATGAGTAGTCGAACCGCACACGGGGCAAGGCTCCCCCTCTTTCAGCGAGGCGGCGAGCACGCCCGCCCGTCCGTCGAGAAAGGCGCGGTTGGCAATGTTGTAAGCGTTTTTCGCGCTCTCTGCGCGCGACGCGGCCGCGCGGTACTTATCCAGTGCGGCGGCGTAATCTTTCGCCGCTCCGTCTGCCGTATGTTTGGCTTTCTGCAGCTCGGACAGCGAATCCATGACCCGGTTCAGTTCGGCGCGGCGCGATTCCAGCCTGGCGACCTCGGCGGTGGCGTCCGCCAGCGCCGCGGCTTCCTTTTTCGCCGCGGCGAGTTTTACGTCCGCAGCCGCGAGGGCTTCGGCGCTCTCGCGCGCGCGTTTGCCGAGCTCTTCGGCAGCGGACTGAGCTTTTTTCAGTTCGCCGGTCAGTCCGTCGAGCTCGTCGTAATCGGGCAGACGGGAGCCTATTTCCGCCGCGAGCTTCTCCGCGTTTTCGCGCTCGCCCGCGCGGGCGCGTTCGGCTTCCAGCGCGGCCGCCGCGTCGGCTTTCGCCTTTTCCGCCGCGGCAAGTTTAGCGCGCTCGTCCGCAAGTTCCTTTGCGCGAGCTTCCGCCTTTTCCGCCGCCGCGACCGCAACGTCCGCCGCGGATATTTCCGCTTCGAGCGCCTTTATTTTCGCCGTCAGCTCCGCGTCCTTTTCCCTGTCCGACGCGACCAGGCGGCGCAGCAGTTCCGTCACGCCGTCGGGCGTAAGTCCGCCGCTCTTCGCCTTTTCCAGTTCTTCGGCGTACTCTTCGCCGGCGCGCGCTCCGCTCACGTACTGCTCCGCTGCGGCGCGCAGTTCTTTGCACCTGTCCGAAGCGTCGGATAAGTCGGCTTTGAGTTTATCCTGCAGGGCGCGGAAACGGTCGGTCTTGAATATCCTGCGGAATATGGCTTTGCGCTCGTCCGTCGTGGCGTTGAGCAGTTTGAGGAAGTCGCCCTGCGCTATCATGGCGATCTGCGAAAACTGTTTGCGGTCGATGCCTATGACCCCGACCACCGCCGCGTTTACCTCGCCCAGTTTGGTCACGCGTCTGCCGTCGGGATATATAAACTCGGCGTTCGCCTTCTCAGTGGTGGTGCCGCCGCCCCGGCGCGCCGGGCGTTCGTATTCGGGATTGCGGAGCACGGTGTATTCCTTGCCCGCGTACTCGAAAGTCAGCTCCACTCCGGTGGGAGTTTCGGGCGCGGCGTATTTGGAGCGGAACATGGACGGGGCGCGGTTGTCGCCGCTCGCCTCGCCGTACAGCGCGTAGGTTATGGCGTCGAAAATGGTTGTCTTGCCCGCGCCGGTGTCTCCGGTGATGAGATAAAGTCCGCTCCTGCCCAGTTTGCCGAGATCCAGTTCCGCCCTGCCGGCGTACGGTCCGAAAGCGGACATGACAAGTCTTACGGGTCTCATTGCTCCTCCCAGATTTTTTCTATGACGGAGCGCATACACTCCTCCTGCTCCGCGCTCATGGGCGAGCCGTTCTGCTTTTCGTAAAAGTCGGAGAACAGTTCGAGCGGAGAAACGGTGTCTATGCCGCCGGCGGCAAGCTCGGGCGCGGCGGCGCGCGTGCGGGCGTTGTCGTAGTCCAGCTTCATGAGGTTGCGGTATACGACGCGCAGCTTGCGCACGGCGTCGGGTATGTCCTCTTCGTCCGTCAGCGTTATGTGCATGTAATCTTCGCCGTACGAGGTGTTTTCGTAATAGCTTTTCAGCATCAGGTCGGCGTATCTGCCCTTTATCTCTCGCATTTCGCGCAGAGGGACGAGGGGCACGGTGCGCACGGTCACGCTGCCCTTTTCGCGCAGTTCGACGACCGTGACGGACTTGTCCTGCTTCGCCTCGGAAAAGGAATATTTCAGCGGCGTGCCGCAGTAGCGCATGTTTTTCCCAACGTTCTGCGGGCGGTGTATGTGCCCGAGCGCGACGTAGTCGAAGCCGGCGAAGGCGGACGCGTCCACGTTGTCCGAACCGCCCACGGAAATGTCCTCCGACTCCGAACGCTCGGCTCCCGTGACGAACTGGTGCGTGACGAGCACCTTTCTTTCCGCGTCCGTCGGAGCCGCGTGAGCGAGGGCTACGCGCACGGCGTCGGTATACGTTTCTATGCCGTCGTCGGGATAGTATCTGCGCACGTGGGTGGGCTTTATGAAAGGCAGCATATAGAACGCGACCTCTCCCCACTCGTCGCTAAGAGTCACGGGGTCGAGAGCGCCCGAATAGACGGGCGACATATACACGCCCTCCGCCGCCATGAGTCTGCCGCCGAAAGCGATGCGCTCGGGCGAATCGTGATTGCCGCTGATGACGAAAACACGGCACAGCGACGAGAGCGAGACGAGAAAGTCGTCGAAAAGCTCGACGGCCTCGGCGCTCGGCACCGACTTGTCGTAGACGTCGCCGGCAATGACCGCGGCGTCCGGCCGCTCCGACTGCACTATGCCTAGCACGGACGAGAGTATGTATTTCTGGTCTTCGAGCATGGAGAACTCGCCGACGCGTTTGCCGAGGTGAAGATCGGACAGATGTACGAGTTTCATACCCGCCCCCTTGAAAATTTCATGCAATATCTCCTTATTCGCTTGTGCTGCGGCCGCCTTTTGTGCTATCATGTAACAATCGGACCGCAGCAGCGCTTTATAAGTATTATAGCAGACGGGCGGAAAATAATCAAGAGCCGGAAGGCAGAAAAACGGGAGAGGAAAGAATGGGCTTCACAAGACTCAGCAGCGAACTGTCGGCAAAGCAGAGCATAGAACTCGACAACATTTTCGTGCTCGAGCTTATGCCGTTTGCTCCCGAGGGATATACCAAGGTATACATTTACGGAAAAATGCTCGCCGAGGGCAACGGCAGCGCGGATAATTCCGCCGAGCGCATGGCAAAACTTCTTGGTATGACAGAGGACGAGGTCATGGACGCGTTCAGGTACTGGGAGAGCCGCGGGCTGGTGCGCATCTCCGCCGTGCCGCCGTATGAGGTGGAATACACGCCGGTGCGCTACGTGCGCCCGTCGCAGAAGACGTATTCCAAGAAGAAATACGCGCACTTCAACGAGATGCTCATGCGCATGCTCCCCAACCGCGAGTTTCTGCCCAGCGAGCTCAACGAATACTATGCGGCGATCGAGGACTACGGTTTCGACGTGGACGCCATGCTCGCGGTCATAGCGTACTGCGTGCGGCTCAAAGGCAAATCGGTGCACTGGAAGTACATCGTCACGGTGGCGCGCAACCTCGCGAAAGAGGGCTGCCGCACCGCGCCCGAAGTGGAAACCAAGCTGTCCGCATACGACATACTGTCCGGCGACGTCGCGAAGCTGTTCAAGGTTCTTAAAATCCGCCGCGCGCAGGACTACGACGACGTGCGGCTGTACCGCAAATGGACGGAAGAAATGGGCTTCAAGCCGGGCACCGTGCTCGCCGTCGCGGCGGGCGTGTACGGCGAGATGAAGGGGCTGGACACCGTGCTCACCCGCTATCACGCGGATGGGCTCATAGAGCTGAAAGACATCGAGGAGTACAGGCGCAACCGCGAAAACCTGCTGTCGCTCACAAAAGAGCTGCTCATCAAGCTGGACGTGCGGTTCAACCACCTCGATTATTATGCCGAAACGTACGTCAAGGAATGGCTCAAACTCGGCTTCGACGGCGATTCGCTGCGGCTGGTCGCGGACTACTGTTTCCGCCACGACAAGAAGTCGTGCGACAAGATGACCGCGCTGCTCGAAGAATGCGCAGCCGAGGGCGTGACGAGCTACGATTCGGTCAAGGCGCGGTTTTCCGCGGAAGGACGGTACGACGCGGAGATACGCAGGCTGCTCTCCCTCGCAGGCATTTCCGGCGACGTCACCAGCCGCGACCGCGACAGCTATAACATCTGGACGAATTACTGGAACGTGCCGCAGGGCGTGCTGGAGGACGCGGCGTCGCGCAGCATGGGCGAAGCCAATCCGCGCGTCAGGATGCACGCGCTCGTCAAGGCATACCACGAAAAAGGCAGCATGACTTCCTCGCCCGCCGCCATGAGCGAGAGCGAGGCCGACAGGCTCAACGAAAAAATACGCAGCATTTCGGCGGAGGATATCTGATGAATCTGAGATCGGCCGCAAATCTTATACGAAACGAATACCGCGAGCGGCAGACCGCCGCCGACGAAGCGTACCGCAGGGCGATGGAAGCACACCCCGAGCTTTACGCCGCCGAAAAGGCGGTGCGCGCGGCCGTGCTGGACGGCGCGGACAACGTCGCCGAGCTGGAACGGCGCAGGGATAAACTTGCCGCAGGGTTCGGCGTGAAGCGCGCGGCGCCGCGGTGCGCGAAGTGCGGCGACACCGGCGTGGTCGGAAACGAATACTGCGACTGCGTGCGCAGGCGCGCGGCGAGAGAGACCGTGGGCTTCTCCGCCCCGCCGTTTGCGTTCGGCGACGGCGACACCGACGTGTTCGAGGGCGAGGACAAGGCGATTGCCGACGCGGCGTACCGCGGCATGCGCATATTCTGCGAGAAGTTCCCGGACACCAAGAACGTCAACGTGCTGCTCATGGGGCGCGCGGGTACGGGCAAGACGTACCTCGCCGCCTGCATAGCCAACGAGCTGGAACGGCGCGGCTTCGGCACGCTGTTTCTGACGGCGTTCCGCTTCAACGATATATGCCTGAAATATCATACGTCCTTCGACGCGGGACGGGCGGACGGACTCAACGCCCTGCTCGGCGCCGATCTGCTCGTCATCGACGACCTCGGCAGCGAGAGCATACTCAAAAACGTAACGCTGGAATATCTGTTCACCGTCATAAGCGAACGCATGAACGCCGGGCGGCATACCGTGATAACGACAAACCTTACGAGCGCGCAGCTGGAAAACAGATACGGCGAGCGCACCGCTTCGCGGCTGTTCTCGGGGCGGGTATGCCTGACCGTCGCGCTTAACGGAAAGGATCTGAGAAGATGAGAATAGACTGTCACAATCACGCGAACTACTCCCCCGACGCGTCGCAGACGCTGGAAGAGCTGGCGGAAACCGCCGTGCGCGCCGGCGCAGGCTATCTGGCGGTGACCGAGCACATGGATCTCGGTTTCCCCAACGACAAGCGGCCGGAGGGAGAACTTATATTCGACTACCGCGTCAACGAACGGTATTTTTCCGACATCGGGGCGCTGCGGGAAAAGTATGCGGGCAGACTGGAAATCGTAGCGGGCATAGAAGCAGGCTTCACGCCCGAGGACACGGCGAGGACGGCGGCGGAGCTGGCGAAGTACCCCTTCGGCTACGTAATCAACTCGGTGCACATCTGCCACGGGCTGGACTGCTACTGGCCGGGATATTTCGACGGCTACGACAAAGAGCGCGCTTACGGCGAATATCTGGATGCGGTCAGGGCGAGCCTGGACGCGCCGTACCGCTACGACGCGATTGGTCACCTCGGCTATATCTCCCGCTCCGCGCCTTATGCGGATAAGCGCATGCTTTACGCGGACTATGCGGACAGACTGGACGACATACTGAGCGAGATCATAAGGCGGGACAAAATACTCGAAGTGAACTCGTCGGCGGGCGCGAGCGGTTCGCTCTGCCTGCCCGACCCGAGCATAATAAAGAGATACCGCGAGCTGGGCGGAAAGCTGATCAATTTCGGCAGCGATTCGCACAGGACGGAGCGGTTCAATTACAACTACGACGCCGTCGCGGGCATGCTCGAAGCGCTGGGCTTCAAGGAATGGGCGGTCGTGCGCGGCGGAAAAATCCGAACGGAGGCTATCGGCTGATGGCGCTTTTGACTTACGTCTGCACGAAATGCGGACACAGACAGGAAGAACTCGTGGGGCCGTCTTCGCCCGCCCCGCGCTGCGAGGTGTGCGGCGGAGAAACGAAGCAATGTTTTTCGGGCAAATGCTACGGCTCGATAGGCGGCACGGGCGGAGGAGAGTGCACGCACAACTGCGCTACCTGCCCCGGCTGCAAACACTGAAAAAGGGAGGAATTTATGGACGCAATCGAATGCATTATGACGCGCAGGACGACGAGGAGTTTCAAACCCGACATGCCGACGGACGAGGAGATCGGGACGGTCGTCGAGGCCGCGAGGTACGCGCCGAGCGGCATGAGCAGGCAGACGTGGCACTTCACGGTCATAAGAAACGCCGGCTGGCTGCGGCGCATGAACGAGCGGGTGTACTCGTACGTCAACGCCGAATCCAAAGGCAGCAATCTCGACCGCAACGGAGCGAAGGGATACTCGTGCAACTATCACTCGCCCGTGTTCATCGTCATTTCCGCAGATCCGCAGTATGCCACCAGCCGCGACGACTGCGCATGCGCCGCGGAGAACATGTTCCTCGCCGCTCACGCCATAGGGCTGGGCGCGTGCTGGATCAATCAGCTGGGGCGCGAAAACTGCGAAAAGGTACGCGACCTGCTGACCGAAGCGGGCGTGCCGGAAACGGATACGGTATACGCCTGCTGCGCGCTCGGCTACCCCGACGCGCCGCCCGCGCCGAGAAAGCCGCGCAGCGACAGCGTCAGGTATTACGACTGATTATGATAATTTGACGAAAACCCGAAGGATTCAGCCTTCGGGTTTTTCGTTTGCAAGATCGTATAAGTTGTGAACTTTATGCGACGAGTTTGCCCTGTTCGTCGTCTATGACGCGGAGGATGTCCACCTGCGTGCCGTCGCAGGCGTCGACGTATACGAAATAATCAAGCCCCTTATACGTGCCGGCGACTTCGTAGCAGAGGCGTTCGGACGAGCCTTTCGGGATGACGGCGAGGCGCACGTTCGTGACCGTCAGGCGGGAGGAAACGCACTTTTCGGCGGAAGCCGGGGTCATGCGCGCGGGCGGATAAGCGCGCTCGCAGTGGTTGGCGCAGTATCCGCACGCCTCGGCGCCAAGCAGCGCGCCGTCGGTCAGCGACACCTTAATTTTGACGAGGTCGGGATAATATATTATTCCGTCCGACTCGGGCGCGAGATTTATAACCGCCGCGGAGCCGCTCTCGTTGTACCACACGGGAGTGAGGCAGCCGCAGTAGCCGAGCGCTTCGGCATATTCGAGCGCTTTTTCCGCCGCCTCATCCTCGCCGAGTCTGCCCTTGCCTTCTGTTTCCCTGCCTATCGCCGCGGAAGCTATCATGCCGCCGCATTTCGTGACGCTCGCGTATGCGTCGGCGCCGCCGGCGGTACCTTCGATCTCGTACATGACCGCGGCGCCCGTGCTTATGCCGACGATCTTGCCGCCCTCTATGCCGAGTTTGTCGCGCGCGACCGCGAGCGCCTGCTCCTCGCTTATTTCGGGCAGGCCGTCCAGCCCTTTCCACGACGATTCGTTATCCGCGTCGGAGAACGGTCCGTCGTATATGATGCTGGGATATTCGATAACCGCCTCGCCCACGCCGACGGAGATATTCAGGCCGGCGTCTATATCGTTTATGACCGAATAGCCGTCGGTGCCTATCCTGCCCGCCGCCTCGGCGAGCTGGCGGCGCACTTCCGCCGCGGCGGAGTGTATATCGTCGAACTGTTCTTCGTATGCGGATACGTCCGCGCCGCTGCCCGCGCTGCGGATATAGCTTGCGGCGAAGTCGCCCACCTGATTGAGAAACTTCTGCAGGCCGGTATGTTCGTACATATCCACGGGCAGGCGGCCGACCACTTCGGCGGCTGCCGCGGCGTCCTTGTATACGTCGGCGGCGATCGACATGTTTTCGGCGCGCGAACCGGACACGAGCAGTTTTGCGAGGCTGTTTTCCATCTCGCTCACCGAGTCGAGGCTGTCGTGCAGCGCGTTTTCGTACACGTACTCCATCTGCATACGCGCGTTGTCGGCGCGCATGCGTTCGCCGTACAGCCACACGGACAGCCATACGACGACGCCTATGAGCGCCGCGACGAGCATTACCGTCATTATTATCCAGATTTTATGCGAAACTTTCATAAATAAACTCCATTATAAATATTTTTATCTTACCGTTCGCGCCGACACAAGCGGTAAAACTCCATGGAGTTTTGCCGCGCAATGTCGCAACCGGCGCGAATCATCGGCGCGAAACACATCATGCCCGTGCGAAAGAGTGGCGGCCGATCGTCAGCTCGACTTTCAGCGACCATATCCACTTGCTCGTCGCCGTTGCGGGGTTGTAGTAGTACAGACAGCCGTTGGTGGGATCCCAGCCGTTGACCGCGTCGCGGGCGGCGTTTCTGGCCGTTTCGTTGGGCGTGTAGTTGATCTGTCCGTCGGCAACGCAGGTGAACGCGTTGTTCTGGTAGATGACGCCGGAGATCGTGTTCGGGAACTTGGACGAGCGCACGCGGTTTAGCACGACCGCGGCGACGGCCACCTGTCCGGTGTATGGTTCGCCGCGCGCTTCGGCGTACACGCACCTGGCGAGCAGATTCATGTCGCTGGTCGAATAGCCGCCGGTAGCGCCGGACGACGAGGACGAGCTCAGCGTTATGCCGAGCGCCTTTTCCGTGCGGGAGCCTACGATGCCGTCCTGCGTCAGGCCGTAGTCGCGCTGGAACGCGATGACGGCGGCGCGGGTCTTGGGGCCCCATATTCCGTCCACGGCTATTTTGTAATAGCCGAGTTCTTTGAGTCTCTGCTGCACTTTCTTTATGTTCGCGGCGGTGTCGCCCTTGACTATATTGGCGGCGACGGCCGTGATGGAGACGCCGGGTTCATACCGTCCGACCGCCTCCCCGGCGATACCGACGAAGCACAGCGTCAGCGCGAGCGCAAGGCAGAGGACTTTGAGTTTCTTCATAATCAGCCTCCTTATCGCAAATTAAGACAAAATAAGTATGCGCCGCGCGTTGTGAAAATATTTGCCGCGGGAAAAATTCCGCGTATGAAAAAGTATATCGCAATCGTAATTTCGCTGCTGCTCGCGCTCGCCGTACTGCCGGCGGCAAGCAGCTGCGCCTCGTCCGACAGCCCGATACGCATACATATCCGCGCCAACTCGGACGGCGAAAAGGATCAGGCTGTCAAATACATCGTCCGCGACGAGATTGTGGACTACCTTTCTGCTCCGCTCGCCGCGGCGCGCGGACGCGAGGACGCATACCGCATAATCTCTTCGCGGCTGGACGGCATAAAAAATACCGCCGCGGACAAACTGTCCGAATGCGGTTTCTCTTACGGCGCGAACGCCTATATGTCTTACGAATATTTCCCCGACCGCGACTACGGCGACGTCACCTATCCCGCGGGATATTACGACGCGCTCATCGTCGAGCTGGGAACGGGTACGGGCGGAAACTGGTGGTGCGTCGCATACCCGCCCCTGTGTTTCTACGGCGACGACGGCGAGGAGTTCGGTTATTCGAGCATAATCGCCGAGCTGCTCGGGCTGTAAAGCCTCATATCTCTTCCACGCCTGCGGGTGCGCAGCGGACGGCGAAACAGCCGAAGCCGTGCGAGCGGAGCAGTTTTTCCTCCTTTTCTCCTCCGCCGAGCGCGTACAGACAGCCGCCGCTGCCCGTCAGGTGCGGGGTCAGCCCCGCGCTTTCCATAAGCTCCGCCGCCGCCTTTATGCGCGGGTTGAGCAGGGCAGCCGCGGGCGCGAGGTCGTTGATAAGTTCCTCTTCGGGCACGGAGCCGAGAGCGAGGGCGCGCACGAGCGCGTCGCTGCAGCCGCCGGAACCGCCGCCCAGACGGTCGAACGCTTCGTAGCAGGCCGCGGTGCCGACCGCTCCGCAATCGGCCACGAGCGCCGAAAAGGAGGCCGACGAGGGCACGGATTCGGTCGCGTCGCCGGTGCCGGTCACGCGCGCCGTGCCGCCGCGTATCATGAACAGTACGTCGCTCCCTATGCGGGGAGCGAGTTTTTTTACATCGACGCCTGCGAGCTTCTCCGCCGCCCACAGCACCGCCGCGGCGTCGGCGGACGAGCCGCCCATGCCTCCGCCCACGGGTATGCCCTTCTTCACCGTGACCGACAGGCGCAGGCCGCACTCCTTTTCCACGAGCGCGGCAGCCGAAAGCGCGGTGTTGCGTTCGGGATTCACGGAAGCATTGAGAAAACGCACCCGCGTCCGGTCGGACGGGAGAATTTCCGCCTCGTCGAAAACGGTCACCGAGGTCATCACGCTGTCCAGCGTATGCAGTCTGCCCCGCCTGCCCGTTATGTATAGGGAAAGATTGAGTTTGCCGTATGCCCTGACTTTCATGATAATATTATAAATCAAAAAGGCGTTTCCGCAAAGGAAACGCCTTGACGAATTTTGTCGTATTTTGTCGATTGATCATTTTGTGCGGAAAACGAATACCTTGTCGCCCCGGCTCAGAGGAAAATCGAGCTCGTCGTTCTGCATGAGCACGGTTTCGGGCGTGACCCGGAGTTCCCTGGCGCTGTCCCACAGCGTTTCGCCGCCCGACGCCACATATACCGAGATCATGCCCTTGCGATCGGGGTACGGTTCGCCGCACACAGCCGCCGTAACGGCTTCGGCCTTCACCTCTTTCGCCGTCTGCAGGCAGAAGTGCAGTTCGCACCTGACGTTAAGCTCGCCCAGCCGCGACGGCCGCACGCTTATCTTGCCCACCGCGCCCGTCACGTCGAACAGCGTATCGTCGTCCGCCTCCACGTCGGTGACGACCTTGAACGGTATTTCGGCGGCGCAGGAGCTTTTGCGTCCCGCTTCGGCGTCGGCATAGATGATCGTTCCGGTAACCGCTCCCTCGATGACCGCCCTGCCGTATTCGCAATACGCCGACAGCGGCTGAGCCGCGAAGCAGCACAGCGCGAGCACTCTGTCCGCGTTCTCGCCCTCTGGCAGCGTTACGGCGCCTTCGGCCTGGCCGGATACGCAGTGCTCGCCCGTCACCGCCACGCCGCGCACCGGAGTGCGGGTCAGGGTCAGTTCGCAGTCGGGGCTGAACGCGTCCACGGCGCAGCTTGCAGCGAGTTCGGAGTATACCGCGCCGGTAAGGTCGACGGTCACTATAAAGGTTATGCCCTCTTCGCTCTCCTCCGCCGCCACGGTCGCGCATACCGCGCGCATCTGTACGAGATCGCCGCGGCGCGCGCCTTCGGCCGCGAGTTCCTCGCTGAAAGGCAGTACGAGCGCGAAGGGCTGCAAAGCGCCGTCCGCCGTCAGTCCCATGCCGTCGATGCAGACGTCGCCGCTCACGGTCACCGAGTCGAGCCCGGCCTCCGCGCCGCTTATGCAGGTGCGGGCGTCGGCGCAGACGTAGCGCGCCAGTTCCACTTTATTTTCGGAGCGCACTTCCGCCTTGCCCGTCACTTTCGCGACGAGACGGGAAAACGTCATGCGGCTGTCGCCGGTGAACACGCCGTCGCTCTGCGGCAGCGGCTCGGGAATCACCGAACGTTCCTCGGCGTACAGCGTTATTTCTATGACGGAAGCGAGCGTGACGCTGTCGTTTTCCACCGAAACCACGTCGGTGTCGAGCACTCTGCCCACCGCCGTGACCGAGGACGAGGGAGTTATGCCGTCCAGCTCCGCGCGGTCTGTGAATTCCGTCCAGCCGCTTTCGCGCGACAGGCCGTCGCCGGACGACGCCACGATGTCGACGGTTTCCCTGCCCGCCAGACGCACCTCGCCCGTCAGCGTTTCGCTCACGCGGACGTAGCAGGAAGCGCACGCCGAAAGCACCTTCGTCACGCCGCCGCACCTGATGTGCGTCTGAGCTATCGTCTGTATTTTTCCTATCTGCCTGATGTATCCGGCTATTGCGTTTTCGGTCGAGTCCATTTGTTCCTCCTTGCTGTCCGTATAATCTATGCCCGGCCGCGCGCGTATATTCCAAAAAAAAGTCCCGGGTCTGTGCCCGGGACTCCGTCCGTCAGAATGTGAATCCGTCGTCCTCGTCTTCGTCGTCGTCCTCGCCGTCGTCGGCGAAGTCGTCGGGATTGATATATTCGAAATCGTCCTCTTTGGGTCCGACGGGTTCCTCTTCCTCCTCTTCTTCCTGCTCTTCCTCGTCGTCGAGCACCACGAGAGGCAGATCGTCCTCGTCGTCGAGATCGGAAACTTCCTCGTCGTCCACCCATTCGTCCGATTCGCTTTCTTCCGTTTTTTCCTTGGCGGCCTGCTCCTTCTTGCACTCTATGCACATATCCTCGCCTTCTTCGCAGTAGTTGGTATGGCATATAGGGCAGAGCCTGCCCTCCGCTTCGTCCTCGTCGGGAAGCAGAAAATTCGCTTCCATAAGGCCGAGTTCGGCCTTGCAGACGTCGCAATACTGTTCGCCCACGGGCATGTAGTTAAGTTCGCATCTCGGGCACAGCGTGTACTTTCTTTCCATAATACAGACTTCTCCTGTCCAGTTTATGTAATATGATTTTATTGCGCGATCCGCGTTTGTGTTACTGCGGGCGCGTAAGATCTATTATACGCTTTTTCTTTTTTTCGGCATACGCGCGCGTATTCACGGTGCCGCCGGCGTCGGCATAGTTTACGACGAGCACGACGTCGGACTTGTCCACCATGTATTTGTTGCGCTTGTTCATGCAGTATTTGCTGTACGCGTTGGAAACATACGTCACCTCGGCGCACGCGGCGAGAATTTTGTCGTAGCGGAAGCGATCCGCCGCGGCGAGTCTGTCGCTCTGCCCTATATACGGCACGGCCGCCTCCAATTCGATATCCGGATATACGTCCTTTAAGTCGAGGACGCACTCCGCGAACCAGGTGTCCGCACCGAGAGCCATGCCCGTTATAAAGCGGGTATAGCCTTCTTCGATAAGCTGCACGACCGCGGCGCGCATGCGCTCCATCAGTTCGGCGTGCTGCCTGCTGCCTTCCGCGAAAGGTATTTTCTGCGGACGGTTGCCTGTCAAACATACTGCGTTCATACCGCATATTATACACACCGACTCCCGCCTTGTCAATAAGTTTTCGCAAAAATCTTGACTTTATTTTCAAAACGAAATATACTACTTATATGTTAAACGATCTCGCGGAATTCATAGAAATAGAAAGCGTGCTCGGGGAGCCGGAGGAAAACGCTCCGTTCGGCAGAGAAAACGCGCGCGCACTCGCCCTGTTTCTGGAAAAAGCCGCCGCTTACGGGCTGAAAACGGGCAGCGACGGCGGTTATGCGGGCTGGGCGGAATACGGCGATGGAGAGACGCTTATCGGCGTGCTCGCCCATCTCGACGTCGTGCCCGCAGGCGGGGGCTGGTCGTACGATCCGTTCAGACTGACGGTGAAGGACGGGAATATGTACGGCCGCGGCGTGAGCGACGACAAGGGGCCGCTCGTGGCCTGCCTGCATGCGCTCGCGCGGCTGAGGCGGGAGAACGCCGATCTCGGCTGCCGGGTTCGGCTCATAGCGGGCTGCAACGAGGAAACGGGCAGCGAGTGCATAAAGCATTACGTCAGGCACTGCGAGATCCCAAAGGCTTCTTTCACGCCCGACGCTGACTTCCCCGTCGTCGCGAGCGAGAAAGGCATCGCGCATCTGAAAATAACCTTCCCGCGCTCCGAGGCGCTTGCCGAAGGCAAAATAACGGCGCAGGCGGGCACGCGCCCCAACGTGGTGCCCAACGCGGCGACTCTGCTCATCGGACGCGGCTCCCCGCTCTTCGATGCGCTGGCGGCCGAATTCAGGGACGTGAGCGGCCTGCCGCATGCGGAAAGGATTGCGGGAGTATTGAAAGATTACGGCTGCGATCCCGCCGATTTCGCGTGCGAGATGACGGACGACGGACTGCGCGTTACGGCGCGCGGCATCGCGGCGCACGGCTCGACGCCCGAAAAGGGCGACAACGCGGCGGCGAAAATACTGTTCATGCTCCTCGCGCTGACGGGCGACGAAAGCGTCGCGGCGGCGTGCGAATACCTCGCGCCGAGGGACGCCGCAGAACGTCTGGGCATTGCCGCGGAGGACGCGACCGGCGCGCTGACGATGAACCTCGGCGTATTGTCCGCCGTCGGCGGAGTGCTGTCGCTCACCGTGGACATAAGGACGCCGGCTTGTTCGGACTACGCGGACATAAAGCGCAGGCTCGCGGAGGCGCTGACGGGCGCGGAGATAACCGAGCTGCACCGCTCCGAGCCGCTGGCGTTCGACGAAAACGATACGCTCGTATCAACGCTGCTCGGCGTATACCGCAAGGTCACGGGCGACACGGCTTCGCGGCCGCTGCACATCGGCGGAGGGACGTACGCCAAGGAGCTGCCCAACTGCGTGGGCTTCGGCGCCGTCTTCCCCGGCACGGACACGCGCATGCACGAGCCGGACGAGTTCTACCCCGTCGCGGCGTTCGAAAAGCTGGAAACGATATATTACGAGGCGATAAAAGCGCTGTGCGCGGCGTACAGATAACGCGCGCGGCAATAGGAACATAAAATCAGAAGTATGCGAAAAACCGCGGGAGTACCCGCGGTTTTCGTGTTTTTTGGTTATGTTCAGTTATTGAGCCATGCAACGAGCGCAGCCGCGCCGATGATGCCGGCGTCGTTTTTGAGCGTCGCTATGTGCAGGCCGACGTGAGGGCCTTCGCCGAACGAATATTCGGCCACGTATTTCTTGAGCGGAACGAGCAGAACGTCGCCCTGCGCGCACACGCCGCCGCCGAGAATGATCGCTTCGGGACGGAGCGCGTTGACGATATTGACGAGACCTTCGCCGAGCATGGTTATGTAATGCTCGAACACGGATTTGGCCGCTTTGTCGTTCAGCAGCATGCCGTCGAACACCGTCTTGCCGTTTACTTTCTCTATATCCGGGCAGACCTCCCACAGCTTGCTGTGCGGATTTTTCATCATCGCGCGCTTGGTGTCGCGTATGAGCGCGGTGGCGGAGGAATATGCCTCGAAGCAGCCGCGGCGGCCGCAGGTACAGGGCTCGCCGCCCGACTTTATGACCACGTGGCCTATTTCGGCGCCCTTGGACTGATTGCCTTCGAACAGGCGGCCGTCTATGATTATGCCGCTGCCGATGCCCGTGCCTATCGTGATGAACACGCTGGAATTATACGCCTTGCCCGCGCCGTATTTGGCTTCGCCGAGCGCGGCGGCGTTGGCGTCGTTGCAGACGCGGGTGGGATAGCCCGTCAGTTTCTGCATTTTCTCGCCGAGGGGAACGTAGTCCCATTTGAGGTTATACGCATGGTCGACCATTCCCGTGCAGGAGTTCACGGCGCCGGGGCAGCCTATGCCCACGCCCGTGATTATCTTGTCGCCCGCTTCGTCTTTGAGTTCGTTGACCATGCCCGCGATGTCGGCTATGATCTTGTCCGCCCCCGCTTCGGTGTCCGTCACGACGGAGCGCCACGAGATTATGCGCCCCTCCTTGACCAATCCGGCCTTTATCGACGTGCCGCCGATATCGATTCCGATCTGATACATTTCCTTTTCTTCACCTTTTTTGCTTTTATTTTATTATTATCTTGCCGATGGAGCCGGACAGCTTGTCACGTTCGTCCTTCTCCTTGTCGTTGAGATAATTGTTGAACATATTGACCACGTTCATGCGGTTGGTTATGACGAGTTTGCGCGTGACGGGCAGAGGCGGCATTTTGAATGCCAGTTTCTCTCCGCCTTCCGCGGCGGGCGGCGCCTCCTTTTCGGCGGCGACGTTCTCGCTCTGCATCTTTTTCTTTTCGGGAAGCTGCACGGCGGACGAATAGGTCTTGTCGGACACGTTGCCGCCCAGGCGGGATACTTCCACGTAGTCGGAGAACACGCGCGGCTGAGGCGTCTGTGCGGCCGTATGAGCCGCTGCTGCCGCGGCGGGCTGAGCCTTTTCTTCTCCGATTTTCTGTTTCGTCGGCTCTGCGGCCGGTTCGGAAGCGGCGGACTTTTCCGCGGCGGGCGCTGCCTGCTCCTCTTCGTGCGTTTCTTCTGCCGCGGGCGCCGACGGTACGGTTTCCGTCACCGGCGCGGGACGCTGCTCCGCGGGCTCGGTTCCGGCCGCGGGAACTTCCTCTTTCACCGGCTCTTCGGCAGGCTGTGCGGCCACTGCCGGCTCTTCCGGAACGGTTTCGGCAGTCACCGGCTGCCCGGTCTCTGCGGGTTCGGGCGCCGTTTCGGCCGCGGGAGCGGGCTGCGCTTCGACAGGCCGAGCGTCCGGAGTTACCGCAACCGGCGTTTCGGTCGGCGCGGGCTGCGCGACTTCGGGCGCCGCGGGAGCCTGCTCAGCTTCCGGCGCGTATGGCACGCGCTCCGTCCCGATATTCTCGCCCGTTATAACCGCAACGTATACTCCGCTGCGGCGTCTTGCGAAAGCGAGCACGAGATCGACGACGGCGAGCAGCGACAGCAGCGCGGCCAGTCCGGTGCCGAGTACGGTTCCGAACACGCCTACTGCTCCGCCCAGCATGGGCACCGCAAACAGCTCGGTATCGTTATTCATAAACGCCAGGCTACCGTCGGCGTCGGTTACGGACAAGCCGAACAGACTCGTTTTCGTCAGGACGTACACGCACCACACGGCGATCATGACCACGATCAGCACGATGTCGATGACGCGGAAAAACACCGTTCCGGATGTGGACGGCTTCCCCGCTGCGGCAAGGCGCACGAGCGCGATGAGCATGAGCAGGGAGAGCGCTCCGAAAACGGCCGTGTATACTATTCCGAAAGTGTCGAACTCATATAATAACGGCATAATAGAATTATATATAAAACGACGCGTTTTGTCAATACTTTTTGGATTTTTTAACGCCCGCTGCGGCGTTTATTTTTACGGAGCGCGACAAAAGCTCGCGCGGGTGCAGCACTCCAGCGGCCGCGAGCGCGGCAAGGTACACCGTTCCGAACGCGGCGAGCGCGGTCAGCGTGGCGGCGACAGGCGGCAGAGGCAGCATGAGAACGGCTCCGCCGGCAAGACATGCTGCCGCGGCGGAAAGCGCGCACACCGCAAACGGCCGCGCGGGAATGCCGCGCAGACCGTCCAGGGCGGCGGCAGCGTCGAGCGCGAAGGTCACGGCGTACGCGGCGACGGAAGCGGCGGCGCTGCCCGTCATGCCGGCGAGAGGAAGCAGCAGCGCGGTCAGGACGGCTTTGAGCGCGCCGCCGATAAGCAGATTGACGGCGGGCACGTACGCCCTGCCGGCCGCCTGCAGATAAGTCGTCGCTATCTGCATATAGCAGACGTACAGCACGCTCACGGACGACACGCGGAGCACGGACGCCGCGACTTCGGTCAGCGCGGGAGTAAGGCCGGAGGAATACAGCAGCGTCACGAGCGGCCGGGCGAACAGGCAGAGCGCCGCGCTGCCGCCGAGACCGACGACGTGGGCGTATTTCATTCCCTCGGCGAC
The DNA here is from genome assembly GCA_904387375.1 of Candidatus Protoclostridium gallicola. GTDB lineage: Bacteria > Bacillota > Clostridia > Christensenellales > Pumilibacteraceae > Protoclostridium > Protoclostridium gallicola. The sequence continues at coordinate 58,759 of CAJFLE010000005.1, forward strand.
GTATCCGTCCGCACGTTCTCCCCGCTTCAGCGCCGCGGAAAACCTCGGCACGAGCGCGGCCGCAACCGCAGAGGTCACCACCGCGGGCAGATTGACTATCGCCGACACGGGCGCGCCGGCGGCGCCGTACAGCGACGTGGCTTCCGTCACCGGCATGCCGCCCGCGACGAGGATATTGACTATCATTACGCTGTCGATGAGCTGCAGCAGCGGGAGCACGAGCGAGCCGAAGGATATGGGCAGCGCGCTCCCGTACACGTCGGCGAGGACGGCGCGCACGGGCGGCGCGGCGCCTTCCGGAGTTTCGTTTCTCCGCCGAGCGAGCAGACCGACGGCAAGCGCGAGAAGCGCAAGCGCTTCGCTCGCCGTTATGCCGATGGCGGCGCCGGCGACGCCGCACTCAACGCCGTAAGGCATGAGCGCCGCGGCGAAGAACAGTCCGGCGCCCAGCTTCACGACCTGCTCGACGAGCTGACTGGCCGCCGTCGGGAACATATTGTTCCTGCCCTGCCACCACCCGCGCAGCGCGGCGAGGAGGGACACGAACAGCACGGACGGGGCGAGCGCGACGTATGCGGCCGCGGCGAGAGGATTGCCCTGCAGACGGGCGAAAAACGCGCCTCCCAGCGCCATTATAAGACTGCCCGCCAGTCCCGCAGCGGCAAGGGAAAGTACGCTCACGGTAAGAATGCGCCTGCTCTCGCGCGTGTTTCCGACGGCGAGCGCACGCGCGGTGCTGCGCGACACCGCCTGAGGAATGCCGCCGCTCGACAGCGCGAGCAGCGTCGTATATGCGGGAAACACAAGCTGGTATATGCCCATGCCTTCGGCGCCGAGCACGGTGACGAGCGGGATTTTATACAGCGCGCCTATGACCTTGGCGACAAGTCCGGCGGCGGCGAGGAACGCGGCTGAACGGAAAAAGTTTTTCATCCGTATTATTATGCGTATCCCGGCGCGCAAAATTCGCCTTCTGCTGCGCAGGGCGGAGAAGATACGACAAAATCCCGCGGAAGATTCCGCGGGATCTGCGTTGCGTAAAGAAATAACGATTATCTCTTCGAGAACTGAGGCGCTTTGCGCGCTTTCTTGAGACCGTACTTTTTGCGCTCCTTCATGCGGGGGTCGCGCGTAAGGAAGCCGGCCTTTTTGAGGGGCGCTTTGTTCGCTTCGTCGAGTTCGACGAGGGCGCGGGCGATGCCGTGGCGCACTGCGCCTGCCTGACCAGTATAGCCGCCGCCGCGGACGTTGACGAATATGTCGAGCTTGCCTGCCGTTTCGGTAAGCACGAGGGGCTGGTTGACGATGAGTTTGAGCGTTTCGAGACCGAAGTAGTCGTCGATGGAGCGCTTATTGATCTGGAAAGCGCCGCTGCCCGGCATGATGCGCACGCGGGCGACCGCCTTCTTGCGTCTTCCGGTTCCCCAGAACTGAAGTTTTTTCTTGGAATTCTTTGTAGCCATGGGGTACCTCCTTATTTAACCAGCGTAAGGACTTCGGGCTTCTGTGCCTCGTGTCCGTGCTCCGCTCCCTTATAGACGCGAAGCTTTTTGAGCATCTGTCTGCCGAGAGAGTTCTTCGGAAGCATGCCCTTTACTGCGTCGTAAACGGCCTTGTCCGAATCGTTCTTCATATACTCTTTGTAAGGCTTCTCTTTAAGTCCGCCCATGTAGCCGGAGTGCGTACGCTTCATCTTCTGCTCCATCTTCTTGCCGGTAAGCACGACTTTGTCGCAGTTGATGACGATGACGTGATCGCCGCAGTCCACGTTGGGAGTGAACACGGGCTTGTTCTTGCCGCGCAGCACCGCAGCCACCTGGCTTGCCAGTCTGCCGAGGGGCATTCCCTCGCCGTCGGCGACGTACCACTTGCTTTCGACGTACTCGGGCGCGCCTTTCTTTGCGGCGTCTTTGGTCGCCATGACCGTTCTGCCCGGACGTGCGCCGCTCTTAACGGGCGCGTTCTTCGTTTTTTCTTCCATTTTATCCTCTTGTCGCCCGGGCGCATTTCACGCTACGCCCGCGCATAAGGCCTCTTCCGGCGGGGCATGCCGGTTTCGGCGCAAAATCCTTAATAATATATTATAAATTATACGGTTTTGTCAAGCAAATCGCGGCATTTTTTATGCCTTCGTATTTTTTATCGATTAAGCCGTCGTGCCGGTATCCGTTCCCGTGCCGGTGTCGGTACCCTCTTCCTCGTCGGTGCCGAAGTTCTCCCAGCTCGAGTGGTCGTGGTGCCAGTCGATGCAGTCGGTGTCGTGGCAGACGATCTGGGTGCGCTCGTATTCGGGCACATAGCCGAGCTTGACGCCGTACAGGCTGCTGTCGTCGAACATACCGGATATCTTGTTGATATACATGTAGTTCTGAGCCGTCGAGGTGTAAGCGCTGAAATACGAGACGTAGGTCTCCGTCGTCGTCACCTTTTCGCCGTTGTCTGCGGTTGCGTCAAGCGTGACGGAGAAGAAATCGATGCCGAAATTGTCGGTAACGGGAGTGAAGCCGGAAGCGTGAAGTTCGGCGGTCTGATTGGAGTAGTCCTCGTATGCGGAGCAGGAGAAGAACACGCTGGAAGTCGTGGTCTCTTCACCCGTTTCATCGTCGGGTTTTGTGGTCTCCATGAGTCCGTACGCGCGGCCGCTGTAATAGCCGAGCAGCGTGACGCCCGATCCGTCGTAGATCTTAACCGAAATAACATCGTCGCCGTTGCCGGACTCGTAACGGTAGAAGCCGTCCGACGTCGAAGCGATCACGCAGGGCGCGACGCTGTATTCGCCGTCGCCGGACACCGAACCGCCCGAAGATTCCACGGAATTATCGACGGGAATTATCGTCGTAAGCGACGAAGTATCCTCGACGAGCACGGGATTGAGTTTGCCGAGGTCGGAAGTGATCGCGTTCGCGGCGTCTTCGCCTTCCCTGTCTTCGACGTACTGTCTGCGCTGAGCGCAGCAGTCGGTGACATTCAGGCTCGTTCTGCCGTCGGCACTTGTGTTGGTGAAGTACAGATAATTGCCCGCGACTCCGGTTATGGAAATGGCGCCGTCGGTGACGGTGTTGTTGGTGATCTCCTGTCTGTTGCCGGCAAAGTCGGTCATCTCGAGGATCACGCCGTTCGCCTTCTCGCTGCTGGAAGCGGTGCGCGTGAAGTAGATATAGTCGGAAACGGTGTCGTAACCGGTTTCTTTGTCCGTACTCGCGTCATACGTGGTCTTTTCCGGGAAATATACGCTGTCTACGCCGCTGACTATTTCTTCGGTGCCCGTGCGCACGCCGTTGTGTATGGTGGTGCACACGATGAAGCCCGTCGTGATGCCGTCCTGCTCGTCCTCGGAATTCGCGTAATACGATTCGAACGTGACGAGATATACGTTATCGTTCTGCTTATAGAACGCATACGGAACGGAAGCATTCACTTCCGTCGCGGTATAAAGCTGAGTAAGCGAACCGGTATTGAGGTTATAGCTGTAGAACTCGGCGCGTTCGTACTGAACGTTGCCTTCGCTGTCGCGATCGGTGTCGGGCGAAGCGAAGTACACGATGTCGTCGAAGATCCAGAAGCCGCCGTCATAGCCGGACGTGCCGATCTTCTTGCTTATGACCTGTTCGACTTCGATGGAATAAGCGGACTGCTCTCCGTTTGTGGCCACTTTGTTCTGCACCCAGTTGCCGTTTTCGTCGAGCACCTGCGCGTCCTCGTTGTTGTCGGGGTCGCCTATCTGATATTCGCCGAGGTCGACGTAGTCCAGCTTTTCGTATTCGAAATCGAGCACCGTTTTGAGCTGGCTGTCGTCCTTGATGTTGTGGTCGACGCGGCCGTCTTCCGTCAGATTGCCCTCGGCCGATTCCGCTGCGGAAAGCGTGGGACGTTCGTCCACTATCTTCGCGCGGTACAGGCCGCCTTTCATAACGCTGCCGGTGCGGTTTGTTTCGCCGCTGTCGTCGGTGTATTCGGGCACGCCGTTGATGAAGTAGACGTAATCGCCGTACCGGACGGTGGTGCCGCCGTTGGAATATACGACGGGCAGAGATTCGTCCCCGTTATCCCCCGGCTCGCAGGCCGTGAGGAAAGCAAACGCGGACAGGCACAGCGCCGCGCTGAGCAGCACCGCGAGCAATTTTTTGATTCCGTTTTTCATTTATGTCTGTTCTCCGATGTTTTCCGAGTAGTCATTCTTTTATCTTTATCGTCACGCTGCCGCGGAGCAGTCCGGCGCTCTTTGCGCGCACGGTCATCTTGCCTTCGCGCAGGCCGCGCACTACCGCGACCGCATGTCCGTCCGTAGAGGAGACGGCGCCGCTCATGAGCGAGGGCCCGAAGCCGTTGCCGAGCGCGACGATTTCGCCGTCGCCTTCGACCGTAAATTCGATGTCGCAGGCCGCGCCGGTCTGGCGACCCTCTTTATCGAGGATCCATGCGTCCACGAACGCGATTCCTCCGGCGGAAGCGCTTACCCTCTTCGAACCGGTCAGCAGTTTGACCGAGCGGGGCGCGCCCGTCGTTTCCAGCGACGCGCGGCATATCTCCCTGCCGCGGCTGAAGCATACCGCTTCCAGCACGCCGGGTGCGAAATCGGCCGTGAACGTCGCTATGTATCTGTTCAGTCTGCCCGCGAGCTTCCTGCCCACGATGCGGCCGTTAAGATACAGCGCAACGACGTCGCCGACGGTAAACACGTTTATATCCACGCGGCTGCCCTCTTCGAAATTCCAGCTCACCGAGCCGGACATCGCGGGAGCGCCGTGAGGGCAGGCGGTGATGAACGCCGACGGATTGCCGAGCAGTACGGAGCGGTACAGTCCTGTCATGCGCGGCAGGCACGTGGAGTCGATGTCGCCGAGAGCGAACGCGCCGCTCTCGCCCGTGTCCATGCCGCAGTCGGACAGATCGCCTATATGCGCGCCGTTGCGGCTCATATCCGTGACGGCGTCGAAGTAATGTTCGGGCGGGGTCGCCAGCCCGATGAACGGTTTATCCGCATGAGGGTACGACGGAGAGTATCCGGCGTAACCGTAAACGTCGAGAGGAGCGACGAACGCCTCCGTACGTTTTGCGTACAGCCCCACCCGTCTGCCGAGAGATACGAGCCCCTCGTCGTTGACGCATTCGGCAATCTCCGAGCGGGTAACGCCTTCTTCGGCAAGTTCGCTCGCGAGAGGGACGAGTTCGGCCAGCGCGGCGGTGACGGGACGGGAATCGTCCATTGCGCGCACCGTCGCTATCAGCGCGCTTTCCCTGTCCGCGCCCGATCTGCCGTAGCTCTCTTCGGGAGCGTTGCCTATCGAATATATCGCGACGGAAGGATGATTGCGCAGCGTGCGCACGGCTATTGCCGCGGCCGCCTGCCAGTCCGAAGCGAATCCGGTATGGTCGCCGCCCTGTCTCGGCCACGACCAGCCGTCGAAGATATCCACTATGACGCGCATGCCGAGCTCGTCGGTCACGCGCAGTACGTTGTCCGAGGGACAGCCGACGAATCTCACGGTATTATAGCCGAGGTCGCGGAGCGCGGAAAGCCTGCGCATCTCGCCTTCGGGAATGCTGAGGCTGCCGAGCATGCCGCCGGTATGGGACAGCGTGCAGCCCACCAGCTTGTCCGCGGCGGAATATCTGCCGTGACCGCATACGCCGAACTTCGTTTCGGCACGGTCGAGCACGTTGCCGTCCGCGTCCATTATGACCGCGGACATCGTGTACATAAACGGCGATTCGGGAAGGTATTCCTTTGCCCTGCGCATACGCACGGGCACGGAAACCGTCCTGTCGCCGGGCATGAACGTGAAATATTTTCTCTTGCCCGCGACGCGTCGGCCGTTGGGCATCAGAACGTCGAACTGCACGCCCAGCCTGCGCTTCGCGCCGTCGTTGCGCACGTCGGCGGTGACGGTCAGCTCCGCGCCGCCGTCCGCTATCGAATCGGTGCGCACGAACACGCCGTAAGGCAGGACGTATACGTCCGAATCGGTCACGTGAAGCCTTACCGAGCGGGTAATCCCGCCGCCCAGCCCCAGACCGAGGCGGAGTTCGGCGCCCTTGCCGAGGTATTTCGTTATGTCGATGAGAGCGCGGGTTTTTCCAGCCCTGCCGGCGTACTGCCCTCCGGCATATACGTCCGCGCCGCGTTCGGCGCCGTCCACGTCGACGACCGCCCTGCCGGAGGATACGGGCAGCTTTGCCGATATATCGGACTCGGCGGCGGAAAGTATGCAGGGCAGCCCGACGATACCGTCCGTGCCGCGCACGCGCCAATCTTTTGAGATTTCGATTACGTTCATCGGTCTACCTCGCTTCCGTGTTCCGCGCAACGCCCGCGCGGTAAAAACCCGGGTGTACGCTATACACCGGTTATTATACAATAAAACGCCGATTAACGTCAAGTATTATGCAAACTCGTTGCGCGCTTTTTTTGCTCATTTTACCGAAAAAGGCAGAGGAAAAGGCGGGCGCCGCCCGCCTTAGGTTATCGTCACAGCACCGACCTGCCCGTGACGCCGTCCTGATACATTATCCAGAAGCCTTTGCCCGCCGGGTCGCCGGGATCGAGCGCGAGCCACTGGCAGTAGCCCACGAGATCGGGCGGCGGATCGGGCGAATATTCGCCGGGCACGCCGTAGCACAGGTAGCGCACGGGATCGCCTATGACGCCGACGAGGTAATACTTCCCCGTCGAATTGTAGTTCACCTTTATCCAGCGCGAGTCGGGCAGCAGCCGTTCGAGCGCTTCGTACCGTTCGTTGTTCGCGAACAGCCGCTCCACCTGGTCTTTCACGCTCTCGTAGAAGGACACGGGCTTAAGTTCGGGCACGGCGCGGGCGGCGGAATACTCCGCGTCGGCGAGCGGCGGTTCGGTTTCGTCGGCCACCGAGGCCGCGACCTCGTCCGGAGCAGACGCGGGAGATCCGGGCGGCGGCTCCGGAGCCGCGCTCTTTTCCGGCGCGATTTTTTCCGCGGGCGCGGGAGGGTCGAACGAGGGCGGCGTGAGCGTATCGGCGAATTCCGGTTCGCTGTCCGCCGTCAGGTTGGATTTGTAATAGTTCACTTCCGCGACGCGCGTGTCGTCGTAATCGGAAGGAATGATGTCGAGGAAAAAGTCGTTTATGTCGCGGACGTTCTTCTTTTCTATGCCGAGGCGGCGGAGGGCGAGGCGCACGTCGTCTTCGAGGTTGCCGCGCCATGGCATGGGACGGCGGAAGCCGCCGTACATTACGAGACTGCCGGACAGATCGCCCACCGCGGCGACGAGACTGTCGATATTCACCCCGCCGGGCAGGCTGAATCTGTACGGCGAGCCGAGATTGAAGTCGCCGAAACACAGAAAATTCGCCTCGTCTTTGATGACGAGCACGCAGTCGCACTTCACGCTGCCCGTCAGATAGCACCGGAAGGAGTTATCCGTCTTTTCCAGCCGCAGGCAGCCGCTTGCCGTTCCGCCGCCGAGAACGAGCAGTCTTTTTTCGTAGATCATCGAAAACCTCCGCTTTACGTCCGGCTCCTTTCCGGACGCGCTATTACATTATATATGACGCGCGGCGGCGGATTTTGACGGTTTTTGCGAAAGAAACTCAAAGTTTGCCGCACCGTTTGAACGGGCGCAAACGCGGCAATAATACGCGTTATGGAATACGCAGCGAAAGAGAGCGACCGCATCGCGCGCACGGTGGCGGCGCTCGTGGGAGAAAGAGAAGCCGTCGTGCTCGCCGTCGGCAGCGACAGAGTCACGGGAGACTGCCTGGGTCCGCTCGTCGGGCACATGCTGGCCGGCAGCGGCGCGGCGGTATACGGCACGCTGACCGCGCCCGTGACGGCGCTGTCGGTCACCGAAACGTACGAGACGATAAAAAAACGCCACCCGGGGGCGGCGGTGGTTGCCGTCGACTCCGCGGTGGGAAGCGACGGCGAGGTAGGTCGTATAAAGATATTTCCGCGAGGCATACGTCCCGCGGCGGCGGTGGGAAGAACGCTGCCCGGCGTCGGCGACATATCCGTCGTCGGCGTGGTATGCCCCAAACGCGAGGGAGCGAAGGCGCTCGGCTCGGTCAGGCTGGGCGAAGTGTATACGCTGGCGCGGACGATTGCGGACGGTCTGGAACGGGCGCTGCTGCGCGCACGGGCGCGGGCGGCGCGGTGATCACTGTCCGGTTATTTCGGCGCAGGCGCGTACGAAAGCGTCCATATCCTCCTCCGTGCCTATCGTGATGCGGAGGAAATCTTTTATGCGGGGGGAATCGAAACGGCGCACGATTATGCCGCGGGCGCGCAGCTCCGACTGCAGCTCTTCCCCGCTCATGCCCGGATATTCGGCGAACAGGAAGTTGGCGCCGCTGTCCGTCATGCGGAAACCGATGCCGCGGAGCGCGGCGGCGGTCTTTTCCCGCGTCGCCTTGATTTTTCCGACGCAGTCCGCGAAGTATTCCGCGTCGAGCACGGCCTCGCGCGCGGCGGCGGCGGTGAGCGCGTTTACGGTATAGCTGTTGAAACAGTTCTTTACCGTGCGCAGCGTGCGTATGAGCGAAGCGTCGCCTATGGCGTAGCCGCACCGTCCCCCGGCGAGGCTGCGGCTCTTGGAAAACGTCTTGACCACGAGCAGATTGGAGTACTCCGCCGTCAGCACCGCGAGCGAAGGCAGCGGCGAAAAATCGACGTAAGCCTCGTCGGCGATTATAACTTTGTCGGGATACGCCGCGCACAGCGCGCGGAAGGCGCCGGAGGGCAGGCTGAGCCCGGTGGGCGCGTTGGGATTGGCGAGCACTATGCCCGACGTTTCCCTGCAGAGATAATCGTTTACGCGCACCGCGAATCCGCCGTCAGTCCGCACCTCCTCGAAGTTAATGCGGTACAGCGCGCAGAACACTTTATAGAACGAATAGGTCACGTCGGGAAAGAGCACGGGCGCGGACGCGTCGTCGAAGAACGCGGCGAACGCGAGCGAAAGCACCTCGTCGCTGCCGTTGCCGACGAATACGTTTTCCTCGCGCACTCCTTCCGCGTCGGCGAGTGCGGCGCGCAGGGCGTCGGCGGTCGGGTCGGGATAGAGGCGCAGACGGGACGTATCGAAAGAGGCTATCGCGGCGGCGGCGCGCGGCGAAGGCGGATACGGATTCTCGTTGGTATTGAGTTTTATTACTTTCCCGCCCTTGGGCTGTTCGCCCGGCGTGTACGGAACGAGCCCGGACGCGAGTCTGGACATAAGCATGATCGTTACCTCTCAAAAAGCAAGGGACGGCCGCCGGCCGCCCCTTTAAGTCGTTATAGGTTTGTCTGTCAGCCGCTCACGGTAGTGCCCGAACCGGAAGAAGTCGAACCCGAGGTCGAGCCGGACGTAGAGCCGGAGGTCGAGCCGTCGGTCGATTCCTCGTCGTCCGTCGTATCGTCGGTGACGTACAGACTGTCTTCGTAATCATCGAGACGGGACTGGAATCTGTCCTTATGGACAACGATCACGCCGTCGGTATCGGCATACTTCGAAGCGGTGGTTTCCTGCCACGTCGTGTAAGCGTTGTCCACGCGCGTGGACACGAGATCCTGATTGAGTTCGTCGTATATCGTCGTATCGCTGCCCGGCGTCAGCTTCTCGTTAAGCTGGCGGGTATAGCCTGCGGTGGGAACGTAGCAAAGATACATGATGTGCCAGCCGTAATCGGTGAGCACCGGAGCGGAGATGCTGCCGATTTCCACCTCGTCGTTGCAATCCTGTCTGCACAGTCTGTCGCCGAGGCTGTCGTACGTGGTGATGAATTTGCCGCTTGCGAGCTTATACTCGGACAGAGACTGATCGTTACGGTACGCGTTGTAAAGATCGCGGGACTCGCGCGCGAACTCGATCATATACTGCTCGGTCTGGCCGCCTTCGGCCTCTGGCGTTACCGCAACGGCGTAGCCCATGGCGCTGTCGAAGATGCCGGGGTCGGTATTGTACGTATAGATAAGCTCTGTGAACTTCTGTTCCGCGGCGTAAGGATCGGAAGCGACCGCGCGCATCTGTGCGCTGATGTCCGCATACGCCTGCTCGATAGTGTACGAACGCGACGTATCGTCCTCGCCGTCCACGTGCTTATATACGACGACCTGTCTGCCCAGCTCCTCGCGTTTTTTCGCCACGGCGGCGTCGGTATTGCCGTCAGCTTTAAAAGCTTCCAGCGCAGCCGTCTGTTCGTCGGAGAACGGAATGAGGATGTGCTTGACCCAGAAATACTCGGCGTCGGCAAAATACAGGATGGTGTCGCCGTTCGTCACTGCCGAATAGTAGTTGGAGATATCGCTCGTGAAGTCGGCCATCTGCTGAGCGAGCTGCTCGTCGTACGCCGCTTTTACGTCGGATTCGGTCGTAAGGTCGAGGTGACGGGAAACGGTGAGATAGTCCTTGTAGCCGTTTTCTTTGAGCGTGTATTCCTCGCTCTCGCCGTACATATATCTTACGAGATCGTAAGTGTAAAGGTCGAGATAAAGTTCGTCGATGCCCGCGGTCGTTTCGCAGCGCGTGCGCATGTCGGCGATCTCGGCCTCGTATTTCGCGCGGTCGGTATCGGACAGCGCGTAGTTATCGTCGAGCGTGTCCTCGAAGTAATCGACGAGGCGGCGTACGCCCTCGCGCTGAACCGAGTTGATCATGGGATCGTCGGAATGCCCTACGCAGCGGTCGGGTTCCTGAGAAACGTGCCAGACTTCGTAATCCTCGTCGTACGCGGGATCGGTATCCTCGTCGGGCGGCGTGGGATAGGTCGTTTCGGAATCGCTTTCGCTGCCCACGCTCGGATAAGTCTGACCGAAGTCATCCGCAATTTCCGAGTAAAGCGTGGAAAGCTGGGAATCTATGCTGTCGTATATGGCTTTGTTGACCTCGTTGATTTCGGTCACGCCCCACTTGACGCTGCCTGCCGCGGTCGCCGCGTCGAGTTCGGCGCGCGTCAGCGCGGAAGTATAGAATTGGCGCATAAAATAATCGAACGCTTCGTCCACCGTATAGCCCTGGTTCTGCACGAGGTCGGCGGCGTAGTTTTCGAAATAATTTATGAGCGTGACTTTGAAGAACTCATACTTTTCCGACGTATAGGTAGCCGTTTCGTAAACGGGCGTACGTTTTTCCCAGGTAAAGTTGACTTCGGAAGAAGCATTGTATGCTTCATAATATATTACGGGAAGCGCGGTGTCTATAAGATCGTCGGTATCGGGCGCGGGCGGAACGTAATTTTCGTTCGTCGGCTGCGAATTCATATATGACAGCGGGCCGTAATGCGTTTCGCCGGTCACGACGTCATGCCAGAGCGCGGCCCTGACCGAGCCGTTCTCGCCTATTCTTATAAATCCGTCGTAGCGGTATTCCGCCGCGGTGACTTCGTCGTTGCTGCCGACGCGGTATACCACGGCGTAGTAATCGGAAACGGCGTTCGTTTCGTCGGTGTACTTAATCGCATGGTTTTCGACGACGGGCTTTTTGATGACAGTGCCGTCGTTGGCGTATCTGACCGTCTGCACCACACCGCTTTCGTTCGTGGGAACTTCGGCGACGTAATCGGCGTCGGCGGCGTTATTGTATACGGGATTGCCGTCGGGATCGAGATAATCGAAATACATCGGGACCTCGTACGTGATCTCGACGGGATTGACTTCGAGTATTACCTGCGAGTAATCCTTTTCTTCGCTGTACGAAACTATACAGCCGCTCAGCACAGCCGCCGCTGCCGCGACGACCGTTAACAGCGCTATGAGTTTAATCAGACTTCTTTTTTTCATTCGGGTCGTTCCGTTCCTGCCGCCTTGTCAAGGAGCGGCATTTTGAGTTATAGTCTTTTAGATTATACATAATCGGGAGGAAAAATGCAAACGTTTCCGCCGCCTAATTCCCATAATTGCATAAAAATTTTACCATCGACCTGCCCGTCGCAAAGCACAGCGACGCCTTCTCCCCCAGCTCCATGCTCCCGCCCGCCTTTTCGGCCGCGGCGGCGAGAGAGGGAGAAACGTCGCGGGCGCGGCGGAACACGAGCGCGCTCTTGCCCCTCATCAGACGGGCTTCGTCTGCGCCGAGAACGGAGGCGCGGTTGCGCACGAGAGACACGGTGAGCAGATTGACGACTTCGGCCGGCGGCGGGCCGTACATATCCCGCATGGTGCTTTCCATGCGTTTCAGTTCCGCGGCGGAGGATATGCGGGAAATATTGCCGTACTGCCGCACCCGCCACTCCGAATCGGTGACGTAGTTTTCGGGCAGATAGGCGTTGTAATCGGTGCGGACGGTGACGTCCTTCTCCTCTTCCGCCGGCTTGCCCTGCGTTTCGTTTATCACTTCGCGCAGCAGTTTCATATACGTGTCGTAGCCCACCTGCTCCATGTGGCCGTGCTGCTCGCGGCCGAGCACGTTGCCGGCGCCGCGGATCTCGAGGTCGCGCATGGCGAGCATGAAACCGCTGCCCAGCTCCTTGCACTGCATGACGGCGTCCAGCCGCTGCATGGCAACTTCGGTCATCTGCTTGCTCTTGTCGTATGTAAAGTAAGCGGAGGCGAGGCGGCTGCCCCGGCCTATGCGGCCGCGCAGCTGGTACATCTGGCTCAGCCCGAAGGTGTCCGAATTGACGACGACCATGGTGTTGGCGCGGGGTATGTCTATACCGTTTTCTATTATGGTGGTGGCGACGAGCACGTCCGTTTCGCCCGCGGCGAAGGCGCTGATGGCGCGCTCGGACTGCTCGGGAGCCATGCGGCCGTGGACCACGCCTATTTTCAGGTCGGGCAGCAGCTCGGCGACGTGGGCGGCGAAGGAGTCTATGCCGTGCACGCGGTTGTACACGACGAAGGACTGGCCGCCGCGGGCATATTCGCGCGTGACTGCGTCGACGAGCAGACCGTCGCTGTATTCGGCGACGAAAGTCTGCACGGGCAGCCGTTCGAAGGGCGGAGTGCCGAGCATGGAGATGTCGCGTATGCCGGTCAGGCTCATGTGCAGCGTGCGCGGTATGGGCGTGGCGGACATGGTCAGCACGTTGACGTTGGTGCGCATCTGTTTGAGCTGCTCTTTATGCTGGACGCCGAAGCGCTGCTCCTCGTCGAGTATGAGCAGGCCGAGGTCGGCGAACTTTATGCCCTTGCCCAGCAGTTTGTGCGTGCCGCACACGAGATCGATCTCGCCGCTTTCCAGCTTTTTCAGAGTGTCCTTCACCTCTTCGGGTTTGCTCAGGCGCGACAGCATGGCGACGCGCACGCCGAAGCTCTCCATGCGCTTTTTCGCCGTCTTGTAATGCTGGAGGGCGAGCAGCGTGGTCGGGCAAAGGAAAGCGACCTGCTTGCGCTCGGCAACCACGCGGTAGGCCGCGCGCAGCGCCACTTCGGTCTTGCCGAAACCGACGTCGCCGCAGATCAGACGGTCCATTATCTTGCCGAGGGCGAGGTCGTTGAGCACGTCCTCGGTGGCGGCGGCCTGGTCGTCGGTATCCACGTGCGGGAAGGCGGCGATGAAATCGGCCATGAGCGCGGGCTCTGGCGCATAGACGTGGCCGCGGCCGGCGGCGCGCTTGCCGTACAGCTCGACGAGGTTGACGGCCATCTCGCGTATGGAGTTTTTGACGCGCTCCTTGACGCGGGCGAACTGGCCGCCGCCCAGACGGCTGAGCTTGGGCTCCTCGCCCGAATACGAGTAGCGGGACAGACTGCCGAGGTTTTCCACGGGCAGGTACAGCTTGTCTCCGCCCGCGTAGCCGATGATGACGTAGTCGTGCATGGCGCCGCTGAAATCCAGCTTTTCGATGGCGAGGCATCTGCCCACGCCGTGCGTGCTGTGCACGACGTAATCCCCCACGCCGGGCAGCGGCATGACCTCGCGCCGCTTTCTGCCCGCGCGCACCGAGGACTTGGGAACCACCGAGCGCGTGCCTATGAATACGTGCCTGCACTCGTGGAGCAGGAAGCTCGCGGGGAGCAGGCCGTCGATGAGGTTGACCGGACCGCCGCCGTAGGACACGCGCACGCCCGCGGAGGACAGATAGTCGCCTATGGAGCGCACGGCGTCCTCGGAGCCGGCGAATATGTCCACGGTGTAGCCGCGGCTCACCCAGTTCTTTATATCGGCGGCGAGCAGGTCGTAGTCGCGGGAGTAGTCGGGCAGGTCGGCGTCGGTGAGTTCGTAAAGTTTGTCGGGGTCGTAGAACCTGTTCTGAGACAGGCCGGTGTGAAAGGTCACGCGGCCGGAGGAAAACGCGAAGGCGTCTTCGATTTTCGCGATCTGGCGCACGCCCGACGGCAGCGCGTCGCCCGATTCGACGAGTATTTTTATGCGGTTGAGGTGCTCTTTCAGCACGAGACCGGCGGTGTCGTAGCACAGCTTGGCGTCGCCTATGAACGCCTCGTAGCCTTCGGCGAACGCGGCGAAGGGCGCGCCGGACGGCAGGTACGGCATGAGCATGGGTATGTCCAGCCTGCGGGCGGACGTGCGCAGTTCCAGCTCGCCGAGCAGGCCGCCGAAATGCGCCGCGGCGTCGGGCGGCAGCTTTGCGGCCTCGGCGCGGATCTCCGCCATAGCTTCGTCGCACTCTTCGGGCGTGTAATACGCTTCGCCGAAAGGCGCGACGGTCACCGAATCGGTTTTCTTTATCGTGATCTGCTCTTCGGGGTCGAGCAGTTTGATGCTCTCAATGGCGTCGAAATCGAGGACTATTCTGTAATACTCCTCGCTGCCGGCGGGCGCGACGTCCACTATGTCGCCGCGCACGGCGTACTCGCCCTTACCGCCCAGCTGCTCCACCCTGCGATAGCCCGCCGCGGACAGCTTTGCGGACAGCGACTGCGGGTCGCACGAGTCGCCGACGCCGACGGTCACGACGCGTTCCGCCACGCGGCGGCGGTCGGGATAAAGCTGCATGGCCGCCTCGACGTACGTCACCACCTTGCGGCAGCCGCGCGCGATCGCGGCGATCGCTTCGGCGCGGTCGAAGTCCAGCCTGCCGAAACGTTCGAGAGAAAAGCCCACGCTGTCGCTGCGCGCGGGAAGGAACACGACGTCGCAGAAAGACGAGCAGAAGTCGCACGCTTCTTTGGCGCGTATGTAATCGTTTTCGACGAGCACCGCTTTTTCGGACATGCAAAAAACCGCCCAGCGGGCGTACTTGCGCAGTCCCGTCACGGAAACGGAACCGCCCGCGGCCGCGGCCGCGAGCAGTTCTGCGATTTTTCCTTCCGGTTCAAGCATTCTCTTTTGCGAGTTCCTCCAGTTTGTCCGCCGCGGCTTTCACTCCGTCCGCGACGAGACGGCGTTCGCCGTCGGGAATGGTCATGAGAACGTACGACACGAGGGGTATGTTCTCGGGCACGGGACCGGTGCCCACGCGCACGCGGCGGAATTCGCCCGTGCCTATTTTCGCGATGATATCGCGCATGCCGTTGTGCGTGCCCGCGCTGCCGCGCTCGCGGAACCTGAACGTACCCTTTTCTATGTCTATGTCGTCGTATACGACCACGAGGTCGGACGGCTGCGCCTTATAGCGGCCGAGCAGCTGTTTCACCCCGTCGCCGCTCAGGTTCATGTAAGTGAGCGGTTTGGCGAGCACGATCTTTTCCCCGCCCACCGATTTGACTCCGGTCAGGCAGGAACACTCGCGCGTGTTCAGCTTTATGCCGAGGCGATCCGCGAGCACGTCGAGCGTCAGCCATCCGACGTTGTGATAAGTATATTCGTACTTATCCCCCGGATTGCCCAGTCCGACGAATATTTTCATTATTCCGCCTTGTTGAGCGCCTCGATGAGAGCGTCGACGTCGATGCCGTGCACTTCGGCCGCCTGCTCCACGGTCTCGCCGTGAGCGATGGCGCAGCCGAGGCAGTGCATGCCGAACTGCATGAATACGGGCGCGCAGTTTTCGTTCTCTTCGAGCACCTGAGCTATGGTCATATCTTTGGTTATCATTATTATAATTCCTCCGTTAATTTATTTTGCGCTTGCGCATAACGAATTATAATATGCGGGCGCGTTTTTGTCAAGCGGATAATGCTCGGACAAAGCTGACATATTCCGGCCGGCTCCGGCATACGTATAACGTAGGATTAAACCGGAGGCACTGCTATGAAAGCAAGCGAACTGATAGGAAGCCAGGTGCTCGCGCTCGCGTCCGCGTCCATGTGCGGCACCGTCTGCGGAGTGATACCTTCCGCCGACTGCAAAAAGATCAAAGCGCTCGAAGTCTTTATGAACGACGAGGACGACTGCGAAAAAAAGATTCTCGAAACGTCGAAAATAACGGCGTGCGAAAGCGGCACGGTCACCGTCAGATACGCCGACGCGCTCGTCATGTGCTATCCGGCGCAGGCGGTTTCGCCCATAAATCTGCCCGCTTACAGCGAAAAAGGCGAGAATTTCGGGCATATTACAGACATAATACTCGACGATAAGTTCAATATTCTCTCCGTAGTCGCGGGAAAACGCGAGTTTGCGCTCGGAGAAATTCTTTCGCGGTCGGACGACCTCATAGTGTTCCGCCTGCCCGGCAGCAAAACGCGCCTGCCCAAAGCAAAAAAGAAAAAGGTGCCCGTCCCCGCACCCGCGCCCGAAAAAAGAGATACGACGGTGCGCATAACGGGAGCGCGGCGGTACTCTTTCCTCATGGGACGGAAGCTGACGGAGGACGTGCGCGACACGGAGGGACTGCCCGTCGCGGCAAAAGGCGAAACCGTCACCGACGAGCTTATAAATCTTGCCAGGGAAAAGGGCGCGATCGTGCGCCTCACCATGGCTGCAATGTAAATTATTCCTTATCTTCTTTCGGGCGGCGCACCGACATCACTATCGTCTGCTGCGCCTCCATGAGCGCGCGGCGGCGCGCGTAGGCCGCGTTCTCGGGCAGCAGTTTGAGCTTGCTGATCGCGTTGACGAGTTTTTTCGCCTCACCTAAAGATATGCCGCTCTCGGCGCATTCCCCGGCGCGGGCGATCACTTCGTCGTAACTCACCTCGGGAACGGCGGACTGCGGAAGTTCTATGACAGACAGAGGAGTTGCGGAAATCACCTCGTCTTCCCCGGTTTCGGGCAGATCTTCGGCCAGAAAAGCGACTTCCGCCTGCGGTTCGGGTTCTTTTTCCTCGGGCGCGGGCGAAGCGTCGGGTTCGGGCTGCGGCGCGGCCGGTCCGGGCTGAGGCTCCGATGCGGGAGCGGACATGCCGGCCGGCTTATCCGTCTTGGCGAACGCGCCGGCGGCTGCGGACAAGGCGGCGAGCAGTCCCCCGGCGGCGATTATAACCGCGGCGCCTGCGGGAGCGTAGCGTGCGTCGTCGGTGCACAGCGCGGAGAAATAATACAGCAGGCCGCATATCAGCGCGGCAGCGGCGGTCACTCTTCCCAGCGGCAGCGCGCGGAAGCGCGAGAATTTAAGCGCGAGCGAAAAAACGAAGGTCGCGCCCAAAGCCACGGCGCCGATGACGAAGCACGCCGCGCCGCCGAGATTGCCGAAAAATTCGTACAGTTCTTTCATAAACTTTACCCCTTATTTATTGTATCACAAACGCGGATTTACGTCCACGGAATACGCGGATTTTTTCCGCGTTTTTTGTCACATAAACCGCTTCCCGTCGATAAGATATATGCGGCGGCGGGTCACTTTAAGACCGAGCACGCTCTCCACCGCGGCGGCGTAGACATCCAGCTGCCGGCGGTATTTTTCCGCGCGCGCCCCGGTGACGAAACCCGTCTTGTAGTCTATTATTTCCGCTTCGCCGCCGCGCACGGCGAGCAGGTCGATAACGCCCTGCAGTATAACGCCGTCGGCGGCTCCGGGCACGCCGCGCGCCTTGAACACGAAGGGCTGTTCGCGGTACAGCACGGCGTCCGCCACTTCCCCGCCCACGAGCGCGTGAGCGGCTTCGAGCTTGTCGGCGCTGACGAGAGAGAAGCCGGGCAGCGCGGACAGCGCGGCGAGCTGGCCGGAAAAAGGCGCGGAGAAATCCAGCTTTTCCAGGCAGGCGTGGAAAGCGGTGCCGCGGGCGAGCGCGTCCGCACCCGATCCGTCGTCCGGATCGTCGGGAAACAGCGGCTCGGCGGACGCGAAGTCCTCGAACTCCGCCGTTTCGGCGAGAAGTCCTGTTACCGATTTTTTAATTTCCGCGGGGCTGCCGGAGAAGTCGAATTCCATCGCTTTTTTCAGTTTTCCGAGCGCGGCGGGATTGACTTCCGGCTGCAGCGCCGCCGAAGGAGAGAGTACGCCGGGCTCGGGCGGGTCGGTCATGCCGTACGCTTCCGCGGTCGGGAGCAGCCATTCGGCGTAGCACGAGCAGTCCTCGGGCGGCTTGCCGCCTTTCGTGCGCCCGGGCATGAACAGCACGAGCTTGTCGCGGGCGCGGGTCAGGGCGACGTAGAGTATGCGCATTTCCTCTTCCAGCTCGGAGCGGCGTTTGCGTTCGCGCGCGGCGAGAAGCACCGCGGACGGGTACGTCCTGCCCGTTTCGGGCACGCGGGAGTCTATGCCGAAGCCGAATTCGCCGTCGGCGACGGCGGCGCCGTTTTCCAGGCGGAAGCGGCCGCCCAGCCCGCACATGAGCACGACGGGAAATTCCAGCCCCTTGGACGCGTGCACCGTCATTATGCGCACGCTGCCCGGCTGGGGCGGCGCGTCGGAAGCGGGATCATATTCGTCTATGTATTCCAGATATTCGGAAAGCGTGCCGCCGAACGCGTTCATTCCGTCCAGCAGCCTGCCGAGAGCGTCCGCTTTGGCGGCGCCCAGTTCCTCGCCTATTGCGGTGCGGAACAGCTTTTTGTCCGACGTTATGCGCCCGGCGAGTTCGCCCACCGTGCACACGCCGGCAAGCTCGGTATATTTCGCGACGTCGGCGAGGAAATCCGACGTTTTTTTATCTTTTTCCCCATATTCCGTCACGCATTCGTAAAAGTTCGTCCTGTCGGGATACGCGGCGCGCATGGCGGACAGTTCGGCGTCGGAAAAACCGCCCATGCCGCGCATCACGGCGGCGAGGGACACGTCGTCGCGGAAGTTGTCGAGCAGGCGCATGAAGGACAGCAGCTGGCCGTTCACCCTGCCGCCGGACACGCCCAGGCGGCTGCTGACGGACACCGGCACGCCGACGGCGCGCAGGCTGCGGGCAAGCATATCGGACACGCCGCCGCGCGAGCGCACGAGCACCACGATATCGCCATGGGTATATCCCGCCTTTTTGTCGGCGAGCAGGCTGATCACCTTCTTCGTCACGGCGTCGGCCTCCTCTTCGGCTGCGGAGCGGCGGGCGGCGTCGGCATGGCCGCGCACGCTGTATACCTCGGAAAAGTCCTCTTTGTCTGTATTACGCTCCGGCGCGGGCACTTTTATTATCTCCACGCTGCCGTCGCCCGCGGGCGGATCGTCGACGGCAAAGCTGCCGCTGCCCGCGTAATCCACGCGGCCGAAGCTTTCCGTCATCAGGCGGGAGAACACCGCGTTGCAGAAGCGCAGTATGCCGGGACGGGAGCGGTAGTTGCGGTTGAGTTCCACCGTGCTTCCGCCGCAGGCGAGCTCGTCGCGCTTCCTCGCGAAGGCGTCGGGCGTGCAGCTGCGGAAGGCGTATATGCTCTGCTTTATATCGCCCACGAAGAACAGATTGCCGCGGCCTGCGAGGTTGATTATGCTTTCCTGCAGCGGGTTGATGTCCTGGTATTCGTCGATGAACACGTGCGTGAGCGAGCAGCGCACCTCGTCGCCCGCCGGGGAAAGCAACACTTCGCGCGCCTTGCGTTCGAGGTCGGCGAAGTCCAGTTTGCCCTTGTCGCGCTTGGCGTCGGTGTACAGCGCGCGGGCGCGCAGGGCGGCGGCGAGAAAGACGCGGGCGGTGCGTCCGGCCTCTTCGTCGCGCACGGAAGCGATGGAGTCGAGATATTCCGCATAGTCCTTGACGCGGCTTTTGAGCGCGTCGAATTCCGCTTTTATCGGCGTGATGCCGCGGGCGACGGAATACGTCACGTCCGCGCCGGCTATTCCCGCGCGCAGTTCGTTTATGAGCGGAACCGCCTTGTCCAGACCCAGCGACAGCGCCTGCGCTTCCAGCGCGTCCGCCTGCACGGACAGTCTGTCCCCGCGCTCACGCGCGAGCGACGCGAGAAAGTCGCGACAGGCGGCGGAAGCATAGCCGTCGGCGGCGCGGGTCAGCCACTCGTCGGCGTCGGGCTGTGAGTCGGCGAAATTCACGAGGTACGCTATCATGCGGCGCACGGGCGCGTCGCTGCGGCGGCGGATGTAAGGAGCCGCGGCGGCCGCGAAGCCGGAACCGGGATCGGCAGACGCTTCGTCCACCGCCCTGTCGATGGCCTCGACGCGCATTGCGGCGCTCTCCGCCTCGTCGGCTATTTCGAAAGCCGGATCGTCGCCGGTGACGTAGAAATATTTGCGTATGAGTTTCTGGCACCACTTGTGCAGCGTGCAGATGTCGGCGCCGGGCAGACGGTCGTACTCTTCGAGATATTTGGAGTCTTTCGTTTGGGTATATTTTTCGCGCAGTTTTTCGGCGAGCTTGGCGCGCATATCCTCCGCCGCCGATACGGTGAACGTAGATATGAGCATGGTGCGCAGACTGTATCCTTCTTCGAGCAGGCGCATGACGCGGCCGAGCATGACGGTGGTCTTGCCGCTGCCCGCGCTCGCGGACACGAGCAGATCGCCGCCGTCGAAGCCGATTATTTTCCGCTGGTTTTCGTTCCACTTCATTTCGCCTGTTCCTCCCCGTCTTTCCTGAGCGCGGCGCCGGCCGGCTCGCGTTTCGCGCCCTCGTAGCCGCACACAGCCGCATAATCGCAGCGGGCGCAGGCGTCCACGGGGCCGTACGGCGACGGCGCGATGTATCCGTCCGCAATCTCTCCCGCGGCTCCCGCGGCGGCGCGGAGAGCGTAGTCGGCGAGCATGCGCAGGTCGTTTTCGTCCGAATCCCAGCCCACGTATATCTTTTTTCCACGTTTTTTAACGTGCACGATCGCGCTCGAACCGACGTCGGCGATGCCGGGATCGGTGGCGGCGAGCACGTCTTCCCCGTTTGCGCACAGCCCCTCCATCATGAAAGGCTCCTCGTCGCCGAACTCGGACAGCGTGGGAAAGTAGAACGCGCCGGCGGGGCGGTATCCCGCTTTGACGAGCACGGCGAGGTATACGAGCAATTGCAGCTTCACGCCGCAGCGCAGATCTTTGAGATCGAACTTTACGCCGCCCGTCTTATAGTCCACGACGCGCGCCATGTCGCCCGCGACGTCCACGCGGTCTATCTTGCCGCGCACGGTTATCCGGCGGCCGCCGACTTCCAGTTCGGGCGCGGGCAGGCGGCTGCCTTCGAAGCCGAATTCCGCCTCTGTGGCGGCGGGCCGGAAGGAACCGGTCTTTATCTGGGCGAGTACGGCGCGGCACAGTCCCTCCGCCTCGCCTTCCAGCAGCGCGGCGAGGCTGCGGTTGACTTCGAGATCGGCTTTTCCGCTGGCGGCAAGCTCCTTTTCCAGCAGCATGCGCGCCGCCTCTTCGGGAGGCATATCGTCCATGAGCGGCACGTAGCCCTCCGCCACCGCGTGCAGTATGCTGCCCACGTCGAGAGGGCGCAGTTCGCCCGTTTCGGGCAGGCGGAGCCGCAGTCCGTACGACAGGAAGTGCTTCATCGGGCAGGAGAAATACGTTTCCAAGCGGCTGACCATGGTCGTATCCGCGTCCATGAGTCTGCCCGCTTCGGGCACCGACGACGGATACGGCGGCAGGCGGCGTTCGTCCGTGCCGGCGGCGAGAGCGGCGGCGTAAGGATAGAACTTCGGCGTGCCTGACGAAAGGAAGGGCCGGGCGGCGAGGTACTCCTCCACAGCCATGTTGAGCGTCGGACAGCAGCGCAGGAACGAGGCTGTGTCGGCGGCGCTCGCAAGCTCAATCATATCGTCGCCCGTGCCGCCCTCGGAGAACGAACGGGCGCGCGCTTTTATGGCGCCGAGCACCGAACCCGGCTTGTCCGTATGCACGAGCATGATCTTCTCCGCGCCGGCAAGGAGCAGAAAGAACTCGTCGCGCGCGCGGCGGTTGACATCGGCGGTGGTCGGCGACAGCGCGGAGCCGCGGGAGCGCAGCAGCTCTATGTCGTCGTCGGAGATGAGTCCGCCGTCCTGAGTGACCGCCGGGTGGGCGTCGCCGTCGAAGTCGAGCACGTAGACGCGGGAGAAAGTGCGGGCGCGGAAGTCGCGTTCGCCGCCTATTTCCACCACGCCGCTGCGGGCGGGGCGCGCCGCAAGTTCGGCCGCCGCCATGCCCTCGGCGAAGGAGTCGGCGACCACGCGGTCGTCGGCGCCGGGCAGCAGCGACGAGCACAGGGAAAGCAGAGCGCGCGCCTTTTCGAAAGGGTTCGCCCTGCCGTCGTCCGCCGCGGCGAGCGCGTCGGTATAGTTGTTTTCGGCGTAGTCTATGAGCGCGGCGATGCGTTCGGCCTCGCTTCCGCCGGGCAGCGACACTATGCGCGCCACAACGGCGCGGGCGCGTTCGGCGCTTTCGCGCAATGCCGCTTCCCCCTCCGTTTCCTTTGCGCCCTCCCTCGGCAAAAAGGGCGACAGGAATAGTTTATACGTTATGCCGCGGGCGGCGGCGTACCTTTCGAGCGCGTCGCTGTCCGCCTTCGCCGCACCGGAGAGCGGGTTTTTGGTCAGGCGCACGACGTCGGCTGGGCGGTAGCCTCTCCGCCCCAGCGAGAGCGCGAGGGACAGGAAACGGCCGAGCGGATGGTCGGACAGCCGCAGCGTTTCCGTCGCGGAGTACGGAATGCCGTTCTCGCCGAGTATGCGGCAGATCTCGTCCGGCCTGCCGGCGGTCACTACGCAGATGTCGTCGTACGGCACGCCGTCGCGGGCGTCGCAGGCTATGCGGCGGGCAACGGCCTTGGCCGCGAACACGGGCGACGAGGCGGCGTAAAGCTCCGTGTCGCCGAAGGAATATTCCGGCTTGCATTCGAACACATACAGTCCGTCCGCCTTGCGTTCCATGACCGCGAGTATGTTCTCCATCTGTTTCGTGTATGAGTCGAAGCAGGCGACGTACACCGTCGCGCCGCGCAGGAAATCGGAATTTTCCAGCCAGTCGCGCAGCAGGCGCATGCGGCCGGCGGCGTCGCAGTACATTCCGCGCGTACGGGCGAGATATTCGCCGTATACGAGCGCTATGTCGCGCGCCTTCTCCCCGCCCACGGCGAGCACCTCCTCCGGCGTGACTTCGCATACGGCGAGCTGGCTTATGGATTCGTACAGCTTGGCGGCGAAACCGCGTGCGGACGCGCTCTTTTTATAGCACGAGAGCTCCCTTTTCTTTTCCTCGAGTATGCCGCGCACCATCATGACGCTGCCCTGCCGGGGCAGGTGTCCGGCGGCTTCGGAGGGCGGAAGCAGGCGGCTCCACGTCGTCACTTCGGCATCGAAAGCGCCGCCCAGTCTGTCGCAGATCAGGCGTTCGGCGGTCAGGGTGCACCTGTCCGGCACTATGAGTATGTGCCGGCGGCGCAGGTCGACGGTGCGCGCGGCGAGCCGGTCGACGGCGGCGGAGAGCGCCGCGGAATATGACGTGGATTCAAAAATTTCTTTCATACACCAACATAATACCCGAATTAAGGTGACAAAGCAAGTTATTTGTGCTAAAATATACGGGTAAATTTCAGAATTTCGGAGTATAAGCAATGAAAAAAGCGCTGGCGCTGATATGCCTTATAGCCGCGACGGCCGTCATGACCGGCTGCGGACTGGGCGGCTCGTTCTGCGGCGGGACTACGGTGGAACCCATTCTGTCCGATAAGCCGTGGGCGAACAGCAACAACTACGAATATATCTCTTATGACGTCACGAGATACGAGGCGGTTCTCGCCGACGACGGCGTCAATTATACTTACGGCGATATCGAAGCGACGGGTTCGCGTTCGGTCACGCTCGTCACCGTGGACGGCAACATCTACGATTCGGGCGAACTGGATAAAGTAAACGCTTACAGCGAGTATTTCGCTGCAAACCTCGGTTCGACGGCGAACAAGCGGCTTTCCCCCGGCGCGGACACCTATTCCGTGCTTTACAGCGAAATGACGCTGACGTATGCGGACGGATCGGATTACGCGGGAAAGACGGACACGCTCACGAGCGTGCTCATCTTCCGCACGTCCTCCCTGCTCCCCGTGTTCTCGGAAAAACAGGCGGATTATCAGTCGTCGGGCGTGAGTTATACCGCCACCGCCGATTATATCGATTACCGCAACGTGTTTACGTCGAGCGAGGGGCATAACGTCGAAACGTCGCTGAGAAACGAAAGCACTGCGTACGACAACGAACTGCTCTATTACGTCATCCGTTCGCACTCGTCGCTGACGCCTGGCAGTTCATCGTCGGTATCCGTGCGCAATTCGGTATATACCGGGCTGGACAACGCGGAGAACTACCGCACGATGGCGTTCGCGGTAGCAAGCGAGGAAAACGGCACTTACGGCGTGAGCGGCATCGATCCCGACCGCGACGGATTCATTTCCAGATACTTCGACGACGGCGAAGTCGAGTACAGCGAGGAAGATGCCACGGACGAGGAGACGGGGCTGGTGACGCCGAAAGGTTATTCCCTGCCCGCTTATTACGTCAGCCTGCAATACAGCAATAACAACCGCGGCGCGACGAAGTATCTCTATTATTCCAAAACCGGATTCGATTATATCGGGGAAACCACGGAGCGCGTGCTGCTCCAGACCCTCGATTTCGAAACCGACTCGGACGGCAATCCTTCAAGCATAACCTCGTCGCTTATAAGCGATTATAAGACCAGCACGCTTATGTGAAGCGAAAATCAAAAACATCAAAAGGCATAGGACTTACTCCTATGCCTTTTTTCATACTTCCGCGCTGCGGGCAGATGCGGCGCTGTCGGCGCATGCACTCATACATTTCCCCACTCCACCGTTATCGACGCTTTCGTATTGTATGTATAAGACCAGTTCCGATCCCAGCCGTCGGGTTTTTCCGAGGCCTCGCAGCGGATCGTCAGATTCACCTTATTTTGATTGAACGCAAGCTCGCCCACGGAAACGACGTTTTCCGGAATCGTTATTTCCGAGAGCGCCGCGTCCGAGAACGCTTCGCTGCCTATACTTTGCAACTGCCTGCAATCGCCGAGATTCACGGTCTTCAGGTAGGAACAAATTTTGAACGCGCCTTCGCCGAGAGTCATCAGCCCGGACGGCAGTTTCAGATCCGAAATTTTAAGACGGGCAAAACTCCTCGCGCCTATATATCTCAACGATGAGGGCAGCGACAGTTGAGACGCTTTCTGCGCTCGCGTCGGGAAAAGCGACGTATCTTTTCCGTCCGCTACGCCGATCGTACCCTCCCGAACGGTGAATGAAGTCATGGCGACGTTTTCAACCGCAACCAGCCAATTGCCTATGTACAGTCCGCCGTCCGTATAATTGCTTTCCGTGTCGAAGCCCGTTACTTCGAATGCCGCGTAGCCGATTGATCGCACCGAATCCGGAATATTGATATCGGTCAGCGAAGAAAGCTTCGAAAAAGCGGACCTGCCGATGCGGTACAGGCCGTCCGGCAAGGTCATTTTTTTCAGTTTCGCAGAATAGCCCACGAGCGAGAACGCATTGTCGGCAATGACGACGGTGCCTTCTTTTACCGCATATTCAGTCAGCGAAGCGAAGTTTTTGTCAGCCTTGATAAGATAGCCGTCCGCATACAGGACGCCGTTTTCCCAATTGGAAGGGTCGTTATAATACGCAGTCCCGTCTAACATAGTAAACGAAACAGCTATCGGGTTGTCCGGCATATCGATTTCAGCAAGCGACGCGCAGCCGTCGAATATATGATCGGACAGCCCGGTCATTTTGTCGGCCAGACGGACAGATTGCAGCGCAGTACAGTTCTGGAACGCACCTGAACCGAGGTCGCGTACGTTTTTCAGATCGACTTTCGCAAGGTCTGCGCAATCCTTAAAAGCGTAGCCCCATATATCCGTAAGCGAATCAGGCGCAACGAACTCCGTCAATGCCGTGCCGCAGAAAGCGTCTGAACGGATTTCTTTCAGAGTGCCGGGAAAGTTTACCGTTTGCAGCGAAGAACATCCGTCAAAAGCCTCGTCGGGGATTACCGTCAGTCCGGAAGGAAGACGTACTTCACGTAAAGCCGTGCATCCGGAGCACATCCGATAGCCGAGCCTCGTCACTGAATCGGGAATAACGAGTCTTCCGATATTCGTGTTGTCTGCAAAAACTTCATTTCCGATCTCTGCGACCGTGATACCGTTGATTTCCGAAGGGATTTCCACGGTCATGCCGCTTTCCGTCAGGCCGCTTACGCCCGTCAGCACACCGTTGCCGTCAACGGAAAACACTATTCCCTCGGGCGCATTCTTCTCCCACTTCGCATACAATGTCTGCGCTTTCGTTACTTCGTAAGGGAAAGCCGCTTTGTCTGTGAGGCCGCTGTCCTTATACCAGCCCGCAAACGTGTATCCGGCTTTTGTCGTTACCGGCGATTCTTCTATGACAGATACGGTCATGTCGCTTACGGCCGTACCTCCGTCCGTATCGAAACGCACCGTATATTCCTGCGGGGGT
>CAJFLE010000006.1 GCA_904387375.1 Candidatus Protoclostridium gallicola
CGCTTCCAGACTGTCGAAGATGGTGGCCGGATTCTCTATGCTGCCGCCCACGCTGCCCGAGCTGCCGTAGGACAGATTTACGCTGTTCTTGCCGAACACGCTGACGCGCGGCCTTGCCGACACCGAAGAATCGGACACCGGCGTGGCAACGGGCAGCACGTTGTCGTTTTTCAGCAGTATGAAGCCCTCTTCGCAGATGTCTTCGTTGACCGCGTTGCCGTTTGCCAGCGCGCTCGCCTTGTCCGTTATGCCTTCGTCGGCGACAAAGTAGTTGTTGTCGCCGGTTTCGCCTACCTTAACGCCCCTATCGCCGCCGAACATCGTGTCCATCAGGCCGGGCAGCACAAAATTGCATACACAGTTAACCGCTATTATCAAAGCAACGAGTACAACTGTAGTTATCAGAGCGATGCGCACTCCGACGCTTTTCCATATAATTTTTATTGCGTTCATTTTTCCTCCAAGATCCGGCATCGATTATTCAGCGGCAGATTGCTGAATATTTTCCGTCTTCGGGAAACCTTCAGCCCATTCAACTAGCGCGTCCGTATAAAGATACATGCAGTCAACTATGGGAGCGCTGGCGTACATCGTGCCGCCCACGCCTTTATCATCGTTTGTTATCGCTATGGTAATCGTATTATTACCTTGGTCCAAATCAATTTCGCCTATAATATGGTCCGTAAACGCACGCTTATAGCCGGCGGATTCGGAAGGCACATCCGTAAACGTAATTGGTTCGTAGGATATATCCGTACCGTTTACCCTGATGGCAACGTTTTCCGGCGTCATAATCAGCTCCTGATATTCGGCGCTAAGACGAAATGCGAGAACTGCATCCGTAACCGCCTCTTCACAGTATATTTGGAACTCAAGCGTTGTTCCTTCGTGGTACAACCAGCCCACGAGCCAATCGTTACTTGCGTTCATGCCCCAGGAATCCTTATTCGCGATACCCTCGTCGTACGCGTTGCCGGAATAACCCCACCCCACTTTGCCGTCAAGATCGGTATATTCGGCCTCGAAGACATTGACCTTCAGCCAACCCGCGTAAAGATACATATCAGCTGTCACGGTAAAATTTTCGGTCACCTGCTCGGTGCATTCGGCATCGAAGTACCAGCCGGAGAAATAATATCCGTTGCGCTCTAATGTAGGGAAAGGATTTCTTCTGATATTATACGTCGAACCGTTCGTTCTGTCCACTGCGCTGTAAACGCCGTCATTTTCGGCTCCGTCGTAATTCCACATAAAGGAGACGGTGCAGATTGCGGAGTCTTCTTCGGACGAGTCGTCATCCTCTGGAACTTCTATCCAGCCTGCATACAAAGTCATGTCCGAAACGGGAGCCACCGAAAAATCGTAATAATCCTCGTCGGGATTGTAATCCGACGCAGAAGTATACCACGCGTCGAAAATATAACCGGGTCTGGAAACATTTGCGGGCGCGGTCACCGTGCTCCCCACTGCAACTGTTACCGTATCGTCATCCCTGCCGTCGTAATTATAGTCGAATGTTACGACGTATGCCGTTCTTTTCCAACCCGCGTAATAAGTGCGGTCGCTGTTTATGTTTTCCTCCGGATCGATTTCATCGGTGCAGGCCGCGTCGGTATACCATCCGGTGAAAGCATAGTTCGTCCTCGAAGGATCGGCAGGCATTTCAACGAGATATACTCCGTCGTCCTCCCTGACCGTCACAACGGACGCGGCGGGCGCTCCGTCATAGTTGTAATCGAACGTCACTTTATATTCCGAGCCGCCGGTTTCGGGTGAAGGGCCGCATGCGGCAAACGCAAAAACCAGCAAACAGACTGCCAGCGCGCCTACCATCGTCAAGAACATTTTTTTCATAATTTTCTCCTTGAATATCTTTTTATAAGTCGCCGCGTAAAAAGCGGATAGTTTTCGAATACGGATGAATAATCTCCGCAAGCCCGACGGCGAACCGCCGGGCTTGCTCGGATCATTCTTGTCATTCCGGTCAATACCGAAATAGGCGGAGATTATTTTTCCTTTCTTCTGAAAGCAATGAACGCCGCCAATGAAAGTATGAGAAGTCCGCCGACGATTGCTACGGTGCCTGCGATATTACCGCCGCAACCGCCATCGTCATTTACGGATTCTCCTGCGGGGCCCTGGGGGCCGGCGGGACCGGTTGCGCCCGTTTCGCCCTGAGGACCGGTAGCTCCGGTTTCGCCTTTAATTTCGTCCTTATCGATGACGTCAGTCCACGTAATACCGCCGTCTTCGCTATACTGGATCATGCCGTCATCGTTTACTCTGAACTGAGGTTCGACATCTTCACCTGCGGCAACTTCTATGACGACTATCACATCTATGCTTTCGGTCTGCTCTGTTATAATGAGGTTACCCGGGCCGCGTTCCTGTTCAATAATGCCGCCTTTGGTAAGCGTGCCGTTCAAGGTAAACGTACCGGCAAGGCTGGGAGTGCCGGTGATGTTGCCTTCGGCATCCATGCTAAGACCGGCGGGAAGGCTGCTGCCCTCGTCAATCGTAAATTCAAACGAATAGTCGCGCGTGTAAGTGTCATCGGTGAATATATCGTAGATCGTGGAGTCAATATACGCTTCGGTCACTGCGGTTCCCACGGTGAAATCGCCTTCTACGAAGAATGCGGAACCGACGTTAAGCGTATATGTAGCCTCCTCATAAATCCATTCGTAGCTGCTGCATCTTACAGTGAAAGTGTATTTTCCCGAAACGGTCGGGGTTCCCGTAATGGTACCGCTCGACGACAGCGTAAGTCCCGCGGGAAGTTCGCCGTCGACAATGGAGTACGAAACCTCGGGAATTTCGGGCAGTGGCTCGTCTTCCGTCGCATTCTCGGCAGCTGCTGTTCTGGGCCTACCGCCGCCGGGGCCGCCGCCTTGATTACCGGTCGATACCGGCGTATCGTTGGTCGCGCCGAACGCAACGCTGACGCCGTAAGACTCGCCTTGCGTCGCCGCTTTGAGCTCTCTGCCCGCATAGTCGCTTAAATCCACGCCATTTTTAGTCACGGACAAATTGACTTCGGTATACAGAAGGTCGTGCACCGCCTGCCTGAGCCAATACCACTGCGTGTAATTTGCCTCGCCGTCCACCGCGAGATATCCGGCATTGTTGCCCGTTCCGTCCACCCAGTCGCCGTTGGCGGGATACGCGGTATTCGTGCCTTCTCTGTTAAGAAGGCAGGAGAGCCCGCTGCGCAATGCCATATCCATCGTGAAGAAGTCGGTGTCGCCGGAAACAGCGTCGGTAGTAGCCCATGCATTGAAGCCCCACTCCTGACGGATAAGCTTATTAAGAAACATATAGTTTGCTTCGGAATGCAAATCACCGATGTTGTTGTAAGACGTCATTATCCCTTTGC
The DNA here is from genome assembly GCA_904387375.1 of Candidatus Protoclostridium gallicola. Lineage (GTDB taxonomy): Bacteria > Bacillota > Clostridia > Christensenellales > Pumilibacteraceae > Protoclostridium > Protoclostridium gallicola. The sequence continues at coordinate 3,377 of CAJFLE010000006.1, forward strand.
CGTCGTATTCCTGAAGCACAATCTGGAAGCCCTTAAAGTAGCATTCGCGAGCAGCCTGCTCGGTCACATATGTAACAAGACTCTGTCTTGCCGTTTCGGACTCGTTGAGAGCGCAGTGTTTGATGGTGCACAGAATGCCCTTGTCTTCCATCGCCTCGACGACGTTGCCCGCCATGTGTCCGGACAGGAATCCGTCTTCGGACATATATTCGGCGGAGCGGCCCTGGAACGGCGATTTGATGATATCGATTGCCGGGGCGTACCAACCGTTCATTCCCACGTCGACATCGGACCAAAGCGCGATATTTCCGGATACTACGCCGCGCTGATACATCAGGTCTTTGTTCCATGTCGCAGCATAATGAGGGCAGCCGCCCCAGTCAAATGAATTGGAAAGCTCTATATCGACAACCTTCGCGCTGTCCTGATAACGCGTCTTGGGCTTGCCGATAGATTCTACCGCAGGCGTTTTATGCGCCGCGTTTATGACGAGAACCTGCATTTCCTCGACAGTCATCTGGTTAATGAGCGTCGTCCACTTAGGATCATCCTTGGCAACACCCCAAAGGTCGGTAAACCACAGCCAGTCTTCGCTTGCCTGCATGGCCGCGAGATCGTCCGTCGAATCTCTCTGATCCCAAGTCGCTATTTCATCAGCATATTCTTCCGGATCGATAGCCCAAGGGAACTGCGACTCGTCTTCGGTCGCGGGACGAGTTTCATCCGTAGTACCGTACAACACGTCATGCCATGCTTCCCACTTGCTCGAATCCGTCTTGGCGAACGCCTCGAAAGACGCGAAATATTCGTCGGAACGAACGAGCTGTTCCTCGGTTTCGAACTTTATCGTGGACTTGTCGAAATTATCTCTCGACAGCAGTTCCATTTTGCCTTCCTCGACCTGAGTCGCACCGGCGCCGTCATTTGCTCCGGGATCGTAGCCGAGCAGGTTATACATGTTATCGCCGGAGAACAGCGCCTCGACTTCGTTGCCGGAATAATCATCCTTGCTCAGAATTATGTCGCTTGCAAGATCCGCAAGCGTTTCGGTCAGCACGACGTCGTGCGAATTCTTCTGCAATCTGAGTTCGTATTTACCCGTCGAATCACTCAGCGCATTGCCTGCGGTATCCGTACCTGCGACTTTATCGAGCTCGTAAGTCGTTTCGTTGTTTCCGTTCGCGTCGTCATAGTCAAAGGACGCAAGATCCTGAATGTTTACGGTCAGGCGAAGCGTCTGCGACTGGCCGGGATTGAGCAGCGCGGTTTTTTCGAACGCTACGAGATGAACTTCGGTTTTCTCAATACCGCCCTTGTAATAAGGCGCGTGTCCGTAAATCTCCACGACATCCTTGCCCGCCACGTCGCCCGTGTTGGTAACTTTGACGTCCACGGTCAGTTTGCCGTCCTTCGTCCAGGCGTCCTGCTGCTTGCCCCAGTCGTCATAATCCTTTCCGACGACTTCCCACGTAAAGTCAGTATAGCTTTGGCCGTAGCCGAAGGGATAAACAACCTCGTTGTCGTAATTATAGTCTTCGTCCCCTTCAAGTTTCTTTTCCGCAGCTTCCGTCTCGAAGTAACGATAACCGAAGTAAAGGTCTTCTTCGTACTTGTTTACATAGAAGTAATCCTGCGACTGCTGTCTTGCATGCTCTTCGCGCTCTTTGATCGCGTAGGTCGTCGGAGCCGAAGAATCGGGGACGTAGCGGAATGCGCGAGTGTATGCAACGTTCTTATATGCGTACGCCCCTTCGCCTGCGCTCGACTGGTTGCCGCCGTACCCGGAAGAATTGATGTGGCCGTCAGGCGTTTCCAATACGCTGTTATTACCCTCGTTTTTCCAAGTCGGGTCGGACGTGAAATCCCACGCCCAGTTGCTTACCGTTCTGCCGGAAGGATTGATCTTGCCGGAAATTATCTCGGCAACCTGCTGATAGCCGCGGGAAAGCACCCCGGTCCACAAAATAGCGTCGATATCCTCATTCGCCTCCAGTATGCCCGCTTCCATAGGGTTGCTGCCGCCTATGAGCACAATGACTTTATCATAGTTCTCGGTAACATAAGCGATAAGCTCCTCCTGAGCCTCTGTCAGCATAAGCGAGTGCTTGTATTCCTTTCCGTCCAGCGTCGCCAGGGATTCATGAGTGAAAGCGGTGCCGTCTTCATGCTCATAAGCATTGCCGTTGCCGTCCAGGTTGTCTTCCTCTTCTTTTACAAGACCCGCAGCCTTACCTTCGCCGCTGCCGCTGCCGCAGACGATGGAAACGATCGCGGCATCTTTATGGTTTTTAAGCAGGATGCTTTCGTTATGCGAAATCTCATTGCTTCCGTCGTAAGACGACGAAACTATATCGAACCCCGCTGCGGTAAATCCTTCGACATACCCGGATTCGCTCGTGTTTGCGAGACCGAACGCGCTGATTCTGTTGCCGCTCGCGAGCGGAAGCGCGCCGTCTTTATTTTTGAGCAGCACCGTGCCTTCCGCTACGGCCTGATCCGCGACTTTGTATGCGGCCTCGAGCGTTTCTTCCATGCTTCCGTAATCCACATAGAACGGTTCTTTGTCCGGCGTGAACGCCTGGGAATAAAAAGCCATGACGCTTGTGGATATAAACAGAGAAAGCACGATGATCGCCGCAAATAAAATTTTGCCTGTTTTTTTAATTAACATCATTTGTCTCCATTAAAAAATTTTTGTGCATTGCTTAAAGATTAAGCAAGTTCGGACGATTGTCGCCCTCGTATCATCCTCTCGGGATGTTTTCTTTCCAATTTTTTCCGATAACACCTCCTCATATCATTATTCGCATTCATTATAAAGCCGGTTTCGAATTCGTCAATAAACAATCTGCAAAGCGAGAGAATTTGCGATAAACGGCGAACAATCGTCTGTGAAATGCTATTTTATGCCGCTGAATGACGACGGAAAATACGGCAAACGACAAAAGACGCGGCCGTCTTACAGCGGCCGCGTCTTTCGCGCATGTGATAATCAGATTTTGAACATTCCTTTTTTGCGATTATATAATATATATTTTTCCCGTACTTCGGCTATTTTCGTTCTGCCGACAGGAACTGTTTCTCCGGTGATAAGCGTTATGTTGTCGTAATCGATACGTCTTATGAATTTACAGTTGACCAAAAACGCCTTATGGCACCTGATAAAATCGGAATCCCCGAGCTGTTCAAATATCTTCTCGAGCGAAGATCTGATCTTCACGGGCTCCTTGGACTCGGTAATATGTATATACTGATAGTCCTTGACGGACTCTATATATTTTATCTCATCTCCGCGGATATTAACTATGGACGTTTTACTGCGAAAAGCGACAATATTCCCCTGTCCACTATGTCTCGATATCTGATCATTTATAAACCTTTTGATAAGAGGTTCTATGTCTTCCAAAAATCTGCTTTTGCGAAGAAAGCCGTAAGGTCGTACTGAAAAACAATCAAAAACTCTGTTTTCCTGTCCCGATATATATATAATTTCGGTACGGCTGGAATAATGGCGAATCTTGGTCCCGATATCAATACCGTCGTACGTGGGCATATTGACATCAAGAAATACGGCGTCATAATCGATTACCCCCCCCCGATCGAGCTTGTTGTAAAACTCTTCGGAAGACACGTAACAATCGCAGGTGACGGCATACCCCGCTTGTCCGACAATTCCGATTATCGCATTTGAAACGGAATCGGCCGCAATCTTACTGTCATCGAGTACGGCAAAATAAAAACTCTTCATTTTCGTTACCCCTCTCTGTAATCTATTTCCTCTTTTTATCGAAAAACAGATCCAACATCGCCTCGGCAATAAATTTGTCTTCTTCAACGGAGAACATTGCATGCCCGTTAAACTTTGCCGCAATCTGTCTAATTATTTTCGTGCCGTAACCGTGGTTATTTACATCGGATTTTTCCGTATTCAGAGATAGCAGCGACTCTTTATCCGCATTGTGAGGGATGGGATTAATAACCTGAATGAATAAATATTCCTGCATAATCGAAATGTTTATCCTGACTTCTCCGTTTTCTATATTATTTCTGTTGCACGCCTCTATGGCGTTATCTATCATATTTGTGAGCAGCGAACAGAACATTACCTCGTCGAACGGCAGCACGGGTGGTACGTTCAGACTCGTCAAAAACTTCACACCGCACGCATCCGCCTTCCCTTTTTCCATATTTAATATGTTGCTTACCATTCTATTACCGCAGTCTATTATAGACAGCGATTCGAGATGATTTCTCGTAATGGACTCCAAATATTTTTTGAGCTCTTCGTATTCGCCGCGTTTGAATAACTCCGCCATATAAGCATACCTATTTTCAGCGTCATGCATGAACGTCCTTATATCTTTCAGATTTCTGTCCGTCAAATTCAGCATATCTGCATTCGCCTGCATGATCTTGTTCTGCGCCTGCAATTCGAGCTCGGAGTCGCTGCGTTCGCATATGAAATACAGGTTTAGATAGTTCAGAAGATGTATTGAAAGCAGCGCGACGCCGATTATTGCAAGAATAATTCTCACGGCGCTACGTCCGTCGTCGTTGAACACAGTCTGCACAACGAGAGAAGTCGCAACGAATATCATTACTATGAAACAGCTGATGATTATAAGAACCGTATTTTTCCGCGGTATGGAAATAAATCTGTTCAGATTAAAACGGTTAATCAGCAGCCCGAGCGGTACGAGCAGCAAATTCACCAATATAATGAACACTCCGACGAGCACCTCGTTTCCAGGGCCGACATAAAAATAACAGACATCGCGCAGGCAGTCTGAGATCAGAACAACGGATGCTGAGATCACCCCTATAAGAATCACAACGATGTTTTTTTTGTATTTACTGAAAAATATACCGTACAGTACGGTAGCCGTTATATCCGCAAATAACGAGTTGAGCCGCTGAAGCGGCGGGACAAGGACAAAAATGCTGCCGTACAATGCCTCCAGCAGCGAATATACAAACGCGATTCCTGCGACGCTCGCCATAAATATCAATATGGATTTTCCATCGTGTTTAGGCGGAGTAAAAACAAAAGCGATACAGAAACCTATCAACAGGATCTGCGCAACATGGTATCCGTCCAACCTATCATTGTAATATTTGACAAAAGATTCTATCATTTCCTCTTCTCTTTGTTTATATTAACACAAATATTACAGGTTGTCAATATCAAATAAAAAATTTAATTCAGTTCCGCCGGCGAAAGCTTTCTAGACAAAAACCCGGATCGTAACGAGCCGGGTTTCGGTATGCCATGATATTATGCGTGTCTTACCTTGCAATTATTCCGCCGCGTGCGCACGACGAGGTCACATCGTGCGGTTGCAGTACATGGTCTTGTATATCTTGGAGGTGCCGGGGCGGAGCACGAAGAACTCGTGGGAGAGCAGCACGTCGGCGTCGTACGGGAAGTACGAGCAGAATTCGCGCACGAGGGGTTCGAGCTCGGATTTGTCGGTCACGGGGTGCGCTTCCACCTGGGGCGGAAGGTCGTCGGGGACGAAGCGGGAGCGGACGTAGATCTTGCCGCCGTGCATGCCGGTGGCGACGAAATCGCCCACGCACTGTCTGTCCTCGCTGCCTATGCCGAGCACGACGATTATGCCGCCCGCCTGGTACTCGCCGAGGTAAGCGCCAGCGGTGCCGCCGACGACGATCTTGGGCACGTGCGAGCCGTACTCCTTCATGTGTATGCCGACGCGGTAGCCTGCGTAGCCGCGTATGAAAATCTTGCCGTCGCGCATGCCGTAGCCCGTCGTGTCGCCGCAGTTGCCGTGTATGATGACGGTGCCCGCGTTCATCGTGTCGCCGAGCGCGTCCTGGCCGTTGCCGTTGACCTCTATGGTGCAGTCGTTGAGATATGCGCCGAGAGCGTTGCCGGGCACGCCGTTGATGACGATGTGCTTGCCGCTTGCGCCCGCGGCGATGTAGCGCTGGCCGAGTACGTTGTCTATCTCGACGTCGCGGTCGGGACAGGTCTTGACCAGTCTGTCCAGTTCCGCGTAATTCATTCCTTTGGCGTCTATAACCATGATATTCTCTCCTTTATCTGCCGAGCACCGCTTTGACGTAGTCCATGCCCAGCGCGGCGAGCTGAGGCTCTTTCATGAGCGTTTCCAGATCGACGCCGCTCACCGGCGTGCGCTTTCTGATCATGTCGGTGAGTATGCCGACGCGGCTGTACTCCCCTATCTGAATGAAGCCCGTGAGCCGGTCGCCGTCCACGAAGAAGCGGCGGAAGAACTTGTCGTCTTTCAGCGTGATCGCCTCGCCGGTGTACGAGCCCGCCGTGATGATATGCAGGCCGAGGAAGCCGCCCGCGTTGACGGGAAGATACTCCCGCCTGAGCGGTTTGCCGCCGCTCATGGCGCAGCCCGCCGTTTCGCCCTGCATATACGCGTTGGGCTGTATGGCGAGCGGACGCACGCCGCTTATCGTGACATCGTAGGACAGCGAGCAGTCGCCGGCCGCGTACACGTCGGGAAGGTCGGTCAGGCGGTCGTCGTCCGTGACTATGCCGCGCATTACCCGCCCGCCCGATTCCAGCTGCGTCCTGCCGCCCGCCTCGGCGACGAGGGACACGTTGGGGCGGACGCCCACGCCGGTGACGAGCACGTCGAAGCCTATCTCCGTGCCGCTTTTGAGCTTTGCGGACTTCGCTTCGTATTCGGCGACCGAATCGGACAGGAAGAACTTAATGCCCTTGCCTTCGAGGTATTCCTTTATTATGCCGGACGACTCGGCGTCCATGACAGCGGGAAGCACTCTGTCCGCCATATCCACGACGGTGATGCTGCCCGCGCGTTCGTAAAGGCCTTCGGCGCATTTCAGACCGGTCAGTCCGGCGCCGACGATGAGCACGCGGCTCTTTTTCGTCACCTTCTTTTCCAGCGCGAGCGCGTCGGCGAAGTTGATGAAAGTGAACTTGTTTCTGACTTTGTCGTAGCCGGGCGTGGGCGGGACGAAGGGCGACGAGCCGGTCGCGACGAGCAGTTTGTCGTACGCGTATTCCTTTCCGCCCGCGGTCACCGTCTTTTTCGCCGGGTCTATCTTGGTCGCCGGGGTGCCGAGCAGCAGCGTCACTCCGTTGTCGCGGTAGAAGCTCTCGCCGCGGTAGCCCATTTTATCCGCCGTCGTCTTGCCTTCGAGATAATACGAGATGAGCGGCCGGCCGTAGCAGGGGAATTTTTCGTCGGTGAAAACGGTTATTTCCCCGCTCTTATCGTTCTTTCTTATGGCCTCGATAGCGCCCACTGAGGCGGCGCCGTTTCCGATGATGACGTACTTCATGCTTCCTCCTCGAACACTATCGCGTTCGCCGGGCAGTGCGCGACGCACTGGGGCGTATAGTCCTTGCCCGCGCACAGCTGGCACTTTTTGATCGGCTTATTGTCCCCGCCGCTTATTATGCAGCCGTACGGACACATGGCGATGCAGGTGTGGCAGCCCACGCACTTGGTCTTGTCTATTCTTATGGCGCCGTACTCGTCGCGCGAGAGCGCGCCGGATATGCAGCCTTTCATGCACAGCGGGTCGTCGCAGTGGCGGCAGTTGACCGCGAAGCGCACCGCGCCGTATTCCTCCACCTGCATGCCGGCGGGCGGTTTTACCCCGCCCTCGAAGGCGAAGGGGAAATGCTTTTCGCCCGAGGCCGAGAACACGCACCAGTATTCGCACAGCCGGCAGCCGAGGCACCATTCTTCGTTTACGTATACTCTTTTCATGCCCTTGTCCCTCCTTACTCTCCGGCGTGCTTTATACCGAGGATATCCAGCTCTTTCTGCGACAGGCCTATGCCGCGCAGCATGAGGCGGTTGCCCCTGAGCGCTTCTATGGAGTTGATGCCCATGCCGCCCATCATTTCCATAATCTCGTGCGACCATGCGGTCACGAGATTTACCAGACGTTTGTAGCCGATGTCGGGGTTGAGCCGGCGCACGAGTTCGGGATCCTGCGTCGCTATGCCCCAGTTGCATTTGCCGGCGTGGCAGCTGCGGCAGAGGTGGCAGCCTATCGCGAGCAGCGCGGGAGTGGCGATATACACCGCGTCCGCGCCGAGTGCCACCGCCTTGACGACGTCGGCGCTCGAACGTATGGAGCCGGCGACGACTATGCCCACGTTGTTGCGTATGCCCTCTTCGCGCAGGCGGGAGTCCACCGCCGCAAGCGCGAGCTCGATGGGTATGCCCACGTTGTCGCGTATGCGGGTGGGCGCCGCGCCCGTGCCGCCGCGGAAGCCGTCGATCGCTATGATATCGGCGCCGCTGCGCGCTATGCCGCTGGCTATGGCGGCGACGTTGTGCACCGCCGCTATTTTGACGATGACGGGCTTTTTGTAGTCCGTCGCCTCTTTAAGGCTGTATACGAGCTGGCGCAGATCCTCTATGGAATAGATGTCGTGGTGCGGCGCGGGGGAAATCGCGTCGGTGCCCATGGGGATCATGCGCGTGCGCGACACCTCGGCGCCTATCTTCGCGCCGGGCAGGTGGCCGCCGATGCCCGGCTTCGCGCCCTGCCCTATCTTGATCTCTATCGCCTGGCCGGCTTCGAGATACGCCTCGTGCACGCCGAACCTGCCGCTCGCCACCTGCACTATGGTGTTATTGCCGTACTTGTACAGATCCTCGTGCAGGCCGCCCTCGCCGGTGTTGTAGAAGGTGCCGAGTTCTTCGGCCGCCCTCGCGAGGCAGAGGTGCGCGTTCTTGGATATGGAGCCGTAGCTCATCGCTGAGAACATGATGGGCGTTTTGAGTTCGAGGTTGGGATATTTCTCCACGGAAATGGAGCCGTCGGGATTGTATTTCACTTCTTCGGGCTTGCGGCCGAGGAAGGTCTTGATTTCCATGGGCTCGCGCAGCGGGTCGATGGACGGATTGGTGACCTGGGACGCGTTGATTAGCATTTTGTCCCAGTACACCGGGTAGTCCTTGGGCGTGCCCATCGAGGAGAGCAGCACGCCGCCCGTATCCGCCTGGCGGTATATGTCCTTGATTACCTCTTCTGTATAGTTCGCGCTCGGCTTGAAGCAGTGGTCGGTCCTGACTATTTTGAGCGCGCCAGCCGGGCAGAGCGTCACGCAGCGGTGGCAGTTGACGCAGCGGGAGTTGTCGACGTACAGCACGTCGCGTTTTTCGTCGTATTTGTGCACCTCGTTGGCGCACTGGCGCACGCACACTTTGCATTTGACGCAAAGCTCTTTGTCCCTGACGACTTCGTAGTCCGGTCTTATGTAGTTAAGCATTATGCGCGTCCCTCCTTTTCGTCGAGTTCGACGATGACCGGTTCCCCGCCCGCGGGACTCCACGTCCTGTCGGGGTCGGGACAAATCGAGCGGATGGCGCACTCCTCGCTGGAAACGTACGTCACGTCATCCTTTTCCGCAGCCACCATGCTGCGCAGTTTGAGCCTGTCATTGAGCGCCATCATGCCGCCCGTGTAGCCGAGAATGATGGAGAACGGACCGGTGATGAGCAGCGACGCGTACATGTTGCGCAGCGTCGTCAGCTTGTCGCGCTCGGCGGGCTCCATGCGCTCTATCTGCGACCAGAACGGCGGCGCTATGACCTTGGCGACGTCGGGCAGAGTGAGCCTGCGCTTGCGGTGCAGGTAGTCTATGATATACGTGATGACTTCGGTATCCGTCAGCAGCGTGCATTTGTAGCCGTAGATTTCCATGAAACGGCGGTTGGCGTCGTACGACGAGATCTCGCCGTTGTGCACGATCGTATAGTTCAGGATATTGAACGGGTGCGCGCCGCCCCACCAGCCGGGGGTGTTGGTCGGGTAACGGCCGTGCGCCGTCCAGCAATAGCCCTTGTAATCTCCGAGGCGGTAGTATTCGCCCACGTCCTCGGGATAGCCCACGCCCTTGAACACGCCCATGTTCTTGCCAGACGAAAAGACGTACGCGCCCTTGATCTGCGTGTTGATATGTATGACGGAACGGCAGACGTATTCTTCCTCGTCCAGCTCGGTATGCGCCATGACCTCGGGCAGGAGCTGCCCGAAATAACGCCATATGAGCGGTGCGCCGCTTATGCCGTACACTTTCTTCGTGGGTATGCGCTCCATGTTCGAGATGTCGAAGCGCTGTTTCAGGAAACTTTCGGTGGTTTCGCGCGCGGAATCGTTGTCATAGAAAATGTGGAACGCGTAGTGATCGGGGAAATCGGGATAAATCCCGTAGCCCGCAAAACCGCCGCCCAGTCCGTTGGAGCGGTCGTGCATATACGCCATGGCGTTCACCACGTCCGATGCGGGCAGCGCTCTGCCCTTGCGCGAAAAATAGCCGCAAATCGCACAGCCGGAGGGTATCCTGATATTACCCTCCCGTCTGCTCTCTTCGACGCGGCTCAGCATCTGTTCGATTTCGTCCATAGTTACCCTTCTCCGTTATCCCTCTTGCCGCTCCGCGGCAGGGTACGAAAAAAGACGTCGGAAGGCATTATCTGCCCTTTCCGACGTCTTTGTCGCTGCCGTATTATAATATTCTTTACGAAAAGAAATGTCAAGCGTTTTTCGCGAATTTTTTCAAAATCAGTCCGGGCGGAAAATCGCCGCGTATTTTCGAATCCGTGATAATACTTAAAATCCGCACAAAAAAGCGGCGGCGGATCGATGATCCGCTGCCACTCTGCCTTGCCGAATAAAAGGACTTTCTCAGTTTCATAGTTTATGAACGGCGGAGTAATATTCTTATATCGTTCCCGCACACATATAAAAACGCAATTGCTTGCGGAGATTCGGCTCCGTTATATTATCAAACCGGTTATTGTTTTGTCAAGTAAATTACAATATATAAAACGATATTATAATAGTTTATAATTATGATATTAAAATAAATACGACAAAAATTATCGTTTTTTCATATACTATAATTCAGAAACAGATTATATATAAGGATATGCAAAATGAAATTGACCGAAGCGATAATAAAAAGAATCGAAGAACTTTCCTACTCCCACAATATAACCATTACGAAATGGAGTATGAAAGCGGGCATAATCCCTTCCACTCTTTACGGTATACTGAAACGTAAATCCGGCTGTCCCCGAATACAAACCGTAAAACTGTTGTGCGACGCAATCGGTATTACGCTATCCGAATTTTTCGACGTCGATTATATAAATTCCGCGGAATACGAAGAAGAAAGATAACGGATTATAGAAACATTGAATCAGTATCAGTTTTTCAATATATAAGCGCCCGGAAAGCGGAATGCTTTCCGGGCGCTTTACGTTCGGGTCGTTTTACGCTCTTGGCAGCGCCTCGACGCGCTTCCATATCAGATCGGCGATTGCCCCGGCGCCGTAACCGCCGTGAAGCGAAGCCATGTTTTCGGCGTACGGGCACAGCAGCGAAGGATCGGCGGCGAACTCGTTCACCTTTGCCGCGGCCGCCTTCGCGTCGGGGATATAAAGTCCGCCGCGCACTTTGTTCACGTAATATTTTTTCATGCCTTTTTCTATGTACGTGATGCACTTGGTTATGATGACGGGCACGCCGAAGTATGCGGGTTCCGCCATGGAGTTGGCGCCGCCCTTGCCCACGAACACGTCCGCCGCGGCGATATATTTCAGGGCGTCGTCGGTGAACCCTACGGGCACGATGCGCACGGTCGGCGAAGTCGGGGCGCGTTTCAGCCGCCCGACGAGCTCGTCGTTGGTGCCGCACAGCGCAAAGAGGGTCATTTTCTTATCCGAGCGGGCGAGCTCGGTCACCGTTTCTTCCAGCCGCGCCATGCCGTAGCCGCCGTCGCACAGCGTGACGGCGAAGGTGCCGTCCGCGCCCAGTTCCTTTTTGAGTTCTTCTTTCCTGCCGACGTACTCTTCCGCCTCTTCCCTTATGGGGAAAGGCACCGCGGTCGCGTTGCCGCCCGCGTACATTCTGCGGCGGCCGAGGGCTTTAAGCCCCTCGCGCGTGGGAATGAGAAAATCGTTGCAGTCCATGTTGAACATGCCGTTGGAATATACGTCGGGGCAGAACAGCATGGTGTAAGGGTGCGGCTTCATGCGCTTGGAATAGAACGCGGTCGCCCAGTGCGTCGTGAACAGCAGATCGGCGTCCAGCTCTTTCAGATGCGCGGACGCGGCGCGGCGGGACATTATGCCGCCCGCGGTCATGGCCATGAGAAACTGCTGGCCGAGCGCGTCGCCGGCGAGGAAGTTGCCGATGCGGCACAGCTTGCCGAGTATGCCGTTGCGGCTCTGCATTTTGACGGCGAGCGCGAAGCCTTTTTCGAAGTCTTCCATCTTCGCGTTGCCCGTTTCGGTATAGAAGCGCGATTCCACGACCTCGGCGCGGTCGCCGTACTTTTCGCGGAACGCCCTGCACACCGCCGCCGCGGGCACTATGTGTCCCTTGCCCGCTTCCACGAGCGTGAACACGACGCGCGGCTTCCTGCCTCCCGGCACCGGCCGCACCGCGGCTATGCGCTCGGCGCGCAGCTCTTCGAGGCGGCGCTCGGAAAGCGCGAGGAAAGCGCAGAAGAATATCTGAATATTGAGATACCAGAAGAAGTTGTCGAGCAGCGACATCGCCACGACGAGCGCCGGCATCAGGCAGAGCAGCAGTTTGTCGAAAGTGAAGCGGCGTATGACGAGTTCCAGCCAGTCTTTGAGCAGCACGACGAACGCGAGCACGCCGACGACGCCGAGGGCGCCCAGCAGCTCCACGCCTATGTTGTGATAGAAATTGCTGTATATGTTATCCAGCACCGCGTCGCCGTTATAGCCGCCGTCTATAAAGCCGACGCCGAACACGGGCGCGGACAGGAAGTCCCTCATGCCGTCTTCCCACAGCTCGATTCTGCCGCTGTCCGCATTGTCGAAGCGGAAAATGAAATGTATCTTGGCGATCAGCTCTTCGAAGCCGCCGGCTATGCCCATCATCACGAGCCACGTCACGCCGAGCGCGACGACGAACGCGCCGGTGAATATGCGGTTTGCCGCGCGGTTGCGGCCGCTGATGCAGCAGATCACGATGCATATAAGCAGCGCCGCGGCGCCGAACACTATGGCGGTTCTGCCGTTCACGTATACGGTGGCGGCGAAGAACAGCACGGCGGCGGCGTAGCCGAGCACGCCCAGACGGCGGCCGTGAGCGAGGTACATCGACGCGGGAACGGTGAGCGCGAGCACCGCGCCGGTAATATTGAACACGCCCCACGCGAACACCGTATTGTCGCGCTGGAAGCCGATGATCTCCCCTGCCTCGTCGAGCACGAAGAGCATATCCTCCGCGTTCAGCCTGAGCGACAGTATGAACACCTCGGCGGTGACCATGAAGCCGAGGCAGACCATGATCTTGCACGCGTATGCGATTATGTCGTCCGTCTTGTCCGTCATGGCGAGAACGACGAAATACAGCAGCGAAATGCCGGCGGCTTCGAGCACGCCGACGGCGAAATTCATCGGCTCCCATACGGGCGAGAATATGCCGTTAAGCAGGCATGCGCCCGCCATGCACAGCACGCCGACGGTGCATATACCGCGCTTGCCGAAAGCGTCTTTGAGCACGCCGGTAACCGCGCACTTATACACGAGAGCCGCGACCATTATGCAGCCGCAGATTATCATGTTCGCCAGGCCGGCGGGCGCGAACGCCTCGAATACGTCGCCCTTGGACGTTTCTATCGTCAGATCCTTGTCGTCGCCGATGGCGTAATAGGACAGAAAAAGAGGGACGAGCATCACCTTGACGTCGTCTCCGAAAAGCGCGGCAAAAACCACGCTCGCAGCATATATCCAGAATACGGGTATGTAGGCGGCCATGCCGAAAGACGCCGCGAAAACGCCCAGCGCCGCGTACAGCGCGGGGTACCATGCGGTTTTCTGCCACCCGACCAATTTCCCTATTATCTTGTTATTCTCTCTTATTTTAGCGAAAACTTCCATAAAATGTCCGTATCGTCCGTCCGACCCGTAACAGCCATAAGCATTATATATTTTTTTGATTATTATGTCAATAGGCTGACCGCCGCGGGCGAAGATTTCACGAGACCGTCACCTATTTTTGACAATAAACGCGCGCCGCGGAAGATATGCGTGGGCGCCGCGCGGAAAATTTGACAAACGACGCCGCGGCATGTTATCATTGCGGCATGGAAGAGTTCAGACATTCCCACGCGCTGGGACAGAATTTCCTCACCGACCGCAACCTGCTCGCCGCCATCGTCGCCGACGCGGACGTAAAGAGCGGCGACACCGTCATAGAGGTGGGCGCCGGACAGGGCGCGCTGACGCGGCCGCTCGCAATGACGGGCGCGCGCGTATTTGCCTTCGAGATCGACGGGCGGCTGGAAGGCTGCCTGCGGGAGCTGGAAAAGGAATACCCCGCGCTCACCGTCGTAATGGGCGACTTCATGAAGAGCGACGCCGCCGCGCTCGCGGCCGGGCCGTACAAGGCCGTCGCCAACCTGCCCTATTACATAACCACGCCCGTGCTGTTCAGGCTGCTGGACGACCCGATGTGCGAGGGCGTCACGGTTATGGTGCAGAAGGAAGTCGCCGAGCGCATAGTCGCCCGGCCGGGCGGCAAGGATTACGGAGTGCTGTCGGTGAGCGCGCAGCTCGCGGGACGGCCGCGCATTACGCGCACGGTGGGACGGCAGATGTTCACGCCGCCGCCCAACGTGGACAGCGCGGTCGTGCATATAGACGTCTGCCGACGCGGCGACGAAAAGACCGCCGCCGTCGTGCGCGCCGCTTTCTCAATGCGCCGCAAGACGCTGATCAACTGTCTTGCGCCCGTATGGGGCAAAAGCGCCGCCGCTTCGGCGATAGAGGCGCTGGGGCTGGATCCCGCGGTGCGCGGAGAAAGGCTGTCGCCCGAACAATACATCGAACTGGCAAAACTGCTTTAACGGCAACCGTCCCCGGAGGTCATACCTTCCGGGGACGGTTTTTTTTCTGCAATTTTACGCCTGCGGCTTCTTTCTGCCGCGGCGGGGTTTTGCCTTTTCGCGGGCTTCGTAGAAAGCGCGCTCGCTCACGCCGCCGCACGTGAATCCCACGCCGAAGCCGGGCATTATGACGTGCAGTCTGCCGCCGCCTATCGCGGTTATGCGCAGTTCGGTCAGTCCGTCGCCGCGCTCGTAGTCCAGAGCGAGGTCTTTGACCTTTTCGAACACCAGTGCAAGCGGCGTGCGGTTTCCGCCGTATTCCTTGACTCCGAGCTCGGCGGCTATGCGCATCTCGCGCCTGCCGTGCATGAACGTTTTCAGGCCGTTGACGCGGCAGTTTCCGAACGTGGGCGCGCGGCCGAACAGGCGCACGAGCGCGTCGAATCCGGCGATCAGTCCGGCGAAATCGTTGACGCTGCGCCGCGGCGACACGGACTCCGCGCCGAAGTGCACGGTCACGCCGCCGTCCGTTTTTTCCAGCGACGCGCAGTTGGAATATTCTATCACGCGGCTTCCCAGCCCGGTAAGCGGGTCGCAGGGCACGTCGGTAAACAGACGCGAATCGTCTTCGCGCACTATGTCCAGCCCGGACACGTCGCAGCCCGCGGCCAGCCGCGCGAACAGCTTTTTGCCGTCCTCGTATGCGGGCTTGGCGTCGGCGCCGGCCGAGAGGGACAGTCTGCCCGTAACGACCGAGTATTTGTCCTCGTTCCTGGCGGGTTCCAGCTCGAGCGCAATGTCGGTTACGGCCGCGACGGGAACGACGTACGTCTCCCCCGTGCGCAGCACTACTTCCAGTCTGTCGACGCCCGAAAGGTCGTCTTTTCCGATAATCATCATGTTAGCCTCCTTATGCGTCAATTGTAACATCAAAAGAGACTTTTGTCAATACCGAAATCGAAAAACGCGTAAAGTTATTGCGCGCGGCGGACAAAAAAACCGTCCGCTCCGAGAGGGGCCGGAACGGACGGGGATAAAGCACGGTTACCGCGGTGATTGTGATTGAGGGGACACGGCAACCGGAACTTTGCCGGGGTCGTCGCAAGAAAGCGACTGTATCGTATTCGGTCGCGTCTGTTCGGCAAGAGCGATTACTGCTCTTCTCCGCCGTCAGAGCCCGATTCGTGAGTCTGCTTTTCGGAAGCGCCGCGCGATTTTTTCAGCGCATGCCTGACGGCAAAGAAGCCCCAGACCGCAAGCGCGACGGCTATAACGGCGTCGCCGACATACAGCAGCACCGTCCACAGCGGAGGCGTATAGTAATCGACTTCGCCGCGCATGGCGTTACTGTTTATAAATGTATACAGGATGTTCTTCGCGCTCTGGCGCAGCATTACCGCATCGCCGAGATCGCTCGTATCGCACCAGTCTACGGGAGTGGTGGCGAGATTGAGATCGCCGCCGGCATAAGCCATCTGCCGTGAGTTCATATATTGCGGTACCGTATTGAAATCGCAGATGACCGTACCGCGGAAGCCCCATTCGTCGCGCAGGATCTCGGTAAGCAGGCGATAGTCTCCGCCCGTCCATTTCGTACCTATACGGTTGAAAGAGGACATAAGGCCGCGCGTCTGCCCTTCTTTTACCGCGATCTCGAAGGGACGAAGGTATATCTCGCGCAGAGACTGCTCGGTGAGCCAGGAGCAGTCACCGTTTATGGAGCGGTGAGTTTCCTGCTCGTTGGCCACGAAGTGCTTGACCATGCAGATAAGCCCTTTTGTCTGAGCTCCACGGATTTCGGCCGCCGCAAGCTTGCCGGACAGGAAGGGATCTTCGGAGAAGTATTCCGCGGTTCTGCCGCCGAACGGCGAACGGTGGATATTGATGCCGGGAGCATAGATGGCGGAGTATGCGCTCGTGCCGTCGCCCATAAGCGCTTCGTCGCCCATTGTCAGACCGAACGTCTCGATAAGTTCGGCGTTCCACGTGGAAGCCATGACAGGCTCACTGCAATAGTGACAGGTACCGCCGACAGATTTGTTGACGAAGCATGTGAATCCGGCTGGTCCGTCGGAGCCTATGGTCAAGGGCATATTGATTGACTCCACGGCCACAGTCTGATACGCGCCGTAATTATACAGTTTGATCAGCTCGTCCTCTTTGCACGCGGCCAGCAGAGTCTCCCACTTTTCGTCCCATTCTCCGCCCTCATACGGAATGAAGGGCAGGTAGCTCTCTTCGGGCTGCTCGAGCGGGAGAATATCCTTGACCTGCAGTACGACGTCTTCGCCGAAGTCGGGATAGTCCATCGTCGTGAAGTCGGTGGGATTGTTGTGCGAAACGTCTTTAAGCTCGTTCATCAGCGCGGTCGTCGCCTTGCGCTCCTCCGCCGTGTTCTCGTCCGGGAAGGTATCGTCCCACGCCGCACGCGACAAAATCGTGGACAGCTGCATATCGCTGTCGGATACGTTCGTAAGATCGGTGGCCGTCACGCTGTAATCCTTGGTGTAGCGGTTGCCGACCGTGTTACCGGTCACCGGATCTTTGTCGTATCTTATTTCGGACGCGAGCGTCAGATCGGCCGTCGCAAAAGCGTCGTGCGCATTCTCCGAGATATGGAGCGTATACATGCCCGCTTCCAGTTCATAACCCGCGAAACCGTTCTTGTTGGCGTCGCGATAGTCGTAGGACGCCATGTCGTAAGGGTCGATCGAGATAGAGAGAGTTTCCTTCTCTCCCTTTTCGAGCTCGCTTGTCTTGGCGAATCCCACCAGCACTTTATGCGCCTTTTCTATGCCGCCAGGTGTGTACGGAGCCTGCGCGTAAATCTGTACGACGTCCTTGCCTTTGACGTCGCCGGTGTTCTCCACCTCGACTTCAACTACGATCTCTTCGCCCTCGGATATCGCGCTTTCGGACACGCTCACGAGACGGTGACCGAATGTGGTATAAGACAGCCCGTAACCGAACGGATAAACGACGTTTTCGTTATACCACGTCTCGCCTTCTCCACCGGGAACGCCCGAGGCGCCGCGCGTTTCATAGTAGCGGTAGCCCACATAGATGCCCTCTTCGTAATCCACGAAATAGTACAGACCGTCGTCGTATTTGTCCGTGGCGTCGGGATGACAGCCGGTGCCGAAATTGACGAAAGTGGGATCTTTCGAGAAGTCCGCGACCCATGTGTCCGCCGTGTGTCCGGAGGGCGTTACGTCGCCGTTCAGTATGCCGCCCAAAGCCATGATGCCTTCCCCGCCCGTAAAGCCTATCCACAGTGCGGCGTCAATCTTGTCTGCGCAGGACAGATAATCGGGATCGTTCAGGAAACCGGCTTCTATCGCGGACGGCGTATTGAGCACGACTATGACCTTACCGAAGCCGGCGTTACATACGTTCTCGAGCAATGCGCGTTCGTTTGCGTCGAGTTCGAGGTAATGCGAGTCGGGAGCGACCGCGCCTTCGGTGTCTCCCTGATACCGCGGCAGATCGAAGCCCTCTCCGCCTATGCGGGTGATTACGACAATAGCCGCGTCATTGTAATCGGCGTAGCTGCTCCTGACGTCGTCCGGATACATACCGAGCGGAGTTTCAGCCGCCGCTATCTTCTGATTGCCGCCGCTGTCGAGGTCGGAGCTGTTTGCCGCGCGCTTGGGTCCCGAACGCGAATCGTCCTCGTAGAACTTCCTCAGCGTATCGTTGCACTCGAAGCCCGCCGCATCCAGACTGTCGTAGATCGTCTTGTATTTTACGTCTCTGAATCCGCTCGAACCGCTGCCGCCGTAAGACAGATTGACGGAGTTCTTGCCGAAAACGGATACACTTGCGCCGCGCGCGAGCGGGAGCGCGTTGTTCTTGTTTTCCAGAAGGACGGTGCCCTCTTCGCACATCTCGACGGTTTTTTCGTTCGCGTTCGCCAGCGCCTCTTCTTTTGACGCAACGGTATCCGTATCGTACATTGCCACGGAGCCTTCCTTATATACGGGCTTGGGTCTGCCGAGGAAAGTTCCTATCGTCTGAAAGAATACCGTCTGCGACAATACGGTGAGCACCGTAAGGAACACCACGAGCACGCAGGTCACTATGATCCATACGAGGGAGCGTTTGTTTTTGAAAAGAAATTTCATCTTTCATTTACGTGCGATACTCGTGACGGACAAAGCCGTCACCGGGTACCGCCGCCTCCGTATATCAATAATTGTCGAAGGGCAAGCCCTTGCTGCCGTCCCAGGTCAGTACCGCAGACGTGTTGATTCTGACTGCGTCCACCATGGGCGCGGCCGCCTCGAGCGTCGTACCGTCCATGGTAACGGAATTCTCCGTCATAAGCCGCAATACGTTCTCTCCTTCTTTGATGGGCATATTGATGCCGATTGTGTAATACTTGAAGTTCAGGCAATCGACGTAGTTATCGTCGGGCGCGGGCACGCCGGTGAAGACGATGTCGTCGTAATCGACCTTCTCTCCGTTAAGATAGATACCGTAATTGTCCGGATTGTAAGTGAAATCACGGTATTCCGCAGACAGGCTGACGGATATGGTGGCGTCCGAAACGGCTATATCGCTGGCGAATGCGAAATCCAGATACAATCCGTTTCTGTAGAGGTAACTGACGCAGCGGTCGCCGCTGGCGTTGCGATTCGCGATCGTGACAATCATACCCGTTTCCACCGCCTGACCGGAGAGCGCGGGACCGGATTTGCCCGTAAGGTCTACGTCCTCGGCCTCGAATACATAATCTCTCTTACCCTCGAAGGCCGCGTCCTTGGTCCAGTGAGCGACAACCGTGATGTCCGCGGTTATGGCGCCGTCGAAATCGAACTCCGCACCCGAGGTGTCGTACCAGCCGGCGAACACGTATCCGTAACGCTCGGGGTCGGCGGAAGGCTTAGCCACCTTACCGCCTTCTATGACGGGATAGGAATATTCCGTTATGCGGGCGCCGTAGAAATCGTAATCGAAGGTTACGTCGTGATAAGTCGCGCCGTCCTGCGTCCACAGCGCGTAAAGCGTCAGGTCGCTCGTTACCGCCGTTTCGAAATCGAATTTCTCGATATAATCACGGTTCGTGTACCAGCCGACCAGAGTGTAGCCGCTCCTTTCGGCTTCAGGGTCTTCCGCGGTTTTGCCCTGCAGCACGCTTACGACCGTCGCCTCGGGAGCGCCGTCGTAGTTAAGCTCGAACGTCACCTTGAAACTCTTGTTGACGACTGTGACCATAAACGTACAGTCCTCGCCCCCGTATTCCAGCTTGACGCGCTTTGTACCCGGCGCGGACAATCCGGGAGGAGTGACTTCGACGCCTTCGGCGGTCATGGAGATTTCCTCCGTCGTGCCGTCCTCGTATGTCACGAGCAGCGTGCCTCCCGCAAGAGAGAACGTGTCGCCGACCGCATATTCGGTAATATCCGGCTTTTTGGACACTTCTATCTTGGAAACCGCTTTGTCCTGCTGTCCGGGATTGTCGCCGCCGGGATTGTCGCCGCCGGGATTGTCGTCCGGATTTTTGTTCGGCTCGTCGTCCGCGTCCGGCATGACTTCTCCGCATACGTCGCACTTGCCGTCGCTGTCCGCATCGGCATGCGTATGCTGTCCTTCCGCGGGACCGCAAGCGGCAAATACGAGCGAAAGGCTCATTATCGCCGCAATGATGAGAAATACTAATTTTTTCTTCATAATCCTTTTTCTCCGTTTTCTATCTCTTATTTTTACAATCCGAGCAATAAGCGCTCCGGCAACATCGCCATTGCCGAAGCGCCTATTACTCATATGATCGGAATTACCGTCTGTGCCGGATTATTCGGCTACGATGGTAAACGTCTGCTGAATGCTCGTCATGCTGCCGGGCAGGCGATACCAGCCGCTGCCGAACCAGCGGACGAGAGGTATGTCGTACTTGACCGTGATCACGTACGTCTCGCCCGCTTCCAGCGTGCCGGAAAGCTTGAGACCGGAGTTGATCATATACGAACTTGCGCCTTTACCGGTGAAGGACTCCTCGATCTTGGTCGCGGTTATGCCGTCGGGCGCGGTGCCCACGACGGAGAACTCGGCAAGATGCTTGGTCGTTTCGTCGGTAACCTCATAGGTCAGGCACTCGAACTTGTCGCCGTGCTGCACGAACGCGCCGTGTTCCTCATCCTCGAACCAGTGCATGACGCGGCCGTCCGGAGTCTCGGAATAATAGCTGTAATAGTCGGACGCAACCACCGCTTCGAATGCGCCGGCGCTTACCTTGATCGTTTCGTCCTTAGCGATGTTCTCGCCGTTGAAGGTCAGGCCGGATACGACCCTGATGGTCAGCTCGGACGAAATATTCTTCACCCAGCTGTCGCATGAAACGGTCACGGGTACGGTGTATACGCCTTCGGCGAGCCATCCGGACTCCCGGTCTTCCTCATAGGATACGGTCATGCCGTCGATGGTCAATCCCGCGGGAAGTTCGGCTTCTGCCGCCAAAGTCACCGTAAGGTCGCTGGTCTGGTCGCAGGTGATAATTGCGGTGTTCTCGGTACCGTACACGAGGTCTACGGTAAGGTCGAGTTCGTTCGCGAAATTCTGCATATTGATACTGTTGGCGTAAGCGAACAGAATGCGCTGCACGGATTTACGAACGGCATAGTAATGCGTGGGATCGAGCTGCGTGGACTCGCCGTCCGCGGTGGGAACTCTGACCATGCCCTTTCCGTCACGGGCCGTAGCGTCCCATTCGCCCTGCGTCAATCCGGTGATACCGCCGGCATATCCGCCCATCAGAGCGTCGTCGCCTGCGCGGTAAGTAAGGTCGAGAGACCAGTGATCCTTGGACCATGAATCCGTGCAGGTGAAGCCGGTGAAGCCCCACTGATCGCGAAGCAGCGTCTGGTGTACGGCATAGTTGGTCGAGCAGGTGATCCAGCCGATACGGTTGAATGCGGACATGAGCGAGAGCGAATGACCGAACTTGACCGCCATTTCAAAAGGCTTTGCGGAGATTTCGCGGAATACCTGCTCGGTCGCGAAGGTGGCAACGCCGCCCAGATCGTTACGGGCAAATTCCTGGTCGTTGGCGAAGAAGTGCTTCACCATGCAGATAACGCCCTTCGAGGTGCACTCGTCCGTGACGACTGCAGCCATCGCGCCGGACAGATAAGGATCGGAGGAGTAGTACTCGAAGTTACGTCCGGAGAACGGGCTGCGGTGTATGTCACAGCCGCCGCCGTACCAGGCCGCCATGGGCTTGCCGTTTCTGCCCGCTTTGAGCAGCGCTTCGTTTGCATACATTCTGCCCTGTTCTCTGACAAGCTCGACGTTGAACGTCGCAGCGGTAACGGGGCCCGTCTGCCAGCAGGTCGTGCCATTGAGCTGAACGGGGCCGTTGGAGCCGGACGCACCCGTCCTGAGCCATGCATACATATCGTCGTAGGAGAGAGAGTTCATATACTCTTCCCACAGTTTGGAATCGGCGTCGGTAGCCGCGGTGGCAACGCCGTCCTCGTCTATCGTCGCTTCTTCATAGGTCTTGCCGGTGAGATCCGCCATCGTCACGTCCGTCGGAGCGCCCTGAGTCCAGGTCGTGGGAACTTCGCTGACGTAATAGTCCTGGCCTTCCTCATCCATGTACGGATAGTAATACTCGGAGGACTCGAGCACGAGGAACTCGTCGGTCGTAAGAGTTCTGTCTTCCACCGACGCGGGCTTGGGCTGAACCATGCCCGTCGCGCGGCTGATCATGCCGCCGAGCAGAGAGTCGTTGGTCGTGTCGTACTCATCCACGAATACGGGAGTAATCTCATTGCCCGAAACGTAATCCGTCTTGCACTGTATACCGCCGGCAAGGGTAAACGTTTCGGAAAGCACGACATCGTGGGAGTTCCTGCGCGCGGAGATCACATAGTCGCCCGCTTCCAGTTCATAGCCCTCGAAATCGTTATTGTTCGCGTCGTTCCAGTCGAAGGACGCCATATCCTGCGCGACGAGCTGAAGCGTAACGATATCGCTCTCGCCGGGCTGCAGCAGATCGGTCTTTGCGAAAGCGCCGAGGTTTGCGGACGCCTTCTCTATCCCGCCCTTGGTGTAAGGCGCGGTGTAATACATCTGCACGACGTCCTTACCGGCAACGTCGCCGACGTTGGTGACCTGCACCTTCATGGTGATCGTCTGCTTTTCGGAAGTGATGTTCTTATCCGAAGAAATGCCCGCAAGCTTCCATTCGAAATCTGTATAGGACAGGCCGTAGCCGAAAGGATACAGCACCTGATCGTTATACCAGGTATCGCCCGAGCCGGCGGACTCGGCGTTCTTGTCGTCATAGCCCGTTTCGTAATAACGGTAGTCGCTGTAAATGCCTTCGCGGTATTCGACGTTGACGTATTCCGTCATGTTGCCGTCGGGATCGCGGAAGAAGGAATCCATGCGATTGCCGTTTGCATCCTTGTTCTGGGAGTTCTTGCTGAAGTTGGTCCAGTAAGGAGCTTTAGTGAAATCCTTTTCCCACGTGCTTACGGTGTGTCCGGAGGGATTCACCGAACCGTTGATGATGCGAGCGGTGGCCACGGTTCCGGCGTTACCCACGCCGCCGACCCAGAGGATCGCGTCCACGCCGAGGTTATCCGCGGTTTTCTTCTCGTTAAGTTCGGGTATCTGCATTATGTTGGACGAGTTGATTACTACGATAACCTTATCGAAATTCTGCTTTACATGCCTTATGAGATCGATTTCGTTGTCGTTGAGCTGCAGATAATGATCGTCGTCGTTGCTGTGGCCGGGCACGGAATGCGTGAGCAGGTCGGCGTTTTCCGCGCCGATTCTGGACAGCACCACTACCGCCGCGTCATTGTAGCTGGCATATGTATTCGTGATGGAGCTGCCGTACTGGTCGATATCCGGGTTGAGGTGATCGCCGGCCGTGACTTTGCCGCCCGCGGCAACGTAATGCTCGTACATTTCGATGGGCTTGGGGTTCACGATAAAGCCTTCGCTTTCGAAACCGGACTGCCAGTCAAAGCTGGGAGCGTTGGGATCGTCGGCAGATTTCTGGCTGGTAGCGCCCGAGCCGACGCCGCCGACGGAGAAGCTGACGGTGGACACACCGAACATCGTTATGCGGTTTTCGTCCTTAGTCAGAGGCAGCACGGCCTTATCGTCGCCGTTCTTGAGGAGCACCTGACCTTCCTCGCACATCTTTATGTGCAGTTCCTGGGCGGCGCGCTGCGCGTCCTCGGCAGTAGCGTAATCGGCATAGAATTTGCCTTTGGCGTCGAGGTTGCCCGAAACCGTTCCGGTGGTCGACACCGTCGTTTCATCGATATCCTCTACTACCAGCGGCTCGTCCGGATCGGTCTCGGAACCGGAACCCTGTCCGCTGTCGCCCTTATCGCCTTTGTCACCTTTGTCGCCCTTATCTCCCTTGTCCCCCTGGGGACCGGTCGCGGAAACGCCGGTATCTTCGCCGTTTACGAACCAGTTGCCGTTTTCGCCTATGTAAGGCGCGCTTTCCGATCCGCACGCGGTCATTGAGAAGCACATCACGATGCAAAGTAAAAGCGTTACAATCGCGATGATTACGCTCTTCCATATTACGGAAGTACGTTTTCTCATAAATCTTTCCTCCTTTTGATTGTTTTTCGACTTTTTGCACGAAAAGTCTTTCCGCGCAAAAAGTCATACTAATTATACCACCCCCCCCCATTTTGATAGTGACATTTGTTCACAAAAATGGTAATTTTGTTCATTTCGGACTTTGGCGCTTTACCCCGGAAACACTCCCCGGGTAAACGGCGCCCGGCGAAACGCAAGGTTGTCCGCAATACGAAAAACGCCCGCGGGATAAATTCCCGCGGGCGGAATTGGGTTTAGTGAATAAAAAGGGTTGCGGATTGCGTTCTTTCAAATGCGAGGGCGAGGGAGTTTACTAAAACGTAAATGACCGAAGCCCGAGACATGAAGAAAGGGCGCAAGATGCGCCCTTATCCTCGGTCTGGAGCGGACGACGGGGCTCGAACCCGCAGCCCTCAGCTTGGGAAGCTGATGCCATACCATTAGGCCACGTCCGCATCTGCCGTATTATTTTAGCAGAAAACGACGGAGATTTCAACGATTTCGGGGCGGAAAAAGCGCGAATTACGGATTTTTGTTGACAAAATCCCGCGCGCATGATATAATCCGTAAAAATAAGATAATCGGAGGCATACGTAACCGAAATGTACAATTTTCCTGGCTGACTATCAGACCCGCGGCCGCGCGCAATCATGCGCACGGGCTTTGCGGACAGGCAGGAGAATAATATCGATCGGAGTGGCATGAGCCGCAGGATATTCTCCTGCGCTCTTTTGTTTTTTTACGGAGGTTATGCAATGTCATCGATAATCGTGAAAAATCTGACGTTCTCGTACGGCGGGAGCGGAGAAAACGTATTTTCCGGCGCGTCCTTCACGCTGGACACGGACTGGAAGACGGGGCTGACGGGCAGGAACGGACGGGGCAAGACCACGCTGCTGCGGCTGCTGCTCGGGCAGTACGAATATTCGGGCTCTGTCACGGCGGACGTGCGGTTCTCGTACTTCCCTCCCGACTTTGGCGGCGGCGGAAGCGCGCGGGAGGTCATGGAAAAGCTGTGCCCGGACGCCGAGGACTGGGAGCGCGAGTGCGAGCTGCGGCTCATCGGCTTCGACCCGGATAAGCTGACGCTGCCCTTTTCCGCGCTCAGCGAGGGCGAACGCGTCAAGCTGGAAATAGCCGCCATGTTCCTCTCGGACGGCGGGTTCCCGCTCATCGACGAACCGACAAACCACCTCGACGCGGAGGGCAGAAAAAGTCTGTCCGCCTACCTCGCGGGCAAGCGCGGATTCATAGTCGCGTCGCACGACCGAGATTTCCTCGACGGCTGCGCCGACCACATAATGAGCATAAACCGCGACGGCATCGAGGTGCGGCGCGGCACGTTCTCGGCGTGGCTGAAAGACAACGCGGAGCGCGAGGCGCTGGAACGCAGAAAAAACGAGAGCCTGACCCGCGAGATAAGCCGGCTGAAAGAGTCTGCGGCGCGCACGTCGGCATGGGCGGGCAGAGCGGAAGCGGAGAAGTTCGGCCCCGACCGCGCGTCGGCGGACAGGGGCTTTCTCGGGCACAAGGCGGCGAAGATGATGAAACGCGCCAAGGTCACCGAAGCGCGCAGGCTCAAAGCCGCGGAAGAAAAAAGCGCGCTGCTGCGCGGCGCCGAATACGAAGGCGAGATCGCGCTTTCTCCCCTGCCCGCTCCCGAACATCCCGTCATGCTGTCCGGCGTGTCGCTGTCGTACGGCGGCCGCGAGGTATGCGGCGGGATCGATCTCGTGCTCGGGCGCGGCGAACGCGTGGCGGTGCGCGGGCCGAACGGCTGCGGCAAGTCCACGCTGCTGTCCCTCGTCTGCGGCGAATGCGAAGCGGACGTGCGCGGCAACGTATTCGTCGCGGGCGGGCTGAAAATCTCCCGCGTGCGGCAGACCTGCGCTTTCCGCGGCACCGTCGCGGAGTTCGCCGAGGCGGGCGGCGCGGATCCGACGAAATTTTTCACCGTACTGTCCAAGCTGGGCGTCGGCGGCGGCATAGCGGGCAGGCGCATGGAAGAGCTGTCGGACGGGCAACGGAAAAAAGCCGCGCTCGCGCTCGGCATTTCCCTTCCCGCCCACCTGTACGTGTGGGACGAGCCGCTCAATTATCTCGACGTCATATCGCGCATGCAGCTCGCCGCCGCGATAAAGTCGTGCGCGCCCACCATGCTGTTCGTCGAGCACGACGAGAGTTTCGTGCGCGACGTCGCCACCGGTGTGCTGGAACTGTGATTCAGAATATAAGACCGTTCAGGAATCCCACGCCGATGAGAACGGCGAGGTACGAAAAGTTTATGAGCGAGAACAGCGCGAGGTATCTGCCGGTGCCGGCGGGGTCGCGGCGGCGGTACTCGCCCAGAGTGATGAGACTGGCGAGCGAGGCTATGGGTGTGCCCAGTCCGCCTATATTCACGGCGACGAGCAGATTGGCGTAGTCGGAAGTGAAGCGCGACAGCAGCACGGCGGACGGCACGTTGCTTATAACCTGGCAGGACGCCGTGCCCACGAGCAGCGGCGAGAACGCCACGACCGCGGACAGCGCCTCGGCGACCGCGCTTATGCGCGACAGGTTGCCGGAGAACACGAAAAAGGCGCAGAACGTCAGCAGCAGGCCGTAATCGACGCGCAGCAGCGCCCGCGGCTCTATCACGAGCAGCGCCGCGGCGACGACCGCCAGCCCTATGTAGAACGGAAACAGGCCGAACACGATCATGACGCTGATGACGAACAGCACGAAGTATACGATCGTGCGCCACAGCGGCGGCGCCGGAGAAGGCGGCACCACGGGCGCGACGGGCACGGGTTTTACCAGCATGCACGTGCCGAATATGAGCAGCAGCGCGGCCGCGAACGGCAGCGCCATTATGGCGAAAAACTCGCCCGCCGGTATGGAATAATACGAATACAGATACAGGTTCTGCGGGTTGCCGAAGGGCGTCAGCATGCCGCCGAGGTTGGCCGCCACGTTCTGCATCACGAACGTGAACGCCATGGACTTGCGGTTGCCGCACGAATCGAGCACGTAATAGCCGAGGGGCAGGAACGTGATCAGCGCCATGTCGTTCGCCATTATCATGGAGCCGAAATACGTTATGAATACGAGCGCGAGGGTGACGCGGCGCAGATTGCCGAACTTCGCGACTATTCTGCCTGCCAGCCACACGAAAAAGCCGCGGATTTTGAGCGCCGCCACGACGGCGAGCGTGCAGAAAAGGCACGCCAGCGTGTCGGCGTCGAAATAATCGGCGTAGCCCGCGTCGAAGGGCACGAAAAAGCACGTGACCGCGGCGGCGACGATCGCGATGAAAAGCACCGCGTGGTCCGTGAAAAAGGCAAGTATTCTGTGTCTGCGCGCCGGACGTACGGCGCTGTTGTTATCATCCATATCTGCAAATCACTTTCCGGTGAGATAATCGGTGAATTTCTTTATATGCGCCGTGTGCGCGGCGCGGTCGCGGCGGCCTGCCGGAGAGGTATACTCTATCGCGGCCGACGGCATGCCGTCCTCTTCCAGGCGGCGGCAAATGTCCTTTACGGGCACGACGCCTTCGCCGAAGGCGCGGCAGTGCATGAACCTGCCGTCCGCGCATCTGTCCTGTCCCCTGTCCGCAAAGGCTGCGTCTTTGAGGTGCGCGTGCACCGTACGGCCGCGCAGGCGTTCGTAAAACGCGGCGGGGTCGTCGCCCGCGGGCAGCATGTTGGCGGTGTCGTACACCAGCCCCAGCCCGGGCACGGCGCGGAGCAGACGTTCGCATTCGTCCGCCGACGACAGCGGCAGCAGGCAGGTCGGGGTGTCCTCGACGCACGCTTCCAGCCCCGCGGCGGCGCACTTTTCGGCAGCGAGCGCGAACCCGCGCGCGTAGTGCGCGAACAGCTCCTCCTTGTCCCGGGGGCGCAGGCGGCCGGCCTCGAACTGCCCCATGGGCACGAACATCACGCGGCGGCAGCCGCAGTCGCAGGCCAGCCCCGCGGCGGCGTCTATCTTCTTTGCTGCGCGCTTTTCGTCGTATTTGGTCATGGGCACGTGCGCGATGAGGCAGGCCAGTTCCAGCCCGCACGAGCGCAGTCCGGCGACGACCTTTTTCGCGCCGTACAGCTTTATTTCGCCCGCCATCATGTCCAGCCCGCTCAGGCCGCAGTCCGCGGCGGCGGCGCACAGGTCGGAAAATTTCAGGCGGCGCAGCATTATGTCCGGAATAACCGGGAACGAGAGCAGCGACAGTTTCACAGGCACCTCATCACGTTGTCCGCGCCGGCGGCTATGTCGCGCATGATGTCGCCGTCCGAGGCGTCCTGATCGATTACGAGATTCCACCCGTGCGACCCGGCGGCGCGCACCAGCTCCCGCAGCGGGATTCCGCCCTCGCCCACCGCGGCAAAGCACTTCTTTCTGTCCTTACAGCCCGGCCTGATGTCTTTCAAGTGGATCGACTTTATCCTGCCGGAGTATTCGCCCAGCAGGGAGGCCGGATCGCGTCCGGCGAACAGCGCCCAGCCCGCGTCGAGCTGCAGCCCCAGCCCCGGCACCTCGCCGAGCAGCCTGTCCAGCGGCGCGCCGGTGCCGCGCAGTTCGCCGTCGTGGTTGTGGTACAGCACGTCCACGCCCGCGGCGTTCATCGCCTCGACGAACGCGCCGAGCGCGGGCAGATATTTCTCCGCGCGCTCCGGACTGTCCGCGTTAAGCGACACGGCGTAGTATTCCAGCCCGTATTTGCGTGCGAACGCCAGCGCGGGTTTTATCATGCGGCGCAGCGTGTCGGAGCCGAGGTCGCACAGCGCGCAGTGCGCGCCCTTTACCGAAAAGCCGCGCGCCGACGCTTCACGGACGAACGCCGCCGCCCTGCCGCCGAAAAAGTTGCCGCCCGCCAGCCCCGCGAACGCGAACCCGGTGCGCAGCAGCGCGCGCAGAGGGGGCGCGAACGCCTTCGAAAACACGATGCACGGCTCTATTGCCGTAATGCCGCACTCGCCGAGCGCGGCCAGCGTGCCGGCGGTATTCCTGCCCAGCCGGCGCGAAAGTCCGAAAGTATTTATGCCCAGTTCCATGATCTTTCCTCACGCAGAGATTTGGGATAATGATTCTTCACGACGCCGCCGCTGCCCTTGCCGCCGCCCAGCGCGTAGCCTCCGGCGGTCACCGCCACCCAGCCGCGAGCCTCGCCCGCTATTTCGCGCCCGGCGAGATAGTCCGCGACGCGTTCGTCGCCGACGTCCAGCTCCAGCGCGCGGAACCTGCCGCCGTAAGCGTGGAACGCCTGGTGCGCGGGCGTGAACCTGCCCTTCTCCGCCCGCCCCAGCATAACGCCGTTGACGAGACAGGGCAGCTCGCAGCGCAGCGCGGGCACGAACAGCATGCCGTCCGACGACGCGACTTCGAGGCCGCTGACGTCCATGATTTCGGATACGAGCGCCAGCTCCGCGCGGGAAGCGGGACGGCACCTCGCGCCCGGTTTCGCTTCCGGACGCGCCGCGCCCGTTTTGCGCAGCAGGCAGAAAAACTGCCCCTCTCCGCGGAAAGCATGCGGATAGAAAATATATCCGCAGCCCGCCGGTCTGCCAAGCGCGCGTATGCTCTCCGGCGCGGAAACGGGTTCATAGCCCAGCGACAGCGCGTACTCCGCGGCGCCCTCGTCCTCTTCGGGCGAAAACGTGCACGTCGAGTACAGCAGCAGCCCGCCCTCTTTCAGACAGGCGTCGGCGGAGCGCAGTATTTCACGCTGCCGCGCCGCGCAGGCGCGCACGTTCGCCTCCGACCAGTTTGCCGCCGCCTGCGGCTCCTTGCGCATCATCCCCTCGCCCGAGCAGGGCGCGTCCACGACTACGGCGTCGAAAAAACCGCCGAAAGCGTCCGCCGCCCTGTCCGGCCGCATGCTGACAGCGAGCACGTTCGCATAGCCCATGCGCACGACGTTTTCGCGCAGCACGAGCGCGCGGGAGCGCTCGATCTCGTTGGACACGAGCAGCCCGGTTTCGGGCATCCGCGCGAGCATGCTCGTCTTGCCGCCCGGCGCGGCGCACATATCCAGCACGCGGGCGCCGTCCGGCAGCAGCCCGGCAAGCGCGCTCACGGGCAGCATGGCGGAGGGTTCCTGCATGTAATACAGCCCGGCGGCGTAGTACGGGTGCGCGGTCGGCCGGCCTTCCGCGACCAGGCGGCAGCCGTCGCCGAACGGCAGTTTTTCCAGCCCCGGCAGCGCGCCGTCCGCGACAGACACGGCGCAGCGCGCGGTGTTTATGTGCAGCCCTTTGACGGGCGGAGCGTCCAGCGCGGCGAGGTAGTCCCCGTATTCCGCGCCCAGCCTCGCCTTCATGCGTTCGAGAAATTTTTCGGGCAGTCCGTTCATAAAGACAAGCATAGCATATTTTGCGCAAATTGTAAATACGAATTGACAAATTTGCCGAATAGTTTTATTATATATGGGAAAAACCGAGGTGAAGAAATATGAAAAATTTCAAAACAGTACCCATTACGCTGATAACCGGTTATCTCGGCAGCGGAAAAACGACGCTCATCAATTACCTGCTCAAAAACGCGAGCGGGTATAAAATGGCGGTCATCGTCAACGACATAGGCGAAGTCAACATCGACGCCGACCTCATCGAAAAGGGCGGCGTGGTCGCAGGCAAGGACGACAACCTCGTCGCGCTCCAGAACGGCTGCATCTGCTGCACGCTCAAAAAGGACCTCATCGACCAGCTCGCCCAGCTCATAAAGTCCCGCCGCTTCGACCACATTCTCATCGAGGCTTCGGGTATATGCGAGCCCGTGCCCATCGCGCAGACGATAACCTATCTCGAGCAGCAGTTCGAGAACCGCGGCATGCCCAAGTTCTGCAAGCTCGACGCCATAGTGTCCGTCACCGACGCGCTCCGTCTTGCCGACGAGTTCGGCTGCGGCTCGACGCTGGAAAGCGCCGAGCGCGGCGAAGAGGACATCGAGAACCTCGTCATACAGCAGATCGAGTTCTGCGACATCATACTGCTCAATAAGGTGAGCGAGGTCACGCCCGAGCAGCTCGCCAACATCAAGGCGATAATCCGCAAGCTCCAGCCGCACGCGACCATACTCGACACCAACTACTGCCGCATCGACCTCAAACAGATACTCGACACCGGGCTGTTCGACTTCGAAAAGGCGATGAACTCCGCGGGCTGGATGGAAGAGTTCGACCGCACGGACAACGAGCACGACGCCGACGAGCACGAGCATCACCATCACCACGGCGAAGAGGACGACCGCGACGAGGACGAGGATACCGACGACGACCACGGGCACGGGCATCACCATCATCACCACCACGAGCACGGCGTCGGCGAGAACGACGACGAAGGCACCGCGGAGGAGTACGGAATCGGCACGTACGTCTATTTCCGCCGCCGCCCCTTCGACCGCCTGAAATTCGAGGACTGGGCGAACAAGGACTACGGCCGCATGATAATCCGCACCAAAGGCCTCGTGTACTTTACCGACGACCGCGACCTCAGCTACGTCTACGAGCAGGCGGGCAAACAGAAATATCTGACCGAAAACGGCGAGTGGTACGCCTGCATGCCCGCATACGAGATCGACAGACTGCTCGCGACCGACGAGAAGTTCGCGCACGACTGGGATCCCGAATACGGCGACCGCATGATCAAACTCGTGTTCATCGGCCAGCAGCTCGACCGCAAACGCATAAAGGAAGAACTGGACAAAATCTGATTGAAATACAATCACGGCGAAAGAGCGTTCCGAAAGGAGTGCTCTTTTTTGTTTATCTAAGCATTATTTTTACATATACGGTTTTCCACCTCGATAAACAGGTCACGAAAGTCGTCATTAACCGATGCCCTGCCGGAGCGTGTAATTTTGTTTTTCAACAGCTTTTCTGACATGCGGTTTTTTTCTATTTGTTCGTCGTCATAATCAGTAATCGGGAAATATTTTTCCGCAATCGTTTCAGCCGTGATATCCAGCCATAGTTCATTTTCGAATAGTTCGATATAATCCTTAACCGTATCGTAAAGTCTGTCGCGGATATCTGCGATTTCGTTCCCTTCTATTATGCCTAAATCCGTTACGCCTGTTTCATAAATATATAAATTACGATAAATGTAATCGGCCAAATTGTCATATTCGGAAATGCCGTCGTCATAATTTCGTGGCCAATTCATTACATACTGTCCCAAAAAAACAAGTTGCCCCAACCGCTGTAATTCCTTTTTGCTTATTTTGATTTCCGTCCATTCGTCTTTTGCCATACTAAGAAGCTTTACCAATTCATTCAAGGCATAAGAAAATATACCTTTTGTTTTAGGCGGCGCGCCTCTCGATGATTTCTCAGGAATCGGTTCTGTTTTAGAACCGATTTTTATTATGTCTGCTATCAAATTTTTTTTGTTTTTCGCTGTCGGCCGTTTTACGCCTACTGCACGTCCGTACAATCGCAGTTCGTATATGTTCTTCTTTCTCAAAAAATCATATGCTTCGCGATAACGTTCAAATAATTCCTTCTCTTCCATATAAAATACCTCGCTAAATTATATTAGGATAACTCGTTATCCGTGTTTTTCGAATAAAAAAATGAGATATCCTCCGAATATACGGAACGCCGTTTATCCGAGCGAATACAACTCGGTTAATCCATTATCCGCGTAATTCGATTACAAACATATTATATCATATCAAATAAGGATTGCTATCTATCCGAGTTAACTTATTTTATCGTTTTATAGGAGGCTGTGTCGAATTATGGCGAAAGTTACTTCCGATTCTCATATGAGATCGTCGGAAACATTCCGAATAAGGCTTAATTCTCTTATTGCCGACCTCGATTGCTCGATTTACGAATTTGCGGATAAGGCAAACGTCAGCAAAGGAGTGTTAACCCGCGCGGCGCTATACGGAATTATTCCGAGCGTAAGACCTCTGATAAAAATAGCCGATTGTTTATGCGTATCGCTGGAATACCTTTTGGGGCTGACTGATAATACTTTTTACGAGCCTGCGCCATCTCCGTCGACATTTCATATCCGATTGGCCGAACTTTGCGGAGAACGTAACGTCAAATATTCGGAGATAGGCGCGCTTATGCCCTTCTCCGCAAACCTGTTCTATGATTGGCAAAGAGAGAAAACCATTCCGTCGTTGGAGTATCTTCTGGCATTGGCGGAATATTTCAAAGTTTCTCCCGACTATCTGCTCGGCAGAACGGATCATAAAAATAATTAAAGGAATGCGATCTATATGCCCAGAAATCCGACAATTCACCCGACACAGCGTGTTTCTCCGGAATTCCGCCGTCGTATAAACGATATTATCGAGGATAACGAACTCGACAAATACCGTTTTGCGGAAGCGGTCGGGGTAAGCAAAGACGTGATTAACCGTGCCTGTCTGTACGGTATAATCCCCAGTCTGCAATCGCTGATCAGAATAGCGGACTTTTCCGACGTTTCGCTCGATTACCTGTTGGCAAAGAGCGACGATACGTACTTCGACAAAAGCGAAAGCGGCGCGACGTTTCACGACAGGCTGCCTGCACTTGCAGCAAAACACGGCAAAAAATATTCGGAAATATCCCATAAAATGATTTTTCCGGAAAGTTATTTCCATGATTGGCTGCGCACGAAAACGCTGCCCTCTCTCGAATATCTTTACAATATTGCGGAATATTTCAAAGTTTCTCCCGACTATCTGCTCGGCAGAACGGACGACGATACGCCGCAAACGCACGAAAAATAACGGCGCAATACGAATGATGCGCGATTGCAACACGAAAGTGTCTTGTTTCAATGCGGACTCTGTGATATAATTTAATCGGAAATAACAGATAAACCGAAACAAGGAGAAACCGCAATGATTGCAGCAAACCGCATAAGAGGCAAATGGCTTTTATGGATTGTGATCGCCGTCGATGTTTTATGCATTGCCATGGCTATAGCCGTATGGATTGCAATGGGCGACGCCGTCGACGACGTAATAATACCGCTGGGAATTTTCACGGTATTGACCGCAGTGCAAACGACAATGTGCCTTTTATCGAAAAATCCGGGTATATTCACTTTCGCGATCCTCCTCGTCTTATCTATCGTCAAGGGTCTGGTGACGTTTTCGACGGAAATTCTGGGAGATATGAATAGTATTTATTTCGGAGAATCGACGATGATCCGCTCGGTATTCATCGTTCTGTTTCTGGCAAGCATCGTTCTTGCCGCCGTGTCTGAGTGTGCGGCGCTGATAATACTCAGAATCAAAAACCAACGCATCGACACGAAAGAGTAACGGCGAAAAACGGACAAAAGTTACGCAAAAGCATGAAAGAACCCGAAAGTTTGACTTTCGGGTTCTTCCATGCCGGCAAGTGACCAGTTTATTCTTTCCGATGTTTTGCCGCCACGATTTTCTGATTGCGGGCATGCGGCCTTTCGGGGACGGTATATGCGAGAACTCCCTGTCCGATCAGCGGCTCGACATAGCGCCGGATAGCGTATGCCTGCGTCATACCCAGGAAAGCGGCAACCTCTTTCCGCGTGCGCGGCACTTTACAATACTCTTCCAAGGATCCCGGCTTACCCGTGCCTCCGGCTGTCTGCGCATTATAAAATACCACGCGGAAAAGTCCTCGTTTATCCTCGAACAGCGGCTCGGGCAGACCGCTTTCCGCGAGCTGTTTCCGGATTGTGGGGATGCCGGAGTAACGATTTTCCACGACCTTCATCGTCTCCAGGACGGAAACAAGCGTTTTGTTACGCGTGTCGGCATGAATTCTGCCGAGTTCGTCTATATCTATCGCCCCGTAAAGTCCGCCCGCATTGACGATTTCCAGCCGATCCCTGTACATTTCCAGCCGGACGGGCATCCCTTCGGTATACGGGCTGTAATCGCGGTGTACAAGCGCGTTGATAATCGCTTCGCGCACGGCGGTCAGGGGATATTCGGTCACGTCGGTGCGTTTACCGTTCTCGATGCGCACCCCCGCCCGCATATTCATGGCGACGAAATTGACCGCCCCCTCCGCTATCTGCGGAATGGTCCCTTCTATGCGTCTGTTGTCCAAAAAGCGCTGACCGTCCTCGGACGTATCGCCCATACGCGTGCCCGGGATAAGGACTGCGGTCAGACACAGCTGCGGAAACTGCGCCTGCGGATATTTGGAAAAACAGAGAACGGCGGCAAGAGTCGGCCTGCCGTCATGAGTGAGCCCCATGAGTGACAGCAATTCCGTATCCGAAAGATTGGCCGTATTCGCGCGGTTCATGCGCACGCCGCGCAGATAGCTTTCCACCAGATTTTTATCCAGGCTTTCCATATCGGCGGGAGTTTCCCTGATGTCTTCGCGGATTTGCTTACGGTAAGCCTCGAAGCTGTAGATCTCGTAATCCGTCATCCGCTCGTCGGCATCGCCGACACGGACATACGAACCCTGCCACTTGCCCGCGCCTTTATAATAAACGGGGCGCTCCGCGGCTTCCACCGCGGGGATCTCCATGCCGACGAAACGTTTTCCGTCTATCTCGCAGGAAGAGAACAACGGGCGAACTACGGGCTCCATCTGTTTGCACTGCTCCGAGGCGCGATGCTGCAGATCCTGCACATCGTAAACGCCCACGGGAGCAAAGCCCTGTTTTTCGTCCAGTCCGAACACAATAACTCCGCCCGTATTCTGGTTTGAAAAGGAAGAGAGCGTATCGTACAGCCGCGGGCAGCCGCCCTGAGCCGCTTTTACTTCGATCGTCTGTTCCTCGTATTTTTGTTTACAAATGCGTTTAACGAGATCCGTCAGTTCTTCCGACAGCATACTTCACCTCCGATTACATAAATTATAACACGAAAAGTTAAATTTTACAAGTGAAAAGTTAAATTTTATTCTCAAAAGTTAAATATTTTACTCTGAAAGTTAAATATTTGCCCGAAAAGTTAAATTTATCATCCAAAAGTTAAATTTTACGTTTCGTTTTTTAACATGTTTTACAAATGAATCGCATACGAAAACACCCCGTCTGACGACGGGGCGCTTTCGCTTCTATCGGATTGACGATACGGATCAGAGCTGAGGTCCGAAAGGAACCAGAGCCTTGCCCGCTTCGTTGTTGGTGTATTTGACGAAGTTCTTCTGGAAACGCGAAGCCAGATCTTTCGCCTTGGTCTCCCACTCGGAAGCGTCTGCGTAGGTGTCGCGGGGATCGAGGATCGCCGGATCGACGCCGGGCAGCTCGGTGGGCACTTCGAAGTTGAAGTAAGGTATGGTCTTGGTAGGCGACTTTTTGATGGAGCCGTCCAGGATAGCGTCGATGATGCCGCGGGTATCCTTGATGGAGATACGCTTGCCGGTGCCGTTCCAGCCGGTGTTGACGAGGTAAGCCTTAGCGCCGGACTGCTTCATGCGCTTGACGAGCTCTTCCGCATACTTGGTCGGATGAAGTTCGAGGAACGCCTGGCCGAAGCAAGCGGAGAACGTCGGGGTGGGCTCGGTGATGCCGCGCTCGGTGCCCGCAAGCTTTGCGGTGAAGCCGGACAGGAAGTAATACTCGGTCTGCTCGGGCGTCAGTATAGACACGGGAGGCAGCACGCCGAAAGCGTCTGCGGAAAGGAAGATGACGTTCTGTGCGGCGGGAGCCGTCGACACGGGACGGACGATCTTCTCGATGTGATCGATGGGATAGGAAACGCGGGTATTCTCGGTAACGCTCTTGTCGTTGAAGTCGATCTTGCCGTCCTTGTCGAGCGTGACGTTTTCGAGCAGCGCGTTGCGCTTGATCGCGTTGTAGATGTCGGGTTCGGACTCTTTGTCGAGGTTGATGACCTTAGCGTAGCAGCCGCCTTCGAAGTTGAACACGCCGTTGTCGTCCCAGCCGTGCTCGTCGTCGCCGATGAGAAGGCGCTTCGGGTCGGTGGAAAGCGTGGTCTTGCCGGTGCCGGAAAGGCCGAAGAAGATAGCGGTGTTCTTGCCTTCCATGTCGGTGTTTGCCGAGCAGTGCATGGAAGCGATGCCTTTGAGAGGGAGATAGTAGTTCATCATGGAGAACATACCCTTCTTCATCTCGCCGCCGTACCAGGTGTTGAGGATGACCTGCTCGCGGCTGGTGATATTGAACACGACAGCGGTCTCGGAGTTGAGGCCGAGCTCTTTATAGTTCTCCACCTTCGCCTTGGAAGCGTTGTACACGACGAAGTCAGGCTCGAAGTTCTCGAGTTCCTCTGCCGTGGGGCGGATGAACATGTTCGTGACGAAATGCGCCTGCCAAGCCACTTCCATTATGAAACGGATGGCCATGCGGGTGTCCTTGTTCGCGCCGCAGAATGCGTCGACGACGAAAAGGCGCTTGTTGGACAGCTCTTTCTGCGCGATGTCCTTGACGACCTTCCAGGTCTCTTCGGACGCGGGATGGTTGTCGTTCTTGTAAGCGTCGGACGTCCACCACACGGTGTCCTTGGAGTTGTCGTCCATAACGATGAACTTGTCCTTGGGGGAACGGCCGGTGTAGATGCCGGTCATGACGTTGACCGCGCCGAGCTCGCTGACCTGACCCTTCTCGTAGCCTTCGAGGCCGGGCTTGGTCTCCTCTTCGAACAGCAACTCGTAAGACGGGTTGTATACGACCTCGGTGGTACCGGTGATGCCGTATTTGCTCAAATCGATCTTTTTCATATTATAAAAACCTCCTGATTTACATAATGAAGTGAGGCGCCGACGTTTCCCCCGTTTGCTCCGTCCGCGCGGCCTGGAAGCGGTATCACTCCCCGACCAAGCCAAATGATACCATTTTTTACGGTCTATTGTCAACTAAAAGAAACCGCTGTATTTTTTCCGGAAGAAAAACGGCTTCGCGATGTATATAGGAGTATATAATATAGAATATACGAATTGCCGGGGCTTGCCCGGCAATTTTCGATTTGTATCAATCCGTTTCTCTCTTGAATGATCGCAGCATTTCAAGCAATGCGGTTTTCTGCTCGGCGGTCAGCCCGTACCAGCATTCCGCCAATTCTTTTTCCTCCCTCCCTATCCGTCCGAAATCCTCGTCTTTCAGCAGCAGATAAACGGGGCTGATTCCGAACGCGTCGGCGATTCTCTCGATCACATACAGCGTCGGCGACGAACCCCTGTCCCGCCAGCTGTACAAAGTGTTTTCGGACACGCCCGAAAGTTCCGCCAGGCGATAGATACTCCATCCCCTGTCCAGCCGCATTTTATCTATTTTCCCGTAGATTTCTTTCGAATCGAAATACATAACATTTATTTCCTTTTTTACAATATATTGTTATTATACTCCCGCAACATTGCAATAAAGGAACGCCAAATTTATACAATAATCAAAACATAGCGTTATACTATATTTCTTGTTTCGTAAATACTTGCAACATTTTCATCATTGAAGCTCTTTGCTCGTTGCTCAATAAATTCCAATAAGTTATCAATTCTTTTTGTTCCGCATCCAGTATACTCACGTCTTCGGTTCCAATTAAAATATTTATGGGATTTATCCTAAACGCATTAGCTATACTTTCTATCATATAAAGCGAAGGAGAAGAATGCCGATCGCGCCAACTATATATACTGTTTACAGAAACGTTTGCCATTTCTGCCAAATGATATATGCTCCAGCCTCGCTCCAATCGCATCTTATCTACCCTATTGTAAATCTGTTTTGCATCAAAATACATAGAAATATATTCCTATCAAAATATATTTCTATTATAACAACGCTCAAATGTGAATTTATTACGTTGATTTTATATAATTATCACTATTTTGCGTGATTTATGCTAAGATTTATGTTAAGATATAATTAAGAATTTTAGTAATTAAGGATTATCAGGAGCAAATTTTATGAAATATTTTACGAAAGAATGGTTCATTAAAGACAGTCTGTGCTCTATAATGTCGCGCGTGAAGGAATCCGAAATCGCGGAAACCAAAGATGAGGAAAGGTATCTTGAATTGTACCGAAAAAAGCTGAGTGCTCACCTTGCTGCCGAAAAACAAAACGACTTATACAAAAATCCAAAAGAGGAGCTGCAACGCTACGACATTTATATTTCGGAACCGGGAATCACAGAAGAAGAACGTCGCAAGCGGATACAATATAAGCAGACTTTTATTGAAACAAATAAGGATCATATAGACAACAATCTTTACTTTATTTTTGACGAAAACTTATTTAAGCAAAAATTCGATAATTATTTAAACCAAAATATCGAGTTATTGCACTATCTGCCAAAAAGAATTTTAAAGAATGTTGCGGATATACGAATCCTGGCGTTAGGCTTGGCCTGTAAAAAAGTAATGCGTTTATTAAATAAGTATTGCGCAAAACAAAAAAAGGCATGCAATAAAATAAGATATCGTGCGTTTTCCGAATCTGATAAAGTTGAAGAAACGCTTACGAAACAACTGAACACCAATTTGTATGACGATGCATTGATCATGGACATATACGAGCAAGACGGAGATATTTATCTGGAATTTGAATACGGGCAAAAACTGCAAATCATAAACGGAGAAATAACGGAGCGAGAGCAAGACAAAATATATAAATGGAATATAGATATTCCGAGCAGCGGAATGAGTCTGGTGCAAGGAACCGAAATGCACTACAAAAACGGAAAGTACGAATTATGTTTTCTGATGGAAAACACGGATGAATACGGCAAAAGCGCCTTATGGTATCTGACTATACGCGGTAACGATATATTGGAAATACCCGCACCGCCTAATCAAATATTAGAAATGGAAGAAAAACTACTTGCGCTGGCATATAAATTGTCAAAATAATAAATCTGTAAATTTCATGGTCCTTCAATCCTTTTAATAAATAAAACTGCACCGCAAGTCTACCAGACGTTTACGGCACTGTCTTGTTTTTCCTTAATGAAGATTATATCCGATTTTAATATAATTCAAGGAGTTTTTCGGATTATACTCCTATAAACTTCGCAAAACTTATAAAAATGCAGAGTATATATGAATTGCCGGGGCTTGCCCGGCAATTTTCGATTTATATCAATCCGTTTCTCTCTTGAATGACCGCAGCATTTCAAGCAATAAAGCAACTCAATCGGAAATATTTTCACGCCTGAATAAATCGCTGCCGAAAAATTCGTCTATTCCCATTTCCAGCCCGTCAGTTAATTCGTATACTACGTGTATACTCAATTTCTTGCATTTTTGCCGGCATATATCGCTTATGCTCGATTCGGCAATACCGCTTAACTGCGACAACCGATATTGTGTAATGCCCTTTTGTCGCAGGATTTCTTTTAATCTTAATGCGATTGCTTCGTTCAGCGTCATTTTTATATGTTCCGCAAATATCCTTATCTTTTCAGCGTTTTCAGTTCCGCTTTCTGCTCTGCGGTCAGGCGGTAGGAGTCGCGGCACTTGGAAATCGCCTTGTTCACCACCCACGGCGTGAAGCGGCCGTCGCGCAGCAGCGACACGCCGACGTCGTAAAATTTGACGACGATCTCGCAGATCAGCCATGCCGCCGCCATGTCGACGTAATATCTGCCGAGAGGCACCGTCGGAAGCTCCCGCACGGCGATGTGCAGATATTTTTCGTTCACGCACAGCTCGAACAGCATCATGACGTAGGCGCGCGTTTCGTACTCGCCGCCGCTTTTAAGATAGGAAAAGGCGGACAGAAACGCCTCTGGATCCTTCACCCAGCCGAATTTTGTTATTATCTGATCGGTGTGCGCCCAGCTCGCGAAGCGCGGAATGAGCCGGGTCAGCAGCCGCACGTTTTCGCCGTAGTTCTTCCCCAGCTGCCAGCCGCACAGCATGACCTCTTCGAACGAATACCCGCTCCGGGAGAAAAAGTCGTCCGCAAAGGCGGGATACTCCCGCTTTATTTTCTTTGCGAGCGCGCGCAGCGCGGGCGTACGCACTCCGAGGACGGGCAGCTCCGTATTCGCTATGCCGCGGCTGAACTCCGCGTACTTTTCGTCCCGCAGCGCGGCGAGCTCCGCCTTCACGTCGTCGTAGGTCATAATCTCCTCCCTTCCGTATTATACACGAGACGGCGGCGCGCGGTCAACCGCAGGCGGCGGAAATGATAAATATTTTTGAAAAAGCGCCGCAATATTTACAAAATTTTAACAACACGGTATTATAATGCGGTAAGACAACAAAACGAGAGGTGCGGAATGATACGCATACTGGTCGCAGAAGACGACGAAAAACTGAACAAGCTCGTCTGCCGCAGTCTGTCCGACGGCGGCTACGAGGCGGTTGGATGCCGCGACGGCGCGGAGGCGATCGCCGCCATGGACGGCGGGCGCTTCGACATGATAGTCAGCGACATCATGATGCCGCGCACGGACGGGTTCGAGCTGGCGGAGACGGTGCGCGCGGCGGACAAGAACATTCCCATACTGCTGATGACCGCGCGGGACGACATGGCGGCCAAGCAGAAAGGCTACCGCCTCGGCATAGACGACTATATAGTCAAGCCCTTCGATATGGACGAACTGCTGCTGCGCGTGGGCGCGCTCATGCGCCGCGCGAAGGTGGAAACGGCGAAAAAGCTGGAAATAGGCAACCTCGTCATGGACGCGGACGAGCACACGGCGTACGTGGGCGGCGAGGAGCTCAATCTCACCGTGCGCGAGTTCGACATACTGCACAAACTGCTGTCGTACCCGAAAAAGACGTTCACGCGCACGCAGCTCATGGAAGCGCTGTGGGACTACGATTCCGCCGCCACGCCGCGCACCGTGGACGTGTATATGGCCAAGCTGCGCGAAAAAACCGCCGCCTGCGACGGGTTCGAGCTGGTCACCGTGCACGGGCTGGGCTATAAGGCGGTGCCGAAATGAGGCGGGGCAGAAGGCGCGCGGCGACGTCGCTGACCGGGTATCTCGGCTTTTCCCTGCTCGTCGCCGGCATAATAACCGTCGCGGTGCTGCTGTACTCCTTCGTGTCCGACGCGAGCGGCGGCAACGCCGCGGTCATAGCCGCGGTCATGCTGGTCTGTGTGTTTTTCCTCGCGCTCGTGTGCACGACGGTGGACCTGCTGCGCAGGCGGTTCACGGTGGAGCGGCCGACGGGCAGGATTCTCGAAGCCACCGACCGGATCGCCGCCGGGGACTTCTCGGTGCGCCTCGACCCGTCCCACACCTACGGCAGATACAACGCGTACGACGCGATCATGGAAAACATCAACCGCATGGCGGCGGAGCTGTCCAAAACCGAAGTGCTGCGCACCGACTTCATCGCCAATGTCAGCCACGAGATGAAAACGCCGCTGTCCGTCATACAGAACTACGCCGCCGCGATAGGCAGCGAGGACATTTCCGCGGAAACGCGGCGCGAGTACGCGGATACCATAGTGTCCGCGACCAAACGGCTGAGCGCGCTCATATCCGACGTGCTCAAACTCAGCAAGCTGGAAAACCAGGAGATCTTCCCCGACTTCCGCAAAGTGGATCTCGGCGAGGAATTCAGATCGGGCGTATTGCAGTTCGAGGAGGCGTTCGAGCGCAAGAACATAGAGCCGGAGTGCGACATCGACGACATGACGATAGTATCCGACCCCGGCCTTCTGTCCGTAATATGGAACAACCTGCTTTCCAACGCGGTCAAATTCACGCCCGAGGGCGGCAGGATAAGCGTATCGCTCAAAAACGAAAACGGCCGCGCGGTCATAAAAGTGAGCGACACGGGCTGCGGCATGACCAAGGAAACGGGCGCGCATATATTCGACAAATTCTATCAGGGCGACACGTCGCACGCGCAGGAAGGCAACGGCCTGGGACTCGCCCTCGTCAAAAAGGCGGTGGACATAGTGGGCGGAGAAATATCCGTGGAAAGCGAAGTCGGCCGCGGCAGTACGTTCACCGTCGCGCTGAGGGCAGAGCCGTGAAGGAGAAACGCAAAGCAAAGGACGTCATAAAAAATCCCGGCCCCGTCATGCTCGCCGCCGTATATACCGTGACCGCCGCTGCGGTCGCGGCGTCCGTGGCGCTGACCGCGCTGGATCTCATGCTTCCGCCCGTATACGCGCTTTACGCGATCGCCGTCGCCGGACTTGCGTATTCCGTATATACCATAGTCACCGGCATTCCGAAGCTCAAGAAAAAGCTGGTGGAAAAGGCCGGGAAGCGCGAGTTCACGAACAAGCTCGTGAGCGACTACGTTTTCCGCACCGCGGCGCTGGCGGCGGTGTCATTCGCAGTCAACGTCGGGTACGCGGTATTCAACGGCGTGCTGGCGATAGTGTCGATGTCGGTGTGGTACGGCGCGCTGGCGGCATATTACCTGCTGCTCAGCGTAGCGCGGCTGGGTGTGCTCGCGGGCAGCCGCATGGCAAAAAAGCGTTCGGCGGACGGCGAAGAACTTGAAGAGAACAAGCTGAAAATATTCCGCGCCTGCGGAGTGTTCCTGTTCGTGCTCGAATTCGGGCTTGCCGCCGCGGTCACGCAGATGATAATGTCGCCCCGGCCGTCGTCACAGGACGAGATCATGGCGATATCTTCGGCGGCGTACGCGTTCTATAAGATAACGATAGCCATAGTCAACCTCGTCAAAGCGGGGAAACTGCGCGACCCCGTGGTGCAGTCGCTGCGGAACATAGGGCTGACCGACGCGCTCGTTTCCATGCTCGCGCTGGAAGTCACGCTCGTGACCGTATTCTCGGACGGAGACGAAACCAATATGATAACGATGCGGTGCCTGAACGCCGTAACCGGTTTCGGCATCTGCGCGCTCACGATGGGCATCGGCATATATATGGTGGTGCGCGCGGGCATACTGCTGAAAAAGAGGAAGGAACTCGCGCCGGCGGCAGAACCTGAAACAACGGAGGAACAAACGGAAGATGAAGGACGACAACGATAAATTTTCATACACCTATTCGGCGCCCACCGCGGACGAGCGGCGGGAAATCGAGAGCATACGCCGCGTTTACGAAGACCACGGCGGCGACTACGAAAAACTGGTGCGGCTGGACAAAAAGGCGCGGAGCATTCCGATGTGCGTGTCGATTTCCCTCGGGGTCGTCGGCGCGCTGGTGTTCGGACTGGGCATGGCAATGGTCACGGTATGGGAACTTATGGGCGGCGCGGCGGTATCCGCCGCCGGGGCGCTCGTTGCCGCGGC
Organism: Candidatus Protoclostridium gallicola; assembly: GCA_904387375.1. Lineage (GTDB taxonomy): Bacteria > Bacillota > Clostridia > Christensenellales > Pumilibacteraceae > Protoclostridium > Protoclostridium gallicola. The sequence continues at coordinate 47,884 of CAJFLE010000006.1, forward strand.
CGCCTACCCCGTGCACAAAGTCCTCACCCGGCGCATGAAAGCGAAATACGGACCCGAAATCGTGCGGCTGAGCTCCAGACTGCTCGGCGAGGACGGCGAAGAAAAAACGCGTTAACAAAATTTTAACAAAAAATAAGCGTAACTTTAACATTTCCTTGATAAATCGGCAACAATCGCCGGTTATAATTAAGGCACAAAAACAAATCAAGGAGATATAATCATGAATACGGAACAGGAAAAGAGGATCGCGGAAAGCATCCGCAGCGCTTATGTGCCCGAAAAAGAGAACAAACTCGATCAGCTTCGCAAGCTGGACGCCCGCGTAAAGCTGCCCGCCGAGATATTCGCGTACATCTTCGGTATCGTCGGCGCGCTCGTGCTCGGGGTGGGAATGTGCCTTGCCATGAGAATAATCGCGGATATGCTGCCCCTCGGCGTGGTCATAGGCTGCGTGGGCATCGTCATGGTGGCGGTCAACTACTTCATTTACGCCGCGATAGTGAAATCGCGCAAGAAGAAGTATGCGGCGCAGATTCTCGCGCTGACCGACGAACTGCTCGGCAGGTAACCGGACGCAGACGGCGGCTCCGTAACGGAGCCGCCGTTTTCTCTGCCCTTTCCGGCGTTCGCCGAACCGGATCGGAGATTTTTCGCCGAAAACAGTTGACACATTGTCAGAACAGGCGTATAATATAATCATTGACAATATGTCAGATAAAACGAAAACGTTACGGAGGCAACATAATATGCTGGGTAATTTCACTTACTGCAACCCCACAAAACTGTATTTCGGCGACGATTCCCTGAAATACTTGAACGACGAGCTGCCCAAGTACGGCAAGAACGTCGTGCTCGTCTACGGCGGCGGTTCCATAAAGAAAAACGGCCTGTACGACGACGTCGTGAGCATTCTTAAAAACTGCGGCAAGACCGTGTCCGAAATATCCGGAGTCATGCCCAACCCCACCCTCGCAAAACTGTACGAGGGCGTGGAGATCGCGCGCAAGGCAAACGCCGACCTCATACTCGCCGTCGGCGGCGGCTCGGTGTGCGACTATTCCAAGGCGGTCGCCGTGTCCGTACACTGCGACGAGGATCCGTGGGAAAAGTATTACGTGCGTTTCGAGGAACCGACCTGCAGGATAGTGCCCGTAGGCTGCGTGCTGACGATGTCGGGCACCGGCTCGGAGATGAACGCCGGCTCGGTCATCACCAACAGCGAAACCAAACAGAAGATAGGCCACGTGTTCGCGAGCGAGGAAGTCATGCCCCGCTTCTCCGTGCTCAATCCGAAGTATACGCTCACGCTGCCGAAATACCAGATGGTCGCGGGCATATACGACATATTCAACCACATCTGCGAGCAGTACTTCTCGGGCGACGACGACAATACCAGCGACTACATCAGCGAGGGGCTTATGCGCTCCGTCGTGCATTCCTCGCGCATAGCCAACGGGAACCCGCAGGACTATGAGGCGCGCAGCAATATAATGTGGACGGCCACGTGGGCGCTCAACACGCTCGTAGCCAAGGGCAAAACCACCGACTGGATGGTGCACATGCTCGGTCAGGCGGTGGGCGGATATACCAACGCAACGCACGGAATGACGCTCGCCGCGGTATCCCTCGCCTACTACCGCCACATCATGCCGTACGGGCCGGCAAAGTTCGTGCGCTTCGCGAAGAACGTCTGGAACGTCAACGGCAAAGGCAAGACGGACGAGCAGATCGCAAACGAAGGCCTCGCCGCCATGGAGAGCTGGATGAAGGAACTCGGACTGGTCATGAATATCTCCGATCTGGGCGTTACCGGGGACATGATCGAAGGCATAGCCGACGTGACGCTTGTCATGGACGGCGGTTATAAAGTGCTGAGCCGCGACGAGATCGTCGAGGTGCTGAAGGAGAGTATGTGATGCAAGGCAGAATTCTCGTGGCTTATTTTTCCGCAAGCGGCGTGACCGCGAAAGCGGCGAAGGAGATCGCGGACGCCGTGGGCGGCGATCTGTACGAAATCAGGCCGGAAAAGCCGTATACGACGGCGGATCTCGACTGGACGAATAAAAACAGCCGCAGCGCGCTGGAGATGAAGGATCCGGACTGCCGCCCCGCAATCGCCGGCGGCGCGCCCGACATGACGGCGTACGACACGGTATTCGTAGGTTTCCCCGTGTGGTGGTACGTCGAACCGCGCATAGTGGACACTTTCCTCGAAAGTCACGATTTTTCGGGCAAGACGCTCGTTCCCTTCGCCACTTCGGGCGGAAGCGGCATTGCGGGAGCGGAAAAGAGTCTGAAAGAGCACTGCCCCGCCGCCGAGTGGCAGCGCGGCAGACTCGTGCGCGGCGACGCCGCGGCATGGGCGAAAAGCCTTGTCTGAGGGCGGGGAGACAGCGTCATGCCTGCAAGTTCCGAAAAACTGACAATCGCACGGAAGGAAGAAATAGTGGACGCGTGCGCGCAGCTGTACGAAACCGTGCCGTACGGCAAAATAACGATCGGCATGATCGGAGAAAAAACTTCGTTCACGCGCACGTCGATCTATAATTATTTCAGGACGAAGGAAGAGATATTCCTCGCGCTGCTGGAACGCGAGTATGCGGCGTGGGCGGACGAGCTGGAAGAACTGGCCGCCGCCGACGCGGCGCCGGAAGAGTTCCCCGCGCGGTTCGCCGCGCTGCTGGGACGCCGGAGCTGCATGCTCAAACTGCTGGCGATGAACCTGTACGACATGGAGGCGGGCAGCAGCCTCGGCAACCTCGTCGGGTTCAAAAAAGCGTACAAAAGAGCGATGGAAGCGACCGAACGCTGCCTGCGCAGGCACTTCACGTTCCTGACCGAAGAGAACGCGCGGCAGTTCTCGTACGCGTTCTTCCCCTTCCTGTTCGGCGTTTATCCGTATACGGAAGTCACCGACAAACAGGCCGAGGCCATGAAGACCGCCGGCGTGCCGTACCGGCCGTATACGGCGGCAAAGCTGACGGAAGCGTTCGTCGGAAAACTCATTGACGGTTTCCGTTACGACCGCGCCGGAAAGTAAGAATGAACACGCGCCCCGAAGTCTGTCGGACTTCGGGGCGCGTTTCGCGTTTTATCCGCTTCGGTTTTTCATCCGGCAAGCGCCGCGCCTTTCAGCGCGCATAAATAATATTTCGTCAGCGCTTCCGGCGCGTCCGAAAAATCCCTGCCGACCCACCAGCGCACCGTTTCGATAAAGCTGCCTACGGTATGATTGATAAGGTATTCCCTCGGAACGTCGGAAACGCCGGGCCGCATGTCCCGCACCATATCCGTCAGATAGCCGCGGAAATAACGGAGAAAGATTTCCCCGCCCTCGCTCGACAATATGCCTTTTATCACCTTTTTGTCGTCGAGAAAATGATAGAGAATGTGCATGATTTTTTCTTCGAATGTAGAGTCGCGCGAAAACGTGTGCGTTGCTTCCGTTCCGTCGGGCACAAAAATATGCCCGAACAGATCGGTACACTTGGCGCGCAGCAGATCGTCTTTGGTTTCGAAATGCTCATAGAACGTACTGCGTCCGATGTCCGCTTCGTCTATAATGTTCTGCACCGAAATTTTCGCATAATCGTTTTTCACGATAAGCGCGTCGAAGGCGGCGAAAATCGCCTTTCTCGTCTTTGCGATCCGTCTGTCCATAAAAATCTCCTTATCCCCGCACAATTTCGCGCTTTTGTCCGCTAACGGACGAAGCTGCAAAACCGGTTGCCGTACGCGCTGTACTTTGTGCGGATTTTTTATTATACTGTTATCAAACAAAGTGTCCGGAAACAAATACAGTATAAGCTATTTCGGCCCAAAAGTCAAGGAGGTCTTTATGTTAAAGAAAATTGCGGATTATCTCGGCAAGGGAAGAATGGCGATCGTTTCCGGCGTGTTTCTCGCGTTCAGTCTCGCGCTGCTCATCGTCGGGAATTTCGTCGAGTTGAATATCAGCCCGTATCTCGACCCGGCGTGGGTTACGGTAGTCATATCGGGGTATCCGCTCGTTTACAGCGCCCTGCATCGTCTGTTTAAGCAACGCCGGATTTCGAGCGCGCTGCTCATCACCATTGCCATGGTTGCCGCGCTTGTAATCGGACAGGTGTTTGCGGCTGGCGAAGTCGCTTTCATAATGGCAATCGGCGAGATTCTGGAAAACAAAACCACGGAGCGCGCAAAAAAGGGTATCAACAAGCTGATAAACATGACGCCGCAGACGGGGCGCGTGATTTATGAGGAAAACGGCATTGCGGCCGAAAAGGTCATTCCCGCAGAGGAAATTAAGGCGGGCATGAAACTGCGCGTACTTGCAGGCGAAACCATCCCCGCGGACGGCAAGATAATTTCGGGCACGACTTCCGTCGATCAGTCTATCATGACGGGCGAGAGCCTGCCAGTAGATAAATGCGAGGGCGACGAGGTCTTCTGCGGCACGATGAACTGCTACGGTTCCGTGGACATCGAGGCGACGAAAGTCGGGGAAAATTCTTCCCTGCAAAAGATGATACGCCTGCTCAGAGACGCAGAAAACAAAAAAGCGCCAATGCAGCGGATTGCGGATAAGTGGTCGGTCTGGCTCGTGCCCGTAGCGCTGCTCATTGCGATAGTCACCACGCTCGTTACATATTTCGCGCTCGATTATTCGTTCTACGACGCGCTCGTGCGCGGCGTGACGATACTCGTTGTGTTCTGCCCATGCTCGCTCGTTCTGGCGACGCCCACGGCCGTCATGGCAGGCATAGGTCAGGCGACAAAATACGGCGTCCTCATCAAGTCGGGCGAGGCGATCGAAGCAACGGGCAAGGCAAACTGCATCGCGTTCGATAAGACCGGCACGCTCACGTTCGGTAAGCTTTCGGTGAGCAACGTGATTTCCTTCGGTTCGCTTTCGGAAAATGAGCTTCTAGCGGTTACGGCGGCGATTGAGAGCAGGAGCGAACACCCGCTCGGCAAGGCAATCGCGGCATTCGCGCAGGAGAAAAATATTGCGCTTTCGAAAGCAGAAAACTTTGCCATGATCGCCGGCAAGGGCGTAAGCGGGTTTGTAGACGGAAGACAGTATTTCTGCGGCAACCGCAAATATCTCGAAGAGAACGGCGTCTCCTTTACGGAACAGCAGAACAGTGCGCTTGACGCGCTGCGCGCGGAAGGAAAAGCGGTCATTTTAATAGCGGACAACGAGCAGGCGATCGGCGCGGTCGCGCTCTCCGATACCCTGCGTCCCTCGGCAAAGGAGACGGTGCGCAAGCTCAAAAAGCTCGGCTACGAGGTAGTGTCGCTCACGGGCGACCACAGGGCGACGGCAGAATACTTTGCCGGGCAGGTCGGCATCACAAACGTGAAGGCAGAACTGCTGCCCGAAGATAAAGTAAATGCGATAACGGAACTGCAAGAGCAAGGTTATAACGTGTGCATGATCGGCGACGGCGTAAACGACGCGCCCGCGTTAAAGACGGCAAACGTCGGCGTTGCGATGAGCAGCGTTGGCAGCGATATCGCGACGGAAGCCGCAGGAATCGCGCTCATCGGCGACGACATCGAAAAATTACCGTATCTTTGCGTGATGGCGCGCGGAACGTTCCGCACCATCAAGTTCGGCATCGCGCTCTCCATGACGATCAACTTTGTCGCCATTCTGCTCTCGGCGTTCGGCTTGCTCGTTCCCGTTACGGCGGCTATCGTCCACAATGCGGGCTCTGTCCTCGTAGTGCTTATAGCGGCGTTGCTGTATGACAGAAAATTCATGAAAAAAGCGGACAAAATCTGATAAGCGCCGCCAACGAATCGAACGCTTGAGCGTCCGCGTTTGCTTCCCCGCGCGTTTTGTGATATAATGCGGAAAACACCGATCGGGAGGGAGTATGAAACGCGAATATTTCATAGCGCCGTGCACGGGCGCGGCGATAGACGTAAAAAAGGGGACAGACGGTCACCGTCACGGACGTCGAGGGCGGCCAGGTGGCGGACTTCTTCGCCGAAACAGCGGGCAGATCGGACGAATTTCTGTCCACGGGCGTGACGATAGACTGCAACGAGTCGCTGAAACTGCGGCCGGGCGACGCGATATATTCCAATCTGTACCGGCCGATGTTCCGCGTCGTGTCCGACGACGTCGGCGAGCACGACCTGCTCCACCCCTGCTGCCGCCCCGAAATGTACGACTTTTTCTACGGCAACGGCGGCGGTCACCCCAACTGCCTCGACAACATAAACGCATGCCTGCGGCATGTCCGCCCGATAATCCACCCCGTCAATCTGTTCATGCACACCGTCATCAACCCCGACGGCAGCATAAAAGTCGCCCGCCCCGTTTCCGGAGCCGGCGACGGAATCGTACTGCGGGCGGAAGAGGACGTGCGCGTCGCCGTCGCGGCGTGCAGCGTGTCCGAAAGCGAATGCAACGCCGGCAGATGCACCGCGCTGAAAGTCACGGTCGAAGGATAAGAAGAAGAACGCGAGCCCCGAAAATCCACGGATTTTCGGGGCTCGTATCATATATATCGATTATTTTTATGCAATCTTATCCGGCATATATTACGATTATCCGCCGCAGCGGGAGATAAGCGCTTTCAGCTCGTCCGCGGAAAAGCGGTACTTTCTGTTGCAGAAGTGGCAGGACAGTTCGGCGCCGCCGTCGGTGCTCAGCAGTTCGGTCAGCTCCTCCCTGCCCAGCGCAATCAGCGCGCTCTCCATGCGCCCGCGCGAGCAGTCGCAGACGAAGCGCACGGGTGAACGTCCCAGCGTTTCACAGCCGAGGTCGCCGAGCGCCAGTTCCGCCAGCGATTCGGGCGTGTGCCCATGTTCGTACAGCGAAGTCAGGCTGCCGAGCGAGGACAGGCGGTTTTCGAGCAGTTCCGCCGTCCGGTCGTCCGAGCCGGGCATGAGCTGAATCATGAACCCGCCGGCGCGGCGCACGGAGCGGTCGGTATCGACAAGCACGCCCAGCGACACGGCGGACGGGATCTGTTCGGACTGCGCGTAATAGTATGCGACGTCCTCGGCGATCTCGCCCGTCACCAGCTCCACGGTGCCCGAATACGGCTGCTTGTCGCCGTTATCGCGCACGACGGTGAGCGTGCCGCGTCCCATGGCGCCGCCCACGTCCAGCTTGCCGTCGGAGCGCAGGGGCAGATCGGCGAGCGGGCTGTACGGATAGCCCTTTACGCGCCCGCGGCTGTCGGCGGTCGCAAGCAGTCCGCCGCCCGGGCCGTCGCCCTTGACGATGAGAGTTACGAGATCGTCGTCGTTTTTGAGCGTCTGCCCCATCATCGCCGCGGCGGTGAGCAGTCTGCCCAGCGCGGCGGTCATGACCGGCGACGTGCCGTGCACCTTCGCGGCCTCGCCGACCGAAGCACGCGTATCCGCGAAGAAAGCGCGCACCGTGCCGTCTGCGGCGACGACGCGCAGTATATAATCCTCTTTCTGTTCCATACCCGTATTATAGCAGAAGCCGCGTCCGCGCGCAAGCGGTCGGGTGTGGAAAACGTTATTCCTGGTTGTCGAAATCCATGTCGAGCGAAAGGTACGCCTTTGCCGCGTCTTCGAGCGACATATTGTAGTAGCGCGTGTTTTTGTCCAGCGCGGCGATCTCTTTCATCTCGCCTTCCGTCAGCGCGAAATCGAAAATGTCGAGATTGCTCTTTATGTGCTCGGGATTTTTGGAGCCGGGGATGACTATGTTGCCCGACTGCACGTGCCAGCGCAGTATGATCTGCGCGTTCGTCTTGTTATACTTCGCCGCGAGGCGGGTGAACACCTCTTCGCCGACGAGCGCTCTGTCGCCGTGGCCGAGCGGATACCACGCCATAAGCGCCATGCCGCGGGGCGCGAGGAATTTTTTGAGTTCGGTCTGCGGGAAGTACGGGTGCGCTTCCACCTGAACGAGCTGCGGCACGATTTCGCATTCATCGATCACCTTCCGTATTCTGTCCTCGGGGAAATTGGACAGGCCGAACGACCTGACCTTGCCGGCGGCATACGCCTTTTCCATCGCCTTATAGCCCGCAATATAATCTCCGACGGGCTGGTGCAGAATGAGCATATCCACGTAGTCGGTGCCGAGGCGCGCGAGAGTGGCGTCGATCGCCCTTTCGCCGTCGGCGTATTCCGTCGGCCACAGCTTGGTCACGAGGAAGATATCCTCCCTCTTCACGCCGCTGCGCCTGATGCCCCTGCCCACTCCGCGCTCGTTCATGTATGCGTTCGCGGTATCGATAACCAAGCGCGGCGAGCACCGCGTTTTCCGCGTCTTTGGGCGAAAGCAGAAAGGTTCCTATGCCCGCCGCGGGCATTTTCACTCCGTTGTTCAACGTAAAGTATTCCATAATTAAAATCTCCTTGTCCTTTTTCTTATATTATATCCCGCGCCCGCTCGTTTGTAAAATACCGTTTTTGCAACACGGGTATAACCTGCGCGCATAGCTTGACGGATCGTCGGCCGCGTTATATAATATACACGGAGGTGCGATATGATAGAATTCCACCAGCTGCGCCAGTTCGCGGCCGTCGCAGAATGCGGCACGCTTTCCGCTGCCGCGGAAAAGCTTTACATCTCTCAGCCCGCGCTCACCCGCTCCATGCAGCGGCTGGAACGCGAAGCGGGAGTCACCCTGTTCGACAGACGGAAAAGCAAAATATCGTTAAACGAAAACGGAAAATTCCTGCTCTCCCTCGTCGGCAAGCTGACGGAGGAGTTCGATTCGATGGTGGACCGGCTGCGCGCGTTCGACAAAAGCCGGCGCACGATCACCGTCGAGTCGTGCGCGCCCGCGCCGCTGTGGGAGCTGATGCCCGCGCTGTCCGCGCACTTCCCCGGCATGACCGTGTCGTCGGGAATGAAGGACGAGGACAGCCTCGCGCGCGATCTCGAAAGCGGCGAGACGGATATAATCGTCACCCGCCGCCCCGAAACGCCGGGCGCGTTATGCTTCGAACTGGGGCGGGAGCGGCTGCTGCTCAACGTGCCGAAAACGCACCCGCTTGCGGGCAGAAAAAGCGTGACGTTCGCGGAGATAGAACACTATTCCTTCCTGCTGTACTCGCAGATCGGCGAGTGGGAGCCGCTGGTGCGGCGCGTCATGCCGCACACGCATTTCATCGTGCAAGACGACTGGGACAATTTCATTTCGCTGTCGCAGATTTCGGCGCTGCCATCCTTCAATTCCGACCTTGCCGTCAGATTCTACGGCCGCTCGGAAAACTCCGTCGTCATACCGATCACGGACGACGAGGCGGAAATGATCTATTACTGCCACATACGCGCGGATAAAAAGCGGGAGCTGCGCCCGCTGTGGGAAACGTATATCGGGAAACATATATAAAATAATCGATATTAAAATAAATATCCCCGCGTAAAACGCGGGGTATTTCATTGTCGCTTAAGCGCAATAAACCACCACTTTAAGTGGTGGTTTATTGCGCTTAAGCGACAAGAAAATCCGCCACAGGAGATATTCCCGCGGCGGAATGTGAAACTTACAAGGCTTATATATTAAATAATTCTACTGTTTGTCTTTAGAAATGGCTTCTTTGCTACGCTTTTTAAGAGATGAGCGTATAGCAAAAAATCCCCAAACGGCAATCCCAACTGCTATGATGACATCTGCAACAATAAGAACGAGCTGCCAAATCGGCATTGTATAGCCAACTATTTCCGAATTCATCGCGTTTGAATTAACTACAGTATATAGGATATTCTTTGCACATTGACGAAGAATATGCAAATCTACCACACTTGTTTCATCAAAATCACTCCAATTATATTGTAATTGATTATTAAGATTCAAATCGCCGCCGGCATATGCCATCTGACGCGCATTCATATATGAACCGCTGGTAAAATCAGATATAACAGTGCCTTTAAAGCCCCATTCATTTCTAAGTATTTCAGTTAATAAGCGGTAATCACCGCCGGTCCAGCGCGCCCCAATACGAGTGAAAGAACTCATGATCGCGCGGGTTCCGCCATCTTTAACAGCTATTTCAAAAGGTTTGAGGTAAATTTCGCGTATAGCCTTTAGCGCGGTAAAAGTCCGCCCCGCGCAGTATCGCTTTCTCAGGGTCGGCTATCTCATCCAATCGTTCGCTGCCCACCTGTGCGAGCCACATCTTGAACGGTTCGGCTTTCGGCGACGGGATGGACTGCACGAGCCGGAGTACGCCTTTGGTATCTAGACAGTCGGTCGTTCGCATCTTGCCGTCATCGGCGCGCATTTTCAACCGGTTACAAAATGTAACCAATTCGCTCCCTTCCTTGGACAGCCGATTTTTCAATACTTTCCAATAATTGCGCGCAGACTGGTAATCCGAATCAGTAAGGACGACTACTACGTCCACCACCGAAAAATACCACTCCTCTTCCTCGGCGTTCCATACCGTCCGCACGCGTTTGTTCTCGAATACCTTTATCTTGTTTTCCATTACTGCTCCTCGCTTGAAATAATTGTATCATATAAACAATAATTTTTCAATATAATCCGACAAAATTTTCTACCCGCTCTTTCTCAAGCGTCGTATCACCTCGCGGCAGACCCGTCCCATGAGCACGCCTTCGTCAAAGCACATGAAATCATCGAACAGCAGCAGTTTCCTGTCCTCTATCCCTATGGGACATACCACGTCATCGTCCATGATGTCGGATACGAAATACGCATACAAGCCCCGGGAGTACACTATCTTCTCCCCGGACTTCTCTATGTATTTCGTCAGATACGCTATGGCGTCGCCTATACGCCTTGCGTCCGTTATGTCCTCGAAATCGTTCCTGCCGAACTGCTCGAGAAAGTACGAGTTCTGATGCGTCATCTGCCGAGCATGCAATGAAAAACTGTAACCGCTCACGCTGCTCATCTCTCCCGGCATAGTCCCCTCCGGAATATGAAACAGACCGTGGAAGTGCAGCCGCTTCTTCTCGGGAGACCTTTCCCATACGCCAACGTACCGCCAGCCCTTGCGCGAGCACAAGTGACTGAGCGTGTTACGCAACTTCTTGCGGAAGCTCTCTTCAGTATGCAGTTTATCCGAATACGTAAACGTCACGAAATAATCGAAGTCCTGCATGTTAACTTTCCGAGTAAGGCGCATTCTGCGGGATATGAGATTGCGCTGCTTCCTATCGAACTGACCGTCCACATATATCCGAGCACTGCTCTCGTTCTTAAAGTATGGCAGCATTTCCGCAAGCACGGCTTCTTTCCTTTTGCTCCGCGGCAATTCTATGTACCTGTCGTACAGCTTGTCGAACAGCTCCTTTTTAGTCATACGCGTTTCGCGCGCATTATGACTTTCTGTTTTACCCGCTGCGGACACGCTCGTTTCCTCGGCGCTGCCGGCAGCACTCATATCGGTTGCACGAGAAACATCCCTGTCCGTTTGCCCGCTATCTGTGTAAGATAACGTCGGTTTCTCCCTTACCGTTATTTGTTCCTCTTTCCGCGGTCTGCGTTTTCTGACGGGGCGTTCCGTATGCGGTATCGCTATGTAGTGGCTCCCGTCGGAATAGATCTTGCAATGCCCGTATGGCATGATTGTTTCCTCCTTTTTGCTATATGGTTTTAATTGCGAGATAAAGCCGGAGAATGCTTTCTCCGACTTTATCCTTTTTTCATGCCGGACGTCCGCTCATGCGGGTATCTCTCTCCGGCATCCGTATACAGTGAGTTTATGAAGTAACTGTTCTGCCCTTTAAGTTCCTCTACCATTGCTTTTGTACCCGCATACTCCGGGTAATTTATGATCCCCGTTCCGCTCTTTAATGCCATATCGTTAAAGTGATCGCTGAAACAGTCCGTGGAAAACGTGTAAATCCAAATACATAGGGGCTGTCGCGCTAATCGGCAGCCCCTTCTGCGGCGCCTTGTCTATGACTTAGCGCTTTTACCAATAAGGCGGGCGGAAAGCAAGTGACCTTTCCTCCTGCCTTCATAATTTTCTTCGAGAATGCGTCTGTCGCCGTATTTTTTATAAAAGTAATAAGGAAATATACACGCCCACGCCGACCGAACCGATCTCTTAAAAAGACATATTTTTCAAAAAAGCCGTCGCTTCGTCCGGCCAGGCGCGAGCCTCTTCATACTCCTGCGCTACGCCTAACCCGTGCGCCGTAGTGCCGTTGTCGTCGTATACGTGGCACTCGTTGTATACGCCCGCCTTATCTAGCGCTTCCGCCATCGCATACGTATTTCCCGAATTGACGGTTCCGTCCTTTTCGTGACACCACAAAAAACAGGGCGGCGTATTCGCGGTAACGCACTTCTCCGCCGAAAAACGGTCGTATAAAGCCTTGTCACCGCCCGAAAAAATCTTTCTCGTAGACTTATTCGCCAACTCGTCCTGAAAGGACAGCGCCGCGTAACAGAGTACGCCCGCGTTCGGTTTTGCGCTGATTTTATCGTACTCGTCGGGAACGTAGTTTTCATCGTCCGGAACCCACTCGTCCTGCGTCAGCAACATGGCGGCAAGGTGTCCCCCCGCAGAGTAACCCTGTACGACGATCTTGTCTTTCGAAAGGTAATATTTCTCCGCATTTCCCCTCACAATCCGCATTGCCCGCGCAGCGTCCGACAGAATATGCCGATAATCCGCGTTCGGTTCCACCGCCGTCGTCCGATAATTGACCACGAATACGGAAATGCCCCTTTCGTTATACCATGCCGCGATGGAGGAAGATTCCTTCTGATTGCCGTTATTATCCACGCCCTGACCGTATCCCTTTACGTCCGAAGTGGAATTGGACAGATGATTGTAGCCTCCGCCCGGGAATACGAGCACCGCCCCGCCGGTCGGATACGCCGCGAGATAGGGCGTCATAAAACAGAACTCTCTGCAATCGTCGCCGTAAGGCACGTTTCCCTCATCATAGAGGTATATTTTTTCATGTAAGAGACTTGCCGCCGTATTGTCTATCCGTTCGCTGTTTCCCGCCGCGGCACAGGAAACGGACGACAACAATGCCATAAAAACGAATACCGAAATTAAAATAGACTTAATTTTCATTTTTCATGACCCTTCTCTCCTTGATTTTTTGGGAAACAATCGAATAAACCAGCAACGCCGCACTGAAAACGAGCAAAACTCCGATTACGATCCGCGCGACGGTAATTGCGTTTACCCACGCGGGCGTTATGATCTTTACGCGCGTGTTGGCGCTGAAACCATTCATGGCGTTGCTATGAACGACCGTATAGAGTATCCTGTGCGCCGATTCCCGCATTGCCCACGCCAATTCCCCGTAGCCGTATTCGTAATTGTTATATATTCCGATGCAGGAATAATCGGGGATATCGTTTCCCGCGAGCACGCCGTAATCGATGGTCATGTAATTTTTCACCGGATTGTCCGAAATCGCCATACCGCTCATTCCGAACTCGGCGCGCAGAACGGTATTGACGAAGCCGTGCGCGCCCGTCCATTTTGTGCCGATGCGGTTGAATCCCGTCATCACGCACGCCGCGCCGCCTTCCTCTATCGCAATTTCAAAGGGGCGTAGATACAATTCCCGTATCGTCTGCTCGTTCGCCCAGGTGCCTATGCCGTGACGGTCCGTTTCCTGATCGTTCAATACGCAATGTTTCAGATAGACGTAGACGCCCTTTTCTCCGATTCCGTCGGTCAGGGCGGCGCAGACGTAACCGGACAAAAACGGATCTTCGCTGAAATATTCAAAACTTCTGCCGCAATACGGGCTTCTGTGCAGATTGACGCTCGGTCCGTACAATCCGCTATACCCCGCCCAAAGGCAGTCCTCGCCCCATTGTCTGCCGTATTCTTTCATCAATCGGATGTTGAAAGTGGAAGCCGCTATGCCGCTGCACGGATAGATCGCGGCAAACCCGTCCTTATCCGGATCGCCAAGCCTTTGAGCAAGTCCGTTTTCTCCCGTCGAAAACGCCTGACACATACCGTTCGACCCGTTATGATCGACCGTCGCCGGCTTCGCCACGGAAGCAAGTCCGACCGTGGTGCGCTGCGCCTGTTCCAACAGAGAAACGGTATCCGACCACGTAAGCTGGTCTAAAAAGTCCTCCCACATCGGATTGTCGTACTCTATCGGTTGACCGTTCTCGTATGCACGCAGATCGATGAGATTATAGGAAGTGTTTTCCGAGCCGTAAACGGGGTATTCCACGTCGTCCTCTGCAGGCGCCATATTTTTCAAGTCGGAAATCATCCGTTCGGTCAGTGAAAGTTTCACGCTGGCGTCCGTACTCTTCCCGCTTCCGTAGTAACCGAGTCGAACCGTCCCCGCCCAATTACTGCGGCTGACGTATTCGAACGCGTCGGCGTTTTCCCCCGCGCCTTCGTATATTTTCAGATCGGCGTCGTCGAAACGGTTGGTGATTTTTACCTTTTCTCCCGAAGCGGAAGAATACGCGTAACTCTCTGCGTCCGTCCTTTCCACCCGATATTCGCATACCGCCGCCGCGTCGCCGGCCGAAGTCATCGCATCGCTCTCGTACCCGCGGAAAGCTAAAATATTATTTACCGCTTCGTGCGCGTTTTTCGCAGCGGTAAAATAATACGTTCCCTTTTCAAGGATATACGTTTTATACCCGTACGCATCGTAAGAAGCCAGATATTTCCCGTCGACCTCCGCCGTTACGGTCTGCGTTTCGCCCGGCTGTAACAGTTCGGTCTTTCCGAAACCGACGAGTTCCGCGGCGCTCTTTTCCAGACCGACGGAAACGTCGTAATCGGTATACGGTTTACGGACGTAAAACTGCACGGTTTCCTTACCCGCGACTTCTCCCGCGTTTGTCACGTCCACGGACAGACTGCATACGATTTTTCCCTCCCGATCCGTTATCTCCGTTTTAAAGTCGGAATATTCGAAAGAGGTATATGACAAGCCGTATCCGAAGGGATAACTCACCGTTTGGGCGTAATCGAACGCGCCCGTTGTCGCCGCTCCCGTCACGAAGTCCTCATAACGCGTTTCGGCATACCGATAGCCGTTATAGATTCCCTCCTGATACACTACGTAAGACGCTGAAGGGTCCGAAGAAGTCTCCTTATCGGCATATTTCATCGATCCGAAATTCGCCAGAACGGGATTCTTGTAATGATATTTCCAAAAAGTATCCGAAAGTCTGCCCGACGGATTGACCGCGCCGGTGAGTATATCGCCGACCGCGCGCGTTCCCTCCGAACCGACTAATCCGATCCACAGCAGCGCGTCGATCCCGTATTCCTCGTTATCGGCAAATTCGCACTCCACGGCACTCGGCGTATTCATCAGTACGATTATTTTTTTGAATACGCTGCCTTTGAGGGACTTCAAGCCCTTCAATACGCTTATCTCCGATGGCGAAAGTTTCAGATAATTGCCGTCCGTCATATCCGAAGAATCGCCCGTATTGACTTTCATATCGGCGTTTTCGCCTCCCGAACGGGAAAGGACGAAGATCGCGGCGTCCGAATACCCTTCGTAAGAATCCTTCGTATCGGGATAAACAGCCGACCACGGCGCGTCGGAAATACCCAGTTTTTTCAACATTCCCACCGTCTTTGCCGCGCTGTCCGTATCGTCCCGACGATACTCTCTGTGCGCGCCGTACCAATTCCACAGGACGGGATTTACCTCGACTCCGGAATCGGCGAGAGCCGTTTTCAGATCGGTAATCTCGGTGGCGTTTGCACCCGCGCCCGAGCCGTAGCCCCTTGCGCAGACGTCCACGGAGGAATAGCTGAACAGACTGACTCGCGCGCCTTTTCCCAGCGGAAGAGCGCCCTGATTTTTCAGGAGCGTCGCGCCCTCCGCCTCCACCGCGCGGCAATATTCCGCCCCCGCCGCCTGCACTTCCTTTACGCTGTCATATGCGGATTTATAATATTCCGTGTCTCCCGCTTCATCTCCGTTCCACTCGATGATCTGCGTCTGTATACCAAAAAAATCGTTTACCGCCTTGGCGTTTTCCAGCATTATTGAGCCGCCCGTCACGGCGATACCGAGCAAAAAAGCCGTTACTGTTGTCGTTATCTTTGCAATCAAATTCAATTTATTCTTCATCTTCTGCCCTCCTGTACATCTTCATGAATATGCCTGCAACGCTCAAGCCTCCTCCGATGAGAAGGAGTAAAAAACACGCCGAAAATCCGCCGTCGAGCGAAGATATCGCCGCCGCGGTCACGCCGCCGTAAAAGACGTCCGAAAGATAAATCACCTGATGGGATAAAAATTGCAACAGCGCGACGTAAAGACAGACGGCGAGAACGGCGGGCGCAAAAGGCGCGGTAGGTCTGAAAATGCCGAGCGCAGTAAAAGCAACGCCGCCGACGAGCGGCAGGAGAAAAGCGACGAAAGAAAAGCGTTCCGCATCTGTCCAAAAACAAGCGCCGTATATCGCAGCCACGACGAAAGCGCATAGCGCGGCGGTGGCCGAAAGTACGTATCCGACCGTTCTCTCGGCTAAAAACTTCCTCAATTTATTCATTTTATTTACCTGTTCCCCTTTGGTTCTATAACCCGAAAGTAACGTACACGGGACAATGGTCGCTGGCGAAATACGCCTCCCGCGTGCGAATGATGCGATGCTGATACAACGCGGCGTCCGAAAAAACGTGATCTATGGAAAGTCCGGCTTTGCTCTTTTCGACCCCGAGCGAGTGAGACGTGCGCAGACCGTCCTGCATATTTTCCTCCGCCGATTTCTCGGCGTCTCTATATCCCGCCTCGACGATCGCCGCGTACGCGCCCGACGTACTGTCGAAATTACAATCGCCAGATATTACCGTCTTTATCTGCGTTCCGTACTCTTTTTTTACTTGGTCTATCTTTTCAAGCAACTGGCGGGCGTTCCCCAGATGCCATTCCTCTTCCACGGCGTCCCGTTCCTCCTGCGTAAGATCCTGATACCCTTCGTATTTCGTAAGACATTTTACGCCGTGAAAATTGACGCATAACAACTTACCGCAGCCCTTGCTCTCCAACAACAGCCAACTCAACGTCTTGGTGTTCGTCGGTTTGAATCCGTCGGTCAGGAGCTCCGCGCCGCCGTCTATATAATCGAACTTTTCCGTATTGAAAAGTATGGGCGTACGCAACGTTTCGCCCTCCAACGGAATATCCGATACGAAATACTCGGAATGGGCGGAGACGAAAGGCTGAATGAATTTGGTATACGCCTGCGGACTCGCCTCCTGCATTTGCAGGACGTCCGGTAAATTTTCTTCCAGAACGGTAGCGAAACTGTCGCCGTCGCCGTTACCGAGAAATACGTTCCATGTCAGAACGGAAAATTCTTCCTCCTTTCCGCCCGCGTCACAGGAGGCGAACGGAAAGAGAAGACACAGCGAAAAAACGAGCGCAAGCAGTCCCGCGATTTTTTTTCTGTGGCGTACCATAGGTTACACTCCGAGCAGAATATTGCGCACCGAAGTATACGTCTCCGCGCTCACGCCGATGGAAAGAAAATAATTTTCCACCCGTTCCCGCAACGTATCCCCCGCGAAATCGCCGCCCGCGGCAAGCTGACGGATGTATTTGTTCTTGCTGTTATCCGGCGTCTTTGCCTCGCCTATATTTCCGAAATTGGAAAAGAGGTAATCCTTCATGAGATCATCTTCGCTCATGCCGCAAAGCGCGCCGATGAGATAGGCCATCATGCCCGTTCTGTCCGTTCCGATATTACAATGATAATATACGGGATAATGGCTCTCGTCCGCTATATATTCCATAAATTGCTTTATCATTTTCGCGTTATCGTCTATCGCGCTCAATCCGTTCATGGGTATGCGGATATAGTTTTCCACCCCAGGAACGGCGCTCTCCGCCGCCTTATCCGCAGGATATCCGTTGCGGTTTAAAAGGCGCAGATCGATTTCCGATTTTATTTTCAACTGATTTTCAAATACGTCTATCCCCTTTTCGGTAATCTCCGGCACGAACGTTTCGGGCGCCGTAGCATAGCCGTCGTCGTTGACGTCGCTCTTGTTCAGTCTCGCGCCGCGATACAGAAGTCCCTGACGAATCCGCCTCCCGTAAGAGGTCATATAACCGCCCATGTCCCGCACGTTGGTAACGCCGTCCACGTAAAGATTGCGCGGGCATACGTCCGAAGTCGTAAAGACGCCCTCGGCAACCCCGTCCGAAGAGGATACTTTCCAATGGTATTCGGTCGCCACTTTCAGATTGTATACTTCCACTTCCCTATCGTTTACGACGTAAGTCAATGCGTCCGAATAATCGGCGTATTCCGAAACGGTTACCGTATATTCGGTGCAGTCGGACGAATCGGACCAGCGGAGCAAAATGCCTTCGGGGCGGGATTTTTCGCTCGTCCCGTCGGCGTACGCCACGATTGCGGCGTAATCGCCCTGTACGAAGGACAACTGATCCGCCGTATGAAAATCGATCGCCGCAGCGTAAGTTTCAAGTTGTAAAGAGGAGTTTCCGCATGCGGTCAACGCCGTCAGGGAAAACGCCAGCGCAAAGGCGACGAACACCGCCGTAAATTTATTCTTTTTCTTCATGTTTTCCTCCTTGCTGTTCGGTATTTAAACGCTTTCGCCCTCGACGTACGGCTGACATTCGGGCGCCTTGCCCGTCAATACGTGTTCGGCCGTATTTCTGCCCGCGTCGTTGCCGACGATATTGTAGGCGGCCTGAATGTAATGGTTGTTCAGATGCATCATGCTCTCTGGCATGCCCGCCAGCTTTCTGGACACGAGTGTCATATCGTCGTTGTTTTCGCACATCGTCGCCTGCAACTCGCCGAAGCGAAGATATTTGTCGTGCTTTTCGGGGCTGATACTCTCCATGTACGTGCCGATGGCGATCAGATAGCAATGTTGCACCCCCGCGCTCTTCATCGTATTAACGATGTTGCGCATATTTGCGTTGTATTCATCGTAGCCCACGCCGTTGCCCGCGTCGCTTTCGCCCTGCAACCAAACCATAAAAATATTGCGCACTTCGTATTCGTCCTGCGAATACATATAATTGATGCAGAGTTCAAGTCTGCTCTTCGCCTCTTCGACCAGCCCGTTCCCGGGTTGCCATTCGTAAGAGTTTGTTCCGCCTTGACTTGCGGAAACGCCTATGATGGGCACGCCCGTCCGGGTATAGTACGCCTCGCAAAAAGCCGAAACGAGACTACCCGTTTTTTTGTTCCTCGTACCTGTTATATCGCTCAGCCTGTCGTTGTTTTCGTTTTCCCCGAAAGGTTCGGACATGGGGTACAGCTTCGTGGGGTCCGTCACTGCTCTGAACTCAAAGCCGTGCCCCTCGCCGCAGCGGACGGAATCCTCCGCACTCCCTCTTCCCGCCATATTCGACTGCCCCATAAATACGACGACATCCGCGTAATTCTCTTTCGTCTGCGTGGAAGAATCGCTTCCCTCCGCGCTGCAACCGCCGAGCGAAAACGCAAATATCGCCGCCAGCAACACGCATAAAAATATTTTTTTCTTTTTCATGTTTCGTAATCCTTATTACCAGATATTTTTATCGCGAATTGATTTTTCTCCGCCGCGACGCCGTCCGCCGCGGCGGAGTCTGCCTTTATTCTCGATCAGTAGTCCACGCGGAGCGTACTTATATCGCCGTTTTCTATGCGTACCATGTATATCATGTACGCGGGTTTGCCGACCGTCTCCGCCGCACTCGATTTACAGCTGCTCTGCTTGTTCGCCGTATATCCCCAGAATCCTTCCTGAGTTACTCCGTCCACGTTTCCCGCCAGACAGCCGAAATCGAGTCCTATGATCTTTCCGCCGTCGTCCGTAACCACGTTCGCGCTCTCGTCGGCGTCCGTCGTCATGGCGCTATTTCCGAGTACCTGTTTCATGGTAATCTCCGTAAAGGATATCTTCCCTTCCGCTATGGTAAAGGACCCCTTCAAAGTATTGTATTTCGCGCTGCCCATCTGAACGGTATAGACGAACGTTCCCGTCGTCGTACTCTCCGCGGCGTAATTCAGCTCCAGCACGCCGTTGACTACGTTGCTGTCCTTGGTAAAGTATGTATAGAATACAAGATCCGCCGTACTGTTTTCGGCTATCTGCGCGGGCGTCGAAAGAGAGGTCGTAACGGGCACCTCTTTGATTCTGGTTACGCCGTTCTCGGTATAGCTTACGGTATACGAAGTAAGATTACCGTCGATCACCGCGTCGCCGTTGATGACTTCGTAATCCGTAACCGTAGCGGGTTCCTTATCAGCGTATTGCGCGGTTACCGTCATGCCTGCCGCGGCGAGCGCTTCCGCCACCGTCTGCGTGCCGCCGTCCACGTATAATAGTTCCGTGGGCGCGTTTTCGAGAAGGATCATCTGCAATCCCGTCTCGGGCGCGGGCGCCACCGTGATTTCAAAGGTAGCCGTCTTTCCCTCGTACGTGACGGTAATGACGGTATCCTCTTCAGTCAACGGCTCCGTCTTATCGACGGTAAATCCGGAATCCACTTCGCGGGGCGCGCCCGCAACGTAATTTACATTCAGTTTTAAACCCGCGGTCGTCAGTAATTCGCCGTATTCGTAAGATATTTTGGTGGGACTCGCCGCGATCGAAATACTGTCCACCGCCGCGTGATACAGGTGGATATCGGAAGGAATGACGTTATTTTTTACAATGGAGAAATAGCATATATGCGCTTCCAATCCGTAATTTTCAGCGTTACCTTCCACGAAATCGGCGCTCCTGGTCTTACCCCAGCCAAATACGACCGAAGGTTTTACCATGCTGCCGAAATTCAGTCCGACCATATTGCCCGCGTCGTCTTTGACGATCTGCGCCACGTCGACCGTGACGGCGTCCAGACGGGAGGTCCTGATACGCTGGACGGCTTCGGTCTTGAAAGTCATCTGTCCGTCCGAAGAGGTATACGTACCCTGCATATATCCCAATTTATATCCGAGCCCGTTTTCCAAATCGATATCTTCGGGCTTATCGTTCCGTTCGGAATATTTAAACGTACCGGACGCCTCCGTACCGGTCAGTTCGAGACATCCGTCCACCAGCATGGAAGAAGAATTGAAGGAGGTGATGAATACGAAATCCGCCTTGCTCGAAGATGCGATCTCGTTGGGCGGAAGATAGGTGTCGTATACCGACGCATCCAGATCGGTAAACTGAATGTCTATCTTATTGACGGTAATATCCACTCTCGCGGTCTTGGTCACTTTTCCGTAAACGTACTTGACGTAATACGAGGTAGTGGTCGCCGTAATTCTTTCGGAGCCGATCGTCGTTGTGCACTGATCGGTTACGTCCTCGGTGGTCTTATCGCTGAAATTCGCCACGACCTTCATGCCGCTCGTATCTACCGTTTCGCCTATTTCGTATACGAGCTTGGTCGGAAGTTTTTCCAACGTGATGGACACGAGCGTCTTTTCGCCGCCCGACTGCGAACCCGGATCATTTCCGCAACCCGTGAACGCAGACAAAGCGAAACACAAAGCGGATATCAATCCGAGTAAAATTACAACAAGTTTTTTGTTTTTCATAAAAATTCTCCTTTTATATTTTTTATTTTTACGGAATTTTTTCGCGTTATCGGCCGTTTTACGAAAATCCTTCCGTAATTTTTTCTTACTTTATTTTCGCCGCGTTTTCCATGCGAATACCGCAAACGCCGCAGAGCACAGCACGAACGCCGCGCCGCATACCGCCGTTACGCTTACGACCGCCACCTGCCACATCGGCATAATCTTCACGAGGCGAGTCCCGGCGGTAAAGCCGTTCATGGCGTTGGATTGCACCGTTGCATAGAGGATACGCTTCGCCGCAAGCCGCATCTGCGCGCCTACTTCACCGTAACCTTGCATGTACTTATTATATAAATCCGCGCTTAAATCGCTGTCCGGCAAATCGCAGCCCGCCATCATACAGTTTATCAGTTGCGAATCGAGGTATCGCCCCTTCCACATATCCGAAACAACGAATCCGCGCATACCGCACTCGCCGCGCAGAAAGTCCGTACAAAGTTCTCGGCTGGCGGGACAGAGCGTAACACCGATTCTCGTATACGAGGTCATGGCGTTCATCGCCTTTCCGTCGGACACCGCCATGCGGAAAGGTTCGAGGTATATTTCACGGTAAGCCTGTTCGCAACACCACACGCTCAAGCCCACTCTGTCGCTCTGCTGTTCGTAGCCCGCGATATGTTTGACGTAAGCGTTACAACCTTTCGACTGCAACCCGATGACGACTTCCGTCGCCTGTTTGCCCGAAAGGAACGGGTCTTCAGAATAATATTCAAAGGCTCTGCCGTCGTAAGCGCTGCGGTGGGTGTTGAGCCCTATGCCATACAATCCGCTGTAGCCCGCCCAGAGCGCATCCTCGCCGAGCATTTTTCCGAATCTGCCCGCCAACGGCGCGTTGAACGACGACGCGAGAATTCCGAGACAGGGATAGTAAGGCGGGGAGAGCGAGGCGTCGGGGTCGCCGTATTTTTTGGCAAGTCCGTTTTCGCCGTCGCCGTATTTCTGCGTCAGCCCGGTCGGTCCGTTATGCTCAACCGTCACGGGTTTACCTATATCGGCGAGAAAACCCGTTTTTCTCAATCCCGTGGTGACGAGTTCGGCGATTTCTTTATAGGAAAGCTGATCCATAAAGATATCCCAATATTCATTCTCCGCATCGATCGGAGTTCCTTCGCTATCCGCGCGCATATCGATCAGTTGCAATCCGGCGTCCCGTTCATAGACGGGATAGGGTGCGTCGCTTTTCTCTATATTTTGGTCTCCGTTCTGCGAAAGGAGGTCGTCGACCATACCCTGCGTGAGATATAAAGTCTGTTTCGTTTCGGGCATGGTACCCTTCCAATCGTTTCTGGAAAGATATACAAGGCGATTACGCTCCCCTGCGTTCGGATATAAATTGATATCGCCTCCGTCAAATAAATTCGTAATCCCCTTGGAGTAAGAGACCGAATCGGGCGCCTTTTCAAACTTCTTTACCATATCCGCGTTTCCCGTATCCGTCCCGAAATTGGCCGCAAGGAAATTATCGGCGGCGCAATGAGCGTTTTCGGCGACGGTAAAGCAATACGTTCCCCCGTCCGCAAAATACGTCTTATATCCGTATGCGTCGTAAGACGCCAGACGGGATCCCGAAACCAATACCGATACGCGTTCCTCTTCGTTCGCGTTCAAAAGAGAAGTCTTTGCATAGCCGACCAGCTCCACCGCAGATTTTTCGATACGGTTTTCTACGTCATACGCAGTATAGGGCTTTTGCAAATACACCTGTACGACCTGTTTTCCGGGCATGGTGCCCGCATTTTTTACGTTCACGTCGATTTTATACGTATCCGTGCGCTCGTCGTAGGTCGCCGTCATATCGTCGAATACGAAAGAAGTATAGGACAAACCGTACCCGAAGGGATACGCCACCGCCTCGTCGTAACGGAATTCTCCCGCGTTTTCCCTGCCGGAAATTACGTCGTAATACCGCGTTTCCGCGTAACGGTAGCCGACGTAAATACCCTCTTGATACGCGACGTAACTCGTATAATGCATTCCCGTATAGGAATTCCCCGAGGAAGAAGGCAGTTGAGAAGAGAACTCCGCCGCGTTTTGATATTGACTCACGCCGAAATTGACCATGACGGGATTATACGAATGAGCGTTCCAGAAAGTATCGGAGAGTTTTCCCGAGGGGTTTATTTCTCCCGAGAGAATTTTCCCCACCGCGCTCATGCCCGTTATGCCGACCGAGCCGATCCACAGAGCCGCGTCTATTTTATACTGCGGGTCGGAGAGAAAACGACATTCGATCTGATTCGGCGCGTTCAGAAGCACGATTATTTTTTTGAATTTCGTTCCTTTCAATTCGGCCAAACCTTTCAGAACGCTCTTCTCGTTTTCGTTCAGGGCGAGATAATTACCGTTTTCTCCGTCGCAAGAGGGATCGTTCACGTATAAATCGCCGTTTTCCCCGCGGATGCGTTTCAGAATCACGATGGCGGCGTCGCCGTATTCTCCGAACGAATCGCGTACGCCGGACGCCGAAATCACGTCCTGCCACGGCGCGTCGTTTATCCTGTATCCGCTTGCGGCATACGCCTTTTGATTCTTGGAATAAAAATCGTATACCGCGGGATTTACCCTGAACCCCGCCTGTTCCAAACCTTCTTTCACATCGGTCGGGTCGGCGGGATTGCTCGCCGCAGACGAACCTTCGCCACCGTAAGCCGGATCCACGCTCGCCACACCGAACAGACTGACCGAGTTTTCGGTCGCCGTATTCAACGGCAGACATTCGTCGTTTTTCAGAAGTACGGCGCCTTCGGCTTCTATCTCCTCCGCCAGCGCGGCGCCGTCGCTCATCAGTTCTTTCAGGCTGACGTAATCGGTCTTGTAAAAGTCGGTATCTTCCGTTCCGTCCGAAACGACGTCTATCCGTTCATACGTGGATTGTCCGAGCGTGCTTGTGATAACGCCGACGTTTTCGGCGGTAATTATGCACGCCGTAAGCATGAAAGCAAAAAGAACGGTAAATACAACGTGACAGATTTTTAAAATTTTAAGCCCGAGTTTCATTAATTTTCCTCCGCATCAACGCGTTTTACAAATAAGTTTACGATCGTTGCGATCATGGTTACCGAAAAGAGAATCGCGCATAAAATAAACTGTGGACTGAAACTGTGCAGATCGATTCCGACAAGCACGACGGATATGTAATAATACACGCCGTAAATAAAAAACATACATGCCGCGACGGCGCACCAGAACTGCAGATATCCGGCGAGCGCTCTTCCTCTCGTGAATACCAACGCACCGGAGGCGCAACAGGCGAACGCCAGAAGCAATGCAAATAAATTAAATTCAGTCGTTCCGACGTAAAGTATCGCATAGACAAGCGCCGAGACGAGCGCCAGCAGCGAGCACCCGAGCGTCATCGGCGCCGACCTGACCGATTTTTGAAAGTTCGATTTTTTTTCAGAATCCATTTTTGCCTCCGAATACGACTCAAAGCGTATTTTATTGATGCATATTTTTATAATAATCGACTGCTTTCTGCGCTTTTTCGGAAAGTTTTCTGTCCGTTACCCGTTCAAAACGCACTTCGCCGCTTATCTTTGAAAAACTCGTTCCGTTCGGTTCGCCGGTATAATGTCCGAACAGATTGCGGGAAAACTCTCCGGTATCGAAACGCACGCATTCGAAATTGTTTTCCTCGTACGCCGTAAAATAATCCCCTTCGGCGTTGATATAAAACTTGGACAAATAATTCAGATAGGAAAATACGTAACTACTCACAAAACGCAACTCTCCCTCGGCGTGCTCGTAAGTTCCCGTAACGACCGACGCCGCAGATAGCGATTGTACCCCATAATTTTCGCTGTATATAAACCTACCCTTTTGGCTGTTTCCGTACAGTTCCAGAGAACCGAAACTGATCGATTCGCCCGTATTATAATGGGTAAAATATACGTAATCGGCTTTGCTTGCCCTTGCGCGATCCCACGCGTAACCGTAGCTCACCGCAATGGCTACCGTCGCCGTCTTTTTGATTCCCTCTTCCGTATAATAAACATTCAGGCAATTGTCTCCGTCCGTCAGGCATCTTCCCGCCTGCTCGCATACGGCGTTATATACCTGCTTTTTGCTACCGTCCGCATAGACGAGGAGAACTTTTATATCCTCCGGAGCGATCACCTCTCCGACGTAATAGGAATACCGTTCCAAAGTCACTTCCAGCTTATACGGCACCACCGCCGCCATATCGACGAGTACGAACTCGGGCATACGTAAAAGCTGATCGTATCTGAATCCGTCGGTTACCCGTTCGAAATAAATTTCGCCCTTGGAACGGGAAAAATAATTGGCGAATTTCGTCCACCTGCCAAATACGCTCGTATCCGTATTCTTTACCGTATCCGTAAAGGAAAGCGCCTCGATGGACGCGTCGTCGCCGTATATCACGTCCGCATGGAAATCGTCTATGCCAAGTTCGGTATGGGTGTGTAATTTTTTCTTACCGTACGGATCCACGACCTCCTGCGGATAAAAATATATCTTTTCCTCGGATATCCGGTACTCTCCGTATACGGCGCAGTCGAACGGATCGCCCGACGCGCTCTCCTGCCAGGTCTCCTGGCAGAAAAAATTCCCTTCTTCCGCGCTGCCGTTCAGTTCGAGCGACATACATTCTTCAAACCCGAACGCCGTAAAAAACACGTAATC
This sequence comes from Candidatus Protoclostridium gallicola, assembly GCA_904387375.1. GTDB lineage: Bacteria > Bacillota > Clostridia > Christensenellales > Pumilibacteraceae > Protoclostridium > Protoclostridium gallicola. The sequence continues at coordinate 74,010 of CAJFLE010000006.1, forward strand.
AGAAGAACTGTTTTCCGCCTGTTTCCAACAATACGCGCCTATTTTCGGAGCGGTCTGTTTCGGAAAAAACAGCCAGACGAGAAGTGTGGTCAGCCCGACGACGAAAAACGAAACGAACAGAATAAGAACGGCCGCTTTCGGAAATTTTCTCCTCTCCAAAATTGCCGCTGCGCCCTCCTCCGCCGACAGGGAGACGCCGTTTTCTTCCGCAGCACAGACGGGAGAATCTTCTATTCCGATGAGTTCTTCTATGCGCACGTCGAATATCGCCGCAATTTCCGGAAGAATGGTCACGTCGGGCAATCCGTATCCGCATTCCCAACGAGAAACAGTCTTATCTATCACACTCAGTTTCGCGGCGAGTTCTTTTTGCGTCATATTATTTTTTTTACGTAATTCGGCTATTTTCTGACCGACGATTTTTGCTTCCACAATCTATCTTCCCTTAATGTACTTATCTGGATTCATTTTAATCGATCGCATTCAAAAAGTCAATACCAATCCTGAATTTTTCAGGTATACGCAACATATACCCGCAACAAATCAAGGAAAAAGAAGTTTTTTCGCCAAAAAATAA
>CAJFLE010000007.1 GCA_904387375.1 Candidatus Protoclostridium gallicola
CACAGAGCCGATGGTACTGTACGGGACACTGTATGGGAGAGTAGGACGTTGCCGCATTTCCAGTGCGAAACGGGAGTGAATTCCACTCCCGTTTTTGCTTGCCGCTTAATTATTATATACGGAAAGAATCGGTCGGGCGACCCGGCAAAATGTCTTTAATGACGGCAAAATTGTAACGTAATTGTAAAATTTTTGTAAATTCTTTACGAAGCGGCAAAATCGGCGTTGACTGCTTGCGCGCGGAGTGATAAAATAATATCGGAGGTGTGGGACTTTGAAGTTAGGCATACTCACGAGCGGCGGAGACTGCGCCGGACTGAACGCGGTCATCCGCGCGATAGGACTTTACGTTTACGACAACATACCCGGCGCGGAGATCGTCGGCATACCCGACGGCTACGGCGGGCTTATAGAAGGCGAATGCTTTCCCATGAAGCGCGGGGATTTCGGCGACAGCCTGCTGCGTGAGGGCGGCACCGTGCTCGGCACGTCCCGTCAGCCGTATAAAACCATCGCGGCGCCGGACGGCAACGGCTCCCGCCTGTCGCGCATGTGCGCCAATTATCGCAAGATGGGGCTGGACTGCCTGTTCACGCTGGGCGGCGCGGGCACGCACAAGACCGCCGCGCTGCTGTGTTCGGAGGGCTGCAACGTCATAGGCCTGCCCAAAACGATAGATAACGACATATACGGCACCGACGTCACGTTCGGTTTCCAGACCGCCGTCGAGGTCGTGACCGAATGCATAGACCGCATACGCACGACGGTGGGCAGCCACGGCCGCATAATGCTCGTAGAGGTCATGGGCAACAAGGCCGGCTGGCTGGCGCTGCATTCCGGCATCGCCGCGGGCGCGGATATGATACTGCTCCCCGAAATACCTTTCTCGCTGGACGCGGTGTGCGATTTCGTTGCCGAGCGGAGAAAGTCGGACAGCCCGTCCGCCATAATAGTGGTGGCCGAGGGCGCGGTGCTGGATACCGAAGCGCCTTTCAAAAAGAGCGAACGCGCTTTCGTCCGCACCGAGCGCGGGGAACGCACGGTCACGGCGCGCCTGGCCGAGACGATAGCCGAACGCACGGGCGCGGAAACGCGTTCCACGGTGCTGGGTTACGTGCAGCGCGGAGGCACGCCCTGCGCATACGACCGCCTGCTGTCCTCCCGCCTGGGCGGATACGCCGCTTTTCTGGCCAAGGAAAAACGGTTCGGAGTCACCGCCGCGGTCGCAGGAAACCGCATAACGTTCAACGCCCTGACCGAGATCGCGGGCAGGTACAAGACCGTTGATCCCGCCGGCAGCATAGTCCGTTTCGCCAAAAGCGTGGGCGTAAGTTTCGGCATTAAATAATCAGGATATAATATATATAATGAAAATATAAATAAGGAAATATATAGAACGGAGAGGAATATGAAATATTCGGTCATAGACATAAGTTCGAGCAGTCTGTCGCTCACCGTAGCGGAAACGGACGGCAATCCGGACACGACGGAGATCGTGTTCAAAGACAGAGCCAATCTCAGCCTGCCTTACTATCTCGTCGGCGACAAGCTGTCGGCGCGCGGCATCGACAAACTGCTGGACGCGCTCGCGGTCGCGAAAGAGAAGTGCTCCAAGCTGGGCGTAAACGCCTGCTGGCTCATTTCGACGGCGGCGATGCGCTCCATATCCAACTTCGACGAGGTCGCCGCGGCGGTGGAAGAGCATACCGGGCTGCGCATCAATTTCCTCGACGGCGGCACCGAAGCGTACTGCGACTACATCGCCAACCGCAGATACGCGGCATGCGACCGCGCCGTACTCGTCGACCTCGGCGGCAAGAGCATAGAAATATGCGACCTGTCCAAAAGCGAGAAGTCGGATATGCTTTGCCTCGATTTCGGCATCATGGATCTGCATCATAAGTTCGTCAGCCGTCTGCAGCCCACCGAAGGCGAGGCGGACGACGTCAAGAAGTACGTCAAGAGCAAGTTCGACGACGCGGGGCTGCCCTGCGGCGATACGTTTGCGACCGTCGTGCTCGTGGGCGCGACCAACCGCGCCGTATACGACGTCTACGCCGAATACGCCGGCGAAGCCGCCGAGGACGGCGTCATGACGATAGACCGCAAAAAGTTCAAGAAAATGGTCAAATATCTGCTTACGGACGCGGAGCGTTCTGGGCTCATACTCAAGACCGCGCCCGAAAAACTGTCCTTCGTCATTCCCGCCGCGATCGTGCTGAAAACGCTGTTCAAGCGCTTCGGCGCGGATAACATCGTCGTCAGCGACAGCGGCGTCAAGGAAGGTTATCTCCGCCTCGTGCTGGACGGCAGCGAATCGGGCGAGTATTACGATTTCATATCCGCGCTCGCGGTTGCGGCTTCCGCTCCCGCGGCTCCCAAGAAGCGGGGCAGGAAACCGGGCGCGAAATCCGCGTCAAAGAAAACTCCCGCAAAGCGCGGACGGAAGCCCGCAGCCGGAAACGCGGCTCCCAAGAAGCGGGGCAGAAAGCCCAAAGCGGCCGAGGAAACTGCAGCCGCGGATGTTGCCGCAGCAGAGGAAGCGCAGACGGCCGCGGAGGAGAACGCTTCGCCCGCCGAATAAAATACTACGGACGCAGAGGATAACGTGAAAACCGAAACGACAACGGATAAAATAAGAAAGAGATTCATAAAGGACATATACGTCAACCGCGAATACAGCTGGCTGCTGTTCAACAAGCGCGTGCTCGACCAGTCGCAGGATCTGACCAACCCGCTGCTCGAGCGCTGCAAGTTCCTGTCCATTTTCAGTTCCAACCTCGACGAATTCTTCATGGTGCGCGTGGGCAGCCTGTACAACGAAAACCTGTCCGAGCCCGAAGAAAAGGACAACAAGACGGGGCTTACGGCCGCCAAACAGATGGAGGGAATATGTCAGGCGGTGCGGAAATACTATTCCGACCGCAATTCGTGCTATAACTCGCTGCGGCGGGAGCTGAGCAAGAACGGCATAAAGCTGCTGCGCGCCGAAGAGCTTACGCCGCGTCAGACGGAAGAGTGCCGCAACATATTCACGTCGCACGTGCTGCCGCTCCTGTCCATCATGGTGCTCGACGCAAAGCACCCGCTCATGCAGTTCGAGAACATGAAGAACTATATGCTGTACGACATCGAGCGCGACGGCCGCCGCATGATAGGCGTCATGGCGGTAAGCGCGACGCTCGACAGGCTGTACCGTGTGGGCGGCGGGGAAAAGGTGCGCCTCATCCCGCTCGAAGAGCTGGTGCGCGCTTTCGGCCACCTCGCGTTCATAGGCTACACCGTCAAAGGCAGCATGCTCATGCGCGTGACGCGCAACGCGGATTTCGATACGCACATAGACGACTGCGACATCGAACGCGACTTTTCGCAGATAATGAAAAAGCGCGTCGAATCTCGGGCGCGGCTTAACGTCGTGCGGCTGGAAACGGACGGCGGCAACGCGAAGCTGCAGAATTTCGTGCTCGGTCTGCTGCGCCTCGACCCGCAGTTCTGCTTTACGGGCGGCCGCATATTCGATTACAAATTCCTGTTCTCGATCGGCAAGTTTCTGCCGCCCGAGCGCGTGGCTCCGCTGCGCTACCCGTCGTTCAAGGGTGCGGTGGCCGACGAGCTGGCGATGTCGCCCTCGCTCATCGACACGGTATTCGATCGCGACGTGTTCCTCTCGTATCCGTACGACAGCATGTCGCCGCTCGTGGATCTGCTCGAACAGTGCTCCCGCGACAGCCGCGTGCGCTCCATTCAGATAACGATATACCGCCTCGCCAGCCATTCGCGCATAGCCGAACTGCTGTGCCGCGCGAGCGAGAACGGCAAGCAGGTCACCGTCGTCATCGAGCTGTGCGCGCGCTTCGACGAAGAGAACAACATGTACTTCGCGGGCAAATTGCAGGAAGCGGGCTGCACGATCATCTACGGCATGGAGAACTATAAGGTTCATTCCAAGATCCTCAGCGTGCTGCTCGTCGACGGGGAAGAGATCAGGTACATCACGCACCTCGGCACCGGCAATTACAACGAGTCCACGAGCAAGCAGTACACCGACCTGAACATAATAACGTCGGACGAGCGCATAGGCCGCGACGCGGTGGCGTTCTTCCGCAATATAGCCATCTGCAACACCGATTACGAATACGACCGTCTGCTCGTCGCGCCCGAAACGCTCAAAAGCGGGCTGATCGAGCTGATGGACCGCGAGATAAAGAAGGGAAAGGACGGATATATCCTCGCCAAGATGAACAGCCTGACCGACCGCGCGATCATCGACAAGCTGGCGGAAGCGAGCTGCGCGGGCGTGACGGTGGAGCTCATCGTGCGCGGGATATGCTGCCTGCTGCCCGGCGTGCCCGGCAAGACGGAGAACATACGCGTCGTCAGCATCGTGGGCAGATTCCTCGAACATTCGCGCGTGTATTCGTTCGGCAGGGGCGACGACAGGATAATGTACATATCCAGCGCCGACCTGATGACGAGGAATACCGACAAGCGCGTGGAGATCGCCGCGCCCGTGCTCGACCCGAAGATCGCCGACCGCATAGCGGGCATACTCAAAGTGATGCTGAGCGACAACGTCAAGGCGCGCAAGCTGTGCTCCGACGGCAAATACCGCCGCGTCGAAACGCTGGGCGAGCCGGTGGACGCGCAGGCGTATCTGCTCCGCGCCGCCCGCACCAAGGACAAGTAAACCGACCCGAAGTCATGCGTCCCGCCGCGGCACTTGCTTACGCGGAAAAAATAATTATATGAAAGATGTTGTAATAATATAAAAAAAGCGGACGCGTCCGCTTTTTTTATATTATTGTGTTATTTATCGGCAAAAATCAAGAATCGCAGGTGCGCGAAAATCCGATTTTTGCCGATAACGGCAATATTTCACGAATGCTGCGAGTATTAAATACCGAAATACCGCTCGAAGAATTGCTGCAACCTTTGGATAACGGTTTCTTTGATCTTTTCGCGTTCCGGATTGAATCTCGATATCGGGGGCATGATTTTATCGAAATCCGTTCCCGTCGTTTTCATAACCCCGTCGCGGAAAGAACGTTCGACCAATTTTCTCGTTTCTTCCTCTTTCAGGTGTTCTTCGGATATTATTGCCGCAAGTTCGGTTTCTTTTTGTCTGGTCACAAATTCGCGCCATTCGAGCATTACGTCGTCCACATCGTTGATGCCTGCAATAAATGTTTCAATAAGCGCTTTTTTGCTTCTGAGTTCAAGACTCGAATCGACGGCTTTTTGTATGGAAATCAATATCTCCTTATCTTCCAGATGTCCGTCGTGATACTTTTTGACAAGCAGCAGAACATAGTCTATATTGATTTCAATCTGCTTGATAAGCTCGATTTCAAAGACTATATCGTCGGTTATATCCTCTTTTTCGGCGTACTTGCGGCGATTGCGCCACTGGTCGTAAAGATCGTTGTATATGCCCTGATAGTCCTGCATATCGCGCTCGGACAGTATTTCGTTTCCGGCAAACTCGTCGAAAGAAGAAAGTAAATTCCGCATTCGCAGAATTGCGCCGAACAGTCCGATGAAATCCTTTTGTGCCTGTTCTCCGATTATTTGCTCGGACAGCGGATACTTACTTTGAAGTTCGTCTATCATTTGCACGTAGCCCTGCTTGCCGTCATATCCGCTGTAATAATCCTTATAGCTTTTAAGTACGCAGATTCCGCCGGCGTCTTTGTCGCCGAAAAGCGAAATTGCGTCGTCGGTACGTTTTTGCAGATTACGGAAACACACGATATTGCCGAACGTCTTGATCGAGTTAAGTATTCTGTTCGTTCGCGAATACGCCTGCAAAAGCCCGTGCTGTTTCAGATTCTTATCCACCCAAAGCGTGTTGAGCGTAGTGGCGTCAAAACCCGTCAGAAACATATTGACGACGATAAGCAAGTCAATTTCGCGGTTTTTCATGCGGAGCGAAATATCTTTATAATAATTCTGGAATTTTCGCTCGACGTGTCGTAATTCGTGCGGAACATTTCATTATAATCGCGGATTGCGCTTTCCAGAAAGTCGCGCGAAGTGCTGTCAAGGGCGGAAGTGTCTTCCGAATTTTCTTCGCCGAGAAGTCCGTCGCCCTCCTCTTCGTTGGCGGCATAACTGAAAATCGTGGCAATTTTCAGTTTCCGGCTTTGGTTTTCGTTCATCTGCCGCCGGAACTCGTTATAATACAGTTTTGCCGCCTCAATAGATGAAATGCAGAAAATGGAGTTAAATCCCGAAAGACGCAGTTTCTGTTTGATTTCTTCGACCGCCTTCGCGTCCTTCGCCGCCGCGACTTCCGCTATATTCGTCAGCGCGTTAAAAGAGTAGCTCTTTTCGTTGCGGTACGTTTTGCGATTGAAATTTTCCAAAATATAAGCGACAATCTCGCGGATACGTTTGGGCGCGTTGAAAGCCTTTTCGCGGTCGATATCCGCTACCTGCTTGTCGTCTATATCCGGTTCTTGTTCCATTGTCTTTATATAATCGATACGGAACGGCAATACGTTCTTGTCGTTGATTGCATTGACAATGGTATATGTATGCAGTTTTGCTCCGAAAACCTGTTCCGTTGTTTTCAGATCGGCATGCTTCGTTCCCGTGTTTGCATTGACTGCAAATATCGGCGTTCCCGTAAAGCCGAACAGGTGATATTTTTTGAATGACTTTGTAATGGCAACGTGCATGTCGCCGAATTGGCTGCGGTGACACTCGTCGAATATGATGACGACATGCTTCTCGAAGACGGGATGACCCTTATATTTCTTGATAAAAACGTCCAGCTTCTGAATGGTGGTGATGATAATCCGCGCATTTGCGTCTTCGAGCTGCTTTTTGAGTACGGCGGTGGAAGTGTTGCTGTTTGCCGCGCCTTTCTGAAAGCGGTCGTATTCCTTCATTGTCTGATAGTCGAGATCTTTTCTGTCAACCACAAACAATACCTTGTCGATATAGGGGAGAGCTGTCGCAAGCTGCGCGGTTTTGAAAGAAGTCAGCGTTTTGCCGCTGCCGGTCGTGTGCCAGATATAGCCGCCGCCGTTTATCGTGCCGTACTGCTTATAGTTGTTGGAGATCTCGATTTTATTCAGGATCTTTTCAGTCGCGGCAATCTGATACGGGCGCATTACAAGCAGCATATTTTCCGAAGAGAATACGCAATATTTCGTCAGGATATTAAGCAGCGTATGTTTGGAAAAAAAGGTCTTCGTGAAATCTATCAGATCGGGGATTACGCGGTTGTTTGCGTCCGCCCAGAACGACGTAAATTCGAAGCTGTTGCTTGTCTTTTGTTTTTTTGCGCTTTGCGCTTTTTTCGCGTCGCGGATATGACTGTCGCGCGTGGTGTTGCTGTAATATTTTGTATTCGTTCCGTTGGATATGACAAATATCTGCACGTATTCGAACAGCCCGCTTCCTGCCCAAAAACTATCGCGCTGATAGCGGTTGATCTGATTGAACGCTTCCCGTATCGCCACACCGCGGCGTTTGAGTTCGATATGAACGAGGGGAAGACCGTTGACGAGCACGGTAACGTCGTAGCGGTTTTTATATGTACCGGCGTTATTTTCGTATTGGTTGATGACTTGCAGCCTGTTGGCGTGTATATCCGCTTTGTTGATAAGCGCAATATTTTTTGTCAGCCCGTCGTCACGCTTGAAGTTGATACGGCTGTCACCCTCCTGCAATTTTCGCGTTTTTTCCACAATGCCGTCGTTGGTATTGGCTATATGCTCAGAAAAGAACCGCCTCCATTCGTCGTCTGTAAATTGTATGCCGTTCAAGGCTTCGAGCTGTTTGCGCAAGTTGGCGATCAGATCGGCTTCCGTGTGTATGGGCAGATATTCGTACCCCTGCGTTTGCAGAAGATCGATAAACTCTTTTTCAAGCGCCGCTTCGCTTTGAAATGCTTCGCTGCGTACGGAACCCGACGTATATTCCGCCACAACCGTGCTTTCATTCGATTGCGTTACGATATTGTAAGTCATATTTTTATCCTTTTTTATGTCAATTCCTTAAACGTGAGCAGTTTATCCCGATAGTATTCGTATTGCTTTTGACGCGCCTCAATTTCCGCGGGCAAGCCTTCGGAAATATCGTTGCACAGTTTATCAAAACGGTCAAGGATCGCGACAATACGTTCTTGTTCTTCGAGAGGGGGAACGGGAATTTTTGCTTTTAATATATTATCATTGTATAATCGAGGTATGGTTCCACCCGTTGAAATTGCCCATGGTTGCAGTTGATAATAATAATATAAATATTTATTTAGTACAATGCTTTCATCGTGATTAAGCCAGACTATATTTGAGTCTTGGTAATATGCTGGTTGTCCATCAAAAATTATTGTCCTTCCAATAGTCCCTGCTGCGGAAATCAAAACATCACCTTTTTTAGGGTAAGGATATAAAGTCGAATATTTTTCAAAGGTTTCTTTGGAAATATAAGCATCTGCTTGTTTTCCAAATGTTCCAATTTTATAAAACGGAATATCTCCTTGTATGTTTGTTTCGGATTTCATTATGCGCTTACACATGTTTACGGATCCAATTTCACCTAACTGCATTGTTTTACAGTTAAGTTGATTGCCTCTTAATAATTGATCTCTATAAAACTCATATTGTTTTTTTCTCGCCGTGAGTTCCGCCGTGAGTTCCGCCGTGAGTTCCGTAAACTTATCCAGAATTCGCACGATTTCTTCCTGCACCTCAATCGGCGGAATAGGGATTTTGATTTTCATAAAATCTTTTTTCGATATATAAAATCTTGTAACCCCTCGTACGGCTTTCTGTACTATCTTTCTAAATTCAATGCCCCGAAAATAATAATTTAAAAAAGTCGAATTTATTTCCGTTTTATATTCCTCTAATATTCTTATACCAAATAAATGGTCATCTAAAAAAACACCGTCTTGTATATCGTTTTCAATCACAGACGAAATTGCACATTCATCAGGTACTTCCGATGCGCTTGTAAATAATATATCACCTTTTTGCAAAATCGTTTGTCGCAAATTTTTGACCGTAGCCTTTTTAATAAGCGTTGTATCTATTTTTAAGTGCGTATAAGCGTTCATATAATCTATAAAAACGCAATTGCCTGTTTCTGCCCATTTATTAGAAACACCGCTCATTCCTGTTAATTGTATAGAAAAATCCTCAAATGTTTTATATTCCACTCCATTTGGGCAAAGTTTTTGTATCAATTCTTCAAGTTTGTTCATTTATATTTCTCCAATATTGCCTGCATTTTCTTTTGACTTTCTTTGTCTTGTACTTTTTCTAAATGAACAATTTCAAATTGGTCATAAAACCCAATAGATTTTAACTCTTCTATCTGCTCAAATAATTTCCAATTAGGGTTGACCCATATATCATAACCATGTAACATATTTATTTTAATACAAGAATCTTGGCGGTTTTGCAAGCCTTCATAACTATTTAAGCCGTCATTGAGAATAACTGCTTGTCTTTGTTTTTCGTCCTCACTCATTCCTCGAATATCGTCAGCACTTTGCAAAATTTGGCGTTTGGTTATTTCGTTAAGATCGTAACCAAATTGTTTTGCAAGACATTCATCCTGTTTGGCGGTATCAAATTCACAAAAGGAATGGCGTCCTTCTTTTGAAAGTTGATAAGAATGAAATACTCTTAACGGATATTTTATTTTATAAATATCGTTTTCGATTTCGTGATTTACGCGATAAGCAAAGCGAAATAATTCTTTATCGTGGGGGACATAATCCAATGTAAGATTTTCAGGCAAAAAATCTTTACAAAGGCTTCGGACTTCCGCTAATTGATTTTTCAAGATTGCAATCAATTCGTCGGGCGTATTATATTTTTGCCGCTTGTAATTCTCATCCTTATGAGCAGAATTTTTATCTCTTTCATAGTAAATAGAGGCAACAACCTTGTTTTGACAAATTTTCTTCTTATCTTTCGGAAAAGATTTATCCAGCACTATGCAACAGTTAATGTAGAACTGTTGGCAGGTTGCAGCGATTCTTGCACGCAAGTCAATATTGATAAGTAATTTCTGATTTTCTTTAATATATAGCAATGTATCAATATTTTTCTTTGCTTCTATTAAATATCTGGCAAGTTCCCATTTTGTCATCATTCCCCCTCAATCTCCGCAATGATTTTATCTATCTCGTCGCGCAAAAACTGCTCGCGGGCGACGATTTCGGCGATTTGTTTATTAAGCTCTTTTATATCGACTTTCTCGCGCGTGTCTTGCTTTTCAACGTAAGTGCTGACGGAAAGGTTGAAATCGTTTTCGGCGATCGCAGCGTTCGGCACGACTTTTGCGGTATATTCCACGTCCTTACGCTCGGTAAAAAGCCGGAGAATATTTTCGATATTGGTATCCGTCAGTTTGTTGTTATTGGTGACTTTTACACATTCTTTGCTTGCATCGATAAAAAGCACGTCATTGCTCGTTTTGGATTTTTTCAGAACCATAATGCAAGTGGCAATGCTTGTACCGAAAAACAAATTTTCCGGCAGCTGAATAATGCAGTCGATAAAATTGTTTTCGATGAGATATTTGCGGATTTTCTGTTCCGCGCCGCCGCGATAGAAAATGCCGGGGAAGCATACGATTGCCGCGACGCCGCTCGTCGCCAGCCAGGACAGGGAGTGCATGATAAACGCCATGTCCGCATAACTTTTCGGCGCAAGAATGCCGGCATGGGAGAACCGCGGATCGTTGATAAGGAGCGGATCGTCGCTGCCTTTCCATTTGGTGGAATACGGAGGATTGGAAACAATCGCCTCAAAAGGTTCGTCGTCCCAATGCTGCGGCTTCGTAAGTGTGTCTTCGTTGGCAATGTCGAATTTGTCGTAATCTATATCGTGCAGAAACATGTTTATACGGCAAAGGTTGTAAGTCGTAAGGTTGATTTCCTGGCCGAAAAAGCCTTGCCGCACATTCTCTTTGCCGAGAATTTTAGCAAACTTCAACAGCAGCGAGCCGCTGCCGCAAGCGGGATCGTATACCTTATTGACTTCGGTCTTTCCCACAACGGTGAGTCGTGTCAGAAGCTCGGAAACTTCCTGCGGAGTAAAGTATTCGCCGCCGCTTTTGCCTGCATTGCTCGCATACATACCCATCAGGAACTCGTATGCGTCACCGAATGCGTCGATCGTATTATCCTTGTACCCGCCGAGCTTCATGTCTCCGATACTGTCGAGCAGCTTAACGAGCTTTTCGTTTCTCCTTGCCACCGTCGGGCCGAGCTTGTTGGAGTTTACGTCGACGTCGTAAAACAGTCCCTTGAAATTTTCTTCGCTGTCGGTGCCCTGCGCCGAGCCTTCGATTGATTTGAATATCTTTTCGAGAGTTTCATTCAGGTCGGGATCATTTTTCGCCCTTTTGCGTACGTTGGCAAACAGCTGGCTGGGCAGCATGAAAAATCCCTTTGTCCGTACCATATCCTCGCGGATTATTTCTGCCTGTTCGTCGGAAATATCCGCATAATCGAATGCGGCGTTGCCCGCTTTATGCTCGCCGGCATTGATATAATCCGTTATGTTTTCGGATATGTAGCGATAAAACATGAACCCCAGAACATACTGTTTGAAGTCCCAGCCGTCCACACTGCCGCGCAGGTCGTTCGCTATATTCCATATTGCCTTGTGCAGCTCTTCGCGTTCCTGTTCCTTTGTCGAATTTGCCATATTCAGCAGCTCCCGTAAGTAGATATTGATTATTGAAAACAAAACCCGGGTTATCTGCATGCGGCTGTCCGCCGGGTTGCCGATAATCCGGGCTTACGCATTATAAACCGAATGGGTTATTTCATTCTTGCGAAATCGGCGAGAATGTTGACGACCTTGTCGATGCCGACGGCGCTGGAAATCGTCATGTCGTAGTTCTGCATGCGGCCCCATTCCGCGCCCGCGTATTTGCGGTAATACGCCGCGCGCGCCTTGTCGTTCTTGCGGAGATATTTGATCGCGCTCTTCTCGTCGAGGTTGTGGCGTTCCATGATCCGTTCGACGCGCTGCTCGACGGGCGCGTGCACGAATACGCTTATATTCGGTATCTTGCGTTCGGCAAGGACGTGAGAGGCGCACCTGCCTACTATAACGCAGTCGCCACCTGCGGCGAGGCGGCGGATCGCCTTGCTCTGCGCGAGATAGATCTGATCGTACACGGGCAGCCACTTTTCGCTGCCGGCGGTGTCGTAGAAATAATAATATCCGGAATAATCGAAGGGCATGGGCGTCTTGTCCGCCGAGTGCTCTATAATCTCTTTCGCAAAGCCGGATATGTCCGCGGTCAGCTGCGTGACCGTTTTGTCGTAGCACGGCACGCCCAGCTTGTCCGCGAGTTTGTGCCCGATCTCGCTTCCGCCCGATCCGCTTTCTCTGCTGATGGTTATAATCATAACGTTTTCCTCCTTATTGCGATGATGCATATATATTATAATATATTTTTCCGGGAATTTCAATACCCGTGCGGCAATTTGGCAAAAAAATATTTGGCGCGGGCGCCGCTCGCGTGGTATAATCTAAGAAAAAACGGAGCCGATATGAAAATAATATTCGTCTGCCACGGCAATATATGCCGTTCGCCCATGGCGGAATTCGTAATGAAAGACATCCTCGCGCGCCGGGGAATGAGCGGCTGCGAGGTCATAAGCCGCGCCGCCCGCACCGACGAGATAGGTTCGGACATTTATCCGCCCGCGCGCCGCACTCTGGACGCGCACGGAGTGCCGTATGCCCGCCGCGCCGCCCGTCTGATCACGCGGGAGGAGTTCGCTTCCGCCGATCTCGTCGTCGTTATGGACGGGGAGAATCTGTGCGACATGGAGCGCGCGTTCGGCCGCTCGGACAAGGTGCGCCGGCTGATGAGCTTCGCCGGGGAGGAACGCGACGTCGCCGACCCGTGGTACACCCGCGATTTCGAGCGCACTTACTCGGACGTGGCGCGCGGCTGCGCTGCGCTCGCGGACGAAATAGCCGCTTCTGCTGCGGCAAAATAATAAAAACACTTGTCAACCGCCGCCTTGTGTGGTATACTACGCGTATGGTTAAAGAACTCACTTACGACAATTTCAAAAGCGAAACGGCGGACGGCGTGTGCGTCCTGGATTTCTGGGCGTCCTGGTGCGGTCCCTGCCGCATGATGTCTCCCGTTATCGACGGTCTTGCCGAGAAACGCCCCGACATAAAATTCTTCAAAGTCAACGTGGACGAGGAAGACAGGCTCGCCGCGGCTTTCCGCGTGGAGAGCATTCCCATGATCGTGGTCATGCGCGACGGCAAGGTGGCCGGCGGCACCGTGGGCTATATGCCCGAGGAAACGCTCGTTCGCGAACTGGGGATCTGATGCGGGCATTCGACTTCGACCAGACGATATACGACGGATACAGCTACCGCGACTTCTGCTTTTTCGTGACCGCCCGCCGCCCCTGGCTGGCGTTCTATCTGCCCGTCATCATCGTCGTTGCGCTGCTTAAAGCGTGCCGGCTCATTTCCATGAAGCGCACGGTGGAGATCATTCTCTGGCCGTATCTGCGCTTTAAGAAAATCGACGAGTATATCGTCAAATTCTGGGACAAGAAGGAAAAGCGCATACAGCAGTGGTATAAAGATATCCACAGCCCCGACGACCTCATCATAAGCGCGACCCCGTCCTTCTTCCTCGAAGAGATCTGCCGCCGCATAGGCGTGACCAATCTCATCGCGACCGAGATCGACCGCAAGACGGGCAAGGTCGTGGACCCGTACTGCTACCGCGAAGGCAAGTGGCAGCGGTTTATCGCGCGCTACGGCGAGGACGCGAAACTTACCGAATATTATACGGACACCATGCGCGACGAATTCATGCTCGGAAAAGCCGAGCGCGGATTTTTCGTCAAGAACGGCAGGGTGACCCAGGTACACTGATATGGACTTTCTGAAAATCGAAGAAAAATGGAAAAAGAGGTGGGAGGATGAAAAGCTCGACTCCTTCGACGTTTCGCGCGCGGATAAGAAAAAGTACGTGCTCGAAATGTTCTCGTACCCCTCGGGCGCGAACCTGCACCTCGGACATTGGTATAATTTCGGCCTGACCGACATCTACGCGCGCCTGCTCCGCATGCAGGGCTACGAAGTGTTCCAGCCCATGGGCTTCGACGCGTTCGGTCTGCCCGCGGAGAACTACGCGATCAAAACGGGCATACATCCCAAGGATTCCACCGAAAAGAACATAAAGACCATGGAGCGCCAGCTCCGCAATATGGGCGCGTCCTTCGACTGGGACTACGAGATCAAGACGTGCGAGCCGGAGTATTACAAGTGGACGCAGTGGCTTTTTTTGCAGCTGTACAAGCACGGCCTCGCCGAGGAAAAACTCGCGCCCGTCAACTGGTGCCCCTCCTGCAACACCGTCATCGCCAACGAACAGGTGGTGGACGGCTGCTGCGAGCGCTGCGGCTCCGTCGTCGAGCGCAGGGAAATGCGCCAGTGGTTTTTCAAGATAACGAAATACGCCGAGGAGCTGCTCTCCGGGCTGGACAAGATAGACTGGCCGGAAAAGACCAAGCTCATGCAGCGCAACTGGATAGGCAAATCGTCGGGCGGCGAAGTGGAATTCGACCTCGTGGGCGGCGGCTCGTTCAAGGTATTCACGACGCGCGCCGACACGCTGTTCGGCTGCTCGTACGTCGTGCTGGCGCCCGAGCACCCGCTCGTGGACAAGATCACGACGGCGGACAGAAAGGCAGACGTCGAGGAGTATAAGAAGCAGGCGGCGCAGCAGTCGGAGATCGACCGCACGTCCACAGTCAAGGAAAAAACGGGCGTGTTCACGGGCGCGTATGCGATAAATCCCATCAACGGCCGCAAGGTTCCGGTGTGGGTGGCGGACTACGTCCTTGCGACCTACGGCACCGGCGCGGTCATGGCCGTGCCCTCGCACGACACGCGCGACTACGATTTCGCGACCAAATACGGCCTGCCCATAGAGCGCGTCGTCAGGAGCGCGGACGGCTCGCCGGACGACCTGCCGTTCACCGAATACGGCGTCGCCGTCAATTCCGGCTTCATTGACGGCATGAAGACGGCGGACGCGAAAAAGGCGGTGCTCAAAAAACTCGCCGAGCTGGGCAAGGGCGGGGAAAAGGTGACTTACCGCCTGCGCGACTGGTCGGTGTCCCGCCAGCGCTACTGGGGCGCGCCCATTCCCATGATACACTGCCCGCACTGCGGCGTGGTGCCAGTGCCCGAGGATCAGCTCCCCGTCGAGCTGCCTTACGACGTGGATTTCCATCCGAGCGGAAAGAGCCCGCTCGGCGCCAAAGAGAGTTATATAAACGTCAGGTGCCCGGTGTGCGGCGCGGACGCAAAGCGCGACCCCGACACCCTCGACACCTTCGTGTGCTCGAGCTGGTACTACCTGCGCTATCCCAACGCAAAGCGCGCGGACGTCGCCTTCGATCCCGAGTGGACGGATAAGATGCTGCCCGTGGACACATACGTCGGCGGCGCCGAGCACGCGTGCATGCACCTGCTGTACTCGCGCTTCATCACCAAAGCGCTGCGCGACATGGGCTATCTGCACTTCGACGAGCCTTTCCTCAAACTCGTGCACCAGGGCGTCATACTCGGCCCCGACGGCAAGCGCATGAGCAAGACGCGCGGCAACATAATCAATCCCGACGACTACGTGTCCGTGTACGGCTCCGACGTGTTCAAGATGTATCTGTGCTTCGCCTTCTCGTACACCGAGGGCGGCCCGTTCTCCAAGGACGGCATACCCGCGGTCGCGAAGTACCTCGACCGCGTCGAGCGCATAGTGCTCAAAGCGGCGGGCGGCAGGGACGTAAAGCCCGCGGACTCCAAAAAGGCTGCGGCGCTGGAATACGACGTCAACTACGCGGCGAAGTGCTGCGCGGCCGACATAGGAAACTTCTCGTTCAATACCGCGGTGGCGCGGCTCATGGAGCTGACCAATTCCATGTATAAATACGACGCCCCGGATTCCGCGCTGCTCGGCGCGGCGGAAACGCTCGTGAAGCTCATGGCGCCCATGGTTCCGCACATAGCCGAAGAACTGTGGGAGGCGCTGGGACACAAGACGAGCGTGCTGCGCGAAAAGTATCCCGAGTGCGACGAGAGCAAGCTGGTCAGGGCGGAAGTGGAAATCCCCGTGCAGCTGCTCGGCAAGCTCAAAGGCACGGTCATGCTCGCGCCCGACGCATCCGAGGAAGAGGCCTCGGCTGCCGCGCTCGCGCTGCTCGGTCTGACCGGAGCGAAAAAGATAATCTACAAGGCGGGCAGGATAATAAACGTCATCGCCTGAAAACAGCAGTCAGCTTTGGGGCGCCGGATTTCCGGCGCCTTTTCGCTGCGATAAAACGCAATTTGAAAAGTCATAAAAATAAGGGTTAAAAACTATTGAAAAGTCATGCGGGGAAACAAAACGAAAAGCCCGGGGCGATGCCTCGGGCTTTCCGTTGGTAAGATGATGGTGATGATGATTAGGAGGATTGTGGTGCCGTCCTATTTGTAGCTATAATATATCATATATTTCCGGATTTGTAAATACCTTTTGCACAAATTGACGTTTTTTTGACCTAAATTGCATTCCGCCGGTACGAAAGGCGCTTTTTTGAAAACGAAAGGCGCTTTTCACGCCTTCTCCCGCCTCAGACGCGGTCGTACTGAATGGCGCTTTTCACGTGCGCGGCGTTATCTTTCGTCGTCAGCAGCGCGAGCAGTTCCAGCCCGAGATCGAGCGCATAGCCCAGTCCGCGCGCCGTCGTGACGTTGCCGTCGGTGACCACGCCTTCGCCCGTGTACGCCGCCCCCGTAAGCTCGCCCTCGAATCCGGGGAAGCAGGTCGCGCGCCTGCCGATGAGCAGTCCCAGCCTGCCGAGCACCGAAGGCGCGGCGCATATCGCCGCCAGCCGCCGGCCCTTCCTCGCCGCGTCCGTGAGCATGTCCGCCAGCCTGCCGCACGCCGCGAGGTTGCGCGTGCCGGGCATGCCGCCGGGCAGGAACAGCGCGTCCGCGTCCGAGCAGTCGACGCCGCCGATGACCGCGTCGCATACGACGGTTATGCCGTGCGAGCTGACTATTTCCTTTTTGTCCGATACGGACACGAGAGTGACCTCGACGCCGCCGCGCACGAGCACGTCGGCCACCGCGAGGCATTCGGTTTCTTCCGTTCCGTCCGCCATAAATGCGTATACTTTCATTCTATGCTCCTTCGGCGCGCTCCGGGCGCGCCCCTTTACGTTTTGTCGCTTTCCGCCGCTTCGGCCGCCGCCCCGGCTTCTTCCGGCTCCGCGGGTTCGGGCTTATCTCGATAGGTGTCCGCGTTGCTCTCCGCCAGCCTTTCCAGGAAGGTGACGCGGGGCGTGCGGAGTTTCAGCTCCTCGGTCACGCGCGCCGTCACCCACAGATAGATCGCGTATATGGGCGGCAGTCCGAGATTGGTTTCGACGAGCGAGTTGACGATCAGAACGTGCAGCTTGTCCGCGAAGCTTTCGAATCCGCTCGAACGTATGCCGCCGACGAGCAGGGAGAACTCCCAGCCGAACTGCACCGCCACGCCTATCGCGAATAGCCACAGTATGCGGAAGCGGTGTTCCTTGTTTCTGCGGAACAGGTTCCATATAATGACGGTCATGTACGACGCCGCGAGAATGAGCGCCATATATCCGTGATACGCGCCGGTCGTGCGCGCGATCGTGATCTGACCCAGTCCCGCGCCGAACGTGTCGTCGAGCATGGGGCAGGCGATCCACCACACGAATATGAGCACCGTCCATTCGGCAATGCGCCTGTCCTTTTTCAGGCACAGCCATATCCAGGCGAAGTTGGTTATGCCGTAACTCATCGACATCCACAGCAGCACCCAGAACATGTCGCCGCCCTCGATGGAGCGCGACCCGGTCAGCAGGTGAAATATGCCGTAATCGACGAGGAAGTACAGCACGCCGCCCGCGAGCGCGAACAGCAGAGTGAGCCGGCGTTTCGTCAGAAACAGCAGCAGGCACAGCAGGACGATGAACGCCGTGTCCATCCAGATGTAAAGCACGCCGAACGTGCGCTGAGCGATTATTTCCATATCTTTTTCCTCGGGTTTATTATAACAGACGCGGGCGGAGAAGGCAAGATTTTTTCGCAAGGTGCCGAAAATCCGTGTTCCGCAAATACACACGAATCTGTTGTATAAACGGCACGAATGTGTTATAATTGAATAAAATTGCGGCAAAAAGGAAACTTATGCAACCGCAATGTAAACTTTTGGAAACCGCACGGCATTGCGTTCCCCGCCGTTTCGCGGTAAAATAATGCAAGGGGAAAGGACGGAAATGGAAAACAAAAACTGCGGAAAAAGAGTCTGCGCCCTGCGCGCAAAGCTCGGACTGAACCAGGACGACATCGCCGATGCATGCGGAGTATCGCGGCAGAGCGTCGGCAAATGGGAGCGGGGTAAGGCAATTCCAAGCCGTGCGTCGCTCATTACTCTTTGCACGACCTTCGGCGTGCCGTACGAATATTTTTCGGTGCCGGACATCAAAGCCGCGCTGGAGATTCTGGACGGATGCGATTTCGGCTCGAAGCAGGCCGAAGATCTTCCGCCCGAAACCGCGGCGACGGAAATCGCGCCGCCGCCGGAAGAGAAACCGAAAAAGAAGTCGCATAAGGGACTTATAATCGCGCTCATAGTCTGCGCGGTTATATTCGTCGCCATGATAGTGTGGCTCATCGTCAAGATAATAGACAGTCAGAAATATTATACCATGGCGTCTTCGGTAACGATACAGCTTACATATCTCGAAACCCTGATAATTCTGATAAGCATAGGCGCGCTGGCGGCAGGTATCATACTTGCCGTTTTGCTGCATAAAAAAGGCCGCAAGAAATAGGGGGACGATAAAATGACCGAAGAAAACACAGGCAGAAAGATCCGTGCCCTGCGCGCAAAGCTCGGGTTGAACCAGGAAGACATCGCCGATGCGTGCGGAGTATCGCGTCAAAGCGTGAGTAAATGGGAACAGGGTTCGGCAATTCCCAACCGGACATCGCTCATGACGTTGTGTTCGAAGTTCGGCGTGCCGTACGAATATTTTTCGGCGCCGGACATCAAGACCGCGCTGGAGATTCTGGACGGGTGCGATTTCGGCACGAAGCAGGCCGAAGATCTGCCGCCCGAAACCGCGGCGACGGAGATCGTGCCGCCGGAAGAGAAACCGAAAAGGAAGTCGCATAAAGGCCTTATAGTCGCGCTCATAATCTGCGCAGCTATATTCGTCACTATGATAGTATGGCTTATCGTCAAGATGATAGAAAGCCGGAAATATTATACCGTGGCGTCTTCGGTAACGATACATATCGCCTATTTGGATATCGTCATACTGCTTGTCAGCATAGCCGCGCTTGTCGCGGGGATTGTGCTTGCACGTATCATTATAAAACGCCGCGGAAAGAAAAAATAAAACAATGTAAACTTTCGCAACCGCGATGTAAACTTAAGGAAACCGAAAAACGTTGCGGCCGCCGCCGTTTTATCGTAAAATCGATACAAGGGAAAAGGAAATGGAAATCGAAGACATTGGGGAAAGAATATGCGCACTGCGCGCGAAACTGGGGCTGAAGCAGAAAGACATTGCCGCGGTGTGCGGAGTGTCGCGGCAGAGCGTAGGAAGATGGGAACAGGGTTTGTCTGTCCCGGACCGTACGACACTTGCCTCATTGTGCGAAAAACTCGGCGTGCCGCATGATTTTTTCACTGCTCCGGATATGAGTGCCGCGCTGGAAATTCTGAAGGGGTGCGTAAACGAACCGACCGCCTGCCCGCAATCCTCGCCGGCCGACCCGGAAGACTTTCGGCAAAAGCGAACGGGCAAAGGAGCTGTTATAGCGCTTATAATCTGCGCCAGCCTTTTCGTTTTATCCGCCGCATGGTTTATTATCGTTTACGTCGCCGCTCCGAAATACGACGTTACGGCATATACCACGATTATCAGTCTGTCGTTTCCGGAAATTTTCGCCATCCTCGTGAGTATAGCCGCGCTCGCCGCCTGTATTATACTCGCATATATGCTTATAAAACGAAAAAAGAAATGATGCCGTCCGTATTGCCTGAAACGCCGGAATAATAGGGGGAAATATGAGAAAGTCTACGCTACCTGTCGTCATAACGGTCATAGCCGCGGCAATATTGATCGCGGCTATGATTATTCCTGCGATGTATTTACTGAGTTACGCAGACGAGCAGTGGACCATCGGGCTGTATTTCCGCAATCATCAGGAGTATATCTGCGTAATCGACGACGAGGTCGCTGAATTCAATTTTCTGGCGGTAAGCCTCGGCACGGAAGAAAGCGATTTGCCGTCGTCGGAGAACAGCGTATGTTACCTCGCCGGCTATCGGGCGGATTCCTTTCGGTTTTATTCGACGAATTCGTCCGATGGCCGTTTCAGTACATGGCAGCTGAAAGTAAATATTTCCGCGCCGGAAAGTTTTACGGCGACGGAAGTGGTGTTCGAAACCGACGGCGTGCAAACATCATACGATATAGGCAAAGCGGTGTATGACCGTATACAGACCGATAATGCGGAATATTCCGAAATATTGTATTTGCCTTATAGCTATCTGATCGGTACTGGATTGGATTTCAGCTGCGAGTGTGGCGTGGAACTGTATAACACAGCCGACGCGGATATTACCGTAGAATCTTTACGTTTGGATTTTCCCGATTTTTCGGATTTTTCTTACAGACTGGAATCGTCAGGCGCAATCGATTTCCCCATGACTTTGGGCGCCGGCGAAAACGTCGACCTGACGGCGACATACAAAGGCGGGCTGGCCGACTGCGTGGTAATTCTCCGTCCGGCTGTATTTTATATATATGACGGAGTCAGGTACGTCACTCATGCAGACGGAGCCAACGTATACTATAATTCCATGACGGCCGACTACATTCTGGAACTTATAAAGGAGCGGAATACCGACAAATGATAGAAGCCGAGGGCATTACTTTCACTTACAAAAAGACCAACGAGGTGCAGGCGGTGCGGGGCGTGAGCCTGCGCATAGAAAGCGGCTCGTTCGTGTCCGTCGTGGGGCGGTCGGGTTCGGGCAAGTCCACGCTGCTGCACTGCCTGAGCGGGCTGCTGACGCCCGATTCGGGCAGCGTGCGATACGACGGCACGGACATATACGCGATGAAAGACAGGGAACTGTCCGCGTTCCGCAACGCGAACATCGGGTTCGTGTTCCAGAATTTTTACCTCGAACCCAATTTCAACCTGCTGGAAAACGTCATGCTGCCGCTGCTCGTGCGCAGGATGAGCGTCAGGCAGGCGAAGGCGCGCGCGATGGAAACGCTGAAAAAGTTCGGCATTGACGACCGCGCCTATCATTTCCCCGCGGAAATGTCGGGCGGTGAGTGCCAGCGCGCCGCGATCGCCCGCGCGATAGTGGGCGACCCGACGTACATATTCGCGGACGAGCCCACAGGCAACCTCGACAGGCAGAACGGCAGGCTCATCGTGGAAACGCTGCACGAGCTGAAAGACAGCTACGGCAAGACCGTGATCATGGTCACGCACAACGAGGCGGACACCGAGGGCAGCGACGCGGTATACGTGACGGAGGACGGAAAGATTTCCGTGCGGTGATATGGGCTACGCGTTCTTCGTTCTGAAAAAGCTGTTCCGCCGCAACGCAGTCATATACGTGCCCATCGCGGTGAACGTCGCCGTCGCGGTGATCCTCGTGTTCGTGTTCTTCACGCTCGCGTTCAACTTCTCCTCGGCGACCGACAGTCTGTACGCCGACAATCTCGCTTTCTATACCGTGAATATTTATTCGTACGAGGGCATGACGGCGGAGCGGGCGGCGGAGTACGCGGACACCGAGGGCGCGGAGAGCTGCCGCGTCGCATACGCCGATACGGTCTATGCCGAAGGCCTCGGCGGTTCTGTCATTCCCGCGACGTACTGCTCGGGCGACCTCGCGCTGCTGGGCGGTGAAGCGTTCGCCGCCGGAGGCATGCCGGAGAGCGGGGACGAGGCGGCGGTGACCTGTTCGCTCGTATACTTCCTCGGCATGGAACCGGACGAGGCGGTCGGGCTGGAATTCACGCTCGCAGAGGGCGGGGAGAGCCGCACGTGCACCGTCGCCGGCGTGCTCGGCGAAGCGGAATGCTCGGGGCTGAACGCCGCGCTGTACTCCGACGTGCTCGTGCCGGGCGGCGGAGATACGGTCGCCTGCGTGACCCTGCGCTTTACGCGCGACGCGGACATATCCGCCGCGATCGCCGGGCTGGACGAAGAGGGCGCGGACTATATGTCCGACTACCGCACGCTGGACACCATGCGGGCGGTGTACGACATCATCTCGGCGGTAATGTTCGCCTGCGGCGGCGTGCTCGGGCTGCTGTTCGCGCTCGGCGCCAGGGCGGCGGTCGAGTATACTTACAAGGAAAATATCCTGCTCTGGAGCCTGATGAAGACATTCGGCGGCAGAAATTCCGACTCTTTCCTCATCTCCCTGCTGCTGACCGCGCTGCCCGTGCTGGCGGGCGCGGCGGCGGGCATAGGGCTGGGCGCGCTCCTGCTCGCGGGGCTGAGCTCCGCGCAGTTCGCGCTGTGGGGAGTGCCGTTTTCCGTCGTGTCGGCGTTCAGCGCGCCGGCGGTCGGGATCACGGCGGGCGCGGGCGTATGCGTGACGCTGCTGCTCGCGCTCATGAACGGATACTCATACGGGCGGCTGGACGTTTCCGCCGCGCTCAGGTACAGCGAATGATGAACACGTTATATCTCGCATGGAAAAATTTCACGGGGCATCTCGGCAAAACGCTGTCCGGGATATTCCCGCTCGCCGCGGGCATACTCGTGCTCACCTTTTTCTTCGGCTGCTGGCACGGCATATACGCGCTGACGCTCGGCTCGGCCATGGACGACGCGAATAACCGCATCGTGCGCATGTACCCGTACGCCCTGACGGAGAGCGGGAGCATGACGCGCGTGAACATGACGGACGCGGATTTCGCGGACATAGCGTCGCTGCCGCACGTCGAGGACATATCCGTGAAATACGTCCTGCGCGGCGAGGTCACGTCGGTGTCGTACTCCGGCCGCGAGGTGCGCCCGCCGTACGAATACGTCTGCACGGACGCGGCGTACTCCGCCTTTACCGGCGCGGAAACGGAGGCGCTGACGGGCGGCGGGGAATACATCGTCGCGGGCAGGGACTTCGCCGCGGGCGACGAATTGTGCGCGCTCGTCGAAGAGATCGCCGCTTCCCGGCTGGGCATAGACGCCGCCGGCGGGGATTTCGGCAGTCTGACGGTGTCGCTGCGCAGCAGCGTGACGGGGGAGGAAAAGACGGTGACGCTCGATATAGTCGGCATATACGACGGCGCGCTGTCCGACCTGTCCGGCTCCGGAGAATACGAATATCGCCCGGGCAGCGCGGTGGACTGCGGCTCGCTGCCCTTCGTGTTCACGTCCGACGTAACGGAAATTGTTCCCGTCGCTTCGCCCGCGACGTACGAGCATACGCAGTCGGGGCTGGACGAAATCGTGATCGGCGTCGATTCCGCCGCTGCGGCCGCGGAGGTAGCGGCAGCGCTCGAAAACGGCTACGACAATTATATATACGCGAATACGACGGTTGCCGAAGAGCTGGCGCGCAGCGTGAACGATTTCGGCGCGGTGATCGGCGCGCTCGGCGGCATGCTCATAGCTTCCGCGCTCGTCAATATCTTCGTGTTTTCGCTGCTGCGCGGTCTGGAACGCAGGCGCGCGACCGCCATGCTGAAAGCCTTCGGCTATACCAACGGCAGGCTGGCCGCCGCGCAGCTGCTCGAACTCGCGTTCATATCCCTGTCGGCGGCGGTGCCGGGCGGCGCGCTCGCATACGCCGGTCTGGCGGGAATGCAGGCGGTATTCTTCGACGCATATCCGTCGCTGGCCGCTGCGCCGCAGGCGTTTTTGCTGCCCTTCGGGCTGTTCCTGCTCATCGCGGTTGCGGTGAGCGCGGCGGCGATCGGAATAGGAATGCTGCCGCTGATTTTCAATACAAAAGGAGATGTGATGGGAAATGTCGGAAACAGCAGGAATCTTTGAAAGATACAAACTGAACTATTTTTTCGTGACGCTGATCGTCGTCTATTTCTTGTCCGAAATGCTGCTGCCCGGACTGTGGGGAGCGTCGCATCTGGACAACGACGTGCTGTTCATTCTTATAGGTATGCTGCTGTGCGTGCTGCTGCCGAATATCGTATTCTACGTCGCGCTCGCCGGCAAGTTTCCCGACCGCCGGTTCGTTACTCCGACGGCGGGGAATATCCGCGGCACGTGCGGCAGGGCGCAGCTCGCGCTGTTCATCGTCCTGGGCTGCGTATTCGCGTTCGGAGCCACTCTGCTCGTCGACGCCGTTATCTCCGTCATGAGCGGACTGGCAAACGACACGTCGCTCGTGCCTTACGCCGGTTCCTCGCCCGACTTCTGGGGCGTCGCCGCGATAATTCTGCTCGACGTACTGCTGTGCGCCGCCGTCGAGGAGCTGTTCTACCGCAGCACATTCCGAGAAGTATTCGGCGCTCACGGCGCCGCGTGGACGGTATACGCGGTGGCGGTGTTCACGCTCGCGCACGACAGCATAGCCGATACCTTCGGCGCGCTGTGCGTAGGCTCCGCCGCCATGCTGATATACTGCCGCAGCGGCTCGGTCGCCGCGGCCGCGTCCCTGCACGGCGCGTACAACCTGCTCGCCGCCGTCAGCTCGCAATACGTCAACTTCCCGTGGAGCGCGTACTCGCTCATGCAAAACAGCACCATGGCGGAAGAGATGATCGCGCAAGGGCTGATCGTGGGAGCGATCGCCGTCGCCGTGCTCGCCGCCGCGCTCGTCGGAATACTGCTCGTGTGCGCCCGAGCCGCGCGTAACGACCCGCCGCCCGCCGCGCCCGTCAGGGTCGACACGGCCAATAAAATCAAATACCTTGTTTTCCTCGCATTCGAGGCAGGCTGGTTCATGCTCATGATCCTGACCTGACGTAATCTGCCATTTCCACCACCCCAGGGCCGCCGATGTCCTTTTCCCCAAAAAGCACGGCGGCCCGTTTTTTATGCAACCTTACAAAACTGTTAGGTGACAAACTTCCGCATACGTGATATAATGGAAAAAAGGCGAAAGTGCGGCCGGAAAAAATTTTTCCGGAAAATTTTCGGAAAACCGGGGACAAAACGCTTTCCGAATCGTTGTGTATATAGATACGGATAAAGGGAGGAAAAGAAATGCTGACGCTTCGAAACGTCACGAAAATTTATTCGAGCAAGCACGGCAGCTCTACGAAAGCTCTCTGCGATGTGACGCTGGACTTTCCCGACACGGGCATGGTGTTCCTGCTGGGGCGTAGCGGCAGCGGCAAAAGCACGATGCTCAACATCATCGGCGGGCTTGACACGCCGACGGAAGGCGAACTCATCGTGGACGGCAGATCAAGCAGGACGTTTTGGGAAACCGATCTGGACAGCTACCGCAACACATACGTCGGTTTCGTCTTTCAGGAATACAACCTCATGGACGGCTATACTGTTGGGCGGAACGTTTCGCTGGCGCTCGACCTGCAGGGCAGGCGGGGCGCCGCCGAGCGCGTGGACGATATTCTGCGCCGCGTGGGGCTTGCCGACCGTTTCGGCAACACCTTCGCGCGCCGCTATCCCGGCGAGCTGTCGGGCGGGCAGAAACAGCGCGTCGCCATCGCCCGCGCTCTCGTGAAAGATCCGAAGATTATTCTCGCCGACGAGCCTACGGGCGCGCTGGACTTCCGGACGGGCGAACAGCTTTACGAACTGCTCAAACAGCTGTCGGCGGACAAACTCGTGATCGTCGTCACGCACGACGAGGACGCGGCGCGCAAGTACGGCGACCGCATCATTGAGCTTGCCGACGGCGAAGTGGCGTCGGATACCGGTCCGCAGCCGGAGGAGCGCGATAACGGCGACGGCGCGGCGTTCGTAGCGAGCCGCCTGCCGCTGCGACGCACGCTCGCCATGGGACTGGCGGGGTTCGCCGCCCGGCCGATACGGCTTATCGTATCCGTACTGCTTTCCGTAGTGGCGCTCGCAGCCTTCGGCATCGTCGTGACCGTCGCCACGGTCAACGAAACGGACATAATACTCGGCTCCATGTACGAGCGGGATATGCGTATGCTGACCGTCAGGGGATCGTATGCGGAAGATACGCCGGAGATAGTGGAAGAATACATCGGCGTGCCGCCGATGCGCGTGTATTCCCCGGCAAACATGAACATTCATATCTCGACCGACGCTTACGTTCCCATGGACTCCTTTTCGCTCGGGCTGCTGTGCACCGGCGAGATTCCGTATTTCGCCGAGCTTGACCCCGATTACGGCGAAGGCGACGCGCGGCTGACGCCGGACGACCGCTTCGAGGACGCCTCGCTGTGCCGCCTGCCCGAAAAGGAGGGCGAGATCGCCATCACCGATCTGCAGGCGAGTATGTTCATGGAGTTCGGCTACCGCGGCGCGGACGGCCGCATAACCGAAATATCGTGTCCGGACGACCTTATAGGCAAAACGCTTGTGCGCGGCACGGAAACGGGACTGGATGAGACCGTTTACACTATATGCGGCGTATATTCGACGGAAATCGACAGGGAGGACGTCGAAGCGTTCGATTATATTTATAACGACGAAGAGGAAGATTATTATGCTTCTTATTATACCGAAGGTATAGGCTACTCGATTATGTCGTATGCGTTCGTGGCAAAGGGCGAGTCTGCTTCCGATGGAGTTTTCGGCGGTATGATAAAGATGAGCGGAGACGCGGACAGGGACGCGGCGTTTCTGCACGGACTCGAATACTCTGAAGGCGGCAGAAATTACGAAATAAGAATAACCACGCCTATATCGATATTTATGAGCCCTCCAATGGCTTTTCGTACATACGGCGCGGTTCCATGCGCAATAGTTGCAGCAATAATGGCAGTATTCTCTATATTGCTTATGGCGAGCAGCCTGACCGCGAGCCTGAACATGAAGAGCCGCAAGCTGGGCGTGCTGCGCGCGCTGGGCGCGGGCAAGCCGGATATATTCGCGATATGTCTGGTCGAGAGCGTCGCAGTCGCGCTGCTGGAAATGATCCTGACGTCCGTCGCCGTTCCGATCATGTGCGCCGCGTTCAACTCGATCTTCTACGTTTCGCTGCTGTTCTTCGGCGTCGGCGCGTTCTTCGCGGTGTTCGGCCTGTGCTTCGGCTCCGCCGCGCTGTCGACGGTACTGCCCGTCGCGAAGCTGATGCGAAAAAAGCCCGTGGATATCATCGCGGGCAGATAAAATGCCGTTTCCACCACCCACCCTAAACGGCGGACCGTACGCGTTATATTCGCGGCGGTCCGTTTTTTTGTGGACAATCGCGCCGCCGCGTGGTAAAATAAAAGGACAGGGAGGGACTATGCTCAGATGTTTCATGGCGCCCGTCGTCGGCATCCTCAGACGGATGATGAAGAGTACGGACGCGAAATGCGAAAAAGGAAAGACGCTGCCCGGCGGCGTGACCGAATACGCCGACCTGTCCTACGGCCCCTGCGGCGCGGCGGGCATGCTCGACGTATACGCGCCCGAAGGCGCCTCGGGGCTGCCCGTGATTTTCGACGTGCACGGCGGCGGGCTGGTCTACGGCTGCAAGGAGCTGAACAAGCGGTTCTGCTACGCGCTCGCCCTGCGCGGCTTCGCGGTCGTGAGCATAAACTACCGCCTCGCGCCCGCGGTGACTTTCCCCGAGCAGCTGCGCGACGTGACCGCGGCCATGCGCTGGACGGCGGAGAATATACGTTCTTACGGCGGCGATGCGGAGCGCGCGTATCTGTGCGGCGATTCGGCGGGGGCGCTGCTCGCGATGTACGCGGGCGCGATAAGCGCGTCGGACGAGCTGCAAAAGGCGTTCGGAAACGAAGGAAGCGGCCTCCGTCCGCGCGCCTGCTTCTACGTGTCCGGTCTGTACGACCTGCGCACGAAGAATTACATAAAGCACCTGTGTTCGTACGCCTGCGGCAGGGGATACAAGAAATCCGCGTGGTATCCGTACACCGACCTCGGCGCGCTGGCGGACGCCGCTCCGCTTCCGCCGCTGTTTCTCACGTCGTCGGACGAGGACATGCTCGCAGACCAGACGACGCACTTCGCGGAATTTCTGCGCGCACGCGGCGCGGCCTTCGAGCCGGATTTCCGCCCGAAGAACGCGGATAAAAACGCGCACCGATACGAGCACATATATCCCGTCAAGCACCCGGAGTGGGAGGAGTGCGCGGAGCTGATCGACCGCGCCTGCGCGTTTATGCGACGATACTGATTTTCTAATCAAATCTTAATATACCGCCGTCCGTGCCGGGCGGCGGTATAATTGACTTTGCCTCGCCCGTTGTGGTATACTTCGCATATGGCCGACAACAATTCCAAAGGCAGCAGCACGCTGTCCACCATAGATCTGCTCGATTACAGCGCGTCGAAGCGCCGCAGGTTCTCGCGTCCGCGCAGACGCGGCGTCGATCCCGCGCGCGCCGAAAGGTTCGCGCCCGACGTCGAGACCGGGCTTATGTCCGATCAGGTGACCAAGCGCACCGAGGACGGGCTCGTCAACGCGGCGAGCCGCACCGTGGGCAGGTCGTACGCGCGCATTATTTTTTCCAATCTGTTCACGTACCTCAACCTGCTCATTCTCGTCATATTCATAGCCATGATGCTCGTCGTGGACATCAGCAAGGACTGGAGCAAGTTCCTGTTCGTCGTCATCGTGTCCGCGAACACAATTATAGGCATAGTGCTCGAAATCAAGTCGAAAATGACCATCGACCGCTTGAAGCTCGTCACCGCTCCGACGGCGATAGTCGTGCGCGACGGCGCCACCAAGGCCATACCCGTGCGCGAAGTCGTGCTCGACGACATCATATATCTCGAATCGGGCAAGCAGATCTGCGCCGACTCGGTCATCGTCAGGGGCGAATGCGAGGTCAACGAATCCATGCTGACGGGCGAGAGCGTGCCCGTGCACAAAGGCCCGGGCGACGTCATTCTGTCCGGCTCGTTCATGACCTCGGGCAACTGCTACGCGCGCGTGGACAGGATAGGCGACGACAACTACGTCGAAACGCTGTCGTCGTACGCGAAGAAGTATAAAAAACCCAAGAGCGAGCTCAACAACGCCATAAATCTCGTCATCAAAGTCGTGTCCGTCATCATGATACCCATCGCGATTCTCATGATATACCGCACGTACATGAATCTCGTCGATACGATGCCTCTCGACCCGTGGGGACGGGGAAGCGGACATCTGTTCTATGAGATAATCACGACCGTGAGCGGCGCGCTCATCGGCATGATACCGTCGGGCATGTTCCTGCTGACCAGCGTCGCGCTCGCGACCTCGGTCATAAGGCTGGGCAAGCGGCACACGCTGGTGCAGAATATCTATTGCATAGAGATGCTGGCGCGCGTGGACGTGCTCTGTCTGGACAAGACGGGCACGATCACAGACGGCTCCATGATAGTGAAGAACGTCATTCCCATAAAGGGCGCGGATACGGGCGGGTTCACCGTCGGCGACATAATAGGCTCCATGCTGTCGGCGACCGAGGATAATAACCAGACCGCAATCGCGCTTGCCGACAAGTTCGGCTATAACCTGAAATTCCGGCCGACCACCGTGCTGCCATTCTCGTCAGCGCGCAAGCTTTCGGCGGTCACGTTCGAGGGCATGGGCACGTATATGCTCGGCGCGCCCGAGTTCGTGCTCAGCGACATGGGCGTGCGCATAAGAAAACTCGTCGAGGACAACGCCTCGCAGGGCTTCCGCGTGATGTGCCTCGCGCATTCGCCCGCCGACATCCGCGGCGAGCGTCTGCCCGCCGTGCGCCGTCCGCTCTGCCTCATAATCATAGAGGACCATATCCGCGGCGACGCGGTGGACACCATAAGGTGGTTCAAGGAGAACGACGTCGCAGTCAAGGTCATATCCGGCGACAACCCGCTCACCGTTTCCGAGGTGGCGCGCCGCGTGGGCGTGCAGGACGCCGACAAGTATATCTCGCTCGAAGGGCTGTCCGCGCACGAGGTCATGGAAGCGGCGAACAAATACACGGTTTTCGGACGCGTCACGCCCGAACAGAAGAGTATTCTCGTCAAGAGCATGAAGGCGAAGGGGCATACCGTGGCCATGACGGGCGACGGCGTCAACGACATTCTCGCCATGCGCCAGGCGGACTGCGCCGTATCCATAGCGTCGGGAGCGGAGGCCGCGCGCAACGTCGCGCACCTCGTGCTCATGGACAACAACTTCACGTCCATGCCCGACGTCGTCGTGGAAGGCCGCCGCGTCATAAACAACATAGCCAAGTCGTCGTCGCTGTACCTGATGAAAACGATGATGACGGTGCTGCTGTCCATAGCCGCGCTCGCGCTCGGCACGTCGTATTTCTTCACGACGAACATGACGCTGATGTACGAGATCTTCATCACGGCGATACCGTCCTTCTTCCTCGCGCTGCAGACGAACAAGGACAGGGTGCAGGGACGGTTCCTTACCAACATGCTGAAAAACGCTTTCCCCGGCGGCATAACGCTGTCGCTCGCGGTCATGGCGGTATACGTATACTGGATTTTTGCCGGCACGGGCGAATACGGCGCGCAGTACAACGCCGAATTCCTGTCCATGGTCACGCTGACCGTGACCTATGCGGGCTACTTCCTGCTCGTGCGGCTGGCGCAGCCTTACAACGCATACCGCGTCGTGCTCGTCGCCTTCACTTTCGCGCTCTGTCTGTTCGGCACCATAGTGCTGGGCGAATCGACGTTCGGCATAGATTTCGACGCGCTGACGCTGACCGACTGGTTCTTCATGAGCACGGTCGTGCTGGCCGCTTACGGCGTGGTCAGCGTGCTGTTTGCCGCCGTGAACAAGATAAACATAGCGACGCAGCCGCTCGAAGTCGAGGCCGCCGCCGAAGAACAGGCGAGGCTGGAAGAACAGAAGATGCTCGAAGAGCTGCGCGAGCAGCGCCGTCAGGCCGAAGCGATAGACGCGGACGAACCCGAACCTCCGCCCGTGCAGAAAATCGGATAAAGAACGCCGGAAAAAACGCGCACCGCATTTGACAGCGGGCGCGTTTTGCGTATATAATTCAAGCGTGCCGCGGTTATAATTTATGCGGCGCAGGGGAAGAATCCGAAGTATGCCTACCGCTTACACTCATCAACTCATCGCAGAGGACGCGTCCGGCGCCGCGAAGGAAGCGGGCGTGCGGCTCGCCGACTACTATTTCGGCGCGCAGGGCGCAGATCCGCTGTTTTTCTACCGCTTCGTCGTCATGCGCAAAAACAATCCGGGCAGAATGCTGCACACCTGCGGGATATACGACACGTTCTCGTCCATGCTGGACTACGCGCGCTCCCGTCCCGAGGCGCTGGGCTATGCTCTCGGCTACGTCACGCACTGCGCCGCAGATTCCGTCTTTCACCCGTACGTGTACTACCGCGCCTATAACTGCGGGGCGACGCGTCTCATGCGCTCTATATGCCACACGCAGGACGAGAGCGATTTCGACACGCATTTCCTCGCCCGTCGGGGCACGGAGGTGAACAGATACCGTCTGCCCTACTTACGCAAGGACATAGACCTCGGCGCGGTGAGCGGCCTGTACGTCCGCGTTCTCTCCGACAAGGGCGTGGAGGCGACGGAAGCCGCCGTGCGCAAGGCCGTGCGCGGCTGGTTCCGCTTTCTGTTCTTCACGACCGACAGGCATTTCGTCAGGGGTACGGTGCTGCGCGGACTGGGCAGGATTTCAAAACGCTTTCGTCATCTCGGCGCTCTGCTGCGCAGAAAGAACATCGATCGTTCGTGTCTTAACGAGGAGCACGCGCCGTGGAATTACCGCGGTTCGGACATCACGAGCACGGACGGGGTCGACGAGCTGTACGTCAAGGCGGTGGAGCGGGCGAAGGCAATGACGGAAAAGTTCCTGGAATGCTGGCGGTCGGGCGAGCCTCTTCCTCGGGAAGAGTTCTGTCTCGGTCTGCTCACCGGCCTGCCCGAGGGCGGCGGAGAGTCCGAAAAATAGACATTTTTTGTTTGAAAATAGAAAAATCGTGCACAAAATGAAAATCCGTATTGACAACGGCGGCCAGAGGCATTAGAATAGGTTTTAACAGCGAAAAAAGGAGAGAATGATCAATGAAAAACGCAAAAGCCTCGCTGCTGGACAATCCGCTGCTGCGCACGAAGGTAAAGTCGGCGAACGCGAAGATATTCCCCGAAGGCGGCCTCGGCTACTTCATAGGACCCACGCTCGCGCTGCTGTCCAACTCCATATTGGCCGGCTACCTCAACATGTATTTCACGAACGTGCTCAACATGAACGCATGGGCGAACACGTTCCTGACCGTGCTGCCCGTCATATCCGTCGTCTTCGTCGTGCTCGGCAACATAGTCGTCGGACGGCTGATGGACCACATGAAAACGCGCGCGGGCAAGGCGCGGCCCATACTGCTCATGGCCATACCTATCTGCATACTCGCGCTGCTCTGCCTGTTCGTGTTCTCGCCGTACGTCGACGAGGCGAGCGACGAAGGCACGCAGATGCTCGCGCTTATATTGCTCGCAGTGGGATATAACCTGTGGTTTGCGGTCGCATACCCGTTCTATTACACTCCGCACGCGGCGCTCGTCAACCTGTCAACGCGCAACAGCAGGGACCGTTCGCTGCTCGCCACCATATCCAACGCGACGACGCTCGCGGCTATGGGGCTGTGCTCCATGGTACTGCCGTTCTTCCTCGGCATACTGTTCAGATACGACATGAATCCGTCCGCGCTCGACGCGATTCCCGTGCTCGAGAACGGTGTGCTGCAATATTACACTTACGCCGACGGTTCGGTAATTTACGACCGCGGCGCCTCATACGACGCATGGCGCATATTCGTCATCGCGCTCATGATCATCAACACGGTGGGCATCCTCATCGAATATTACTTCACGAGGGAGCGCATCACAGAGGAATCATTCACCCGCAAAGAGGGCGCCGCGGAGCCGGAAAAGAAGAAGGCCGCGCCGCTCCTTAAACAGGCGGGCGTGTGCTTCAAGGACAAATTCTGGTGGATAATGATCGCCTTCTTCTTCCTCTACCAGCTCGGCGGCATGATGAAGAACGTTTCGCAGCTCTATTTCTGCCAGGCGATGTTCCCCGACGCAAGCGGCAACTATTCCACCCAGACGGGCGGTACTTTCCAGGGCACGCTGTCCATTATAGGCGCGGTGCCGACGGCGCTGGGCATGGTCATAGCGTGGCCGCTCGCGAACAAGATAGGCAAGGGCCGGGCGATAATGTTCGGCGCGATACTGTCCGTCATCGGCGGCGCGATAGGGTTCATTGCTCCCGACAACTTCGGCGTGGTCGTCACGTCCTTCGTCGTCAAGGCGCTCGGCTCCACGCCGGCGATGTATCTGTCGCTCGCGCTGCTCGCAGACACGCTCGATCATCAGGAAGCCATGCACGGTTTCCGCACCGACGGCTTCACGATGACGATATACGGCGCGATCATGGCGGGTATGACAGGTATCGCCACGGGCATACTCAACGGCGTGCTCGGCGCGGTCGGATATTCCGCGACCAACGTTTCGTCCCCGCTCATCCGCACGGTCATGCCGTGGATATTCATCGGCGGCGAAACGATATGCTACGCCGTCATAGTGATACTGTTCATCTTCATGGGCGTGGAGAAGTTCTCTTCGCTCGACCATAAGGCCATCGTGCTCGACCAGAAGACGCTCGCCGCCGCAGAGGGCAGGGAATACGTTCCGCCCGCAGTCGTGATGGCGAGAGAGGAGGCGGAAGCCGAGGCAGAAGCGGACGAGCAGAGAAGGCAGGCGCTCAAAGCCCGCTGCGAGAAGCAGGGGCTGGACTTCGAGGCCGAAGAGCGCAGATACCGCGAAGCGCAGGAGGCGAAAGCCGCTGCCGCCGAAGCAAAGAAGCAGGCCGCGGAGGCAAAGAAAGCCGCAGCAGAGCAGGAGAAGGCAGACCGCATTGCCGCCATGAGCGAGGAGGAGCGCAAGGCGCTCGAAGCCCGCGAGGCGGAGAAGGCGGAAAAGCACGCCCGCCGTCAGGCCGAGGCGCTGACCGAATTCAACGCTCTCCGCGAACGTTTCGGCCGCACCGCGCTGACAGAAGAGCAGGCGGCGGAAGAAACCGCCGGCGCATAATGCCGAAAGATATTCAATGAAACGAGAAAGCCGTCCCAATGCCGGGACGGCTTTGCTGTATTATTCGTCTATTTATTCGTTTTATTCGTCGCCGAGATCGAAATCGGCATTCGTTTCCGGCGGAGTGTCGTCGTCTGTGCGGCCGAGCAGATAGTCGAGCGAAGCGCCGAAATAATTTGCCACGGCAACGAGATACGGAAGCGAGGGTTTTACGCGGCCGCTTTTCCATTCCGTAAAATAATTCCGGTTTATGCCCGTGCGTTCGGCAATCCGGTAATAAGTCACGCCTTTTGCTGCTCTCATGAGTTCCAGACGTTCCGCAAACGTTGCATTGCCGCCCGAGGCGGCAAATCTTTCGTCGTCCGTTCTTCCGATGAGATAATCCGCCGAAACGTCGAAAAAATCCGCTATGCGCACGAGCACGTCCGGCTTCGGGAGTATGCCGTATTGCAATATCCGGGAATATACGGAATAGGAAATGCCCATCTTTTCCGCCAGCCGGACAGAGCCGCAGTCGCCGTGCCCGGCGCAGTATTCCTGTACGCACTCCTTGAATCTGTTTTTGAACGTAACCGAAATCGACATAATAGTCTCTCCGAGGATATTATTCATTATAAATATAAACAAAATATAAATGCTCTTGCGTGCGGCGTGGAAAAGATGTATAATATAGCCGATGTCATTCGATTATTCACATTGCGAAATGTGTCCGCGGCGGTGCGGCGCAGACAGACGGACGGGCGCAGGCTACTGCGGCTGCGGCGACGGAGCCGCGGTCGCAAAGACCATGCTGCACATGTGGGAAGAACCTCCCGTAAGCGGCGCGCGGGGCAGCGGCGCGGTGTTCTTTTCGGGCTGTAATCTGCGCTGCATATACTGCCAGAACCGCGATATCTCCTTTTCCGTTTCCGGCCGCCGCATGAGCCGCGAAGAGCTGGCGGACTCGTTCCTTTCGCTGCGCGACGCGGGCGCGCACAACATAAATCTCGTCACCGCAACGCCGTATCTGCCCGACGTGGCGGACGCGCTCGGCATTGCGCGCCGCCGCGGGCTTGACCTGCCCGTCGTGTACAACACCGGCGGCTACGAGCTGCCCGAAGCGGTGGAAGCGCTGTCGCCGTACGTCGACGTATGGCTGCCCGATTTCAAATACGCCTCCTCCGCTCTCGCGGCGAAATACTCCTCCGCGCCCGACTATCCCGCCGTTGCCGAAGAGGCGATAGACCGCATGGTGCGGCTCGCCGGCCCGCCCGTAATCGAGAACGGACTTATCCGCCGCGGCGTGATCGTGCGCCACCTCGTGCTGCCGGGCTGCCGCGCCGACAGTCTGCTCGTCGTGCGCCGCATTGCGGAAAAATGGGGCGGGGATGTGAAGCTGTCGCTCATGCGGCAGTACACGCCGGACTTTGCACCGCCCGGCTGCGGGCTTAACCGCCGCGTGACCGCGTTCGAGTATAACTCCGTGCTGGAAGAGGCGCTGCGCCTGGGACTGGACGGCTGGTTCCAGGACGCGGATTCCGCCACGAAAGCGTATACGCCGGATTTCACAAATAATGTGAAAAGTTGACGGAATGTGACGGCGAAGTGTGTAAAACTTCACGATAATTTACAATTTCCCATATTGACAAATCCTCGTTTCCGTAATATAATCATATTATAAACGGTGAGCCGCAAAGGCGCCGCAAGGAGGATTTATCGATATGAAAAAAACGAAAATAGCGCTTTGCGCGATGCTTGCGCTGGTGGTGGCGTTCGCATGTTTCGCATTCGCGGGCTGCGGTGACGAAATAACCGCGACTACGCCTGCGACGGAGGACTCTTACAAGGCGTTCATCGAAACTGCCGCGCTCAAATCGGCCGCGGATACGGAGACCGGTATGCCCGGGTTCATAAGCGGCAACGGTTATAAGCTGGAAATGAATATGTCCATGAAGATGGAACAGCCCATGGGCAGCGGTTCGGATTCCGCAAAGATGTCGACCGAAATATCGTATAAAGCCGACGGGCAGCTCAACATGCTCAAGGATATGACCGGCTCCGTGAACGTCGATATCGATTTTAATATTAAGACGACGGGTGTGCCGGAAGAGGCGGGCGGCGACAGCGAAATCGCCATGACGATTTCCGGCGACAGCATTCTTGCCGACGATACTTTGTACATAAACGGCGATTATCAGCTGAGCGGCTCCGGCACGGAAACAAAAACGTCCACGAAAGTAGCGATGACCGCGGAGTCGGTGCTTAACGGATTCGAAGCTATAATTTCCGAAACTCCGGGCGCCGACGCGGCGGCGACGCTGGACGAATACGTCAAAGCGCTTAACGCTCAGTACGGCGACGGCGAAGATTCGGACGTCGTAACCGTCTTTATAGACGGCGGCACGCTGAAAGTGGAGATCGATAAAATCGGTCATATCGCGATATCGTACGACGAGGACGGCGTGCTTACCGCGGCTGACATGGTGTTAGACGATATTTCGTCGACTCTCGGCGCATCTTCCGAAAGCGGTTCGATGACCGGCTCCTTCACTTACAAGATCCGTAAGACGGACGTCACGACCGTGACGGCTCCCTCCGACGCGGCCGATTACGAACTCATCGATATGGATATCTGAAAAACCGCATAATGCGGCGACAAAAGCTCCGGCAGATTTTGCCGGAGCTTTTTTTCGCGGCGGCCGTTTAATTATTCCGCTCGCGGGTATAATTACGGATATGAAAAACACGGACAGGGAAGTTATGTATCTGGTGGGAGACAGCGCGGAAAAGCGCAGACTCATGCGCAGCGGCGGTCAGGGCGTCGCCCGCGCGCTCAACGACGAGGTGTCGGCGGTGTGCCGGGTGACGGGCAGGGACTATTACGTCGTCGGCAAGCATCCGTTCGCGGCGTTTACGGTGTGGCAGTATATGCGCTACGAGCGCGCGCTGCTGTCCGCAACCCCGCTGAACAAAAAGGAAGCCGCCGCGCTGCTGAAAAAGATGGGCGTGCGCGTAAGCCTGCGCCGCAGGTTCGGCAGTCTGTCGTACGCCGAGCGCCGGCTGGTGACCGCCGCCTCGCGCATAACCGGCCGCACGTCCACCGTCGCGCTCAACCTCGACGGCGCGCCATATTCCCGCCGACTGAAAAAACAGCTCCGCCGCGCGGTAAAACGGCTGCGTTCGTCGTATGCGCTGTGGATAGCCGTCACAGACAGCAGGCTGGTGCCGCGCCGCGCGGGCGTCGTGGAAGTGAAGCCGAACACGTTGTACTCGCACGAGGGCAGGACGTACCGCTCCTTCGTGGTGACGCGCTCGTCGCTGCTCGCCCGTCTGCGCCGCTGCTTCGCCGAACCGGTGCCCGTAGAGGCGGGCAAGGTCGTGTGCGTGACCAGCCGCTGACGTATATCGGATAACCAAAACGGGACGAAAGCGATTTTCGCCCCGTTTTTGCCGCCGTTTGCGTAAAAATCGACGGAGGGAATGCGAAAAATCGTTGACAAAGCGTTTGCAAACGTATATAATTATTTAGCCTGCGGTTTTATCGTAGGCTATGTCTTTGCTTTTGAGGAATTCGGAAGCGGGACGGCAATACTACTTAAAAGGAGGTAGAGTAACATGCCCACTATCAATCAGCTCATCCATAAGGGACGCGAGACCAGCGTGAAGAAGTCCGTTTCTCCGCTTCTCGAGGGCAACCCTCAGAAGCGCGGCGTATGTCTTTCCGTCAAGACCGCAACCCCCAAGAAGCCTAACTCCGCTCTTCGTAAGATAGCGCGTGTGCGTCTTGTCAACAAGATGGAAGGAACTGTTTATATCCCCGGTGTGGGGCACAACCTGCAGGAACACAGCGTCGTGTTGGTTCGTGGCGGCAGAGTGAAGGATTTGCCCGGCGTAAGATATCATATCATTCGCGGCGCGTTGGATACCAACGGCGTGGCGAAACGCATGCAAGCCCGCTCTAAGTACGGCGCAAAGAGACCCAAGTAAGCGCGCCGGTCGTAATTCTATTCAAAAGGAGATTATTTAATTATGCCCAGAAGAAGTGGAGTTCCGAAGCGCGACGTGCTTCCCGATCCCATTTACGGCAGCAAGGTGGTCACGAAACTGACCAACCAGGTAATGCTGGACGGTAAAAAAGGCATCGCGCAGAAGATCGTGTACGAAGCTTTCGATATTATCAAGGAAAAGACGGGCTCCGAGCCGATGGATGTGTTCACCAAGGCGCTCGAAAACGTTATGCCTCAGCTCGAGGTCAAGGCCCGCAGAGTGGGCGGTTCGACCTATCAGGTCCCCATGGAGATACGTCCCGACCGCCGCCAGACGCTCGGCATCCGCTGGCTCGTGCTCTTCTCCCGCAAGCGCGGCGAAAAGACGATGAAAGAACGTCTCGCCGCCGAACTGATGGACGCCTACAATTCCACCGGCGCCTCGGTAAAGCGCAAGGAAGAGATGCACAGAATGGCGGAGGCCAACAAGGCGTTCGCGCATTTCAGATGGTAAAGATAATCGCCGTATAAGCGCGGTGATACGGGCTGCGTGCTCCGTCGTTTACTCCGCTCAGCGCTAACGCTTGCTTCGCCCACGAAAGTAAACTTCCGTCGCCGGCTGCCCGCCTGACCGCACTTCTCCGCCGATTACCGTCGGCGCAATACAACGATTATCCCACAGGAGTTAAAAATGGCTAAGAGAGAATATTCACTCGAAAATACCAGAAACATAGGAATCATGGCGCACATCGACGCGGGCAAGACCACGACGACCGAGCGTATCCTTTTCTATACCGGTAAGGTTCATAAAATAGGCGAGACCCACGAGGGCGCAGCTACTATGGACTGGATGGAACAGGAACAGGAGCGCGGCATCACGATCACGTCCGCGGCTACCACCACCGTGTGGAAGACCAAGACCAGCCCCATGACCCGCATCAACATCATCGATACCCCCGGCCACGTCGACTTCACCGTGGAGGTCGAGCGTTCGCTCAAAGTCCTCGACGGAGCCGTCGCCGTATTCTGCGCGAAGGGCGGCGTCGAGCCTCAGTCCGAAACGGTGTGGCGTCAGGCCACCAAGTACGGCGTTCCCAGAATGGCGTACGTCAACAAAATGGACATCAACGGCGCGAATTTCTTCAACGTCATCAAGATGATCCGCGAGCGTCTGGGCGCCAATCCCGTCGCCATCCAGCTCCCCATCGGCAAGGAAGAGACGTTCAAGGGCGTCGTAGACCTGGTCAGAATGAGAGCTGAAGTGTACTACGACGACCTCGGCAAGGACGTGCGCGACGAGGATATCCCCGCAGACATGATGGATCTCGCCAAGGAATACCGTGCGAAACTGCTCGAAACCGTCGCCGAACAGGACGACGCTCTCATGGAGAGATATTTCGAGGACGAAGGCGCGTCGTTCACCGAAGAGGAGATCAAAAAGGCTCTCCGCAAGGGTACGATCGGTATGAACATCATTCCCGTCACCTGCGGTTCTTCGTATAAGAACAAAGGCGTGCAGCTGCTGCTCGACGCGATCGTCGACTTCATGCCC
The DNA here is from genome assembly GCA_904387375.1 of Candidatus Protoclostridium gallicola. Lineage (GTDB taxonomy): Bacteria > Bacillota > Clostridia > Christensenellales > Pumilibacteraceae > Protoclostridium > Protoclostridium gallicola. The sequence continues at coordinate 39,751 of CAJFLE010000007.1, forward strand.
AGCCCGCTCGACGTCCCGCACATCAAGGGTACGCTCGAGGACGGCGAGACGGTGGAGGAGAGAGAAACGAGCGACGACGCTCCGTTCGCCGGTCTTGCGTTCAAGATCATGGCGGATCCGTTCGTCGGCAAGCTCGCGTTCTTCCGCTGCTACTCCGGCACGCTGACCACCGGTTCCTACGTGCTCAACTCCACGAAGAACAAGAAGGAGCGCGTCAGCCGTATCGTCATGATGCACGCGAACAGCCGCACCGAGATCGATCAGATCTTCGCCGGCGATATATGCGCTATCGTCGGTCTGAAAGATACGACGACGGGCGACACCCTCTGCGACCCCGCGCACCCCATCGTGCTCGAGTCCATGGAGTTCCCCGATCCCGTCATCAGAGTCGCGATCGAGCCCAAGACCAAGGCCGGTCAGGAGAAGATGGCCATCGCCCTTCAGAAGCTGGCTGAGGAAGACCCCACGTTCAAAACCTACACCGATCAGGAGACCGGTCAGACCATAATCGCCGGCATGGGCGAGCTTCACCTCGAAATCATCGTCGACAGAATGCTGCGCGAGTTCAAGGTCGAGGCCAACGTCGGCAAACCGCAGGTCGCATACCGCGAGACGTTCCGCAAGACCGTCGACGCCGAAGGCAAGTACATCAAGCAGTCGGGCGGTAAAGGTCAGTACGGTCATTGTAAGGTCACGTTCGAGCCTCTCGAGCCGGGTGCCGGTTACGAATTCGTGGACAAGACCGTGGGCGGTTCCATTCCGAAGGAATTCATACAGCCTATAAACGAAGGTATTCAGGAGGCGAGAATGAGCGGCGTGCTCGCCGGCTACGAAACCGTGGACTTCAGAGCCACAGTTTACGACGGTTCGTATCACGACGTCGACTCGTCCGAAATGGCGTTCCACATCGCAGGTTCGCTTGCGTTCAAGGACGGCGTGGCAAAGGCCAACCCCGTCATTCTCGAGCCTATCATGCGCGTGGAGATCGTCATTCCCGAAGAGTACCTCGGTACCGTGCAGGGCGACGTCAACCGCCGCCGCGGCAACCTGATGGGTATGGAGATCGTCAACGGCTCGCAGGTCATCAAGTCCGAAATACCTCTTTCCGAGATGTTCGGTTACTCGACCGCGCTCCGCTCCAACACGCAGGGCAGAGGTCAGTACACGATGACTTTCGATCACTACTCCGAAGTGCCCAAGAATATCGCCGACAAGATCATCGGCGAACGCGCGAAGAAGAACTGATCCGCGCGATAAAATCGTAAAAAACAGTCAAAACCCTTTACAAAATCAGCGAATTCATATATAATGTAAGGGCGTTTGAAGAATTTATTTCAAAATTTAATGGAGGAAACAAAATATGGCAAAGGCTAAATTTGACCGCAGCAAGCCGCACGTAAACATCGGTACCATCGGTCACGTCGACCATGGCAAAACCACGCTTACCGCAGCTATCACGATGACTCTGGCCGCTAAGGGACTTTCTCAGAAGATGAAGTATGAGGATATAGACAAGGCTCCCGAGGAAAAGGCAAGAGGTATCACGATTAACACCGCTCACGTCGAGTACGAGACCGCAAAGCGTCACTACGCTCACGTGGACTGCCCGGGTCACGCCGACTATGTCAAGAACATGATCACCGGCGCGGCTCAGATGGACGGCGCAATCCTCGTCGTCGCAGCTACCGACGGCGCAATGCCCCAGACCAAGGAGCACATCCTGCTCGCCCGTCAGGTCGGCGTGCCCAAGATCGTCGTATTCCTTAACAAGTGCGACCAGATGGACGACCCCGAGCTTCTCGACCTCGTCGAGATGGAGCTCCGCGAACTTCTTTCGTCCAACGGCTTCGACGAAGACGCTCCCATCATCAGAGGTTCCGCTCTCAAGGCTCTCGAAGCCGCTACCGCAGGCAACGTGGACGGCCCCGAGTGCAAGTGCATATTCGAGCTTATGGATGCGGTTGACTCCTACATCCCCGAGCCCGTGCGCGACGTGGATAAGCCCTTCCTTATGCCCGTCGAGGACGTGTTCACGATCACCGGCCGCGGCACCGTCGCAACCGGCAGAGTGGAGCGCGGCCAGATAAAGATTCAGGAACCCGTCGAGATCGTCGGCCTCAAAGAGACCAAGACCTCTGTCGTTACCGGTATCGAGATGTTCAGAAAGTCCCTCGACTTCGCTCAGGCAGGCGACAACGCAGGTATCCTGCTCCGCGGCGTAGAGCGTAAGGACATCGAGCGCGGCCAGGTCCTCGCTAAGCCCAAGACCGTCACCCCGCACACCGAGTTCGAAGGCCAGATCTACGTGCTGAAAGCAGACGAAGGCGGCCGTAAGACCCCCTTCTTCAAGGGCTACCGTCCTCAGTTCTATTTCAGAACGACCGACGTCACCGGCACCATCGAGTTCGCCGACGGCCGCGAAATGGCTATGCCCGGCGACAACGTGACGATCAAAGTTCAGCTTATCGCTCCCGTCGCTATGGAAGAGCAGCTTCGTTTCGCTATCCGCGAAGGCGGCAGAACGATCGGTTCGGGCGTCGTTTCGAAGATCATCAAATAATAACGGCTGACAGCCGCATGAAAGACCGCAGGGAAGACCTGCGGTCTTTTTTCGTGTCGTTTGAGCGGTTTTGTAACGGAATTGTATGGAATTTGTGAAACAGTGTGAAAGTCTTGTCCCCGCGGCGGCTATGCGTTGACTTGAAAACGCATAAATGGTATAATAATAAAGTTGCGTGTCGTTAATTTACGCAAAACGGAGAGGGAAGGGCAATGTCGGAACGCAAGAGGGATAACAAATGACGTTTGTCGAATGGATACGGATAATTTTAATAGGCATCATCGAGGGCATAACCGAGTGGCTGCCCATAAGCAGCACCGGACACATGCTGCTGTTCGATCAGATATTTCCGACTACGGCGCCCGAGGTGTTCACGCCAGAATTCAACGACGTCTTTATGGTCGTTATACAGCTCGGCGCCATACTCGCCGTGCTGACCTGTTTCTTCGGCAGACTCAATCCCGTTTCGCGTCAGAAGACGAGGGAAGAGAAGAAGAGCACGTGGAGTCTGTGGGGCAAGGTCATCGTGGGCTGTCTGCCCGCCGCCGTCGCCGGACTGCTGTTTGACGACTGGATGGAAGAGCACCTCTATAACTACGCGGTCATCGCCGCCATGCTCATTGTGTACGGCGTGCTGTTCATCGTCCTCGAAATCCGGAACCGCCGGCGCACGTTCAAGGTGCAGACCGTGGACGCGCTGACGTACCGGCACGCGCTGATCATCGGTATCATACAGGTGCTGTCGCTGATCCCCGGCACGTCGCGCTCGGGCGTGACCATACTCGGAGCCATGCTCATAGGCTGTTCGCGCTCGGTCGCCGCCGAATATACGTTCTTCCTCGCCATTCCCGTCATGATAGGGGCGAGCGGCTTCCGTATCGTCAAGTACTTTATCGACGGCAGCACTTTCACGGTCATGCAGGTCGCGGTCATGCTTGCGGCAATGGCGGTGGCTTACGTCGTTTCCATGCTGGCGATTAAGTTCCTGATGAAGTTTGTCCGCCGTCACGATTTCAAGATATTCGGCGTATACCGCATCGCGCTCGGCGTGCTCGTGCTCGCGCTTTTCCCGACGGTATTCGGCATCACGCTGTAATCGACGGGAGCGACGCGAAAACGATGTCGCGCGTCGGCCGGCCGTTCGGCGTCCGGAGTTTTCCGTAATTTGATTTCGCGGCCCGGCGCTTATATACGGCGACTTATCGTTTCGCGCCGGTGCGCTTTAAGGGAAAAATTCATCATAAAGAAAAAGGCTTTCCGGTCGGAAAGCCTTTTAGCTTACGTCGTTTTATCAGATGCCGTGATCCCTGCCCGCGTATGCGGAGCGCACCGAACGGGTACGTATTTCGCCCGCGGCTTCGCGGCCCTGACGGCGGTACTCCTTCGGCGTCATGCCGTAAACGGATTTGAACTGGCGGTTGAAGTAAGATACGTTGTTGTATCCCACCGCAAGCGCAATGTCGATTATGCTCGAACTCGACGCGATGAGGTGGTTGGCCGCCTGCGCGAGGCGCACGCCGTTTATGTAGTCCACGCACGTCATGCCCGTCGTCTTTTTGAACAGCTTCATGAAGTATGTGTCGCTGTATCCGCACAGCGTCGCGAGTTTGTGAATGAAAATTTCTTCGGCGTAGTTGCTTCTGATATATTCGATCGCGGGCTGGATGGAATCGCTCTCCTGCTTCTCGTCGATATTGCGCGACTTATGCACGAGCCCGAGGCGATAGAGATGATAGAACAGCCAGAACAGATTTGCCTTTACCGCCATTTCCCAGCCCGGAATGCCGTCGTTATACGCCTGCATGATCGTCGTCATGTTTTCGTCGAATACGTGATAATCCGGATTCTTGGTCCGAATGATACGCGTAACGAGATACTGTCCGTTGATTATCGGCGCGAGATATTTTATCGTGCACGAATCGGCGTTCGTGCTTTCCAGACTGTGCAGGTTGAACACGATGGACTCGATGAACATCTCTTCCTTCTTGAACCGCGCAAACGAATGTATGATCTTGGGATTGACGAAGAGAATATCGCCTTCGTGCACCGAGAACCATTTGTCGTCGATGCAGACGGAGCCCGAACCTTTCTGCACTTTTATGATCTCCATTTCGTCGTGCCAGTGCGCCGCATAGGACGGCATCTTATCGCCGATGACCATGGAGTATTTGGCGAAGGGCTTGAGCGCGTCGCCGTGTACTTTGTTCTCGTGAAAATTGTTGAACTCTTCTTTGTTGAGCTCGGACAGCTTCTTTTTCATGGTTTCCACCACCTGTGTGAATTACGTACGTGCCGCCGCTCACCCCTGCGCGGCCGGTCGCGTTTTGTCAATAGTAAAGATGCGGAGATTTCGTTTATGCTCTCACTCCGCAGTATAACTATTATATCCGTACGCAGAAAATTTGTCAAGCAATTTTTCGGCATTGCGTTTTTTGCGCGTTTTATGTCGAAAATGCGCGACTCTGCATATTTCGGCACTCGAAATTTTATGACTGTTTTGTGACGGCATGTGAAAATTGGCCGGAACCTGCGCAATGGGATTGACAAACGTGCGGCGATGTAGTATATTTATTACACGTGATGGCGGATGACGGAGGGCATTCGCGGACGGCGCGGTGGTGCGTCCGTCAGCGGTTCTGCCGCGGCGCGTGCGTTCCGGTCGGCGGCATACGGCCCCGGACGGGACGACGGATAAGCGCAGGGCGGATCCGGGCACGGAAGTTTTTAAGTATGTGCAGGAAAAACGGTCTTCTTGGGTAAGAGAAGACCGTTTTTCCGTTCCGCCGTTTGCGGCGTTTCACACGCCGTTTGTTCCGTATGCGTTGACTTTTGCGCCTCTTCGCGTTTATACTTGTAACAAAGCAGAACAGGGAGTGATGATGAATTATTTCGTGGATTTTTACGGCGGGCTCAGATTCGGGGTCATAGCTTTGGTGGTAAACAATCTGATTGCGGCGTTCGTCCCGCTGCTGGCCGAGGATATACATATCCGCCGGCCGAAAGACGTCGCCGTACTTGCGGCCAAGATAGCCGTCGCAGTCATAGTAATGAACTGTCTGTGCGCGCTCAGCTATGTTATTTTTGCCGACAAATATATGTCGCAGCTGTGCGGCGGCACACTTACCGCGCTGTGGCTTATTTTCGTGTGCAGATACCGCGCTACCGCCCGCGTGACGATAGGCGTTTCGTACTTCGCCGTTATATGCGTGGCGCTCGTGTGCTGTTTTTCCATGCTCGACCTCATATCCACGCTGGGGATAGAGATGGGCGAGATGGAATGGATAATGGTGACGCTGGTCGTCATTATTATCGGCGCATGCGTGGCATTTTTCAAAGTGTTCTCGCTCAGCCGGCTGGAAGAAACGGTGCTGGCGAGCCTCGGGATAGTCTGCGTCGCCGCGGCGGCGTGCGTCGTATTCTGGGTAATTACCAATTTCTTCGACGTCAATTCCGCCGCAAACGTGGTTATAAGCATAATACTCCTCGTTATTCTGCTGACGGCGTATTACAGCGTGTTCGCCATCAGCCGCGCCGTGTGCGAGAGCAACCGCCGACGCGCCGACAGTCTTCTGCGCGAAACGGACGCCACGACCATGCGCATTTCCGCCGCCAATATCGAGGCGATGCGCCGTCTGCGCCACGAACTGCGCAATCAGTATACCATGATGAAGCTGATGCTGGAGCGCGGGGAATACGAAAAGCTGAACGATTACTTTTCCGAATATTCGGAGCGGCTGCTTCCGTCGCTGTCGTACGTGGACTGCGGCAACCGCGTGGTCAGCGCGGTCATGAACGTGGAGCTGGACAAAGCCGCGCGCTCGGGCATCAAAATAGACTACGAGATCGCCGTTCCCGCGGAAATCGCGTTCGCCGACACGGACATGTGTTCGCTGCTGTTCAATCTGCTCAACAACGCCATCGAGTATCTGGAACGCAACCCGGAAGTAGAGGACAGAACGGTTGTTTTCAGACTGAAATTGATAAACAAAACGCTGTTCGTGACGGTGGAAAACGCGGTGGCGTCGGAGCATGAGCGCCGCTCGCTCACGCTCATTACGAGCAAGAAGGACAAGGACGCTCACGGTTACGGCACCAAAGTCGTCAAGGGCATAGTGGACGCGCATAACGGCAGCGTGGAGTATAAAGCCGAGCACGGCAGATTCGTCGTCAGCGCAATACTGTCCGAACCGACGGGGGGGGGGTGGGTCTTAATAACATGCAAAGCGGCGCCGGCGGCACGGAGGATATATGGAATCGATAAGGGTTGCGATCTGCGACGACGAAGAAAACATAGTGGACATAATGCTGAGCGCGGTCAGGGCGGCGTTTGCCAAGCGCGGCGTGAGCGTGGAAATCGAGACGTTCACTTCCGCCGAGCCGCTTTGGCGCAGTATGAAGCTGCGCATTTTCGACCTGCTCTTTCTGGATATCGAAATGCCTAAAATCGACGGTATCGAGTTCGGCGAACGCCTGCGCAGAAACAACGACAGAACGGAAATCGTATACGTTTCCGCGCGCGAGGACAGGGTTTTCGACGCGTTCAAAGTGCGTCCCTTCGATTTCATAAGAAAGTCCAACTTCCTCGGCGATCTTAGCAAGGTCATAAACAACTACCTCGCCATGCTCGAAAGCCGCAAGGGAGGTACAGTAACCGTGCTGAGCAAGAGCGGAATCATGAACGTTCCGCTGTCCGATGTGAAATATTTCGAGGGCTACGGCAAAACGCAGCTCATACACCTTGCCGGAAAAAAGGAAACCATAAACGTCAACCGTTCCATGGAAAAGCTGGAAGAAGATCTCGGCCCCAAGGGGTTTATCCGCATACATAAAGGCATACTCGTGAATTACCGTTTCATTTCGCGCATACTCGTGTCCGACGTCGAGCTTACGGACGGCGAAGTTCTGCCGCTGTCCCGCCGTAAGGTCACGGCGATAAAAGCGCGGTATCTCGAATTGCTGCGCGGCGGCGGCTCGGTTATACTCTGACGCGCCGTTCGTTCCCTTTGACGCGCCGCTCGCGGCTCCGCGCCGCATGATTTTGACTTTCACGCGCCGTTTGTTCCTTTTGTATTGAAAAAGCGCGCCTGCCGTATTATCATATATTTGACTGAAGCGAAAGGTTTTTGCGAAAAAATTTTTCAGGAGAATGTTATGAAAAAGTTAAGAAGCGCCGCAGTCGCGGCAGTGCTTGTACTGACGCTCGCGCTTGCAGTCGTTTGCATAAGCGCATGCGGCGGTTACTCTCTCGAGGAAGGAACGTATACGGGCACATACACGTGCCACTACACGACGAGCTTCGAGGTCGCCGGCACCGGACCGAGCGCCGGACAGATAACGAAGTACGAGGGCGACCATTGGGGCGCAACCGTCACGTTCGACGTCGACCAGAACAACAGCATCTGGAACGTTACGTCCGCGGCTCCGGCAGCCGATTCCGCATCGGACAACGAGGAATATCAGACATACGTCAACGCAGGTATGTCCAACGTGTTCCTTAATCAGTTTACCGGCTGGACGCTGGACGAGATAATGGCTATCTCCGTCGACGTCAACGAAAGCGGCTGGCCTACGGCTGTGGACGGTAACGGCAAGACGATCACGATCGCTTCCGGACAGACGGGCACCTGCGGCCTGGTCATACTCGCCATGCAGGAGGCCATCAGGAACCCTCAGACCGTGACGGCAACCGAATAAAAGAAAAAAGCAAAAACTTCAAGCAGGAAAATACCGACGCATTCGCGCCGGTATTTTCTTTTGTTAACCTTCCTTGCGCACGCCGACGGCGAGCGTTAGCGGTGCGCAAGGAATAAGACCCCGTTGGCGTTCGCGCCAATGCGAGCACCGAAAAACTCGCAGGAGTTTTTCGGGCGCAACATTGCAACCGGCGCGAATTATCGGCGCGAGATAATCAGAATAAGCGGTTTTCATCCCCGCCGTTCGTTCCTTTTTGCGCGCCGTTCGTCCGTGCGTTCGTCCGCTCACTCTGTTTCAACCCCCTGTTTTTCCGTTATTATTGAAACCGCTCCGCCGCGGTTTTATAATTGAAAAGCACACGGGGAAACCCGGGCAAAAAATTTTATACTTCTATAAAAGGAGGAAATCATGAAACAGAGAAGCAAGAAAGTCGGCATCATCGGTATCGTGCTCATAGTTTTGCTCATAGCGATAGCGATAGTCGTCGACGTGCTCTGCGCGACGTATTCGTCCATGATCGGTCTGTTCTTCCGCGACAGAAGCGCGGATACGGACGCGGTCATCGCCGCGGCGAACGAGTATACCGTCGAGCAGGAAGCCGGTGGTATGGTGCTGATGAAGAACGAGAGCAACACGCTCCCACTTCCCGAAGGCACGACGAAGGTCAACCTCTTCGGCGCGCTGTCCGCAAAACAGCTGTATCTCGGTACAGGCTCGGCGGGCGGCTGGAACTGGGATCCGTCCGCGTTCCTCAACCTTAAAGACGCGCTTGCCGAGGTGAACGTAGAGGTCAACGAGGAGCTTTGGGACTTCTATTCCGACCTGACGGGCGACGCCGGCGCCAATGCGGGCAGCGTCACGGACATGCAGGGTTCGACGCACTCCATCGTCGACGTACCGCTCGATTACGACGGATACGCAGCGGCGCGCACGAGCGCGGAGAGTTACAGCGACACGGCGATACTCGTCGTCGGACGCGCGGGCGGCGAGGGCAGCGATGCGGTCATGGATATGACGCCGTACGAGTCCAGCCGCGGCGACATGAACCAGGGCGGCGCAGCGGGATATCATTATCTCGAACTTATGCCCCAGGAACGCGAACTCGTCGATTACGTCAAGGCCAACTACGAGCACGTCATTCTGCTCGTCAACACGCCCATGCCCATCGAGCTCGACTTCGTTGACGGCGCTGCCGGCAGCGACGGCACGGGCAACATCGACTCGGTGCTGTGGATAGGCATGCCCGGCTCGACGGGTAACCGAGCGGTCGCACAGGCGCTCACCGGTCAGATATCTCCTTCGGGCAGACTGTCCGACACCTGGGCGTACGAAGTGGAGTCCGCTCCGTCGTATTATAACTTCGGCGACTTCACGTATACCGACGTCAACGGTCAGGCCAACCTCAAATATCTGCACTATCAGGAAGGTATTTACGTCGGCTACCGCTGGTACGAAACCGCTGCCGCTGAAGGCGTGACCGTAACCGCGGACAATTACCATGCGTATATGGGCATGGAAACGGACGGCAAGGGTCAGTCCACGACCAAGACGTTCAACTTCGCAAACTACGACGAAATCGTGCAGTATCCCTTCGGATACGGCCTGTCGTATGCGGATTTCGACATCGCGTTCGAAGGCGAGCCCGCATATAACTCTTCGACCAACGAGTTCACGTTCAACGTGACCGTGACGAACAGAAGCGAGACTCGTGCTTCGCGCACGCCCGTCGAGCTTTACTACGAAGCTCCTTACACCGACGGCGGCCTCGAGAAGTCCAAGGTTGTGCTCGGCGCCTTCGACAAGACGGCCGAACTCGCTCCCGGCACGTCGGAAACCCTGACGCTGACGATCAACCGCGATCAGCTCGCATCCTACGACTGGCAGGACGAAAAAGCGTATGTGCTCGAAGCCGGCGATTACCGCTTCTATGTCGATTTCGGCAAATACGGCGCGCACTGCTGGGCGAACACTTCGGACAGCGACGTACTGAGCTGGACATACAATCTGTCAAGCGAAATAGTGTTCAGCGGCGACAACAACCGTGATTCGGATCATCAGACGGCTACCAACCAGTTTGACGACGTCAACCGCGGCGACGGCGCCTACACTCCGGGCGAGGACGATATGACCCGCGCCGACTTCGCTAACACGTTCCCCGATAGTTATGCCGCAAGCCAGGCGATGAACACGCCCGACGACTTCACGAAGACCAGACTGACGGACAAGCTTCACGGCGCTACGCTCGAAGGCTATAATCCCGAAACCGGTAAATACACCGGCGAGTTCGCCGACAGCGAAGGCAATTACCAGGATCCCGCAAGCGGATATACGGCGCTGCCCCTGTCGCAGGCTCAGCAGCTCGTATGCGCCGATCTCGTCGGCGTGCCTTACGACGACGACAGATGGGATACTCTTATCTCCCAGATGAGCTTCAACGAGCTTCAGAATCTTACCTGCAACTGCGGCTGGCAGAACCCCGCAATCAGCTCGATAGGCAAGAACTTCGCGGTCGATATGGACGGCGCCGAAGGCCTGCACGACCTCGTCTCCGACATAGACGCGAACTGCTATACCTGCGCGCCCATTACCGCGTCGTCCTTCGATACCGACCTCGCGTATGAAATGGGCTCGGTCTACGCCGACGAAGCGATCGCCAACAACGTGTCCGCTATCTACGGCTTCTCCACCAACCTGCACCGCAGTCCTTTCGGCGGCCGCTCCTTCGAATATTACAGTGAGGACAGCCTGCTCTCCGGATACATCTGCGCGGCTCAGACGAGCGGCCTGCAGGACAAGGGCGTCGCGGTCTACACCAAGCACTTCGCGGTCAACGATCAGGAAACCAACAGAAGCGGCGTGCATACCTGGCTGAACGAGCAGGCAATGCGCGAGATCTATCTCCGTCCTTACGAGATCATCTGCGAGACCGCTACAGTAGCGGACAGCATCCTTAACGGCGGCACCGGCATCATGACCGCGTACAACTCCATCGGTACGTCGCACACTGCGGCTCACTACGGCCTGCTTACAGAAGTGCTTCACAACGAGTGGGGCTTCGAGGGCAGAATCGTCACCGACGCATTCGGTTCGGACAGCATGTCGTGCAGCGTCCGCGCCGGTCTGGATATGTTCCTCGGTTCCGGCTCCTTCGATACCATCGAGGGCATGGATAACCGCAGCGGTTACGGTCTGATGAAGATACAGGAATCCGCGAAGGATCAGCTGTACGTCTTCGTCAATACCAACGGCATCACGACGGTTTCCACGATTAACAACGCATGGATCGCGATCCCCATCGTGCTCAGTATCATACTCGTCGCAGGCGCGGTCGTGATATTCATCTTCATGGTGCTTCCCGCATTCAGAAAGCCCAAAGACAAGGCATAAGCCTTAACGGAAAACCTTAAACTTCAGTCGGAAAAGGCGTCCGCTCATGCGGGCGCCTTTTTGCGCGGTCGTCACGCTTGACATAAGCCGGCGAATATAGTAAAATAGGCGGGTGAAAAACTATTACGCCACACTCGGAATAACCAGGGACGCGAGCGACGAGGACATAAAACTCGCATACCGTACGCTCGCAAGACGGTACCATCCCGATCTCGGCGGGGAAGAGAACGCGCCCCGCTTCGAGGAGATCAACGAGGCGTACCGGTTTCTCAGCGACCGCATAAAACGCATGGGGCTGGACGCAGAGCTCGCAGCGTCGGGCGTGACGGCAAATCTCCGTCCGCATGCGAATCCGCAGCCGCGGAGCCGTTCCGTAAGTCAGGCTGCCGGATCGGAAACCGAACGCCGGGAGCAGACCGCATGCGCGCGTCCGCAAGCCCGGGACTGCGCCCCTGTCGACGGGGCGGGGTATACGGCGGAGCTGGAAGCGCAGATAGCCGCATACGAGGCGGTGATAGAATCGCTGACCAAAGTGTCGTATGCGCCGCCGCGCCGCGACCTGTCCCCGGCAAGCCTTGCCGCGCTTCTGCGCGTCAACCGTGAAAAGCGCGCCGTGCTCGCCCGCAAAACGACAAAATAACGTTTCGACAATGTCCGAAAAAATTTTTCAAAAAATTTTAAAAAACTTATGAAAAACAGTTGACATCCATCGTTGACATGTGATATATTATCGGTACAAACAAACCTACGCGTTGTTTGAAACAAATTTAGCTCATCATTTTCCCCCTTATCATAGCGAATCCGCTGATGTGACGCGATGTCCGTGGCGGATTCGTTTTTTATGTTCTTGCGCACCGCTAACGCTCGCCGTCGGCGTGCGCAAGTTCAGACGCGTCTGCGGGATCTTTTGCGTTCTTTCGCGTGAAATCCCCCTTGCCGCCATAAGGCAGGCCGCGGGGACGTGCGCGTTGCGCGCGGCGAAGCCGAACGTTAGTGTATTATATCTTGTGTTTTGCTCGTCATTATGTTATAATTTTTAATAGGATTAGCCGAAATTTACCGAGGAGGTTGCAATGCTCGATATAATACCCGATGCAGATCGTATGACGGCGTTGATCGGAAAGCCGTTGTATGAGATATGGAATAAGTTATGCGCTCTGATCGACGAACATTACGATATGGATCGCATATGGGGCAAGGGAGGCAAGGCCTGGACTTATGAGTACAAATACCGCAGAGGAGGCAAAACCCTGTGCGCATTATACGCGCGGGAAAATTGCGCCGGTTTTATGGTTATTCTCGGAAAAGAGGAACGCGAGAAATTCGAACGGGACAGGGAAGATTATTCTTTGGAAGTACGGAAAGTTTACGATGAATCCAGGACCTATCATGACGGCAAATGGATGATGTTTGAACTTACCGACGAGTCTTTATTCTCTGATTTTATGAGACTGCTGAAAATAAAAAGAAAGCCCTATAATCCTTTTCATTGATGATTCGCACCAATGTTCCTCGCGAAACAGCGGCGCGAAAAGGATAATAATAAAAAACGCGGCGCGTCTTGGCTAAGACGCGCCGCTTCCCACACGAAAGTGGATTTTACGGAATAATTATTCGGGCCGTTGATTCTGAAAAGTTTTCTTCTTAAAACGGTCACACTTACTCTTTCGGATCCATAGTGTTTTTTCAAACGGATCGATATTCGACCGAGGGAAGAAAAAGTTTTCTTTTCCTTTTGCGGTACCGTTCGCGACTCGTCCTTATCTCCGTTAAGACGACTCCGATAACCTCTTCCATGCTGAGCATTCGATTACACTCCTGTGTCGCACGAAAACGATTGTCTTCGTCATCCCCCGCGTTGCGGTTCGCTTTCCGCATTCGCCTCGCATTCGATTACACTCCTGTCCGGCTCGTGCGTTCCGTTTCCCTTGGCTCTGCGACCAACCTTTCTTACGGCTTACATTCGATTACACTCCTGCTTGCCGCAAAACGTTTTTCCGCATTGCCCGCGATGTCGGGGTAGGGATTGGGCGGATCGGCTCCGTAGAATCCACACAATAAAGACGCTTTCGGTTCAACCGTTTTTCTCCGTACGTCCCCGTACGCGGAACGTCGTCTGCAGATGAGATCGACGGTTTCCGTCCGGACTCCTTTTCCGCTTCGGTCGGATCCGTTCCTTCCTTTTCGCTCCTCGTTTCCGCTGCCCGCTATTGGCTTCGTCCGCCCGGATTGCCCGGGTACCTGGAGCAGTTCGCGCGGCCGATGTTTTCACGGTCGGCTTCTCCGATTTGCGATCGGGAATTCGCTTTTCCTTCTTCCGCTTCCTTTTTGTCCGATGCGGTAACACCCTTCGGCGTTCGTTTATTGTACATACATTGTATCATAAATTTTCGATTTGTCAAGACCTTTTTGAAAAAAAGTTTGAAAAACTTTTCGACATAATCCGACAAAATACGACAAGATACGATTTTTTACGACTTTTTTCTGCGTCAGAACGGCTTGACATTGTAATTTTCCAAATAACGGTTGATGCGCGGGAAGTCGGACGGGGTGATGATCGTCAGCACCTTTTCGCCCAGCACGCCGCTCTCGGTGACGATGACGGCGATGAGATCCTTGTGCTTCTCGAACGCCGTGAAAACGTCCACGACCGTCGCGTCCCTGCCCACGAGCATATAGCCCGTCAGGTCGGCGGGGCTGAGTATGTCGCCGCATCTCGCGCCGGTCAGGAACGCGGTCACGTCGTCGCCGCGCTTTGCCCTCGCCGCTATCTCGCCGTACAGCTTATACGAATTGATGACGCCGCTCATGCGCCCGTGGTCGTAGACTATGAGCGTCTTCTGCCTGTTCTCCGCGAACGCCTCCGCCGCGGTCAGCAGCGGCTTGTCCGCGAACACCGACGCGATCTTCTTGACCTTGATTACGTCGAGCACTGCGGGCGGCGCGCACAGATAGCGCTCTATGAACTCGATCTGCCGCACGACCTCGTCGCACGGGTTGGCGATCACTTTGATTCCGCCTTCCGCACCGTGCACGATGGCGTTGCGCAGCTTGCCGTAGTCGATGAGCTCGTTCTCGTACCGCCTGACGGTGATGTTCAGATCCGAACACCGCCTGACAAGGTCGGTGAAGTTCTGGGTCGGTTTCGCGTTATACAGAATTTTGAGCTGCGTTTCGATGCGGTTGTAACTGCGCAGAAACCTTTCCGCGTTCTCGTTTGCCATTCTTCCTCCTCCTCTTTCCCATTATACCATAAAGCGGACGGGTTTTACAAGGGATTATGGCGCGAAGCTGTTGCAAAAGGCGGTGCAATCTGCTATAATACCCGTATGCTGGAACAAAAAGCCGTGCAACTCAATCCGCTTACGCTCGCTTTCGTGGGCGACGGCGTGTACAATCTCTTCGTCAGGACGTACGCCGTCGAGCATATGGACGTCAAGGCAAGCCGCATGAACGCGTATTGCCGCGACTTTGTCAAGGCGACGGCGCAGGCGAAAGCGTACCGCGCCATAGAGGGCGAGCTGACCGAAACGGAAGCGGCGGTGGCGCACCGCGCGCGCAACTCACACCCGTACAACAAGGCGAAGAACGCGTCGTCGGCGGACTATATGCACGCGACCGCGCTGGAAGCGGTCATCGGCTATCTGTACGTCAGCGGCCAGCGCGAACGGCTGGAATATATAGAAAAAAGAGCGATGGAGGAAAGCGTATGAGCAGAGCCGACGACATTCTCGTGGCAAATCTGAAAGACATACTCGAAAACGGTTATTCGGACGCGGAGCTCGACGTGCGGCCGCGCTGGGCCGACGGCACGCCGGCGCACACGATAAAGAAATTCGGCATAGTCAACCGCTACGACCTGCGCGAGGAGTTCCCGGTCGTGACCGTGCGCCGCACGTACATAAAGTCGGCGGTGGACGAGCTGCTGTGGATATGGCAGAAAAAATCCAACAACATTCGCGACCTGCATTCGCACATCTGGGACAGCTGGGCGGACGAAAACGGCTCCATCGGCAAGGCGTACGGCTATCAGCTGGGCGTCAAACACAAATACGCCGAAGGCGAGTTCGATCAGGTGGACCGCGTGCTGTACGATCTCCGGCACAATCCGCAGAGCCGCCGCATACTGACGAACATATATAACCACCACGACCTGCACGAGATGAATCTGTATCCGTGCGCGTACTCGATGACCTTCAACGTCAGCGGCAACGTGCTTAACGGCATTCTCAACCAGCGCTCGCAGGATATGCTGACGGCGAACAACTGGAACGTCGTGCAGTACAGCGTGCTGCTGCACATGATGGCGCAGGTGAGCGGGCTGGTCGCGGGCGAGCTCGTGCACGTCATCGCCGACGCGCACATATACGACCGGCATATTCCCATCGTGGAAGAAATAATAAAGAACGAGCGGCACCCCGCGCCGACATTCGTCATGAACAGGGACGTCGAGGACTTCTACGCGTTCACTCCCGACGATTTCCGGCTGGAAAATTACGTGTGCTGCGACAAAAAATACGACATACCCGTGGCGATCTGACGCGCGGAATATAAGGAAACACGAATGAAAGCGATACTGCACTGCGACAGAAAGTGGGGCATAGGCAAACACAACGACCTGATGTTCAGGCTGCCCCTGGATATGAAATTCTTCCGCGAAACGACGTCGGGCAAGGTCGTCGTCATGGGTTCGAACACGCTGCTGTCCTTCCCGGGCGGCAAACCGCTCAAAAACCGCACCAATATCGTGCTGTGGCCGGGCGGCGACGCCGCGAGGGCGGAGGCGGACGGGTTCGTCATGACCGAAACCCCGGACGGTCTGCTTTCCGAGATAAAGAAATACCCGCCCGACGACGTGTTTGTCGTGGGCGGCGCGATGATGTACCGGACGCTGCTGCCGTACTGCTCGCACGTGCTGCTGACCAAGGTGGACGCGGACGGCGGCGCGGAAACGTTTTTCCCGAATCTCGACGAACTGCCCGGCTGGTCGCTTGCCGCCGAGAGCGAACCCGTCGCCGACAACGGCTATACCATAAGATTCTGCACATACGAAAACAGCGAGGTGAAACCACTGTGAAGATATACGGAAGGAACGCCGTCGAAGAGGCGCTCAAAGCGGGCACGACGATTGACAGGCTCGTCGTGCAGAAGGACATGAAGGACGCGGGCGCGAACCGCATTATAAAGGAAGCCAAGGACAGGGGAATCAAGATCTTTTTCCGCGAGAAAACGGCGCTCGACCGCGAGTGCGAGGGCAAATCGCGGCATCAGGGCTTTATCGCCGAAGTGACCGATTTCAGATACTGCGAGCTGTCCGATATTCTCGCATACGCCGAGGAAAAGGGCGAGCCGCCCTTCGTCGTGCTGCTCGACGGCGTGGAGGATCCGCACAATCTCGGCTCCGTGCTTCGCGTGGCGGAGTGCGCCGGCGTGCACGGCGTGGTCATTCCCCGTCACCGCGCGGTGTCCGTCAACGACACCGTCGTCAAGGTATCCAGCGGAGCCGCGGCGCACATACGCGTCGCCAAGGTGACCAACATAAACGACGCGATCGCCGAACTGAAACAGGCGGGCGTGTGGGTGTACGCCGCAGATATGGAGGGCGGCAGCCTGTATGACGCCGATCTCCGCGGCGCCGTCGCGTTCGTCATAGGCGGCGAGGGCAGGGGCGTGAAACGCCTTACCCGCGAGCTGTGCGACGGAGTCGTGTCCATTCCCATGTTCGGCAGCGTCAATTCGCTTAACGCTTCCGTCGCCGCCGGCATAGTCGTCTACGAAAAGGTCCGCCAGGACAAAGCGGTCTCATAATTCGACAAAATTCGTGCAATTTTCAATCGAAAATATAATATTTGTTAAAATATTACTTATTTCCGTTGACATTTACGGTAAAATATATTAGAATATTGACGTAAAGCGCAGCTGCGCTTTACAGTTCGCCACACGGCTCCGACGGTTTCTTGCCGCCGGAGCCGTATTTATCGTTATATAACGAAAAAACCGCTTTTTGCGGCTCTGTTCGTCTATCGGTTTTTATCCGCTTCGCGCATACATTCTGAAAAGAAATCGTCAAACGGCACGTCGAAAATAATTTTCAATGCAACCAATTCGCTGACTTTGATGTTCATTCTGTTTGTTTCTATTTTTGCATAATTGCTTTTCGAGATATCTATCCCCATGAGCTGCAATTTTGCCACGACCTGATCCTGAGTCATTCTGCTGCGTCTGCGCGCTGTCTGAATGGCAAATCCTATATCCATATCCGGCCTTATTTTCTGCATATAAATTCGTTCCTTTGAAATTATTTTCGGTATTGCGAAATATTTACTTGATTTTAACATATATAAATGATATAATGTTTCGTAATAACGAAATAAAATTCGTTATAAAGAATTTTTTATCAGAGGTGCAGGATTATGAAAATTCCTATCGATATCATCAGGGACGGATATGACCCGAATACCGAAAGCATGGCTTTTCTTATGTTCGCCGGCAAATACATGGCGGAATTTCTTAGTACGAAGAAAAGCAGGCGCGACGTATCTCTGTACGGCCGCCTGATCGCCATATGCACGGTCTTCGGCTTCCGGCGCGAAATGTTCCGTCTGTTTTCGGACGGAGAATCAAGAATAGAAGAAATTCTTCATTACATACAAACCGCGGGTAAAGATCGCGATTTAGTGGAAGGTTGGATTAAGGAAGCCATAGAAAACATAGAGGAAAAAGAGCTGAAAGACATGGCGCGCCTTCTATGGGAAGATAAGATAAAGCGAATCGACGGGGAATTTGCCCTTACGAAATTACTGTAAAACGCCGCCCGGAAAGTCCGGACGGCGTAAGTCGCGTATTATCGTTATATGTTTATATAGTCGCGATGTTGATGAGGTCGGAGTTGCCGCTTTTGCCGTTGGGCGTGCCGCCGGTGATGACGATCGTGTCGCCTTTGCCGACCAGGCCGGTCGCCTTGGCGGCGCATTTGGCGAAGTGGAACAGCACGTCCACGGAGTGGTATTCCTCGCTCATGACGGGCAGGACGCCCCAACTGAGCGCCAGCTTGCGGTACGTCCTTTCGTTGGACGTCATGGCTATTATGCCGGTTCCGGGGCGGTAGCGCGACACCATTTTGGCGCTCGTGCCCGTGCGGGTGCACGCCACCAGCGCCTTGGCGCTGACGTCGCCGGCAAGCGTGACCGCCGCGTGCGACAGCGCGTCGGACTCCTTTTTGATGACAAACTGACAGCTGTTCATGACCTGCAGGAATTCGGGATTGTTTTCTGCTCGCACGACTATGCGGCTCATCGCCTCCACGGTTTCGACCGGGTAGCGGCCGGCCGCGGTTTCGCCGGACAGCATGACGGCGCTCGTGCCGTCGTACACCGCGTTCGCCACGTCGGAGATCTCGGCGCGGGTGGGGCGGGGCTTGGTAATCATGGATTCGAGCATTTCCGTCGCGGTTATGCAGATCTTGCCTGCGCGGCGGCACTCGTTGATTATGTGCTTCTGTATGTCGGGCAGTTCCTCGTACGGGATCTCGACGCCGAGGTCGCCGCGGCCGATCATGATGCCGTCGCTGACTTCGAGTATGTCTGCGAGATTGTTCACGCCCGCGCGGTTCTCTATCTTTGATATGATGTCTATGTCGGAGGGCGCGCCTATTTCGGCGAGGTATTCGCGCACCTCGACGATGTCCTGCGCCTTGGATACGAACGAGCAGGCTATGAAGTCGACGTCCTGCTCCTTGCCGTACGCGAGGTCGCTCTTGTCCTGCGCGGACAGATACGGCATTCTGAATTCCTTGTCGGGGAAGAACATGGACTTGCGGTCGGAAACCTCTCCGCCCACGAGCACGCGGCATATCACGTCGGGCGCCCTGACCTCCGTCACTTCGAAGATCATCAGTCCGTTGTTGAGCAGTATGCGGTCGCCGGGATGCATTTCCTCGCACACTCCCTTATACGACACGGACACGCGCTTTTCGTTGCCGACGACGTCGTCGGTTGTGAACGCGAAAGTATCGCCTTCGGCAAGCGTGATTCTGCCCTTTTCGAACGTACCTATGCGGAATTCCGGGCCCTTCGTGTCCAGCATGACCGCGAGCGGTATATCCAGCTTTTCGCGCACTTTTTTCACCGCGGCGATTTTCTTCGCGTGTTCTTCGTGCGAGCCGTGCGACGCGTTTATGCGCGCGACGTTCATGCCCGCTTTCGCCATTGCCGAAATAACCTTTTCGGTGTCCGACGCGGGGCCGAGAGTACAGATGATTTTGGTCTTTTTCATGAGCCACCTTCGCTGTTATTATCTTTCCTCTTTTTCCCCGATTTATTGTACTATAAAACAGAGAAAGATTGCAAGCGTTTTGGCGGTGCGCTCCGCCCGAGCCTGAGCATAAAACCGTTGACATACCCGCCGAATGGGTGTAAAATATCATATAACGGCGATCGGCGTTTAACGGCCCGGCCGCAGGGAAATACTATCCATCGCAAGGACGACCTATGAAGAAAACGGGACTGCTGCTTATACACGGATTTCTCACATGCACCGACGACTGGGATCTGTTTGTCCCCGAGCTGGAAAAACTGTACGACGGCGTCGTGCTTTTCAAACAGCCCGGCCACGAACGCGCCGACGGCAAACCGCATTACCGCGACTTCACCGCCGATGCCGCGTTTTCCGAGCTCGGCCGCACGCTGCGGGAAATGGAAGAAGAATACGAAACGATCGACATCATGGGGCATTCCATGGGCGGCGGCATGGCGCTGTACGCGGCGGCCGAGGCGAAAAACGTCCGCCGTACGGTGCTGCTTTCGCCGGCGATAAAGTATCCGCGCCCCGGCGCGTTCGCACGGCATAACTCGGCGGTAAGCAAATTGCAGAATATGTCCAGGCACTGCCGGGATACCGAACTCGCCGAAGCTCTCGCCGCGGCCGCGTCCAACGTCCGCACGACGTTCAAAGAGTCGGTGGACATGTTCTTAAAGCGTCTGCTGCCCAACTGGAGTCCGCATAACCTCATGACGTTCGCGCGCATAATGGGCAGGGCGGAGAAGTATGCCGACAAGGTGGAATGCCCGCTCGCCGTACTGTGGGGAGAACTGGACGAGTTCATACCCCGCCGTGCGGCAGATATAATACTCGCAAAGGCCGGGAGCCGCGAAAAGACGTTTATATCCTATGCGGATATGGGTCATGCCATGATGTATCTCGGCGACGTGCGCGCGCTGCTGCGCGACGTTATATGTCTGCTGTCCGGCGGCGACATCTGCGCCGTCGAAACGGAGAAGGGAGAACAGCGCACGGTGCGCCGCATGACCGAAGAGGCGGAAGGCGTACGCACCGTGACGGTGACCGACCGTATCGTAAAGACAAAAGAAGGCGTGACCGCAGAGCACGGGCGCTGCGAGGATTTCGAACCTTTCGGCGCGGAACCGGCCGTTACACAGCCGGCGGATAATAAGCGGGCGCACTGATATTTATCATCAATTTATAATCGCGCGTTATAATTACACCATATAACAGGCAGCAAAGGGAGGTTAAACAATGAGCAAAACGATAATCACCAGCGACAGCACCGCGGATCTCGATTACCTGTTTGCGGAGCGGAACATCCCCGTCATGCCGCTTACCGTACTGCTCGGCGAGCGCGAGGGGCTGGACGGCGTGGAAATAACGCCGAAGGACATTTACGAATATTTCGACAAAACCAGGACTACGCCCAAGACGGCGGCGGTCACGCCCGAACGGTATTACGAATTTTTCAAAAAGTATACCGACGAGGGCTGCGAGATCGTGCACTTCACCATCTCGTCTGACATGAGTTCGTGCTACGACAACGCCGTGCAGGCGGCGCGGCAGTGCGGCGGCGTATACGTCATCGACTCGCTCAACCTGTCCACGGGCATAGGCCTTCAGGTGCTTTACGCAGACGACCTCGCAAAGGAGGGACTGAACGCGAAAACGATAGCCGAGAAGGTGAACGCCCGCCGCGCGGCGGTGCAGGCGTCCTTCGTCGTGGACACCATGTCCTTCCTCTACCGCGGCGGAAGATGCAGCGGCATATCCGCGTTCGTCGCCAGCGTGCTCAAAATCCATCCGTCCATTTTCGTGACGGGCGGCAAGATGGTCGTGGGCAAAAAATATATGGGCACGACGGACAAGGCGATCATGAAATACGTGTCCGACACCATGGCGGCGTTCACGCACCCGGACAAGAAATATTTCTTCGTCACTCACTCGTCCGCTTCGCCGCAGACGGTGGAAAAAGTCAAGGAAGCCGTGCGCGCCGTATACCCCGACGCTAATATAATAGAAACAGTCGCCGGCTCTACCGTCACGTCGCACTGCGGTAAAGGCACGCTGGGCATACTGTACTATAACGACGCGGAGTGACATTTTCCGCGCGGATTACCGCGGAAGTTTATGATTAGTTAATAACGGCGCGCCCGTACGTAAACATTTATTTATGTCGCTTTGATAAACTCTTGCACATTGACATACGCAAGGAGCTGTTTATGAAAACGACCATAATAACGGACAGCGCGTCCGATCTCGGCGGCGAGGGCCGCGGCATAATTGTCATTCCGCTCACCGTACTGCTCGGCGAGCGCGAGGGCGCGGACGGTGAAATAACGCCCGACGACATTTACGCGTATTTCGCGGAAACGGGCAGGACGCCCAAAACCGCCGCGATATCTCCGGAGCGGTTCGAAAGGGTATTTGCCGAAGTGACGGCGGACGGCGGGGAAGCCGTATACATATCCATAGCGTCGACGATGAGCGCGTGCTACGGCAACGCGCGGCTGGCGGCGCAGAATTATCCCGGCGTGCGCGTCGTCGATTCGGGCTGGCTGTCGGGCGGAATCGCGCTGCTCGCGCTTTACGCCGAAGAGCTGGCCGGAAGAGGACTGGGCGCGGACGAAATCGCCGCCCGTGTGGAGGCGAGGAAGAGCGCGGTCAGGCTGTCGCTCATCGTGGATACGATGACTTTTCTCCACCGCGGAGGCAGGTGCGGCTCGCTCGCCGCGTTCGTGGCGGGCGTGCTCAAAATCCGCCCGTCCATCGTGATGACGGACGGGAAGCTGACGGTGGGGCGCAAGTACATCGGTCCGGCGCGCAGGGCGCTGACAAAATACGCGGCGGACGCTCTCGCCGCGGCGGACAACATAGATCCCGCATATTTTTATCTCGTTCATACCTCGCCCAAACGCGAGATACTCGACGAGACCGAAGCGCTCATCCGCGCGGCGCGGCCGGACGCGAACATAATCGAACGCGTCGCCGGCGCGACCATAACGTCGCACACCGGCAGAGGCGGAATAGCGCTCATATATTTCAACGACGGAGGCAATCCCCATACAGATGAGTAAAGACGTACTGGTACTCGGAATAGAATCGTCCTGCGACGAAACGTCCGCTGCCGTGGTAAGAAACGGCAGGGAATGTCTGTCCAACGTCATCGCCAGCCAGATCGACATACACCGCCGCTTCGGCGGCGTCGTGCCCGAAATAGCGGGGCGCAACCACCTGCTCGCCGTCATGCCCGTCATCGACGAGGCGCTGTCAAAAGCGGGCGTGAAAAAAGAGGAAATCGACGCCGTCGCCGTGACGTACGGCGCCGGGCTGATCGGCTGTCTTCTCGTCGGCGTGTCCGCGGCAAAGGCGTTCGCATACGCCATAGACCGTCCCCTCGTCAAAGTCAATCACATCGAAGGGCATATAGCCGCGAACTTCATCGCCTTTCCGGAGCTGCAGCCGCCTTTCCTTTCTCTCGTCGCGAGCGGCGGCCATACGAGCATCGTCGAAGTGTCCGGCTACTGCGATATGAAACCTGTGAGCGCGACGATGGACGACGCGATAGGCGAGGCGTTCGACAAGGTCGCGCGCATACTCGGTCTGCCCTATCCCGGCGGCCCGGAAATAGACCGCAGGGCGAAAGAGGGCAGGGCGGTCATACGGTTCTGCCCCAATCTGCACGCGCGCGGCGATCTCGCATACTCGTTCTCGGGACTGAAAACCGCCGTCGTCAACTACGTGCACAACCTTACGCAGCGCGGGGAAGAGATACCCGTAAACGACGTCTGCGCGTCCTTTACCGCAGAGGCGGTGGGCTACCTCGTGGACACGTTCATGGAATGCGTGCGCAGGCGCGGCGTGAAGAGCGCGGCGCTCGCGGGCGGAGTGGCGGCAAACTCGTATCTGCGCGCCCGGCTGGGCGAGGCGTGCGCGGCCGAGGGCGTGAAGCTGTTCGTGCCCCCTCCCGTGCTGTGCACCGACAACGCCGCAATGATAGCGGCGCGCGGCTATTTCTCCTTTGCCGGGGGCAGGGACATAGCCGACCTGTCGCTCAACGCCGTTTCCAATCTTTGACGAATAATACGCGGCGCGGGCGCATTTGCGCTTGCGCTGAAGTTTTTTTTATGCTATACTTTATCGGATGACCGTTCGGGAATACATCGAAAACTATTCGCCGGCCTATCGCGGGCACACGCCCGGGCACAAGGGAAAGGCGGACAGGCGGGATATCACCGAGATACTCGACGAGTTTCCCGCCGATCTCGTGAAAAATAGCGAGAAGGCTGCGGGGTTCGTCTACGGCGCGCCCTATTTCCGTTTTCTCACCGGCGGCTCGTCCATGGGCGTAAAGGCGGCGGTGCTCGCGCTCGGCGAGGATTTCGCGACCGACGGCTACTGCCACCGCGCAGTCACCGAGGCGGCGGAGCTTGCGGGCGTGAACTGCTACCTGACCCCTATGGGCAGGGGGCGGGACGGCCTGCCCGAGCTTACCACGGCGGAAAGACTGATAAACGAGATGCGCAGCCGCGGCGCCAGGAACGCCGTGGTGCAGTATCCCGACTATTACGGCCGCACCCCCGACTTAAAGCGCATATACGCGGCGGTGAAGCTGGAGGGCGGCAGGCTGATATGCGACTCTGCGCACGGCGCGCACTTCGCGCTGCGCCCCGATCTGTTCCCGCAGTCGGCGGTAGCGCTCGGCGACGTGTGCAACATGAGCGCGCACAAGACGCTGGGCGCGATGACGCAGACCGCGTTTCTCGCCGCGGCTGGCAGGTACGACGGCGCGAAACTCGACCGCGCGCTCGAACTGCTCGGCACGACCAGCCCCAGCTACGTGCTGCTCGCCTCGCTGGAAAGCGCCATGGCCGACGGTATGGAAATGCGCGGGGAATACGACAGGCTCAAAGCGTTCTCGGACGCGTTCAGGGAAAAGTATCCCTGCCTGAAAAACGACGACTTTACGCGGCTCGTCGTCGACGCAGGACGCGGACAGGGCCGCGCGGCGGCGTATGCGCTCATGGAAAAGGGCGTCGCCGCGGAAATGTACGACGACAGATACGTCGTGTTTATACTCACGCCTTACGACGGCGACGAAGAGCTTGCCGCTCTCGACGCGGGCGTCGGCGGCGTAATAGGAAGGAAGGGAAGATGAATTACGTTCACCGCGGAAAACTGATCACGTTCGAGGGATGCGAGGGCGTCGGCAAGTCCACGCAGATCCGTCTGCTCGAAAAATATCTCTCCGACAGGCATATTCCCTGCCTTTTCACGCGCGAGCCGGGCGGCACTCCCGTCGGCGAACGCATACGCGAACTGCTCAAAGACGACGGGCTGGAAATGTACTGCGAAACCGAGCTGCTGCTCTTCGAGGCGGCGCGGCTGGAAAACACCCGCCGCGTCATCATTCCCGCGCTGGAAGAGGGCAGAATAGTCGTCGTCGACAGGTATATAGATTCCACGACGGCATATCAGGCGTTCGGCCGCGGCGTCGACCGCCATACCGTGGACACGCTCAACCGCTACGGTTCGGCGGGCGTTAAGATCGATCTGACGCTGTTCCTCGACGCGCCGCCCTTCGCCAACACCTCGCGCGCGGCGTGCGACCGCATGGAAAACGCGGGCGCGGATTTCCACGAGCGCGTATACGAGGGATACAAGGCCATCGGGCTGGGCGAGGAGCGGTTCGTTTCGGTGCCTACGCTGGAGGATAAACACGCGACAGCCGCGCGCATAATAAACGTGCTGGAAGAGCGGGGGATATTGTGAGTCTGCCCGCCGCGAAATACGTCGCGCTGGCGGCGGAAACGAAAGCGTGCCGTCAGCTGCTGTCCGCGTTCGCGCGCGGCCGCGGCAGTCACGCCTATCTGCTCGAATCGCCTGACACTCTGCTGTCCGTGTGCTGCGCCGCTGCGGTGGCGTGCGCGGACGGAGCGCCGTCCGCGGATCTCTCTTCCGCGAGATCCCGCCGCATTCTGGGCAGACTGTGCGCCGACGTGCTGTTTTTCGGCGACGGAGGGCTGAAAGCCGAGGACGCCGACGCCATTGTAAGCGGCTGTCTCGTAACTCCGTCCGAACTGAAATCGAGGTATTATATACTGAATATGACGGACGCGAACGAGGCGGCGCAGAACAAGCTGCTCAAAACGCTGGAAGAGTCGCCCGAGTGCGCGGTGTTCTTCCTCGCCGCGCCGTCGCGCTCCTCGCTGCTGCCTACGGTGGCGAGCCGGTGCGAAACGGTTGCGCCAGTCCTCGGAGAAGGAGTGGTCGACTCACTGGGCGGCACGGGCGCATATCTCGCGCACGCGCGCTACGGCGGCCGCGGCAGTCTGACCGCATACGAGGGTCTGCTGAGCGGGGAGAGCGCGGGTTCGCTGACCGCCGCGATCGAATTCGTCATCTGCCTCGCCGCGGGCGAACGTCTGCGCGCCGCGTCCGCTTTGCCGGGCAAGCGCGACGAGCTTGCCGCCGTGCTCGGCTTTACCGAGAAGATATACGGCGACATCATGAAATACGAATGCGGCATGCCCGTGGATACTTACGGGCTGTTCGACATAGGAGCTACGGCGGCGGCATATCCGCTGCGCGCGCTCCCGTCCGTGCTCGCGGAAGTGCGGCGCGCCGTGCGCCGTTCGGGCACGGGCAATCTGACGAGCGTGGCGGACGCGCTCGTCATAAGAATAACGGAGGTTGTTTCGCAATGCCGAGAGTAGTCGGAGTAAAATTCGCGGGCACTCCCAAAGTGTACTGGTTCGCCGCCGGCGAGCACGAGTATACGGAGGGGTGCAGCGTCATAGTGGAAACCGCGCGTGGCGTGGAAATAGGCACGGTCAAGACCCTGCCGAAGGATGTGGACGAGAGCGAGATAGTGTCGCCGCTCAAACAGGTGCTGCGCATTGCGGACGAGCGCGACCTCGCGCGCCAGGCGGATTACGATTCCCGCCGCGCCGAAACGCTTAAACTCGCGTCGGAGAAGGTGGCGGCGAGAAAGCTGAAAATGAAGCTCGTGGACGCGCAGTATACGATAGACGGCGCGAAACTCGTGCTGTATTTCACCGCCGAAAGCCGCGTGGATTTCCGCGAGCTGGTCAGGGATCTCGCTTCCGCTTTCCATACGCGCATCGAACTGCGCCAGATCGGAACGCGCGACGAGTGCCGCATGATGGGCAGCCTCGCGCCCTGCGGAAGGGTGTGCTGCTGCGCGTCGGGCTGCGATTTTTCCAAGGTCAGCATAAAGATGGCGAAGAATCAGAACCTGTCGCTCAATCCGAGCAAGATCTCGGGCATGTGCGGCAGACTGATGTGCTGCCTCGCGTACGAAAACGCGTACTATACCGAGGTGAACAAGATCATGCCCAAAGTGGGTTCCAGAGTCAGGGTGCGCACCGAAGACGGCGAAACCTCGGGCACTGTCGTGGGCATAAATCAGATAAAAATGACGGTCAACGTCAGGACGGAAATCAAGGACGGCACGTTCGAAACCAAGGAGCATCCGCTGGACAACGTCGTGAAGCTGGATTCGTCGTCCGCCGCCGACGATATGAAAGTCAGCTCCGCCGAAGCCGCCGAACTGGGCGGAATCGAGGACTGAAACCGTCTCCCGCACGCGCTTTCGGTAATTTTGCACCCCGAAAACGATAGACATTTAAGGGGAAGCGTGATATAATTACGTATATTACAGAAATTACAGGAGGATTGAAACAATGGCGAGAGTCATTTCCGATGAATGCGTTTCGTGCGGCACCTGCGAAGGCGAATGCCCCGTCGGCGCTAT
The DNA here is from genome assembly GCA_904387375.1 of Candidatus Protoclostridium gallicola. Classification (GTDB taxonomy): domain Bacteria; phylum Bacillota; class Clostridia; order Christensenellales; family Pumilibacteraceae; genus Protoclostridium; species Protoclostridium gallicola. The sequence goes on from CAJFLE010000007.1 coordinate 67,452, forward strand.
CGCGATGGGTGCGGATCACTATGAGGTGAATGCTGATACCTGCATCGACTGCGGCGCTTGCGAGTCTGCTTGCCCCGTCGGCGCTATAAGCGAGAAATAAGGAAAGTCCGGTTACGTCCGGCAAAGCTCCCGTCCGCGCGCTCCGGCGCAATCGAAAACGGCAGGGAGAAGGATTAAATATGAAGAAGACAAAAAGAATCATACCGGCAGCCGTACTCGCGCTCATGACGGTACTCGCCGTCATGTGCTTTTCCGGTTGCATCGACGCAAATTACAGTACGAACGTGACGAAACTTCAGGACATGGGCTATACCGTCAACACCCTGGAATCCAACGCCAACGTTGCCGGCGGCTCCACCGTTGTCGACGCGTGGAAAAATCAGGGCGCGGCGGATCAGGACTATGTCAGACTGTACTATTTCACTACGGAGGATTACGCCATAAATTATTACTACAACACTTTCCTCTCGTATGCGGTACCCGAACTGGAAAAGAACAATCCCGATCTCGCGGGTCAGCTCGAACACCGTCTTGTGCGGAACATAGTCATATTCGGCACGAGCGGCGGAGTGGAAGACGCGCTTTCGTAATTTACTTTTGCGTATACAATGAACCGAGGGGGCGATTGCGGTCGCCCCTTTTGTTTTACGGAGGGCTTATGGGCAAATCGCCGTTGCAGCAGATAATAAACAAATATAAGATCATGAAAGCGGACGATCTCGTTTCGGCCGCCCGCTCGGGCGACGCCGACGCCGCGTGCGAGCTTGCCCGCCGTCTGTATATGGGCAAGGGCGTGGAAAAGAGTTACGAACTCGCCCGTCAGTGGTACGAGGCGGGAGCGGACGCCGGCAACGCCGAGTGCTGTTACGAACTCGGGCAGATGCTTATGTCCGGCCTGGGCGGCGGCGAGGATCAGGAACGCGCCGCCGAGATGTTCCGCAAGGCCGCGGACGCCGGCAACCCGTACGCGATGTTCGAGCTCGGCGCCATGTACGCGGTCGGCCGCGGAGTGAAGAAGAACTACGTCAAGGCGTCCAAGTATCTGCGCCTGTCCGGCACCGAGCAGGCCCGCGCCATGCTCGAAGACTCCGTCAACTGGTGGCGGCCGGCGGCGGAGCGCGGCATCACCGAGGGCGAATACCAGTACGGCGTGTGCCTAGTCAACGGCTACGGCGTCGAACCCAACTACGCCGAAGGGTATAAGTGGCTGTATAAGGCCGCGCTCAAAGATCACCCCAAGGCGCTGGACGCGCTCAGTCAGATCTACGAGTTCGGCATAGGCGTGGAACCGGACAAGGGGAAAGCGCTGTTCTGGAAAAAGAAATACTGCGACGTTACGGGCACGGCTCCCGGCGACGTCGGCATAACGCGCGACCAGCTCGTGTCGCCCGAACCGCAGGAAACCGAATGAGCGCCGCGCGTCTGACAAAGGAAGCGGTATACGACATCGTGCGCGCCGTGCCGCCGGGCAGCGTGGCGACGTACGGCGGAATTGCCCGCGCCGCCGGCTTTCCTCACGGGGCGAGAACGGTGGGCTGGCATCTGCATGCCAACGATACGCCGATCGCCGTGCCCTGCCATCGCGTCGTATTCGCGGACGGCTCGCTCGCTCCCGCATTCTGCTTCGGCGGGGAGAACGTCCAGCGCGAATGGCTGGAACGGGAGGGCGTGACTTTCACACCCGACGGCCGCGTGGACATGAAAAAGCACCGCGCGCTGTAAAAATATCCGGAAAACGAATATGTCCCCGATAATTCTTGCAATCGGGGGCGTTTTGTATTATAATATAGTCAAACCAAGGAGAGTGATTATGAAAGCATTATGTGACGGAAACGACCTCGCCGAAGCGGTCGGAAAGGCCATAAAAGCCGTAAGCACCAAAACGCCCAATCCCGTGCTCGGGAATATAAAGATAGACGCCGCGCCCGGGACGCTCACGCTCACGGCGACGGACACCGAACTTACCATCGAAACGAGCATAGTCGCGGACGTTTCGGACGAGGGCAGCATACTCGTTCCCGGCAAGCTGTTCAGCGACTTCACGCATAAGCTGACCGGCGAGCGCATAGAGCTCGATTTTTCGGGCGGTAAGCTGACGCTGCGCTACACCGACAGCTCCAGCGAATTCGCGTGCGCCAACGTCGACGACTATCCCGAAGTGCCCACGGTGCTCGAAGCGCAGTCCTTCTGCATGTCGAACAGGGATCTCAAAGACCTCATCACCAAAGTCGCGTTCTCGGTGTGCCAGGACGACGCCCGTCCCATTCTCAAAGGCGTGCTGCTGGAAATAGAGGACGAAACGGTGACAGCCGTCGCGCTCGACGGATACCGCCTCGCCAAGTGCGTCAAGCCCATTCACGACACTACGGCGCTTATGCAGGCGGTAGTGCCCGCACGCTCGCTCAGCGAGATCAGCCGCATGCTCGACGACTCCGACGACGACGTCAAGATCTACGTCCAGCGCAACTGGCTTAAAGTCGACCTCGGGCACACGTCGGTGACGACGGTGCTGCTCAGCGGCGATTTCGTGCCTTACCGCAACATAATCCGCAGCAATTTCGAAACGACGGTGACGCTGCCCTGCGAGCAGTTCTCCGACAGTCTCGAACGCGCCATGCTGCTGTCCCGCGACGACAAGAGCAACCCCGTGCGCTTCGACATCACCGAGCGCATGCTGCGCATATCGTCCAACTCCGGCGCAGGCAATATCGACGAGAAACTGCCCGTCGTGACCGTCGGCCCCGACCTGACGATAGCCTTCAACGCCAAATATTTCACCGAAATGCTGCGCGTGTGCGGCGCCGACAGCATAACCGTAAAATTCAACAGCCCCGCCGACCCCTGCGTGGTGGAACCCGCGGGCGGCAGCGAGGACTTCCTCTATCTCATCCTGCCCGTCAGAATAGGGCAGTAAAGGACAGCCATGAAAGCGATAGTCACCGTTCTGGGAAAAGACAAAGTCGGCATAATCGCCGATATAGCCATACTGATGAAAAGCTGCGGCGTGAATATCTGCGATATTTCGCAGACGCTCATGCAGGACTATTTCACGATGATAATGCTCGTCGACCTTTCTTCGTCCACCGTGGAGTTCACCGAGCTTCAGCGCGAACTCAAAAAACAGGGCGAAAAGATCGGCGTGGATATCCGCATCCAGCATCAGGATCTGTTCGACTCGATGCACAAGATCTAATTTTTCCGCGCACCGCTGTTTCGCGCCGATTGCGACACTGCGCATAAAAATTTTAACAAATTTTTGTGCTCGTGTCGGCGCGAACGCCAACGGAACTCGGCACAGCCTGTGCCTCGTTGTATTTTATT
>CAJFLE010000008.1 GCA_904387375.1 Candidatus Protoclostridium gallicola
CGCTTCCAGACTGTCGAAGATGGTGGCCGGATTCTCTATGCTGCCGCCCACGCTGCCCGAGCTGCCGTAGGACAGATTTACGCTGTTCTTGCCGAACACACTGACGCGCGGCCTTGCCGACACCGAAGAATCCGACACCGGCGTGGCAACGGGCAGGGCGTTGTCGTTTTTCAGCAGTATGAAGCCCTCTTCGCAGATGTCTTCGTTGACCGCGTTGCCGTTCGCCAGCGCGCTCGCCTTGTCCGTTATGCCTTCGTCGGCGACGAAGTAGTTGTTGTCGCCCGTGCCGCCCACCTTCTCGCTGCGCTCGCCGCCGAACATCGTGTCCATCAGGCCGGGCAGCACCGTCGTCGCGACAATCGACACCGCGATGAGTATCGCGATAAGCACCACCGTAACGATGAACCATACGCGGACGGCGACGCTTTTAAGCAATGATTTGATCATTTTCCTTTCTCCTTTGCCGCGCCGCTCAGTCCCTCAGGCCGTCGAGATTGGACTCGAAGCACATGCCTTCCGTCCAGTCGATGTCGGCATTCGTGTAGATGTACATGCAGTCGAACATGGGCGCCGTGGCGTTCATCGTGCCGCCGAGGCTCTTTTCGTTGTCTATCGTTATGACGATTTCGTTGTCGCCCTCCCGAAGAGAAACGTCGTCGTTGATGACGAAATTGCTGAACGGACGGCGGGTGCCGGTGGTGGGATCGGACACGCCGGTGAATTCCAGCGTTTCGTATTCCACTTCGTTCCCGTTCACCGTTATGGGCATTTCGTCGTCGCTGAGCGTGAAGTCGGAGCCTTCGCCGGTAAGGCGCAGGACGATGACACAGCCGTCGACGTCGGAGTCGGAGGTTATGTGGAAGGTGAGCGAGTTGCCGTTGACGTACATGTATCCCACATAGAATCCGTTGCTTGCGCCGCCGTTCATGTTATCCACGTCGATGAGGCCTATGCCTTCCACGGAGCTGGACCAGCCCACGCCGATCTTGCCCGTCATATCCACGTACTCGGCTTCGAACGTATGGATCATCAGCCACTTTGCGTACAGCGTCGTATTGCTCTGCACGAACGTATTGAAGTTGTATTCGGTCGTGCACTCCGCGTCGGCATACCAGCCCATGAACGCGTAATCGTCGCGCGAAGGATCCGCGGGCTTGGTAATGCGTCTGCCTGCGTTGATCGTCTGCGAGTAATAGTCGCCCGCTTCGTCGTAGTTGTAAGAGAATGTCACGGTGACGGTGTCGCCGGTGGCTTCCTCCCATCCCGCGTACAGCGTCATATTGCCGGTTACGGCGGACGTGAACACGAATTCGGTCGTGCATGCCGCGTCGGTATACCAGCCGGTGAACACGTAGCCGTCGCGCGTCGGAGCGGTCGGCTGCGTCACCGTGCCGCCGATCTGTACGGATACGGACGTAGACGTCCCGCCGGAATAGTTCGCGTCGAACGTCACGGATGCGGAAGTCTGCGTCCAGCCCGCGTAATAAGTGACGTCGGAAGTGATCGCGTACTCGAAGTCCGCCTTGGTCGTGCATGCCGCGTCAGTGAACCAGCCGTCGAACGAATAATTGTCGCGCGTAGGGTTGGCGGGCGGCGTCACCACTCCGCCGTCCTCGACGGTGGTCGTGTAGTCGTCGGGCGCGCCCTCGTAGTTGTAATCGAAAGTGACGGTGTACCCGGTCGCAGACGTTTCGGCAGGGCCGCACGCGGTCAGCAGAAAAAGCGCCGCGGCGACCAGTACGGCCGCAATAAGCATTCTTTTCAATTTCATTCGGTTTCTCCTTTATTTCTCGGATAACGATACCCAAGGGTGACTTGCGCCACCCTTGGAATCATCGCTATCGGTTTAAGTACGTTTTACTCGGCATCCTTGCCGCGTTTCTTCACGAATGCGAAGACGGCGAAGCCGATCGCGGCAGCGGCGAGCACGGCGCCGGTTACGCCGATACCCATCAGCGAACCGCAGCCGCCCTCGTCGCCGTTCTCTCCGGCTTTTTCGAGCGCTTCCACTCTGCTTTCGAGCGCGTCGAGATCGGCAGAGGATGCGGAACCTTCAAGCGCCGCTATATCGGCCTTGATCGCCGCAAGTTCTTCTGCGAGATCGGTATCGCCGAGCGCCGCTTCGAGCGCGGCTATGCGCTCTTCGAGCAGCTCAATCTCCGTCTTGCCGCCGGCGGGATCTTCTCCGCCCACGGTGATCGTGACGGGAACGTTATACTCGGCGGTATTGTTGCCCGACGTAACCGTAACCACGACGGTGAAGCCGAACGTCCCGAGCTCGGTCGGCGTGCCGACTATCTCGCCCGTCGCGGTATCGAGCGACAGACCTGCCGGAAGCGTGCCTTCGAGCGCGTAAATCTTGGCGTTGTCGACGAATACCGTCGTGTCGACCGCGCCCGTATACGACTGACCGTATTCGGCAGCGGCGGCCTCGGCATACGAGAACGCCGGAGTAACCTCTATCGTCAGGTCGGCGGTAGTGCGCACCCACTTGTCGTACACTGCCCTGACGGTGAACGTGAACGTGCCCGCGCTGCCGACGGGAGTGCCGGAAAGCGTGCCGTCCTCGGCGAGGGTCAGCCCCTCGGGCAGGCTGCCGCCGATCACTTCGTAGTACGCTTCGGTCGCGCCCATATCAACGGCGACGGACTGATTGACCGCCGAACCCTGTGCCACCTTGGTCATGGTCTTATCGGCGAACTTTCTGAGGTCGTAGCCGTTCTTGCCCGCCATTATGTTGGCTTCCATGTAGAGTACGCGCTGAGCGCACAGACGTATGTAGTAGTACTGTACGTCGCTCTGCGCGGGTTTTACTTTTTCAGCCACGGCAGCGGCGTCTATCTGACGGAAGTAGCCGCTCTCTTTAGCAGCCTCGGCAGCCATGTCGGCGTTCGAGTTGCTGGTCAGCGCGCCTGCGGTGTAGTCCTTGGTGAGCTCGTAGTACGTAAGCACGAGCTTACGGCTCTGATACGTACCCGTCGAGACTATGTCGCCCGCTTTATAATTTCTCTCGATGCTGAAATTACGCACGCTGGTGACTTCGACGGAGCCCTGGCCGTTACGCAGGCTGCTGTTCCAGGTTCCGTCGGGCACGAGGGTGCCGAGGGGCAGGTCGTTACCCGCGCGGAGCAGCATGGTGCTGGGCCAGCAGTTGCTGTTGTACATATCGGTGACGATCGCGCCGTCGAATCCCCACTCATCGCGGGTGAGCTCCTGAATGAGCTTATAGTTGACGGCAGCGGCGACCTGACCTATGCGGTTGAACGACGTCATGATACCGGTCGCGTTGCCTTCCTGGATAGCCATCTGGAAAGGCTTGCAGTAGGTCTCGCGGAACGCCTGCTCGGTGCAGTACGTATTGATACCCTTTCTGTATATCTCCTGATCGTTGAGCACGAAGTGCTTGATCCAGCAGTTAAGACCCTTGCTCTGAGCGCCGCCCACGACTGCCGCAGCCATGTAGCCGCTGAGCATACCGTCCTCGCTGTAATACTCGAACGTTCTGCCGAGGAAGTGCGAACGGTGGATGTTCATCGCGGGTCCGTACCAGCCGGCGAGGTCATTGGCGTTGGTATAGCCGGCGTCCTGCCAGCGGAGCATAGCCTGGTTTGCGGTCAGCACGCCCAAACGCTCGATAAGAACGGTGTTCCACGTAGCCGCCTGAAGGGGCGCGACGCACCATGCGAAGCCTCTCGACAGCGAAATGGGACCGTCGGTTTCACGCGTCTGCTCCTTGTTTATGGAAGGAACGGCCGCGGTGCCGTGGCTGCCGAAGGACACGACGTCGACGAGCTCGTCGAAGGTGAGCTGGTTCATGAACTCCGTCCACTTTTCGTCGTCGAACTCCACCCCGGTCATATCCGACAGTACGGTTTCGTAATGTCCGTTGGCGTCGAGCACGCCCTCGCCCTGCGTCCAGTCTGCGGGAACGGTGACGTCCGCCCACGGCGTGGACAAATAGCCGCCGTCAGTCTGCTTATCGTCTGCGACAGCGTAATAGTCGCGGAGCACGGCGTCGTTGAACCAGGAATCGTCGCGTTTCAGTTCGTCGACGGTTGCGGCTTCGGGCTGAGTGTAAGTGCCGTTTTTGAAATCCATGCGGGACACGAGATCCATCTGCAGGTCGTCTTCCTCGAAGCCGCCGTAGTAGTCGAGCAGATTGTACTCGTCCTCGCCGGAGAACAGCGCGTTCGCTTCGGCGCCGCTGAAGTCGTCGGTGCCGAGGATTATATCGTCGGTGTTTTCGGTGCCGGTGCCGATACTGAACGCGTACGCGTCGTACTGTTCGTGCGAATTCTTCATCGCGAACAGGTTGTAATCGCCGGCGTCGAGTTCGTACGTCGCTTCCCCGTTACCGTTGGCGTCGTTATAGTCGAAGGACGCCATATCCTGCACGTTGACCTTGACGACAACCGTACCCGTTTCCTGAGGATCGAGAATGTCCGATTTGCCGAAGCCGACGAGCTTGACGTACGATTTTTCGATTTCGTTGTCATAGTACGGAGCGTTGACGTATATCTGCACGACGTCCTTGCCCGCGACCTTGCCGGTGTTCGTCACGTTCACCTTGACGTAGAGCGTGTCCGCATCGCCCGTCAGCGTGCCGCCGATTTCGGTCGTGCAGGTTTCGTCGCTGTACACTCCGGCTATCTCCTGATCGAAGTCGGTGTAGGACAGACCGTAACCGAACGGGTACTGCATCTGATCCTCGTACCATGCGTCGCCGGAGCCCTCTTCGTTCTGCTCCATCTCGTACCACATCGTCTCATAGAACATGTATCCGAGATAGACGCTCTCCTCGTACTGCACTTCGGTAAAGCCGGAGCCGGGCGTATTGCCCTGAGGCACGGTGCCGTAAACCTCTCCGTCCATGGTGCGGTATACGTTGGGATAAGGATTGGTTTCCTCGTCGTATATGGGAGTGCCGTCGTTGTTTACCGCCTGCACGCCCGTGCCGTAGTTGTTCCATACGATCGACGAAGTGAAGTCCTTCTCGAAAGTATCGACGAGCTTGCCCGAAGGATTGATTTCGCCGCTCAGTATCTGTCCGAGCGCCATGATGCCGTTCTGGCCGGGCTGCGAAATCCAGAGCGCGGCGTCCACGCCGTACTTTTCCTGATCAAGCTCTTTAAGCTCCATGGGGTTGGACGCGTTGAGAACCACGACCACCTTGTCGAAGTTGGCCGCAACGTGTTCCATGAGCGCCTGCTCGGCGTTCGTGAATTCGAGATAATGCTTGTTCTCTACTCCGTCGATGTGCTCCCCCGCGTCCGCCGCCTCTCCGATGTCGGTGGAAACGTCGGCGTTCTCGCCTCCCACGCGGGAGAACACGATTACGGCCGCGTCGTTGTACGACTTATACGAATCCGTGATATTCCTGCCGAACTGGTAAATCTCGTCCTTGGGAGTCGTCGTAGAATCCGCGGCGTACAGGCTCTTGAGCGCGGGGTTGATGCTGAAGCCCGCAGCGTTCAGCGAGTCTTCGAGCGTGGGCGCGGTGTCCGCCCTCACGCTGCCGGTACCCGTGCCCGCAAGCAGCAGATTGTCCGAGCGCACGCCGAACACGCTTATGTTACGGACGTCGCTCTTGAACGGAAGCATATCCCCCTCGTTTTTAAGCAGAACCATGCCTTCGCCTGCTATCTGAACGTTCAGATCCTCGGCCGCGGCGACCACGTCGTCGTGCGAAGTAAAATCGGAATAATACTTTCCGTCGTACTTGAGCGCGTCGGCGGCCGCGAACATGACCGTGCAGGTCATTGCGACAGTGAGCAGCAATGTGACCAAAACCATCGTCAGCTTGGCTGTTCTTGTCATTTTCTCTTGTTCCTCCTTTTATAATGTTTTATAAACACGGACGCTTGCGTCCGACGTTTAACATTATCCCCTCACCGCGGATATTCACATATCCGCGCCGTATCGAAGGTTACAAGTCATTATACCCCCCCAGCAACAAATATAGTACTATTTGTTCAATTTATAGTAAAATTGTTCACGATTTTGCCGCGCCGCGCGCTTTCCCCGCACGGAGTTATGCACAAAAAAAGAAAACCCCCGGAAAGAAAACTCTCTCCGGGGGATTACGGCGCGCTGCCGTATAATATTAAAGTTTTACGCGATTATTTTCTCATCGCCTCTTCGACTGCGACCGCGCAGGAGACGGAAGCGCCGACCATGGGGTTGTTGCCCATGCCGATGAGACCCATCATCTCGACGTGCGCGGGGACGGAGGACGAACCTGCGAACTGCGCGTCGGAGTGCATTCTGCCCATCGTATCGGTCATGCCGTACGAAGCGGGGCCTGCGGCCATGTTGTCGGGATGAAGCGTTCTGCCCGTGCCGCCGCCCGAAGCGACCGAGAAGTATTTGACGCCCTTCTCGTTGCACTCTTTCTTATACGTGCCCGCAACGGGGTGCTGGAAACGCGTGGGGTTGGTGGAGTTGCCGGTGATGGACACGCCGACCTTTTCCAGCCACATGATCTTGACGCCCTCGCGAACGTCGTCGGCGCCGTAGCAGCGCACTTTGGCGCGCTCGCCCGTGGAGTATGCGGTTTCCTTGACGATGTCGACCTTGTCGTTGAAGTAGTCCATCTTGGTCTGGACGTAGGTGAAGCCGTTGATACGCGAGATGATCATTGCGGCGTCCTTGCCGAGACCGTTGAGGATGACGCGGAGCGGCGTCTTGCGCACCTTGTTGGCGCTCTTGGCGATACCGATCGCGCCTTCTGCTGCGGCGAACGACTCGTGGCCGGCGAGGAAGCAGAAGCACTCGGTTTCCTCTTCGAGCAGCATTGCCGCGAGGTTGCCGTGGCCGAGACCGACCTTGCGCTGTTCTGCGACGGAGCCGGGGATGCAGAACGCCTGCAGGCCTTCGCCTATCGCGCGTGCGGCGTCTGCGGCTTTGGTGCAGCCCTTCTTGATGGCGATCGCGCAGCCGAGCGTGTACGCCCACTTCGCGTTCTCGAAACAGATATTCTGTATGCCCTGGGTTATTTCATACGGATTGAATCCCTTGTCCGTGCAGATTTTGAGCGCGTCCTCGAAATCCTTGATACCGTACTTCTTCATCACTTCGGAGGTTTTAGCCTCTCTTCTTTCGTAACCTTCAAAAGTAACAGCCATGTTTCATAACCTCCTTACTGTTTGCGGGGATCGATGAACGAGCAGACCCCCTCTTCCTTCGTGAACCGGCCGTAGTGTCCGGTAGCGGCTTTGAGCGCTTCGGACGCGCTGACGCCCGCCTTGATCTTGTCGAGCATTACGCCGAGCTTGATATATTCGTAGCCGATGACCTGGTTGTCCTTGTCGAGAGCCATCTTGGTGATGTAGCCTTCGGTAAGTTCGAGGTAACGGACGCCCTTCTCCTCGGTACCGTAAATCGTACCCGTCATCGAACGCTCGCCCTTGCCGAGGTCTTCGAGCCCTGCGCCTATGACGAGGCCGTCCTCGGAGAACGCCGACTGCGTCCTGCCGTATACGATCTGCAGGAACAGCTCGCGCATCGCGGTGTTGATCGCGTCGCAGACGAGGTCGGTGTTGAGCGCTTCGAGTATCGTCTTGCCGGGAAGGATCTCGCCCGCCATAGCCGCGGAGTGAGTCATGCCGGAGCAGCCGATCGTCTCGACGAGAGCCTCGCGGATGACGCCGTTCTTGACGTTCAGGCTGAGCTTGCACGCACCCTGCTGGGGAGCGCACCAGCCTACGCCGTGCGTGTAGCCGTTGATGTCCTCGATCTTATAGGCCTGAACCCACTTGCCCTCCTCGGGAATGGGAGCCGGCCCGTGCTTGGGGCCTTTGGCCACGCAGACCATTCTTTCTACTTCCTTGGAAAACTGCATGTTTATTCCTCCAATTTGTCCTTAACTTGTCCTAATTTTAGCATAGAGTGCGAAAAAAAACAACTGTTTTTCGACCCGCGCCCAATATTTTACAATACTATAAGTACGCAAAACGGTTATACTATCCGTACAAGGAGGTGAATTCCGCAATGGCTAATACTTCTAAGACGAGTTCCGCCAAAACCGGCGCCACGTCCGCCCGCACGGGTATGTCCCAGACTACCGGCGCGCGCGGTACGGCTCAGACCCGCAAGACCAGCGGCGCGCAGAGCAAAACGACTACCGGCTCGGCGAACGCGAAGAAGAACGCGACCGGAGCGAAGAAGACCGGAAGTTGCAAGGGCTGCAACTGAAGACGCTTCCGAAACGGAAAACACTGCCTCGGGCACGCCCGGGGCAGTGTTTTTTCTGCGCGCGCGGAAGCGCGCAGGTCTAGAGGGGCAAATTATTTCTTATTCGTCCTTGCTCTTCTTCAGCGCTTTTCTTACGGTGAAGAAGCCCCAGACGGCAAGGATAACTGCGATTCCGATATCAACCCATATGACGATCAGCACCCACGTGGGCATGCCGATCCCCCATACCACGCCGTCGCCGTGGCCGTTCATAGCCATTGAAGTGGAAACGGCATACAGAATATTTTTTGTCGCCCTTCGAATGCTTGCGATCTGAGTAGGAGAAGCGCCGGCGGTATCCGGACGATCGTCCTGCGTAAGATTGAGATCCCCGCCCGCTCTTATCATCTGATTCACGTTCATGTAATCGGACAGATTGTAATCGGTGATTACCGCACCTTCAAACCCCCATTCGTCACGCAAGACTTCGGTAAGCAGCGCGTACGATCCGCCGGCCCATGTAGTCCCGATGCGGTTAAACGAACTCATTATTGCATTGGTGCCTCCTTCCTTTACCGCCAATTCGAAAGGTTTGAGATAAATTTCGCGCATGGACTGTTCGTTAGCCCATGTCAACACGCCGTTCGTGTCGCGATTTGTTTCCTGTTCATTGAGCGCGAAATGCTTGATGTAACAGGATAACCCGCATTTGCGTGCGCCGGATATGACGTTTGCCGCCATTTTGCCGGATAGCAACGGATCCTCGCTATAATACTCCCAGTTTCTGCCGCCGAAGGGGCTGCGGTGAATGTTTACCGCCGGAGCATACCATCCGCTGTACGGCCGGCCGTCGCCTTTTTCATTACCGAAAAGGCCCTCTATACCTATCATTACACCCATATCGTGTGCCAGCGCTTTATTGAAAGTAGCGCCTATAACGCATTCGGATGTATAGAAACAGGTTCCGTACACGCTGGGATCGCCCATAAAAGCCGTAAAACCGGGAGGGCCGTCAGGCATTGTCGTAAGCGGAAGATCGATACTCTCTATAGCATTCGTCTTATAGTTTCCCTGCCCTATAAGTTCTGCCATTTGTGCAATGTCCAGCGAATCCAGGAGATCTTTCCATCTCGGGTCGTCATAATCCACATACGGAGTTCCGTCGTCAACGGAAATGAGATCGTACAGTTTGAGATCGGTAGACTTACCCTGCTCGAATGTTTCTTCGGTATAATAAGGTTTTCCGTTATCGTCCGCCGTCCAAGTAAGAGAAGTTATGAAATCGGATGTAACTTCGCGGTCTTCAGCGGAAGGCATGGTGGGAAACGTGAAAGCCCAGTCGTTGCGCGACAAATACGTATCTATACCCGCGCTTACATCGTCGAAACGATTGGCAACGGGGCCGCCTACATCATCGGTGTAACGCTGCGCCGCCGAAGAATAAGTAAGCGTCAATTCATCCGTATCCGAACCGTTCCATGCGTCGTGAGAATTACGGCCTATGAACACGTTATACGTGTTGCTTGAGCTGCTGGCATCCAATTCATAACCCATGAATTCGTTGACATTGGCGTCGTTGTAATCGTAGGACGCCATATCGCGCACATCGAGCGTCAGCGTAACCTGTCTTGTTTCGCCGGCAGGAATTGGCTCCGTCTTGGCATAATCTCCCAGTACGACATGCGGCTTCTCAATTTCTCCAGTCCAATAAGGGGCGGAGTAATAAAGCTGCACGACGTCCTGACCGGTCATACTGCCGTTATTCGTAACGTTCACTTTTACGGTTATCGTTCCGTCCTTATCGAGAGCGGAATAATTAGCCGGTTGCGCATCCGCTATCTCCCACGAAAAATCCGAATAACCGAGTCCGTACCCAAACGGGTATACGACATTTTCTTCATACCATTCCTCACCCTCATCGTAAGCTCTCGTTTCGTAATAACGGTATCCGTAATATATGCCCTCTTCGTAATCGACGTAATAATATCCCTGACCGGCGCCTCCGACCGTATATTCGTTACCGCCGTCGGTAAGATTATTGCCGAAATTCTGCCACGTGGGATCAGCCTTGAAGTTGCGGGCATAAATGTCCACGGTTCGCCCGGAAGGATTGATATCCCCGCAAAGTATTTTACCAAGCGCGTTCAGTCCGCTGCCCCCGGGGTTCCCTATCCAAAGAGCGGCGTCTATTCTATCGTTGTCTTCTATAAATCCGAGTTCCATGGGAGTCGAACAGTTAACAATGACTATAACTTTATCGAAATTATTGCAGACGTCGGCAATCATGGCTCTTTCGTTCTTGTCAAGCTGTAAATAGTGTTCGTTTGCGTTTGCCCCGGTCACCGAAGAACTGCTGCCTGCTGATTTTGCCATAGTTCTCGGCAAATCGTACCCTTCGCCGCCTATGCGGGATATTACAACGAGCGCGGCATCGGAATAATCCTCATAGCTCTTTTTGACATCGTCCGTATACAGATTCTGCGGAGTTTCGCCCGTGGCGAATCCGTATACTATATCCCCCATTTCGGGGCTATCGCCTCTGCCACGCCCGGATACGCCGCTTTCGTAGAAGCTCTTCAGCGTGGGGTTAACCTCGAATCCGGCGTTGCTCAGCCCGGTGTAAAGATCTACCGTATCGTCACCTACTCTTGCCGACGAACCGGAGCCGCCGTAGACGATGTTCACGGAATTCTTGCCGAACACGCTGATCTTCGAGTTACGGGCAAGCGGCAACGCTTTTACGGTTTCGGACACGGCAGCATTCTTGAGCAGGGTTATTCCCTCCGCCGCAATCATTTCGTTGAGATTATTGGCATCGGCCAAAGCATCGTCTTTCGTCTGCAATTCGGTGATCGGCCGGTAGTATTCGAACTTTTCGGGATCCGCAGTATAATACTGATAACGGGACGGATCACCCGATACGACTCTGCTTATCTCGCCGCCGAAAACAGAGCATATAGTACTGTAAATGAACGCATTCTGTGTTGCGACAAGCGTAACGACAAGTACAACCGTAAGTACGGCAAAGGTAGTTATCAGCCACGTACGCGCGCCTTTCCATATGGTTTTTATGATATTCATTGCTTATTACCTCCCGTTCAGACCTGCGCATACCCGGGCAGATTGTACAGTGACGGACGCCACGACAGCGTCGCTCCGCCTAGATTGCCGAGCTCCATAGCATCGAAAGCAGGTACGTATGCTCCGCTCGTATTCGATATCGTAATGGTATTCAATCCGGCTTTCAAGTTTACGCTGCCTATATCATACCGCAAAAATTCGATCAGACTGCCGCTCTGATTGGAAATGGACGTACCGCCGTAGCTTACGGGCGTACCATTGACTCTTATTTCATATGAGCCTGCGGGCGTAACCACTTCAGAATCCAGATACAACGCCAAAGATGCGCCGGTTACGGTCCGATCGGACTCAAATTTAAACTCGAACGTTATTGCGCCGTAAGTATACGGGATGTAATATCCTCCCGCCTTGCTCTCCGATGTTTTTCCGTCTTTACTCATGCTTGCGATTACTGACACATTGGAATTTATGAGACCTTCTTCCTGCGCGGAACCGGAATAGCCGGCGCCAGTTTTCCCGCGAAGATCGGTATATTCTGCTTCGAAACGGGTTACTCCGCTCACAACAGCATCTTCTATATGAATACTTACGATGGCAGCCTTAGACGTAAATCCTTCCGCGGATGCGACCACGGTTATCTGCACCATCTTGGCCGATTTTACGGGCACGCCCGTGATAACACCTTCGGGAGAAAGTGACAGTCCTTCCGGCAGCGCGGTTCGAGCCTCATAAGTTATGGGTACGTCGCTGTCGCCGTAACCGGACGGGAAAGATGCCGTAGCTATATCTAGCGAACAATCCTCCCCGACATAAAGATCGTTTGCCGGATCCGTATAAAGTGTCATATTGTCATATATCAACGTTACAAGTACGCTGAGCGTAAAAGTTCTGGATACGGGTTCGCATCCGGCTGCGGAAGCCGTTACGACAATTTCAAAATTTCCGGTTCTGATCGTACGTCCAGCGAGAGTGCCGTCGGGATAGAGCGTAATACCGGAAGGCAGATTTCCTTCCGTTATCGAATATGTTACCGTCTGACGGTTGGAAGCGGTCGCCAGCACGGCACCGTATAAAAAGACGTTAGTTCCGGACTCTATGTTTTCCAGCGTTTCCGTTCTCATTGTTATCTTTCCGTCAGTAATCTCATTAGGCAGCGACGGATTGATTTTGAGTTCAAATTCGGCTGTAGCAGCCGCATAACCGGCAGTATATGCCGTCACCGAAAATATCGATGTTCCCACGGTTTCCGGAATTCCGTACAGCACGCCCGCCGTCGTCATTTCCAGCCCGGCAGGCAGCTTTGAACCGTCTGCGATACGATAATTTATATTGGGCGAAGCGTCGGAGCCGGTGCCGTTGACGGCACTCGCCACACTACCGGTATAATACTCGCCTGCCGTACCGCGCCTGAGCGAAGCGGCCTCGTAATCAAGCCAGGCGTTTACCACGCTTATACGCACATCCGCAGTGGCGCCGGCACAATCTTGAGCCGAAGCCGTCACTCGGATCGTGTATTCTCCATTTTCCGGGACCGTACCGGCAAGGATCCCCGTACCGGTCAAAGTCACTCCTTCCGGCAGGGCCGCGCTGTCATCGGCAAGCGAATACGTTACCCCTTCCATATATGAGCCTGACGAGGTTACCGCCGTAGCGATACTGCGTTCGAACGCGACGCCGTGTGCAACCTTAACGTCGCCGCCGGCATACGAAAGTGCGCCCTCGGCGATGCTTACGGTAAAAGTCGCCGTTGCGGTACTTCCCTCGGCCGCGGCAACTACGGAAAACGTAAAATCGCCCTTAGCCGTCGGCGTACCCTCTATAAATCCGTCGGCATCCATGGAAAGTCCTGCCGGCAACATGCTGCCTTCGGCAAGCGCATAAGTCACCGTTTCTGCGCCGGAGGCCGTACCCACGTACGAAATGTATTCCTCCCCTACCCGGCCGGCCATCAGATTGCTGCCTGAATAAGAGAGCTGTACGCCGCACCCGAAGAAAAAAAACGGAAATGCAACCGCCAGGCAAATTGCGAATACCGAAATGGGACAGATTGTCTTTTTAATTTTCTCTTTCATAACACTTACCTCTGCGGGAGGAACCGGAATAGGCGAACGGATGACTTCTATTCGCCTATTCCATTTCCCGCGTCACCCGAACAGGGTGAGTTCATTTAATGTTATTACGTTAATTCCTGCGAAGCTTTCTCATGACGATTGCCGCAACGACAAGTCCGGCGAGAGCTATGCCCACAAGAACCAGGGTGCCAGCGATGTTGCTTCCGCAGCCGCCTGAACTTCCGTCTGCGCCGGGAGCACCCGTTTCGCCTTTATCACCCTTCTCGCCCTGAGGGCCGGCAGGGCCCGTAGCCGAAACACCGGTATCGACACCGTTGATGATCCAGTTGCCGTTTTCGCCGATTTCGATCGACGGAGTGACGCCGTCTTCACCGTCCTCGCCGGCAGGTCCCTGAGGGCCGGCAGGACCGGCAGAACCGCCGAGAGATTCGAGCGCTTCCTCAAGCGCATCGAGCCTGTCTTTGATACCCTCAACCGACATGTCGCCGGAAGACTCAGAAATCGCATCGAGTGCAGCTTTAAGGATAGCTATATCGGAAGATACGTCTGCTTCGGGATCCTTCTGTATCTTATCGATAATATCAAGTATCATATCCGCGACATCGTATGCGGAAGGTTCAACGACTTTGATCGTGAACTGAGAAATCTTATTGTTTGCGTTTTTGAATATTACCCACTTATCCGCATCGGAGGCGCCTTCCGCGGTGACGCATACTTTGACTGTGTATGTACCGCCTTTGACAGACGCGTCGACAGTACCTTCGATCTTGCCGGTTTGAGGGTTAAGCGAAAGTCCTTCCGGCATGTCGCCGAGCTGCATTCTGTACTGTATGTCGCCGAGATCGCTGTCGGACACATCAAACGACACGGGAATCCCCTTCATTGCCGTAAACGTAGCACCGTCGACATCATAGGCACTGAGATTGTAACCTCTGTTCTTCGTAGTATCGTCGCTGCTATCAAGGAAATCGAACGCAAAACCGTTCATCGTAGCATTACTGTTAAGCAGGCAGTATGCCTGACGCTTTACGCAGTCATAAATTGCCTGCAGATGCGAAGGCGTCAGTTCTGCGGGACAGAACGGAGTCTTTGTTCCGTCAGCGCCGGCCTTGGGCTGACCGAATACGGTAGCAAAGTCAAGACCGTTCTGCGCGCGAAGATCGAGACCGATATCGCCGCCTGCGCGTATCATCATGTTGGCGTTCATGCCGCCGTTTTTAGACTGAAATGCGTCCGTCGTGAATTGTCCGATGATACCCCATTCTTCGCGGACGAGTCCGGTCATAAGATCGTAGCATGCGCCCGCCCATTCGAATCCGAAACGGTTGAAAGAGGTCATGAATGCGGCAGGCGTCGCAACGCCTGCGTCGTTCCGTATGTCATTAACCGCTTTTGCAGCGCGTTCGAAAGGACGGAGATAAATCTGACGTACGGTCTGCTCGTCTGCCCAGACCGACATGTCGTTATTTTCGCGCGCGGTTTCCATGTCGTTAAGCGCAAAATGCTTCATGTAGCAGATCAAACCGTGTTCGCCCGCGCCGGTAACTACGGCAGCAGCCATCTTGCCTGACAATGTCGCGTCTTCGCTGTAATACTCGAAGTTGCGGCCACCGAACTGACTACGATGCATATTCACACCGGGAGCGTACCAACCTGTGGAATGATTCCAAAGCGCAACCTGACCGGTAAGATCGCCCTGGCGATGCGCCAGTTCCTCGTTCCACGTGCTTGCGACAACGGTTTCAGGTGCGAAATTGCCCTTAATTTCACCGCCGTTGCTGAGCTCTGCTTTGCCGGGCGCGCCCCATGCGTTGCTTATACCCTGAGGCCCGTCGTGATGTATGCTGGAAACGATACCGAACGCCGTTGCGTTTGCTTCGGCCACACCGAACTGTGTGAACTTGCCGTTTATGGATGCCGCCGCCTGTTCGACGGTCATCTGCGAAACAAAATCGTCCCATGCGGGATCGTCCATTGCTTTGCCGACGAGAGTTTTAAGCTGAATCGGAGCGGAACCGGGAGTGGTGTACGCCTCATCGGAATCACGGAAAGAATAGGTCGCTTTCTTTGCGCCTTCTTCCGTACCGGCCTCGGTGTAATACCATTTATCTGCGCCGTCGACGCTGTCGTACGTATCCCGGAATGCGGGATTGTTTTCCGTATCCACAGTGCCATCTTCGTCGTACTCGAAAGGCATGAGCAGATTTGCAAGCCAGTCGTCGGTCTTGACGGTTTCGGCATCTGCCTTTTTAAGGTACTTAGGCGCGGACGACCAATCGTCAGGAACCGCATTCACGGGAGTGACGGTTTTTCCGTCAGACCAATCCGCCGCACTGTAATTCTTGCCGTATATGTATCTGTACTGAGCAGACCAGAACGGGTCGAGTACGGTGTTATCGGCAGTCACGTCGAACCAGTAAGCCGACTGAGGGAAAGTTCCTGCGAAATCCTCGCGCGACATTACGCCGTCTTTCATCTCTTCGTTCATTGTTTCGAAACGGATCCCGACATCTTTACCGGAATGAGGATCTTTATCGAATACTACTTCTGACGCAAGATTATGCGTTTTCTTATTTGCGTCGGTAGCGGTCGCCCAGCCGTGGGAATCCGTAGTCACATAGAAATAGTAATTCCCTGCATCGAGCTCCCATGTATTTTTATCGTTGTCGTTGGCGTCGTATACGTCGAACGATGCCATATCGAATGCCTCGAGCGTAAGAGTCACGGTGTCGGTTTCTCCCTTTTCAAGGAGCTTGGTCTTTGCAAAATCGCCGAGTACGACTTTTGACTTTTCTACTTCTCCCTTCACATAAGGTGCTTCGTAATACAGTTGCACTACGTCTTTGCCCGCGACTTCGCCGGTATTCTTGACGGTAACGTCCAACGAAACGGTAAAGTTTCCGTATTCGTCAGCAGTTCCGACCTCCAAATCGCCGACTGTCCACTCGAAAGTAGTATAAGACAGACCATAACCGAACGGATATACGACTTCTTCGTCGTAATCGAAGCCTGCGTAATTGCCTGCGGCGGCTTCCGCAGCCGCTGTTTCGTAATACTGATAGCCGACGTAAATACCTTCTTCGTATTCGACTCCGAAGTATCCGTGTCCGGTGTCGTATCCGTATTCCCCGCCAGTTTCATAGTCGGGAAGAAATCCATCGAACGGAACAAGCAGACCGTTCTCGTCCTCGCGGTAATACTGATTGCCGAGATCGGACGTAGTTGTAAGACCATTTCCAATACGGTGTCCCGACTGATTAGCGAATGAAGGAGTCTTAGTGAAATCGGAAACGAGCGCATCTACCGTTTTTCCGGAAGGGTTGACCTTGCCGGAGATTATTTTTGCAAGCGACTCGAAGCCGTTTTGTCCAGCGCCGGGAGCCCAGATGATCGAAGAAATCGCTTCGTCTTCAGCAAGAGGCTTAACTTCAAACGCACTGAGGCTGTTGAGCACTATTATTATGTTGCTGAATTCACCAGAATCTTTTATGGATTGAATCAATGCTTTTTCGTTATCATCAAGCTCGAGATAGTGTTCGAACGGGTTGCTTTCCCTGCCACTGCCGCCTACAGGCGTCCACGTGCCGTTACCCTCTATCTCATCCTCGATTGCATCGCGGCCGGGATTGGCGTTCGCGTCAGCGGCAGTCTGTCCCTTGGTCGTCGCGAATGACGACATGGGAAGATCGGCGCCCTCGCCGCCTATCCTGGAAATAACGACAACCGCCGCGTTATTGTAATCCGCGTAAGAATTCTTCACTTCGTCGGGATACATCGATTGAGGAGTTTCGCCGACGTTCCAGTAAGATGCCTGCGCATTGCTCATCGACGCGCTTGATCTGCCGCTGCCCGACGCATCTTTATCATTATAGAAATTCACGAGTTTTGGATTGACTTCGAAGCCCTCGTTTTTCAGACTGTCGATAAGCGTTACGTCTACGCCGCTGCCGCCGGACGAACCGGATCCGGAATATACGGGATTGACGGAATTTTTACCGAATACGCTGATCTTGTTGCGCGACGCGGCCAGCGGGAGGCTGGGCACCGTTTCCGTGGTCGGACGCCATCCAGACGTCGTGTATGTAACATCCTCGTTTTTGAGCAGAACATATCCCTCTTCGGTGATTCTGAGATTATGCTCGTGCACGGCGTCAAGCGCTTCCTGCTCGCTTTCGAACTCGGTTTCGAAAACGGGACCTGTCCAGCCTGTCTTGGCCGCGGACGCGCCGAAAGAGCCTGCGTTGACGGCAAGGCACATAATAAGCGCCACCGCCAAACAGACAGCAATGGAAATCATTTTTAACAAACGATTTCCGGAAACTGCTTTTTTCATTGTTCTTCCTCCTTAAATAATATTGCCGCCATCGTTTCCGATGACGGCAATATTATTGCATGTGGAGTATTCTTTATCAACGGTTTTGCCGAAAACTGCTTTCAAACTGACGAAATCGGCATCAGTTTCCGGCGATTGCGGCAGCAGAACTCAACGGAAAAAACATATTGAGCATGAAAAGGTCTTCCTTGACTGTAACCGACATGCGCCCACCGTACTTCTCGACGATCATACGCATACTGCGCACTCCGAAACCATGCCCATCGTTTTCGCTCATTGGCAGTCCGTCGCGCATCATGATGCTGCCGTCGAAATAATTCGTTATGCATATGTTCATGAATCCGCCTTTGACAATAGACGTTATACTGATGACTTTCTTTTCTTCTTCCAGTCCCGATACCGCAGTGACGGCATTTTCCACTGCGTTACCGAACAAAGCGTAAAGCTCATGGTCCGGAATAAACGACAGATATGTACCGTCCAGCAGACAGGTAAATCTGATTTTGTTATTCAGACAGTAAAGAATATGTTTTGCCATTGCAACGTCGATGGCATCGTTCCCGGTTTTGATCTGAGAGCTGTATATATCGACCGTATCACCGAGTTCGCGCAGCGCATCCGCGCTGATTTTACCTTCCATGGCGCGAAGCTGATGCCTGATATCATGGCATTTCAGATTTATCATATCAATATTCGTCTTTTCTTGAAGGTATTTCTCTCGCTCCTCCGACAACATTTGCTGTAACATTTTGAAATCATCGGCCATATGTTTATTAGATAATATATTGATTTCTACGATTATGGCCATAAAAGCACAAATCGACGACAGCAGATATTCGAACACCATCAGTTCGCCTGCTCCTATAATAAAAAACTGCATTTCTATAAATACGGTAGAAAGCAGCATGACTGCTGTTATAATGAGCTGCACCGGACTTTCGATCCTTATATTGACATAAGCAGATTTTTGCCGCCTTATTGAAAAATACCAAATCGCGAAACATGCGACGGCGCACACCGTCAGATTAGAAACAAATCTCAGAACATACGGAACGTCACTGAAAATAGACATAAACGCCTGCGTCATTCTCTGTGATATATGCTGCACACTGTATCCTATCGTTGCGCAGAAAGAAGCCGCCATAATCCCGCAATCGAAGCATAAGATCATACAGCCGGCGCAGGCAGCATACTGGATGACGAATTTTCCGCCGCCCGCAAGCATCATATAGTCGCGTCCGAGAAAAGTTTCGAGAGAGTTGAGTCCGAAAGAAAGAGCCAGCAATGCTATAATGCAGCATACAACCCTCGGTATAAAGTACGGACGTTTCGGCATACGCCAGCCGACGAATGCCGTTACGAAGGCGAACAGCACGATAAAACTGTAATCTCGCCATAATGCGCATAATAAAGACGGAAAACCATCCATCAATAATCACCCCCCCCCGCATGGCGTCAGGCCGGTCAGCACTTCGCTCAGCCGCGTTACAAACTCCTTTTTCATTCCGCGGCTTATTTTCAGCCATGTGCCGGCGACAAGTACCTCGTCGCCCTTTATCTCCCGGCACCAGCGCAGATTGACGAGATAACTCGAGCTGCAACGGCAGAATCCGCTGCCGGCAAGCTCGTTTTCCAGCTGTTTCAGACCGCTGCCCCGCGTTTCGTAATCTCCGGACGCGCAGTGATACGTCAGGCGTTTGTCCATTATTTCTATGTAATATACGTCCTGCGCGGGCATGACCTTGTCGCCCTCGCCGGGAATATGTATTACAACGGGAGAAGGCCGCGACTCGTTTATGAGCCGCAGTTTGTCCATACGCAGTTTGAGATCGTAATATTTTACGGGTTTTAAGAAGTAATCGAGCGCGCCTACTTTATAACCGCGCAGCGCGTACTGCGCCATGTCGGTAACGAAGATTATGGGCACTTCCTCATCCAGCCTGCGCAACTGTTCTGCGGCGTCCATGCCGTTCATATACGGCAGGCATATATCCATAAACACGACGTCATACACCGGCTTGTAGCTTTGCAAAAATATTTCCGCCCTGTCGAACACATCGGTCATAATCGCCATGCCCGTCTCTGCCGCGTAACGGTCGAGAAATTTTTTCAGACTGATCCTGTCGGACGCGGAGTCCTCCACTATCGCCGCTTTCAGCATATCCATCCCCTCTGATCATGATTTTTTCACTTACCGTATCGCAAGCGCATTTAACCGTTTCATAATACACAATATGCCGCTCAAGGTCAACCTTTCGGGCGAAACCGGTCGTTTTTCTGCCGAAATCTGCATTTTCGGCGCACGTATGTTCATATGCGCACGTATTACGGAACGGGAAACGGGGCACCGCCGTAACGATGCCCCGCCATGTTGTTTCGCAGTACGGACTTATTTGCCCGCTTTCGCATATCTCTTGTTGAATTTGTCGATTCTGCCGCCTGTTTCCACTCTCTTCTGCTTGCCGGTATAGAACGGATGGCACTTCGAGCAGACGTCGACTTTGAGGACGTCGCCCTTCTTGGTCGTGCCGGTAACGAACTCGGCGCCGCATGCGCATACGCACTTAACCTCGTGGTAATCGGGGTGTATCTTCTCTTTCATGATATTCTCTCCTTGTTATCCGGGGCATGACCGCCGTCCGCCGCCATGTATCCCGGTTTGTAGCCTTAATATTATACGCATGTACGCGGACAAAGTCAAGCGATTTTGCGCCATATTATTTTTTGTACACCATGCTCTTTATATCCGTCACGCCGTTTTTGATGCGCTCGCTCGTCGGCATGAGCCGCTCTATCTTGTCGCGCGCGTGCATGACCGTCGTGTGATCGCGTCCGCCGCAGATGTTGCCCACCGTTTCCAGCGGCATATTGGTCAGATCCGCCATGAGATACATGCAGATCTGTCGCGGCTCGACGATTTCCTTGTTTTTCTTTTTGCCGAGAAGCTCCTCTTTCGTCACGCCGAAATATTTGCATACGCATTCGATGATCGTGTCCGGGCTGACCTTTTCGTCGGCGACGTTGCGGTAGTCCTTGAGCGTGTCGCGCACGAGGTCTATCGACGGCGGCAGATTGGTAAGGCCGGACAGGAAAACCACCTTGTTGAGCAGGCTTTCCATTTCGCGGATGTTGTTTTCTATCTTCTCCGCCATGAACGTGAGCACGTCCAGCGGAATGTTGCACATGAGTTTCTGCGCTTTCTTTTTGAGTATGGCTATGCGCGTTTCGATGTCGGGCGGCTGAATGTCGGTTATAAGCCCCCACTCGAACCGGCTGCGCAGGCGCTCCTCGAGGTCGGGGATCTCCGCGGGCGGGCAGTCGGACGTGAACACGAGTTGTTTGCCGGCGTCGTGCAGGTCGTTGAAGGTATGGAACAGCTCTTCCTGCGTGCGCTCCTTGCCGGAGATGAACTGAATGTCGTCGATCATGAGCACGTCGGCGGAACGGTACTTGTCGCGGAAAGAGTTCTGCGACTCCTTGCCGTTGCCTATGGACGAGATGAATTCGTTGAGAAACTTCTCGCTGGACACGTAGATTATTTTCTTTTCGGGGTGGGAAACGAGCAGCGAATTGCCTATCGCGTGCATGATGTGCGTCTTTCCCAGACCGGTGCCGCCGTAGATGAACAGCGGATTGAACTTGACGCCGGGCGCCTCGCTGACGGCGTGCGCCGCCGCCACCGTGAACTCGTTGCTCTTGCCCACGACGAACTCTTCGAAATTGTATTTCGGATTGATGGGCGTGCCTACGGCGTAGTTGGGCACCGGCTTTTCCTCTTCCGCGCCTTCCGTCTGCTGCGACGAGCGGTAAAGCTCCTTTTCCCCCGCCTCTATGACGATGATGTCGGTCAGATAGGGCGCGACCTTCTGCGCCACGAGCTTTATGAGTATCTTGTGGCTGGAATTGACCTTGTTCTTGTGTTCGTCGTTGGTGGCGACGAGCACGAGCCTGCCCTTCTCGTCCACGGTCAGCGGTTCGAGCGTTTTGATCCACACGTCAAAACTGACCGCGCTGCACTCGGTCTCCAGGTCTACGAGCATATCTCGCCAGATTTCGTTAGCACTCTTCATAATATCTCATCCAATGGGTAGTTGTCGTCAGCTGTCGAACTCGCGGAAGAAAAACAGCGTCAGCTTGCGCACCATTTCGGTGAACTCTTCCTCGTTCCATTCCATGCCCAGCACGCCCAGCACGCCGCCGAGATAGCCGTCCGCCACGACGCGCGCCATGACGCGCTCGTAATCGCTTATCTCGCGCTCGCCGAAGTTGCGCCGCACGATGATGCCGTATACGAGCTGTCCTATTATCTCGCTGAATTTTTCGTACTTGGTGCCGCCGCACTTGTGCAGCAGTATGTCCAGCTCCGTCCGGTGCTTCCAGAACACGCGGTAGAGCTCCTTGGCCATGAAGGAAGAAAACTGTTCGAGGGGCATGTCCAGCACGGTGATCGTGCCGGCGAGGTCGGCAATGAACTTGGGAATGAAGTTGAACACGACGTCCACGACGTCGCCCAGCAGCTCGTCCTTGCCCGAATAGTATGTGTAGAAATTGCCCGCGGACACCCCGGCGCGCTCGGCAATGCGCGTCAGGCTCGCGTCCTTATAACCGCGCTCCGCGAACTCCGCGCGCGCGGCTTCGAGTATTCTTTCCCCGACTTCTTTCTTTTTCACCTGCATAGCCGATTGTTATTATATCACAGGCAGCCGCGCTTGTCAAGACCGGCTTCCTTTTAGCTCGGCGTATACGGCGCTCTTGGAAACGCCGCGGTCGCGCGCCACCGCCTTCATGGCCTCCTTTTCCGTCATGCCGCCGGCGACGTACCTCGCGAAGTGCTCTTTTACGTCCAGCGCGAGCAGCGCCTCCGCGGGGTCGGGCGCGCCCTCGACGACGAGCACCATCTCCCCTTTGAGCACCGCGTCCGCCGGAATGTCGGGCAGCGTGAAGTCTATGACGTCCTCGTGCAGCTTGGAGATCTCGCGCACCAGGCACGCCTTGCGCGCGCCGAGGCGGGAGAACAGAAACGCGGCGTCGCGTACGGCGTCGTGCGGCGGGACGTAGAACAGCAGCGTCGAGCGCAGGCCCGCGAACCTGTCCATGAGCCTGTTCCTGTCCCCTTCCTTGTCGGGCAGAAAGCCCACGAAGCAGAACGACGACGCGTCGAAGCCGGACAGTACGAGCGCGCTCACCGCCGCGCAGCCGCTGCCCACGACGGTATATTCCAGCCCTCGCTCGCGCAGTCTGCGCACGAGCACGCTGCCGGGGTCGGAGATGACGGGCGTGCCCGCGTCGGACACGAGCGCGACGTTTTTGCCGCTTTCGATCATATCCGCTATGGCGTCCGCCTGCCTGCTCTCGCTGAACTTTTCGTAGGCGCGCACGGGCGCGGTTATGCCGTAGCGCGCGAAAAGCACGGCGGAGTGCCGCGTGTCCTCGCACAGTATGAGATCGGCGCTTTTCAGCGTCTCCACGGCGCGGTACGTTATGTCCCCGAGGTTTCCTATCGGTGTCACGACGATATAAAGCATCTTACGATTAGTATAACACAGCGGCGGGCGCGCCGCAAGGCTTTTGGCACAAAAAAACGGCGGTCCGAAGCCGCCGGAGAAAAAAGTTATCCACAAGTTATCCACAATTCCCGCACGTTGTCCACAACGAAGTCGCAGGAGAATTCGGGGAGCAAAAGCCGCAATAAAAAAGCGCTTCCGCAGGCATGCCTGCGGAAGCGTTCTTCCGTTACGTATTTATTTTTATTCGGGATAATCGACGCCGGTGGAGCCGAGCACGTCGCGCTCCGGATAAATTTCCAAACCGCGCTTGCCGTCCTTTATGCATTTGAGCAGAAAGATATGCGGCTTTTTGCCGGCGGGGCGCAGCACCTGCAGCGCCTTGGGCGTCAGACGGCGGGCGTAAGCCTCGCACATGACTTCATCCATACGCTCGGTTATGTGCACGATATAGAACCTGCCGCCCTGCCCGAGCAGGTACGAAGCGGCGTCCAGCGCATCGGCGAGCGTCATGGCGACCTCGTGCCGCGCTATGCGCACGCGTTCGGACAGGCTTGCCGAGCCGCTGCCCGCTTTGCGGTAGGGCGGATTGCACGTCACGACGGTGAACGAACCGGCGGGAAACAGCGAGCGCACGTCCTGCACGCGCGCGTTGACGATCGTCACGGGCAAATCGTTGAGTTCGGCGTTGCGCCGCGCCAGAGCCGCGACGTCGGGCTGCAGCTCCACGCCCACGGTCGGTATGCCCTTCTTCCCCGCGAGGAGCACGGGCACTATACCGGTGCCGCAGCCGAGGTCTATCGCACGGTCGCGCGCGCCGCCCTCGGCGAAATTGGCGAGCTCGACGCCGTCGGTGCCGAAAGGGAAAAAACCGTCGTCCTGGATGAATTTCAGCCCGTGCGTCTGCAGGTCGCACACTTTTTCCATCAGTTGATCTTATACACTCCGTCGAGATTGCGGTACTGCTGGGCGTTGTCCAGCCCGTAGCCGATTATGTACGGATTGCCGGTGATGGTGAACGCGTTGTAATCGGGTTCGACGTCCACGACGCGGCAGTCGGGCTTGTTGAGCAGCGTCGCTATGCGCACGACCTTGGCGCCCTTTTCGTAAAAATATTCTTTGAGCGCCTTGAGCGTCCTGCCCGTATCGATGATGTCCTCGATGATGAGTACTTCCGCGCCTTTGATCTCCGACTCGTCCACCGACGAATATTTCATGTTCACGGTGCCCGTGGAGCGCATGCGGTCGCCGCTCGCGCTGTAATACGAGCTGGCCGCGACGAAGCCGAAACGCACGTCGCGGTCGCGTATGGCTTTGACAAGGTCTGCGTAGAACAGCACGGCGCCCTTGATGACGCATATCGCGAGCAGAGGCTCGTCCGGCGTATACGCCTTGCTGATCTCCTTGCCCATTTCGGCGACGCGCTCGGTTATCTGCGCCTGCGTGTAGATCTGCGTGATTTTCGTATCTGTCATGTATCCTCTCCCTTCGCGCGCACGGATATTACGGCGGCGCGTTCGGTTTTTTCGTCGATTTTAATCTTCTCGCCCGTCGCCATACCTATGACGGCGAGCACTTCCCCGCCGTGAGCGAGGCACAGTATCCCGCGCTTTACGCGCAGCGGCAGTTTGCGGTCGGTAAGCCAGTCGGACAGCAGTTTCTCATGCCCGCCGACGGGTCTGAACCTGTCGCCATCGCGCCGGGTGCGCACCACCGCGCCCGCGGGCAGCTTGTCCGCGTCGAACACGGTGCGCGTTTTGTCGACACGAGGTTCGCATTCCTCCGCGGTCACTTCGGCAAAGCCGAAATCCGTCGTGCCGTAAGCGAACGGTTTTTCCGCGCGGATCGCTTGTACCCGTGCGGATACGCGCACGCCGCCGCCCTCTCGTTCGGCCCTAAAGCCGTGCGGCAGATCGACGCCGCGCCCCGGCTGCTTGTCCAGCAGCGCGAGCGCGTCCTCTATGTTCCTGCGCGAAAAGTCCGCGGTCAGTCCCGCGTCCAGAAAGGCGGCGATGACGTCAGCCCCGTCCGCGCCGGGTACAATCAGCCCTCCGCTGCGGGAAGGCAGCTCCGCGGCGGCGTCGGACAGCCGCGCCACGGCGGCGTCCAGCCCGGGGTATCTGCCGCGCAGCAGCGGCAGAACCTCGCGGCGCAGGAAATTGCGCGTATACGCCGTATCCGCGTTGGTGGAGTCCTCCACGTAAGGCACGCCGAAGGCCGCCACGTAATCGTTGATTTCGTCCTTGGTGCAGCCGATGAGCGGGCGCACTATGTCCCCGTCGCGCTCGGTCATGCCCACCAGCCCGCGCAGTCCGCTGCCGCGGAATATGTGCATGAGCACCGTTTCCGTGCGGTCGCAGGCGTTGTGCGCCGTAAGAATGGCGGAAACCTCGCCCGTCGACAGCAGCGACGAGAACAGCTCCCGCCGCACGGTACGCGCCGCGGCTTCCAGTCCCGCGCCCTGTTCCCTGGCGAGCGCCGGCACGTCGGCCTTCCTGAAGATCAGCCGCAGTCCGCGCTCCCGGCAGAAATCGGCGACGAACGCCGAGTCGCGCTCGGACTCCTCGCCGCGAATGCCGTGGTCGACGTTCACTACCGCGATGCGGCCGGCCGGAACGAGCCCGAAACGCAGCAGGCAGTCGAGCAGGCACATCGAATCGCTGCCGCCGCTGACCGCTACGCCTATACGGCCCTCGCCGGGCAGACGGCGTTCAAGCACGCCGCGCACTTTGTCTGCGAGCGTGCAGCCGTTATCATTTCGGGGAATAATTCGGCGCCTCCTTGGTTATGGAAATGTCGTGAGGATGGCTCTCGATGAGCGACGCGCTCGTGATCTTGACGAAGCGGGCGTTATGGCGCAGATCGTCTATGCTGCCCTGTCCCACATAGCCCATGCCGCTGCGCAGGCCGCCCATAAGCTGGAACACTATGTCGGCGAGCGCGCCGCGGAAAGGCACGCGGCCTTCCACGCCCTCGGGCACGAGCTTGGTCGTCGCGGAAACGTCGCCCTGGAAATATCTGTCCTTGCTGCCGAGAGGCATCGCGCCGAGGCTGCCCATACCGCGGTAGGACTTGAAGCTCCTGCCCTGGTAAATTTCCAGCTCGCCCGGGCTCTCCTCGGTGCCGGCGAACAGCGAGCCGATCATGACGGCGTTCGCGCCCGCGGCGATGGCCTTGGTTATGTCGCCGGAGTACTTCACTCCGCCGTCGCCTATTATCGCCTTGCCCATCTTGTCCGCGACCTCGCCGCAGTCCATAATAGCGGTGACCTGCGGCACGCCTATGCCCGCGACTATGCGCGTCGTGCATATGGAGCCGGGGCCCATGCCGACCTTGACTATGTCGGCGCCGCGTTTGATGAGATCCTCGGTCGCCGCGGCGGTAGCCACGTTGCCGGCGATGAGCGCCACGCCGGGGAACTTGTTCTTGACTTTCTCCACGGCGTTAAGCACGTTGGCGTTGTGACCGTGCGCGGAGTCGAGGCACAGCACGTCCACGCCCGCTTTCACGAGAGCGGCGGCTCTGTCCAGACAGTCGGCGCCCGCGCCTATCGCGGCGCCGCACAGCAGTCTGCCCTTGGAATCCTTGGCGCTGTTGGGGTATTTTATTACTTTCTCGATGTCCTTGATCGTGATGAGGCCTTTGAGTTTGAAATCCTTGTCGACGATGGGCAGCTTTTCGATGCGGTGGTCGGCGAGAATGCGCTTCGCCTCCTCGAGAGTGGTGCCCTCGCGCGCCGTGATGAGGTTGTCCTTGGTCATAACCTCGTCGATGGGGCGGTCGAAATTGGTTTCGAAACGGAGGTCGCGGTTGGTAAGTATGCCGACGAGCTTGCCGTTTTTCTCGGTGATGGGTACGCCGGAAATGCGGTACTTCTGCATGAGCGCGAGCGCGTCGGTGAGTTTATGATCGCGCGAGAGCGAGAACGGATCGTTTATGACGCCGTTTTCGCTGCGCTTTACCTTGTCCACCTGCTCCACCTGCTCGTCTATCGTCATGTTTTTGTGAATGATGCCAAGGCCGCCTTCGCGCGCGATGGCGATGGCGAGCTTGGACTCCGTGACGGTGTCCATTGCCGCGGACACGAGCGGGATATTAAGCTCGATATTTGCGGTAAGTCTGGTTTTCAGACTTACGTCTTTGGGCACCACGTCGCTCTTCGCGGGGATGAGCAGCACGTCGTCGAACGTCAGTCCCTCTTTTACGATCTTGTCCATTGAGTTCTCCTCCGAAATGATTTTCTCTTGACTTTTATCTCTTCGTTTTTTCCTTAAGCGTGTTATTAAAGCGACGTCACGTATGCGGTGTACGCGTCCCCCGCGTACGTCTCCGCCTGCGTAAAGAATCCGTCCGACGCCGCTATATTCTCTTCCGCGTCAGCCATGGCGGACGCAAGCGCGTAGGCGCGGCGCAGCAGGCTCGCTTTGAGCGCCTTTCCCTCGGCCGATCCGTCGTCCGTGCCGTCGGCGATCATATAAAGTTCGTAAAACCGCAGCGTCAGCGTTTCGTACGTTCCGTCCGGCGCGAAGGCGGCGTATCCGCCGTCGCGCGCGGATTCGCTCGACGCGTACGCCGTCAGCATATCCAGGTCGTAAGTATGCGCGTCCGCCGCCAGCAGCGCGGTTATCTCCGCCGAAGCCGACGAGAGGTACTCGCCTTCCAGCGCGCACATCGCGCTTATGCGCACCCCGCGCACGTAGTCGTCGTAGCCGTAGACGTACGACAGCGCGGCGTAGTTGCTTCCCATGCCGCTCATATATATGCCGTCCGCCGTCGCGGAGTACGCCGTGTGGCAGGACAGCGACAGATATTCGTCCGCGAACGCGTACAGCCTGCCGTTATGCGACGCGTCGTCATCCGCCGCTATCGCCGCGCAGTCTATCGCCGCGGAGAGCAGCGAAGCGTATTCGCACTGCCCGTCCGAGCAGTTCTCCGCATGTGAGCCGCGCTCGCGCGAAAGGGCGTCCGCCGCGTAAACGGTCGCTTTGCCGTACAGGCCGAGCGAACGATACATATTCATGTACGTTTTCGGAAAAAGGCAGCCCGCGACGGCAGCTGCCAATGAAAAAAAGACGAGGAACAGCACGATCGTTTTTACCGTGAGACGCGCTATGAAACGGCCGAGTCCGACCTCGGCTCCGCCCGTGCGATCCCCGCCTACCGATTTTTTATCCGTGCCGCCCATATATTATTTTTCAGTATATCACAATCTTCGCCGGTAGTAAAACGTTTTCGGGCGGATAGGTAAATTTTTTTATCCGCGCACGGCGGTAATTTCGCCGCTCAGCGCGTTTATAAGCACGGAATGCGTGCCGCCCTCGTGCAGAAAACCGACGTACCAGTACCAGCCGCCGGCGGCGTTGATGGTGTTCTCGGACACGCGGAGATATATCTCGTAGTCTTTCCATTCCTTCATCTTGTCCGCCGCCTCTTCCAGCGCGGCAGTCAGCGCGTATTCCCCGTCCACGCCGCCGACCACGCACGCCTCGGCGGTTACGCTTTCTCCGCCCACGGTCATGGCGAGCGCCAGCAGTTCGTCGCCTTCCAGCGCGTCGGCTATCTCCGCCGAATACGTGCCCTTGAACGGGTGCCGCGAGAGATTGAGTTCGTATTCGGTTTCGCCCACCGTCACAGACAGCGGTATGCTTTCCGCGCCCGCCTGCCAGTCGCCGTACGGCCGCACGGTCACGAGAGTATACTCCGTTCTGCCTTCCGCGCTGCTGCCGTCGAGCAGATACGGCTCCTCGCGCACTCCGCTGATGACGTCGGCGAGAAACAGATCGTTATCCGCGCGCAGAGCGCCGTAACGGTAGTCGGAAATGCGGTCGGAATATCTGCCTATCGCGGTGTCGTCGCATGCGGCCGCGCACATAAGAAAAGCGGCGAGCACCGCGGCAAGCGCCGCCGCGCAAACAAGTTTTTTCATACCGTATATATATTACCGCCCCGCGCGGATTATGCCGAAAGCGCCCGCTGCGGGCTTGCGTTCCGGCGAATATTCTTGTATAATATTTTCATGAAAACTTTTGCGGAAACTCTGAAATATTACCGGACGATAAACGGCTGTACGCAAAGCGAACTTGCGGACAAAACGGGAATATCCCAGCAGCGGATAAGCTATTACGAACGCGGGGCGCGCGTCCCTTCTCTGGATGACTGCGTAAAGCTTGCGGATGTCTTCGGCATTTCGCTCGACGAACTGGCCGGCAGAGAATACGGCAAAGCAAACGATTGAATAAGGACCACAAAAAACGACCGTGCGCACGGTCGTTTTTTGTGTGTCATTTATTAAATGCATAACTAAATTATACGAACACATACGTAAGTTCGGTTACGCGCTCTGCCGCCGTCTTATCTATGCCGGCTATCAGATATACGCTGTTCATAACTTCGGAAACGGGAATGCCGCCGCCGGATATGTCCGGCTCCGCATCCGGACAATGTATATACATAGTCAGTTTGCCGTTTTCAATCCCGATCTCTTTGATGCGGTATTGTCCCATATAGCCGGTCTTACCGAAAACGCAAACGATCAGCGATTTATCTGCATGTCCGGCAAGATATTCTTCGACAGCTTTTTCGGCGTTGTTATCTTCATTTCCCGAGAAAAGCGAATATCCGGCTCGCAGGCAGACTCTGTTCAATGCACCCGCGGAGTTGCATATCGTAATAAAACCGTCATACTTTTCCGGCAGATCATAGCTCGTATATTCCAATACGGCATCGAAATCGGGCGACGCCGTATACGGCTCGGATTCACCGTTACAGCCGGATATCAATGCGGCAAGCAAACAGATACAAACGACCGCAAGTAAACAGATTAATTTTTTTCCGGATTTGAACATTCCAATGTCACCTCTTTTTTCCGTCGTTTTCCTGTAAATTTTACTGATTTTACTCCTTCTACATATATAACGTTTTCACCCACGCTTTTTTACGCAAATTTTTCAAAATTTTTCAAAAAAAATTTTCAGGCATGGCGCTTTCTATTTATACAACGTTTCAGCCCTCAATTTTTCCCGCATTTTTCAAAAATTTTTCCGAAAATTTTTATACGAAAAAGGCCGCATTGCGCTTATCGCAATATGCGGCTTGTTTTCAGTCATATATGCTTATATGCACATACGTCCTCAGAGGACGATTACGCTGCCCCTGTCGGCGCATATACCCACTATGCTGCCCGGAGCGTATTCGGCAGGGCAATACGCGGTCAGTTCTTCTCCGCCCGCCGCCACCCGGACTTCATAGCGCGAGCCGGCGAACGACGACGAGATCACCGCGCCGCGCGCAAACGCCTCGGGGTCGTTCTCGCCGGTCAGCCGCACGTGCTCGGGACGGATCACGACGTCAGTCGGCCTGCCCGGCTCCGGCGCACCGTCGCAGGGCAGCACGGCGCCGAGGCACTCCACCCCGCCGTGAGCCGAAACGCCGCGGAGCAGATTGCCGCCGCCCACGAAGCCGGCGACGAACGCGTCTGCGGGACGGAAATATACGTCCTCCGGCGTACCCGTCTGGTGCACGGCGCCCGCGCTCATGACGACGACGGTGTCGGACATGGCGAGCGCCTCTTCCTGGTCGTGGGTGACGTATACGAATGTAATGCCCAGCTCGCGCTGCATGCGTTTCAGTTCGTGCCGCATTTCCAGCCGCATGGTAAGGTCGAGCGCGCCCAGCGGCTCGTCGAGCAGCAGCACTTCGGGCTGAAGCACCGCGGCGCGGGCGATCGCCACGCGCTGCTGCTGGCCGCCCGACAGCGTGCCCACCGCGCGGCCGCCCATACCTTCCAGCCCCACGACGCGGAGCGAGCGCTCCGTCTTCTCCTTTATCTCCGCCGCGCGCAGCCGCCGCGTTTTATCTCTGCCACGCGCGTCTTTTCCCGCCGGCACGCGCAGCAGCTTCAGACCGAACGCGATGTTGCCGAAAACGGTCAGGTGCGGAAACAGCGCGTACTTCTGGAACACCGTATTGACGGGCCGCTGCGCCGGCGGCACTCCTTCCATGTCCCTGCCGCCTATGAATATTCTGCCAGAGGTCGGCGGTTCGAACCCGGCTATCATGCGCAGCAGCGTGGTCTTGCCGCAACCGCTGGGGCCGAGCAGCGTGACGAATTCGCCGCGGCGCACGCCGAGCGACACGCGGTCGGCGGCCGTGACGTCGCCGAACCTCTTGGTCACGTCTTCCAGAACTATTATATTGTCGCGCGCGTCCGTCATGCGTTCCGCTCCCCGGTATATATTTTCTTTATATTATATAAGATTTATATAACCCGCGGCGTTTTATGTCAAGCGTTTTTGCGCAATATATGCTCTAAATCACGCTTTTTCCTCCGGAAATCGGTGCGGAAGTTGACATTGACGTCCGTCCGGTGTTATAATAACGCAAATAAACTTTATCAGCGAGGATAAGAATATGGGTAAAAATCTTACGCAGGGAATCGAAAAAGCGCCTCAGCGGTCGCTTTACAAGGCTCTCGGTATGTCGGACGAAGAACTCGGCAAGCCGCTCATCGCCGTCATTTCGGCGAAAAGCGAGATAGTGCCCGGACACCTGCATCTCGACAGGGTCGCGGACGCGGTCAAGGCGGGCATATACGCCGCCGGCGGCACGCCTTTCGTCATACCGTCCATCGGCGTCTGCGACGGCATAGCAATGGGACACGCGGGAATGAAATATTCCCTGCCCTCCCGCGAGCTTATCGCGGACAGCGTCGAGTCCATGCTCATCGGCCACGCTTTCGACGGCGTCGTGCTCGTGCCCAACTGCGATAAGATAGTGCCCGGCATGCTCATGGGCGCGTGCAGAGTCAATCTGCCCACCGTCGTGGTATCCGGCGGCCCCATGGAGTCCGGCGTCGTGAACGGGCGCAAGGCATCGCTGTCCACGATGTTCGAGGCGGTAGGCGCGGTCAGCGCCGGCAAAATGTCGCTGGACGAACTCAAAGAGATGGAGAACAAGTGCTGCCCCGGCTGCGGCTCGTGCTGCGGCATGTATACGGCAAACTCCATGAACTGCCTGCTCGAATCGCTCGGCATCGCGCTGCCCGGCAACGGCACGGCGCTGGCAACGAGCGCGGACAGAATACGTCTTGCCAAGGAGGCGGGCAAGTACATAATGAAAGCGGTCGCCGACGACGTCACGCCGCGCATGATACTCACCAAGGAGGCGTTCGCCAACGCCATAGCCTGCGACAATGCCATTGGCGCGTCCACGAACAGCGTGCTGCACCTCATCGCCATAGCGAGCGAGTGCGGCATCGAGCTGACGTACGACATGTTCGCCAAGGCTTCGGCGTCCACGCCCAACCTGTGCAAGCTCTCCCCCGCGACCGAATACGACATGGACGCGCTGGGCAAAGCGGGCGGCATCATGGCGGTGCTCAATCAGCTGGCAAAAAAGAACCTCATTAACGGCAGCGTACGCACGGTGACGGGCAAAACGCTGGCGGAGGAATACGAGGGCGCGGAGATAAAGGATCCGCAGATCATCCACCCCGTCGACGAACCCATTTCGCCCACTGGCGGCCTGGCCTTCCTCAAAGGCAACATCGCGGAGAACGGCGCCGTCGTCAAGCGCAGCGCGGTGTGCGCCGCAATGCAGACGTTCACGGGCAAAGCCAAGTGCTTCGACAGCGAGGAAGAAGCCGTTTCCGCCATCATGGGCGGCAAGATCCAGTCGGGCGACGTCGTCGTCATACGCTACGAGGGGCCCAAGGGCGGCCCGGGCATGAGAGAGATGCTCTCCCCCACGTCCGCGCTCGTCGGCATGGGACTGGATTCCGGTGTCGCGCTCATTACGGACGGACGTTTCTCCGGAGCTACGAGAGGCGCGGCGATAGGCCATGTGGCGCCCGAGGCGGCGGAAGGCGGCAAGATCGCAATAATCAAAGACGGCGACAAGATAAAAATAGATATTCCGAACGGCAAGCTCGAGCTCGAAGTGCCGGCGAAGGAAATCGCGGCGCGAATGAAGAAGCTCCGTCCCAAGGATTCTTCGCCCACCGGCTACCTGCTCCGTTATTCGTATCTCGTGACCAGCGCGGACAAGGGTGCGGTCATGAAAAAGAAATTCTGACCCAAGGCAAAGGATAAACTCGAATGGCAATGACATTATCTCAGAAAATACTGGCGGCGCACGCGGGGCTGGACTCCGTGGTGCCCGGCCAGCTCATAACGGCGAAGCTCGATCTCGTGCTCGGCAACGACATAACCTCGCCCGTCGCCATAAAGGAAATAGAAAAGCACGGCGGCGGCAAGGTGTTCGACAAGAGCAAGGTCGCGCTCGTCATGGACCACTTCGTCCCCAATAAGGACATCAAGAGTGCGGAGCAGTGCAAGTGCTGCCGCAACTTCGCGCGCGAGCAGGGCGTCGAAAACTTCTTCGACGTCGGCGAGATGGGCATCGAGCATGCGCTTCTGCCCGAAAAGGGACTGGTCGGCGCGGGCGACCTCGTCATAGGCGCGGACAGCCACACCTGTACTTACGGCGCGCTCGGCGCCTTCTCCACCGGCGTGGGTTCGACGGACATGGCGTACGGCATGCTCACCGGCACGGCGTGGTTCAAAGTTCCGTCCGCGATAAAAGTGACGCTCACCGGCAAGCCCGCTCCCCACGTATCCGGCAAGGACGTCATACTCCACCTCATCGGGGTCATCGGCGTGTCCGGCGCGCTGTACAAGTCGTTGGAATTCGTCGGCGACGGCGTGCGGCACATGACCATGGACGACCGCCTCACGATATGCAACATGGCGATCGAAGCGGGCGCGAAAAACGGCGTGTTCGCCTGCGACGACGTCACGCGCGCATACCTTAAAGAACACTGCAGGAAGGAATCCGTCGCTTTCGAGGCTGACGCCGACGCGCAGTACGAGCGCGAGGTGGTCATAGACCTGGCCGCGCTCAAGCCCACGGTATCCTTCCCTCACCTGCCCGAGAACACGCATACGGTGGACGAGATCGGCGATATAGTCATCGACCAGGTCGTCATCGGTTCGTGCACCAACGGGCGCATATCCGACCTGCGCGCGGCGGCGGAAGTGCTGCGCGGGCGCAAGGTGGCCAAGGGCGTGCGCACGATAGTGATACCCGCCACGCAGTCCGTCTATCTGCAGGCGATGGAAGAAGGGCTGATAAAGACGTTCATCGAAGCGGGCGCGGTCGTGTCCACCCCGACGTGCGGCCCCTGCCTCGGCGGATATATGGGCATACTCGCGAGCGGCGAGAAGTGCGTCGCCACGACCAACCGCAACTTCGTCGGCCGCATGGGCGCGGAAGACAGCGAGATCTACCTCGCCTCGCCTTACGTCGCCGCATGCTCGGCGGTGCTCGGAAAAATAGGAGTGTTATAAAATGAAAGGCACTGTGCATAAATATAAGGACAACGTCAATACCGACGAGATCATACCTGCGAGATATCTCAACGACTCGACGCCGGCCGCGCTCGCGGCGCACTGCATGGAGGACATCGACAAATCGTTCGTCGGCAGCGTGAAGCCGGGCGACATCATCGTTGCCGAAAAGAACTTCGGCTGCGGCTCCTCGCGCGAGCACGCGCCCATCGCCATCAAGGCGAGCGGCGTGTCCTGCGTCATCGCCTGCGACTTCGCGCGCATATTCTTCCGCAACTGCATAAACATCGGTCTGCCCATTCTCGAATGCCCCGAGGCGGCGCGCGACGCGGAGAGCGGCGACGTCATAGACGTGGATCTGACCGCAGGCACGATCAGGAACGAAACCAAGGGCAGGACGTATTCCGTCCCCCCTTTCCCGCCCGAGATACGCGCCATCATCGCGCGCGGCGGCCTGCTCAACAAATAAAACATTTCCGGAGCGATTTATGAAGAAAAATATAGTGGTTCTCGCCGGCGACGGCATAGGGCCGGAGATTACGGGCGCAGCGGTGGAAGTGCTGCGCCGCGTGGCGGAAAAATACGGACACGAATTCGCGTTCGATTACAAGGATATGGGCGGCTGCGCCATAGACAGGTTCGGCGTGCCCCTGCCGGGCGAAACGGTGGACGCGTGCAAGAAAGCGGACGGAGTGCTGCTCGGCGCCGTGGGCGGACCCAAGTGGGACGCTCAGCCGGCGGACAACCGTCCCGAAAAAGGCCTGCTCGGCATACGCTCGGCGCTCGGGCTCTACGCCAACCTGCGCCCCGCGGTCATATATCCCGAGCTGGCCGACGCCAGCCCCCTGAAGCCCTCGGTGCTCGAGCGCGGCGTGGACGTCATGGTAGTGCGCGAGCTTATCGGCGGCATATATTTCGGGCCGCGCGCCGTCAGCGAGGACGGGCAGTCGGCATACGATACCGAAGTGTACAGCGTCGGCGAAGTGCGGCGCATAGCGAAAGTTGCGTTCGACCTCGCCATGACGCGCAGAAAGAAGGTCACGAGCGTTGATAAGGCCAACGTACTGCTCTCGTCGCGGCTGTGGCGCAGAACGGTGACCGAAGTCGCGCGGGACTACCCCGAAGTAGAACTCAACCATATATACGTCGACAACGCGGCGATGCAGCTCGTCCGCGATCCCTCGCAGTTCGACGTGCTGCTCTGCCCCAATATGTTCGGCGACATACTCAGCGACGAAGCGAGCCAGATAACCGGCTCGATCGGCATGCTGCCCTCCTCGTCGCTCGGCACCTGCAAGGCCGGACTGTTCGAGCCCATACACGGTTCGGCGCCGGACATTGCCGGACAGGACATAGCCAACCCCATAGCGACCGTGCTCGCGGCGGCGATGATGCTGGACAACATGGAGCTGCACGACGAAGCCCGCGCGGTGGAAAAGGCGGTCGGCGGCGTGATCGCGGCGGGATACCGCACTCCCGACATGGGTGCGGGCAGGCGCGTCGGATGTCGAGAGATGGGCAGACTTATCGCGGACGCGATATAACGACCCGGTGATTATATGGACGATCAGGAGAAGCTGGCTCACAACCTCGTCAAGTTCCGCAAAGCCGCGGGACTGACGCAGCTCGAGCTGTCCGAAAAGATCAAATATTCCAACAAAACGGTATCCAAATGGGAGCGCGCCGAAAGCTTTCCCGACGTGTTCACGCTCAAAAAAATAGCCGAAATATACGGCGTGACGGTCAACGACATTCTCGACGGCGTGGCTCCGCAGGACGTGCACGAGGCGGAGGACGAAGCCAAGCGCAAACCCGACTACCCCGTCAAACGCGCCATACTCGTCATGTCGTGCGCCCTGCTGTTCTGCATAACGCTCGTCGCGTTCTTTCTCATGGTGTTTGCCGTGGGACGCGGACGTACGCCCGACGGCGGCGTCGAGATTTCCCTGTTTAACGCCGCGGGATACTGCTACGCAGTGTTTTTCGTATACAATATCCCGCTCGACGCGATAGCCTGTTTCATCTTCATGCTCGTCGTGCACAAGCATGCGGAAAAGTGGTGCCTGACCGTCATCTTATGGGGCATTCTTGCAAGCATACATCTTTCGATCATATATCTGCAGCCGCTCACCGCGCTCATTTACATCTGCGGCGTGCCCTTCCAGATACTCATAACCAACTTCTGCCGTTATCTCAATCTTGCGATAAACGACGGAGAGCCCAAGAAAAAAGCCCCGGAAAAAGTTCCGGAGCAGGAAGATAAGAATAAGTAACGGCAAAGTCCGGCGCACGCAGCGCCGGACTTTTTTTATTTATGCGTCTTTATATCGCTCCGCCCCGTATGCGTACGGCAAAGCCATCGAAAGCGTTCACGTAAGATCCCCTTCGGACGATGACCCGGCCTGCTTTTCTTTTTCGGCAAGGTCGCGGTCGATCTCTTCCTCTATCGGAAACGTTTCGCGGCGCATTTCCAATAATAATTTGCAGTGCAGCAACGCTCCGGCAAACAGCGGAATCAGACACGTCATGGACCACACCAATGACGGAAACGCTATTGCGAGCGCATAGCCGAGCACGAGGGATATTCCCGCGAACACATATATGATTCTCCCTTTTCCTTTGCGGAACGCTTCGTATTTGTCGAACACGATCAGATGTTTCGCATACCGCGGATTACTTTCCAATTCCGCACGCTGCCGTTTTTTGAGCGCGCTCAGCTTGGGAGCAAACGGAAGCACGACCAGCAAAACACTTATAAATAAGGCGGTGACGAATCCGGGGAAAGCGAAGCCGATAATATCGTTTATCGCAATACCTCCGTTATCCTGCTGCACGTCCAGCAAAACGATAACGAGAATGAAAGCTGCGCAAAAGACAATGATGGCAATAAACGCCGCGACAGACTTTTTCTTTCGTATTCTCTCCGCTTCGCTGCGCAGCTCCTCGTCGGGAAACATATAACGATACATGCGGGAGTCGGCATCCGTCTTCGGCGAGGGTATATATTCGCGGCCCTGCGCCTCGTCTATTGCCTTTTCTTCCTTCTCGGTATCCGTTTCCGTCGGATTTTCGGAGGACGCGGATTTTACGGTCGTAACCACCGATACGATTATCGCCGCGACTATGAAGGCGCCGAGCAAAACGATTCCGGTAATTCCGATCCATGTCAGCCGCTCCGATCCGGGATTAATCGCAAAATCAGCCAGCAGCATAACGACCAGGCATACAAATCCCGCCACCATCAGCAGCACCGGAATTACTCCCGCTTTTGCCGTGCGTTTTTTCGTTTCGGCCATCTTTTGCCGGTAACTTACGAATTCCGGCGGTTCGCCTTCCGACGGCGCGCGGCGCAATATGCGGGAAAACTTCACATTGAAGACTATTTCGGCAACCAGCACCGCGACAACCGACGCAACGCATATAAACAGTATTATTATGAGAACCGCGGTAAGCGCGGCCGAGTCGCCGGCTTCTATCTGCGATCTGAACGCATACGCGATAATTACAAAAACTATCAGCGACAAACCGAATACGCCGCCCGCGACAGTCTTCGCCGCATGCAATTTATACATGCGCCTGCGCTCGTTTTCGTCCCATATAGCGCGGGCATACTTCACAAAAGATTTTTCAAACATTTCCCCTCCTTTTGCGGCCTGTTTATACTTCTATGTCCGCCGTGACGCGCGCGGTACGCACCTTGCCTATGAACTCGCGCACTTTTACGTGCTCGGGATGGCCGTCATACAAAGGCAGGTCCTCTATTTTGTCCAGAGTGACCACGAGAGCCATGTCGTAGTGCATGTCGTCGCCTCCCGTCACCGATCCGCCCACTTCGAGGCCGCGGATAACCGGCACCTTGCCGACGAGCGACGCGAGACCGCCGCGCACTTTTTCTATGATCTCGGGCTTCTTCATGCCCTCGGCTTCGTCCTTGAACTTCCACATAACGATATGTCTGATCATATCCGTTCTCCTTTTTTAATTTCCGCCGTAAGTATAACACAGAATCGCGGTAAAAGCAAGAGATACGGCGTGTGTGTATTGACTGCGGCGCGCGAGGTGTGTTACAATATGTCCACGGAGGCAAAACCATGAAAGTAATCATTGTCGGAGGCGTGGCAGGCGGCGCGACCGCCGCGGCGCGGCTCAGAAGAAACGACGAAAATGCGGAGATAATAATTTTCGAGCGCACGGGATATATCTCGTACGCAAACTGCGGACTGCCCTATTATATCGGCGGCGTCATCACGGACAGGCGCGCGCTCGCGCTGCAGACGCCGGAAAGTTTCGGGCGGCGTTTCAATGTCGACGTTCGCGTGCGGTGCGAGGTCACGGACATCGATACGGAGAGAAAAACCGTAAAGGTCAGGGAGCTGAACGGCGGGCGCGAGTATGAGGAAAGTTACGACAAGCTGCTGCTCTCGCCCGGGGCGAAAGCGGCGGTGCCTCCCGTTCCCGGAGCGGGCGGCGACAGGACGTTCACGCTCCGTACCGTCGAGGACACGTTCGCGATATACGACTTCGCGGGAAAAACGGACGCGAAAAAGGCCGTTATCGTCGGCGGCGGATTCATAGGGCTGGAAACGGCGGAAAACCTTATGCGGCGAGGCATTGCGGTAACGCTGCTGCAGCGCGGCACGCACGTCATGCCGCCTTTCGACGGCGATATGGCAGAAGTACTGCACGCCTATCTGCGCGCGCAGGGGCTGGATCTGCGGCTGGGAGTCAACGTAGCGGCGTTCGAGGCGGACGACGGCGGCATAACGGTCAGAACCGACTGCGGCGACGTGCGCGCCGATTTTGCGGTCATAGCCACGGGCGTAGCGCCGGACACGGAGCTTGCCGTGCGCGCGGGGCTGAAAACGGGCATACGCGGCGCGATCGTCGTCAGCGGGCGCATGGAAACTTCCGCGCCCGACGTATACGCCGTG
Organism: Candidatus Protoclostridium gallicola; assembly: GCA_904387375.1. Lineage (GTDB taxonomy): Bacteria > Bacillota > Clostridia > Christensenellales > Pumilibacteraceae > Protoclostridium > Protoclostridium gallicola. The sequence continues at coordinate 39,439 of CAJFLE010000008.1, forward strand.
GGCGACGCCGTGCAGGTAACCGAATTCGTGGGCGGCCGCGACGCGCTCATCTCCCTCGCCGGGCCGGCGAACAAACAGGGTCGCATAGCCGCGGACAACATGACGGGCGGACACGCGGAGTATAAAGGCTCGCAGGGCTCGTCTGTGATAAAGCTGTTCGGCATGACGGCGGCGTGCACGGGTTTAAACGAGAAAACGGCGGCCGCGGCAGGCATAGCCTGCGACAAGGTCGTGATCGCGCCCGCGTCGCATGCGACGTATTATCCGGGTGCGGAAGATATGTTTCTGAAGCTGCTGTTCGGCACGAACGGACGCGTGCTCGGCGCGCAGATAGCGGGCGGCGAAGGAGTTGACAAGCGCATCGACGTTATCGCGACGGCGATACGCGCGCGCATGACGGTGAGAGATCTCGCCGAACTCGACCTCGCATACGCCCCGCCCTATTCGTCGGCGAAAGATCCCGTCAATATGGCAGGTTTCGTCGCCTGCAACGTGCTGGACGGCAAGGTCAGACAGTATCACTGGCACGACGTTCCCGCGCTGTCCGGCAGAAAGGATATAACCATGCTCGACGTGCGCACGCGCGGCGAATACGCCCGCGGCCGCATCGCAGGCACGGTGAACATTCCGCTGGACGAGCTGCGCTCACGGCTGGACGAACTTGACCGCGCCAAGCCGGTATACGTCAACTGCCACAGCGGTCTGCGCAGTTATATCGCCTGCCGCATACTGACCGCGCACGGCTTCGACTGCTATAACCTCTCGGGAGGGTACGGGTTTTTCCGCTATGCCTCGGCGGGCGCCGAGTACGGCGGCGGGCAGACCTATCCCTGCGGCATGCCGAAAGAGTAACCGACTGTAAACGAACGAATCATATACGTTTTATGCATATATGAAAACGGCGGAGAAAATTCTCCGCCGTTTTTGTCGTTTTCAGGCGATTATTTTATTTTCTTGCCGTCGGCAAACGCCTTGCCCACGACCGCACCCAGCTCGATATACGCCGAGTGCACCGAATCGAACGTGATCGGCCGCACCTTTGCGGGATCTATCTCCCCGTCCGAAAGCACGCTCTCGTCCGCGCAGACGTTGACGATCTCGCCCACCACGATGCCGTCCTCGTTGATTTTCACGAGCCTGCATTCCAGCGTCATGGGAAACTCGTCTATGACGGGCGCGTCCACGAACTTGCTCTTCGTCACGTGCAGCCCCGCCCTTTCCAGCTTATCCGGCACTTTATTGCCGGACACGATGCCGACGTAATCCGCCTCGACGACGTGCGCCGCGTCCGCCACGCTTATCGTGAAGGCCTTGCGCGCAATTATATTCTTATACGTCTTGTGCGACTCCGCCAGGCTGAGCATAACCGTGTTCGTGTCGTAAATGCCGCCCCACGCCGCGTTCATGGCGTCAGGCGTGCCGTCCTCGCCGTACGTCGCCACGATGAGCACGGGCATGGGATAGAGATACGTTTTAGCTCCGAAATCCTTTTTCATGATAATGCCTCCTTGTTTATTCCGCCGCTATTATACCACCGTGCAACGAATAACGCAAGCGTTGCAAAATAAAAACACCGCAAAAACGCAGGCATATCATTCGTCATCATGCAGATCGTACGTTATACTCTAAAACAAAAACACCGCTCAGCGGTGTTTTCTGGAGCTACTGGCCGGACTTCAGCCGTGCGACCTGCTGCTCAGCCGAGCGCGCAGCGCGAACGCCACGAGCAAAGCGAGTATTACGATATGCCGCAGGCATATCATTCGTCATCATGCAGGTCGCCGTTATACTCTAAAACAAAAACACCGCTCAGCGGTGTTTTCTGGAGCTACTGGCCGGACTTGAACCGGCGACCTGCTGATTACGAATCAGCTGCTCTACCAACTGAGCCACAGTAGCATATATGCGGGTATATGCGCATTTTCACGCGCCTTGATATAATACCATTTTTGCAGACGATTTGCAAGCGTTTTACACCCGTTTGCCGAAAAAGTACTGCGTTAATTTAATAAAAACTTTTACTTACAATTTAATCTCTTCGATTTAATTTCCACGTAAAAATACCGGGGTCCCGGATATGTGTGCATGGACTATTTTCCGAACGTTTCCTCGAACTCGTCAAGCACGCAAAGCAGATCTCCTGGCAGTCTGGAGCGGGCATAGACGCGCAGAGGCTCGGGTATGCCGTAGTACGGCTCGGCAATGCTGCCCGCTATGGCGGCAATCGTGTCGCTGTCGCCGCCGAGACTGACGGCTGTACGCACCGCGTCCTCGAAACAATCCGATTCGAAGAACGCTTCCAGCGCGGGCGGAACGCTGTCGCGGCACGAGGAGCTGAACCCGTACGTCGGGCGCAGTCCGTCGATCGTGAAGTCGAGCGTACGGTAATGCGTTTCGACATACCGGCGCAGTTCCGCCTTGTCCGCGCCGCCGCGCGCGAGGAAGATACAGGCCGCGACGCACTCCGCAGCGGCGAAACTGTCCGGATGGTCGTGTGTGACCCCTGTCACCAGCCGCGCCATCTCCGAACATTCGGGCAGAGAGCGGGCCGCCCAGCCCACCGGAGATATGCGCATGGCGGCGCCGTTGCCGTAACTGCCGTAAGGCGGCTGCGGTTTGTCCGCAAGCAGCCAGCCGAGAAACCGCCCGCCGTATCCGGCATCGGGGTAGCGCGCTCCGAACTCGCGCATGTACTTCACCGCCGCTCTGCCCAGGCCGCCGTAATCGCCGCGGCAGGACAGCACCGCTTTCGCCACCGCGATCGTCATGACCGTGTCGTCGGTGAAAAACGCGCCCGGAGCGTACAGATCGAAATTCTTGGCCTTGTAATTGGAAAACTCGAACCGAGAGCCAGCTATGTCACCCGTTATCGCACCCAGCATATATATTCCTCCCTGCGCTTTCAAGTACGTCTATTATAACACACGGCGCGGCCGGCAGCAAACGATTATAGTAAAACGTCCTCCGCATAAAGCGAAGGACGTTTTGCGTACGGATTGTATCCGATTATTTCAGTTCCGCGGTAGCGCCGACTTCCTTGAACTTTGCGACCATTTCGTTCGCCGCGTCCTTGGAGACGCCTTCCTTGACGGTAGCGGGAGCGCCGTCGACGAGAGCCTTCGCCTCGCCGAGTCCGAGACCGGTGATCTCGCGGACGACCTTGATGCAAGGGATCTTGTTCGGACCTGCGTCCTTGAGGACGACGTCGAACTCCGTCTTCTCTTCCGCTGCGGGAGCTGCTGCTCCGCCTGCTGCGGGTGCGGCGACAGCCATAGCGGCTGCGGATACGCCGAACTTCTCTTCGATTGCCTTAACGAGTTCGTTGAGCTCCATAACGCTCATCTTCTCGACTTCTTCAACGATTTTTGCTATATCAGCCATTTTATTTAATCTCCTTGAAATTTTCGATTTTTGTTTGCGCGGTCATGCCGCGCGTTGTTTTTCTTTTACGCCGACTTCTTTGCGATCTCGCTGAGTACGACCGCGAGATTGCGCATGGGAGCCGTGAGAAGTCCGAGCAGCTGCGAAAGCAGAACGGGCTTCGGAGGAATGCTCGCGAGCACTTTGACTTCTTCGATAGTAGCCGCCTTGCCCTCGATCACGCCGCCTTTGAGTTCGAGCTTCTTGGTCTTGTCGCCGTTTTCGACGGCGATCTTCGCGCCTGCGACGGTATCCTCATACGAGAACGCCGCGGCGGTGGGTCCTTCGAATACTTTTTCGTAACCGGTGAGTCCGCATTTTTCGAAAGCGCGCAGGAGTATGGAATTCTTGATGACTTTATACTCGACGTTTGCCTTTCTCATATCCACGCGGAGCGCGGTGTCCTGTTCCACGGTAAGGCCGCAGTGATTGACGAGCACTATGCTCTTCGCCTTCTTGATTTTCTCGGCTACTTCGTCTACCAGCGCTTCCTTTGCCGCGATGATTGCCTTGCTTGCCATGTTTGCCTGATTACCTCCTTTTGCCCCGCCGGTGCGGCGGAACAGGAATAAATAAAAGCCCCGACGGACTTGCCGGGGCCTTGCAAAGTTAATAAACGGCTTTTCGCGCCGTTTTACGACGATGTAAGTTTGCCTCGACTAGCCCCGACGTGTCGGATTTAAGGCCTTGCGGCCGCTTGTTTCTACGACATATATTGTTTTTTGATTACACGCGGTGAGCCACTTTGATGCCGGGGCCCATCGTGGATGCGAGCGTCACGCTCTTGACGTACACGCCCTTGGCCGCGGCGGGCTTCGCCTTGACGATAGCGTCCATGAGAGCCTGGTAGTTCTCGAGCAGCTTTTCCTTGCCGAACGACTTCTTGCCGATCGGGCAGTGAATGATCGCGGTCTTGTCCAGTCTGTACTCGACCTTACCTGCTTTGGCGTCCTTGACCGCCTTTGCGACGTCCATCGTGACGGTGCCGGACTTCGGCGAAGGCATGAGACCTTTGGGTCCGAGGATACGAGCCACGCGGCCCATCTGACCCATCATGTCGGGCGAGGTGATGCACACGTCGAAATCGAGGAAGTTGTCCGAAAGGATCTTCTGAATGATTTCTTCCGCGCCCACGATATCCGCGCCAGCAGCCTGAGCGGCGTCCGCCTTGTCGCCCTTTGCGATAACGAGAACTTTGACGTTTTTACCCGTACCGTTGGGAAGGACGACGGTGCCGCGCACCTGCTGATCCGCCTGACGGGGATCGACGCCCAGACGCACGTGCAGTTCGATGGTTTCGTCGAACTTGGCCTTTGCGGTAGCGATTGCGTTTGCGACCGCCGCGTCGGGATCGTATGCTTTCTTTACGTCCACTTCGGCGAGGGACGCTTTGTAATTCTTACCGAGTTTCATTGCGCCCTCCTTAACCTTCGACCTCGACGCCCATGGAGCGCGCCGTGCCTTTTATCATGCTGACAGCCGCTTCCAGACTGCCCGCGTTGAGGTCGGGAAGTTTGACCTTGGCTATCTCTTCCACCTGCGCCATCGTCAGCTTGCCGACCTTGTCCTTGTTGGGCTTGGCCGAGCCGGACTCGATGCCCAGCGCCTTCTTGATGAGAACGGGCGCGGGAGGAGTCTTCATGATGAAGGTGAAGCTTCTGTCCGAATAGATGCTGATCACCACGGGGATGATCATGCCTTCCTGATTCTTGGTCTTCTCGTTGAATTCCTTGGTAAAGCCGGGTATGTTTATACCGTGGGGACCGAGGGACGAACCGACGGGAGGTCCCGGGGTGGCTTTGCCTGCGGGAAGCTGCAACTTGACGACCGCCTGCAATTTCTTTGCCATTGTTTACTCCTTATATAATTTTCATTATATAATCGCGGTGATAACGAATCTTGCGATTCTCCCGAATTATAACTTTCCTGCCGCTCAGTCTTCCGAAGCGGGCTCTATCTGATACAGTTCCAGATCCACCGGCGTCTGACGGCCGAACATGGATACGGACACGCGGCACTTCTGGTTCTCCGCGTCTATGGTTTCTATCTTGCCGACGAAATCTTCGAGAGGTCCGGAAATGATCTTCACCGTGTCGCCCGGCTTGTAATCCGTCTTGGCGACGACCTTTTCGAGGTGCATTCTGCGGATCTCGTCCTCGGTAAGCGGGAGCGGACGACCCTGCGGACCGACGAAACCGGTCACGCCGCGCGTCTGCGTTATGATGTGCCACATGCTGTTGTCGTAATCCATCTTGATGAGGACGTAGCAGGGATACATCTTGCGCTTGACGAGCTTTTTCTTGCCGTTCTTCTCCTCGAGCACTTCTTCCATGGGAATGGTAATCTCGAAAAGACGGTCGGTGAGATTATTCTTCTCGAAGACCATTTTGAGGTTCATCTCCACCTGGTTTTCATAACCGGAATAGGTGTGGAGAACATACCACTTTGCATTCTCGATGCCCATTTGTCAATCCTTTTTGCTGTTTCTGGCTTTGACGACTTTGTATGCTATCACTCCGGCGATTGCCGCAACCACGAGTACTATGCCGACGATAAGCGCGACCATCTGCGTAACCTGCAGGTAAATGTCGTCGTTCGTGGTCAGCGAGAACAGTTCGCGGTAGATGAAGCCGAGCAGGCTGTCCACGCCGATGAGCACGACGAGAAAAGCCAGCGTGACGACGAGCACCGTGCCCAGACGTTTCATCGTCTGCCCGAAAGTGGGCCAGCTCACCTGCTTGAGTTCGCCGAAAGTAGCCACGATCGGATTGACCTTTTTGGTCTGATTGTTTTTGTTATCCTTAGCCATCGGACCGCTCCTTACTTGGTTTCCTTATGGACGGTGTGGGTTTTGCAGAACTTGCAGTATTTCTTGATCTCGATACGGTCGGGATCGTTCTTCTTGTTCTTGAACGTGTCGTAGTTCCTCTGCTTGCATACGGTGCACGCGAGAGTTATCTTGTTTCTGCTGGTGTTAGCCATTATCAGCCTCCGTGTTATTTGCTCTTTTGTACGTGCCGGCGCACTAAAAAAGAGCACCCCGCTTTTCGGGTGCTCCTTATAATAACAGATACGGCAAACGAAAGTCAAGCGTTTTGCGCCGCCGCGAGCAAGATTTCCGCAAAAAAATATCGCGCGGGCGGCGCGGCGCTTCTTTGCGTCCCGCGCGGCGCGTCCGAATCCGTCTTTTTGCGAATTTCATACGAAAAGACTTGAATTATACTAAAATTTATTATATACTAATACATAAGTGGGAGACTGCTTAAATAAAAACAGGACAGGTATTTTTCTACTATGTTTACGTTGACATCGGACAGCGCGATAGACGTGTTCCGCGCAAGAGCGGACGAGCTCGGTATCAGAATCATTCCCCTGACATACACCGTCGACGGGGTGACGATCGAGGATTTCGCATCCGGAGAGGACGAATACAAAAAATTCTATGACGACCTTAAAAACGGCTCCATGCCGGTCACAAGCCAGATCAACCCGTTCGCGCACGAGGAGTTCTGGGAAAAGGTATACGCCGAGGACAAGCAGGACATCGTGCACATCACGCTGTCAAGCGGTCTGTCGCAGACTTATACTTCGGCGTGCAAGGCCGCCGAAAGCTTTATGGAGAAGCATCCAGGCGTACACGTATACGTCGTCGACTCGCTCGGCGCGACGCAGGCGGAGGCGCCCGTATACGAAAAGGCGATCGAACTGCGCGACAGCGGCGTAAGCGCCGCGGATGCCGCCGAAGCGCTCGCCGTATACCCCCACCGCATACAGGTATACATCATCGTCGACGACCTCTTCCACCTCAAACGCGGCGGACGCATAAGCGCGGCAAGCGCGGTCATGGGCACGATGATAGGAATCAAACCCATCATAGTGTTCAACGAGGAAGGCAAGCTGTGCGTATACAAAAAGCCGGTCGGCTGGAAGAAGGCGCTCAAAACCGTGCTCGACCACATCGAGGAGTATTGCACCGACCCGGCGAACAAAAAAATATGGATCGCCCATGCGGACGCGCTCGACAAGGCGGAGGAAGCGAAAGCCGCTATCGAAAAGCGGTTCGGTTCGAAGGTGCAGATCGGCTGGATAGGCCCGGTCATCGGAGCGCATATCAACCGCGGCACCGTCGGCATACTTTTCGAAGCCAACAGCAGACTGAATATCAAGGCGTAAAGTTTCAGGCGCGCGGACGCCATGCGCAGATACATGTAAAATCAATTAAAAAACAAACGGGCAAAGTCGATTTCGGTACAGTGCGGAATCGACTTTGTTTTTCGGAAAGAAATATTTGCGCCTTTATATTTCCCGCTCACAAGAAGCGGATTATGCGCCGGGGCACGCAATGACGCCACGGCGTACCACCTTACGAGTCTTTCCCGGTCTCATCCGCGTGCAGAAATTTGCGCCGCGTGGCTTCCCCGCCCCGCAGATGCCGCTCGGCAAGGTTGCGTTCGAGCACGCACCGCACCTCGGCCGCCAATGCCGGGTCGATCGCCGCCAGCCCGTCCGTCACGTATTTATGCACCGTGGATTTTGCCATGCCGAAAACTTCCGCCGCCGCGCGCACCGTCGCGCCCGTTCTGACTATGTACTCCCCGAGCGCCGCCGCCCGATCCCCGCGATTCTTTGCCATAGTCCTATATATGAAAAAATCCGCCAAAATATGACGGATTTTTCGCTATGAGATACTAAAATACAGGGTTTTCTCAGTCGTAAATCGTGCTGATGGGAGAATCGCTGAACACGCTCTCGATACCCTTCGCGAATATGGGCGCGACGGTGAGCGGCACGAGCTTGGACAGTTTGAAGTCCGCGGGGCGCTCGATGGTGTTGAGCATGAAAAGTTTCTCTATGTACGAATTTTCCAGACGTTCGCACGCCGGACCGGACAGCACGCCGTGGGTGCAGCAGGCATATACTTTCTTTGCGCCGCCCACTTCGACGAGCGCTTTCGCGCCCTGCGTGATGGTGCCGGCGGTATCGATCATATCGTCGACTATGAGGCATACCTTGCCCTTGACGTCGCCGACTATGTTCATGACTTCCATGACGTTGGCCTTGGGACGGCGCTTGTCCACGATCGCGAGCGGAGTGCCGAGCTTCTCCCCCATTCTGCGCGCGCGGGCGACGCTGCCCACGTCGGGAGAAACGGTTATAAGCTCGTCGTTGGCCATGGCGTCCTTGAAAAACTGCTGACGCTTGATGGCGTTGCCGAGAATGGGAATTCCGATGAGGTGATCGACGGGGATATTGAAGAATCCCTGTATCTGATTGGCGTGCAGATCCATGGTAAGAATTCTGTCGGCGCCCGCCGTCGTGATCATATCGGCGACGAGCTTGGCGGTAATGGGATCGCGGGGGCGCGCCTTTCTGTCCTGACGGGCATAGCCGAAGTACGGCATGACCGCGGTTATTCTGCCCGCGCTGGCGCGTTTAAGCGCGTCGATGATGACGAGCAGCTCCATAAGGTTGTCGTTCACAGGGTACGACGTGGACTGAATCACGTAAGCGTCGCTGCCGCGCACCGTTTCGCTGACGTGTACGGCGCACTCGCCGTCCGAGAACTTGCCCACTTCGAGTTTGCCGAGCGACAGCCCGAGGCAGTCCGCTATTTCTTTTGCAAGGTTGGGGCACGCGCTGCCTGCGAATAATTTGATCTGGTTACCGTGTACGTTCATTTCTTATCTCTTTTCCTTTTTAAAAAGTCGGTTTTTCTTCTTCGCTGCGAGTAAAAGCGTTATTTCCCCAATTTTCTTTTATTGCCTGTCTGCCGCGTCCGATCGCGAGTCCGCCCGCGGGTACGTTTTCGGTGATGACCGAGCCTGCCGCGATAAACGCGCCGTCGCCTATTTCGAGAGGCGCGACAAGCGTGGCGTTGCTGCCCACGAACACCTTTTTTCCCAGCGTTATGCGGCGCTTCTTTCTGCCGTCGTAGTTGGCGAACACGGCGCCCGCGCCTATGTTGCAGCCCTCGCCTATCTCGGCGTCGCCGACGTACGCGAGGTGGCAGATCTTACTGCCCGCGCCGACGCGGCTGTTCTTTATCTCCACGTGATTGCCTACGCGCGCCCCCGCGCCTATCTCGGCGCCCGTGCGCAGGTGGGCGTAAGGCCCCACCGACGCGCCGCCGTAGACTATCGCCCCGGTGAGAGTGCTGCTCTTTATGTCCGCGCCGCTCTCCACCACCGACGAATCGATGACGCAGTGCTCGCCGATATGCGCGCCCGAGCGGATTATGCTCCTGCCCTTGATGGCGCAGAACGGCTCTATCTTGACGCCCGGCTCTATGACCGCGTTGGCGCCGATGAACGTCGAATTCGGATCCACTATTTCCACGCCGCGCTCCATGAAGAAATACACGATGCGGGAGCGGAGTATGTCCGACGCGTATGCGAGCTGGTTATAGCTGAACACGGTCACGAAATCGTCGTCGCCCGGCGTGATTATGCGGTCGGTATATATCTTGTCCGTCGTTTTCGCGTAATCGGTGCGGATAACCCAGCCGCGCGGCAGGCGCATGACGTTCATGTTCTCGCGCTTGAAGCGCGCCACCGCCTCGCTGACCGCGGCGTACGTGATCAGAGGCGTGTCCGAGTAAAGAACGACGGTGATCGGGCGGGCGTCGGACAAATGAGAAACAACGACGGGCAGCAGCTCGTCGCCTTCCGTATAGTCCACGCTTTCCGTATCCATTCCGCGCATAGCACAGCACACCCACTGCTCGAGTGTGCGTCCGAAAAGATCCGTATCCGGCGAGGGCTTGTTGTCGCCGCGCCTGGTGCGCAGCACCAAAACTTTCACGTCGTCGTTCACGCTAATATTATATGTTTTAACGAAAAATAAGTCAAGTAAAAAACCGCTTCGGTTCAACTTCCGTTCTGCAATATATTACCTGTTTCGCTTTCCGTCTTTTTCTTTCGGCGCGCCTTGAAAAAATCGGTGAGCAGTTTGGCGCACTCGCATTCCATCAGCCCGCCCTCCGTTTCGGCGCGGTGGTTGAAAACGGAGTTATTTGCCAGGTTCATGACGGTGCCGGCGCAGCCGAATCGCCTGTCGTAAGCGCCGTAGCGCACCCGCTTGATGCGCGACAGCACGACGGCTCCCGCGCACATGACGCAGGGTTCCTTGGTCACGTACAGCTCGCAGCCCTCGAGGTTCCAGTGCCCCAGCTTTTTGCCCGCTTTGCGCAGCGCGACGATCTCGGCGTGCGCGGTGGGATCGCATGCGGTAGTGCGCACGTTATGCGCCCGCGCGATTATTCTGCCGTCGCACACGACGACGGCGCCGACGGGAACCTCGCTCTTCCCCTCGGCTTTTGCCGCCTCTTTCAGAGCGGCGCGCATGAATTTTTCTTCATCAGTTTTGCCAGCACCAGCGGCAGCCATAGATTCCTTTCCTCTCCGATAAGATCGCTTTCGTCCAGCGGATGCGAATGTTTTTCGCTCACCGTTTCTATCGTAAGCGCTGGTATGCCCAGCGCGCTCACGCACCAGTCCTTGTACCCGCCCGCGCTGCCGAGGTCGCCGTGCACGAGCCTGTACCTCAGCCAGTCCGCCGCGGCCGCAGCAATCGCGCGGTCGCGTTTCAGCCGCTCGCCCGTCTGCCCGAACTCGTAATACACCTCGCGGCCGAGCGCGTGATAGCTCACCGTCAGCACCGGCCGCACCCGGCGGGTAAAAGCGGCGAGCGCGCGCGTTTCCGGCTCGCTCTCCGGGCTGTAACCGACGAACGAGGACGGAGCGGGTTCGCGCACGTTGCCGGCGCCCCTGCCCCAGCGCGCGTCGAAATTGCAGTTCAAGTCCACGCCGCGCAGGTTGGCTTTCCACAGGCGCACGTCGCCGGCCAGCGCTCCGACGGAGTCGGCGTAATCGGGGAACGCGCCCGTGCCCGACTGCGCCAGCGTGCAGCCGTCCGGGTTGGTCATGGGCAGAAAGTACACGCCGAGAGGCAGCCGCTCCCGCATGAGAAAGCGTATCTGCCGCATGACGAGCACCGAGGTCACCCACTCGCGGGCGTGAATGCCGCCCTGCACTATAATCTGTCCTCCGTCCTTGGGACCGAGGCGGACGTACACTATATGCTGCCCGGCCACGGATCGGCCTATGCTGCCGCATTCCGCGCCCTGCCGGCACAGCGCGCAGACGTCCCTGCGCAGTTCGTTATAGGTATACACATTATATTATAATGCGCGGTTTGCCGTGAAATGCTCCGTTTTATTTGTGATACGCCGAACCTTCGGTTATGGTAAAGGCGCGGTACAGCTGTTCGGCGGCAATGAGCCGCATGAGCCGGTGCGGGTACGTCATGCGCCCGAAGGATACGACCGCGTCCGCGGCTTTGCGCACCTCGTCGGTGACGCCGCGGCTGCCGCCTATTATGAACTGCACTTTTGGCGAGCGCAGATACGCGCCGTCAATCAGTCCGGCAAACTCCTCGCTCGTCAGCGCTTTGCCGCGCAGATCGGCAAGCACGGTAAACCCGTTCATCTTCGCAAGAATGGCGCGGCTCTCCTCCGCAGCCGCTTTGCCGTCGTCGCGGCAGTCGGGAATTTCGGTCACGGTAACGTCGCAGTACCGCCCCAGCCGCTTGACGTACTCGGCTATGCCGTCTGTAAAATATCTTTCCTTTATGCTGCCCACGCACAGCAGTTCCAGCTTTTTCATGCGCCCAGTCCCGTCACCAGACGGCTCACCCACATGATGAGGCAGATGACCGCGCCCACGATGAACATTATCGTACCGGCGAGCGTACCGCCGTCGTCGGCGTAGTTCTCGAAATCTTCCGTCCTGCCCGTGTGAGGTTCGGGCGATTCGGGTTCCAGCCCGCCGAACCTGCGTCCGACGAAACGTATGACCAGCGCCGCCATGACCGCGAGCGCTGCGGAAACGGCGATGAACACGCCCCGGCCCCAGCCGCTTGCGAAAATGCCGTTGATCCAGCCGGACAGCGCTCCGTCCACGGCGGGCACCGAGAGCACGATGCCTATCGCGTTATTGAGCGCGTGCATGATGATCGCGGGCACTATGGAGCCGAAACGTATGGTAACGTATGCCAGCGCGCAGCCGAAAAAGAACTGGTAAACGGTCTGCTGCGGGTTCATGTGTATGAGCGCGAACATAAGCCCGCTGACCGCGACCATGAACGGTATGCGCAGACCGCGCTTCATCGTTCCGCACACGGCAAGCGACGACAGCACGCTGCCGCGCAGCAGCAGTTCCTCGCACACCGGAGCGGCAAACACGGTGCGCACAACAGCGAAAACAATCGCCAGCGCGCCGGCCATGGACACTATACCGCCGCCGGCATATCCCAGCGACGAGAGCATATAGTTGAACGCGAGCGCGAGGCCTTCGAACCCGACGACGCACACTACGGTGAGAACCGCCGCGCTCACGACGCCGCGCACTGTCGGTTTCGCGAACGTATACGTCATGCGGCTGCCCAGATTGCGGGCGGGCAGCAGCGCCGCCACGAGGAAGCACAGCTGTATGAGGATATTGAAAAGAAAGCTCACGACCTCGTATACGGCGGAGCCTTCTTCGAGCGCGCCGACGGCAAACGAATAGATTACGGTAACGACGAGGAACGCCGCCACCGCGCCGACGTACGAGAACCCGCCTTCGACGGCGGAATATTTTTTGAGTAGTTTGCCGCTCAAACCTCTATCACCTCCGACATTTCGCTCTGCACGGCGACCGTAATCTCGGCGCTGCCGGCGAGATTATACTTTTTCAGCGCTCCGCACGCAGCGGTGAGCGCCGCGTCCGGCGTATTGTTCTGCTCGGACAGATGCCCCAGCATGATATGTTTTACGCCCCTGCTTGCGAGATAAGCCACGCATTCGGCGCTCGCCTGATTGGACAGGTGCCCGCGGCAGCCCGCGATGCGCGCTTTGAGATATTCCGGATAACAGTAATTGGCGCGGAGCATGTCCGGGTCGTAATTGGACTCGATGAGCACCGCGTCCGAATCGGATATGGCTTCGAGCGTGCTTTTCGGCATTATGCCGAGGTCGGTCACGACGGTGACCTTGCTGCCCTCGCTGTAAAAGGAATAGCCGAAGCAGGGCACGTCGTGCGACACGGGAAACGCGGACACCGTGATGTCGCCTATGCACACGTCGCCGCTGAATTCTTCGCGCTCGCCCTCCGCCCTGCCGGCGACGCCGGAGTGCAGAATACGGTTGTAATGGAGAGCGGCCCCGCGCTTCATCGCCTCGGGGACGTAACGGAAATGGTCGGAATGGGTGTGCGTGAGAAAAATGTCCCGCGTGTCCGCGGCGCCGAGCGCCGCCAGCGCGGACGAAACGCGCCGCGGAGATACGCCGAGATCGACGAGCAGCGACGTGCGGTTGCTGCCCACGAATATGCAGTTGCCCTTGCTGCCGCTCGCTATGCTGCAAATACGAAGTGCCATATATGCGTATTATACCAGCGTGCGTTGACTTTGTCAAATGCGTGTGGTATAATCTCGTTATGTATAAGTGCGAAGAGATTACGGAAAAGCTGGCGGCGGGCATAGACGCCGCGCTCAAAAAAGTGGATCCCGACGTCGTGCGGCTGCTCGAAAAAGCGCGCGCGGAAGAGGACAACGAGCGCGCGGCATGGGCTCTCGACCAGATCATAGAAAACGACAGGGTGGCGGAATGCACGGACAGCTATCCGTGCCAGGACACCGGCGTGGCGATGCTGTTCGTCACGGTCGGGCAGGACGCGGCCTTCGACGGCAGCCTGGAAGAGGCGCTGCAGGAAGGCGTGCGCCGCGGCTATGCCGAAGCGCGCAAGTCTATCGCCCACCCTCTCACGCGGCTGAACACGGGCGACAATACCCCCGCCGTCGTGTATTACGAGCTCGTCCCCGGCGCCGGACTGGACGTGAAATTCCTTGCCAAGGGCGCGGGCAGCGAGAACATGGGCGGCGTGCGTATGCTCACCCCGTCCAAAGGCAGGGCGGGAATAATCTCCGCCGTGACCGAAATCGTAAGGGAAGCGGGCGCCAATCCCTGCCCGCCCATACTGCTCGGCGTGGGCGTGGGCGGCACCATGGACAAGGCGGCGCTGCTCAGCAAGAAGGCGCTGCTCCGCAGGTGCGGCGAGCCGAGCGCAGACGCGGAAACCGCGGCGCTCGAACGCGACATTCTCGAGGCCGTGAACGCGCTGGGCATAGGCGCGCAGGGACTGGGCGGACGGCATACCGCGCTCGCATGCGCGGCGGAAACGGCTTATACCCACATAGGAATGCTGCCCGTCGCGGTGACGGTGCAGTGCCACAGCGTGCGGCACGCGCACATGACTTTCGGAGAATAAAACATGCGGACTTTCGGAATAACGAACGATTACGATATAACTTCGCTGCGCGCGGGCGACGCCGTGACCTTTTCGGGCGCCATATACACGGCGCGCGACGCGGCGCACAAACGGATGACCGAGGCCGCCGCGGCGGGCAGCCCCCTGCCCTTCGATATCCGCGGCGCGGCGATATACTACGCCGGGCCCACTCCCGCGAGAAGCGGCGAGATCATAGGCTCGTGCGGACCGACCACGAGCGCGCGCATGGACGACTATACGCCCGCGCTGCTCGACCTCGGCCTTAAAATAATGATAGGCAAAGGCAAGCGCAGCCCCGCCGTCGTCGAGGCGATGAAGCGCAACAAGGCGGTATATCTCATCGCCGTGGGCGGAGCCGCCGCGCTCATCAAAAGCCGCGTGACCGCGTGCGAGGACGTCGCCTACCCCGACCTCGGCTGCGAAGCCGTGCGGCGGCTGACGGTGAAAGACCTCCCACTCCTCGTCGCGATAGACTCCCGCGGCGAGTCCATACTCTGAAGCATGAAAAACGGCAGCCGACGGCTGCCGTTTGATTTATGCGGTCTTATTCGCGCAACTGTGTAAGAACTGCAAAGATTCCGACAAAAAAATGCAATTGAATAAGCTCGTCCGGTGTGGTATAATTATAGAAAAAGCAAAAGGGGATCCGATATGAGAAGATTTATCAATCTCAACAAAGGCTGGAAATTCACCAAAGAAGGTACGGTGACGGACGTCGACGTGCCGCATACCTGGAACGGCGTGGACGGACAGGACGGCGGCAACGACTACAAGCGTCTCGTGTGCAAGTACGAGCGCACGGTCGCCCGTCCCGAAATGACGGACGGCGAGCAGGTCTACCTCGAATTCAAGGGCGTCAACTCGTCGTGCAAAGTGACGTTCAACGGCAAGGAAGTGTGCCGCCACGACGGAGGCTACTCCAAATTCCGCGTCAACGTCACCGAACAGCTCCTGGACGACAACAAGCTGGAAGTGGAAGTGGACAACCGCGCCAACGAAACGGTATATCCGCAGACGGCCGACTTCACTTTCTACGGCGGCATATACCGCGACGTCAATCTCGTAGTCGTCGATAAGAATCACTTCGATCTCGACTATGCCGGCGCGCCCGGAATAAAGGTCACGCCTACCGTGGAAGGTATGGCGGGCGTAGTGAAAACCGAAGCTTTCGTGACCGGCGAGGGCGACGTAAAAATCACGGTGCTCGACGCGGCGGACAAGGTAGTCGCCGAAGGCGGCAACAACGAGGAACTGACCGTTCCGAACGTCAGGCTGTGGAACGGACGCATCGACCCGTATCTCTATACGGCGAAAGCGGAACTCGTCGTCGGCGGCAAAGTGGTCGACGAAGTGAAAACGCATTTCGGCTTCCGCACTTTCAGAATAGACCCGGACAAGGGCTTCTTCCTCAACGGCAAGTCATACCCTCTGCGCGGCGTATGCCGGCATCAGGACAGACCGAAGATCGGCAACGCCATAACCAAGGCGATGCACGACGAGGATATGTCCATGATCGTCGAAGTGGGCGCGACCACGATAAGACTGGCGCACTATCAGCACGACGATTATTTCTACGATCTCTGCGACCGTTACGGCCTCGTCGTATGGGCGGAGATACCGTACATATCCCGCCACATGGACGGCGCGGACAAGAACGCGATGAGCCAGATGAAAGAGCTCATCAGCCAGCAGTACAACCACCCCTCCATCGTATGCTGGGGACTGTCCAACGAAATAACCATGCACCGCGCGGGGCCGGACAGGCTGGAATTCCACAAGAAGCTCAACGATTTCTGCCACTCGTACGATCCCACCCGTCCCACCGTCATAGCGGTATATATGGTCGCCATGGTGCGCAACAAGCTCAACTATGTGCCCGACCTCGTGTCGTACAACCTCTATCACGGCTGGTATCTCCCCTTCTTCACCCTCTCGGGCAAGAAGCTGGACCGTTTCCACCGCGCGCATCCCAACACCCCTCTCGGCCTGTCCGAGTACGGCGCGGAAGCGATGCCCAATCTGCACAGCGCGTCGCCGAGACGCGGGGACAACACCGAGGAGTTCCAGTGCATTTTCCACGAGAAGTATCTCGACATCATCGAGGCGCGTCCTTATCTGTGGGCGACGCACGTGTGGAACATGTACGACTTCGCGGCAGACGCCCGCAACCAGGGCGGCGAGCCGGGTATGAACCACAAGGGTCTCGTAACCTTCGACCGCAAGACCAAGAAAGACGCGTTCTATCTGTATAAGGCGCACTGGTCGAGCGATCCGTTCGTGCACATCTGCGGCAAGCGGTTCGCCAACCGCTGCGGCGAGAACATGACCGTCAAAGTGTATTCCAACGGCGACGAGGTGCAGCTGTACAACAACGGCAGACTGGTCGGACAGAAGAAAGGCAAATACAAATTCGAATTCTCCGTCAATCTCGAAAATGAGAACAATCTCGAAGCGAAGTGCGGCAGCCTGACCGACACCGCGGTCATAAAGAAAGTCGGCTCGCCCGATCCTTCGTACAAGCTGTCCAAAAAGAACAAGGGCAGCAACAAGAGCTGGGAGAAATAACACAGACTTCCTGAAACGACGACCTCCATAGAAACGTCGGGAAAATGAGAAACTCCGCGTCCGGACCGGACGCGGAGTTTCCTTATTCCGTTATTCGGAAACAGCCGCGACATGATGTCGCGGCTGTTTCCGAATGCAAAAAAGGAGAACCCGATTTACGCGCGGCTGTATGCGCCACGGGCCCGGAAATGATGAAGACCCCTTCAATTTATTGCGCGGCACTAACGTTCGGCTTCGCCGCGCGCAATATAAACCTTATACGAGCGAAAGCCTTCGCGAAGGATAAGGGATCGATCGGAAGCGAGGGAGCGCTTCGCCGACCGAGCGACCTTATGTCAACTTTCGGCAGAAAGTTGTGAAAGTTCCAAGAAAACAATGCAGAGCGGACTATAAGTCCGCGAACATTGTTGTCTTGAATTAAATACAACGAGGCACAGGCTGTGCCGAGTTCCGTTGGCGTTCGCGCCAATGCGAGCACCGAAAAACTCGGAAGAGTTTTCCGGGCGCAACATTGCAACCGGCGCGAATCAGCACCGCGCAAGGATCAACGTTGGACCCTTCCCGAGGCGTCGCCGCCGGCAAGAGCGGTGACTTCGGCGACCGAAACCATGTTGTAGTCGCCTTCGACGGAATGTTTCAGGCAGCTTGCCGCGACGGCGAATTCGATGGCTGCGCGGCTGTCGTAGCCATTACCGAGCGCGTATATGAGACCGCCGCCGAAGCTGTCGCCGCCGCCCACGCGGTCGACGATGTGCATGGTGTATTCCTTGGAGAGGCAGTAGTCCTTGCCGTCGTAGAGCATGCCCGCCCACTTGTTGTCGTTTGCGGACAGCGAAGTGCGGAGCGTAATCGCCACATACCTGAAGCCGAATTTGTCGGCGAGCTGTTTTGCGACCGACTTATAGCCCTCTTTGTCGAGCGAGCCTTTGGTGACGTCGGTGCCGCCTGCCTTGATACCGAACACGTCGAACGCGTCCTCTTCGTTGGAGATGCACACGTCCACGTAAGGCATGAGTTTTGTCATGACTTCGCGCGCCTTGTCGCGCGTCCACAGCTTTTTGCGGTAGTTCAGGTCGCAGGACACTGTTATGCCGCGCTTCTTCATGGTCGGCAGTACGTTCAGCAGCACTTCGGCGAGATTGTCGCCGAGCGCGGGGGTTATGCCGGTGAAGTGGAACCACGTCGCGCCGTCCAGCAGTCTGTCCCAGTCGTAGTCCTCCTTGCCCGACAGCGCGAACGCCGAGCCGGCTCTGTCGTATATGACCTTGCTGGGGCGCTGGCTGGCGCCTTTTTCGAGGTAATAGATGCCTATTCTGTCGCCGCCGCGCGCTATGCCCGACGTATCGACGCCGTAGCGGCGCAGCGAGTTGACCGCCGACTGGCCGATTTCGTTTGCAGGCAGCTTGGACACGAACGCCGCGTCCGCACCGTAGTTTGCGAGCGAAACCGCGACGTTGGCTTCCCCGCCTCCGTAGGTCGCGCCGAACTTATCCGCCTGCACGAATCTGTAATATCCCTCGGGCGCAAGCCTGAGCATGAGTTCTCCGAACGTGATTACTTTCATTTTCCGCCTCCGACGAGTGCGACCGCGCTTGCGGTCTTTGCTTCGATCTCCGCCGGCGTGCCTTTCATCATCCAGCTGCCGCCGCAGGCGAAGATCCTGTCGTACCCGAGAAATTCGAGCACGTTGTCTTCATTAACGCCGCCAGTCGGCATAAACCGCACCTGCGGGAACGCCGCGGCGAGCGCCTTTATCGTTTTGAGTCCGCCGTAATTGGACGCCGGGAAAAATTTCAGGTCGGTCAGCCCCAGGCTCACGGCCTTTATTATCTCGGTGGGCGTCACTATGCCGGGATAGTACGGCACGCCCTTTTCGCGGCACACGGCCGCCACGTCCTCGGCAAGTCCGGGCGACACGATGAATTTCGCGCCGCACGCTATCGCTTCACTGCACTGCTCCGCATTTATGACGGTGCCGGCGCCGACAAGCATTTCCGGATATTTTTCGCACGCCAGCCTTATCGCGTAAGGCGCGCATACGGTGCGGAAAGTTATTTCCGCGACGGGCAGTCCCCCGCGCACGAGAGCGCCGAGCATGCCTTCCGCGTCCTCTTCGCGGTTGATTACCACGACGGGGACGATTCTGAGTTCCCTGATTCTTTCGGATACTTCCATATCTGATCGCCTTCTTTATATAATCAAAATATAATCAAATTCCGAGCAGCCGCCTGATGTTGTTGTAGCATATATCGGCGGCAAGTCCGTACGCCGCGTCGGCGTCGTATTCTCCCTTTTCGACCAGCCCGCCGATGTAATCGCACAGAATGCGGCGGAAGAAGTCGAAACGCGAGTAAGACGAGAAGGAACGCGAATCGGTCAGCATGCCGGTGTTCGTCCCCAGGCAGGCGTATTCCGCGACCCTGGACAGGTTGTCGCGTATGCCGGCCGCAGTGTCGTTGAACCACCACGCCGCGCCCATTCTCACGTTCCGGAACGCTCCGCTTATCGACGCGAGCATGGGCACCGCACCGGGATTGAGAGAATACAGCAGAATGCACGGACGCTCGTCGTCGCTCAGCCGGGAAAGGAAGGCTATGACGCCGTCGGGGTCGGTTTCCCCCGCTATAACGTCGCAGCCTCGGTCTACGCCCTGAGAAGCGTAGATGCCGGGGTTGACATTGCGGACGACCGAAAAATGCAGCTGCATCACCATGCCGCGGCGGCGGTATTCGCGCGCCAGCCATTCGAGAATAAAGCCGAAGTACGCGTCCTTTTCCGCCTCGGCGGCCGAGCCGAAGTGCGCGAATATGCGCGCCGCCTCCGCCTCGGTAGCGTACGACTTCGGGAAGTCGCGGAAGCCGTGGTCGGATATGCGGCAGCCGTGGGCCGCGAAATAGTCAAGTCTGTTCGTCAGCGCGGCGAGCAGATCGGCGAGCGTGTCTATCTTCACGCCCGACACTCTGCCCAGCTCGTCCAGATATCCGCGCTCGGGCGCGTACAGCTTATCCGGGCGGAAAGTCGGAGTGACGAGCGTGCCGCCGTACCTGCCGTGCGACGAGAGATCGGCGGTCGGATCGTCGGTGGTCGCCACGAACTCCACGTCGAACAGTTTCAGCAGTCCGCGCACGGTCAGCGACGAGAGCTTTTCGTTCGCGGCGTCGTATATGCGCGCGGCCGAACGCCCGTCCAGCGGTTCGTTTATGCCGAATACCTGTTTGAGCTCGAGATGCGACCAGTAGTAGAGCGGACCGCCGGCGAGGCGGGGCAGGATTTCGGCGTAGCGCAGGAATTTTTCCTTCCAGTCCGCTCCGCCCGTTATATATTCCTCGTCCACGCCGCACATGCGCATCGCGCGCCACTTATAGTGGTCGCCAGCCAGCCACAGCTGGCCTATGTTTTCGAAACCGTCGTCGCGTTTTATGGCAGTCTGATCGAGGTGGCAGTGATAATCTATGATGGGCAGCGAGCGCACCGAAGCGTACAGCTCCTTTGCCGCGCCCGAGCCGAGCAGCAGATCGTCGTCGAAAAACGCCTTCATTCTCACACCCCGGAGTATGCGGAGAATCCGCCGTCCACGGGGACCACGATACCGGTCACGAAACCGCTCGCGCCGCTGTCGGCCAGCCAGAGCAGCGTGCCGATGAGATCGTCGGTCTCGCCGAAACGTCCCATGGGAGTGTGCGCGAGTATCTTCGCGGTGCGCGCCGTCGGGGTGCCGTCGTCGTTGAACAGCAGCTTGGCGTTCTGCTTGGTGGAGAAGAAACCGGGCGCTATCGCGTTGACGCGCACGCCTTTGGACGCAAAGTGTACCGCCAGCCACTGCGTGAAATTGGACACGCCCGCTTTCGCCGCGGAGTATGCCGGTATTTTGGTCAGAGGGCGGTACGCGTTCATCGACGAGATGTTGATGATGTTGCCCCTTCCGGCGTCGGCCATATCCTTGGCAAACACCTGCGCGCACAGCACCGCGCTAAGAATATTGAGGTCGAACACGAACTTGAAGCCGTTTTCGTCGAGGTCGAAGAAAGTCTTCATGCCCTCGGCGGCCTCCGCGGCCGTTTCGTTGTCCGTAGTGCACTTGGGGCTGTTGCCGCCCGCGCCGTTGATAAGCATCGTGACCTTGCCGAACTTATCCTCGATGACCGCCTTCGCCTTCTCTATATCGGCCTTGGACAGGCAGTTGGCGGGAGCGGCGACCGCTCTTCCGCCGGCGGCGACGATCTCTCCCGCCACCCTCTCGCACGAGTCGGGGTTGAGGTCGATGATGCCCACCGCAGCGCCGCATTCGGCGAGCGCCTTTGCGAACGCGCTCATGAGCACGCCGCCCGCGCCCGTGACCGCTACCGTTTCCTTGCTTAAGTCTACTTTGAATGGAACCATATATGTCTTCTCCCTTAACGGATTCGGTTATTTTGTTTTCTCGGCCATTTCGAACAGGCCGTTGATGTACGCCGCGCCGAGCGCTCTGTCGTAAAGACCGTAGCCCGGTTTGCCGTTTTCGTCCCAGATGTTTCTGCCGTGGTCGGGGCGGACATAGCCGTCGAAACCGTTGTCCACGAGCGCTCTGACTATCTTAGCCATATCCAGGCTGCCGTCCGCCGAACGGTGACCCACTTCGCAGAAGCTGTCCGTGTCGTCGGTGTACCTGATGTTGCGCAGATGGGCGAAATGCACGCGTCCCTGCGCCGCGTATTTGGCGGCCATACCCGCAACGTCGTTTGTTCTGCCCGCGCCGAAGGAGCCGGTGCACAGCGTCACGCCGTTGCTGACGCTCGGCACTGCCGAGAACATTCTGTCGAGGTCGGCCTCGCACGAAACGATGCGGGGCAGACCGAAGATGTCCCAGGGCGGATCGTCGGCATGAATGGCCATTTTGACGCCGACCTCGTCGCATACGGGAATGACCCTTTCGAGGAAATATACGAGATTGGCGAAGAGCTGTTCGTGAGAAACTTCCTTGTACGCCGCGAGCAGACTTTGCAGTTCCTCGGGAGAGTAACTCTCGTCCCAGCCGGGCAGGTGCAGATTGTTGGGGTCCACCTTTTCATAATCGGCGCGCGAGTACGACAGCGAGTCGGAGCCGTCCGCGTTTTTATGATGCATATCCGTGCGCAACCAGTCGAACACCGGCATGAAATTGTAGCACACGCACTTCACGCCGTATTTGGCTACGGTGCGCAGATTCTTGCAGTAGTTCTCGATGTACAGATCGCGTTTGCCGCGGCCGAGTTTGATGTCCTCGTGCACGGGTATGGATTCTATCACTTCCATTTCCAGCCCCGCGCCGTCCGCCAGCGCTTTCAGGCGCGCCACGGACTCGTCGCTCCACGCCTCGCCGACCGGCACGTCGTACACCGCGGTAACGACGCCGGTCATACCCGGAATCTGTCTGATATATGACAGAGGGATGTTGTCTTTTTCGCCGTACCATCTGAAAGTAAGTTTCATGTTTATCCTCCGTTCGATTTCCGTATGAGCTTTTTGCAGTTACATTGTATCACACCGCGACGGGTTTTGCAATTGCAGAAACGTAACAAACATATTGCATTTTTTGCTGTCTTTGAATGGGTCTGCGGCAGCGCAGTCAGATAAAGCAGGCGGGAGGTCCGTCCGTTTCCGTCCGCGTCCTCCCGCCCTATTCGAATGTGCCTTGATTTATGCGCGCGGTCAGCCCGCAGGAGTCTCCGCGCCGTCCGGACCTGCGGATTCCTCCGTCTTCGGCAGGAATTCATCGGGTATGGGAATGGCGTTTACCGACGGCTCGGCGACCTCGTTTTCATGCCGCGTGAACACTTTTTTATACAGCTTGTCGAAGAAGTTTTCTTTCTCGACGATGACCTCGCCCGTCTTCTTGTTTATTCTCGGCTTTTTGACCGGAATGAACTCGGCGGGAACCTGGTCGATGGTCTTCCACGTTTCCATAGCCTGCTCGAGGCTCATGCCGCCCTCGATCGCCGCTTTTCTGACGGCGTTAACGGCCTGGATCTCTTCCAGCTTTTTGCCGGAAAGGCGGTATCTCGTCATGCAGAACGTCGTGATGAGCCAGGAAGCCATGGGCAGCAGGCAGAAGCATATGATCGCCGACAGCTTCATGCCGTCCATGTACGGCGTGCCTTCGGTGGGCAGCGCGTTGAGGCCGGGCACTATGCCGACGATGAATACGGTGAGCAGCAGCGTCTGCAGCGAGGAGATGAGTTTATCTATGAGCGAGAACAGCGTGCCCATGATGCCGGGCAGATACTTGCCGCTGCGGTAGGTCTCGTAGTCCGTGCAGTCGGCGACCATGGGGATGGTCATCTGATCGCAGCAGTTGAACGCGCCGTATCCGCAGCCGTAAAGAATTATGAATATTATCGTATAGGCGTTTATCGTCAAGTGGAAACCGCCGTCCGTGGAGAACAGCGACAGGTGCGTCGCGGTGTTTGCCGGATCGTAGATACACAGCATTATCAGCACGCCGACGTAGAACAGCAGCGCCAGCAGCGTGAACTGCGCGACTCCCCTCTTCTGGCCTTTCCGCCCCGATGTCTTGGAGCCCCATAAGAAGAACAGCCCCATGAATATGAACGCGAGCACGTAGAACGGTATGTACAGTCCGTTGTAATCGCCCATCAGACAGCCGAACACGAGGAAGGCGACGGCGCCAGAGGTCGCGACGGTGGACGCGAGCTTGTTGAAGCCGGACGAGATGACGAGCCAGCGGATTTCGCGGTTGCTCTTGACGACGTTGACGTAGTCCCTGAACTTCGGGGATTCGGTCGTGACGCCCCAGTACTGCGGCTTGTCCTTCTCGCTGATGGCGGCGACGGCCATTATCGTGTATATTGCGGACACGATGATGACGAACGGCACCATGATGTTATAGAACGTAGGGCCGTACGCCGCGCCGTAGTTGTACGCGTACAGCGTATTCGGGTCGAGATTGAGCGCCGTCAGTTTTGATATCAGCACATCGTTGCCTCCGGCGCTCTGCAGACCATTGAGAATCTGGCTGATCGTCTGACCGCCTTCTTCCGCCTCGTACACGAGCAGACCTTTTTCGCAGATCGCCTCGTTGGTAAGGATACCGCCTGCCATGACGTTGACGAGCACGATGGAGCCGAGCTGACCGATCATGTTCCAGATCATGAACTGGCTGCGCTGCTTGGGGTCGTTGGTAAGGCAGGTCTGTCCGGCCTTGGTGCACGCGCACTGACAGGTATAGCCGAGGACGTATATTATGTACGCGACTATGTATATCACCCAGCGGAGCGCGGCA
The DNA here is from genome assembly GCA_904387375.1 of Candidatus Protoclostridium gallicola. Taxonomy (GTDB): domain Bacteria; phylum Bacillota; class Clostridia; order Christensenellales; family Pumilibacteraceae; genus Protoclostridium; species Protoclostridium gallicola. The sequence goes on from CAJFLE010000008.1 coordinate 64,009, forward strand.
ACGCTGTCGGGCAGGCCGCGGAAGAACACCATCATGATCAGCACGGACAGCGCGAGCATGACGTTGCCTATGACCATAAACGGTCTGAACTTGCCGAACCGGCTGCGCGTCTTGTCCATTATTCCGCCTAAAACGGGGTCGGTAATGCCGTCGAACACGCGCATGAGCGGAACGAATACCGCAGTGAACGCGCTTACTCCGAGCATGAGCGCGGCGTTGACGATGACGCCCGCGAGTGCGGCGCCCGTGCTGCCGGTCAGGTACATGATCGCGAAGTAAGTGAAATAACTGTAGAAAGCGAAGTAGACGTTGGTCGCCGCGTTGTTGAACGGGAACAGCGCCACCTGCCACTGCTTGGCGCGGTTGAGACCGCGGCCTTCGTCTTCCGACGAAACTGTAGCTGCTTCTGAAGCCATCATATTCCTCCATAGAATCGAATTTACTTCATTGTAGCACACAAACGGCCAACTATCAATTGCATTTTTTTTCAAAATATATTGCATTTTTTATTCCGATGTGTTATTATATGCATAAGAGAGCCGTTTCCGGCCCTCGAAGGGGAAATGAAAATGTTCAGTTACGTCACAGACGCCCTGGATTTCGCGCACAAGTTCGACAAGCGGCCGCAGCCGGCTCCCGACTACGAAAAGCACTATCACGATTTTTTCGAGATACTTTATTTCGTAAGCGGCGACGCCAACTTCACCGTGGAGGATCGGATCTATAAGCTGCGCCCGGGCGACATAGTATTCATACAGCCGGGAGAACATCACTACGTCACGTTCAATCCCGACGCAAGCTACGAGCGCTACGTGCTCAAATTCCGCGAGAGCGAACTGCCCAAATACATGTTCAGACGCATTCAGAGCCGCGCGACGTTCTATACGGCGACCGACGAGATGAACGTGCTGTTCGCCGGGCTGGACAAGCTGTACGAACGCTTTGCAGGTTCCGATCTCGACCTCATGTTCACGTGCAGGCTGCTCGAGCTCATGACGCTGCTGTGCCTGGAACCGGAAACGAACAAGGACGCGGTGCACGACAGCACGATCACGCAGATAATAAACTACATAAGCGAGAACATACGAGATCAGATCACGCTGTCCAAAATCTGCGAACATTTCCACTTCTCGCAGTCTTACATAAGCAATAAGTTCAGCCGGCACATGAAGGTGTCCGTCATATCTTATGTACGCACGAAAAAGATCATGGCCGCCCACCGCGAGATACTGCGCGGAGAAAAAGCCACGGACGTTGCGGAGCGTTTCGGATTCACCGACTATTCCACATTTTACAGAGCGTACATGAAAGTCATGGGGTTCCCTCCCAGTTCCAAACAAACGCCGTAACGAAAAGACCGCCGCGGGCAGCGATGCCCGCGGCGGTTCGGTTTATGAAGGTTTATTCTCTCACGAAGGTCAGGCAGGCGGCGCCGCCGTTTCCGCGGCTCATCACCGTAATGCCGCCGGCGCGGCATGTCCCGTCCAGGTTGTATATGCACCTGGCCGCGCAGCCGACCGCGGTATCCACGCTGTAATTGGCGGGAATGAAATCGCTCGCGGCCTCGAACTGTACCCGGCGTTTCGTTTCGTCCGGCGAATACGTCGTGCAGTCCGTCCCCGCGCTTATGTTGATGCTCTTGCTGCAGCAGGAGTAACCTTTGTTGTACTTGCATTCTTTGAGTCCGCATTTAAGGTCTTTCATAATTTTCCTCCGAAATAGATGTGTCACGATAATTATGTGCTTCCGGAAAGAAAATTATACCCGTATGCGCGGCTCAGACGTTAAAAAACAACGATGCGTAATTGCCGTCCACTACCCCGGTGTCAACTTCTACGGGCGGCCGGTAGGACGAATAATAAAAGTCTATGCTGTACACGCCCTGCAAATCCAGCGATCTCGCCCAGCTTTTGAGCGCGTTATATTCGGTAAGATTGTCGATAACGAAATCGTACTCCGCGTTCTCGTATACGAACGTCGACGATTCGTAATATTTGTACGCCGCGCTCTCGCCCGCCGTGTACTGCGGCGAAGTATAGTTGACCGCGCTCTGATACGCTTCCGTCGCGGTATCAGACGTCATGAAATACTTGTGCGTCATGAACGAATATTCGGTGCCGTTTATCCCTATGCCGGTGTCGCCGAACGTGGCGTCCGCGACGTACCATTTGCCGTCCAGGAACACTTTGTTCCAGGCGTGGCCGTCGCCGGCGACGCGCACGCAGGGAATTCCTTCCATGCGGCACAGCAACACCATGGCCTTGGAGATGCCGTCGCACACCGCCCGGCCGCTGTCGAACACGCCTTCGAGGTAAAATGCTTCGTATTCGGCGGTCTCGGCTACGGTAATATCCGTTTCCTCGGCCTCGTCATACACCGTCTCGTCATAGCATACGTGCATGATCAGCCACTCATAGATCGCGAGCGCCTTGCTCCGGTCGGACATGCCGTCCGCCACGATACGCGTCAGCACGTCCTCGGCTTTCAATAGAATGCTTTCCGCCGCGCTGCCTTTCTCAGCCGCCGGCTCGGCGCCTATCATGGCGGCGTAGAACAGCTGGTTGCTCGTTTCGCAGGTCAGTACGGTGCGCGCGTCGTATATGGCAAATTCGTGCTCCCCGCCGCGTTCGGAATAACCCGCCGCCGCGATCTGCGTGAGCGCGTCCGTCGTGGAAGATACCTTAGACGCCTCATCGGATGCGAGATCTTCGTAATTGATGAACAGTTTGACGCCGCCTTCCGTCTCCGACCATGCAAGTCCGACGTACGACGCGAAATACGCGTGGCGGTAAGCGTCCCGGATCTCGTCGGAGGCCGTGTCCGCATACGAATAATCGAGTTTCACGCTGATCGCTTCGCCCTGCGAAATATAGCGGTACTGCACGTACTCCATATATGCGGTCAGTTCGTCGCGGCTGTTCAGGGTCACGGTGCTCCGCGTATTGTACGCGTTGTCGAATTTCTCGACGTACGGCATGAAGCCTCGCCACATATACGTCAGTTCATCCGACCACAGCCCGCCGCTGCCGCTCTCGACATAGCCCGTCGGTTCGTATTCCGTCCACTTGGCATACAGGGTTATATCGCCGCGCGCGTCGGCGGCTATGGACGTAATCCGCGAGCCTGAAAAATCCTCCGTTTCGTACCAGCCGTCGAACGCATAGCCGTCGCGCAGAGGTACGGACAGCACCGCCCCGGCGCCGGAAAAGTATATCTCCGGATTGCTTTCGCCTTCGGCATAATACGCCGCGCTGTCCGGGCTGTCGTTCATGACGTAGCTTATCGAGTATGACCCGAACACGGAACAGCCTGACGGCAGAAGCACTGCCGCGGCCGTCAATACGGCCAGAATCACCGCCAGTAATTTTGTTTTTCTCCCAATCTTCATCCTATCTTCTCCCTGTATGCGTTATCAGCAGCCCTTTATGTACGTCCTCGGACTCTCGCCGCTGAGCACGTTGCGTATATCGTGATTGGCGCTGCCGATGATGACTTCGATACCCGCGCGCACGCACGGTTTGATGTATTCGAGTTTGGCAAACGCTCCGTTCGCGCCCGCGCGGCTGGCGCCGCGGCAGTGCGTTTTGTATTCCTCGATTTTTGCCAGCACCTCCTCCTTCGTTCCGGTGATTTCGGTGATCAGCGAGGACGGGTCGTTGATGTCGAGGAATATTCCGTCGAGTTTCGTGAGAATGAGCAGGGTCTTCGCCCCCGTCAGGCAGGCAATCTGCGCAGCGGTTTCGTCGTTATCCACCAGCTCGACGTGCTGCTTGCCGGCCTTGTCCAGAGCCGAAATCTCCATTTTCCGCAGTTCTTCCACAGCAACCGCGTCGTTGTAGTTGACTATAGGAACGGCGTCCTGCTTTGAGGCGCGTTCGAGCAACGACAGTATGTGCGCGCGGTTGACCTCGTTGTTGAAGTGCGCATGCTCGACGAGCACCTGACGCACCGACAGACGGGGATCTATGAAACGGCGGTACGTTTCCATGAGTATGGCCTGTCCCTGCGAGGAATAATCGGCCTTGCGTTCCTCCCCGCTGCCGTCGGCTTCACAGCCGTGGCGGCGTATATAATCGAGTCTGCCGATCTCCACCGCGCCCGAAGTCACCCACACGGTGCCGGGGCGCAGCCAATGCCCGATCATGGCGAATTTGTTATAGTCGATATCTTTGTGTTTCTCGTCGATGAGCGCCATCGACCCTATTTTTCCTACAAGTTCAATCATCCTAATTCATTGCGCGGCACTAACGTTCGGCTTCGCCGCGCGCAATTTGTAGACGCGCCTGCGGGATCTTTTGCGTTCTTTCGCGTGAAATCCCCCTTGCCGCCGTGAGGCAATCTTCGGGGACGTGCGGCTTCGCCGTACGGATTTCCCGCGAAATCTTCGCAAAATCTTCCCGCATTCGCTACTTTCGTTTGTTTACTGTGAATTTTTTATATGGTATAAAACTTATTGTTTCCTTGTGAACCCGACATGGCAGCGAGTGCGAGCGGATTTTGTGTGCTCAGCGGTGCAAAATGCGTACGGCGTTTACGCCGGCGTCCCCGCCGCCTGCCTTACGGCGGCAAGGGGCATTTTGCGCCGATCAGCCCAAAAGCCGCCGCAATCGCGTCTTCACTTGCGCACGCCGACGGCGAGCGTTAGCGGTTGATTAAGCGTTTCGTCGAGCTCGGCGCATTTTTCGAGAAGGGTTTCCGGGAAATCGCCTGCGCGGATGACCCCGGAAAAGCCCGCCATCATTGTGCGGATGAGCGCGGCGTCGCGCTTTTTCACGCTGTCGACAAGTCCGGTGGCAACGGTGTACAGATCGCGTTTTTCGCCTGGCGACGGATTTTCCGCAGCGGCGGCATCGCAGATGTCGGCGATGCGCTCGATGATATCGGCTGCCGCCTCGTCGGGAAGATCCGCTTTCGGCGCTGCGGGCTTGGGTTCGGGAACCGGTTCCGCGGCCTTGACCGGTTCGGATGTAGGCGCGGTGTCGGCGGCGCCGTTCAATTCTTCGAGCACCGCGTTTTTCAGCGGGAGCACGAGGCTGTGAGCAAACAGCGAGAACGAAAAATTCACTCCGTTAGACGACCAGTAGTACTCGTCGAGGAAATCCTGCAGCGCCACTGCGCGTATGTCGAACGCGTACAGCAGATTTATCGCGAAAGCGATGAGATCCCTTCGCCCCACGGGCGGCAGCAGCGTGAAGCGTCTGCCCGTCTTTATCCGCGCGCCTGCCAGTGCCGCGCGGAAGTCGAATCCCTTGGCGGCGTCGGCCACGACGCGCTGCAATTTCGACGACGTGGCGACTGTCATGAGCAGTTCGCTTATACGGCGTTCCGCCATAATGAATTTGACGTTCGCCATATCGTCGCATATCTGCGCGAACTCCTTGACAGGCTTATCGCCGTCGTCTATGTATTTGTTTATATCGGATATCATAGACCGCTTCCTTCTTTCGATTTGCTTCCGAGTAAATTATAGCAGTTTCGCCCCGCAAATGTCAACGGAATGGAAAAAATAAAAGCGTATCCGCGGCAGTTATGACCGCGGATACGCACGAATCAGGTCGAATCGGCATCCGCCCTTGACATACGCAGGGCGTATGTGATACAATGCGGGCGATGAAAGCCATCGGAAAAATAGGAATAATCGGTCGGGGTGCGCTCGGAATAATGTATGCCGACGCGCTGAGTCGTTTCGACGTGCGTTTCATAGCAGACGAAGCGCGGAGGAAAAAATACGATACGGAAACGGTGACGCTGAACGGCAGGCCTTTCGGCTGTACTTTCGCGTCCGCGCCGTCGGAGTTCGCGCCCGACCTGATAGTCTTCGCCGTCAAGGCGGGCGGGCTGGACTCCGCCCTGCGCACGGCGGCGCCGTTTGCGGGCAGGGACACGGTGCTGCTCAGCGTCATGAACGGAATCACGAGCGAGGAAATTATCGGCGCGGCGCTGGGCCGCGGCAATCTCGTGCACTGCGTCGTGCAGGGCATGGACACGGTAAAAATAGGCACGGACGTACGCTGGTCGAGGTTCGGCAGATTTCATGTCGGCATAACCGACCCGGCGCGCACGGAAGCGCTCTCGCGGCTGACGGCGGCGTTCGACGAAGCGGGCGTGCCGTACACCGTCGAAAGCGACATCATGCTGCGGCTGTGGTCGAAATTCATGCTCAACGTCGGAGTAAATCAGGTCTGCCACGCTTATAAGTGCGGTTACGGCGCGGTCATGCGCGACGGAGAGGAGAGGCGCGTAATGATCGCGGCGATGCGTGAAGTGCTCGCGCTCGCAAACGCCGAGGGCGTCGGGCTGACCGAACGGGACATAGATTTCTATCTCGGGCTGCTCGCGGGGCTGGATCCCGGAAACATGCCGAGCATGCGGCAGGACGGGCTGGAAAAGCGGCGCAGCGAAGTCGACATCTTCGCCGGCGAAGTGATACGCCGCGCGGAAAAGCTGCGCATCCCCGTTCCCGTGAACGAAGAACTGCGCAGACGCATCGAGGCCATAGACGAAGAAAACGCTTCCGCATGACGCGGAAGCGTTTTTCTGTTGCCGTTATTCGTTATCGGGCTTGTCGTCCTTTGCTTCTTTTGCTTCGGGCGGCTCTTTCCCGCCGGCGACGGCGTTTGCCGCGCGGCGTTTCTTTTCGCGCAGATATGCGGGCAGATCCATGATGCTGACCACGATGCACGCTATAACGAAGCCGATTATAAGGCTGACCACACCGGCGATGATTATATTGATTCCGCCGGAGGCCACGACGTTATTCGTGTTGAATATCACAGTGGATTCGGATTCGTAAAGCGAAATGTTCACGCTCTTGAACGTTTCGGTCACCACCGTGAGGCTGGCATAATAACCGGCGAGAGACGTATCAAAATTCGCCTTTTTGTTTACGAAGTCGTCGGATTCGTTTTCTCCGGTATTATACTCGACGTTGACAACCTCCTCGCCGCTGTCGCCCTCGGTAATCGTTACGGTAACGCCGATGTTGCCGAGATTTTCTATAAGCTGCTGTCGCTCGCTGTTTATCTCCACATTGCGCACGGTCAGATTGACGATCTGTTCGTTGAACGTTTCGTACTGAGTAGTGCCCGAATTGCCGTAAATCTTGACGAGTTCCGCGAGTTCTTTTCTCAGCGCTTCGATCGTGGCGATATTGTCGCGTTTCTCACGCGTAAGAGTATATATCTGCACGACCGCCGTATTCTGATATTCGGCGTTGTCGAACACATAGCCGTTGACATCGAGATCGTTACGCAGCGCCGTTTCCATATCAGACGTAAACACCTGATTGGCCTGCGTACGGAAATAGCTGAGCGAATTGCTGCTGCCGTTTACCGTCACGACGTAATCGTTTCCGAAAGTTTCGATAAGACTGTCATACTGCCCGAGCAGATAGTTTCTCTGCGAGGCGAGGTAGTCTATGCGGGTTTCATAGTCGTTTGCGGTTTCGTATGCCGCAAGATTGACGGAGTAATCCGTACTGCCGACCACGGAATTGATATAGTTTATAGGACCGTTCGCGAGCGTGCGCAGGAACTGCGTGGCCTGCTGCGACGAATCGAAATACGAACCGCCCACGTTCATGGTATACTCGCCCGTTTCCACGGTAACGCCGTCCGCGTCCGTTTCGGTAAGCGCGGTGATGGATATACCGTCGTCCTCGTACATACCTTCGATATCCACGCCGGCGAACGCTTCGTCCGACGCCTTCGCGGTTTCGAGCGAGGACTGCGACACGATATCGCGGTAAACGAAAGACGTACCGTCGGGATAGCGCTGGCTCGAACTGTTGGGATAATTATACGAGAACGTCAGCGAATACTGAGTCTGCATCGGGTTGATGATGAGCGCAACCGCGAGCGCGCCGACGATCGTGACGGCGACGGTTATGACGAGCACAAGCCAGCCGCGCCTGAATATGACGCGGAACAGTTCGCCCAGCGACAGCCCGTCTTCCACATAGTTTTCTTCCATAAATACACCCCTCGTGCTTTCGGATATGGACTTATTATATCCTATTCGTCATAATTAGTCAACTTCTGACAAGCACAAAATAATGTTATATTGAATTATATCCCCGTCACCCCGCAAATAAACGGCCTTGACCGCAAGACCGTTTATCCGTTTCCTCATTTGCCCGAGGGCGCGTCCGTGCTTCCGAATCCTCCCGTGCGGCTGCCCGAAGCGGCGTCGTCGTCGGTCAGGAAGTATTGCAGGAATATACCCTGCGCGAAAGCCTTTCCCTTCTCCACGACGAGATCCTTATCGCCGCGGTTGGTCATTTTTATCATGATGTGGCCTTCGTTGTCTGCGCCGAAATAGTCGGCGTCGATTATCCCGACGGTATTGTCGAGCGCGAGCTTGTATCTGAAGCCCAGCCCGGAGCGCGGAAAGATCGCGAGCACGCGGCCTTCGTCCATGCGGCAGCGTATGCACGTCGGCACCTTTACCGTTTCGCCCGCCGCGATTTTAAGTTCGAAGGGGGCGAAGAAGTCGTAGCCGGCGCTGCCGGACGTTGCGCGCGCGGGCAGCTTAACGTCCGCGTAATCCGCCGCCGATCCTCCGTCGAGCGCGAACCTCTCTTCGGATACTTTATAGAATTTCGTCATGATTATTTGTCGAAATTGACGACCTGGCTGAAATCGGGAGCTTTGAGCGACGCGCCGCCGATAAGGCCGCCGTCGATATTGGGCATGGCCATAAGCTCCTTGACGTTCTTCGGGTTCATGGAACCGCCGTACTGAATGCGCACTTTGTTGGCGGTCTTGCGCGAGAACATCTTCGCGATCACGCTGCGGATGAACTTGATCGTTTCTTCGGCCTGTTCGCTCGTCGCGGTCTTGCCCGTGCCGATAGCCCATACGGGTTCGTATGCGATGACGGTATTGAGCACATCCTCTTCGCTTATGCCTTCGAGGCCGAGCGTCACCTGCTTGCGGATAACCGTCTTGGTGCGGTTCTTTTCGCGCTGATCCAGCGTTTCGCCCACGCATACGATGGGTTTAAGTCCCTTGGCGAGCGCGGTTTTGAGGCGCGCGTTGACGCTTGCGTCCGTTTCGCCGAAGTACTGGCGGCGTTCGCTGTGGCCGATGATAACGTATTCGGTGCCGAGTTCGAGCAGCATGTCCGCGGATATCTCGCCCGTGAACGCGCCTTTCTCGGCCCACGCCACGTTTTCCGCGCCGACCTTGATCTTCGTGCCCGCGCACAGTTTTACGGCCACGTCTATGTCGGTATAAGGCACGCAGATGACCACGTCGTGCTTTACGCCTTCGACGAGGGGCTTGAGCTCTTCGATAAGCTCGGTAGCCTGCGCTCTCGTCATATTCATTTTCCAGTTGCCTGCGATTATGGGTTTTCTTGCCATTTCGTTGTATTCTCCTTCTTCCGTTTGGAAATCATTCCGTTATAGTATATCCGTTTTCGACGCGTTTGGCAAGGAAAAAACGGCCCAAATTGCAAAATGCCGTTACGGCCGCCGCAGGGGTATTGACAATTGCCGCCGTTTTTGGTATCATTACGTCAAGAGGCACTATATATATGAAATTACTCAGAGCCCTGCTCGGCAAAACCGCACTCACGCTGCTTGCGATTCTTATTCAGATAGGAATCTATTTCGCCATGGCGCAGTTTCTCGAACTGCTGATCGGGCTGATTCCGGGCACGATAGGCAACACGCGCGTGTCGCAGATAATCGTCGGCATAGTGAACGGGCTGGTCGCGCTCATCGTCATCGTGCGGCTGACCATACGCGACATGACGCCGGACGCCAAAGTCGCCTGGGTCACGCTGCTCGTGTTCGCGCCCATCGCCGGCGCCCTGATGTATCTGCTGTTCGCGCACAACCTGATGAGCCGCAAAAAAGCGCTGCTGTATATGGATATACACGCGCGCGGCAAAAAATACATGACTTCGGAAGACGACTGCGCCGACGCGCTGGGCGAATACGTCGGGCACAGCCGCTATCTTTACAACGCTGCGCTCGCGGTGCCGCACCGCTACTCCGACGTCGAGTTCTTCCCCACCGGCGAAATATTCTACGAATCGCTGCTGGCCGAGCTTGAAAAGGCGGAAAAGTATATTCTGATGGAGTACTTCATCATCGAACGCGGAGTGATGTGGGATCACGTCGAGAGCATACTCGAACGCAAGGCGCGCCAGGGCGTGACGGTCAAACTCATGTACGACGACATCGGCTGCCTTCCCAAAGTGGAATCGGGATTCTGGAAAAAAATGCGCGCCAAGGGCATAGACTGCCTGCGCTTCAACAAATTCACGCCCATTGCCAGCGCCGTGCACAACAACCGCGACCACCGCAAAATAACCGTCGTGGACGGCAAAGTGGGCTTCATGGGCGGCGCGAACCTTGCGGACGAATACATCAACGTCGCGCACCCGTTCGGTCAGTGGAAGGACAGCGCGGTAAAAATAAAAGGCTCCGCGGTGCAGAACCTCATCATGCTCTTCCTGTCCTCTTTCGACGCGCAGGACGACACGAGGCTGGAAAACTACGAATTCTATATCCCCGAATATTACGAATGGTTCGACGAGGAAGGTATAGTGCAGCCCTTCGGCGACGGTCCACGGCCGCTCATAGACGACTATGTGGCCGAAAACTGCATTCTCAACATGATAAACCAGGCGCACGACTATATGTATATAACGACGCCGTACCTCATACTCGACTATAACCTGTCCAGCGCGCTGTGCCGCGCGGTCAAACGCGGCGTGGACGTGCGCATAATCACCCCGCGCATTCCCGACAAAAAACTCGTATTCTGGATAACCCGCCGCAACTACAAGCCGCTCGTCAAGGCGGGCGTGAAGATTTACGAATATCTGCCCGGATTTATCCACGCGAAGAATTACCTGTGCGACGACGTCGTCGGCATGGTGGGCACGATCAATCTCGATTACCGCTCGCTCATACACCACTTCGAAAGCGGCGTGTGGATGTACAAGACCAAGTGCCTCGCCGACATAAAGGCGGACTTCGAAAAGACGTTCGCCGTCAGCGAACTGATGACCAAGGAAACGATAAAGCAGACGATACCCAAGCGCGTCGCCAGCGCCGTCGGTTCCATCTTCTCTCCCCTGCTGTGACAACTATACGATACGTCAAAGCCGTACCGCCGGAAAAAGCGGTACGGCTTTTCTTTATTGTCTCATGCTTCATATCAGCAGGCGCGGACGCGTGCGTTCCAGCGGACGTATGCACGTCTTTTCGGCAAGAAAATAAGTGGCCGCGAGATAACACAGATATATGCCCAGATACACCAGCGGCACGGCTATGCTTATGCCGATTATGGCGGAATGCACGTAACCGAGATAGAACGAACAGATAATCGACCCTATGATTGCCATCGGTACGGACGACAGCAGCGGAAGCGCGACGGGAAGCAACGAGAACGACAGCAGCTGCCGCAGCAGCATCAGACGCTGACGTTTCACGCTCACGCCCAGCATGTTGAGTATCATATACCGCTTCTTATCCGCGTCGGCGTCGGACATGGCCTTTATGGACAGCAGCGCCATGGATATGCACATGAAGATCAGCGCGGCGAGCAGCGCCGACACGATAAGCACGGACGAATTGACGTTGATATAATCTATCTCGTCGTATACGCTGCTGACGTATACGGAATAGCCGCCGTCCGCATATTCGTCGAACGCGGACGAGTATACGGGATCGGCCGTGTTCAGAAGCAGCACGCGCTCGTCGAGATACGTTTCGGTCACCGCGTCCGTCACGATGTAATCCGGCACGACTATAACGCCGGAATCGCCGCTGCCGCGCGCGTATCGCAGCACCGTACCGTCCTGCTCCGCGCCGGCGAATGCCAGTTCGTTGCCGTACAGCACACGCGTTTCGCCCTCGGCGATGTGTCCGTCGTAGCCGTATTGTTCTTCCCTCGTGCCGTCGGGATTGACGACGGTGCCCTTATACCCGTACAGTATATAAAACGTGCCGTCCGCGACTTCGATTTCTTCTTCTCCGGCGCCCGCGAGCATCGCGTTCATATCGCTCTCGCGCACGACGGCGAGGTCAAGTTCTCCGCGCAGCGGCTCGTCGGCGAGGCACACGTCGAAGAGCAGTTCGAATTCCGTATCCGAATATGACCGCGCCGCTTTCAGCGCCCTGTCCGGCAGATCGTAATCGTATTCGGTCTGCCGTTGCACGCTCCAGCCGACTTCTATGTCGAAAGGGCGCTCGGCGCCGGCAAGCGTGATATACCGCTGCGCGAACGCGTAATCGGAGAGCATAACCGAAAGAATGAGCAGCACGGCGATGGCGCCCATCATGACGGCGTTGCGGTTCATGGCGCCGGACATCTGCCGGTAATAGAACACGTTGCCGCCTTTAAGCGCCGCCCGGCTCGGCCGCACGCAAGTAACGATTCTTTCCCCGCCCGACGGCTGCTTTACGAACGTCGACTCCTTCTTTCCGCGCAGCCGCCACACGAACACGCCGCGCATGCAGACGTAGAACAGGAACACGGCGGCGAGCAGCAGCGCCGTGCACGCCGGAAAAGAGATCAGAAACCGCATATACGCCTCGTCGGTTCCCCAACCGTCGGCGGTCATGACTTGGCCGAGAGCGTCTATGAAATAGACGAAGTCGCCGACTATGAATGCGAGCAGCAACGCCGCGAGCGCCGCTTCGACCGCCGGCCAGTGCGGCGTACGTTTGCCGGACGGACGGGCGGTAACGAGGTCGGAGATCTTCAGCGCGCGCAGCTTTACGGCGGAGTACAGCAGCGCGACGGCGAATATGCACGCCCATTCCAGCAGCGTCTGCAGCGACGGCACGGGCATAAGCGACAGCGGACGTATTCCGCTGCCGATTACGGCGCAGATGAGGCCGTTGAAGGCGTAGAAGACGCCCACGCCGAGAATGAGACCGGCGGTCAGAGACACCATTCCCACCGTCAGGTGCTCGACGGCGAAGATCTTTATTACGTCGCCGCGCTTCATTCCGAGCAACAGATAGGTGCCGAACTCCCTACGGCGCAGGCGCAGCAGGTACGCGGTCGCCGAGCAGATTATAATTCCGACGATGATCACCACCACCGCCAGCACTATGTTTATGATCAGTCCGAGGTCGGAACGCACCACTGCGTCGGTCGTGCGCAGGTCGTCTGACAGCAGCACGTTGTTGGCGGCGAACATGAACGCGACGGTCAGCGCAACGGTAATAAAGTATATTATATACGACGACGCGGTGCGCTTTACGTTGCGCAGCGCCAGCTTAAACAGCATCGTCCTGCCCTCCCGCGGAAGCGCTCACGTCCGTAATCTCGCGGAAGAATCCAGAATCGGTCTTTTCCCCCTTAATTATCTCGTTGAACAGCCTGCCGTCGCGCAGGAAGAGCACGCGGGAGGCGTACGACGCGACGACGGGGTCGTGCGTAACGGTCAGTATGGTCGCGCCGAACGACTTATTCATCATCCGCAGCAGTTCCATAAGATTCCGCGAATTTCGGGAGTCCAGCGCGCCCGTGGGTTCGTCCGCCATTATGAGCGCGGGAGAAGAAATCAACGCACGCGCGCACGCGGCTCTCTGACGCTCGCCGCCGGAAATTTCGTCGGGAAATTTACCGCTCAGCTCCCCGATGCCGAACTTTTTCATTATATCGTCCGCGCGCGCGACGATTTCCTCCGGCTTTACGTTTTTCAGCGTCAGCGGAAGCACGACGTTCTCGTAAACGGTCAGCGTGTCTATGAGATTGTAGTCCTGAAACACGAAACCTATCTTCTGTCCGCGGTAATCGGCAAGCTCCTTTTCGCTCATCCGCGTGATGTCGCGGCCGTCCACGCAGATAGTGCCGCCCGTGACGCTGTCTATAGACGCTATGAGATTAAGCAGCGTGGTCTTGCCCGAACCGGACGCGCCCATAATCGTAACGAATTCGCCTTCGGCAACGTCCAGCGATACGCCGTCCAGCGCCTTTGTCGCGTTCCCGCCTCTGCCGTAAATTTTTACGACGTTTTCCAGTTTCAGTATATTCACGGGATCTCACCTCCTTACGGTACCATTATACCGCTGCGGCGGGACGCGCGCACTTACGCGGCTTTTATTTTATCTTACAGAATCGTAAGACTGCGGAAATTTTATCGTAACGCGCGTATAACTGCCGAATTCCGAGTCCGCGGAGATCGTCGCTCCGAGGGCGGAGCACATACGTCGGCACATATACAGTCCCAATCCGGTAGAGCGGCGGCGGTTCCTGCCGTTGCTGCCGCAGAAACCCTTGTCGAAAATGCGCGGCAGCTCGCTGCGCTTTATGCCGGTACCGTCGTCGAGCACCGACAGTTCCGTTCCTGACGGCGACTCCGACGAAGTTATCTTTATGTGCGCGCCGCCTTCGCGGGAGTACTGCACGCTGTTCTGCAATATCTGTTTGAGAACGAAGCCCAGCCACTTCCCGTCCGTCGCCGCCGTGCCGGTCACGTCGACGTCTATCGACGCGCCGGCGTCGATGTACTGACGCTTGTTCTCGACGAGCACGTCGGCGACAACCGCGGCAAGCTCGGTTTCGCGTATGAGCACGTCCTTTTCCGCACAGCCCGAACGGGCCTCGTACAGCGCCTGCTCCACATATCCGTATATGCGGTCCAGCTGCCGCCCGATCTCGCGGAAGTCCTCTCCTTCCGAGCGGCGGCACACAAGCGACGCTGCCGTAATCGGCACTTTTATCTCGTGCACCCACTCCTGTATATACTCGCGGTACTCCGCCGCGTCGCGCCCGGCTGCTTCCGCACGCTCTATCGCGGCTCGGCCCTGAATGAGCATGAACTCGTAATACAGCCTGTCCTCGGCCCTGGACGGCGCGGGCACCACCTCGGAGAGCAGGAATTTGTCCTCCGTCTCGTCCGCGATTCTCTTTGCGGCGGCGATACGCTTTTTCAGCAGCAGCCAGCCGACGGCGAGATATGCGGCGACCGCGGCCAGCCAGCATGCGGCAATCGGCACGGCGACCGACGCTCCCGCCGAAACGCCCGTAAAGACTCCCACGGCGATTATGCCCGCGGCGTTGCATACGACGGCGGGCATTTTATCCCAAAGATACGAAGCAAAACCCATGGCGTCACTCCAGCCTGTACCCGACGCCGCGCACGGTGACGACGGCGCCGTCCATGCCTATGTCGCGCAGTTTTTCGCGCAGGCGGTTTATACTGACGTACAGCGTATTCTCGTCGATATAGCTGCCGCCGTCCCACAGGCGTTCGATCAGTTTTTTCTGCGAAACCACGCCGCCTTCGGTAAGCAGACGCAGCACCGCGAACTCGGTGCGAGACAGAGTCGCGCGCTTATCTCCGCTGACGGCTTCCATGCGCGCGGTGTCGAGTTTCAGCCTGCCGTGTACGATGACCGTGTCGGCGCGGCGCAGCAGCCGTCTTACGCGGGCGAGCAGCACTGCGGGATCGAAGGGCTTGCGGACGTAATCGTCGCCGCCGACGGCAAAGCCCGTCAGTTCGCTCTCCGTACGCTCCGCCGCGGTAAGGAAAACGACGGGGACGTTTCTGCGCGCCTTGATCGCCGAGCATAACTCGTAACCGCTCGTGCCGGGCAGACCTATATCCAGCAGCGCGACGTCGAAGTCGTCGCTTCTTATGCCGTCGCGGCCGTCGACTACCTCGTAGCACGCGTTTCCGAACAGACGCGCCAGCTCGGCGTATATGGTTTCGTCGTCTTCGGCTATCAGTATCTTATACATAGATGTCCTTCCTTTCAGGCAAATACCGAGAGCACCTCCGAAAAGAATACTTTCCGGAGGTGCATGTTTCAGTTCGGCTGAATCCGTTTATTCATATTCCGCGATCGTAGCCCACTTCATGAGGAATTCGCGTTCTTCCGGCTTGCCCTTGACCGACTGCGACGCTGCGACGATGGGCAGCCACTTGGATACGTAGTGCCTCGTCGTATTGTTGAGCTCGCAGTACAGTTCCATATACTTCTCGGCGAGGTCGTCGCGGCCCTTGAGCTTGAAAAGCAGATAGGTGCGCGAAGCGTCCGCGGAGCCGTTACCCGTCGTGGCGTGCGACCAGTCGAGGATATAATACTTGCCGTCGTCGGTGATGATTATATTGGACGGATCGTAGTCGCCGTGGCACAGCTTGAAGTGCGTGGGCATGCCGTTCAGCCGCATCTGCAGCTCGTACTTGGTATTGCCGTCGATGTTGGCGTCGTACAGCTTACGCGTGAACTTCTCCTTGGTACGGTTGAGCAGAGGCACGTTGTACTTGTGCATATCGCGCTGAATCTCCACGAACAGGCGCATGTACTCGTCGGTCTTGGACGGGTTCTCCGCCATGAGCTGTTCGAGGCTCTTGCCCTCTATGTACTCCATGACGATGGAATACGTGCCCGATTCGTTGATGTTTACGTCGTAGATCTTCGGTATGGGCAGACCGGCTTCCTCTATGCGCGCCTGATTGATCGCTTCGTTGAGAATGTCGGATTTCTTGAAGCTCTTGTCAAACTGTTTGTACAGTTTGCCGTCCATGACGTAGATCTCTTTGTTGGGTCTTTTGACGAGTACCGTCTTTTTCTTTTCCATTATTTTCTCCCTTTCTGCAATAAAATTTGAGCAATCCGCGCTTTAAGCGCGAGTCTCATCGTTATTATTATAACGCAAACCGCGGCGTTTGTAAATACCATAGCGCAAACTTTTTACGATTTTTTTTACGGCTCGCTTTACCTTTTAAGAGTAGGCTATTACTTCCTCGGGCTGGCGCTGTGCGTGATAATAGGCGCGGTCGCGGGCATACTGCCCTCGTTCAAGGCTTCCGAGCTCGATCCCGTCGAAGCTCTGCATGCGGAGTGACGTTATGGGCAAGAGAAGCAGAAAACGCAGAGAAAAGAAACAGGAAATCGAGCTGAAAGAGTGGCAGGACTCCAGGGGTATCAGCCGCCGCAAAAAGGGCGTCACGATAACGTTCGAGAAATATAATTTTCTCAAGTTCCTTGCGGTTTTTCTCATTCCCCTTTCCTACATACTTTTTTCGGACTGGCTGTACCTGGTCATGATCTTCTATATCGCCACCGCGGCGTTCGCGGTCATGGCGGAAAGGCACATAAACCGCAGCCTTGTGAGAACCAGTCATTTCAAGCTGCCCAAGGCCGACTGCATACTCGCGATCATCGTGCTCGTGCTCGCTTTCGTCGCAGCGTTCGGCAGTCTGCTTACCAGTCAGACGCACACCGGTTCCACGCAGACATCGTCCACCCTGATGGAAATGTGGGATAATTTCACGACGCTGATGTCCGGCAGACGCAACATATTCACCATGCTCGGAATGTCGGTGATCATAGGCGTCGTCGGGCCGCCTTCGAACGCGCCGTCCGGGCCGCCTCCGCGCCACGGCAGCGGCGGGCTGCTGTCGTTCGACCTCGACGATCTGCCCCTCGAATATCTGTCGTCGCAGCTGATGACCGTCATAATAACGGTGCTGACTTTCGCGATCCCCGTCATCGGCCTGATAAGCGTACTTTACTCCAACAGAAAATACGAAAAATTCCAGATAGATATGCGCACCGATCTGCCCGATGAGGAAATAACGCTGCTCGGCGACGCCGAACTCGACGTTCTGCTTTCGTTCGGCGAGGAACAGCCGGGCTTCGAGGCGGACGAAGAATATATAGAACGGCGCATCGCCGGGGAAACGGCGCTGCGTCCGCTGCCGGCAGGACCGCCGACGCGCGCGGAACCGGCCGGCGACAACGACGACCTGCCTGACGACGGCGCGGATCTCACATTCGACGGGCGGACGTTCGAAGCCATATTCGGCAAGTCGGACGACGCCGACAAATGCGGTAACAGAAAACAACAACGCTCATGACGATACAAAACGGAAAAGACGACCCGTCGGTCGTCTTTTCCGTTTAGGAGAAAATGCTTACGATTCGGTGGTGATGGTGGATTAACGTAAGCAAATGAAGATTGGTGGTCTTGTTTGTATTTATACAATACCACATTGCGCGCCGTTTGTCAATACCTTTTTGAAAAAATGTTAAAAAAATTTTCACATAATGTCGGCCGTTTACACAAACGGCGGTTAAAAAGGCATGAACGGCAAATTTGTGTCTTAATTCCGTTCTTCCATGGCGCGGAGCAGTATCTTCGCGTGGTCGAACGCCATGCCGCCGCCGAGCACTTCGGTGGCGTTCACGTCCACTTTGCCGAACGCGTCGCGCTTTACGAGCAGCTTCACTTCCGTCGTTTCCGCACCCGAAAGGGTCAGCACCGTCAGGCCGTCCTCATCGCGTACGGAGCAGCGGTAAAACCTCGCGTCCGCGGCGTCGTCTCCGCCGGCGACGGACGGCATTTCGCCGAGCTCGGCAACGTAGCATACCGACACCGTCCAGTCGCGCGGGTCGCGGCCGGGCGTCGAAGCGGTATAGAACTGGCGCATGGGCACGCCGACGGCGCCCGTTTCCTCTTCCAGTTCGCGGCACGCCGTGGTTTCCGTGCTCTCCCCCGGTTCGGCGAATCCGCCCGGGAAAGCGAGCTCGCCTATATACGGGTGATTGCCGCGGCGCACGAGCAGCACGCTGTCGCCGCAGAACACGACGCAGTCCGCCGTCACCGCCGGGTGACGGTACTTCGCCGGATTGTAAGCGGCGAGAAATTCTTCCAGGGTCTGCCCCTTCGCATTCACTTTCTTGTCCATATACATATTATAATACGTCGGGCGGAAAAAGTAAAGCGGCGCGCCGTACGGCGCCGCCGCTTCAAACGTAAATTATTTGCTCTCGCTTGCGGCGGGAGCCTCGTCCGCCTGCCGATCGGCTTTTGCTTTCAGCCTGCCGCGGTAATAGCGCTTATTGAGCGCGAGCGACAGCGGAATGCCGAGCACGCACAGCACCGCCGCCTGCCCGGCGAGCACGAACACGGTCTGCAGCCAGTACACCTCGGGCGAACCGACGAACAGCGTATACGACATGGGCACCATGAGCGCGTTCACGATTACGGGCGGGATGATGCCGAAGATAATGCGGAGCACCGGACGGCGCACGACGCGGCCGATGACGAACGTCAGCGCGGCGGCGACGAGCGTGGCCGCGGAGCCGAAGAAGATGTCTATGACGCTGCCGGACAGTATGTTGCCGAGCATACAGCCCACCCACAGGCCGATCACGGCTTCGGGAAAGAACAGCGGCAGCACCGTCAGCGCTTCGCTGGGCCTGAACTGCACGAGCGCGGTCGAGAACGACGTCAGCGAAAACGCGATGCACAGACAAGCATAAAGAGCGGCAATTACTCCCGCTCTTACGACAATCAACGTTACTTTCATTGTAACCTCCGTTTTTTAACCAAGGTGAGACGGGGACTTGGTATATATTGTTTTTATAAAAGAATCAGTTTATGACCGCGGAGCAGTCCTCATTCCAGTCGGCAGCCCAGCCCGACGAGGAGCCGGCGGTTATAGTCTGCACGCTCAGCCAGCCCTGGAACGCTCTGCTGCCCACGGCGGACGCGCCCGTCAGGTCGATGCTGCGCAGGCTTATGGTACAGAAATATGCGCGCTCGCCAATCGTCACGCCGTCGCCGAAATCGAACCCGGTGCTTCTGAGCGCGAGGCAGAACGAAAACGCGCGGTCGCCCACGCTCGTCACCGTAGCTGCGCCGGTTTCGGGCGCGGCTATGGTTTCCAGCTTATAGCAGCCGCTGAACGCGTCGGCGGGTATGGACGAAACGTTGCGCGAAAGCGTCACGGTTTCGAGCTTCTTGCAGTTGGCGAAGCAGCCCTCGCCGAGATAATAATAACTGTCCGGGACGGAAACCGACGTCAGCGTGCCGATTCCCTCGAAAGCGCCGTCCGCGACCTTGACCACGGGAACGGCCGTTTCGTGTTCCGTCGTTTCCGCGTCCGCGTTATCCTTATAGAAATAGCTTTCGCTGGGCAGCGAGAGCGCGCCCGACGGAAGAAGGCTGGAATACGAAACGTCGAGCACAAGCCCTTTGAGTTCGTCGTCGTACGTGAACGTATAATACGAGTACTGAGTGCGGACGACCTCTTCCTCGCCGCACGCAGTAAACAGTGCGGCGCCGGCCGCCACGAGGCACAGGCACAATATAATCGCTGTCAGTTTCTTTTTCATACCGGTATATATTAACATAATGCGCCGCCGTTGTCAAATCTTTTGGCGGCGGCAGAAATTTTCGCACATAATACGAATATGGAATACGCGAAAGTATATGTCGGAATGCTCGTGCGCGTGAGCGCGGAAGGCCGTCTTACGCCCGTCGCCGTGCTGTGGGAGAACGGCCGCGAGTACGAAGTCGACAGAGTGCTGCGCGTGCGCAGAATACCTCCGGAGCGCGTCGGCGGTATCATGACCGAGCGGTACGACGTCGTGATGCGCGGGCGCGGAAAAACGCTGTACCGCGAAGAGGATACCGGCAGATGGTTCGTGGAAACACCGCTGACGCGGCGGTCATAAGCCCATGGTATCCGGTTTTTTTTCGGGAAACGTTTTTATCATGAACCGCGTCAGTTCATAGAAACAGAAAGATCCGAGCGCGAATCCGACGTTGTAGATGAGCAGATACACCGGGAAAGGCGTATTGTTGCGTATGAAACCGAAAACGGGAATATACGCGTTCGTGGGCGTGGGCGACAGATAATAGAAGTCCACGGTTCCCTCGCCAAGCGCTCCGTTTATGACCGCGTTGAGCGTGAGCGCTATCGCTTCGAAGCATACGAACACGAGCACGCCGTACGCCCAGCCGCGCACGTCCGCGCTTTTGCGGTTCCAGGCGATGAGCCAGAAGCCGATCGCTATCATCGCTCCGTGGTGAACCATGGTCTGTATACATACGCCGAGTATGGAGGTCTGAAACACTTCGCCTACGAAGATCATCACGCACAGCCCGGCGATCAGCGAGAACGTCGACAGATAAGATATCAGCCCTCGTCGCACTTTGCAGTCGGGCAGCGCGCCGGCGATCACCATGGCGTACATGGGCGTCGCGCAGAACTGGAAAGGGAAATTATACCACGAATAGCTCCACGACGTGCCGTTGAACGAGCATGCGAGCTGCTTGTACCCTTCGAGCAGCAGAAGAACCGCACTCGCCGAAAGCAGAATGACACGCATTGTTTTTTCCCGCACGTCGCGGAGAAAGATACACATCATTATACCGACGACGACGGAAACCGCAAAAAAAACGAGGTGAAACGCGCCGTACGGTTTTATTCCGCAATATTCGTTACCCTGTTCGTCCGTAAACCGCCATGACAGCGTCCATATTATCCTCTCAAACCAATTCAATCGCCCTTCTCCTTATTCCCGGTAATAGTATATACTCCTTGCATTAAAATTACTTTAATTTTCATTTTTCGACAATATTATAATAACACGATTCTCTTCCGATTGCAACTTTTTGGTATAAGAAAAACGCACGGACAACTTTCCGCGCGTTTTTTGCGGCCGTAAAATGCGGCGGTTATTTTTCGGGGCATACGCCCGTAAAACAGGCGTTGCAGTAATCGAAATTCTTGTTCAGACCGGTGTCCGCAAGCCGTTCGACGGGCAGGAACGCAATGGAATCGCAGCCCAGCTGCGCGCACATTTCCCCGTCCGTCTTGCCGCCGGCGGCGAACAGATTCTTGTCTTTGGGCATCTGTATCCCGTACGGGCAGGACTTTATGAGACGGGGCGAGGCTATGCGCAGATGAATCTGACTGGCGCCGGCGTCGCGCAGCATGCGTATGAGCTTTGCCGCGGTGCGTCCGCGCACCAGCGAGTCGTCGACGAGGACGACGCGCTTGCCCCACACGATGGGTCGGAGCACGTTATATTTGAGGTTGATAGCCGTCGCCCTGCCCTCTTCGTCGAGGGAGAAAAGATTGCGCGACGAAAATTTGTTTTTGATGATACCGGCGCGGAGCGGCAGACCGCTTGCACGCGCGTAGCCCTGAGCGAAAGACGTGCCGCCGTCGGGTATTCCGAACACGACGTCCGCCTCCACGGGAGCGACGGCCGCGAGAAGTTCGCCGGCGCGCTCGCGGATCGTATAGACCTCGTTGCCGTCGAGGATGGAGTCGGGACGGGCGAAGAATATGTATTCGTATACGCACAGGCTCGTTTTGCCGCCGCAGTATTTGTCGTATGACTGCACTCCGGTGGCGTCGACGCGGACGAGCTCTCCCGGCCTGAGGTCGCGCACGAACTCGGCGCCCATGGCGTCGAGCGCGCACGTTTCGCTGGCAAACACTATCGCGTCGCCCAGTTTGCCCATGCACAGCGGGCGGAACCCGTGCGGATCGCGGCAGGCGATGAGCTTCTTGGGCGACATCAGCACCATGGAATAGGCGCCCTCGATCTTGCCCATGACTTCGAGCATGGACGTTTCCGCGGACGGGCAGTGCGTGCGGGCGCGGGCGAGCAGGTGCATGATCACCTCGGTGTCGCGCGTGGACTGGAATATGGCGCCGTCGTCCTCAAGCGCCGTACGCAGCGCCGCGGCGTTGGTTATAGTGCCGTTCTTGACAAGGCTGACAGTGCCTTTGCAGTATCTGGTCGTTATGGGCTGGATATTCTCCCGGAGATCGCTGCCGAAATTGTAGCGCACGTGTCCGATGCCGATCTTCCCTTTCATGCCGGCGAGCACGTCGCCGCCGAACACGTCGTTGACAAGTCCGTTGTCCTTGTGCGCGGACAGCTTGTAGTTGTCGTTGGTGACTATGCCGCAGCTGATGTGTCCGCGGTGCTGGATGGCGAAAAGCCCGTAGCAGATATCTTTTGCCACGTCTCCGCCCGCGCGGTCGAATATGCCGATCACGCCGCATTCGTCCCTGACTTTATCCGTTAGCTCCATATATAACCTCCGTAAGCCCAATCATTATATATTAAAGCCGAGGGATTGTCAAATTCTTTGGGGCGGCGCGGAAAAATCCCCTCACACCGCCGCCCTTTTCCGGGGCACTCACGCCGCGTCCGGGTTTCCCACCGCACGGCTGCGATTTCATCGTTTTCTCCTTCTCTTTTTTCCTCCTTTCAGGGTATTTTGCGTTTGCGTGCTTACTATAACACAAAAAATCGGGAGTGGCGCAAAATCTGCCTAAATTGACAAGATAGCGACCTAATTAACATATCGGACACGAAAAAAGACCCCTCCGGGGGTTCCGGAAGGGTCGGTTTCGGCTGTGCCGAGTATTTTATTCGGTTATCGTTTTCGGCTTATTTTCTGCGTTCGCTGCTGAGGAAAGTGAGCGTTCCGCCTTCGCCGAGATAGTACTTTTCGATGCGGTCGCTGTATTCGTAAACGAGCACGTTGGGATCTTTCCTGGTGCGGTAAATCTTCGGCTGTTCCTCGCTTTCCTTCTTGTCGCTCTCGTAGTCTTCGAGGCGGGCGGCGTGTTCGTCCGCGACGTTGCCGGGCTGTACGTACGGGGAGAACGACGACCTGTTCTCATTGCTCGGAGAGGAGGATGTGAACGACGGATAGAGCGTATCGAGCGCCGACTGCGCGCCGGCATAGTCGGGCCTGGCAGGCTCCGGCTTTTTATACGGCTCGGCAGGCCTGGCGTAACCGTCCTGTCTGTGCGGCTGAAGATATCCGCTGCCCACGCTGTCCGGCGTGCCGGTCATATGCTGGGAATAGCGCACCTGCTCCTCGTAAATGCGCGCGGCTTCGTTCTCGAAGCGTTCGTATTCCTCCGCGCGCGAAGGCTTTGCGGGCGCTTCGCTCTCGAAAGAACGCGGTTTCTGCGCCGGCGCGGGAGGGGGCGTATAGCTCGGCTGCGCCGGCTTTTCCGCGGTTTTTTCGGGCTGTGGCGCTTCCTTTTCCTCGGGTTCCTGCCGCCGGCCCCTGACGGACATGTAATACGTCAGCCCCAGCGAAGCGGCGAAGGATATGGACAGGCCGATGAAATAGAACGGCCACGCGCCGTCAAGCGCGCCCGCGATCGCGGCGATCACGAGGAAGATGACGGAATACGCGACGGGAAGCCAAAGGTGCATCCCGAACAGCGCCATGCTTATGCCTTTGAAGATTTTTTTCAACATACTCTATCCCTTATCTGCGGACTTCGGTCACCTTATGACGTCCGTTCCGACGTATTTGCGCAGCACTTCGGGTACGACGACCGAGCCGTCCGCCTGCTGGTACTGCTCGACGATCGCGGGCAGAACGCGGCTGGTGGCGAGGCCGCTGCCGTTGAGCGTATGGACGAACTCGTTCTTGCCCGTCGCCGCGCTCTTGAACTTCGTGCCGTTTCTGCGCGCCTGGTAATCGTTGGCGTTGGACACGCTCGAAACCTCTTTATATATGCCCATGGACGGGATCCACACTTCGATGTCGTATGTGCGGGCCATAGATGCGGAGCAGTCGCCGGCGGCGAGCTTGGACAGGCGGAAATGCAGTCCGAGCTTTTCCACGAGCGAGCAGGCCTTGCCTACCAGCTCCTCGAACGCCGCTTTGGACTTGTCAGGCGTCGTGATCTGTACCATCTCCACCTTGTTGAACTGGTGGCCGCGTATCATTCCGCGCTCTTCGCTGCGGTACGAACCCGCTTCTTTGCGGAAGCAGGGCGTGTAAGCAAACAGCTTCTTGGGCAGCTCGCTCTCTTTAAGCACCTCGCCCGCGTACAGGTTGACGAGCGCGGTTTCCGCCGTCGGAAGCATGAACTTCATTTTTTTGCGGTCGCCTTCGGCGTCGGCGTTCTCCACCCAATACACCTCGTCGCGGAACTTGGGGAACTGTCCCGAGCCGTAGCCGCAGTTGTATCCCAGCGCGAGCGGCGGGAGTATGAACTCGTAGCCGTCGGCGAGATGTTCGGACACGAAGAAGTTGAGCAGCGCCCATTCCAGGCGCGCGCCCATGCCGCGGTACAGCCAGTGCCCGGAGCCGGACAGCTTGACGCCGCGCTCGTAGTCGATGAGTCCGAGGCGGGTGCACAGCGTGACGTGGTCGAGGGGCTTGAAATCGAATTCGGGTTTCCTGCCCACCACTTTCACGACCTCGTTATTCTCCTTGCCTCCGGCGACCACGTCGTCGTCGGGCAGGTTGGGCAGGCAGCTGACGTACTCGTTCAGCTCGCTCTCAGCAGCTGCGAGCGCCTTGTCGCCCTCGGAGATCTCGACGCCTATCGCCTTCGTGCGCGCAATAATTTCGGAAACGTCCTTGCCCGCTTTTTTGAGCGCGGGCACCTCTGCGCTCGCTCTGTTGCGCTCGTTTTTGAGTTCGTCGTTCTTTTTGATGAGTTCCCTGCGGCGCGCGTCCAGCTCTATAACCTTGCCGAGGTCTGCGTCGCAGCCCTTTTTTGCCAGTCTCGCCTTTACTCCGTCCGGATCGGCGAGTATCATTCTGATGTCTATCATGATATACCTCTTATGAATTACTATGATTTTATCACAATGCGCGCCGAATTACAAGAGTTTCGCGCTTATTTTTGCAAAGTGTTTGTTTTCCGCGTTCCGCAGCGCCGGATAAAACGTCCGCCGCACCGCAATATTCTTGACTTTGCCCGCGCGAAATAGTATACTTTGTATGTTTCGCTCGGTATCGCGCACCCATAGGATAATGGATAAACCGTTGGCCTCCGGAGCCGGAGATGTGGGTTCGATTCCCACTGGGTGTACCAAAATATAGCCTGGTTATAGCTCCGGGCTATATTTTTATTTAGTTATAAAATTCTTTATTTTAGCTTTTACATAGTCTGTTGTAATATCTTCGGTATAATCAAAATATATAAGGGTAATACCTAATTCATCACACAGGCGTTTTTTCCTTGCATCATGTTCTTGTTGAATTTTTAATTTTTCTTTTCCACCCCAATGTTTTACAGCTTGAAAATGTTGTATCCCCTGATACTCAAGTCCAAGCCGAATATGAGGCACATATATGTCTAATTCCAATCCTTCAAGCCATTCAGGACGATAATGAGCAAGGACGGTTTTTTCAGGATAAAGTGCTTCAATAATATGTTTAAGCGTTGTTTCGCTAATCCAATGTTCTCCAATACCTCTAAAACCAAAATCAGTTCGAACCTTATCATTGAGTAGACTATATACACTTCCAAGATTTTCAAGTTCTTTTGATATTTTATCAAATTCGGGATTTGTTTTTAACAATTTTGATAATGATTTTTCAAGTTCTGCTGATTTTTTTAGGTACGCTCCGCACTTATCTTCTAACACTATACCCAATTCATGGCGGCAAGGGTCCAATCCATTTTTCAAGTATTCTTGTTGAATATACCATCCATGCTTTTGTTCAAATTTACCTCCATACATTGGATGGCAAAAATTAAGTTGCGGAATAACTTTATTGCACCTGAAACAAAGATTTGGTTTATACTTTATTTGTGGTTCAAATTTTGACTCTCCTGTTCTATATAATTTTTTGGGAAATAATCGGCTCTCTTGCGATGCGTGGTTCTTAATAGGCGCAACT
Organism: Candidatus Protoclostridium gallicola; assembly: GCA_904387375.1. Classification (GTDB taxonomy): domain Bacteria; phylum Bacillota; class Clostridia; order Christensenellales; family Pumilibacteraceae; genus Protoclostridium; species Protoclostridium gallicola. The sequence goes on from CAJFLE010000008.1 coordinate 90,414, forward strand.
TTAAGGATTTCAAAGTAATTTTCTATTGCCTCTTTTTCGCACTCGCAAAAATAAATGTCTGAATTGGGGCTTTCGGAAAAAGCAAAAAAGGCACCATATAACGGTGGATAAAAGACATAAGGCATCGGTAAGTTTTCGTATGTGATTTCTTCATCACAGTAATTATTTAGTAAGTGATTATAATCCCCTGCCAAAGATTGAACACGCTTAATAAACTGCTGAAAATCTATGTTATATGTTTTTGGACGGTCAAAAAATGATACTTTTACCTCTTTCCACTTTGAAGTTAAGTTTAATAACTCATTGAAATATCTGTTATATTGACAATATTCTTTAACTTTTTTTGTTCCACAAGAAATTTTGTCACCACAATTTATATAATTGGGCAACAATTTTGCAATATTGTAAGCTTTATGAAAATACTTTGATTTACTCTTTAGAAATTCGATTTTGATAACCCATTCGTAGGGTGAGTCGACATCAAATTCCACCCCTTCAATTAGCATTTCTTTCTTGTAGATAGACTTGCAGTAAATACATTCGTATTCATCGCTCGGATATTCGTTATAAAATTCTTCCGAAATATAATTCGGTCGTCTACAACGGGGACAAAGATACGGCTTTCGTTCATAATTTTTTGATGGGGCAGGAATGTGTATTTCTATCATAAAAATAAAACCTCTTTTGTATTATATCAAAAATCATAAGTGATAACAAGTAGCATTTTTATCCACTAAACCCAAAACGGCGGTATGCTTTGCAAAAAGCGTGCCGCTGTTTTTTGCACCCGGGCAGAAGAGAACCGCGAGCGGTATAAAAGTTGTGTTTGTCCTATAAGCATTTTCGCGAGCGGGTTCGCTCAGCCGAGCGCCGCAGGCGCGAACGCCACGAGCGCATGCGAGTATTCCCACTGGGTGTACCGTATAGCCGGCAATGGTGCAGAACAATATGTTGGACCACGGCACGTCATAGCAGAACTTCTGTACGACGACCGTAAATGCGAACATTGCCAGAAACATAAACAGGCTGAACAATCCGGGCAGAACCGGAACGGCAAACGCGAATCCGACGCAGGCCGCCATGCCGAGCAAAAACCGCACCGTATAATGTCCGGCACGTTTCAGACGGAACGTAAAAAGCCATTCGGCTGCAAAAAGGCTGCCCATAAAAAGCAGGCGATACCAAAACAACTGACTGATTTCATACATCAGACGCAGGCACCTCCCATACCGAAATACTTATTCAGCTGCGTCATGAAATCTTTACGTTTCGCACGGCTGATAATCAGCTGTTCGTCCCCTACGATAACAAAAGAATCGCGCACGGCGGTTACGAATCTGAGATTTACGAAATAGCAGCTGTTGCATTTGACGAACAGCCCGCCTCCGGCATTCGCGCGGATCATATCTTCCGCTTTTTTCAGCGTTCCGTACACGGGAAATTCCCCGTCCTCGGTATGAAACATTACGGTATGCTTCCTGACCTCGACATATTTCAGACGGGATAACGGGATGCAGACCATGCCCTTTTTCGGCGGAAGCGCGAGCTTGGCATCCCCGTGACTCTGAATATAATTCACTATGCGGCGAAGTTTAAGCGAAAAATCATAGTAGGACACGGGCTTGACGATATAATCGACAGCTCCCACTTCATAACCTTTAACGGCATACTGCGCCATATTCGTCACGAAAACGAGAGTCACGCTCATATCGATCTCGCGCAGCTTCTTCGCCGCGTCCATTCCGTTCATTTCCGGAAGCTCGATATCCATAAACACGATATCGAATTTTCCGCTGTATCCCGTCAGCAAAGATATGGAGTCGCGGAAACGCTCCGCTTTAATTTCCGTATTGTTCTGCCTGCCGAATGTATTCAGATATTCGGACAGATTATTCGCGGCGCAGTCCTCATCCTCGACGATTGCCACATTTATCATCTTTTCCCTCCTCCGGTATGTCATCCGTAAAACCGCACAAACATTTACCGTCCGGATTTTATTATAGACGCGGGGCGTGTAAATGTCAAGCCCCTGCAAATTCCGTTTTATGTAAAAAGCCGGGGATGATTCCCCGGCTTCTGAGGTTCCGGCGGGAGCGAATCGCCGGAAATGCAAGGTATTATATGCCGAACGGCATTTCGGTGCGGTCGTTGATTTCCACGAGTTCGGTGTCCGTCAGCTTGGCGAACAGGCGGATATCCGCGGCGTCGAGAGCGGTGGACACGACGGCGTGGTGCGCCCCGCCCGCGCGTATCCATGCGGCGGCGCCGGTCGCGAAATCGGGTCTGAGTTTCCACATGAGCCTTGCCACGGGCAGCTTCGGCATGGCCTCGGGCGGAGTCACGAGTTCTATGTCGGCGCAGACGAGGCGGTAGCGGTCGCCCATGTCCACCATGGACACAGCCACGGCCTTGCCCGGCGCGCCGTCGAACACGAGGCGGGCGGGCGGTTCCTTGCCGCCTATGGACAGCGGGTGCACCTCTATGGCGGGGCGGGAGGCCGCGAACACCGGCGATACTTCGAGCATATGCGACGCAAGTTCCAGCTCGCCGCCTTCGGTAAGGTCGTAAGTATAATCTTCCATGAACGCGGTGCCGCCCGTGCGGCCCTCCGCCATGCGGCAGAGCACAGCCATGAGCGCGGCGGTCTTATAGTCCCCTTCCGCGGCGAATCCGGTGCCGTCCGCCATGATATTCTGAACGGCAAGACCGGGCAGCTGGCGCAGTCCGTGCAGATCCTGGAACGTGTCGGTGAACGCGTTTATGCGTTCGGCCTCGATGAAGCGGCGCAGCGCGACCTCGTACTTTGCCTGTTCCTCCACCGCCTCCGTGAGGTCGGTTCGCATTTCGTATTTCGCGGCGTACTCGCGCATTTTGGCTTTGACTTCTTCTTTTTTAACGCCTGCGACGATATCCGCAAGGTCGCCGGGGCCGTAGTAGTTGACGCTCCAGCCGTAGCGGATTTCGCTTTCCACCCTGTCGCCGTCGGTCACCGCGACGTCGCGCATATTGCCGCCGAACATCGCCACGCGCATGCCGCGGGAGAAATCGAGCGCGACGGCGGTATCCGCGAACTTTCTTATCGCCGCGACGACGCGGGCGTGGCGGTAATACCCTACCACGATTTCGCGCCTGACGCCCAGACGGGTGCAGATGTAGCCGAATTCGCGGTCGCCGTGCGCCGACTGATTGAGATTCATGAAATCCATGTCTATCGTGGAGTACGGCAGTTTTTCGTTATACTGGGTGTGCAGGTGGAGCATGGGTTTGGCAAGCGCCTGCAAGCCGCGTATCCACATTTTTGCGGGGGAAAACGTGTGCATCCACGTAATGACGCCCACGCAGTCGGGATCAGCCGACGCTTTCATGCAGACGGCGAATATTTCGTCGGAGTTCCTGACGACGGGCTGCCACTCGACGGCGACGCGTCCTACCGCGCCGGACAGGTATCCCGCCATTTCGCGGCCGTCCTCCGCCACGCGCGCGAGCGTTTCCTCGCCGTAAAGATCCTGACTTCCCGTTATGAAATACAGTTTTTTCATGTCGTTACCTCTTTTGTCCGTAATATGCGTTTGCGCCGTGTTTGCGCAGATAATGTCTGTCCAGCAGGTATTGCGGCACGCGCGCCGCGCCCGGCATGACGCTCTCGGTCACGAAAGCCATCTTGGCCGTCTGTTCGAGCACGGTCGCGTTGTATACCGCCTCGTCCGGGTCGGCGCCCCACGCGAACGGGCCGTGGTTGCGCACGAGCACCGCAGGCACCGCGGAGGCGTCTGTCACCGTTTCGTTGATCACGACGCCGGTATTCTTTTCGTACTCGCCCGCGATCTCCTCTTCCGTGAGAGCGCGTGTGCAGGGCACGTCGCCGTGAAAATAGTCGGCGTGGGTCGTGCCGTATGCCGGCAGACTGCGCCCCGCCTGCGCGAACGCCGTCGCGTACGTCGAATGCGTGTGCACCACGCCGCCGATCTCCGGATGCGCTTTATACAGCTCGAGGTGCGTGGGAGTATCGCTCGAAGGGCGGTACGAACCTTCGACCACGTTGCCGTCCATATCCACGACGACCATATCGTCCGCCGTCATTTCGTCGTATTCCACGCCGCTGGGCTTGATGACGACGAGGCCGCGTTCACGGTCTATGCCGCTGACGTTGCCCCACGTAAAGATTACGAGGCCGTGGCGCACGAGGTCGAGATTGGCGCGGTATACCCTTTCTTTGAGTTCGGCAAGACTGCTCCTGACCGGCCGCGCGTACGCAGTCACCGCCGCCCGCACGACGGGCAGTCCGCGCCGGTAGTCCGCCATGAATTTTTCCATACCCGCGCAGGTTTCGGCGTCCGGGCAGACCGTTTCGCCGACGCGGCCGGCGAACACGCCGTCCAGCCAGTCCGCAAGCGTGCCCGAGCCGTTCATCGCATACAGCGCAAGCAGCGCCATGCCCCACGCGCCGCCCTCGCCCGCGTTTTCCGTGACGGTCACGGGTGCGCCCACCGCCGCGGCGAGGAACCGCTGCGGAGCGCCTCTGGTGCGGAATATGCCGCCATGCGCCACTATGCGGTCGGCCGTTATGCCTTCGTCCCGCAGCACGTCCATGCCTATTTTCAGCGTAGCGAACGCCGAGTACAGATGCGCGCGCATCAGATTGGACAGATCCAGTCTGTCGCCTGTGCGGCGCAGCAGCATGGGCCGGCCTTCGGTCACGCCCGTTATGTCCTCGCCCGACACGTAGTTGTATGCGACGAGGCCGCCGCAGTCGGGGCTGCCGCTCAGCGCTTTGTCGAACAGGAAGGAATACAATTCGTCCCCCGTTTTGCCCGACGCTACGGCGAATACGCCCGCCCACGCGTTCAGATCGGACGTGCAGTTGTTGCAGTGCACCATGACCGCGGTATCTCCGGCGGGCGTGGCCACGACGTCGATTTCGCGGCGTGGCGCTGCGGGTCTGCGCCCGGATACGATCATCGCGAACACGGACGTTCCCGCGGACACGTTGCCCGTGCGCAGGCGCACGCTGTCGGTCGCGGTCATGCCCGTGCCGGCGTCGCCCTCGGGCGGACACAGAGGCACGCCCGGTTCGAGGTCGCCCTCGGGATCCAGCCATTCGGCGCCTTCGGCCGTCAGCCTTCCCGCATCCGCGCCCGCCGCGAGCGGACGCGGCAGTACGTCCCATATTTTCCGCGGCATGCGGCGCGCCTCGGGCAGTCCGTCGAAAATATCCAGCATGCGGCGATCATAGTCCGTACCGTCCAGCGGAAACATACCCGACGCTTCGCCCGCGCCGACCGCGTGCACTCCTGTCAGTTTCGCGTGCACGTAGCCGGCGAGAGTGGTCAGCCGCGAAATATCCGCGACGTGAGGCTCGTTGCTTTTCAGCGCGTTATACAGGTGCGCGACGCTCCACCGCGCCGGGATATTGAATCCGAACGCTTTCGAAAGCGCCGCCGCGGCGCCTGCCGCGCAGTTGTTGCGCCAGGTGCGGAAAGGGGCGAGCATGTTGCCGTCCGAGCCGAGCGCTATGTATCCGTGCATCATGCCGCTTATGCCCATGCACCCTAAGCGCGTCGGAATGAAACCGTAACGCGATTTAACGTCCGCTTTAAGCGCGGCGTAACACTCGCGCAGTCCGCGCGTTATGTCCTCTTCCGAATACGTCCATATGCCGCATTCGTATCTGTTTTCCCACTCGCTGCATCCCGATGCCAGCACGTTGCCGCGGCCGTCGGTCATGACGGCTTTGATGCGCGTCGAGCCGAGTTCTATACCCACCGCGCATTTCGCGGCGTCCTTTTTGTCCAATCTTGCGACCATACCTATAATTTAGCAGAGAGTGCGGCCGCATGAAAGAATTTTGCCGCCCAGTTATGGACATTTTCGGCTGTATATGTTATAATGTACGCACAGGAAGATAAGGAGAGTGGAAAAATGCTTGCCAAACGCGAACTCAGGAAGTATGCCGGCGACGTCAGGGTCTGGGTGGGAAGGTACAAAAACCTGACCAATCTGCCCCACTGGCACGACGACTGCGAAATAGTGTATGCGGACAAAGGCGGCGCGGAAGTGTCCGTCGGCGGAGAACTGATGCGCCTGCCCGAAAACGGCGCCGTGTTCATAGAGCCGCGCTCCACGCACTATATACGCGCGGAAAAGGACGGCGTGCTGTCGTTTTTCCTGTTCGACCGCAGGCTCATAAAAAACGTGACGGCGGGACGCACTCTGCGCTCGCCCCTGCTCGGCGGGGACTACGGGCTGCCGCGGCTGTATGAACTCATAGACGGCGAGCTGTCCTCCGACGCGCCGCTCCGCACCCTGTCCGTAAACAACCGTATAGAACGCCTCGTCATAGACATATACACGAACGAACCGCTCGGAAGCGGCGAGCGCAAAGAAAATTATATGGAGGAGCGGTATAAAAAGCTGCTCAAAGACATCGACGAAAAGTACGCGGACTATACTCTCGCCGAAGCGGCGGCGTTCACCGCGCTCAGCGAATCGTATTTTTCCAAATTTTTCAAGCAGATGGCAAACATGACGTTCTCGCAGTACCTCAATCTCACGCGCGTGGAAAAGGCCATCGAGATGATGCGCGGCGGCGACTGCACGATGACCAAAACGGCCATCGCCTGCGGATTCGGCACGATACGGAATTTCAACCGGGTGTTCAAGGAGATAACGGGATACAGCCCGAAAAATCTTCCGCGCGGTTATAACGCGCTCGGCCTGCACCCCACTTACGGCGTGGACGATACTTTCGATCCCACGTCCGCCGGCTCCGAACTGCTGTGACGCGTCTGAAGCGCCTTAAACGTTAATGCGCGCCTGATGGACGGCTGCGGAGTATCGTCGATCGACGAGCTGATCAAGTCGCTCGATGATCCATCTAATTTGTGTTTTTTACCCGTAAAACAAGAGAAAAACCACAATATTTTGTGGTTTTTCGTTTGGAGCTGCTAACCGGATTCGAACCGGTGACCTCGTCCTTACCAAGGACGTGCTCTACCTGCTGAGCCATAGCAGCATATTGAGTTTTCTGTCGCGAGATACGGAAGCCATTTCCGAAACGCCATAGTATTATACTATATGCGAAGAAAAAATGCAATGATTTTCGGGTACATTCCGCGAAATTTTTCCGAATGAAAAAGTTTTGGAAGATTCCGGTACAGTCCGCCACGTAAAGGCAATCGAAAAGGCGAAAGCGGAATATAAAAAGTATCAGGCTAAAACGCTTTCTCCCGTAGAGAAGGCATATTTGCAGACCATTAAAGGATTGGAAAAACAAATTAAAAGCAAAGCCGATAATAAGTAAATAAAGTTTTTAGTTAAATTTTGCGATGCAATCTATCAGTATATCGGTAAAGAATTAGGCAAGGAAAAACCGCAGACCTGAATTTAGCCTTCACTGAACCCCGCCACTATCGCGGGGTTTTCCGATAACAAAAATAATACGTGACCCTTTCTTTGACGAAAAGGCCACGTATTTCTACGGCGGGTTAACCGCCTGCGATATGAGGGGCAAATTATTTTACATCGTTGTCGGTTTCAGATTCCGATGTTCGGACGGACTTCGATTTCTTTAACGCGCCGCGCACCGCAAACACTCCCCACACGATGAGGCCTGCGGCAATTACGCAGTTGCCTACGATGAGCAGTATCTTCCATATCGCCATCGAGTAGCGGTAGTTCAGATTGTTGATCGCGTTGCTGTTTGCCACCGTATACATTACGTTCTTGGCCGCACGGCGGAGAACGGTGACGTCTGCGGCGGAGGACGAATCGTAATCCGTCCACATACGCGACTTGTCCGAGCAGAGGTTGAGGTCGCCGCCCGCGTAAATCATCTGACGGTTGTCCATATAGTTGCCGGTCTGATTATAGTCGCATATAACGGTGCCGCGGAAGCCCCATTCGTTGCGGAGTATCTCTGTCAGAAGGCGATAGTCGCCGCCCGTCCAGCGCGTGCCTATGCGGTTGAACGAACTCATGAGCGCCGTCGTGCCGCCGTCCTTGACCGCCATTTCGAAGGGTTTGAGGTATATTTCGCGCATGGCCTGTTCGGTCACCCACGAGCAGCCTCCGTTGCGGTGCGTTTCCTGCTCGTTGAGCGCGAAGTGCTTGACGTAGCAGTACACGCCCTTGGAGCGGCAGCCGCGTATTTCGGCGGCGGCGATCGTACCGGTCAGGAACGGATCCTCGGAGAAGTATTCGAAGTTACGGCCGCCGAAGGGGCTGCGGTGGATATTCACGCCCGGAGCGTACCAGCCCGAATAGGTGAGCCCGTCCGCGTCCTCGGTGCGGGCGGCGCCCCACAGGCCTTCCTCGCCCACGCACTCGCCCATCTTTTCGATAAGCTCCGTGTTCCACGTCGCAGACATGACCACCTGCGAGCAATACGCGTTGTTGCCCTTCCACGTGTCGTCGGAGGAGATGAAATTACACCAGCCGACTGGTCCGTCGGATTCCAGCGTAAGCGGCTTGTTTATCGCCGTGATGTTCAGCGTCTGGAAAGCGCCCTGATTGAACATATCCGCCATTTCCTTGACGGTGAGCGCGTCCAGTATCGCGTTCCAGACGTTATCGTTGTCGTAATCGGCGTAATATCTGCCCGTTTCGTCGTCATACTGGATGAGGCTGGCGAAAGGCGTGGAAGCCGCGCCGCCCTGCGACGGCAACTCGGTATATTTCTCCGCCTCCGGGTTGTTGTGCGAAACGTCTGCTATCTGTTCGAGGAACGCGGAGTTTACCTGCCTGTCGGCTTCCTTGGGAGCGTCGGGCAGAACGGACAGATCATCGCGGCTCATGAGGAATTCCAGCTTCGCGTCCGAATCGAACGCCTCGTCGCCGGTATCCGTGTAACGGTTCACGACTTCGGCGCCGGTATCGGGATCTTCGCGGTAAGTTATGTCCGCTGACACGGTGAACGGTATCTCTGCCTCGGGCGTATGCGCGTCGCGGCTGACGAGCAGAGCGTAGTCGCCCTCCTCGATTACGTAGCCTTCGAAGCCGCTTGCCCCCTTATAGTCGTAGGTTGCGAAATCGTAGGGATCCACCGTCACGGTCACGGTGCAGGAATTGGGTTTGTCCTCGCCGGCCGCCGCGTCTTCCTTGATTGCCGCCTTGTCGGATTCGGGATAAAGCACGGGGGTCTTTGCGTAGCCGACCAGCACTTCGTACGGCTTTTCGGGGCCGCCGGACGTATACGGAAGCTTTGCATATACCTGCACCACGTCCTTGCCCTTATATGCGCCGGTGTTGGTCACGGTCACGGAGATCTCGTATCTGCCGTCGGCGGCAATCGCAACGTCCTCTATGGAGCTTGCGTCGTCCACCGACCAGTCGAACGTCGTGTACGACTCGCCGTAGCCGAAGGGGTATCTCACGTTCGCTTTGTACCAGTCGTCGTTGCCGCTCTTTTCGCGTTCCTGCGCGGCGCGCGTTTCGTAGTATCTGTAACCCACGTACACGCTTTCCTCGTAGTTGACGAAATAGTATTCCGAATCGCGGCCGGTATCGGTATTATAGTATTTGTCGCCTCCCTTGTATCCGCGCTCGGAGAAGTTGTTCCACGTCGGGTCGAGCGTGAAGTCCGCCGCCCACGTGTCCGTCGTGCGGCCGGAGGGAGTCACCTTTCCGGTCAGTATGTCGCCCAGCGCCATAATGCCGGTGGAACCGGGGCCGCCTATCCACAGGCAGGCGTCCACGTCGTACTCGTCGAGGAAACCCGTTTCCATCGCGTTGAGGGTGTTGAGAACGACTATGACTTTCTCGAACTTTGCGGTGACGTTTTTCAGCAGATCCCGTTCGTTGCTGTCGAGCGAAAGGTAGTGCCTTGCGCCGTAAGCTTCGTCCATCGGAAGGTCGAAGCCTTCGCCGCCCACGCGGGAGATCACGACGATCGCAGCGTCGTCATATTCGCCGAGTTTAAGCGCAGCGTCGTCGGGGTAATCCGCCGCCGGAGTTTCGCCCGTTTCGATCGCCACGGTCTCGCCCGAATCGAGGTCGGAGGGATTGTCCGAACGGCCGTCGCCCGACCGCGAATCGTCCTCGTAGAACGCTTTCAGTTCGGGATTGAATTCCAATCCGGCTGCCGTAAGGCTGTCGAATATGGTTTCTTTCTCGAACGTGGTGTCGCCGCCGCCCGATCCGGAACCGCCGTATACGAGATTGACGGAGTTCTTGCCGAACACGGAAACTTTCAGCCCCGTGCCGGTAAGCGGCAGCGCGCCGTTGTTTTTCAGCATTATCGTGCCTTCTTCCGCTATCTCGCGGGTGACGGCGCGGGCCTGCTCGTTGGCCTCGTCCTTGCTTGCCGTGCTTTTTTCGTAATACACGGTTGCGTCTTCCGCGTCTACTTCATACGGCCTGTCGCCGCCGAGAAATATGGAGATGATATTGCTGAAATGTATGGCGAGAACGTCCACGACCACAAGCAGGACAACGAGCGCGATGGTTACTATCGCCCAAACGCGAGATCGTTTGTTTCCGAAAATGGTCTTGATAATATTCATATAAACTCCTTACATTCCGATCAGATTATCCTTAAGAGGATAGCCTTCCGCCCAGCCGATCTCGGCGTCGCTGTAAATATAGAGGCAGTCGACCAGAGGCGCCGTCGCGTTCATGGTGCCGCCCTCCCCCTTCTCGTTGTTGCTCACCGTAAGGGTAATGACGTTATCTCCGTGTTCAAGCGATATGTTACGGTTGAGTATATACGTCGAGAACGGCATTTTCGCATCAGCCGAGCCATCGGGGACATTCGTGAACGCGATATCGTTGTAAGTTATCTTTTCACCGTTTACCGCTACCGTGAAGTTATCGTCCGTTATCAGCTTGTCGCCGAATTCGGCCGACAGACGGAGCGCGAGCACCGCATTCGTGACATCACGGTCAGAAGTGATTTCAAATTTAAGCTCTATGCCCGGATTATACAGCCAGCCCACGTAATATCCGTTGCTCGCTCCCATGTTGTAAGTGTCAGGGTCTATGATACCCGTGCCGCTTTCGTTGCCGGAATATCCGGATCCCTCGATTGCCGATACATCGGTATACTCCGCCTCGAAGGTATGTATCTCATACCACAGCGCGTACAAAACGGTGTCCTCGGTCACTCTGTCGGAGGACGAATAGGTTTCCGTGCACTCGGCGTCAAGGTACCAGCCGACGAAATAGTATCCGTCTCTCGAAGCCTCGACGTTGCGGGGGAACTGCCTGCCCGTTTTCTGAACAAGAGAGTCGTACACGCCGTCGTCGGGCGCGCCCTCATAGTTATACATATACGTAATGGTGACGTTGTTGCCGGTATCCTCCTCCCAGCCGGCATAGATCACGGTGTCGCCTTCCACGACGGACGTGAAATCGTACTCCGTCGTGCAGGCCTGATCGGAATACCAGCCTGTAAACAGATATCCGTCGCGCGCGGGCGAAGAAGGACGGGTCGCCGTTCCGCCTATTTCAACGGTCTGCACTGTCGGCGTGCCGCCGTCGTAATTGAGATCGAACGTCACGGTGTAAGCGGTCTGTCTCCAGCCCGCGTAATACGTAACGTCTGCGGTGACCCCGCGGCCGAAATCGGCCTCGGAAGTGCATGCCTCGTCGGAATACCAGCCGGTAAACTCATAACCGTCGCGGGAGGGATCGGTGTCGGGCGCGGTCGCGCGTTCGCCGTCTTCCACCGTTACCGTCTGTGCCGCGGGAGCGCCGTCGTAGTTATAATCGAACGTTACCGTAAACGTAGCCGGAGCGCAGGCGGTTGCGAACGCCGCGAATATCATCAGTGCGGCAAGTACGGTAACGATCGCCGCTCGTTTGATGGTTCTTTTCATGCTTTTCTCCTTACTGTCAAAATTTTGTATCATCCATTCACGCAGGTATGCAAACGGACGGATCCTTACCGGTCCGTCCGTTTGCCAAACCTTTTGTCGGGCAATGCCGTTTCCGGTTCATGCCGAAGCCGTAATGTTTTTACTTATCCGATTTTCTGCGTTTCGATATTGCGATCGCGACGAACGCCATTATCAGGCAAACCGCCACTATCGATACCGTGCCGACGACGGAGCCGCCGCAGCCGCCCTCGTCGGTTTCCTGAAGATCGGCGACCGCAATCAGATTATTCCAAGTCGTGCCGTCGGTGCTGTACTGGAAGTAGCCGTCCTGAACGCGCATCGAAATGCTGTCCTCTTCCACTTCCAGCAGATTGTTCCAGGTCTCGCCGCCGTTGTTGCTGTACTGGATATAGCCGTCCTGTACGCGCATCATGACGCCGCCCTCTTCCACCGGCTCACCGGGCGTATCGGTACCGCCCGCAATCGAGAACGTATACGTGAACGTATACTCGTCGTCCGAACTGCCTCCGGAGCCGCCCGAACTGCCTCCGGGTCCTCCGCTGGGACCGCCGGGATTACTGCCGGAAGACGAACTTGCCGTTATCACGAAGGTAACGGTGAACTCGCCGCCTTCGGTGGGAGTGCCGGATATTTCGCCGGTCGAAGAATCGAGCGAGAGTCCTGCGGGAAGCGTGCTGCCGCTCTCGAGCGCGTATGACAGACTCGTATAATCAGAACCCTCATCGGTATTGATGGAGTCGGAGACTATGTATGCGAGATACTCCTCTCCCACGCTCATCTCTTCGAATCCGGTATCGTCCATATCGAATGCCGAGGCTACCGTCATCGAATATTCGGCGCTGGTGGTGATGAAGTTACCGGACGTAAGCGTCACGGTGAAGCTGTAATCGCCGGAGCCGGTAGGAGTGCCGGTAATCTGACCGCCGGAAATCGACAGTCCTTCGGGGAGTTCGCCGGAGCTTACGGAATACGTGGCGTTGCTCACGCCCTCGAGTCCGATATCAGCGGTGTATTCCGCGCCCTGGGTTGCGGGCGCCAGCGTGCTGCCCTTATATTCGCTGAGATTGATGCCGTTATTGCCGATGATGCTGTTGACTTCCGTGAAGAGCGAACGCATGACCACCATTCTGAGATGATACCAGTTCGTATAGGAAGCCACGGTCGTAGCGCCGGTAGCGTCGGCCGAGTAATTCTTGACTTTGACGCACTGAGCATTGTCGTCCCATTCGCCGGTAACGAACAGCGTGACGCCCTCGTAAGTGCCCGTTCCCTGCTCGTACGTCGACAGAGTGCCCCAGTCGCAGAGAAGCATCGTAAGACCCGAACGGATAGCCATATCCATCGTATAGAAGTCCTTGTAAGGGTCTGCCGCGTCGGAGACGTTGAATCCGTCGAAGTTCCACTCCTCCTCAAGGAGTTTTCTGTTGAAGTTGTACGCCGAGGTCGCATGCATGTCGCCTATCGTGTTATAAGCGGTCATGACGCCCTGGCTGCCGTATTCCTGGATGCAGATCTGGAATGCGGGGAGATAGAGTTCGCGGAAAGTCTGTTCGGAGAGATAGGTATGCAGACTCTGTCTCATATTTTCGTTTTCGTTGAGCGCGAAATGCTTGATCGTGCATATCATACCCGTAGACTGAACGCCTGCGAGCATGTTGCCTGCGAGGTGACCGGACAGGTATCCGTCTTCCGACCAATACTCGTCGTTACGGCCGCCGAAAGGACTGCGGTGCAGGTTCACAGCGGGAGCGTAGTATGCTTCCACGCCGTCGAGAAGACCGATTTCCGCAACCGTATAGCCTCTCTTGTACGTCAGTTCCTTATTCCAGGTGCGCGCGCTGATATACGTAGAGCCCCATCCGAAGTTATTGGAACTGTTCATCTGCTGGGTTGCGTCCACGTAGCTGCACGCCTGATGACCCACAGACGCGATTGCCGCCGTACGACGGCCGCCGTTGCCGATCCACTCGACCATTTCCTGCCAGGTGAGCTGATTCATGAACTGATTCCACTTAGCGAGCCCTTCGCCGCCGTCGCGGTAGTCATATCCGACCATGTCGGAGAACCACAGCCAGTCGTCGCTTGCCTGCAATTCTTCGAGGTTGGCGTCCTCGCTGCGCTGCGTCCAGCTCTTAGTGCCGAGCGTCGCGTCCATTGCTTCGAAGTCGTCTTTGGATATCGTCCACTCGAACTCCGTTTCGTCGTCGGACGTTGCGGTTCCGTCAGGATACAGAAGTTTATAGTAATCCTGCCAGTTCTCCGCGTTGTAGTCGGCGAACTCCGTAATCATCTTATAATAATCGTCGCTTCTGACCAGCTGTTCCTCGGTAGCGACCGCAGGCCACGTTCCCGAGAAATTCGCACGGGACATAAGGGTCATCTTGCCTTCTTCGACGAGCGTTTTCTGCGTTGCCGGATCGTAGCTGAGCGTGTTGTTTATATCGTCGCCGGAGAACAGGTTCCCGACCTCGCTGCCGCTGAAATCATCCTCGTTGAGAATAATGTCTTCGGTAAGGTCGGTAAGCCGCACAACCATGCCTTTTGTGTTGTCTTCTGCGTTATAAACAGAATTATTATCGTTGCCGTAATCATGGCTGTTGCGCATGACTCTCAGCTCATAATGGCCGGTGCTGTCGTGCAGGGGGTTGCCTTTCGTGTCCGTATCGGCGACTTTGTCAAGCTCGTACGTGCTCACGCCGTTGTTGTTGGCATTGTCGTAATCGTAGGATGCGAGATCCTGGATATTGACCGTGACCGTAACGATATCCGAGCATCCGGGCTGTATGAGGTCGGTCTTTTCGAAGCCGATAAGCTCATGCTCGGCCTTTTCCACGCCGCCCTGGTAATAAGGCGCGTGGCCGTAGATCTGCACGACGTCTTTGCCGGCGACGGAACCTGTATTCGTTACTTTCACGGTAACGCTCATTTTGCCGTCCTTGGTATAATCGTCCTGCTGTTTGCCCCAGTCTTCGGTATCGGTGCCGATGACTTCCCATTCGAAGTCGGTGTAGGACAGACCGTAACCGAACGGATAGAGCACTTCGTGGTCGTATTCGAAACCGGTATAATTGCCCTTGGAGGCCTCGGCGGCTGCGGTTTCGTAATATCTGTAACCGGTATAGATGTCTTCTTCATACATTACCGTATAGACGTAAGGCACTATATCCGCCGTCGTATGCTGCGCTCTCTGATAATAAGGATAGTGGCCGCTTGCGTCCTTCGTGCCCGTACGGAACACCGATGTGACGGCCATACCCTTGATCTCTGCGGCTGCCTCCTCTTCGGGGCTGGTGAATATGTTGTTAGCGTTTCCGTCGTTGAACCAGGTAGGACGGCCGGTTATATCCCATGCCCACAGATCGACGGTTCTGCCCGACGGATTGACCGTACCGTTGAGAACCTTGCCGATTTCGTCATAGCCGTGCGCGCCGAGGGAACCGACAAGCAGTATGGCGTCGATATCCGGATTGGCCTGCAGGATACCCACTTCGCTGGGAGAACCGTTCGTAAGCATGACGATGACTTTATCGAAGTTGTCCGTCGCGTATTTGACGACTTCCTCGTCCGTGTCGCTGAGCTGAAGAGAGGTTTTGAAATAGGTCTTGTTCCCTTCCTCGTCTTCGCTGTAAGGCAGATTCTTATGCGTGAACAGATCTCCGTCCTCGTATGTATAAGGATTGCCGGCAGCGTCCTTGTGGTCCTCTTCGTCGCCTACGTCCGCGGTGGACTGACCCTCGCCTCCGGCAGGACCGCCCGCATCACCGTATGCGGAGCTGACGCCCTTGACCATTATGATCGCGACGTCGCTCGCTTCGTGTCCGCGCTTGTCCGCATCGCTGTACTTCGACGGATCGGCCTCTGTGGTATTGAACACTTTGAATCCGCCGCTCTCGATGCCGGAGATATAGCTGCTGTTTGCCGAAGTGTCGCTGGTGGAGAGTACGGATACCCACTCGTCGCCCGCCATCGGAAGCGCCGAGTTTTCGTTTTTGAGAAGCACCTGCCCTTCCCTTGCAACCTGTTCGGCGACTTCCACGGCAGCGTCTACCGCTTCGTCGATCGTTGCGGCGTCCGTGCCCCACACTTCGCCTTCGCAGGGAACAAGTGCGCTCGTGGTCAAAACGATGGAAGCGGACATTACCGTGCAAAGCAATGCGGTGGCGAACAACACGCCGAACCATTTAAATCTTGACGATTTAAAACTTTTCATTTCTTCCTCCTTTTATTGTAGTCGATCCGCGGCAGACGGCATAAAACCGGCATACCGGGAATCTACGTGAATTATAATGGCGAAAGAAAAAAATTACAATGGGTTTGAGACGAACAGTATTCGGACGGTAACAAAAACCTCGGCCGTAGACGAACGTCGCTTATCCTGCGACGAAATTCATGCGGCTCGCGTACGCGCACAATAAAAAGCGCAGCTCCGCACGGCATGTGCGTAGCTGCGCTTTATGTATGATTTTTCGATCATCTGATCATATTTTTGCCTAAACTGCTGCCGAATTCGAGATATTTCGCCCGCACCTCCGTCAGTTTCCGGCGGCTGACCGGCAGCGTTCTCCCGTCTACAAGCGTAATGCTGTCGTCGTCTATCCTGCGTATATGCGCATATCCGACGATATAGCCCTTATGTATGCGAATGAATCCGTACTGTCCGAGCTGAGCTTCCAGCTTCTCCATGGTAGATCGCAGACGTATGGGCTCTGTTTTATTCTCGAAGTAAAAATACTGATAATCCTTGATGCTTTCGACGTATATGAGTTCGCTGACTTTAATGCTGATTATGGAAGTATTCGACCGTATATCCACCAACGTTTCGTTTTTCTCGCCCGTACGCGAGGCAATCAGCTGCGGAATAAGATCGGTGCTGTCCTGTAAAAAGTTTCCCTTCCGGATAAATCCGAACGGATGGGCGGCGAACGCCTCGAACACGCGATCCTCTCTGCCGGATACATAGACGATATCTATATCCTCGTTCTCTTCCCGGAGCTTTTTGCCGAAAGAGATTCCGTCCGTTCCCGGCATATCTATATCAAGGAACACCGTATCGAAATGTTTTTCCCGCAGACGCCTGGCGAAAGCGTCCGCGGACGAGAACATTTCCGTTTCGATGCGCGTATCGTATTGCTCGAATATCTTTTCGAGCGCGCCGGCAAGAGTCATGGCGATGTTTTTTTCGTCGTCGCAAATGGCAACGGTAAGCAACTTCATTTTTTTCTATCCCCCCCCCGCGTACTTTGCCGTACATGGGATTCATACTTCAGATCGAGCATGATTTTGGCTTCGAATTTTCCGTTTTCTATATCGAATGCGGCAAGGCCGTTGTATTTTGCGGCAAGCCGCTTTACTATTTTCGTACCCATTCCGTGCAGACTCTTGTCGCTTTTGTTGGTAACGAGCCGAAGAATACTGCCGCTCTCGGCGTCGTCGGGCAGCGGATTCATTATTATGAAATACAGGTAATCGCCGTTGACTCTCGCCCGTATGTCTATATACCCGTCCTTGAAATCATAGTGTTCCATGGCTTCGATGGCATTGTCCAGAAGATTGGTGAGTATGGAGCACATATCGGTGTCCGAAAAAGGCAGCTTGTCAGGGATTACGATATCCGTGCGGAACGAATATCCGCTCGCTTCGGCCTTCGTTTTCTTCATATTCAGTATTGCCGAAATGTTCTTGTTCCCGCAGTCGATATACGATATCGCCGTATGCAGACCCGTATCCATTCCGGCAAAAAACCTGTCCAAAGCGTCGGCGTCCCCGTTTTCAAACAGCATCCGCATATACGATATCTGATTTTTCAGATCGTGACGTATCTGCCGCATATCGGAAAGAGTCTTCTCGGACAGAGTCAGCAGCTCGTTGTTCGCGGAGACAAGCTCTTTTTCCGCCTGCAGCTGTACGCGTTCCGCACGCTCGCTGCATATCGCATAGAACGTGAAGTACGACAGTATTTCGATTACGTACAGCATAAAATAAGCAAACGCGACATAGCCCGGATAATCGAACGCCAGTCCGCCCATGAACTGTCCGATAAAAACCATTGAGAAACACATTACGTTCGAAGCGAAAGTCAGCACCACGCCGCGCGTCGGCATATCGTCGAACCGGCTTATATGAAATCTGCGGATAAGCAGGGCGAGCACGACGATCATTGCGAAGCAAAGAGATCTTACCACCCACGATTCCATATCCCAGGAAACTTCCAGCACTCTTCCCAGCGCCCCGCCGCATTCGGTCAGAGTCACCGACGACGCGATCAGTTCGCTGCACGCCAGCAGTTTCACGCGCCAGTCGTATCCGCTGAAAAACGTCGCATATACGGCCGTACAGGCGATAAGCGCCAGCGATTGCCATTTCGACGGACTGCCGCTACGCGTATATAACGCCATACCGCCCAGGAATGCATACAGCGCGAACAATACCGCCGTCAGACACACCGTGCGCAAAACCCCGCACAGCACCGATTGCCCGCTCTTGAAACTGACGTCGTTCAGAATCAGAACGAGTGCAGCCGAGACGACGATTATCTGCAAAAGCAAACCGTCGCGCAGCATCATACCGGCAAAAGTCAGTATTTCACTCCACATCTTTTGTTATCCCCTCCATATCTTTCTGAGATTATTTGTTTTCCAGATACTCCTTTATATCGTCGGCAAGATTTCGTGTACGGATATCCCTGCCGGTTTCGTTGAGATGGTAGTCCGTATCATAGAAATATCTGCCATTCATAAGATAATCGCCGATATCGGATATGACCGGATATCCGCGCCCTGCCAGTCGGCTTTCCGTTTTTTCCGCAAAAGTCAGCCATTCGCGTCCGGCCACCGCTTCGTCCGGAAGACCGTTATAATTCACGGGCGCGTAACTGAACAATACTTCGGCGCCCCTGGCGCTTATCGCGTCGTAATAGTCGCACATACGCGAGAATGACCCTTCGGTCACATAGTCTGACATGTACGTATAATCGTCTTCTCCGTGCTTTACGTCTTCGCTTATCACGCCGCGCGGAATTACGACGTCGCCGTACTCGTTGTGGTAATCGTTGTCGTCCGTCCACTCCCCGCCGGCGGCAAGCAGACGGTCGGCGTTATATTTGTTGAACGCGCCCAGCACGCCGAATACTTTGGAGAGGTCTACGTACGACACGAGGTCGGGATTTCCTTCGCACAGGATGAAAAAGTTGCTATCGCAATTCATATCGTCAAACAACTGAAACCGCGAGGCCTGTTCAGGCGCGTGCACGAATATGTCTCCTTCCCCGAGAAAGGGCGTTATGCAATCGAGCTGCATATCCGCGTTGGTACCGCCCATAGTTCCCATGTCGATAACGGTATAATCGGGAAACGTTTCCTGCATATATGCGGAATCGAGGCCGTACGACATGCTGCATCCGGCGAAAAATACCATTTTCTTTTCGTCGGCATGAAGCATCAACCTGTCCATCTTATCCGAGAACTCGGCGGGTTCGGACGTGGAGAGATACCGCGGTTTCAGAACGGCATTGATACGCAAAGTCTTGAAATGCGTCCCCGCGAAACACTTGTCGTCTATACGTATTATGTTGTCGAACATATATAACGTATCGAAACGGCACAGAAGAAACGCCTTGTCCGAAACATACTGCATCGTACTCGGAAGAATGAGAGTTTTTGCGGTAAGACCGGCGGCGAAGTCGGCGTCTATTCCTATTACGCTTTTACCGTCGATTTCGCCCGGGATAACAAACGGATCGGCGCTCTTATCCCCGTAGTATGAGGTCAGAGTAATGCCGCCGTCTATTTCCTTATACCCGAAATCGTCGCCGTCCAGCCACTTCGCCCACTCGGCATACAGTGTCGTGAGCGTTTCACCGTCGGGCGGCGTGACTCTGCCGCCGAGGCATACCGAATCCCCCGTTCCGTCAACGGCGGTATTCCATCCGATCTGAGTATAGCCTTCGCGCTCGATACTGTCTACGCCGCTACTCGTATTCACCCGCAGGTGAGTGCTCGGCTTAAGCCATTCTATAAACCCTTCTCCGCCGGCAATCGTTCTGCCGCCGTTGGCGTCGTAATAGATTCCCCCTTCAGCCAGACGAGTCCGTATGTTAAGAAATGTGGGAAAGCGCACGTTTTTCAAGGTCAGAACCGTCACGCCGGCGCTCCCGTTTTCCGCCGTATAATCGGAATAGTCGCATGAATCGAATACGATTTCCCTTTCCCCGAACGTAAGGGTGAGTTCGACGTCCGTTCCGCGCTCTACGCTGATTGATTCCCACGAAGCCTCGTACGCCGGGCTCGACGCCACGGTTATCCTGACAAGATTCGTACGTTCATAAGTATATTCGTATTCCGCACACCCGGCAAAAGCGAACAGAATCGCCGATATCATGACGGCCATAATACAAAGCCGATGCAATCTTTTATTCGTATATCTCCAATCTCCCCGCATAATTGCTCCAAAAATAATTGCCGGCATAGGCCGAATAACTGTCCGCGGGCACATATATCCGGCAGTTGTCCGCGCCGGTCAGAAGCCCCTGACCCACGCCGATCGCGCTCGGATCGGCCTGCAGAAGGATTATTCTTTTGAGCGACGTGCAGCCGTCGAAACTTCCGTTTTGCAGCGATACTATATTATCCTGTATGACAATCTCCTCAATCTCGCCGTTGCCGGCGAAAACGTCCGCGTCGAACGACGTAATCGTACGTCCGCCGTACGAGTAAGGCACCGTTATTTCGGACGGAAGCGTAACGCCTCCGGCGATTCCGGTTATACGCATTCCGTCGGCGCCGTCTTCGTAGACGAAAAATTCCGCAAAATCGTTATTGCCTTCCGTGTCGTCGTATTCGTGCTCGGGCAAATCCGGCATTTCCGGCAGTTCCGCGTCTGTCGGCGTCCGTATCCCGAGCCAGTTTTTCAGGTCGCCCAGCAGGCGCACCGTGCGCACGGTCATGCCGCTCGCATTCAGATGGAAGTTGGAGTCGTAAAACCACTCGCGTTCCATTACGTAATCGTACGGATCGCTTATGATGTTGAAATCGAAGTTCTCGGAAACAAATTCGTAATACGCTTCGATTTCGGGCTCATAGTATCCGGAAAAGGCAGCCTCGTTCATGGGAGCGAACGAATAGAGCATGGTCGCTCCTTTTTCGGATACGGAAGCACAGTAGTCGTTCACGTAATCGACGAAATCGTCGGATATGACCGTTTCGTCGAAATATATAAGACTGTTCGAATCCACGCCGCCCGGCATGATATTATGCGGGCGCTCGGCATTCTTCATATCGCAGTTTTCGTCAAACGAAGCGCTGGCGTAGACGCCGCTCGGCTGAGCCGGCGAACCCGCCGTCAGGCATCCGAACTTGGAGGAAACGTATCCGGCGAAATTGCCGACCATTTCGGCCGCGTTTTCTTCGGCGATACCTCCGAGGAGAGAAAAGTCACAGTCCGCGGCATACCACATGTCGGTTGCCGAAAAATACGTCGACATTGCCTGCGCATTCAGTTCGGGCGCAAAAACCACGATGTCCCCCTCTCCTATATATTGTTCGGAGAGATCGAGCATTACTTTGGTGCCGAGCGCGCCGTAAAGACCGAAATTGACCACTTCGTAATCCGCGCCGGCAGCGGAGAGTTCCTCCGACATCAGCGCGCTGTCCACGCCGAACGCCACGCTGGAAGTCCCTATGATGACGATTTTGCGCCCGGACGTCAGACGAAGGTTCTCATACATTTTACCAAGCTCGCCGTAATAAGTCAACGCATATTGCGAAGGAGTCGCGAAACCGATTATGATAAACGTAACGGGTATCGACAGAAGCGCGACGAGGAAAATAACGATTGCGAAAACGGTTCTTTTCATGATTGTTGCCGCGCCGAAACGACAGCGAGCATGCGGGAGAGTTCCGGCTTGTTTATTTTTCCCGTAGACGTAAGCGGAAATTCCGTCACGATCGCTATATGCTCGGGCATTTCTATCGGGGTTATACGTCCCGATAGTGCCTTTGCGATATCATCGGCCGCAGCGGACGCTCCCTTTTTCAATATTACCGCGGCAAGCGGTACCTCGCCGAACCGTTCGTCCTTGCCCGCGACCACCGCGGCCTGCGATACGCAATCGACGGAAAGCAGAGCTTTTTCTATTTTTCCGGCGGAAAGATTTTCACCGCCGCGGATTATTATGTCTTTTTTTCTCCCGGTAATATGAAGAATACCGTACTTGTCCGTATATCCGAGATCCCCGGTATGCAAGCGACCGCAGCCGTCTATCGCTTTGCGTGTTTCTTCCTCGTTGCCGTAATATCCGAGCATAAGATCCCAGCCGCGCACGCAGATTTCTCCTTCGCTTCCCGGGGGCACCTCGTTGCCTTCGTCATCGAGAATAAATCCTTCGTTCATAGGATAAAACGTTCCTACGCCAGAACAGCGGCGGCTGCCGGGTTCGGAATATGCGCAGGTACTGATTCCGACATACTCGCTCATGCCGTATACCGGAATAACCCTGGCGCCCAAAGTTCTTTCGATATACTCGGCCTGCCGCTGCGTGGACGGTCCCCCGGCAAGCAGCACGAATCTGAGAGAATTGTCCGTCGTGAAACCGTCTCCGCACATCTCGCACATGGAAAGTATATATGTCGGCACGCCGTAAATGATGGTAAGCCTGTATTTCGCAACGGCGCGCAGAATAAACTCCGGCTCAGAATTGGCGGGCACGAACACATCATGCCCCGACACCAATGCGCATACCGTCAGCGCTATCCCGAATATATGATGAAGCGGAAGTATCAGAACATTTGTATCCGCAGGTCCCTCTTCGAACAAATCGCCGCCGTCCACGGAATTTGCGATTACGTTCCGCTGACAAAGCAGTACCGCCTTGCTCGTCCCCGTAGACCCCGATGTGAATATGACGATCGCCGGATCCGTCACCGACACCTCCGATGACATGCGTTTTGCGGCGCTGTCCGTATGATCTCGCGGAACGTCGAACGTGAGCGGGCAGATCGTACCGAAATTACCCGCTTTAAGCACCCAGTTCCCCGTTCCGCATATATCCATGGCGGCGTTTTCGTTGGTTATATAGTAGTCCGGAGATATGTCGACGCCCGTGTCGCGTATGAATTCCCGCACACCGAAATGAGCGTCGGTCATGACCGCCACCGCGCCGATTATGCCGAGCGCGAAAAATATCAGCAGCGTATCCACGGAGCGCGTCGCGCGCACCGCCACCATATGTCCCTTACGCATGCCGAAAGCATGCAGGCGCTCTGCAAGCGATTCGGATATGTCGGCCACCTGCTGAAACGTGTACGATCTCGTTTCAGTAAACAAAAACCTTTTGGACGGATTTGCCGCTTCCTTTTTCAGGAAATCGTAAAGGCCGTATCCGCATAATTTTCTTTTTTCATCAATGCTTTTCATTATAGCAGCTCCCTTTTGTTTCGATTGCCTTCCAGAAATACCGCCACACGGGCATCCGGTCAGAACTGAAAATATGCGAAAGAACTTGCGTCACTGTCTGCGATAAGTATAAGCCAGCCAAATGCGACCGCTAGTATACCGAACCAATATGCGGAAACCCGATTGAGGACATTCACGGTTATTACCTGGCCGTCAAGCGCTTTACCCATGCGCAATCCGGGCATGCCGTTTCCGCCGTAAAACACGAAATTCCCGAGCAGAAACAAGCAAGCGAGACACAATCCGATCTGTACGATATCCGCCGCGGACATAGACAGCGCCGTCATGGCATCGTTCAGATATCCGATGCCGAAGCCCGCGCCCGAGAACAGACCGGTCAGACATTCCCACGCCTCGAATATCGAGGTGCTTCTGAAGATCAGCGCGCTTGGCACGGACAGCAGAATAAAAATCAGTCTTTTGGCATATATGACGGGCGCGGACGCGGTATTGATATGCAATTTCGCGGAAATTTTGGCAAGCGGGGTTTTAAGAAGTATTTCAAGCGATATGAAGAATGCCGCGTACAGCCCCCATATCACGTAAGTCCAGTTTGCCCCGTGCCACAGTCCGCATACGGCGAATACCACGAAAGTATTAAATATACGCCGTCCTTTTCCCTTGCGGTTTCCGCCGAGCGGAATATACAGATAATCGGTAAACCATCGCGTCAAAGTAATATGCCACCTGCGGAAAAATGAGCGGAAACCAGTCGCAAGCAGCGGTCTATCGAAATTGACCGTAAGTTTGATCCCCATCATTCTTGCCGCACCCATGGCTATTTCAGAATAACCGGCAAAATCGTTATACATCTGTATGAGAAACAGAAAGCCTGCCAACGCAATCGCAAGGGAATTGGCGGATGACAGATCCGAGAAAACAGAATTAACGAATACCGCACACGAATCCGCAATGACGCATTTGCGGAAAAATCCGCTTATCATAATACGCAGCCCCGCTTCCATATCATCGGAATTCAGTTTATGCTCCGCTCTGAGCTGGGGTATCAGATCTCCGGGACGCTCTATCGGGCCTGCGACAAGCTGCGGAAAAAAAGAAACGAACAGCGCATAATATCCGAAATGCGTTTCGGCACGGAAATCTCCGCGATATACGTCTATCACATAAGACAGCGTCTGAAACGTATAAAACGATATGCCGACCGGAAGTATCAGGTCAAGCGCCGGGCTTTCCGCTTCCGGCACAAACAAACGTATCAAAGAGAATACCGAATCCAGCAGAAAATTAAAATATTTGAAAAAGAACAGTATTCCGAAACATACGACAAGAGTCGCAGCCAGCAAGAATTTGCGCATGCCCGGTTTAGAGGATTTTTCGATAGCGATTCCAGCCCCGTATGAAACGACAGTCGTGCCGAGTATCAGAAACACCAGCCACGGATTCCAGCTCATATAAAAATAATAACTTGCCGCAAGAAGCAGTATCCACCGAAACCTCTGTGGCAGAAGCCAGTATCCGATCAAGACTACTGGCAGAAAGATCAGAAAGTGCAGAGAATTGAAATTCATGTTCCGTCACCCCTGCCGATTCCTGAAAACGACAGAAGATCGATGGCGAAAAATATTAGTATTACTATGAGCACTTCCTGCATCGACGCGCCTGCAAGCAAAGAATAAATACATGCCGAGGCGGAAACGATTATACATATCGCAAAAAATATTATGCTGTTTCGGTTTTTTAAAACAACGTCGATTATACAAAAAAACAGCGCTACACCGAAACAGATCAATAAAAAAGGCGAATTCAATATAATCATTTCAGACAAAATGCGTACCTCTTGCTGCCGTTTTTTATATTTTATATCTGCCATGCCTTTCAGTCAATTAGGCTGCGACAAGCGGTTGTTTTTCATAGACAAACAATATAATCATCCGGAGTCTCCTCCTTTCCGTTGTTACATTACTTTCATAATTAAATTTGATGACGCAAAAAACGGCGAATATGAATAGGTATCCGCCGAAAACTTATATGAGGTTTTTTCAATTTGTATTCAAATAAGATTAATCATAATTATTCGTCATTTGTGCAAACTGCCCATAAAAACATGTGACAGTAGAAAACCAATGAAACAATGCGGTATACATCAAAACGATTGCAATATTTTTGCAACCGCACAAACCTGCTTCGATTTTTCAATACAACGTCGATTATATAACAAAATAAAGCTATACCGAAACAAATCAACAATATGACAGGTATTCCGGAAAGTTCTTTGCCGCATTTATTTTTTCTTGAAAAATCTTTCCGGCGTTATGCATTGGTCGCAGAAAAATAAACATCCACCCGCATAGCGGGTGGATGTTTATTTTTGTATCGGACTTATTGAATTTATAGATATAGACTGTATATCGTCTACCTCGAAGCCGCGGAATATATCCGTCAGGACAATGAGCCGGGATTTATCCATGCACAGCCTCTTTTTTCTTCCGGAATTTCAGGAAGCCCCATACTCCGAAGCCGACGACGTACGCCGCGTCGAGCGCGATGAGCACCCATACCCACCAGGGCAGCCCGCCGACTGCCACGCTCTTTTCGAAGCCGGCGGCGTCGGCCTGCGCGTATGCGTTCAGCCAGATATATATAAGGTTTTTCGCCGCAGACCTCAGCGACTGCCTGAACGTGTTGGACTCGGTCTCGTACGCGAACGCACCCGCGCCCATCACGCCGTCCATCCACGTGTCTCCGCCAGCGCGTATCGCCTGGTCGAAGCACATATAGTCGTGATGATCGGAATAATCGGTCAGAACGGCGCCGCGGAAGCCCCATTCCTCGCGCAGCATCTTCGTCAGCAGCGCGTAGCTGCCGCCCGCCCACACCGCTCCGAGGCGGTTATACGCGGTCATGATGCCCGTGCAGCCGCCCTCTTTGACGGCAATCTCGAACGGCTTCGCGTACGTTTCGCGCAGCGTCTGCTCCGTCAGCCATACGTATATCCCGTCGCGGTACGTTTCCTGGTCGTATACGATGAAATGCTTCAGATACATATACGTGCCCGTGGACAGCGAGCCTCTGACCGTTTCGGCCGTCATTATACCGCTCAGCACGGAATCCTCGCTGTAATACTCGTAATTCCTGCCGCCGAACGGGCTGCGGTGCAGGTTGCACCCGGGGCCGTACCAGCCGCGGTAGCCCAGCATATCCGCTTCCCTGCCCACCTGCGTGCCGAATGCGTTCGCGAGTTCTTTATCCCACGTCTGCGCGATCGTTGTCGGATTGGGAAAGCCGGTGCCGTGCCACGGCAGATTGAACGAGCCTATCTGCGTGGGGCCGTCGGCCTCATAGCTCAGCGGCTTGCCTATAGAGGGCAGCGCCTTGGATTCGCCGTAGCTGTTGTGCAGCGCGATGTTCTTCATCTCGTCGAACGTGAGCTGATCGAGGAGATCGTCCCACCGCTCGTCGTCGTAATCGCGGCCGAGCGCAAGGCCGAGCTCGTTGACGGTCCCGTCTTCGAACACGGTCAGTCCGTTATCCGCGCCTGTAACGATGTCCTCGTCGCTCTCGTCTATCCACGCTTCGGCGTCTTCCGCAGTATATAAATTATACCCTGCTATTTCGTCCGAGATCTCCC
Organism: Candidatus Protoclostridium gallicola; assembly: GCA_904387375.1. Lineage (GTDB taxonomy): Bacteria > Bacillota > Clostridia > Christensenellales > Pumilibacteraceae > Protoclostridium > Protoclostridium gallicola. The sequence continues at coordinate 117,285 of CAJFLE010000008.1, forward strand.
TGTCGTTCGGCTCGGTCGGGAAAGTGCCCGCGAAGTCGCCGCGCGTCATATATTCGACGTTGTCCGCGTCGTCTATGCCGTAGCCGTCCACCGCGTCGTCGCCCGTGAACAGGTTGGACGCCTTGTCGTAAGTAATATCAGAGGCGAGCGTGAACTCGCGTTCGTCGATGACGCTGTGCGCGTCGCCGCGCAGCGAGATCGTGTACGTGCCGGCTTCCAGCACGTAACCGGTATGTCCGCTTTCTCCGTAGCAGTCGTAAGACGCCATATCCTCCGCGGAGACTGCGAGCGTCACCTCTTCGGATTTTCCGGGGCCGAGCACGTCAGTCTTGGCAAAGTCAGCCAGTTCTACCGCGCTCTTTTCCAGGCCGCTCACGTACGGCGGGGTGTAGTATAGCTGCACCGTTTCCCTGCCCGACCGCGTTTCGCTCGTGTTGGTAACGCGCACCGTCACCTCGATCACGCTGTTTTCAGCAAGCGTGCCGCCCGACGGCGTGGCAGAGATTATCTCCTGCCTGAACGTCGCATACGACAGGCCGTAGCCGAAGGGATATTGCACGACGTCGTCATACGACGTCACTCCCCACTTCTCCCCGGCGTAAGCGGAAGACCAGAAGCCTTCGGCGTCCGCGGTTTCGTACCACTTGTATCCGACGTAGATACCCTCGGCGTAGTCGGTGAAGGACAGCTGCGTATACGGCACTTTCTCACCCACGTTGCCGTTGATCGTGCCGTTATACGGATACAGTCCCTCGCCGTTGGTATATACGCCCACGCCTTCCGCGCCGGCGTTCGCATAGCTCGCCGCGGTGGAGAAGTCGTATACGTAAGTATCCGTCAGCCGGCCGCTCGGCGTTATCTCGCCCGTAAGCACGTCGGGAATGGCGTTCGCGCCGTAAGTGCCCGTAGCGCCTACGACGAGCACCGCGTCTATGCCCGCGATGTCTTCCAGTCTGCCCAGTTCCATGGCGTTGGTGCTGTTGATCAGCACTATGACCTTGTCGTAGTTGGCTCCGACATACGTCAGCAGCGCCTCTTCCTCGGCGGAGATTTCGAGATAGTCGCGCGTCGCGTCAGTGTCCGCGCCGTACTTGTACTGTGCCTTGGGAGCGTCGTTGCTCTCGCCGTTCACGCGGCCGATCGCCACTATGGCGGTATCCGAATATTCCTTCGCCGCCGACAGCAATCCGTCGGAATAATCCGACATAGCAGGCTCGTACAGCTTGCAGAAATCTTTCGCGTAAGTGTTCAGCGCGCCCTTGGCGAAGTATTCGCGCTCGGGCATATACTCTTCGTACATTTCCGACAGCTGCGCGTTGTGTTCTATTCCCGCGTCGGAAAGCGCGGTCAGAAGATCGGTGCATTCGCCGACCACGCCGCCGCTGCCCGATCCGTTCGTCACCCAGTCGGTGGACGACCAGCCGAACACGTTTACCTCGGAAACGCCGGTCAGCGGCAGGACGCCGTTGTTTTCCAGCAGCACTATGCCGTCGCCAGCTATCTCTTCGGCGAGCGCGCGGCCGTCGTCGAGAATGTCCTCGCGCTTCTCCGCCGAAACGTTCGTCGGCGTGCCAACGGTATATTTGTTGAGCATGCCCTGCATCGTTATGCACACGACGTTCGCGACAATTACCACGACGCCGATCACTGCAAGCAGGATAAAATATAATTTTTTGCCTTTCTTTTTCAAATCGTCCTCCTTGTCGCACGAACCGGCAAGCGGGCACCGTTTTTTGCAAAGGCGCCCGCTTGACTCGTTTGTCCGTTTCTTATCGTCCGGGCGGAACGGTTATGCGTGCCCGCCGGCGTTCTTTCGCTTTCTGATCAGACTGAGCGCAAGCATGGCGACGGAGCCTGCGGTGAGCACTCCGAACACTATGAGCACCGCGATCAGCACGATCTCCCACCATGCCATGAGCGGCACGATGATGGTGGTGCTGGACATGCCGTTCATCGCCGCGCTGTAATTCGCGGTCACGTACATGATCCTGTGCACCGATTCGCGCATGAGGTTTTCTATCGTGGCGTTGCCGCGGTACTGCTCGAAGCTGTGGTCGTTGCCGGAGCTGAGCCATGCATCTGTGCCCGCGAGCATGCCGTCGAGCGTCGTCATATACGTTGCGCCGTTGGAGTCCGCCATATCCGTAAGGACGAAGCCGTCGAAGCCGAACTCGACGCGGAGGATATCGATGAGCGCCTTCTCCGCGCTCGCCCACTTGGCGCCCGCGCGGTTGAACGCGGTCATGACCGCGTGCGAGTTTCCTCTGGAAGGAGACACCGCGTACTTCCACGGTTTCAGATATATCTCCCTCGCACTCTGCTCGTTAAGCCATATACCGATACCGTTGCGGTTGATCTCCTGCTCGTTGAAGACGTAATGCTTGGGGAACGTGATGACGCCGTAGCTCTGCAGCGTTTCTATCTCCACCTGAGCCGCCATACCCGAGAGATAGGGATCCTCGGAGAAGTATTCGTGATTGCGGCCGCCGTGAGGCAGACGGTGGATATTGAGACCGGGCGCGTACATACCGGTATATTTGAGGAAGTTCTCGTCCTCGTACACCGCCTCGTTGGCTATCGCCTTGGCCACGCCCGCAATCATTTCGGGATTGAAGGTGGCCGCCCATATTCCCTGGCAGGGGAAGCGGGTGTACATCTTGTTCTGATAAATATTGCTTTCCTTGCAGTACGTAGGACCGTCCTGCTCGCGCGTGCGGGGCTTGGCGACGCTGACTATTTCCGCTGTGTTGCATATCGCGGTGGTCAGCAGCGTGTTGACCTCGTCGAACGACATCTGATCTATGAGCGTTTTCCACTGCGGATCGTCGTATTCCTTGCCGATCATCATGGCGAGGGTCAGACCGCTTGCCACGCCGTACGTGGGCAGCGTGCCCTGCGACTCCACCGTGTCGATATCCACGTTCTGCAAATCTTCTATAAGCGTGTCGTTAAGGTTGAGATTGGCTGCGGATACGGGCCAGGTGTCCACCCAGTTGCTTCTGGAAACGTAGGTCACGTAGTTGTCGCCTATGCCGTCGTACCGCATGATGTCCATCTGTCCCAGCCTGTTGGTGATTTCGGTTTCCTCATCGCCTTCGCGGGATACCGAATAGGTCTCCGTATCCCTCTCCGTCACGGTGATGAAGTCGTCGCCCGTTTTCACGAGAGAAGCGTTGCCCGCCGCGGTCATGCCCGTCGAATAGCCCTTGGCTGCCAGGATGTTGTTCGCAGCGTCGTGCGCGTCGTATGCCGCGGTGATGTAGTAGTCGCCCGAGTCGAGTATGTACGTTCCCGCGCCGTATACGTCGTATGACGTGAGGTTCTCTTTCTCCACGCTGATGGTAAGCGTTTCGGAAGCGCCGCCCGTAAGTTCTGCCGTCTTGCCGTAGCCGACGAGTTCGACCGCGGGCACTTCCATCATATACTGCCGGGCGTAAGCGGTGTACGGCTTCTGCACGTAAATCTGCACCGTTTCCTTGCCCGGCACGCTGCCGGTGTTGGTGACATTCACCGAGACGTCGAACGTCCTGCCGTCCTCGTTCTCGCTGACTGAAAAGTCGCTGTAAGCGAAGGTCGTGTACGACTTGCCGTAGCCGAACGGATACGCCACGACGTCGTCGTAGACGTACGGGCCGACGCCGGCGCTGGCTTCCACGACGTCAGTATACCTCGTTTCATAATAACGGTAGCCGACGTAGATGCCTTCGACGTATACGCCGTAGTTGCGGTTGGTTCCGTTAAGTTCGTCGCTGTCCCAGCGGCGGGAGAAGCTCTTATATTCGTTGTACGACAGCGACGCCATCGCCGGGGACGAGAAGTTGTCTTTGACGAGCGTGTCGGTCATTCTGCCGGAGGGGTTGACGTCGCCGACGAGCGCTTCCGCCACGGCGTGTATTCCCGACATGCCGGTGTTGCCTATCCACATCATGGCGTCGACCGTGATCGCGGGATCGTCGAGGAAATCGAGCTGGAGATGCACCGCTGAGTTAAGAAGTACTATGATCTTGCCGAACGTCCCGTTGGCGCGCAGCCTCGAAAGCTGCGTCAGCAGTTCCCTTTCGTTCGCGTCCAGCGTAAGGTAGTCGCCCGTCGGAGTGTCCGAGTGCGTCGTATTCGCGTCGCTGCCTTCCGTGGAGTCGCGGGTCAGCACGACGATCGCCGCGTCGCCGTACGAGGCGAACGAGCTTTCTACCGCGCTGTACAGGCTCCAGGGCGCTTCGTTGACGTAATACGTCTGCAATCCCGTTTCGCTGCTGAGATTTTTGGTGCCGCCGTAGCTGCTTGCGGGCCCGGTCGTATAGAAATCCCACAGCGTGTCGTTGACGTCTATCGAGCCTCCCTCGAGCCCTTCGAGAGCTTCTTTCAGCGTCGGGAAATCGGTCTTGTCGCCGGGATTGCGCATACCCTGCGAACTGCAGTTGATGTAAGCCGAGCCGGTGCCGAACAGGCTGACTTTGGAGTCTTTCGCCATGGGCAGCGCGTTGTTGTCGTTTTTCAGCAGCACGAGCCCTTCGGCTTCCACCTGCTTGCTTGCCTCGAAGGCATAATCCCTTATGGAGTCTATCGTCTTATAGTCGGACTTGAAATATTCCGTATCCTCGGTGCCGTCGCCCGTTTCCACCGTTTTGAACGTCTGAATGCCGAACGTCACGTTGATGATGGGCGCGTAGGCGTACGCGACGCCGGTGCCTATTATGAACACGATGAGCAGCGAGGCGAGCACGGTGGCAAGCACGGTCCAGAGGCGGGTTGAGAACAGTTTATTCATACGTTTGCCGTTTCCTCCTTTTTGCGTCTGCGGCCGCCCTGACCGTATTTCGTCATTATGCCCGCAGCCAGCGAGCACGCCATCGCCAGCGCGGCGAAGATCACTATCACGAAGAATTCGACCGGGAAGCTGGATCCGTCGACGTTATAGGCGAGGTTGGCGATCAGATTGATGTTGACGATGAATACGCTGACGAGCGCGTATAAGTATGCGAGGTATTGCGCGAGCAGCACCAGTTTGAAAGTCTTTACGAGAGAGAACACGCCCATGACCATGCCCAGCACGAGCGGCACTATGACCGTCGGCGAATGTGTGGTCACGAAGTTGTTGGTGCCTGCGGCGAGGTACACTATGAAAGCGACCAGGCCGCAGATCACCGACGCGGCGGCGATGAAGTACGCCACGCTTCGCTCTTTGAGAAATCCGATGATTTTGTTCATTCCGTCATCTCCTTAATTGTTGCCCAGCGGGCAGTACGCGTGGTCGCGGTTGGTATCGAAGTCGCCTTCGAATTCGATCGCGTAGTCCACGTCCGCCATCGTCTGACCTGCATTCTCGGGATGACATTCCTCCCAGGCGAGCGTCGAGGACGAGTATATGGTCAGGCAGTCGATCAGCGGCGTTTCGGCATGGTAAGTACCGCCGTGTTCATAGTTATTCGTGGTGAGCAGCTGTATGGTATTGGGGCCTGCTTTGAGATTGAGCGATACGGTCATGACGTAGTTGACCAGCGGACGCTTTTCGAGTTCCGCCCACTCGTCGCCCTGAGGCATGCAGAGGTGGCCGTATTCGAGCCGCTCGCCGTTGACGAGCACCTGCCAGTCGGTATCATCGAGCTCGTAATCGAAGCCGTCGGGCGACATTCTGATGACGAGCACCGCGTCGTCGACCGCGACGGACGAATTGATCTCGAATTCCAGCGACGCGCCGTTATACAGCATGGACCATATCATCGCTCCGTTGCTGATCTTCATATCCGCCGCATTCTCGAATCTCTCGGAATGAACAACGAGATCGTCCGGGGTTGCTTCTCCGTCGTTGGACCAGCCGTGATATCTCTTACCCGTGAGATCGGTGTATTCCGCCTCGAAGTTATAGCCCTTGAGCCACTTTGCGTAGAGATTTGTCGAGCCGGTCACGAAGTTGCGGCTGAAGTTCCACAGATCGCCGTCGGGAGAGCCAGTCGCCCAGCCTGCGAAGTAGTATCCCGCGCGCGTCGGTTCCTCGGGCGCCGTCAGTCGCATACCCTGAGTCGCGCTGTTGTCGGTGTAATATACGGATCCGGAGCCGTCGTTCAGATAATAGGTTATCACGATCTCGCCGCTCGAGGGAGCGTCCCAGCGGGCGTAGAGCGTGAAGTCGCCGGTGACGGGAGCGTCGAAGTCGTATGCGGTCGTGCACGCTGCGTCGGTGTACCAGCCCACGAACACGTTATTGCCGTTGGCCGGCGGCGTGACGTCGGGCATTTCCACCGCGGAGCCGTATTCCACTCCGTCTGCGGTAAACGGCGTCGAGCCCGCGAAGTTCCAGTCGAACGTGACCGTATACTCCTCGATGACCCAGCCGGCGAACAGCGTCATGTTGTTCGTGACTATGTCCGTAGCAAAGTCGAATTCCTGCGTGCAGTTCATGTCGCGGTACCAGCCTCCGAAGGTGTAACCGGTACGCGTGGGCTCGGCAGGAGCCGTCATCGTCTCACCCACAGACGCTTTCGCCGTTACAGGCTCGGGCGCGCCGGTATAGTTGTAGTTATACGTTATGGTGGCGTTGACGAGATCCCAGCCCGCGTATAGAATGAGGTCGCCGGTGACGACGGTGTCGAAATCGTACAGCACGGTGGCCTGAACGTCGGTATACCAACCGGTAAACTCATAGTCCTCGCGCGTCGGATCGGTAGGCTCGGTCACGAGCTGACCTATTTCCGCCGTGTCGGTTTCGGTAAGGCCGTCATAGCCGAGATTGAACGTTATCGTCGCTTCGGTCTGCTGCCACTTCGCATACAGCTGCAGGTTGCCCGTGACCGCCGCGCTGAAGTCGTATTCCGTCGTCAGTCCCTGATCGGTATACCAGCCGACGAATACGTAGCCGTCGCGCGTCGGGGCCGTCGGTTCGGCGAGGGGCTGTCCCACCTGCGCCGTGCCCGTCTGCGTTTCGGTGCCGTAGAGATAATACGTCACCGTCGCGGTGGACTGCACCCATTTGGCGCGGAGCGTTATGTCCGACGTGACGGGCGTATCGAAGGAATATTCGTTCATGAACACCGCGTCGGTGTACCAGCCGTCGAACACGTAGCCGTCGCGCGTCGGATCCGCCGGGCGCGCCACCGTTTCCCCGCTCGCCACCTCGACGGCGGCGATCTGCTTATCCGCGGGGGCGTTGTAGCTGAGGTTGAACGTTACTCTGTAAGTATCGCCGCCGCCCGTTTCCGGTCCGCAGGCGCCAAAAAGGCCTATCGCGGAGATCAGACACACGAGCACGACGATGAGTTTGGAAATTTTTCTCATAAAACATCTCCCTTTTGCTTGGTTTTCGGGCGGGATTGCGGAGCTGTCCCCGCGCTCCCGCAAGGCGTCCCGCCGGCCGCGGCCTGCGCCGCAGCCGGCAGAACGAATCATGAGGGGCAAAATCGGATTATTTCTGTCCTTTCTTTATTCTGATTGCGACGAACAGTGCCGCGCAGAGTGCGAGTATGCCCGCGACTACGGATACCGTTCCGGCGATGTTGCCGCCGCAGCCGCCTTCACCGGTCGTGCCGGGTTCGCCCTGAGGACCCTGGGGACCGGTTGCGCCCGTTTCGCCCTTAGGGCCTGCGGGTCCGGTTATGTCTTCGAGCGCGACGAGGTTGTTCCACTCGGTGTCGCCTTCATAGCGCCACTGTATATGAGTATCGGTAACATGAAGTTCGATCTCTCTGCCGTCCGCGCCAGCGGGGCCGGAAGACGTGGGCAGAGCCACCGTAGCCTGATAACCGTTCTCGTACGTCACGACGACGTCGGTGCCGGATACCGCGACGCTCGTCACTCCGCCTTCGGGTGCGGAAGCCGTGCCGCCGATAACGATCTCGATCGTGTCGGTGTACGTTGCTGTGCGGGTGGTCGCGGTCAGCGTCACGGTGTACGTGCCCGGAGTAATCGGCGTGCCGGTTATATCGCCCACCGAGGAGATGGACAGTCCGGAAGGCAGTCCTTCCGCGGTGATCTCGGCGTCTTCGTCCTCGAAAAGAACCACGGAAGCGAATGCCGTGCCTGCGGTGCCGTTTGTGAGAGATACGGTAAATCCGCTTGCGACGGAGATCGTCACTTCTTTCTCGTTCTCCACCCAGCCGTCGGCCATGGCGGTGACGGTCACGGTGTAGTCGCCAGCCGTCAGCGGCGTGCCGGTCAGCGCGCCGTCGGAGGACATCGTTACGCCCTCGGGCAGCTCGCCTTCGGTCACTGAGTAGTTGACGTACTCGGCGCCTGTAATGCCGTCCTTGACAGCCACGGTGGCATTGCTTGCGGCAACGCCCTGCGTGAGTGCGATTTCGGCAGCGGCATCCGTCCAGCCGGACGCGTCGACGCCGTTCTTGTTCATCTGCGTCTTGGAATGCATGTTGATGAAGATAGTCGCGTTCTTACGGGCAAGATACCACTGCAGATCGCCGATCTCTTCGATGCTGAGCATATTGCCGGAGGCTGGCTCCATCTTATCCGCCATCGAGTAAACGACGGTGCTCGTTTCGTCATCCCAAGTTCCGGAGAAGCCTTTGCCGCTGGACGTATCCATGTTGTCGTTGCCGACGCGGCCCATGAGGTCGCCGGGGGTGTAACGTCCGACCATCATATGGTTATCCGTCGTATACGACATATCGGTCGCGCCCCACTCGCCTCTCATCAGCCCGGTAACGAAGTTATAGTTGATACCGTTATACATCGTGCCGATGTTGGCGTAGGAACCCATGAAGTAATTGGAGGTGCCTTCCTGAATCGCCATCTGGAAAGGCTTTGCATAGATCTCGCGTATGGTCTGCTCGGAAATCCAGGTGATCATTGCGGACACGCGGGGAGACTGCTGGTCGTTGAGTATGCCGTGCTTGGTGCAGGTAGCGACGCCCTTCTCGCGCACGCCCTTGGTCATGTTCATGCCAATGAATCCGCAGAGCATGGGATCGGTGGAGTAGAACTCGCCGTTTCTGCCCGCCCATACGGTACGGATTACCTGAACGGTGCCGCCCCACCATGCGTTGTTCGTACCTCTGAGAAGATACATACTGCCGATGATGCGTCCCTGTTTATATGCGATATCCTTATTCCACGTGGACGCGATCATGCCGTTGCATGCCCATCTGTATCCGCCCGCGTCGTTGGTGTTGTCGCCGCCGGACAGCGCGTTCATGCCTATTCTTTCAATTGCCCGTTTCTGTCCTCTGTTGATGAGCCACTCCATTTCGTTGTAAGTGAGCTGATCCATGAAGGACTTCCACGCCTCGGCGCCCTCGCCGCCGTCATAAGGGCTGAGTCCGCTCATATCCGAAACCTTGGTCTCGGCCGCGGTTTCGGTGCCGTTGGGCGCCTGCGTCCAGCCTGCCATTTCGGCCTGCGCCGCCTTGAAGTCGTCTATCCAGGGGAAGTCGGTCGCGCCGTCTACGATCTTGACAGCGCCCGGAGTTCCCTCTTCGACGATTTCGCCGTCCAGGCTCCAGACGTCCTGGCCGTCCTGATAACGCTGACCTTCGAAATCTTCCGGAGTAGGATTATTGAAAGCGCCTGCGCTTACGTTATCGCCGGACAGCGGAGTCATATACGCCGGCTCGTTGAACGAAGTGATGCCCTCGCCAATCTGGAACTTGTGCCAGTATGCGATTCCTGTCAGCGCGTCCTTGGAAACGGTCATATCCTCTGCGGTGGGAGCCTGAGGGAAGGAAGTCGTGAAGCCGTCCGCTCTGGACATGAACGTCTGTTTTGCGGTTGCAGATTCGTTGAACTTGCGGTTGCCTTCTATGGTGTTGTCACGCACGGAAGAGAACACGCCGTTCTCGGGAGAGAAGAGGTTGCCCGTCTCGTTGCCCGAGAAGTCGTCGAGGAGCAGATATGCGTCAGCGTCCACCGTGAAGTCGACCGCGTCGTAATCGTCGTCTGTATTTTCCGCATCTGCAGTCATCCAGCTGTTGGACGAACCCATTGCGCGGAGCGACCAGTCGCCCGCCTCGATTATGTAGCCCTTGGTGTTACCGTCAGCGAGTCCGCGCCAGTCGTAGGAAGCCATATCCTGGATGTTGAAATCGATTTCGACGGTCTGGGAAGCGCCGGGCTGAAGCACGCCCGTCTTCTCGAAGCCGAGCAGCTTCACGTAAGGCTTCTCGACGGGAGCGTCGGCCGAATCGTAAGGAGCGGTGCTGTACAGCTGTACGGCCTCCTTGCCTGCCACGCCGCCGACGTTGGTGACCTTCACCGATACGGTGCCGCCCTTTATTTCGGCTTCATTGCCGGCGGAGGACTCGATGTCCACCTTTGCGAGCGAACCGCCGTCTTCAAGCGTGCCTTTATCCAGCGTGATACCCGTGATTTCGTACGCAAAGTCGGAACCGTAGCTCAGGCCGTAGCCGAACGGATAGACGACCGCGTCCCGATACCATTCGGTGCCGGCGTTGTGATCGACGTCATCCGCCGCGTTCATATCCGCAGCTTTGGTTTCGTAATACCAGTAATCGCGGTAGATATCCTCTTCGTAGTCGATACCGAAGATGCCGTAAGGATCGGGAGCTGCGGTCGCGCTTCCGCTGCGGCTCGCGGTAGTATAATTGTAGATATTATTGCGGGTGGTCGTATAGCTTTCTTCAGAGGCATCGTCGGCGTAACGGTAAGTGACTTTGGACAGTATTGCGTTTGCGTTCGTGTCCTCGACAACACCGTTCCCATCGAAAGTCATGGAGTTATAATCCGCATTGACCTGGTTGTTGAAGCCGACGTTCTGCCAGATAGGATCGGCGGTGTAGTCCTTAACGTAGATCTGATTGGTCTTGCCCGAAGGATTCGCGTCACCCGAAATGACGTTCGCCACACCCTTGAGACCTACGGCGCCGGGACGGCTGATCATAAGTATGCCGTCGACGTCCGGATCGTTTTCGAGGTTATAGTACTCGATGGGAACGACCGCGTTGACGAGATATATGATCTTCTTGAAGCCCTGCTGCTTTACGTATTCGAGCAGCGCTTCTTCCTGGTTGGTCAGCATAAGCTCGTGCTTATACGTTTCGCTCTCGTCCTCGTTGGTCGCAAGGTCTGCATGCCAGTCGCTTTCAGCGTCCTCGAGCACCTGTTTTTCCGTAGCCGTAGTCCTTTCCGCGCCTACGCCCTTTCCGTTTAGTACGGTATTGTGGTCGCCGGCGCCGGTGCCCTCGGTAAGATATCTCGTCACGGTAATGAACGCGACGTCCTTGTACTCGGCGAACGAACGCTCGACCGCAGGCGTGAAGTCGGATATTTCGTCCCTGCCTTGTGCCGAAGGGCTGTATTCATGATCTGCATAGAACGATTCGAGCGCGGGATTTACTCGATAACCCTCTTCGGCCAGCGCCTGCGCCATGCTGGTCACCTGCCCGTCGATTGCCACCGCGCCCCATCCCGAAGCGGCCGTGCCCTGCAGAGTATCCGAACTTATGCCGAACACGCTCACGTGCTCCGTCCTTGCGACGGGAAGCGCGTTGTTGCTGTTTTTCAGAAGTATCGTTCCCTCCTCAGCCATCTGAATGTTCAGTTTCTTGGCTGCCTCCTGCGCTTCTGCGGTGGTCTCGTAATCGGGATAAAAATCACCGTTATTCTCCATCGTACTGAACGCGGAAGCGGTTCCGGCATAGCCGGTAACAAAAAGTCCCACGATTATCGACAGTACGAGGGCGAGCACTATCGACAAAAAGGCAAGACTTCTCGTCATTTTCCTTTTTTCCATTTCGGAAAACCTCCTGTAAATTTTTTATAAACCCGGAATTTCTTCCGACTTTATCGTATGATAAGGGGCACTTTCCCCTGTCGGTTTCGAGTATAGCACGGCGGCGGGCGGAATTTCCGCCGCCGTGCAAAACCTGTCGGTTTTTATGCGAAACCTGTTTTTTCGTTATTTTCCGCCGCGGCGCCGGAAAGGATTATCCATGAAGCAGATAACGATCTCGGCCGCGACGCAGAGCACCGTGCCTATAAGGATGAAGAACACGAGCTCTATTATGTTCCCGCCGCCGGACAGGCCGGGCAGGCCGTTGAGATAGTCGCCGAACATCATGAGTCTGTTCTGAAAGAAGAAGGAGAACGCCAGCGACCAGAACGCGCAGGGCGCGAGCGGCAGCAGCGGAAAGTCCGTGAACATCTCGGCGATCCCGCACGCCGTGCCGAGCAGCAGCATGATAAAGACCACCGGAAGGAACGTCTTGTTCCCGCTCGCATATACAGCGTATACTATCGCGATGACGAGCGCCAACGCGCTTGCACCCGCGTTAAGAAAGAATGCCGGTTTCCCGCGTCGGAATTTCATTGTTGCGCCTCCTTTTCCTTTTCTTTTTTACCGAATACGTACGACAGCACGCTCATCGTCAGGCAGCCCGCCGTGCATACGGAGAGCAGCACGATGACGGCTATGATCAGTCCCTGCCACCACGGCAGCACGTCGGCGACGACGGAATCGTGGGTCAGGCCGTTTACGAGATTGGAATTGGCGAAAGAATAGTAGAACTGTTTGTTGGTCTCGCGCAATTTGCCGAGCAAATATCCGTCGTCGTTATCCAATATCGCCTTCTTTATCTTGGGAGCGGCGAAGAAGTCCGCGCCCACGTTTATGCAGTACATGTCGTTGCCCGCCGCCTGCATCTCTATGGGGTGCTGATAGGCCTTGCCTGTCACGGCGTCGCTTATGATCACGCCGTTGAAGCCCCATTCGCCCGTCAGCAGATCCTCCTGCATGGCGGAACTCTGTCCGACGTACGTGCAGCCTATGCGGCTGTACGTCGTCATGACGCCGAGCGCGCCGCCTATCGTGAACGCCGCCTCGAAGCCTTTGAGCGGCCCTTCGCGCAGCGTCTGTTCGGTCATGAACGTGCCCACGCCGTAGCGGTTGGTTTCCTGGTCGTTGGCGGCGAGGTGCTTGGGCGCGACGTTGATGCCCATCTTCTGCATCTCGTACACCTCGGTGCCGAGGAAGTAATAGTTGACAACGGCGTCCTCGCTGTAATACTCGTAATTTCTGCCCGAGTACGGCGTGCGGTGAAGGTTGGCCGCTGGCGACCACATCTGGGTAGCGCCCGAATACAGGTTATCTTCGCCGAGGAAGCGACCGCGCTTTGCCGCGAGGTCAAGATTCCAGCTGGACGACAGCACCGTTTCCACGGGATAACACGTCGCTCCGCGGCGGTCGCCGTATATGTACGCCTGCTGCGCGCCGTCGGGGCCGTCGTTGTTCTTCTGCTCCGGCTTTGCCACGCTGACCACGCCGCGGGTGCTGAAACTGTCGTCGAGCACGCGCACCATGTCGTCGATCGTGAGCTGGTTTAAGAACGCGTCCCACTTTTCGTCATCGTCGTAGGGCACGCCGTACATATCCACGAACCTGATGCCCGCGTCCTCGCCGAGCGTGAAATCGTCCACGCCGGGCGCGTCGTCGGGTTTTTCGTACGTATAGCCGTCAAGCTCTTTAAGCATGGCCTCGGTCGCCGCGACGGTCGTGGCTGAGGTGGGATAAGTATCCTTCCAGTTCTGACGGGTGAGGTACGTCACCGCGTCCTCCACCCAATAATTGATATCCGCGTCGTCGAACAGGTTGGTCACACGGTTGCCCGTCTGCCTCGACGTTAAGAACGTTTCCTTATCCTCTTCGCGCGGCAGCGCTCTGGCGGCGGCCGCGTCGCCGGGCGCGGTCATGGCGGCGGCGTTCACCTGCACGCCCGCCGCGGCCTTTGCCGCGAGCACGTTGTTGAGCGCGTCGTGCACGTTATCGCCGATCGCGAAATAATAGTCGCCGCCGGACAGATAGTAGCCTTTGAGATTGGTATAATCGTAGCTTGCGAGCAGATACTCGTCCACGCGCACTTCCACCGTTTCCGATTCGCCTTCCGCAAGTTCGCCGGTCTTGGCGAAGCCCGCCAGCTGGATCGCGGATTTCTCCACGAGGTTGGCGCGCTCGTAGTCGCCGTACGGCGTCTGCGCGTACAGGTGCACTACGTGCTTGCCGGGCATGCCGCTCTCGTTTTTCACCGTCACCGACGCGACGTATTCGCCGCTCGCAGCGTCGTAAGTCACGTCGTTCAGCGTCTGGGAGAAATCCGAATACGACAGGCCGTGGCCGAACGGATATATCACCTCGTCCGCGTACGTCCACGCCTCGCCGTCCGTCGAGCCTACGGGGTCGTCCGCGCCGTACCTGCCGAGCACGACGTCCTCGTATCTCGTTTCGTAATACTTATAGCCCTGGTATATTCCCTCGGCGTAGACGACGAGTTTGCCTTCGAACTGCGCCTGATCTGCGTACGTAAGCTCGTTGTAGTTGGTATAAGATATGTCGCCGAAGTTGACCATCGCGGGCGACGAAAGCGAATTCGAAGCATACGTTTCTATGAGCCTGCCCGAAGGATTGGCGTCGCCTTTAAGCAGGTTCGCCACACCCTCGAAGCCGCGCAGGCCCGGTCCGCCTATCCACATGCACGCGTCTATTCCGTACTCGTCGAGAAAGCCGAGTTCGAGCGGGTTGGTGGTATTAAGCAACAGTATGACCTTGGAAAAAGTGCCTGCGTCCTTATACTGCTTTACGAGCGACAGCATATCCTTTTCCGCGTCGTGAAGTTCGAGGTGCTTTTTGCCCTCGTAGTCGCTGACGGGAAGGTCGCGCGTTTCGCCGCCCTCGCGGGCGAGCATGATCACGGCGACGCTCTCCTCGAAACTGTTCTTTATTTCGTCCGTATAGAACGAAGCGGGCTCTTCGCCGAGCAGGAACGCCGTATCAGGGCTGCCCGTGCCGCCGCCTTTGCCGCCGCGATACGACGTGCTGGCGGCGTATGCGTCCACGAGCGTGCGGTTCACCGTGAACCCGGCGTCCTCCATGGCGTCGACGTATGTGACGAGGTTGGCCTGGCCGTCCGTCCACGCGCCGCCCGAGCGCGCCCGGTACAGCGGCTGCACGGTGGCGTGGCCGAACAGCGTCACTTTGCGCTCGTCCTCGCCGAGAGGAAGCGCTCCGCCGTCGTTTTTGAGCAGCACGGCGCCTTCCTCCTCTTCCGTAACGCAGTGCGCGTACTCGTCGACGAGCAGTTTTTCCAACCCTTCGTCGGACGGTACGCCGTTTTCGGTGTACGCGGTGCGGTATCTGTACGTCGCGGGGTCGGACGACAGCCCGCCTACTACCTCGCTCTGTTTCACGCCCAGCCCGTTGCTGATCTGCATCTCGTTCTGGAACGCCCATACCGACATTATACACGCGATACAAAGTATAAAAATAAGTATCGCCGTCGCGCTTTTCCAATTCTTCCTGAAAATCCGCATAGACATCTCCGTATCCGCGGCGCCGGTTGTAGCCGCAGATTATTATTCGTTGTGCATTCAGTCTAACACACCGATCGGGGGCGGAAACGCCGGCCTGCGAAATCTGTCGGTTTGACTGCGAAACCGGTATATTGCCGAAAAGACCTGCCCGGAGGCAGGTCTTTCGCTCGCTATCGCTCTATCGGCAGCAGTATCGTAAGAAAGAAAAGGTTGTCTTTCTGATCCACGTTCATATAGCCGTGGTATTTATCCACGATGTAACGCATGCTTTTGAGCCCGAAGCCGTGACCGAGCTTGTCGTCCTTGGTCGTCACGATTTCGCTGCCCACTATTTTCAACGGCTCCTCGCAGTAGTTTTCTATGTATATGCGCAGCATGTTGCCCACATCGGACACGCGCATGGATATCTGGCGCTTTTCCTTGTCAGGATATTTGACGACGCACTCTATCGCGTTATCGATCGCATTGCCTACCAGAGAGAATATTTCGGTCGGTTCCATGAAATCCAGCGCCTTCGCGTCGGCAAGGAACACGAATTCTATGTCCTTCTGCTCGCAGTATATACACTTGTTCGCCAGCGTCGTGTCGAGCGCGGCGTTGCCCGTCTTGGGCATGCGCTCGTATATCATGACGTCACGTTCCAGCTTCTGTATATACTTTTCCCGTTCCTCGCTGTTGATCGGGTCGCGCAGATACTGTATCTGATGCTTTAAGTCGTGGCACTTATAGTTGATGCTGTTGATGTTCTCCGCCACCATTTCGTACGTATCCTGCTCGCGGCGCAACAGCTCCTGCAATATGCGCTTGTCCTCCGCGAGCGTGTCCGTATTGTTTACGGAATAAAGCACGATAAACAGCAGGATACTGGCGATCGCGGAATACAGATTAATCGTGATATTTATGACGGCGAAATCTATATCGTTGATCTCGATAAGGTTGTTTATGACCTCACGCACTATATAAACGATGATAAACGTTATTCCGCCCATTATGATCATCTTCCATGACTTCATGCCGGGTATAGGGTTGTCCTTCCGGAACACGAACAGAAAAAACGCGCCGACGTACGATACGGTGTAGCAGATGAAACTGAGCGCCATCCACATTGCGCTGCCGGCATCGACTGCAAACGCCTCGCGCAGCATCCACGTCACGCACTCAGTCGTATGCTGCAGCAGAAACGCGCTTATGACGATAAACGCGACGCGCTTTAATTCGGTATCCAGCATGAAAACCAGCACGAGCACGGCCACGGGGATGAGCACGAACGCCGGCACGAAGAAGAATCCCGCGAGCAGGACGTCGGGCACGAACCAGCCCGTGACGAGAAACACCGCCGCGCCCGCAGCAAAGCGCGGCCAGAAATGCGGACGCTTTTTGGTCTTGAATGAGAATAACCAGCCGGCGGCAAAAAGCTGCAGCGCGTAAGGAAACTGCGACGGTATTATGAAATTCAGAAAGTCGAGAAACATCGCAGCCTCCTCAATACACGAACTTGCGGTAACTCGTGAACCTGCGCATGAATTCCTTTTTACGGTTGCGCGAGATCGGAATCTTGTTTTCGCCTATCATCAGGTAATCGTTGCCCAGCATCGTCACGTATGCGGGATTGATGAGAAAGGAAACGTCGCAGCGCAGGAACCCGAACTCACTGAGTATCTGTTCCGCTTTCGTCATGCTTATTAGTTTTTTGAAGTCCCCTTTCGTGGCGTGAAAATAAACGTAATGATTGACGCTTTCGGCGTACAGTATCTCGTTAGCCGTGACATACTGCGTCAGGCCGTCTTCACCCACGAGTTTAAACACGGCCTGTCTGTTCTTGCGGCTGTAATTGATGGCCTTTTCCAGCTTCATGCTGAATTTCAGATACTGAATGGGTTTGACGAGAAAGTCCATGGCATCCACGGAGTAGCCTTCGATGGCGTATTGAACCATGATACTCACGAATATGAGCGGCACGACCGAATCCAGTTTGCGAAGCTCCTTAGCCGTTTCCATGCCGTTGATATGCGGCATGTCTATATCCATGAACACGCAGTCGTACTCGCCCACATTGTATTCGTCGATAAAGGTCAGTCCCTCCGTGAACCATCTGGTTTCGATCTTTTCGTTCTTCTCGCGCTCGTATCTTCCGATCAGCTCTTTGAGCCGCTGGAACGACTCTTTTTCGTCTTCGACTATCGCTATTTTTACCATAATTCTCCCCTCCTTTCCGCAGGCTCCCGGGTAATCGCGGCGTGCGGTTCCGTAAAAGTATAGGTTTACGGAGACATAAAAACTTGCCAAAATCGCGCAAACTATGATAGACTTTTATCCGGATAAAAAGTTTTCCGGCCGCGGAATATCGGTTTCTGCTATTATATATAGAAAAGGAGACTTTTTCGATGACATACGCCTACGCGCGCGTTTCGGCGCGTGACCAGAACCTTTCCCGACAGATCGAGGCATTTTCCGCGCTCGGTATCGACAGCAGATATATATTCTGCGACAAAAAAAGCGGCAAGGATTTCGACCGCAGCAACTATATGCGCATGATCAGAAGACTCAGATGCGGAGATCTGCTCGTTATCAAATCGATAGACCGGCTGGGCCGCAACTATACCATGATCATAGAAGAGTGGAGCCGCATAACGAAAAAAATACGCGCGAATATCCTCGTGCTCGATATGCCCCTGCTGGACACGCGCACCGGCGCCGATACGCTCGTCGGCAAGTTCATTTCAGACATAGTGCTGCAAATCCTGTCCTTCGTCGCCGAAAACGAACGCGAAAATATACGCGCCCGGCAGGCGGAAGGCATAGCCGCGGCAAAGAAAAAAGGCGTCCGTTTCGGACGCCCCAGAAAAGTCTACACTTCCGAGTTCATCGACATCGTCAAAAATTATAAAGCCGGAAACATCTCTCTTTCGCAGGCGCTTTCCGCGTCGCGTATGACGCCCGGAAACTTCTATCACCACTGCAAAATCGTGAGCGAAAATTATCTGAAATAAATATGTATATTACAAGTTCAATTAATTTCAATTGTCAGCTATTACTACAATTAATTTTTTCATATTCTTTACCTCCACATACATTAAACCGCTCTCATCTGCTTAATGGGAGAAACTCTTACACGATCTGAGTCCTTTTGTCATCCTCATCGGCTTTAGCCTTCACTGAACCCCGCGACTATCGCGGGGTTTTCCGTTTACAATAAATGAACCCGGGTAAATACCGGGCTCATTGCCGATTGATTAAATTACCGCGTAAAACTCTTGCTGCGCCGTATTAATAAGCGTGCTATCCGTTGTCGTACGCAGTTACTGCAATAGGTTTCCGATTAACGTTCCCCACCCTTTATCCTTTTCGCTGAGATTAAGCGGGGTTCCGTCTGACAGAGCATATCCGGAAGGATCCGCGCTGCCGGTATATTCGCCCGTCACTTCCGGCCAGCAAATTCCTATTTCCGGATCATTCCATGCTATCCCGCCTTCGTCTCCCGGATGATAGAAATCCGTTACTTTGTAACAAAACTCCGCAGTGTCGCTCAGCACCAAAAACCCGTGCGCAAAGCCTTCCGAAATATAAAACTGCTTCTTGTTCTCTTCGCTCAGCTCTATTCCGTACCACTTGCCGTATGTCGCGCTTCCCTTACGCATATCCACTGCCACGTCGTACACGCGGCCTTTGATCACACGGACAAGCTTTCCCTGCGGATGATTTATCTGGTAATGCAGCCCCCGCAATACGCCTTTGATGCTCATTGACTGGTTATCCTGCACAAATTCCATATTCAGCCCCGCTTCTTCCATATCGCGTCTGTTATACGTTTCCATGAAATATCCGCGCGCGTCGCCGTGTACTGCCGGGGTTATTACATACAGCCCTTCTATTCCGCCTGCGTTCTTTTCTACTTTTATCTGTCCCATTTCAGTATCCGAGCTCCTTCATATACCTGTCAAGCGCGTCTCTCCAGTCCGGCAACGGTGTAAAACCGTTCTTTACCAGCTTGCTCTTATCCAGCCGGCTGTTAAACGGACGTCTGGCTTTCGAAAGTCCGTACTCAGCGGTAGTAACCGGCACTACCTTTGTCGCATATCCCGCGCGGCGGAATATTTCACACGCAAAATCGTACCAGCTTATATATCCGCCCTCGTTCGTTGCATGGTAATATCCGTATTTTTCGCTCTCCGCCATATCCGTCAGCAACCGTGCAAGATCGTACGTGTATGTCGGCGTTCCTATCTGATCGTTTACCACGCGCACCGTATCGTACTTTTGCCCGAGGCTTAACATTGTCTTTATGAAATTCTTGCCGTTCACGCCGAACACCCACGCTATACGCACGATAAAATACTTTTTCAGCGTGTCGGCTACGGCGAGTTCGCCATCGAGCTTGGTCTGACCATATACGTTCAGCGGGCTGTACGCCTTGCAATCCGGCTCCCACGGTTTATCCCCCTGGCCGTCGAAGACATAGTCGGTGGATATATATATCATTTTACAGTCCAGCTTTTTGCAGACGTCGGCGATGTTCCGCGTACCGTCCGCATTCACGGCACGCACTTTCGCTATGTTTTCTTCCTCTTCGGCCGCATCCACCGCAGTCCATGCCGCGCAATGTACAACGACGTCCGGCGAGGCCTCCGTAATAACACTGTCTACTGCCGCCGCATCGGTTATGTCCATATCCTCTATATCCACGCCGATGACTTCATAACCGCGCTTTCTGCATTCGTTCGACACGTCGTGACCGAGCTGACCTTTTACTCCCGTAACGAATATCCTCATTTTATCTGTTCCCGTACATTTTTTCATAATACTTCTCGTACTCGCCGCTTATGATGTTTTCCCACCACTCGCGGTGTTCCAGATACCAGCGTATCGTTTTCTTTATGCCGTCCTCGAACGGCGTTTCCGGCAGCCAGCCCAGTTCGTTATGTATCTTTGTCGGATCGATCGCATAACGCATGTCGTGACCTTTGCGGTCCGTTACATACGTGATCAAGCTCTCGGGCTTACCCAGCTCGCGGCAGATGATCCGCACTATATCTATATTCCGCTTTTCGTTATGTCCTCCGACATTGTATACCTCGCCTTCCCGACCTTTATGAATTATGAGATCGATCGCCTTACAATGATCTTCGACATACAGCCAGTCGCGCACGTTCTCCCCGCGACCGTATACCGGCAACGGCTTGTCGTGCAGTGCATTGACTAACATCAGCGGGATAAGCTTCTCCGGGAAATGATACGGTCCGTAATTGTTGGAACAGCGGCTGATCGTCACCGGCAACCCGTATGTGCGATGATACGCCAGTACCAGCAGATCCGCCGCGGCTTTCGAACTGCTGTACGGACTGCTCGTATGCAGCGGCGTTTCCTCCGTGAAAAACATATCCGGACGATCCAGCGGCAGGTCGCCGTATACCTCGTCCGTCGATACCTGATGATAGCGTTTTATCCCGTATTTCCGGCATGCATCCATAAGTACCGCTGTGCCGATGATGTTTGTCTGCAAAAATATGCCCGGATCCTCTATACTGCGGTCGACATGGCTCTCTGCGGCAAAGTTCACCACTATGTCCGGCTTTTCCTCCTCGAAGAGTCCGTACACCGCCTCACGATCGCAGATGTCCGCTTTCACGAAACGGAAATTCGGCTTGTCCATGACTTCCGCAAGCGTGGACAAGTTCCCCGCGTACGTCAGTTTATCCAGACATATTATTCTGTACTCGGGATATGTTCTCAGCATATGGAAGACAAAATTACTTCCGATGAATCCCGCTCCGCCCGTTATGATGATTGTCATTATGCGCTCCTTAATATAATCCGTCGAGGTACTTGCCGTCTATAATGGCTTTCAGATACTGCCCGTACTGGTTGTTCTTCATCGTCTCGCATATCTCCGTCAGACGCGCCTTATCTATCCAGCCGTTCAGATACGCAATCTCTTCCAGGCACGCGATTTTCCGATGCTGATGAGTTTCCATCGTACGCACGAAATTTGTCGCGTCGACAAGGCTCTCGTGCGTACCGGTATCCAGCCACGTGAAGCCCTGCCCCAATATCTCGACATGCAGTTCGCCGCCGGCAAGATAAATGCGGTTCAGATCGGTAATTTCATACTCGCCGCGCGCCGACGGTTTCAGCCCTTTGGCATACTCCACGACGCGGTTGTCGTAAAAATACAGTCCAGTCACGCAATAGTTGCTTTTCGGCTTTTTCGGTTTCTCTTTGATAGATACCGCTTTCCCGCTGCCGTCGAACTCCACAATACCGAACCTCTCCGGATCGTCCACATAGTATCCGAATATAGTCGCGCCTCTGCCGCTCTCCGCATTATGTACCGCTGCCTTCAATCGCTTATTCAGTCCATGCCCCGCAAAAATATTGTCCCCGAGCACCATAGCTACGCTGTCGTTCCCGATAAACTTCTCGCCGATCACGAACGCCTGCGCCAGTCCGTCCGGCGACGGCTGAACGGCATACCTCAGACGTATTCCCAGTCTCCAGCCGTCGGACAGCAGCGCCTCGAAACGCGGCGTATCTTCCGGCGTGGATATAATGAGTATATCTCTTATCCCGGCATTCATCAGCACGGACAGCGGATAATATATCATGGGTTTGTCGTATACGGGCAACAACTGCTTACTCGTCACCCGCGTCAGCGGATACAGCCGAGTACCCGAACCTCCCGCCAATATTATTCCTTTCATGAATGTTCTCCTTACGATCTTTTAAACCGGCGCAGAAGCCCGGACAATTGTCGAATATTAAGCAACAGATACACGAGCAGCGCGCCGCCGTATACGGCACAGCCGATCCACAAATCCAACATGCTTGCACACAGAATAAATCCAGCAGTCATTGCCGCCTCGAGAATGAAAGGCAGAACCATGCGCACGCGTATCGTTTTCAGTACCACGATTTCCGAAGCGATCGACGACAGCATCAATGTGACGACGACGCCTATGAGTACGGTTTCCAAACTGTCGAAAACAAATGCGCCCAGACAGGAAACGACGGCAGACACCGCGAAAGACGCAACATTGATCACAAGCATTGCCCGCTCTTTGCGATACGCCTTCAGATAATTGTTAGTAAGCAGATTTATCTTTGACGAATATATGATAATCGGCAGCAGATAACCGAGATACACCAAACTTTCGGAGTATGCCGGCAGCCACATTGACAAAAGCCAGCATCCCGGAAAATACAAAATCATCGCAGACACAAGCAACGGGCTCATAACTCCGCGTATGTTTTTATATACTCCGGGCAGCTTGTCCTGTTCCAATCTCTTCAGTGACGGAAACAGAACCACGCTCGCCGCACTCACAAAAGTCAGGAACACGTTTGATATACTGAAAGCAAAAGACACCTTGCCGAACACCAATGCGTCCCAATGCCATTGAACTATCATCTTCGCGCCGCCCACGATAAACATCGCAGACCAATTGGCAATCACGAGATTGATGCCCGCGGCAAGATTAGTCTTCATCTCCGACAGCGTCGGTTTTATTCCGAAACTTTTGCCGAAATACATACCGCGGTTGAAAAATGCAGTCACCAGAATACCGATTATGTCGCCGGCAAGATCCGCGACGCAATACCATACGAAATCGTTGACGCCGCACGCAAGAAGAATCACAACGATAATCCCGTATGCCACGCGTTGCAGAATTATAAGGATTGCATATCTGTTTATGCGATTGGTTATCTGAAAAGTATACGAGACGTATGTAACGACATTTTTCGTGAGGACACCGATGGCCACGAGAATCACGGTGCTTCCTGCCACCCCGTCGAGCGCGACGACTGCCACCACCACGGCCGCGGCGGCAATTATGCTCATAAAAACAAGCATTACATGCAGCTGCGACCGGATACGCGCCTTATCCAGCTCCTCGTAATCATACTGCGAGTAGCGCAACACTATTCCGTCAAGCAGCCCGAAATGAAGTATACCGACATAGCCGACATACATGACATAAGTCTGCCAGTAAGCATACTGGTATTCGTCAATAAATTTCGGCACGATAAGCGTCAGCAGAAAACTAACCGCCATAGAGATAAGCTGAACGGTGATCGATATGATGATATTAGACGCCAGTCTTTTTTTCGTTATCTGTTGTGCCATATTAAATAATATAAATGTTTCAAATTTTTATAGTATTATTGGGCGATAATAAAGATATGACACTCCGACACTTATATTGTTTTATTCTATTCGCATTAAATGCTTCTATATATTCAAACACAAGCAATGTAATACCTGTGGATGAATATAAAAACGGATTTGTGTAAGCTATAATCAAATAACATAAATACGGTAATGTTTCCGTATATTTATGTCGCAAAATTAATCTATATAAAGGGTAAATATACATATATAACATAGGAATAAAACATATTAATCCCACTTGCCGTAATAAATTCCAATATGACAATTCAATATTAGAAACTAACGCATTTCTCCCATAAGAATAAAATTCTGCACTATATCCGCTGCCAACTATCAATGAAAGAGGATCCTGATTCCATACTTCCAGTATACCCTGTAAATGTCCACTTCTAACATCATCAGAACTGCTCTTCCGTACAAATATATCAATGATTAAATCAAAATTATTTAAGGCCATAAATAGAAAAACTAATAATAATATAAATACGGCTAAAATTTTTTTATATAGTCTTTTTTGGACAAAAATAAAATAAATAGATAATGCTATTAATAATATAAATATGTTTGCTCGCGTTCCACTTAATACCAAAGCGATAATTGCCAATATTGATAGCCAATAATGTTTATCTCTTAGCGAATAAAAAAGTAAAATAAATAACAATGGTGATGTCTTAAGAAAAATCATATAATATATAGGCAAGTGACTCCCCTTTCCCACCATGGCGTTTTCTGTTTCTACAAGCCACAATAAAATTGGATTATCATTTAAATCAATAATTTGTATAATATCTAATAATCCCATCAAGCAAACGAATACAGCCATTAATGATAAAATAAAGCAGAAATATTTTTTAAAACTTAATTTCCTTTTTTTTATGATTAAATATAACAATAGAATATATCCAGGATATCCCATTTTAATATTATTCAATACTACGCCTGTATTGACAATAGAACAAAAAATTGTTATGCATGTCAAAACAAAGCCACAATAAAAAATTAATTTTTCATCGGCCCCATTCAAGCTCAAAAAACAAGTTATATTAATTACATATAACAGTATTAATGAAATAATTTTCAAATTAAAATTATCATTGGGTAAAAAAACTACATTAAATAAATATATAAATAATAATAAATTATTAATTTTATTTATCATGCAATATTTACATGAAAAAATCATTTTAGTCATATCAAATTAAATCCATATGAATTAAAAGTTTTAAATATATATCCCTAATTCCACCGACCGAGAATAAGGTTGATTGTAAAAATTTTTGTTTTAATTTTTTTTCTTTATAGTATGATGATACCATATTTAAAATATCTTTTACATCATCATCTATATATTCATAATATACATTTAAAAGTGATTTTGCACTTAAACTACGAACACGTCTATCAATCGTTAGCATTCTATTTAATTTAGTAAAAAAACTTTTGACACCTCCCTTTGTAGCACCAATAACGTTATTTCCATGTTGTCTATAATACATTGTTGGATTATGATCATATAAAACAATGCCCATCATTGCTATAATTTTATGCACAAGCCAATCATGCATTATCACATAATTATTATCAATATCATACGAAGTCAACAAATTTTTAGCATAATGATTAAAAACAAATGTACACCCAGGAGCCAAGCTATAGATAAGGGCATGCGCAAAGTCAGTATATACTTTGTTTCTAGTATTATTCTTTATCGGATTTAGACTGGCATCAGTAACCGTAACTGAACTACAATATAATATTGGTTGGTTTTGATTACTGAGAGATTGAATTGTGTTAACTGCGCGAGATAATTTATCAGTAAACCATATGTCATCTTGATCGCAAAAAGCATAATAATCAGCATCAGGACAATGATTTAATAAATGCCAAAAACTTTTAGCTGGTTTAATATTGACTCCAGTATACCAATTTAAATTTTTCTGTTTTTTATACTCTTGTAAAATATTTTGAGTATTGTCTGATGAGCCATCATCGCGCACAAATATCAAAATTTCTGCATTGTTACAAAGGTCTTGAGCTAAAATACTGTCAAGCTGAGATTGTAAAAATTTTTCGCCGTTATAAGTAGATAAAAGAACTATTACTTTCATTATAAAATCTCACTACTAAATTAAACTACAAATTTTCTCATTAATTATACTTTGATCAAATCTGCGTGCGGCCAAGAGATGACTATTATTACCAAATTGATGCAACAAATTATGGTCAATCAAAAAAGCCTCTATCTTATTTACCAAATCCTCTACATTCTGTTTTTCAACCAAAAAACCGTTGTAACCATCTATTACGGTATCCCTGCACCCTACATTATTCGTAGTTATAATCGCGCGGCCAACAGCTTCCGCTTCCATAATAGACATAGGCAAACCTTCTCCATAATAAGAAGGTAATATAAAAACAGAACAGTCCTCTAAAAACGGTCGAACATCATCTGTGGTACCCAAATAATTAATTGAACCGTCGGATATAAACTCTTGTATATCGGCTATTTTCAGATCACCCTCCGCGCCTAAGTAATTAAAAACAGCTTCTGGGTATTTTTGTTTAACTATTCTTGCCGCTTTGCAATACTCAATTACGCCTTTTGTACGTAACATTCTCGCCACCATCAAAAAGGTATTATATTTTCTCAAAGTACGGTATGCAAATCTTTCCAAGTCAACTCCTATTCCGTTTATATGCACACATTGAGAATGAGTAGCAATACACTTGTTTATAAATTCGGTTTTATCGTCATTATTCAAAAAGAATATTTTATCGACCGAGCGCATTGATTTTTTATACATTCGGCAAACGACCCAACGTATAAAACGCCATTTTATGCTATTATATATAAAGACATCGCCAAGCCCCTCAACCATAGCAAATATTCTGTTTACGCCTACCTTTTTGGCGCTCAACGTTCCTATAATATTAGGTTTTAACATAAACGTAAAAACCAAATCAGGTTTTATTTTGTTTATAATTTTTATATAGTAATGCTTTAAAGCAAAAAATTTAAATGGATTAATGCTTCTATTTGATTGAGGAATGCAATAAAATTCCACACCCATGCGCTCTATATCGTCTTTATATATTTGGTCAAACGCAATAACCTGAATTGTATGTCCAAGGCTCTGCATTTTTTTTATAAGGCCATATCTAAAACCCTTGACTGACGCCGAGGTCGTACATATCATAAGTATTTTCATACGCTATAATCCAATAATTTTAAAATATCGAATATCGATGCAATGTTATCAATAATATAATCCGGTTCGACGTTATCTAAATAGTCTTCTTTTGCGTAAAAACCGTTGCTCATGAATCTGACTGTCGTTATAGGTATATATTGTTTTACTGCAAAATCTTTCCGCGGGTTATCTCCTATATACAATAAGTTTGATATATCTATATTCAATCTTTGCGCCATCAATATAAAAGATGCCGGATTGGGCTTTCGGTACCCGACGCCGCCCAAAGCATCCGTAACAATGATTTCATCCATATACTCGTGCAGTTGCAACGCTTTTATCTTCTGCGCTTGCTGGATACTTCTTCCGTCAGTAATCAATCCGATTTTATATTTTCCATGCCGTAATATTTTCAATGTGGAAACGATATCCGGCGGTAACGATATCCTCGGATAATGATTACGATAAACGGCCGCAATATCGGAAATATCATCATCTGAAAAAACTATATTTTCATCTTTCAGAAGTCTATCGTAAACATTATTTTTATCTAAGGAAAACAATTTCAATAATTTCTCATAGGCTTTTTCTATCCCATACTTATTCATTAAAAAATCTGCTACCGTTCGAAAACCTGACAATACATAATCATATTCACGATATAAAGTATCGTCCAAATCAAATATTATTGCTTTTATCAATTCTTTTCTATCCTTATACTGCTGTCGAAACGGGAAAAGATAACACCGTTCTCATAATTTTCATTGTATTTAAGTTTTTGACCCATTAATATTCGGTAAAGGTTTTCACAACTATCTGCGCCGGCCATAATACTCATCGGAGCGCCGCCTCCGAATCTCGGATTGATTTCTATATATTTTACCGTATTATCATCACATAAAAAGCATTGTACTGTTATGTGCCCGATAAATCCAAATGATGTCACAAGCCGTTTGACGTTGTCTATAACGATTCGGTTTTTATCAATTTTGCCTTTTAGTATTTCACCGCCACGTGTTGCCAGACGCACCCTCGGAACTATCGTAATTATATTACCGTCAAAATCCGAAAAACAATCAACCGTGTATTCACGTCCGGATATAAATTCCTGCACAATAGGATCCGGAATATATTCGACAAAGAACTTTAATTCATATTCATTCTTTACTTTAAACGTATTGATACTCGAACTACCGTTCCTTGGTTTTATAAATAGCGGAAACGTATATTGTTGGACTGCAGACGTCGAAGAAGTAAAAATATGTGGACAATCAAAGCCATGCGTCGTAAAGTATTCTGCTGTTTTCAGTTTATCGCAGCAAACGGATACAACGGCCGCATCGGAAATCATAACTTTTGCCTTGGTGTTTTTTTGTATAAAATCTTTATTTTCGGCAAGTATTTCCAGTTCGGTATCGATAGTCGGTATAATAAGTGAAACATTCTCATTGTTGCAAAGTTCTATAACGGCGTTCAAATAGTCCTTATCAAATATTTTCGGTATAATATAATGTTTATCCGCAAAATACAATGCAGGCGCAGTATCTGATATGTCTGCAGCTATTATTGCCCCGTTTATGTTTAATCGTTTAGCTGCATTTTTAAAGCAATTAACAAGTTCGACACGTCTTCCGGCACTTAAAATTAAAACATTGATTTGCTTATTTTGTTTGTTTGCCGTACCCTTAAAAAATTCCATAGTCGCCTGTCCTTCCTGCGAGATCCCTTTTCTTGAAAATACTGATATTACCGTTTTACAAATTATTTGTAAATCCATTACAAGAGAAAACTTATTAACATATTCGATATCCTTTTTAAATTTATCCTCCCATGAGATTGCATTACGTCCTGATGTTTGTGCCAACCCGGTCAAACCGGGACGAACATTATGTCTTTGACGTTGCTCTTCTGTATATAGATCCAAGTACTGCACAAGCAACGGGCGCGGACCGACTATGCTCATTTGTCCGACAAAAATATTAAACAGTTCCGGAAGCTCGTCCAGCGAAGTGCTGCGTAGTATTCTGCCGTAACGCGTAAGACGCTTTTCGTCCGGGAGCAGATTCCCGTCGGAATCCTTTTCGCATGTCATGGTACGAAATTTAATGAGCCTGAATATTTTTTCGTCTTTTCCCGGGCGAAGCTGCGTAAAAAACGGATTGCCTTTCATTTTCACCGCCCCGAGTACTATAAGCACGAGAAATACCGGCGACAGGGCAGCGATACCGATACCGCTCAGCACAATATCGTAAAATCTTTTGAAAAACCGTCTGTACAGCAATGCCGACAAAAGTATCCATACGGCGGCGGCAAGTATGCAAATAATCAGAACTCCCCACCACGTCGATATTAATGTTTCAAAAAATTCTTTCATTTGCAAAAACAACTTTTTATGATATCGATCACTCCGTTTTGCTCGTCTTCGGTCATTTTGATATCCGACGGAAGGCACAGCCCTCGTGCAAAAATGTCCTCGTCGACAGGTCGCTCATCTGCAAAAATAAAATCGTTATGCATAAATACCGGCTGCATGTGCATCGGCTTCCATATCGGTCTGGATTCGATGCCGCAGGACGCAAGTTTTTCGTATACCGTCATGGGCGAAACATCACAGTTATTGTCGATCAACATACATGAAAGCCAAAAATTCGGCCGCGTATACGGGAGATAAGGATTCATTGTCACCGGCAGACCTGCAAACGCCCGTTTATATCCGAAATATATTTTTTCTTTCAGTTCGCGGTGTTCTTCCAGATGCAACAGCTGTCCCCTGCCTATTCCGGCAACCACATTGGACATACGATAGTTGTAGCCTATTTCTTTATGCTGATACCACGGCGCTTTCTCTCTGGATTGAGTAGCCCAGAAAAATGCCTTGTTTCTTGCGCTTTCGTCTGCCGTAATAAGCATACCCCCGCCCGACGTCGTAATAATTTTATTTCCGTTGAAGCTTATTGCATTGTAATTCCCGAATGTACCGGTCTCTCGGTTCCGATACGTCGCCGACAGAGATTCTGCGGCATCTTCGATCAGCACCGCATTATGCGCTTTGCAAATTTCAATTATTTCGTCAAGCTTTGCAGGAGTACCGTAAAGATGTGCGAGTACCACGACTTTGGCATCCGGATATTTTTCGAAAGCCTTTTCCAACGCGCGCGGATCCATGTTCCACGTTTCCCGTTCGGAGTCTACAAACACCTGAATCCCGCCCTCGTATGAAACGGGATTGACCGTCGCCGAAAATGTCATATCGGAGCAAAGTACCGTATCGCCGCGTTTGACGCCCGCAAGTTTCACGGCCAAGTGCAGCGCGGAAGTTCCGGAACATAACGCAAGAGTATAAAAGTGTTCGGATATTCCGCGTCCGAGATAATCGCTCATTTCACTTTCGAAACCGTCGCAGTTGAATCCGAGCGGAGCTATCCAGTTCCTGTCGAACGCCTCTTGTACGAATTTCATTTCTTCGCCGTGCATAGTGGGCGATGAAAGTAATATCTTATTCATATAATTACGCTTCCTTCTTCCTTCGGTACGTGGGAACCAGCTCGGCGATCACGTCACGGATGCTCTCCGATTCGCCGCGAGCGGCGGCTTCGAGCCTGCCGAGCATGAGTTTAAGGAAATCCTCGTCGAGCGGTATGGGGCGCGCTATGTTGATCAGACCGTTGGCGGTGGTCTGCAATCCTTCCTCGTCCATGAGACGTTCCTCATACAGTTTTTCGCCCGGACGCAGCCCCGTGAACTTTATTTCGATATCCGTGCCCGGCTCATAACCGGACAGCCGTATAAGGTTGAGCGCGAGGTCGTATATGCGCACCGGCTCGCCCATATCCAGCACGAAAATCTGACCGCCTTTGGCGTACGCGCCCGCCTGAAGTATGAGCATGACCGCTTCGGGTATAGTCATGAAATACCTGATGATATCCGGATGCGTCACGGTCACCGGACCGCCCTCGCGGATCTGTTCGCGGAACAGCGGTATGACCGAGCCGTTCGATCCGAGCACGTTGCCGAAACGCACGGCGACGAAATTGGTATTTGTGCTGTGCCGGCCTATCGTCTGAATTATCATTTCGCAGATGCGCTTGGTCGCGCCCATGACGTTGGTCGGATTGACGGCCTTGTCCGTGGATATCTGCACGAATGTCTTCGCGCCGTATTTGTCCGCCATAAGCGCGCAGTTGAGCGTACCGAACACGTTGTTCTTGACCGCCTCGTTCGGACTCGTTTCCATGAGCGGAACATGCTTATGCGCCGCCGCGTTGAATACGATATCCGGCTTATACGTGCCGAATACGTTTTCGATTTTCGTTTTATCCCGCACGCTGGCGATAAGCGTGAGCAGATCGAGGTCGGGATGCCGCCGTTTAAGTTCCTGTTCTATTTCGTATGCGTTGTTCTCGTATATATCGAGAATGATCAGCCGCCCCGGTCTGTGCGTCGCGATCTGGCGGCACAGCTCGCTGCCTATGGATCCGCCGCCGCCCGTAACGAGAATGGTCTGTCCTTCGATATATCCCATGATCTCGTCGAGATTGACGGTAATCTGCTCGCGGCCGAGCAGGTCGGTTATATCCACCTCGCGCAACGCGGCTATCGTGGCCTCTCCGCTGACGAGCTGGTAAACGCCGGGCAGGATCTTCACCTTGCACTTCGTCTGCTTGCATATGTCCACGACGCGCGAAATCTCTTTCTTGCCGACAGACGGAATGGCGATGAGTATTTCCTCGATGTTGTATTTCGCGGCCATTCTGGGAATGTCCGCCGACGTGCCCACTATGCGCACGTTGGATATCGAGCGTCCGACCTTGCCCGTATCGTCGTCCACGATACATACCGGCAGATATTTGATCTTGTCCGTGGTCTGCATTTCGCGCACCAGTGCGGTGCCGGCGCTGCCACCGCCCACTATCATGGCGCGGACCGTTCCCGGTTTGCCGCGGCGGAACAGAATGTAATATACAGCCAGCAGCAGTCTTTTGGCGAATCTCGACAGAAGCACGAGATTGAGCAGCACGACGCTGTACGTCAGACAAGTCTGCACATCAACTGTACGGAATGCCAGCGAATATATCACATTGCATATACAAACGCCGAGTACTGCGGCACATACGCGCAGCGCGTCTATGATACCCGCCGAGCCGTAGATGATATTGTACAGTCTGAATATTACGAAAAAGATGCCGGCAAAGCCTATATTGGCAATGTACCACCACAGCGTCAGCAGGTCGAACGTTACCGCGCCTTCCGAGAAAAGCATGGCAAGCAGGATGGACAGCGTGACGCTTACGAGATCGCACAGCACCGCAATAACGGTATTTCTTGTTCTTCCGTGTTTTTTCATATGTCAGTATTCCGTCCTCTCACTCGACCGTCACACTCTTTGCCAGATTTCTGGGCTTGTCCACGTCAAGTCCCCTTGCGACGCTGACGTAATAGCCCAAAAGCTGCAGAGGTATGACCGCTAGACTGGCTGCAAACCTGCCGTCGGTTACCGGTATGTATACCGTGAAATCCGCCGTGTTCTCTATATTGTAATTGCCGTAGCTCGTCAGCCCCATGAGATACGCGCCGCGACTCTTGGCCTCGGTCATGTTGCTGACTGTCTTTTCGTACAACTTCTCCTGCGTAAGAATACCTATGACCAGCGTTCCGTCCTCTATAAGACTGATGGTACCGTGTTTCAGTTCGCCGGCGGCGTACGCTTCGGAGTGAATATAACTTATCTCCTTCATTTTAAGGCTGCCTTCCAGACTAACGGCATAATCTATGCCGCGGCCGATAAAGAAGATATCTTTCGCGTTGGAATATTTGGACGCGAACCACTGTATGCGCCCTTTGTCTTCGAGCAGGCGCTCGATTTTGTCCGGCAGCGTGCGCAGTTCCGTCACGAGTGACATCCGTTCTTCCGCCGTTATGCGGCCGCGCAGCTCGGCAAGTCTGATTGCGAGAAGATAACCGACTATGAGCTGGGCGCTGTACGCCTTCGTCGTCGCGACGGATATTTCCGGACCCGCGACCGTCATCATGACGTGATCCGCTTCGCGGGCTATCGAGGAGTCGCGCACGTTGACGACGGCAAGAGTACGCATACCGCGGCGGGACGCTTCGCGCAGCGCGGCGAGGCTGTCCGCCGTTTCGCCCGACTGACTTATCACGACTACGAGTCCGTCCTCTTCTAGAATGGGGTTGCGATACCGGAATTCGGACGCCAGCTCCACGCGCACGGGAATGCCGGCAAGGTCCTCGATGACGTACTGCGCCGCCACGCCCGCATGATAAGCGGAGCCGCACGCGGCTATATATATCCGCCCGACTTTGCCGAGTATGTCGTCCGTCAGCCCCGCGCGGGACAGATCGACGGAATCGCCGTCCAGATACGCGCACAGCGTATCGCGCACCACGCGCGGCTGTTCGTGTATCTCCTTCATCATGAAATGCTCGTAGCCGCCTTTTTCCGCGGACTCGGCGTCCCACCTGATTTCGGTCTGCTCTTTGCTTATCTCTTCGCGATCTATATTATAGAACGTTACCGCGCCGCTTTCCAGCCTGGCGATTTCCAGGTTGCCTATATAATACACGCGTCTGGTATATTTGAGTATTGCGGGCACGTCGGAAGCGAGATACGACTCTCCGCCGTTTACGCCTATTATCATGGGGCTGTCCTTGCGCGCGGCGTATATGCAGCCGGGCGCGTCGGCGAACATAACGGCGATTGCGTAAGAGCCGCGCGAGCGCAGCATGAAACGCGACATCGCCTCGACCGGATCGCCGGACTTGCGGTAATAGTAATCTATAAGCTTTGTCGCGACCTCGGTATCCGTCTGCGAATAGAACTTATATCCGCTGCGGCTCAGCTTGTCTTTGAGTTCGGAATAGTTCTCTATTATTCCGTTGTGCACGGCGATGACGTTGCCGTCGTCGCTGCAGTGAGGGTGAGCGTTTTCCTCGCTCGGTTCGCCGTGCGTAGCCCACCGCGTGTGCCCTATACCGCACGTGCCCTTCATCGAAAGTCCGCCGTTCACCTTTGCGGACAGCACGCCGAGATTACCGCGGGCTTTGACGATTTCCGTCTTTGCGATGCCGTCGCGCACCGCCAGCCCCGCGGAGTCGTACCCGCGATATTCCAGTTTTTTCAGTCCCTCGAGCAATATGGGCGCAGCCTGCCTGCCGCCCGAATATCCCACAATTCCGCACATATGCGTCTCCGGTTTTATATTTCACCGTTTCCCCGTTCCGTTACTTTGCTTCGTATCCTTTGCGCCTGATTACGTCCGCGACGTATTCCGCACAGCAGCGGCACATCTCTTCCGTTTCCGCTTCCGCCATGACGCGGATAAGCGGTTCGGTGCCCGATTCCCGCAGCAGCAGCCTGCCACGTCCGCTCAGTCTGCGTTCCGCTTCGGCGGCCGCCGCGATCACGTCCTCGTCGTTCATGACCGCGTCCTTGTCGTTCACTCTGACGTTTATGAGCAGCTGCGGATATATCTTCAACGGCGCCGCAAGCTTGCCGAGCGTCGTTTTCTTGGCGATTACGACTTCCATCATTTTCAGACTGGTCAGAATACCGTCGCCCGTCGTGGCGTATTTGGAAAAGATTATATGCCCCGACTGTTCTCCGCCCAGCCTGTTGCCGTTTCTGACCATATAATCATGCACGAATTTGTCGCCGACCGCCGTCTTTGCATATCCGATTCCGATCTCGTCGAAAGCTTTGTAAAGCCCGAAATTGGACATCACGGTCGTCACTACGGTATTGCCTAAAAGCTTGCCGCGCTCTTTCATATACCTTCCGTATATGTAAAGGATATGGTCGCCGGTGACAACGTTGCCGTTTTCGTCCACGCACAGACATCGATCGGCATCCCCGTCGTACGCGAAACCTATATCCAGACTGTTTTCCCGCACCAACCGCTGCAGCCCGTCTATATGCGTCGAGCCCGCGTTTTTGTTTATGTTGAGTCCGTCCGGCTCCGCATTTATTACGTACGTAGTTGCGCCGAGAGCGTCGAACACGGATTTCGCTATATTCCAGGCGCTGCCGTTGGCGCAGTCCAGCCCGACGCGCATACCGCGGAACGAGTACACTCCCAGCGAGATCAGATATCCTATATATCTGTTACGTCCGGACGCGTAATCCACCGTGCGCCCTATCTTTTCTCCGGTCGCGTACGGCAGTTCGCCGTACTTTTTTCCGAACGCCTCCAGCTTGCCGTCGATATAGTCTTCGATGAGCGATAATGTTTTGTCGTCCATTTTTTCGCCCTGGCCGTTAAGCAGTTTGATTCCGTTATCGTAGTACGGGTTGTGACTGGCGGATATCATTATACCGCAGTCGAACGCGTCCACACGGGCGACGTAAGCCACGGACGGCGTGGTGGTCACATGCAGCAGGTACGCGTCCGCGCCCGACGCCGTCAGTCCGGATACCAGAGTATACTCGAACATATAACTCGAGCGGCGCGTGTCTTTGCCTATCACGATACGCGGCGC
Source organism: Candidatus Protoclostridium gallicola (assembly GCA_904387375.1). GTDB lineage: Bacteria > Bacillota > Clostridia > Christensenellales > Pumilibacteraceae > Protoclostridium > Protoclostridium gallicola. Next base: position 152,400 of record CAJFLE010000008.1, read on the forward strand.
CGTTTCGTCGCCGGCGCGGCGTTTTAGTTCGCCGTAATACCAGCCCAGAAAACGACCTATCCTGTACGCGTGTTCGGCCGTCAGATTGACGTTGGCTTCACCGCGGAAGCCGTCTGTTCCGAAATACCGACCCATTATCCCTCCTCATGGGTGAATTTTTCTTTTCGTTTAATTACTGCGGAGTCGTTTTTGACGATGCAGTCTGCGGGATATACGCCGCGCAGCGAAGTCAGAGGATAAACGCTCGTTCTCCGGCCCAATATCGTCCCCGGATTAAGCACGCTGTTGCAGCCGATCTCCGCATAGTCGCCTATCATGGCGCCGAACTTCTTCAGTCCCGTCGTTATCCTTTCCCCGCCGCAACGCACCGTTACGGCGCTTCTGTCGCCTTTGACGTTTGACGTTATAGATCCCGCTCCCATATGCGCTTTATGACCGAGTATGCTGTCGCCCACATAGTTATAGTGCGGTACCTGCACGCCGTCGAACAGTATGACGTTTTTCAGTTCCACCGAGTTACCTATCACGCAGTTTCTGCCCACGAGAGCGCTGCCGCGTACGAAAGCGCAGTGCCGTACTTCAGTGCCCTCTCCTATGATGCACGGTGCGCCGAGGTATGCCGTCGGAGCAACCCGTGCGCTGCGGTGCACCCATACTTCCGGAGCGACTTCGGTATAATCGCCGCCGAGAGTCTTACCGAGCGCGGCGACCAGCTCCTTTATTCCGGCCAGCGCTTCCCACGGACGGACATACCCCGACAGATATTCCGCCGCCGCAGTATATTCAAGATCGAACAGCTCTGCCGTTTCCGGTACTTTCACTTCCGCCTCCGTTTGTTTTCTTTCCCGATGGAACCCATTCCATGCCTATTTCGTCCAGCCGCGCTTTGCGCTCGTCTGACAGCGTGCCGTTGCGATATGACACCCGCTGCACGCTTATCCACTTTTCCAGATCGACGCCGCCGACGCCGTAGTGCTGCGGCGGGCGCAGATTTCCGTATCTGCGATAGTATTCTGCGGCGAGCGCGTACCGCGTTTCCCATGCGTCCGCTTTCGGCGCGAATCCTATTTCTTTCAGCCTCCCGAGTTTCGCCACGGAAAGACTGCCGCGCGCCGCCCGATAGCGCTGTACGCTCAGCCATTTGCCCAGCGCAACGCCGTCTGTTTTATACCCGACCGGAATATCGAGATTGCCGTGCTCGGAGTAATACTTTGCAGCCAGCGCGTACTTTTCCGACCACGCTTTATCCCCGGCGTTTTCCCATGACATACCGATTTTATCCAGTCGCATGCGCTGTTCGTCGGTCAGACTTTTCTGTCTTGCGCGCAGCGAGCGCAGCCACGACCCCAGCTGAACGCCGTCGTCCGTTCTGTAGCCGGACGGTACGGCGAGATTGCCGCAGGCCTCGTAATATTTTTCCGCCGCCCGCATATTGCGTTCCCAAAGGCTGCCCGATTTGTCCCATATCATGCCGAGTTCGTCCAACATGGAGATACGTTCGGGCGTAAGCGTACCGACGGTTATGTTACCGGCGCGCTTCTGACGAAGATTGGCGACCCATACGCCGAGAGCGAAACCGCTTTTCGTACGGTACGACACGGGGACGTCGAGATCCCCGCGTTCCGCTTTATACCGGCGGGCCTCGGCGTAACCGCGTGCAAATGCGATATCGCTGCGGCTGTCCCATATCATGCCTATGGCGGTCAGCCGTTTTATCTGACTGTCGGTCAGCACCCCGCGGCGGCAGCCGCTCCTGACCGCCCGCTGAGTATTTATCCAGCTCCCGAGCGGAAGACCGTCCGGAGTCCGGTAACGCTTCGGAACGGCAAGATTGCCGTGTTCCTCCGCGTATGCGCGCGCGACGGCGAACATTTCGTCCCACGACGCGGACAGCGTATCCTCCAACGCGTCAAACAGCCGGCGGCATTCGCGCACTTCGTCGATTACGGTAAAGCGCTCGTTGATTACGAAAGCGTTCTCACCGGTCATACGGTAATACCCTATCGCATGCTCCATTTCCGACTCTATGGCGCCCACACTGTAAAGGTTTTCGAAATTATCGACGATATCAAAGATTACGGGCGCGCCGCCGGACGCGGAAAGCGCACGGCCTATCTGCTGTTTGTACACTATGGGCGACACCGTGGGACGGAACAGTATTACGCCGCTTACGCCGCTTACGTGCACGCCCTCGTTGAGCATATCTATCGCATACAGCAATTTCAGATGATCGCTGTCGTCGCTTTTGAATGCCGCGAAACTTTTCGCCGATACCGGGTCGTCGGAATATACGCGGTATATGCGTGGAGACGGATCCACCTTGCCGAACATCTCTCCGGCTCGCGAAATCATTTCGTCCATGTGCCGCGCATCCGAACAGAACACTATATATCTGCCGCGGCGGTCTGTCATGCGTCTGTCGAACACGACGTCGAGTCCGTCCGCTTTATCCAGCGCCCGACGCAATGCGTCGAGGTATTTCTCTGCGGCATTTCTTGCCGCTGGATTTTTGGCGCGCCGTACTCTGCGTTCGTATTTTCCCAGTTCTTTGCGGCAGGAATAGAGTGCGGTAACGTATACCGGCGGTCGGAGTATGCCTCGCACTATCGCTTCGCCGAGCGTCATTTCGCTCGCCACGCAGCCGCCGAACAGTTCTTCCGCCATATCTCGACGGGAATCGAGATAACGTATGCTTGTTGCCGACAGTCCGACGAACGGCACCGCCGGAAACATCGCGATGAGCCGTTTCACGCTCCTGCCCCATTCTGCCGCGCCCGCGCGGTGAAATTCGTCGAGAACGATCAGATCGGGGGCGAGATTACGCATTTCCGCATCGGTAGAATGCATCAGACGGGCGTATGTACGGAACGTAATATTGCCCGGAGCGCTTCCGCAAGCCGAGCGCACCGCTTCGAGCTGCGTACGGAATATATACTCGCTCGGCGACAGCCAGAGCACGCTTCCGCCGGCATACTTTTCGGCAAGGGCAAATCCTATGAACGATTTCCCGGTACCCGTCGGATGGATAACGGCGGCGCGTCCTTCGCGCTGCAGCATGGCAAACGCAGCCTCGCAGGCCGTTCGATTGTGCTCAAACAGTTCTACCGCCATTGTTCCTCCGCGGCGGCGCTTAATAATATATTAAGCGCCGCTTTCGACATAATTCAACATCCGATTTATTCAATATATTTTATCATAGCGTTTTTTTTAAGTCAAGATATTGCTTACACTATTTTATCTTTCCCGAATATACCACATACCGGTCACATATCTTTCACAATTAATCCGAAAAAAACACTTAACGCGTCGTCACGCATCACCGTGGCGGCGCTTAATATATTATTAAGCGCCGCTTTTCAGATATCGGGCGGATAAAAAGTGCGGTCGATGAGTTTAACCGCACGGCGTTTTGTTTCCGCCATGCTGTGCAGATATTTGTTCATCGTCACGTGTGTATTTTTGTGACCGAGCAGTTCGCTTATAGTTTTGACGTCCACGCCGCATTCTATACCGCGGGTCGCAAAAGTATGACGCAAAGAGTGAAATCCAATATGTCTGACGCCTATGCCGGCAAGAAATCGTTCGAACCGGTGCTGATATGCCCGGACCGTAAGCGGACCTTTTCCGTCGCTCACGACATATTCGGAACCCGAAGAGTCCCGGAGTTTTCCGAGAACCGAGGCGAGCGCCGACGACACCGGTATGCGGCGGACGGACGACGCCGATTTGGGCAGATCGGTATGCTCGACGTATACGCCGTTCAATCTGAACCGGCACACGGTTTTATTCACATTGATGATCCGCGCACGCAGATCCACGTCTTTCCACAGCAGCGACAGCAATTCTCCGATGCGAAGTCCGGTATGCAATGCTATGACTATTCCTATATAAGCGCCGCCGCGTTTCATGGCGCAGGTTTCGACAAGCCTTTGTTCGCGTGCGGACAGAACCGACACCGGTTTGCTGCATTCCCTGGCGCGCACCACGAGGTCGCACGGGTTGGACCTGATATGTCCGAAACGTACCGCGCACCCGAAAGCGTTCCGCACGACGGCGAATATCATATTTACGCTGCGGGCGGACAGCGGCGCCCCCGTGCGCAGATTGCCGCGCAGCAGTTTGCCGCTCATGAATATCTGCAATACATCCGGCGTGACGGCGTCGAGTTCGAGTCCGCCCAGTTCCGGCATTATGTGGTTGTCGATCACACCGCGGTAAATACTTTGCGTATGCGGTTTCACACGCAGGCGCATACGTTCATCCAGCCAGAAATTCAGCCATTCTTTTGTAGTCATAAAAAAACCTCCGTAAAACGATATGATTATTATAACGCTTTACGAAGGTTTTCGGTTCCGTATATTAATAATATGCCAATCAATACGCTGAATCTCGATAAATAATCCGCAGTGCGAATAAAACCGTGGTTCATAAGTATTTCAGTATTTATAAATTCCGCTTTACTATTCCTGTTATTATTTCATTGCATCAGACTGCCAAGAAAGCATCCGGATTGGGTATAATCAAATCGATTACAAACATGCCCTTTTCCGCCTCCACGACACATGTACCTCTGTACTTCTCAACGATGCTGCGTATGCTTTTAAGTCCGAAGCCGTGATAGGCCTTATCGTCCTTGGTCGTTTCGGGCAAACCGTTTTTGAATACGAGTCTGCCGACATAAAAATTCTCGAAATGAACGAACGTATTGTGGCCTTTTTCGCAGACATTGACGCCGATATATCTTTTCTCACGAGGAAGCATGCTGACCGCTTCTATTGCATTATCTATCGCGTTGCCGAACAAAGAATAGATATCCGTATCCGACATAAAAGATACCGCCGCGCCGTTTGCAACGCATGTGAGATCTATGTCGCGTCCCTGGCACAGCAGCCGACGGCCGGTCAGAACGACATCGAGCGCGTCGTTACCCGTTTTTACGGTGGAATCGTATATATCCACGGCCTTTTTAATTTCGCTGAACTCGCTTGCGTTCAGTTTGCTTTCTATTGCCGCAAGCTGATATTTCAGGTCGTGACATTTTATATTTATCATATCGCGCGTCGCCTTCTCTTTCAGATACTGATCGCGCTCTTCGTGCAGCAGACGCTGCGCCAGATCCCGTTCCCCTTCCATTGCCTTGGTGGCATACAGACCGAATTCCATGAACAGACCGAGCAGACAGGCGATCATTGCGAACAAATTTATTCCGACGGTTATGATAACGTTATCCGTTTCGCGGGCGACGGGAAACACGAGCTTATACAGATATACGGTCAGAAACAATACCAGAGTGGATACCACCACCTGCAGTTTGTTGTCGACCGTCACATTCTGATTTATACGCAGCGTACGCCGCAGTATAAGAAAATAGAAAGCCACGAATACGGCTATATAACATGCCGTCAGCGTAAGGTAATCGGCAGCCCGCGACACGTCGGCGCCGGCGGCTCTGACAGACAGCGTGATGACCCGGTATATGTTGAACGCTATGTGTTGAAGGCAGTATCCCGCCGTTCCGGCAAAAAGCGCCGACCAGAAATCGCAGCAGAAACAGCACATGGTTGCGGCAACCGTCAGCGCAAACAGCAGGAAGCACTGGCTTGTATCCCAGGCGAACAGACCTCTCAGCCCTGAAAATTCGTTTATAAAGTTCCAGCCGAGCGCAGTCCCAAGAATAACGAGTATGCACACCGTACAGCGTACGGCAAAACGGCGCCGCCGTTCCATCTTATGCACGATCAAAGCCACTATGGCTATGAGCGCGATCGGGAAATTGAAAGTAAGCCACAAAAATCTCGTCACATCCACATGAAATCCCTCCCCTCTTCGGTTTCTTAGCGGATATTCCGACCCCAGTATGCCGCAAGATCGGATAAAAACTGTTTCTTCTTATGTCGGCTTACCGCCAGACATATATCGCCCAGCCGCACGTCGTTCTGAATTACATCGGTAACGTATTTCAGATTTACCGTATAACATCGGTTGCATCTGGAAAACCCCCTGCCCAGCAATTCCTTTTCCGCATTGGTCAGCGTTATTCTGGACGTAAAATCCCCGTGTGCAGTATGATAGACGACGTTGTTGTCAAATACTTCGAGATAAATTATATCGCCGATTCCTATTCTGCGTACGGCGCCGTCGACCGTATTGACCAAAACGGATTTGTCACGGCTTTCTATGAGCGGAACGGCCTTGCGCATCACGGTTTCGAGATTGGCGTATTTAATCGGTTTAAGCAGATAGTTAAGCGCGCCGACGCCGTAGCCGTCGATTGCGTACTGCGCGAGGAAAGTAACGAAAACGATAATGACGTCGTCGTCCTTTTCCCGCAGTTTCCGCGCCGCGGTAAGACCGTCCATCAGAGGCATCTCTATATCCATGAATACGATATCGTATTCGGGAACGTATGTCTCTATAAAATCCATTCCGTTCCCGAAAACGCGCAGACGGATTTCTTGGCTGCAGGAATTACCGAATTTCCGCAGATATTCGGAAATTATACGCACGCTGTTTTCGTCGTCTTCAACTACGGCTATCCGGATCATCGTTTCTCCTTTATTTATGGATTAATATTAACATAATAAACGAACGATTTGTTACCCGTCGTGGCGAAATGTCGATTTGGCGTGGTGAAATGCAATCTGCGCCCGGGGTTACACAATCGATTATATCATCGGCATAATAAAATGTCAATATGCAGTTTTTTCGGCACCTCGGAAAGGCAACCGTCCGGCGAAAAAGAAACGGCTTCTTCCCGAGGGAAAAAACCGTTTCGGGCAGATGAGGCTCTGCCCTGATGAGGGGCGTATTTATTCTGCTGTATCATCGTCCTCGGCGGAAAGAGCCGGCTTGCCGCCCTTAAGCGCGCCGCGGACTGCAAATACTCCCCATACCGCGAGGCCGACTGCGACGGCACAATCGACGATTATCAATATTATCGTCCAGTACGGCAATGAATAATCCACGATTTCCGCATTCATCGCATTGGAGTTTATTACCGTATAGAACACGTTTTTGGCGCAGTCACGCAGTACGACCGCATCGGCGGTACTGCCCGCGTCGAAATCGTTCCACGCCAAATTGTTACGGTTATTAAGGTTGAGATCGCCGCCTGCGTATGCCATTTGTCTGGGGTCCATGTACGCGCCGCTGTTGAAGTCGCAGATAACCGTGCCGCGGAAGCCCCATTCGTTCCTGAGGATCTCGGTGAGCAGCCGGTAATCTCCGCCCGTCCAGCGCGTTCCGATTCTGTTGAACGAACTCATTATTGCGCGCGTTCCGCCCTCTTTGACCGCTATCTCGAACGGCCTGAGGTATATCTCACGCATTGCCTGTTCGGTAGTCCAGACGCACACGCCGTTATTGGACCGGTGCGTTTCCTGATCGTTGAGCGCGAAATGTTTGATGAAGCAGTATACGCCTTTGCTCTGGCAGCCGCGTATCTGCGCCGCAGCCATCTTCCCCGTCAGCAGGCCGTCCTCCGACATATACTCGAAGTTGCGCCCGCCGAAAGGACTGCGGTGTATGTTCGCTCCAGGCGCGTACCACCCCGAGTACGGCATCCCGTTCCCCCGGCCGTCAGCGCCCCATATACCTTCGTTGCCCACCATGCGGCCGAACTCTTCCGCTATCTCTTCGCTCCACGTACTCGCTACCGTCATCTGCGACGCGTAATAACACGTCCCCCAGTACGTTCCGTCCGTGAGCATGAAGTTCACGAATCCCGCGGGTCCGTCCGTGTCGTTCGTCAGAGGTTTGCCGATTTTTTCTATTTCGGCTGATTTGAACGCGCCGTAATTGAACATATTCAGCAGCTGATCGGTGCCGCACTGTTCGAGCAAGGTATTCCAGCGGGCGTCGTCGTATGCCACGAAGGGCAAATATTTTTCCGACTCCGGCGTACCCTCGGCGAACGCGTATACCCCGTCGGCATTCGTCACCATATCGCGGAACATGATTTCGGCAGGCTCGTCGAACCACGGCATCTCCATTGAATCGAAATCCGAGGGATTATTGTGAGTCTTGTCTTCCAGCGCCGCTATAAACGCGGCGTCGGCGGAGCCGTCCGCTCTGACGGAAGGCCATGTACCTTCCCAGTCGCTGCGTGAAAGTCCTTTGCGCGTTTTGCCGTCCACCGTCACGTCCGACAGCTGGGTATCCGCGTCGAAATATCCGTTTTCGCAATCGGTGTACCGTGCGGACACCGCGTTGCCGGTCACGGGATCTTTTTCATACCGCGCCGCAGGCGACGAGAACGGAATCGGTCTGCTGCGGTCGTGCGCATTTTCGCTTACGTAAAGCGCGTATCCGCTTCCCGCTTCCAGCTCGTAACCGCTGCATCCGTTATCGTTGACGTCGTAGCAGTCGAACGAAGCCAGATAATAAGGATCGAACGTGAGAGTCACCTCTTCTTCGCCGCCCGGCGCTATCGGTCCGGTCTTCTCGAAGTCGACAAGCACCGTTTCGGGTTTTTCGATACCGCCGTCGGTGTAAGGCGCGTGGGCGTAAAGCTGCACGACATCCCGTCCGGCGACGTCGCCGTCATTGCGGACGGTCACCGTTATTTCGTATTTGCCGTCCGGCTCTATGGTTTTGCCCGAGATCTGCGAAGCGTCCACCGTCCAGGTAAAATCGGTATAGTCCAGCCCGTAGCCGAACGGATATATGACGTTGGCGTCATACCATTCTTCGCCGTCCGTGACTCCGCGCGTTTCGTAATATCTGTAACCGACGTACACGCTCTCTTCGTAATCCACGAAATAATAAGGCTGTGCTGTCAAGGTGCCGTCACCGTCCGCCGTGCCGTATTGATCGCCCCAAAGCACGTCATTTTCCGGATCGGCGGTGACGAGATTATCGCCGAAATTGCTCCACGTGGGATCCTTCGTGAAATCCGCCGCGAACGTATCCGTCGTGCGACCGGAGGGGTTCACTTCGCCGTTCAATATACGGCCGAGTGCCATGATGCCGGTGTTGCCCGGGAATCCCGTCCAGACGGCGGCGTCGACGCCGTATTTCTCCTCGTCCATGAATCCGAGCTCCATGAAAGTGCCGGCGTTCACGATGAGGATCAAAGGTTTGCCCGTGAACGCACTGCGCACCGCTTCCAGAAGCGCGCGCTCGTTGGCGTCGAGCCGCAGATAGTGGTCGTCTTCAGACGCCGCGCCTTCGGCACCCTTCATGCTGCGCGGCAGGTCGAAGCCCTCGCCGCCCATGCGCGACACCACCACGATTGCCGCGTCGGTATACTCGCCTATATACCCCGCCACTCCGCCGTTATAACGGGACAGCGGCGTTTCGTATGTAGGCACGGTCACGGTCTTGCCGTCGTCGAGATTGGAATTTTCCGGTTTCGCCGGTCGGGACGGACCGGACGCGCCGTCGTTCTCGTAAAACTCGCGCAGCGCGGGATTGACGTCGTAACCCGCGGCAGTCAGGCTGTCGTACAGGTCGCTGGCGCCTTCTCCGCCTCCTCCGCCGCCCGAACCCGAGCCGCCGTATACGAAATTGACCGAGTTTTTTCCGAACACGCTGATCTTCGGACGGACGGAAACGGATTCGTCGCTGACGGGAGTTTTCAGCGGCAGGACGTCGTTTTCGTTGCGAAGCAGCACAAAGCCTTCCTCGCATATCTTTTCATTGAACGCGTTCGCCGCTTCCAGCGTATCCTCCTTACTTTCGTAATCGGGCAGATAAACGGATTCTATGCCGTCCGCGAACACCGGCCGCTTGCCTCCGAGAACGCTGGAAAAGGTTTCGAAAAACACGGTCGCCGACAGTACGGTTACGACAGCGAGCAGAACCACGAGCGCGCACGTCACGATAAACCATACTCTCGAATGCTGCTTTTTCCAAATCGTTTTAACGAATTTCATTTTTCGGAACCTCCGCTCACGGCTTCCAGGGCAGACCGCGGGTGCCGTCCCAGATCGGCACTTCGGCCGTGGTAAGTTTTATGCAGTCGATTACGGGCGCTATCGCCGCGTATGTCGAACCGGCTGAAGGCTGTTTGTTGTTCAGCGTAACGAGCTCTATCGTATTGTCGCCCTTTTCGAACGTCATGTTCGTGCCTATTGTCACGTCCACCCACTCGCCGGGCGTACCGTCGGCCACGCATTCCAGCCTGACAGGACCGGCATAATCAACAAACGTGCCGTTGACTCTGACGCCGTACAGCTCTGAATCGATCTCAGTCACTTCGGGAATATCCGCCGACATGCGTACGACGAGCGTGACGTCCTCTGCTCTCTCGCTGAAATCGATATGAAAATCGAGCACTATGTCCTGCTTATACAGGAAGCCCACGTACTGCATGTTGCTTGCGTTGGGATCCGTAACTATCATATCCTTGCCCGCGGCGGTGCCGGAATAGCCCGGGCCGCTCTTTTGCGACAGATCTATATGCTCGGCCTCGAAAACGTAAGTATCCGTTCCCGTTTCCGACCTCGTCCATTTGGCATATATGGTCTTGTCCGAGTCGAGCGGTTTTGTAAAGTCGAACGTTTCGGTGCATGCGGCGTCGGCATACCAGCCCTCGAAAACAAATTTGTCGCGCACGGGTACGGCGGGCGCACGAGGAGCCTCGCCGCTCTGCATCTTCATATCGAGAGAATCGATGCCGTCGTAGTTGAAATCCAGCGTAAGCTCTACGCTGTCGCCCGCGATCCAGAGTGCATACAAAACTATACTCTCGTTTACGGGCGTATCGAAATCGTAAAGATACGTCATCGTTTCGTCCGTGTACCAGCCCTCGAAAGTATACTCGGTGCCGTCGCCGCGGGCGGGCCTCTCAGGCGTTTCGGGTTCGGATACCTTCGTTCCCTTGTTCACGGGTTCGATGACGTCCTCTGCGCCGTCGTAATTGTAATCAAATGTAACCGAAAGTCCTTCTATTTTCACCGTAATCTTGAAAGTGGTGCGCGCGCCGCCGTATCTGACGGTAATCGTTTTCTGTCCTGCCGTCGACATGTTTATATCCGCGGTGTTCACTTCCAGACGCGAATCGGCAAGTTCGAGTACCTCGGAGCTGTTGTCATCGTAATACACGGTCACACGTCCTCCGTCGAGAGAAATTTCCTCTCCCGTATAGTATTCGGTTTTCGAAGGCATTGTTGTTACTTCCAGCTTTTCCGCGGTTTTTTCGTCGGCGGGCGGCGTTTTCTGCCCGCACGCGGCAAGCGCGAATATTAACATGCATGCAATGAAAGATACAAGTATAAACGAAACGAAATATTTTTTCTTGCTCATAGCTAACTCCTCTATATGATCGCGGTACGGCTCAACGGTATGAGCCGTACCGCGTCATCGTTTCCGTCGATTATTCCACGACTATTTTAAGTTTCCAATGCACGGTAAGTCCTTCTATGGACGACAGATCGGAATAATATCCCGTATCCGCCGTACCTTGCAGCATTTCGGCATTTTCCTCTTTAGTCAGTACGATAGCCTGGCCCCGCACGCGGTTGCCGAAGCCTCCGAGATTATACCCCTTGATGCGTATGCGCATCAGCAGTGTATACGTCCCTTTCTCCACCGCCGCGTTGTTTTTCAGCATAAGTCGGTTTCCTTCGAGCGTCAGACCGTCGGGAAGCTCCGAATCGGTGAAATAATCTTTCGGCACGGAAGGTTTTGCCCATACGAGCAGCGGATCGCCGTCGTAGCCTGACAGGTCGACCAGAGATATCTCGTAATCGGCCGCGTCGGGAACGTCTATTTCCACCGTCTTGCTTACGCCGCTTTCGAAGTGCGCTTCCACTTCGTCGCCGTCGATCCAGCCGTTATTGTTCGCGATACTGTTCGCATGCACGTACAGCACGCGCTGCGCTGCGGTTCGAACGGCATAATACAGCGTGGGACTTGCCACCGTGTTGAATTCCGCCTGAGGAATGGTGCCCTGGGCGAGATCGGCGGCGGTATCGTCGGCGTCGGCATGCACCAGGGGCAGCTGAAGCTCGGGATCCCATATGCCGCGGTTGAGTCCGTTGTACTCTATGCCTTTGAGTCTCCACGTCGTATCGCTGGGATTGTAGCCGGTGTAGTCGTCGTCGCCGAGAATCTGATCGAGTCCGGCGCGGACCATCAGCGTAATGGGCATGTAAGAGCGAATGAAGTTATCGGTGGTGGTGAAGCCCTTGAATCCCCACTCGTGACGATACAGTTCGGTCAGCAGCGCATAGTTGCAGCCGGAGACTACGTCGCCGATGCGGTTGTAAGAAGTCATGGTGCCGAGCGAGCCGGCCTTGACTGCCATCTCGAAGTTGGGGATGTACACTTCTCGTATCGTCTGCTCGTCCACCCAGGTGCATATGCCGCCTTCCACGTCGCGGTAGTATTCCTGGTCGTTGAGGAACATATGCTTGATGTGACTGACCAGCCCCTTGGACGCCATGCCCTTAACTACGGCGGCTGCGATCAGTCCGCCCTGCACGCCGTCCTGACTGTAATATTCGAAATTACGTCCGGAGAACGGGCTGCGATGAATGTTCGCAGACGTACCGAAGAACAGAGGGGTGGATGCGAAGATACCCTGGTTGCCGAACGCCCTGCCCTGTTCATATGCGAGGTCGACGTTGTAGGTCGCCGCGACGATGACCGCCGTGGGCCAGCACGTTCCCCATATAGGCTGCTGATTGGCTCCGCTTCCGCGGGCGCCGAGACGCATCTGTCCGGATCCGTCGCGTGCCACAGCGCGCGGCTTGCCTATGGAAGGCATTTCGGGGCTGCCGAACATATTCGCGCCTTTTGTGACGAGATTGCACAGTTCGGTCCACGTAAGCTGGTTCATAAAGGTTTCCCACAATTTGGAGCCTGCATCGGTAGGCTGCGTCACGACGCCGTTTTCGTCGATACGCGCCTCCGTATATTCGATGCCAGCCATGTCGCGGAGCTTTATGTCCTGCGGCTCGTACTCCTCCATATGGTAGTAATATCTCTTGAGCATCGTGTTTTCGCCGTTGGTGACGGGAACTTCGCGCACGCCTTCGGAACCTTCGGGGCCGTACTGGTCGTGCTGACTCCATGTTTCGGGCACGCTTTCGACATACCAGGGGTCTGACTCCTCATCCTGATAATTGTCGTACGAGATCTGTCCGTTCAGATAGTCGTGGTATTCCCCGGTAATGGTACGATCCGCCTTGGACACCGGTTCGGGAAGTTCCAGACCGTCGGCACGGGAAATCATGTGTTCTTCAAGAGAGTCGTTTACGGTCGAGAATTCGCCGGTAAAGACCGGTTTGACCTCTGCGCCCGTCGTGGGGTCTGTGGTACATCTGACGCCGTCTTCACCCACGGTACGCGTGACCGTAAGCGAACGGTCGTGCGAATTGCGCGAAGCGTATATTTTATACTCGCCCTGTTCGAGTTCGTAGCCCTCAAAGCCGTTGCCGTTGATGTCGTCGGCATCGAACGACGCGAGATCGCGCGCGATAATCGTAAGTTTGAGCGTCTGGCTCTCGCCCGGCTGCAGAAGATCGGTCTTTGCGTAGGTTTCGAGGTTCTTCGACGCTTTTTCGATACCGCCCTTCTTATAAGGAGGCTCCGAATAAATCTGCACTACATCCTTGCCCGCGCGCTCGCCGACATTCGTGACCTTGACGCGCAGCGTGATTTCCTGCTCGGGATCGGTCAGCTGCCCCTTGGGCGGCGTCTGCACCAGTTCCCATCTGAAATCGGTATAGGACAGACCGTAGCCGAACGGATAAGTAACCGTTTCGTCATACCATGCGTCGCCGTCATTGCCGTCGGTCGTATCGGCCGCATTCATATCGTCGCGCTTGGTTTCGGCATATCTGTAACCCATGTAAATGCCCTCGCGGTATTCGAGCGTGTGATGTTTCGTGCGCGTTCCGTCCGCGAGATAATACGACATATCGAGATCTTCGTCTCCGAGATGAGCATTGTTACCGACGTTATACCACGTGGGATCCTTTGTGAAGTCTGACCACCAGAGATCCACCGTGCGGCCGGACGGGTTCACATCACCGGTCAGTATGGAGCCGACCGCTTTGAATCCGCTCGCGCCCGGGCCGCCTATCCACAGAATGGCGTCGATATCCGGGTCGTTCTGCAGCTCGTCGATCTGCATGATGTTCGACGAGTTGATAAGTACGATAACCTTATCGAAGTTGGCTTTCGCTTCCGCGACCATCGCCTTCTCGTTCTTATCGAGCATGAGAATGTGTTCTTTCGTCGGATCGTCGTATCCCTCGTTGTACGTCATTTCACCGGTAGAGTCGTTCATCGTGCCGTAGATTTTGAGGTCCGAGCCTTCGGATCCGCCGCGGGCGAACACGAGCAGCGCCGCGTCGCCGTACTCGTCATACGAATTGCGCTGAGTCTCGGTAATAGCCGAAGCGTCTATCTCACGTCCTCCGACGCCGTAATCCGTAGTGCTCAAAAAATCCCACATTGTCGGATTGACTTCCAGTCCCGCCTGCTCGAAGCCGGGTTTCAGATTGGTTGCGGGAATACCCCAGCTGCCGGGAAATCCCACGCCGGCGCCCGAACCGGTATAGACGCAGTCATACGCGCGTTTGCTGAGCGGAGTGATTTTCGAGCCTTTCGCAAGAGGCAGCGCCGGCTCGCCGTCCGTTTCGCTGTTTTTCAGCATGACGATTCCTTCTTCGGCTATACGCAGCGAAATCTGCTCGTCATGTTCCATCTGGGAGTACATATCCTCGTAATCGGTAAAAAATTTGCCTGCACTGCCGGATACCGTGCCTCCCGTTCCAGGTTCTCCCTGTTCCCCCTGTTCGCCCTGAGGTCCTTGCGGGCCGGTCGGTCCCTGAGGTCCTGCGGGCCCTTGCGGACCGGCGGGTCCCATCGGGCCTTCCGTTCCGCCGCATCCCACGGCGGTCAGTGTGAGAATTACGCAAAGCAAAACCGTCATGAGAATTCCGAACAAACTTTTCGTTTTTCGTGATTTCATTCTTATTCCTCCTTTCGAATTTTACGGATTTCTCCGTACGAACGAAGTGTAACACATCGCGGCGGCGTTTGCTCGGAAATGTGGCGAACTGCCGGAATAAAAGGGCGAACGGCAGCATAAGAAAAAACCGCACGATATACGTGCGGCTATGAAATGTGTGATTATGCAAAAAACAGGTCGGTTTTAATCAGTCATCCACTGCAACATAATTATACCGCGGCTCGGCGACGAGCACCATGTCGACGTCCTGCAGGGCTTTAATCGCCTCGACGACTTTGTCCTTGCCCGGAACTTTCAGTTTCACTTCGAGCATCACGCGGTACGTGGGGCCGACCGATTCGCCCGGTTTTACGGCAAACAACTCGGCAACGTTATCCGTATCGAGATTGTCCACACGCCACAGCTCCAAGATCACCTGATGATAACTGTAGACGCTGCCCGGAACGCACGTTCCGCTGTGCTTGCCGTCGAGTATGATTACGACCGTGTCGTCCTCGAAATCCTCGTCAGGCGACGGAATGCGCGCGCTTTCGCGCGTCCGGCGGTCATACTCTTCGCTTTCTTCGTAATTGGCTTTATCGCCCGGATTCGGGAAATAATTTCCGTAAATCTCGTCGCTTCCGTCATCCGCGCCCGCGCATGCGGAAAAACACATCGCCGCCAGCAGCGAAAGCGCCGTGACAAGAACGAGAATTCTGGCAATCTTCTTCATTCCGTTTCTCCTTTATATCAGTATAACACCGAAACGGATATTTGTCAATACCGGATTTATTTCCCCGTCAGGACAATGCGGGCGCGGGCGGCGGGATCGTTGCGGATGATTTCGCCGACGTCCGGCACACGGATAACGCCTGCGCGCGGGTTCTTGATGCTGATCACGGGCGTGGTCACGGTCGCGTCGACCTCGGATTTTTCGAAACACAGATCGGAGTCGGTGAGTTCGCAGTTTATGAGTTTCAGATTGCGGCAGTAGCAGAACGGCTGCGTGCCGGAGATGCGGCAGTTTTCGAGCGTCAGACCGTCCGAGTACCAGGCGAGATATTCCCCGCGCACGTCGCAGTTGCGGACGGTCACGTTGCGGCAGTGCCAGAACGCGTCCTTGGTGTCGAACGAGCAGTTTTCGAAAACGGCGTTCTTTATATACTGAAAAGAATACTTGCCGCGGAAGCGCAGGCCGCGCATATCGAGATTCTCGGCGCGCAGGAAAAAGTACTCGCTCTCCGCCGAGCAGTCGCGCAGTACGGCGCCGTCCGTCGACCAGCCGAACTCGGGCGATATTATGTCGCACCTTTCCAGCCGGACGTTACGGCACTCGCGCAGCGCCTTTATGCCGTGCATTTTCGTGTCCTCTATCGTGATGTCTTCCGAATACCACAGCGCGGCGCGGCAGTTTTCCGTCATGTCCGAGCGGCGCACGGCGACGTTGCGGTCGTGCCAGAACGGGTAGCGCAGATTGAAAAAGCAGTCCTCGGCAACAATGTCCGCGCTCTCCTTGAACGCGCTTTCGCCGTCGGCAGGGCCGTCGAACCTGCACCGCCGTACCGTCACGCCGCGGCTGCCGTACAGCGCCCGCTCGGCGTCAAAAGTTTTGTCTTCGATTATTTCCATAGTCAGTATTTTCCGTCGCACCCGTCCGGGCAGCGCCCGCCGCGGATGCGGTAAATGAGATAGTCCAGACAGCGCAGTTTATCCCGCGCGCAGTGCAGCTCTCCGAGCAGTCCCTTCCTGTATTCTTCGAGCAGTCGGAGCTGCGCGGCGGTGTCGCCCGCCTCGCCCAGCGCCCCGAAGCGGGACACCAGCTCCTCACCGCACCCCGCGTCGCACAGATTGCATATTACAGTTTCGTCCGCTTTCATATCCGGCCTCCGTTACCGTTATTATATAGCCGCGCCGCGGTTATGTCAAATACCTATATAGAATATCTACGCATAGTTGACGGCTATATGTGTTTCGTGATATAATATATGCGGAGGAAAGAACATGGAGCTGAGAGAACTGAGATACTTCCTTGCCGTCGCGCAGGAGCAGAGCATCACCAAAGCCGCGGAATACCTGTACATAGCGCAGCCCAGCCTGTCCAAGCAGATGCAGAACCTGGAAAAGGAAATAGGCCGCCCGCTGTTCGTGCGGGGCAGCCGTAAAATAACGCTGACGGAAACGGGCATGCTGCTGAAAAAGCGCGCCGAGGAAATGATGGATCTGTACGAAAAAACGGAAGCGGAGATCTCCGCGCCGGAAGGCGACATCTGCGGCGACGTACATATAGGCAGCGGAGAAAGCTATGCCGTGCGCACCGTCGCCAAAGCGGCGAAAGAGGTCATGCTCGAGCACCCGCGCATCAAGTTCGATTTTTTCAGCGGCGACGCCAACGACGTCACCGAAAAGCTGGACAAAGGACTCCTGGATTTCGGCATACTCGTGGACTACGCCGATCTGTCAGAATATAATTCCATGCGGCTGCCGCTCGCGGACAGCTGGGGCGTGCTCATGAGAAAGGACAGCCCGCTTGCGGAAAAGGACACCGTCGCGCCCGAGGACTTAAGCGGGCAGCCGCTGATATGCTCGCAGCAGTCCATGGAAAAGCACGGCGTGATCAAGCAGTGGTTCGGAGAGATTTCCGACCTGAACGTCAGGGCGAAAGTCAATCTCGTATACAACGCGTCGGTGCTCGTACGCGAAGACGTGGGCTATGCGGTCACGCTGGCGCGGCTCGTCAACACCACGGGCGACAGCGACCTTTGCTTCCGCCCCATCTCGCCCGCCATCGAAACGCATCTCGACATCGTATGGAAAAAATACGCGGTGTTTTCCAAGCCGTCCGAATGTTTCTTGAACAAACTGCGCGAAATTCTGCGCTCCGAAGCTCCCGCGTCGTAAGATATTGACATTTTTACCGATTACGGTATATAATAAACGTACGGTCTGACGCACGCGGTATAAAATCCGCGATTGCGGAAAATATCCTTTCGGAGGTTATTATCATGAAAAAGTATCTGTCCAAAATAACCGCGATAATAAGCGGCATATTCGGGCTCACGTTCATAATCCTGCTCATCTGCACGGCGTTCGGCGGACTGAGCGCGGAGGATTTCGACAACGGGCTCGTCAAGGCGCTGCTGTTCGTGTTCGGCGGCTGCTATCTGCTCGTGACCGCGGCGGCGATCGCGCTGCAGTTCGGCGACCGCGTCACGGTGCGCGAGGTGCAGGTCGCCCAGGGCGACGGAGGCAACATCAAGGTCACGCCCGCCGTGGTGCGCTCGCTCATCAAAAAGAACATAAGCGTGCTCGACGGCATAAAGTTCCGCCGTCTGCACCTCTTCCTCACCGAGTTCGGAGTGCAGATCACCGTCGTGGTCGCATACTCCGACGGCCGGCGCGTGGAAGAGACGGGCGCTTTCCTGCAAAAGCTCATCACCGACGTATGCGAGCGCGAGCTTGACCTGTCCTTCCATAAGATAAACATCAGGGTCGTCGGCTTCAAGTCGGTGTATATCCCCGACGTCGCTGCGCTCGAAGCGGAAACGCAGTCCGCTCTCGGCAAGCAGCCCGTCATACGCGACGACAACGTCGATCCCGTGTACGTGAACGCGGACGCAGAAGCGCAGGCGGAAGAGCCGGCACAGACCGCGGAGCCCGATAATCCCGCGGCGGAAGCGGAAAACGCCGCGCCGATCGCTGCGGACGAGGACGCCCCTTCGGCCGAGACGCATGAGCCGGAAGAAGAGACGGCCGAAAAAGAGGAAATCGCAGCCGCCGAAAGCAAAGGCGACGATACCGACGGCGAAAACGCCTGAACATAAGTCATGCGAAAAATCCGGAGCAGTGCTCCGGATTTTTTCATTTCGGCGGAATCGGAATCATTATATCGACGGAAAAGACGTTGTCCGCCCACGACATGCGCATTTCCCCGCCGTACCTTTCCACGAGATACCTGATACTGCGCACGCCGAAGCCGTGATACTGCTTGTTCTGCTTTCTCGTCAGCGGCAGGCCGTCGTCGAACTCCGGCGGCCTGGAACAATAATTGTGGATATGTATGACAAGCATCTGCCTTTCCCTGCGCACGTTGAGGCTGATGATGCGCTTGTCCTCGTCCTCGGCGACTACCGCCTCGACGGCGTTGTCTATGAGATTGCCGAACAGCGACGAAATGTCCGCGGGCTTCATGCAGCCGAGCGCGTCGCCGTCGACTATGTACGTGAACGAAACGGACTTGCCCGTTATCGTCGGATACACGTTCATTATGATGAGGTCGAAGACCTCGTTGCCCGTTTTGACGAGCGAATCGTATATCGTGAACGAATCGTACAAACTCTTTATGATCTCCTTCTTGTCCTCCGAGTCGCTGTTTTCCAGCCTGCCCAGCTGGTATTTCAGGTCGTGGCACTTGATATTGATCATATCGACGGTGCTCTTGCTGAGCTCGTTCTTTCTGGCCTCCATCTTCAGCATCTGTTCGAGCGCGAGGTTATCCTCTTTAAGCTTGTTCTCCTTGAAATAGCCCATTTGCAGCCACAGGCACAGCGTGCAGCCGAACAGCGCGTATACCGAGCAGATTATGCTTGTCGTGAAAGAATTCACGGGCGCGCCCATGCCGTAAGACTTCATGATATTGAGCACCATGCAGATGATGAGATTTATGGCGGACACGATCAGAACGCGCTTATCCGAATAGACCATGCGGTTTTTTGCCAGCACCGGGCGCACGACAAGCAAAAAGATAAGAAAGATAAGAAAAAGCTTCAAGGCGATGTTGACGGCGAAAAGCCTCACCATATAATCCAGCTGTATTCCCACTGCCGACAGAATGAACATGGGCACTGTCACGAAAATATTCGCGATATGCTCGACGGAATATCCCGCGATACACAGAAAGACGGCGTCGCGCAGCCCTATGCGCCAGCACAGCATGACCAGCGGCACGGACACGAAGAACATGACGGCGAAATATCCTATCTGAAAAAAGTAACGCATCAGATCGGAAAGGTAATTGTCTATAAACGCGGCGAAAAATCCGAAGCCGAATCCCGCCGCGGGATAGACGACGACGTACACGAGCAGGCGCAGCGGGAAATATCGTCTGCGCGGCCGGGTATACAGGAAAATCGTTTCGCTGGCAATCAGCGCGAGCAGATAAGTAAGCGAAGAAATCGGAATGGAAGGCATCACGCGCCTCCTTTTCCGATCCAGTTCATGAGGTCGTTCATAAACTCCTTGCGTCTCGGCCGCGCGAGCGGCAGCTCGTCGCCGCCCACGAACACCGACGTCTGCGTCGTTCTGTCCACATACCGCAGGTTCACCAGACAGCCGTTGATGCAGCGGGAAAAACTACCACCCCCCCCCAGTTCAGCCTCGACTTCGTGCAGAGAACCCCTGGCTCGGTATTCGCCGCGGGCGGTATGATATATCAGATAGTTGGAATTTTTCTCGATATAATATATATCCGTTTCGGCAAGGCGCACCGTTTCGGTGGACGACACGTTTATCATGACCTGCCTGACGGTTCTGCCCGGCCGCACGAAAGCGCGTTTCAGGCAGTCCGCCACGCGGAAATACGAAATGGGCTTGATTACGTAATCGAGCGCCGCCACCTCGTAGCCGCGCAACGCGTACTGCACCATGTTGGTGACGAAAATTATGCATACGTACGGGTCGACGTCGCGCAGCTTATGCGCAACCTCGATGCCGCTGAGTATGGGCATTTCAATGTCCAGAAATACGACGTCCGCCTCCGGACGGTAATTGCTCAGAAAATCTATGCCGTCCTTGTACAAACGGACGGAAATACTCTCCTTACGCTCCTCCACGAAACGCTCCACGCATTTTTTCAGCCTTTCGGCGTCCGCGGCGGAGTCCTCCACTATGCACACCTGTCTCATAATCCCCATCTCCTTTGTTTTGATTATTATATCACCGTTTCCCGTCCGGGTCAATCCCCCCCCGAAATATCGGCAGAAACGGCAAAAAGGGCGCCGCCGATACGGCGCCCCGCATGCCTTATGCCTGTTTCTTTTCTCTCAGTATACGCACGAACAACACCGTGTTCAGTGCGCACAGCGCCGCCGAAAATATCATTTCGACGAGCAGTTTGATTCCGCCGTATGCCATGAAGTCATAGGTGCGGAAGCCGTACGGCTCCACGTGCGACAGCATGGAGAACACTATGATCGCGAACCAGATCACCGTTATGAGTTCCACGGCCGCGACCGACACGGACAGATATTTCGCTATCGTGCGCGTTATATTCTTTTTAAGCGCCAGGTCGACAATATACGCCGCTATCATGAGCAGAGGGGTCACGAACAGAAATACGGTCAGTATCATGGTTATGACGCCCAGTCCGTCCGCCGCCGCGCTCGCTTCGGTGACGCCCATGACGACGCGCCACTGCGCCGAGAACAGCTGCGCCGGAATAAAACCGGTGCTCAGATGCGACAGCGTATAGTCGAGACCGAAGAAGAAGCTGACTTTCGACGTTCCGTCGCTCGCTCCGGACACGCCGACCCTGCCGTATCTCATGAAATGCTCCGCCCCGTTGCCGAGAGAATCCCAGATGATCAGCGGGAAGAACAGCGCGAACAGCAGGAGTACGCCGGAAACCGAAATAAGTGCGATTTTCAGTCTTTTGTTCACTTTTTCGGGGTTCTTGTTTTTTTCTTTCATACAGACTCCTAAGCAACCGACGGCGGTACCGCGCGCATGCGCGCGGTACCGGACGTCACGGTTGCGTTTGTTTTATTCCTCTGCCGTCCATTGAGCCTTGACGGTCAGATCCCATGAAACCATCGTGTACTTGTCGCCGGCGTTTGCGGAAACGTTTTCGGAGGCGGCGATCTGCCAGCCGCCGAACACATATCCTTCGCGCGTGAATGTACATGCGGGCATCGTAACTTCCTCGCCCGATTTCGCGCTTATCGGAGCCTGCTCTCCATCTCCGCCGTTGGCATCGAACGTCAAAGTGAATTCGGGTTCGGCGGGCAGTGTTATCGAGGTACCGAACTCGTCGTTATACGCCTTGATAAGCTCGTATCTCGAAATATGGTTGCGGTGATATTTCAGGCTGCCGCCGCGGTCGGACTGATGCGAGAACGTCCAAGAGAAGCATCTCTCGTCGCTCGTATCGATTTCCACCGCCTCGTTCAGCGTTCTGCCGTCCTGGGTGACGAGCGTCATCTTGAGCGCGCCGCCGCTGTCCAGATCCCATGTGCCGGCAAGCGAGGAGTACATCGCTTTGCCCGTCGCTTCCGCCTCCCATGTCTTGTCGGCATAGAAGTGCGTGAACGCGGGGGTGGGACCGAGGTCGCCTTTGCCGGGCATGAAGAAGTTACCGGCGTTCTCGCAGTAACTCACCGCAAGCTCGACGCCCTGGAACACCGCGGTGAGCGTTATATCCGAGTTGCCCATTACGACCGTTTCGCCGTTCTCGTAGAAGTTGCCTTCCGAATCGTTCCAGCCGATCTGCACGCAGTGAGGCATCGACGCGTCCGTCATCGCAGGGACGGTAAATTCCGCATACTGTTCGTATGAAGCGGTTTCGGGCAGCGTGCCCGTCGCGCCGTCGGGAAGCAGATAGGTCACTTTATATCCGCCGCCGCAGCCCGCAAAGACCGCAACGGACGCCGCCATCAGCGCTGCGACCGCAACGCATATCAAGAATGTTCTGATTTTTTTCATTTTCCTCTCCTCCGTCAGTTATTCATCGCTCCGTGAGCTTTGCCGTCGCGCTTTTTCAGCACTACGGACACGACGATCATGGCGATGCCCGCGGCTGTGAGTACGGCAAAGACGACTATCAGCGTTATGAGGCCGACCTGCCACCAGGGCATGATTTCCACGACCCGCGCATTGGCGGACAGACCGTTCATTGCCGCGCTACGGGACGAACCGTACAGCATTCTGTGAGCGGCTTCGACGAGAGCGTTGACGATTACGGGGTCGTTGCGGTAGAGGTCGCTGGTAAGCAGACCGTACGAGTACGGGTTGAGCGTGGTGTGCAGCCACATCGTCGTACCGCCGAGCAGACCGTCGATGACGTCCTGATGGTCGACTTCGTACATATCCGTGACGATATTGCCTTCGAAGCCGCACTCGTTGTAGAGGAAGCCGAGCTGCGAGCCGTAGTGTTCGCCCGACCAAAGCATGCCTATGCGGTTGAACGAGTTCATGAAGCCCATTCCGCCGAACAGCGTCACCGTGTATTCGAAGCCGGGCAGATAGGTTTCGCGGATCGTCTGCTCGTTCGCCCAGGTGGCGATGCCGTGTCTGTGGTCTTCCTGATCGTTGAGGAAGTAGTGCTTGCAGAAGCATACGCTGCCCATTTCGGTCATGCCCTTGACGGCATATCCGCAAGCCATACCCGTGATGTAAGCGTCTTCAGAGAAGTATTCGCCGTTACGTCCGGAGTACGGAGAACGGTGGATGTTGGGGCTGAAACCGTAAAGTCCGACGGCCTTGACCGTGTCGGTGGACGCGTGCAGGTTCTGTTCGCCCTCGATAATGCCGATTCTGTACATTATATCGCTGTTGAACGTAGCCGCGCGCATGTCGCCGGACGGGAAGTCGGTGCCGAGCAATCCGGTAGCGGTGAACGGATTGACGCGGCCCATCGACGAATCCTGGTCGGTCTGCTGCAGTTTGCCCACGCTGCCGACCGCGCGCGAACCGTACCAGCAGTCCATAACCAGCGCGGCGGTTTCCTCGTAAGTCATCTGCTCGAGCAGTCTGTACCACATGGGATCGTCATAAGGCGTATCCATGAACATCGCGAGCGTAAGACCGTTTCTGACGCCGAATTTGGGCATCTCGGTATTCGCCTGCTCCTCCGGATCCGCCACGTAAGTGACGGGACGGGCCTGATTGACCATGTCGTCGTTATACTTTACTCTGTACGTCTCGGTAGGCAGCGTCCCCTCCCAGTCGCTCCTCGAAACGTATGTGATGTCGTTGGTCTTGGACGCGGCCTCGTCCCTGTTGAGGTCGGCGACGTCGAAAAGGTTGACGACGTCCACGCCGGTGGCGTAAGACTTCGAGAAGATTTCGGTATCGCGCGAAGCCACGTTATAGGTATATACCAGATCCGCATCGCCCGCGGCGTCCATCTTGCCGCCCGAAGTGCCGTAAGACTTCTTGGCGAGGATGTTGTTCACCGCGTCATGCGAGGAACCTGCGACCGTGAAGTAATAGTCGCCCTCGTCGAGGATATAGGTGCCCGCGCCGTTGGAGTCGTAAGTGCGCAGCTGCCACTTGGGAATGCTTATTTTGACGGTCTCGCTCTCGCCCGAACCGAGCGCTTCGGAGGTCTTGCCGAAACCGACCAGATTTACGGACGCCTGTTCGATGCCGTTGGTTTTTGCGTATTCGGTGTAAGGCTTCTGCAGATATATGAGCACCGAATGCTTGCCCGCGGGGCCGCTTTCGTTCTTGACGCTGACGCTGATTTCGAACTGTCCGTCGGCCTCGGTCACCGTGAAGCCGCTGTAAGACCAATCGGAGTACGACAGACCGTAGCCGAACGGATATGCGACATAACCGTCGTAATCGAATTCACCGGTCTTGGGCGTGCCCATGACGTAGTCTTCGTATCTCGTTTCGTAATACTTGTAGCCGAGATAAATGCCTTCCTGATAGACGACGCTGTCATCCCAGTCGTCGCCCTGCGGGTTATCGTTATACTCGTAATTGAGGCGTTTGACTTCGTCCACGAGGCTCGCCGTGGCGCCGGAAAGATCGCCGTCCACCGCGCCGTAGTTTTTCATGACCGGATTGTCCATATTGTTCATGTACACGGTATCCACCAGTCTGCCCGAAGGATTGACCGAGCCCTCGAGGATGTTGACGAGTCCCTCGGTGCCGTAATCCTTGCTTGCCTGACCCATCCAGATGCAGGCGTCGATGCCGTACTGCGGATCGTTTATGAAATCGCCGTTAATCATATTGCTCGTGTTGATTATCACGAGTATTTTCTTGAACGCGCCCGAATCTTTGAGCGCTTTCACGCCCTTCATCATTTCGATCTCCGTGGTGGCTATATCGAGATAGTCGCCGTCGGGGAATTCGGTTGCATTCGCGGTATTGAGCGCCCAGCCGTTAGGATGCGCGCAGTCCGTGCCCTCGCCCGCGCGGCGGCCGAGCGTTATGATCGCCACGTCGCCCGACGCCGAGGATGCGGGAGCCGCCCATGCGGGCAGATTGACGGTCGTTCTCGCCGTCGATTTTGCGGCCGCATAGTAATCCCATACCTCTTCGTTCACGGTATATCCGGCCTCTTCAAGCTTCGTATTCAACGAAGTTATGTACTGAGGCCCGGCGTTGCCGAATACCGTGATGTTCTTATCCGAAGCCGTGAGCGGAAGCGCGCTCGCCTCGTTTTTGAGGAGCACGGTGCCCTCTTCGATAATGCTGCGGTAAAGATCCCTGCCGTCCTTAACGAGTTTCTCTTCCCCCGTCTGATCGTAAGTGTAGTCGCTCTTGAAGTATTCGGTGTCGATGGTATCCTCGTCAACGCGCACGATGGTCGACGTTGCGGCATTGAGCATCGAGTTGATCGCCGGGGCGAAGTAGTTCGCGACGGCAGTGCCTATGATGAAAACCACCAATAAAAATGCGAACACTCCCGTCAGGATCGCCCATAAGAGCGTCTTTTTCAGAATTTTCATTTTTTACCTCCTGTATATTTCCCGGTTCGTCGCCGCGCTGCCGGCTTGCGGGCGGCAAAACAGGTATGCCACGGGTCGCGGCATACCTGCATTATAACACTGCTTTTGGGCTTTGGATTATTTTTGTTACTTAACGCGGCAATACGGTTGCAACTTATCGCGCGTTTGCAATCCGTAACCGGAAAACGTCAATCCGTACCGACGGCATAAAAACGGAACGCGCCAAGCGGCATAAGCCTGACCTGACGCGTTCCGTATTATAGAGTATGTGTGGGCTTGTTTACGCCGGCTTTTTGGTGCCGGTAACCACGTACGACGTCCATTCCGCGATATTGGTCGCGTGGTCGCCGATACGTTCGAGATACTTGCCGATCATGAGCAGATTGAGCAGATCCTCAACGTCGTATCCGGATTTAACCCAGTCGGACAGTTTGAGCTTGAGTTTATCGAATGCGGTGTCGACGGCGTCGTCGCGGGCGATGATCTTCTCCGCCCTGTCCAGATCGCGGCCGACGAAGGATTCGAGCGCGCCGCGTATCATGAATTCGCAGTCAGCGGCCATTTCGTCAAGTTCCGGCACGTGTATTTCCGATTTGCACTTGCCGGCCGTTTCCGCAATGTCGCGCACCTGGTCGCCTATGCGTTCCATATCGACGACGATGTTCATGACGCTGACGATGAAGCGCATGTCCGAAGCGACGGGCTGCTGCGTGAGCAGAAGCAGGCTGCACAGCCTGTCTATCTCGTCCAGCTTGACGTCGGTGCGGCCTTCGACTTTTGTCGCGTCCCTGATGCTTTCGGCGCTGCGGGAAGCAATGGCCTCGCGCGCGTCCTTGAAACCGCTTATGATCAGCCCGCCCATTTTGCCGAGCAGATCCTCCAGCTCGCTGAGCTGCTGCATATAATGAGTTCTCATCCGAACCTCCCTGAGATGTATCTTTCTGTTTCCGCCTTGACGGGCGCGGAGAATATCTGCTGCGTTTCTCCGTACTCGATTACTTCGCCGAGCAGGAAGAACGCCGTCTTATCCGATATACGCGCCGCCTGCTGCATGTTGTGAGTGACTATGACTATGGTGACAGACTTTTTCAGTTCGTCGCACAGCTCCTCGATTTTACCCGTGGAAATGGGGTCGAGCGCGCTCGTGGGTTCGTCCATGAGGAGTATCGCCGGATCCGCCGCCAGGGCGCGAGCGATGCACAGACGCTGCTGCTGTCCGCCGGACAGGCCGAGCGCCGATTTGTTGAGTCTGTCTTTCAGTTCGTCCCACATAGCGGCTTTACGGAGCGAGCTCTCGACTATGCCGTCGAGCGTCTTTTTGTCCCTGATGCCGAATATGCGCGGCGCATACGCTATATTGTCGTAAACGCTCTTCGGGAACGGATTGGGTTTCTGGAAGACCATTCCGACGTTTTTGCGGAGCATGGGGAGATTGACGCCGGGAGCGTATATGTCCTGGCCGCCTATCTCTATCTTGCCCGTTATTCTGCAACCCGGGACGAGATCGTTCATGCGGTTGAGTGACTTGAGCACCGTGCTTTTGCCGCAGCCCGAAGGCCCTATGAACGCAGTTATCTCTCCCTTCTTTATTTCCAGCGAAACGTCCTTGATGGCATGGAACTGGGTATACCACAGATCCATGTGATCGATGTTTATGGCGACGTCGCGCGTGAAATCGAAATCTTTTACGCTGTTTTTAGTTTTATCTTTTCTTTCGGTTTTTTTGTTTTCCATTTTCTCTCTCCGCCGAGGAAATATTCTATAAGGCCGAGCGCCACGTAAATGGCGACTACGAGTATTATGAGTATAAACGCCATCGCATACGCCTTATTCGCATCGGTTGCCGTACGTCCTTCCGTCGCAAAGGTATAGACCATGACCGAGAACGTGCCGCCCGGGCTGAGCAGCCAGTTCGAAGGAAAGTTGCGCGTACTGCCCGACGTGAACAGAAGCGCAGCCGATTCGCCTACTATACGTCCGATGGACAGCACTCCTGCCGTCAGCATTCCCGCCAGCGCCTGAGGCAGTATGACGTGCATCAGCGTATACAGCTTGCTCGCGCCGCATGCCAGACTGGCCTCGCGCAGCGAGTCCGGAATCGCGATCAGACTTTCCTCGACCGAACGCACTATCGTCGGCAGTATCATCAGCGACATGGTCAGTCCGCCGGCGAGCAGACTGTATTTCAGTCCCATCAGATTGACGAACAGTATATTGCCGAACAGACCGAATATGATGGACGGAATGCCCGAAAGCGTATCCGTAAACAGTCGTATTGCCCTGACTATCTTGCTGCCGGGTTTCGCGTACTCGTTCAGATATACCGCGGCGCACGTGCCTATGGGGAAAGCTATTATCAAAGAAATGAAGATGATCGTAAACGTGTTTACGAAAGCCGGCCATATCGCGGGCGTCGAGCCGTCTATGCCGAATACGTATCCTATGTTCGGCACGCCTCTTATTATAACATAAAGCAATATTCCCACCAAGGAAATCAGCACTATCGCCGACAAAACATAGCTTACGTATTTGCCTATGACGCTGAACAGGCCTTTCTGCCGGTATTCCGCTTTAGTGTCCGTCACTCCCGCCATTTTCCGGAGCCGCGCGCTGCCTTTCGAATCCTTTTTGAGGAAGCTGATCGAAAGATTTATTATGAGTATGAATACGAGCAGCACGAAACCGGTGGCGATGAGCGCATTGCGGTGAAGACCGGACGCATAGCTCATTTCCAGAGCGATGTTCGCGGTCAGCGTTCTTATGCTGGAAAGCAGTCCGCTGGGAAAACTGGTGGAGTTTCCGCACACCATGATAACCGCCATCGTCTCGCCTATCGCGCGGCCGGTGCCCATAATCAAACCGGATATGACGCCGGAGCGCGCCGCAGGAAGCATGACCGTGAATATAGCCTGTTCCTTGGTGGCTCCGAGCGCGAGCGCGCCTTCGTAATAGGGCTCGGGTACGCTTCTGAGCGCGTTCTTGGACATGCTGGCAACCGTCGGCAGTATCATGAGCATTAGCACGAGGCTGCTCGGCAGTATGCCCGATCCGCTGTCGGTGTTGAACATTACGCGCAGCGCCGGCACCAGCACCGTCATTCCGAAGAAGCCGAATATGACCGACGGTACGCCCGCGAACACGTTTATAATCTGTTCGAACGGTTTTTTGAACTTTTCGGGGCACCAGTATACGAGGAACAGCGCCGCAAATACGCCGAGAATGCCGCCGAGGATGAGCGCGCCGAACGTGACGCACAGCGACCCTACGAGCATGGGCAGTATGCCGAATCTTTCGGAAGCTTCCAGGTTAGTGTTCGTCGGGTTCCAGTTCGTGCCGAAAAGGAAATTGAACACTCCGATTTCGGCCAGCGCTGGTATCGACGATACGAGTATGAATATTATTATTCCGAATACCGCCACAATGGAAAAGGCGGCGCAGGCAAAGAATACCCACTTTTCCGCCATTCCGTTGTGTGAGGCTTTTTTCTCAACCTTTTTCATGTAAGTAAAGCCGTTGTTATCAGATACTGATGTAACCTTCTGCGGTGACTATCGCCTGGCCTTCGTCGCTGAGAATGTAATCGACGAAATCCTGAGCCGCGTCGGTAAGTCCGCCTTCGGGTATCACGAGGTTAAACGGTCTGGACAGTTTGTACGTGCCGTTGGAAACGTTGTCCGTCGTTGCGGCTACGCCCTCGAAAGATACGGTCTTGATCGTGTCGTCGACGGAACCCATGGATATGTAACCGATGCTGTTTGCGTTGCCTGCCACGGACTCTTTGACGAGGTTGGTGCCGTTGAACAGGTCTATGCCTTCCGCATATCCGTTAGTAAGCTCGGCAAGCGTCTCGTCGTCTGCATTGGCAATCAGCTCGTCGAACGCGCCGCGCGTACCCGAACCTGCCTCTCTGCCGTATGCGGTGGTGATAACCGTCTGTATAGCGGTGCGGCTTGCGTACATATCGTACACTTCCTGCATGGTAACGTTCGTGACGGTGCAGTCTTTGTGAACGATGAGCGCGATACCGTCGTCTGCGATCTTGGTCGCGGTCACACCCGATTTGGTTTCTTCGTCCGTAAGCTCACGGGACGCCATACCGAAGTCAACGGTTCCGTTGATAGCGTCGGTAACGCCGGCGCTGCTGCCCGACTCGGTAACGTTGATCGTCACATCATGATCTTCGTTATATGCGTCGATCAACTTCTCCATAAGAGGGGAAACGGACGTCGATCCCGAGATATTGATGGTCGTTTCGCCGCAGCCCGTGAATGCCACGGTAGCGAAACATACCGTAAGTGCGGCAACTGCTACGAGCAGAACTGCCATGATTTTGCTTTTCGTTTTCATTTCTTCTGTCTCCTTCATTTAAGTACCCCTATTTTAACATCAACTTGTAACAAAGTTGTTTCAAATTGTAAACAACTTGTAAACTTTTTGTAAACTCTTTTTTACAAATGTGATGAAACGGTGAAAATTATGATAGGAAGGTGAAAGCAAAATAAAGTATAAGAAATTCTAATCCGATTATAATCTTATGAGCGAAAGAAAATATTGCTTTTTGTTTCCTCGTCTGTTATACTTAATTACGGCAGTCACGGCGGACGTTTTCTGCCGGAGACTCATATCTCCGTTTATATATTATATATAATGAAAAGGAAATCACATGGCTGAACAGGCAAAAAAGAAGAAGCGCGGTAAAATAGCGCTGTATATCGTATACGGAGCTCTGACCGTATTCGTGCTCGTACTCATACTCTCGCTGAACAACATAGGAGAAATCCTCGATACGTTGGCGACGGCGCACGTCGGATACGTATTCGCGGCGCTGGGAATGCTGCTGCTCTATCTGGCGCTCAGTCCGCTGTCGCTGTGCATGCTGACGCGCTCGCGCAAGAACAAAATTTCTTTCGGCAAGACGTACGTCATCGGCATGACTGAACACTTTTTCAACGGCATCACTCCCTTCTCGACGGGCGGCCAGCCTTTCCAGGCGTATTCCTACGCGCGCTCGGGCGTAAAAGTGTCCGAATCCACAAGCCTGCTTATCATGAACTTCCTCGTCATGATGATAGCGTCCAACATCTTCGCCGCCTGCGCGCTGTTCTACTTCACGCGCTTTGCGCTCAATGCGGCGATGACTGTCGTGGCAATCGTCGGATTTTCCATAAACTTCGCCGTGCTGCTCTGCACCGTCGTTATCGCGACGAGCAAAACGGTGCGCCGTTTTCTGATGTGGTGCGTGCGTCTGCTGTGCAAGATCAAGTTCATCGGCAAATTTTTAAAGCCTCAGGAAGAAAAGCTCGCCGCGTATTTCGAGCAGGTGCAGATAGTTTTCAAGGATCTCGCGAAAAAGCCGATAACCTTCACCGGCTGTCTGGTTGCGAAACTCGCCGCTTTCGCCGCGCAGTACGCGATAACGTTTTTCATTATCCGCGCGCTGCACATAGACGTGGGCTGGGATCAGATGTTTTTCGTAATGTGCGGCACTGCGTTCGCCACGACGATGTGCGTGTTCCTCCCCACCCCCGGCGCCAGCGGCGGCGTCGAACTGGCGTTTGCCATGGTTTTCTCGTCCATAATAGGCACGAGCACGGAACCCGGCTCGGTGGCGTACGGCGGCATGCTCATGTGGCGGCTCATGACCTATTATCTCGCGATGCTCATCAGCCTGATGTTCTATCTCGGATTCGAAATCCAGTATAACGTGGCGCGCAGACGCGGCGAAGCGATAGAAGTCGCGGAAGAAGCCGACGGACAGCCCGTCCCCGCGACGGAAAGCGCGCAGCCAGAACTTCCCTACGTCGAAATGCCTGCCGAAACCGAAGAACCGGCTCCGGCAGAAACCGGAAACGCAGAGTCCGCGGAGATCACCGAAACCGCGTTAAATCCGGTACCGGAAACCGCCGCCGTAACAGAAAACGACGCGGTCGAAGCGCACAAAGAAAACGCGGCTCCGGAAGAGAACGAAAATACCGATAAAGGGGAACAATTTTGATACACGTTTGTTACAATCTGAACTCTAAAATTTTCGACGGACTACAGCTTTCGGCAATGTCGATAGCAAAGCATTCGAGCGAACCGGTGCAGTTTCACATACTGTCCGCCGATTTAAGTCATCTTAAACCCGAATGGACGTCGGTTACCGCGCAACAGGCGGAATTGCTGAACGCCGCGATCAGAACATACGACGAGCGGCACGACGCGGAGCTTATCGACTGCGCCGGAGAATATGCGAAATATCTGGCGGACGGAAGAAACCGGATGTCCATTTACACCCCGTACAATCTGTTCCGCCTGTTCCTCGACGTAATCGAACTGAAAGGCAATCCGGACAAGATAATATATATCGATACGGACACCATGTGCCGCAGGGACATCAAAGAGCTTTGGGACGTGGATATTAACGATTACGAATTTGCCGCCGCGCTGGATTTCATGGGCAAAAAATGGATAAACAAGAACTACTGCAATGCGGGAGTATTGTATATCAACCTGAAAAAAGTAAAGGAAACCGGACTCTGGACGAAAGCGAGGCAGCGCGTTCACGACAAAACGATGGCCATGCCCGACCAGTCCGCCCTTCACGACCTTGCAACTTTCAAGCTCGTCCTGCCGGACAAGTTCAACGAACAGCGGACAATAAAGGAAGATACCGTCATCAAGCACTTCTGCAAGGGCATAAAATTCTATCTGTTTATCCCGAGGGTGTACAATTACAAGCAGTGGCAGCGCGACAAAGTACATAAAAAGCTGAAGATTCACGACTTCGACGACATATACGGCGATTTCGACGCAATTATGGCAAAACACGGCCGGTAATCCCGACCGCGAGCGGGGAAAGAATGATACACATCTGTTACAACGTCAACGGAAAAATATTCAGGGGGCTGCTCATGAGCGCGCTGTCCGTGGCAAAGCATTCGTCGCAGCCGGTATACTTTCACATACTGTCCATGGATCTGCCCGAGCGCGATCCGGGCTGGGTCAGCCTGTCCGACGAACGGCTCGCCATCTTCCGCGAAGCGGTAGGCTCCGCGGCGCCGGGCAGCAAGGTCGAGCAGATCGACTGCCGCGGATACTACGAGGAATATTTCGCGGGCGGGAAAAACCAGCGGTCTTTTTATACTCCGTACGCGCAGCTCCGCCTCTTCCTCGACCTCATTACGCCGGACGGAGATCCGGACAAAATAATCTATCTCGACGCCGACACCATGTGCCGGAGGGACATTTCCGAACTGTGGGACGTTGACATTTCCGCATACGAATTCGGAGCGTCGCTCGACGCCGCGGGGCGGTATTGGATAGACGAAAACTACTGCAACTCCGGCGTCATGCTCATCAACCTGCGCCGCATCCGTAAAACCGGACTGTTCGCCGAAACCCGCAGGCAGGTCAACCGCCGTACCATGTTCATGCCCGACCAGTCCGCGCTCAACGACCTTGCCGAAAGCAAGCTCGTGCTTCCCCGCCGCTTCAACGAACAGCGCGCCATACGCGACGACACGGTCATAAAACACTTCTGCCGCTGGCTCAGGTTTTATCCCCTGTGGGTAAAGATGTTCAACTACAAGCAGTGGCAGGTGGACGAGGTGCACAAAAAGCTGAAAATCCACGACTTCGACGACGTATACGACGACATAAAAGAACTGGAAAAGAAATATGCTCTCGAATAAAAATACAAAACGAAACGGGTTCCGCAGGACTGCGGAACCCGTTTTGTCGCATTGATATGCGTTTTGTAGAGGAAGTCGTCATAAAGAACGTCTGCCGCGTTCTTTTACGAAATTGATTATCCAAACGATGCAGAACGCCGCTGCGCTCCAGATGAATAACGTCATTGCGACACGTGTGACTACCGGAACGGCTATTTCCCATGCCGGAGTCACTACGATTATAGACGACTCTCCGGTAAATCCGTTCATCGTGTTGCTATTGACGACGGTATACAGTATCTTGTGCGCGGCATCTCTCATTGCCCAAGCAAGCTCCCCGTATCCCGTTTTGTAATTCTGGAAATTGAGATAGTTGCCGTCTTTATCCGTCTTATACGGATCGTTGCCTGCCGGCTGCCCGTCAGGCAGGTCGTTTCCGTTAAGTACGCCTTGAATAGGACTGCAATAAAGTCTGCCCGAGTTGTAATCTGATACAACGTATCCCCTCATTCCGTATTCCGCGCGAAGAACCTTATTGCAGAAACCTTGCGCGCCTGCCCATTTTGCACCCATACGGTTCATACCCGTCATTACGCCGAGAACTGAGTTCGGAGTGAGTTCTCGATCCACCTCGACGGCAACCTCGATCGCCCTGCCGTATATTTCGCGGATAGACTGTTCGTTTGCCCAGGTATTAACGCCCGCACGATGCGTTTCCTGATCGTTAAGTATAGCGTGTTTCATCAGGACGAACATACCAAGCTTATGTGAACCGGCGGCTTCGTTGCCGGCAGCCATACCTGTAAGAAAACCGTCTTCGCTGTAATACTCGAAAGCTCTCCCGCAGTATGCGCCTCTGTGTATGTTCACACCGAGCCCGTATTGCCGTTGTAACCCGCCCATATTCCTTCTTCGCCGGCCTGCTCGCCAAGTTTTCTCATGAATTCGACGTTGTATGTGGCGGCAACGATGCCGTTACATACGAATGTCGCGGGCTTTCTGCCCATATTTTCGGGATCGCGCGTCTCCGCAAAACCGCGGAATCCGCTTTGGCTCGGCAATCCGCCGTCTGCTCGTGAAAGAACGGGACCGAGCCCGCCGTTTTGCTGCGATGAACTCGGGGCGACTATGGATTCAACGGCGTTGGTAAACCGCAGCCCCTCCTGAAGCAGATAGCACGTTTCGTCCCAGGTCATACGATTAAGCAGGGTTTCCCACAACGGATCGTTGTAATCCTTTCCTTTCAGATAAATGAGTTTTATCTCGTCGAAGGCTTCGCCCTCGTCAAAGAAGCCGACTTCTCCGTATGTGGGATACGGAATATTATCCTGCGGTGCGGGAGCGCATACCTGAGCGTCTGCGAGAGCCTGCGTCGCCGTCAACGCGATTTTTTTGCCGTATGTTCCCGCCCAATCGCTTCTTGTGATATAAACCTGCTGCGTTTCATCCTGAGAGAATATTCCGGCCTTTTTGAAATCCACATCATCGAACTGATTGGTTATACCGTCGACTCCGTAATTGACTTCCGCGCCTTCGTACGCGGGCGGAACCGTGTTTTCGTTTTCGATGAAATCGTTCGACGAATACGTTTTATTGTCGTATGCAAAGTACTTACTCCAGACGAGGTTCTTGTCGCCTTGGCCTCTGCGGTCGTTAAACGCCATTTTATCCGTATCGACGGCTACGCCGTTGTCCGCCTTGTATTTGAGTAGATTGTTTACGGCGTCATGAGAATCCTTTGCGACCGTCAGGAGATATTTATCGTCGGCGTTGTCAGATCCTATAACGTACGTTTTTTCGACATTTGCGTCATATGCGGCAAAATACTTTTCTCGCACGGTTATCGTTGCCGGCACCGTAGCTTTTGCCGGCACCTCGACCTTAGTGAAACCGATAAGTTCGACCGCCGCTTTTTCTACGCCGTTTTCGATATCCTTAGCCGTATACGGTTTCTGCAGATAAACCTGTACCACCTCCTTGCCGTCGGTGTCGGAAGTGTTCGTGACGTTGACCGTAACGGTATACGTTGCGTCATCGTTTTCCGTCACTTGCATATCCGAATATTCGAACTCGGAATAGCTGAGGCCGTAGCCGAACGGATACGTAACTACTTTTTCGTAATCGTAGTCGCCGGTTTTGGCGCGGCCGGTCACGTAATCCTCATATCTCGTTTCGGTGTATTTGTTACCGTTGTAAATTCCTTCCTGATATACAAGATAGTATTTATCGTCGTATTCGTTGTTGAGCGTGGTCTGATATCCTTTGAGAATGTCGGAATTCGCATATTCTATTGCCCCGTAATTGTAATATACCGGATTGTATTTACTGTGAGCCCAGAATGTATCCGCGGTTCTGCCTGAAGGATTGACGTCGCCGACAAGCAGGCGGCCTATCGCGTTCGCTCCGTACGTGCCTATGGCGCCTACCCACATACACGCGTCTATTCCGTACGCTTCGTTTTCGATAAAATCGCACATAAGCGGGCTTGCGCTGTTCATCAGAACGATAATGCTGTCGAGCGTACCGGCATCTTTCAGCGCTTTCATTCCTTCAAGTACGGATTTTTCGTTGTCGGAAAGCGCGAGCGCGTCTCCGACGCTGCGGCTCGCATCGCCGTTGTGTTCGCGGTTTATGATGGTGCGCGTCTGTCCGTCATCCATGGTGGTATCCATATTCATTTTAATCGACCGCATTCAAAAAGTCAATACCAATCCTGAATTTTTCAGGTATACGCAACATATACCCGCAACAAATCAAGGAAAAAGAAGTTTTTTCGCCAAAAAATAA
>CAJFLE010000009.1:0-134823 GCA_904387375.1 Candidatus Protoclostridium gallicola
GTCGTAGATACCGATTATATTCCCTTCGATATCCTTCTCGTACATGTACTCGATTCCGTCGTATGCAAAGCCCGTCAGTCCGTTGTGGTCGTACAGATAATGCAGGCGCTTCGTGCCGCGCTGCTCGCTCAGCAGTTTCGTCCCTTCATAGTAATACGTGACGTTGCCTTTAGTTCGCCGCACTCCGTCCGCATTGTACGTATACGTTTTTCCGAGATATTCCAGCAGCAGTCCGCAGCTCCACAGCATACTGCTTCCACGGTATACTGTCGGATATCCCTGCTCGTCGTATGTGCTCGTCTGACCGTCATACGACGTCATTCGGTCTTTCACCGTCGTATCGTATCCGTAGTTATACGTCTTTATTAGGCTGCCGCGCGTTCCGTTCGCGTAATTATATTCCTTCTTCGACGTTATGTTTCCGCCAGCGTCGTACGTATATTCCCAGCTTCTTCCGAACGCTTCGTTATCCTCCCGCGTCAGTCGGTTCTGTCCGTCATACGTATACGCCCTGCCGGTGCGCGCGACTATATTCCCTTCGCCGTCGTAGCCGTACGTTACGGTTTCCGTGCTGCCGTTAACCACGCGCGTGACTTTGGATATGTATTCCGTCGTACCGCCGGCGCCGCCCGCGACATACTCGTACGTGTCTTTTTCGTTCACATAGCCGAGTATGTCCTCGTAGCCCGGAAGCGAGAAATTCCGCTCGCGCGATGTTACCCTGCCGAATTTGTCATGCGTTTCCGTATTTTCAAGGTACAGCCCGTTATTGAAGGTCACGGAACCGCCGTTTATTACATCCGGGTTTATAGCGTCTCCGTCGGTATAACCGTACGAATACTGCAGTTCGTAATTTCCGGGCAACTTCGCATATTCGCTCGTCTGTCTGCCGTCGGCATCGTAGCCGTACGTAACAGTTATGCCGTCCGTACGCTCGGCTTTCGTGACCTGACCGCCGCTATTGTAATTATACACCGTAGCGTAATCGTTGTCAATACGCTTGCGCAATTTACTGTCCGCGTTTATCGTCAAATTTGCCGCATTCGGACTGCTTACGTCTGAAACGTCGTCAGTTACCGCGCCGTAAATATTCTTCTGCGTAACGATGTTGTAATAATCCATGTCTTCTACTGTCGTTTCGGTATGTCTGCCGTATGCGTCGTATTTTTTTTCGACGTATGCTATATCCGAATATTTCACGGTCGACGTGTCCGCAGTCGGAGAATGCGTATACGTTTTGTCAAGCAGCTTTTTGCTTCCGACCTTGACCGACGAGACGTCGCCGTATGAATTGTATGCGAAGTCGTAAGTAAAACCGTTGTGCGTTATGCTTTTCAGCCTGCCGTTTTCGTAAACGAATTCGTTGGCGTTCTGCGTACCGCCCTCTGACGACGAGATTTTTTTGACGCTGCCGTCGGTATAATACTCGTAATCCGTGTCGCGCTCCGCAGTCGATATACTTTTAATCATATCGCCCGTATTCTGGTTGTAACGGTATTTGCGGGTTTTGGCGCTGCCAAGCAGATATTCGGTTTCGCTTATGAGATACCTGCCGCCCGTGGGCGAGCCGTCGTGAGCGCCGTATGCGCAGTCGCGGACTACGGACTTTCCGTCCGCGGTCGTCTTAGTCTGCGTGACGTTGCCGTAAGAGTCATAAGCGTATTCGGTCACCGCGCCGCGGCTGTCGACAGTGCGCACCTCGCGGTATGCGGCGTCGTAATAATACTCGCACTTTTTGTTCGTATTGTTTTTGAAGACGGTGTTGGAGGTTCTGCCGCGGAAGTAACCGTCCGGCGCCGATCCGTACTCGAATATCCTGCGCGTCCCGCGCTCGCACAATGTCGCGTACTTTATTTCCGCAAGCGTTTTCGACGCCGTCGCATTGCCAAGCACTGCGGTAATGCTTGTGCCGGACGTGACGAGTTTCGCGCCGCTGCGGTCGCCGTGCCACAGTATGAACGTGCCGGAGTCTGCGAGATCGCGGTTTTCCAGCGTGGCAAGCCAGTCGCTGCCGCACATTCCGACAGCCTCGGTATCATTGCCCACCCGGCAGTCGCCGGCTTCGTACCACGTAGTTTTCACTCCGCCGGTATATTCGTCGTATGAGGAAGCTCCGGAAGCGCCGAAATTCACGCAGTCGATATCGCTGCGTTTGGGGTTTTTGCTTATGCACGAATGCGACAATTCGAACTTTATTCCCGCGCCCGGACGAATGAGCAGCATTGTTCTGCCCGCCGAACGA
This sequence comes from Candidatus Protoclostridium gallicola, assembly GCA_904387375.1. GTDB lineage: Bacteria > Bacillota > Clostridia > Christensenellales > Pumilibacteraceae > Protoclostridium > Protoclostridium gallicola. The sequence goes on from CAJFLE010000009.1 coordinate 2,243, forward strand.
TCCGCCGCCGGCATTTTCACGACAACGGTCTGCGCGCCGCCAGATCTGTATATTCTGCGTACGACAGTCGTTGCGGGATCGGCATAGTAATCGTTTATGAAACCGAGGACGACGTCGGCCGCATCGGCCGTGCTCTGCGCTTCGTCGGGCACGACGCGGAAAGAGTATATGTAATCCTCGCCTTCGGTTATGGAAGGCAACGAATTGTACTGTTCCATAACGTACGCCAGGCCGCCTTCCGCCGTCATCGTTTCCCCGCCGCCTTCGTAATCGGAAAACCAGCCTTTTTTACTTTCTTCCCGATTCACATACATTACATATCGCTCGTAGTCGTCGGACGAACGGAACCGGACTGCGGAAAACTCGTCGTCGGAGAGCTCGTACGAGCCGAGTGCGTCGCCGTTGTCGGCATACGTATACGCCATGCTCCGGGTCACGGACGAGCCGGAAGGATATTTCGTTTCATCCACATGCGTGGCGTACGGAATGTAATCGAAGGCATATTTTTTCAGCGCCGACGAGCCGAGTTTTTCCGTCACGGACTGAACCTTGCCGTCCGCGCCGTATGCGAACTCGACGGTATCGCCTCCCGCGGCGGAAGCCGAGATCAGGCGACCCGACGAGTCGTATGAGTAAGTATGCTCGCCGACGCCCGGTTCGGATATCTTCGTCAGTCTTCCGCCGGTTACGGTCAGCGTATACGTGCCGCCGTCAGGCCGTGTGACGGTTATATTCGTGCCGAATGCAATCGTCGCGCTTCTGCCCGCTGCGTCGGTAACGGTTACGGAAGTAGCTGCATACGATACCGTGAGTGTGTCGGCCGAGCCGTCGGGTGCGGTCTTTTCCGAAATCTGCGTCAGTCTGCCGTCAGAAAACGTCATCGTCAGGCAGCGGCCGTCCGTCATCGTTCCCGACGAAGGGTCGAACACCAAGCCGGTATGCTCGGAGTCGTAATATCTGCCGTCGCCGAGCGGTCTGAACACGTGCAGTCTGTAATCTCCGTCGATATAATGATAATCGCTGCCGGAGGCGTATACGTACTGCTGGAAACCGAACTTCCAGCCCGAGGGCAGTCCGGTCGAGTAGTTCCCGCTTTCGGCATACTGCCAGAACGACAGGCCTACGGACATCGGCATGCGCTCGCCGCCGGGCGAAAACAGATTTTTCACGAAATCAGGTCTGCCGGTACGCGTATTCACCCGGTACGAACCGGCGTTTCCCGCCCTGCCGCTTACGTAACTCTGCCTGTAATCGGGTCTGCCGTCGCCGATTGCCGCGCTTAATACTGTCTTTTTCATTGTTTTTTCTCCTTTTCGTTTATATTTACGAACGGAAGTCCGGGCGCCTCGAACAACCGTTCGCCCGCATTATAACAAATAATTGCGGACAGCTTACGTGTCCGCAATACGGGAAACGGATAAGATTTTTTGTGAAAAATTCGTCACAAAACGATAATTTACGACAATGCGGAAGATAAGCGGCGCGGTCGGGCGAAGGCGGAAAACGCCGTAAAACGGCGCGGAAACGGCGGGCCGTGAGACAAAAGGCAGAAAAGCAAAAAAGCAATGAGAAGTTTGCAAAAATTTTTTTCGCAGGGCGCCGAAACTCTTTTACAATGCTTTGCGAATGTGTTATAATACCACCGGAAAATAAAATTTGCAAGGAGAAGAACGTTAGAAAGTATGGAAAAGAAACCTTCGAAAATCAGCATCATCGGCGCGGGAGCAGTCGGCGCAAGCTGCGCATTCTCCATCGCCACGCAGAAACTCGTTTCCGAACTCGTCATCATCGACGTCAACACCGTCAAAGCGGAAGGCGAGGCAATGGACATCAGCCACGGTCTCGTGACCATGGGTCCGATGAACATTTACAGCGGTTCTTACGAGGACATCAAGGACAGCGACATCATCCTCATCACGGCGGGCCTCGGCCGCAAGCCCGGAGAGACCAGACTCGACCTTGCCGCAAAGAACATCGGCATCGCGAGAGACGTCATCTCCAACATCATGAAGCACTATAACGGCGGCGTAATCATGGTCGTTTCCAACCCCGTCGACGTCATTACATACGTCATGCAGAAAGAGAGCGGACTTCCCCGCGGCCGCGTGTTCGGTACCGGTACCGTGCTCGACAGCGCGCGTTTCCGCTATCTGCTTTCCACCAAAGTGGGCGCGGACATCAGAAACATCCACGGCTTCATGGCGGGCGAGCACGGCGAAAGCCAGTTCGCGGTATGGAGCTCGGCTCACGTTTCGGGCATGCGCTTCGATTCGTACTGCGCTAAGCGCGGCATAGAAGTGAACAAAGACGCGCTCGTCAAGGACGTCGTCACGTCCGGCGCGCAGGTCATCCAGCGCAAAGGCGTTACCAACTACGCGATCGCGGCTATCGTCGGCGAGCTGTGCGCTACCGTGCTCAAGGGAAGAAACAGCATATTCAACGTCACGAGCCTGCTCGAAGACTACTACGGAATCAGCGACGTCTGCATCAGCGTGCCCTCCGTACTCGGACGCGAAGGCGTTTCGCAGCACCTGCTCTACGATTTCACCGACGACGAAATGGAAAAACTGCAGTATTCCGCAAAGCAGATACGCAGCTTCCTCGACAACCTCAAAATATAATTTTTCCGGGAGATACAAATCATGGACAAGAAAGAATTCGCCCTCAAAAAGCACGAGGAGTGGCAGGGCAAGATCGAAGTCATCACCAGAGCGCCTATCACCAACCGCGACGAACTTGCGGTAGCGTACACGCCCGGCGTTGCCGAGCCTTGCCTCAAGATCTCCGAAAACGTGGATCTTTCGTATAAATATACGCGCAGGGGCAACCTTGTCGCGGTCGTGACCGACGGCACCGCGGTGCTCGGTCTCGGCGACATCGGTCCCGAAGCGGGCATGCCCGTCATGGAAGGCAAATGCGCGCTGTTCAAGACGTTCGGCGACGTGGACGCCTTCCCTCTCTGCATCCGCTCCAAGGAAGTGGACGACATCGTTAAAACCGTGCAGCTGCTCGCAGGCAGCTTCGGCGGCATCAACCTCGAGGATATCTCCGCTCCGAGATGCTTCGAGATCGAGAAGAAGCTCAAGGAAGTATGCGACATACCCGTCTTCCACGACGACCAGCACGGCACCGCAGTCGTCACCCTGGCGGCTATGCTCAACGCGCTCAAGCTTGTCGGCAAGAAGCTGGACGACCTCTCCGTCGTCGTCAACGGTTCGGGCGCGGCAGGTATCGCAATCACCAAGCTGCTCATGAGCAAGGGCCTCAAAAAGGTCATACTGTGCGACCGCAAGGGCGCTATATACGAAGGCCGCGAAGGTCTCAACGACATCAAGAAGGAAATGGCCAAGATCTCCAACCTCGAGAAGAAAGCCGGTCCCCTTTCGGAAGTCATCAAGGGCGCGGACGTGTTCATCGGCGTGTCGGCTCCCGGCAGCCTGACCAAGGAAATGGTCAAGACCATGAACCCCGATCCCATCGTATTCGCAATGGCAAACCCCGTTCCCGAGATCATGCCCGACGAAGCGCTTGCAGCTGGCGTCAAAATCATGGGCACCGGCCGCAGCGACTTCCCCAACCAGATCAACAACGTGCTCGCATTCCCCGGCATCTTCCGCGGAGCGCTCGACGTGCGCGCGAGCGACATCAACGACGAGATGAAGATCGCGGCAGCGGAAGCGATCGCGGGCGTCATACCCGAGAGCGAGCTCCGTCCCGACTACATCATCCCCGACTCGTTCAACCCCGCAGTCAAAGACGCGGTCGCGAACGCGGTCAAGGAAGCGGCGCGCCGCACCGGAGTCGCAAGAATATAATAAACCGGTTACACACTTACACTTAAAACACTCCCCGGAGTCCGCAAGGGCTTCGGGGAGTGTTGCATTTTTCGTTCGATATGCCTCACAAAGTCAGGCGTGCGACCAATAATAACCGTTGTATGTACGGGTAAGCAGACCTGCGGCATCCTCTGGATCGGCGAGGGCGGCCGATGAAACGGAAGAACCGACAGCCGTGTCGAACTGACTTACCGTCCAGCCCGATGTGTTTTCGAACACCACGGCAGCGAGCGAATTATAATTGAAAGCAAAGGCTTCTATTTTCGTAACGCCGGCAGGCACGGTGAAGCTTGTCAGCGAAGAACAGTTATAGAAAGACTGATTTGCTATTATCCTCAATTCGCTGCCGGTACCGAAAGTTACCGTTTCGAGCGCGGAACAATACATAAACGCACGGTGCCCGATGTATCTGACGGAATCGGGCAGCTCTATGCTCGTCAACGTTTCCGACTCGCAAAACGCTTCGTCCGCGATACCGAGCGTGTCGGAGCGAAGAACGGCGGCAGATATATCGCCGGCGCACGACACGACCCACTTGTCGGCGTACACGATACCGCGTTCCGCCTGCAGCAAATTCGGACATTCGGAGAATGCGTCCGCGCCGACGGACTCCACGCCTTCATGAATCGTGACGTCTTCCAGCGAACGGCAGCCGGCAAACTGATTCGCGCCTATTTCGGTTACCGTATCCGGAATAACGAGTTCGGTCACAAGCTCGCCGCCAAAATACAGATCGCCCGCACAGTACAGCGGATTGGAGTACATATTGTCGAAAGCTATCGCGCACCACGACTCTGCGTCTTCCGCATATACGGCGCGCAGCGAATCGCAGCCGTCGAAGGCGCTTGAGCCGATCGCAGTCACGGAGGACGGCACGGTCACGATTTCTATATCGTCGTTATGATAGAACACGTAATCGTTCACGATATAATCGTGTCCGGCAATATCCGCGGGAAGCATGATGTCCGTATCTTCCCCTTCGTAGCCCAAGAGATAATAATCGCCTGTATCCTCATTGGCAAACGTCACGAATCCGTCGTCGGTTACCGACACCGTATTCTGCGCGGTGGACGTATAGATTCTGAAAACGTCATAGCCCGCATTACCGGCAGTGCGGTTGAGAGGTACATCGGACAAATTGTACAACACGAGATTGGAGCAGCCTGAGAAAGCGCCGAGTGTCCCGCCTATAACGGTCGTCACATTTGCGGGAATTATCAGACCTGTCAGTGACGTACAGTCTCTGAACGTGCTCGCATACACGGCATCGATGTTTTCGGAAAGATTTATCCTGTCAAGCGCCGTGCAGGCGGCAAACGCATTCATACCGATATAGGTGACGCTGTCTGCCATTTCCACGCTCTTGAGGGAAGAACATCCTGAAAAGGCGTAGCCCCCGATTCTCGTAACGCCGTCAGGGATTTCTACATGTTCTGTCGTCGTATTCGAATCAAATGCGTAGTCATATATTTCGTAGTCGTGGCCTTCGATGTCGGACGGCAATGTTATGTCGGTCAGACTGCCGCTGTAACCGACCAGATAATATTCCCCGGATGCGCTGTCGGCGTATATTTCAAAACCGTCTTCGGTCGTGTGGATTTCACCTTCATCGGGAGAAGTATAGACACAAAGCGCGTCCTCGGCTATCCCGCCGTATTCTTCGCAGCCGGCAGTTATATTCAAAGCGGAATAATTATAAATCTCTCTGATATTGCAGCCGTAGAACGCTTGATCAAGTATTTCTTTGACGCCGCTTCCGATTGTGACTCTGTTTATATTGACATTATAAAACGCATATTCGCCGATCGTTTCCACGCTGTCAGGAATCGTTAAGCTTTGCAACGTTTCGCAACCCGTAAATGCGTAATCTTCAATTACCGTGACGCCGTCCGGTATGATCAGCTCCGTCAAAGGTTCGCCGTCGTAATAAAGACTGCCATTCACAAATATATCGAAAACGTTGTTATAATCGAAAACCGTTTCACACCAGGAAGCTATATCCGAAATATATATTTTATCGAGTTGCGGAAGATGGCTGAACAGCATATCGCCGAACGCGCTCCTGCCGATATAATTTATGCTTGACGGAATCGTTATCGATCGCAAAGCGCTGCAATTTACAAACGCGTCCTCTTCTATTCTTTCGCCGCCGTTCAGAATAACGTCGCGCAGGCTGTTCTGCGGGATATACGATATCGCCGCCGTCGGCATCGTGGCGGTGACTATGTTGATACAGTCATAGAACGCGTCGTCGCCTATCGACGTCACCGTGGACGGAAGCGAAATGTTGGTGATTGACAAGCACCCGTAGAACGCTTTGGCTGCAATGTCGGCAACGTTTATGAGCGCAACCGTTTTGACGGACAAAGGCACATGCGCCCCGTTCTCTTCCGGAGTTGCCGCGCCGAAGATATAACCGAAATGCGCGTTTGCGCCGTCTGCGGACTCGCCCGTGAACGGAAGGGTTATGCTCGTCAACGCCGAGCCTTCGAAAGCGGCAAAACCGATGCGCTCAATGTCTTCGGGCACAGGTATGCTTTCGAGCGACGCACAGCCTTCGAACGCGCAGTCGCCTATTTCGGCAAGCGTTCCGGGCAGAGAAACGCCGACAAGCGACGTACAGCCGGAGAACAGCGAATCGCTCAGCTCTTCCACTCCGTCCGGTATCGCTATATCGGCTATGGCGGTAACCCTGCCGCCCTCATAGGTTTCAGGAATTACGATCTCTTCGTCGTCCGCCGTGCCTATGCCGATGACCGAGTATGTACCGTCGGGGTTGCTCTCATATTCCAGCCCCTGCGTGAAATAAATTTCGTACCCGCAAACGGTGCAGGCGGTGCCGCCGTTAAACCGATGTCCCTGCGCCACGATCGTAAGCGCAGCCAGAGTGGTTTCATTGCTGCCGACGGAATCCGTATAGTATTTGTCGCAGATTTCGCAATACCAATATTCGGAATTGCCGTTTTCGGTGCACGTTGCCGCAACAGCGGCGACATGGCGCAGAGTATGCGGGTGCGCTTCCACCGTCGTATAGCCGCATACGTCGCACACGTTGTCGCTTCCGAATTCGTGCGACTCCGTTATCGTCTGCCCGCACGAACATTCGTAGCTGTGAGAGCTGTCCGTGACGGTGTACTCCGCGCCGGCTGGCAGGCTGTGCGTATGCGCCGGCGGATCGTCATCGCCGCCGCAGGCGGCTGCGGTAAAAGCAAACGCCAGCGCCAACGCGATTACGACGATTAAGGAAATCGTTTTTTTCACGTACTCCTCCCCGGACACCGACGGTATTGGTGAACAAAACAAAACTTAAAGTGTTCACCGAATAGTATAATCCGCGTAAAAGTTCACTGATTATTTTTGCTATGAACAAAATTTTCGATTTTTTGCCGGCTTTTATTATAAAATCTTGCTTTTATACAACGGATTTGATATAATACAAAGAAAAAAGGTACATCGATTATACTATTCGGTGTACTTTTTTCATGTCCGATATATCCCGGAATCGCACCGAACGGAAGTTTGTATTATTCCGTTTTGTCGTCCGGAGAACTTTTGAAATGCACCCGAAAGTTTGCCTGACTTTTGGGTGCATTTCCACACCATGCGCATGCAGGTGCGGCGCGCCGAGATGCGCGGTTATCAGATTTTTACCGGTCTTCCGCCGGTCAGAAGTATCATTTTCACGGCGTCTATCGAGAAATCGTCGGCCTCGACGGTCAGCGGTTTGTCAAGCAGTCCGCGGGCAAGAACTTTCAGTGATCCGGCGCCCGAAGGCACGAGTTTCTTTTCTTTCAGCGCGTCGAGAGTAACGACGTCTTCCGCGGCGAAATTCTGCGCGAGCGTATCGATATTTATTATGGCTCTGCGGCCGCGTGAAACGGGTTTGCGTACCGCGGCCATATCGTCGGCTGTTTCCATATATTCGGCGGCGACCTCATCGCTCAGCGAAATGCCGGCTTCGGCAAGCGTAATCTTATCGCGTATAAGATCGGCTATATCCGCTTTTACAACCTCCGCATCACCGGTTATATCGCCGCTGGAAAGCAGTTTGACGAGATTGACTTTAATGAGCTCTTCGGTCGTGCGGAACGGCAGATAAAAATCGGTTTTTGTGACGCTGCCTTTTTCGAGACCGTATTTTGCCGCGACTGCGGCGAACAGCTCTTTCGCATAACGTGTCTTTCGCGCGCTGGTAAGTTTGAGAAGATACGGCGTTTTCGCGAACCGTTTTACGGAAGAGACGTCTATGCCGCCGTATTTCGATTCCGCGTATTCGGCAGGATCCAACGCGAAGGCGACACAGATTTTGCGCCCCTTGAAGAGCACAAGCGCAAGCGTGTTTCTTCCCGAATATATGCGCACCTGCTTCCAGCTTACGGTAAACTTTACTTTTTTGTACGCCCTCGCTTCGTCCGCGAATTCTCCGAAGCGCGCCTGCAACTCGCGCGGAGCCTGTATCAGCTTTGCCCTGAAACTGAATTTATAGCGAACGACGATCTTTCTGCGGACAGGTACGGCAACCGCGGCGACGTCGGCCGTTTCGTTTTCCGCAGGCTCGTCGGGCAGAACCTCCACGCACTCTATTATCTCTACGTCGGAGTCGTTTTCGAAATCGTTGTCGTCGTCATCCTGCTCGGCGTCCTCCTCTTCGGGCGGCTGAACCGCCGTTTCCGCGGTGACAACCGCCGGGATCTCTTCGGGCGGAAGCTCTTCGGACGGCGCTTCGGCCGCAGGCTCCGTACGCGCAGGTTCTTCGTCCGCGGGCGATTCCGCGCCGATTACAGCCGCCGCTATTTCGGGCGCGGCAGGCTCTTCCGCAGAGATATCCGGAGCGGGTTCTTCCGCATACGCGGCCTCCGACGGCTCTTCCTGCGGCGTTTCCTCGGGTGCGGCTTCCTCATCCTGCCCCTTCTTTTTTCTCTTCCTGACGAACACCACGACGTCTATGACGCCCATTACGACGGCGGCGGACGCAAGCGCAATTATAGCAGCCATCTGCCCGGCGGGTACGAATGTGGACGCGCATATCATGGGAAGGAACGCAAACGCTTCGTTGCCGCGGTCCTCGGCGGCGACGGCGGTGCCACCTCCGCCTTCGCCGCTTTCTTCGGGACCGTTTCCGTTTCCACCCACATCGCCGTCATTGCCGGAATCGTCGCCGCCGTTACCGCCGTCGCTGCCGTTTCCGTTCTTCTTTCTGCCGCTCACACCGCGAATTATTGCGGCAAGCAATTCCGCAAACACCACGGTGCCGAGCACGGCAATGAGCCAGACGAGATTCTGTTCGCCCTGTTCTATGGTCCAATCGAGCGTCACCGTATCGGTCGTACCGTCCGCCCATTCGTAATTATCGCTGTCGCGCAGAGCTATGCCGAACGAATATGTGCCGGATTCCGTAGCGGTAATCGTCAGCACGCCGTTTTCGATGGTATATACCGCTCCGGCGCCGGTGACCGTCATAACCGACGGATCGAATCCGCTGACGGTTACCGTCTGCGTTTCGCCGTTGTATACGGCGCCGGAAGTTATGACGGGTTTCGCCACGGATTTTTTGGTTATCGTAAACTCGGCGTAGTCGGATACGCAGCCGTCAAAGTCCGAAGTACCTGCGACCTCGGCGCGGACGTAATATGTGCCCGCCGCCGGCGGCTCTGCTATTTCGGTATAAGTATCGCCGGATTTAACGTAATATCTGTAAACGACCGTGCCGAATACGGACGAGGCCGAAGGATCGGGCGAAGCGCCGTATTCGAATTCCGAGGTTATCTCAACGTCGGACACGGAATTCGCCGCTTTGGTAACGGAGAATCCCAGAGTGATGTCTGACGCCGTCACGCCTTCCCACATGTAATTGTCGCTGTCGGTAAGCGTAAGCACAACCCTGTATATTCCGACCGAAACGCCGCCTTCGTTCTCGGAAACGCGGTACAATTCGGATTCGGGTATCGTAGCCGTCAGCGTCGTTCCGTCATACACTGCGGAAAGCGACACGCCGTCGTCGCCCGCGGCCGGAGCGGAAACCGCGGCTTTTGCCACATAGAACGATCCGGTCGCGCCCGAAGCGATGATATAGTTGCCGTCCGAAGCCATGTCGTCCATACTCACCGCGTATACGGTAATCGTATATTCGCCGGCATACAGCGGCACCACGTTGCCGTATTCGTTGACCGTATATTCGACGCCGAGCGTCCAGCCGTCCCCGATCGTGCCGTCGTAAACCGTTCCGTTATACGCCGTGCCCGTATAGACAAGCAGCAGACCGGTCGAATCGGCGTCGTTTTCAATGATTCCGTCGGACGAAGCCGTCGCGGTTTCCACGTCGCCGTATACGTGCGAGTTGTTGATTATAGTCACGTATATGCGTTTCGCCAACACCGTATAAGTTTCGGTCGCGCCCGTCAGCGTATAGTTCGGATCCGCCTCCGCAAACGAAGCCGTAAGACTGTAAGTTCCCGCGTCGGTCATATCGGTCGGCGTAACTTCGAGCGGAATTTCCTCCCCGTCAATATCGACATAGTATGCGGAAACGTGGATGAATTTATTCACGCCGTTATACGTCATCGCGTCCGACGTCGGCGTACTCCATACTACGGACACCTCTCTCGCGGATACGGTATATACTGCCGAAACAAAATCGACGACTTCGTAGTTCGCGTTATTGAGCAAATATTGTATGTCATAAGTTCCCGCGTCGGTTCTGCTTCCGTTTGCGTTCCCGACGTACAGCGTCACGACGTTTACGTCGCCGTTGACGATTCCGAGGCCGTCGGCTTCCCCGCTTTCGACATCGTAATACGCCGAAGTGAGATTTACAAGGTTATCGCCGTATGTACTGCCCGTCGGCAACGCCGTCACGGTGATTCTGCGCGCCGTAACTTCTATCGTCGCGCTCTCGTACGTAATATCGTAATTGCTGAGCGTTCCGCTTGCCGAAGCGGTTACGGTATACGTGCCCGTACCGCTGAGCCGTGTCACCGGTTCGGAGACCGTGACGTTTATGTTGTCGCGATCGGCGAACTTGCCGCCGTCGCCGTAAGTCCAACCGGCTTCGGGCACTTCGCCGCCGTAAGGCATGCTCTCAGCGCTCACCGTAACCTTCACGGTAACGGACAGGGGCGCAATCTCGAACGTACGCGAGAGAGTTTCTTCGTCGAGGACATAGTTCCCTTCGGTCAGCTGCGATACGGTGAAGAGATAACTTCCCGCGTCGATGAAATCATCGTTTATGTCAAAGCCGAGCGTCCGGAATCCGCCGTCGATATCGTAATAGCCTGCCGTCACGCTGCCGGAAAGATCGCTGCCGTCATATACCAGGCTGCCGTCGACGCTCCATGTCACGCTGACGGTGCGCTGCGCAATGACGACCGTAATTTCGACCTCGCAGCCGTCGTAATTATCCGTGCCCGTAACGACCGCTTTCACCGTATATGTCCCGGCAGCCGTGCGATCAGTGAACGGGTCGGTCGCCCCGCCCTCGGCATCGTAATATTCGAACGTCACGCTGCCGTACTTCGCTTCCGCGGCAAGTCCTTCCGGGTCGTCGCCGAACGTCCATTCGTAAGAATCCGACAGACCGGTGATCTCGTTATCCGCGGCCTTGGTTATATACCAGACGAACTCGGCCGAGTCGGACTTCCATTCGTAGTTTGCGGAATCGCGGAGCACCGCAGTAAACCCGTACGAACCGGCATCGGTCGCGTAAAGGTTGCCGTCAAGATAGTAATACGCGCTGTCATCGCTGTCGGCAAAAGCGGGATAATAGTCGAGATACGAATGCTGCGAACCGTCATACGAGATCGACGTCGGATCTCCCGCCGAAGGCGCGGCGACGACATATTTGTTCACAATCCACGTCAGAGTAATCGTATCCCCTTCCGCGTCTGCCCATTCGTAATTGCCGGAATCGCGGAGCTTGACGGTTATGGTGTAGGTATCGGCATTGACCGCGGTTATCAGATACTCCCCGCCCGAAACGGATATGGAGCCTACATTCGAGCCCGTAGCCGACACGCCGGTTATCCGCATGGTATCGTAATCGTAGTCGACACCGGTAAGCGACGAAGATACGGCGCTGCCGTGATTATAAGTTCCGGACGCAGGATCGGAAGGAGCGGTAAGCACTTTTTTCGCGATCTTCCATTCATACGGGAGCGCGGCAGAAGAGCCGGTCGATTCGCCGTCGACCGCCCACTCGTAGTTATTCGCGTCGACAAGCTTAACCGTGGCGTAATACGTTCCCGCGCCGGTGCCGGTATTGCCGGTCACCGTATAATATTCGCTTTCCGCGATTTCATAAGTCAGCTCGGATCCGCTATAAACGAAGTCCTCGTACGAAGGCGCGTCGGGTTTCTCCACCAACGCTTTGCTTATAGTAAAGTATACGGGAGCAGATCTTGCGCCCACATAAATACCCGTTCCTTCGACTACGGCAATAACATAATACGTTCCGGCATCGACTGGAGCGCTGCCGAAACGCTCACCGCCGGCATAATAGTATTCGAAATAAATCGTATCACTGCCGTATGTCGAATGAGCAGACACTATCAAATCGACGGCGCTGTCGGTAAAGTAACGGACATAATCGGGATCATCGGTCACAAACCAATATTTGCCTTCAACCGACTCTACGGTAAATTGAATGCCGCCGGAAGTTGCCGCCCCGGTTATTTCAATTTCGTTATCGGTATACTGTGAAATCGTCCAGCTTATGGTTACCTGTGGCGTATCCGAACCGGTAGCGGTGGACCATACGAAGTTATCCGAGTCCACAAGACTTAAAATTACCCAGTAACTGCCCGTAGCAGTCGCGGACATTGTTATGACCCGCAGACTCTCGTCATGGGATACGTTGTACGCGCCGTCGCCGCCAACTGACGAGTAAATCGCATACGCGGCGGACGTATTGTCGTAAGTCTTATCCCCGTATCCGGTCAGAGTGCCGTAAGATAATGTCGGAGAAACGGAGTCCGCCTCCTCCGCGCTTACGGCTGAAGGATCCCATTCGGGCGTAGTAAGACGCATTTTAAGTATGCGGTAAGTTTTTTCCGCCGGTTCCGACAAGGTATAGTTTTTGCTTTCGATTGTTACCGAAACCGTATAAGAGCCGGCCTTATCCGGCAGCGTTTCGCCGTCAAACGAAGTATCGTCGTAAGCCGTGCCGTAATAGCGGTAAACCAATCTCACTGCGGATCCATCGTCGTAGTCGCTTGCCGTATCGTCATTAACGAGTCCGCCCGTGCCGTTAATTGCGGCATTCACATATGCCGAAGCGGCGGTTATTTCGCTGTCATACATTCCGTAGATTTTGGAATATACGACCCCGTCGAGCATATACTCAGGTTCGTTAAACGATAATGTTATTTCGCGCTTAATAACGGTAATATTACCGGACGCCGCGACGTACTCAAAGTCGTAATTACCGGAATTCAAATCACCGTCCGGAGTAATCGTGAATATGCTTCCCGCATCGGACGTCACATCGTAACCGCTGTTAGTAAACGTCACGCTGCCGCTTATCCCGGCATTGTCGGCATTTTCTCTGTAAACGAATCCGGAAAGCGTATAACTATAACGATCGGACGTAAGAACCGTGCCGTACTGAATTTCGAAACCGTCCGCAGTTACGGTCAGGGTTTTCTTTTCGATTTTCAAAGTCGCTTCTTCGTACGTTATATCATAGTTTTCGGCGACTTCGGCATTGCCTGCGGTATATTTTATGGAATATGTCCCGACCGCATATCCGGCATCGCTGCCGTCCACACTGAGAATTATTCCGAGATCATCGCCGTCCAAGATATTGCCTTTCGTAGTATCCCAATCGTTGCGGCTGTCCGATAACTCGTATTCGGAGTCAAGATAATCTTCGCTTATATCTCCGTACGTCAGCCTCCGATCATCCGCGTCGATCGTTATCGCACGCGTTTCAACAGTCAGGGTTCCTTCGACAAGCGTTATATTATAGTTTGTGGAAGTGATCTCCTCCGCGGTAAATACGATCTGATATGTTCCTACCTTACGGGTATCGAGCGAAGACAGATTATAGTCGCTTGTCGCGGAAGGAGTCACACTGAAATCCACATCGCCGATGTCGTCGACAAGCCCGTCATATGTCAACGAATACTCGGGAACCGGATCGCCGTAAGTAAGAGTTTTGCTGTCGGCAGTGATTGTAAGGTCGACTTTTTCGATAGTATAAGTTCCGGCGACAGCACTGATGTCATAGTTGTCTTCTACGCCGTCTTCGTTGCCGAAATCGAACCAAATCCGATACTCGTCGGCATTTTTAGCCGCATCCTCAATGTACAGCGATATATGCTGCTCATCGCCGTTAACAAACTTGCCGGTCACAATTGTCCAGTTCTCGCCAAAAACAGACTGCGCGGAAGGTATATTTCCGTCATATTCGGAACTCTGATCAGCTATATTGATCGTAATAGATCTCCGGGCGATCGTAAATTCGGCAGATCCGTTTGTCGCAAGATAATTGCTTCCGGTGCTGGTTACTTCGACTGTCACAACATACGTGTCGGCGTTGACAGGACTCGTCCCCTCCCAACTTTCGCCGCCGTTATCGCTCGTAAGAGTGAACGAGGTTCCTGTATCCCGGCCCGTATATTTCACGGTAAACGTCAGATTTTCCGCTGAAACGATATCTGCGTCATTTATCGCCACAGTTATTGACTGTTCCCTGCCGTTGTACGTAACGGAAGTATTTGTAAACGATATTCCGATAGGTCGTTGCTCTATAACATACTTTCCCGCGCCCGCCTGTAAGCTAATGCTATAATTTTCGTTATATGCACCTTCAACCAAAACGATATCATACTCGCCGACATTATTCAAATCTCTGCCGGACGTAGTGAGTTCAAGAATTTCGCCGCTGTCGCTGACGCTGAAATAATACACTATATCCGTAAGCGTATGACCGAAACCATTTTCGACGGTCTCGTATAAAACAGCTATATCCGATATTTCATCGGCATCGGACAGATCTACGGCAGAATTGCCGTAAGTGTGGCCGGTGGACTGAACGAGAGTTACGGTTACTTCGCGGGGCGTTACCGTCACGACGCCGGATTCATAGAAAATATCGTAATTAGACGAAGTAAAGCCGCCGGTAAGCGTTATCGTATACATAGAGCCTATACCGTCATATTCGCTTGCGTCATAAGTGCTCTCATATTTTATACCGCTTTTTGTAAGGTCGTCAAAACCTTCGTCGGGAGCGAATCCGGACGCGCTCACCAGCACCTTGCCTTCCGTCGCCTCGCCCGTATAGATGAAACTATCGTCGCCGGTCGGAAGCACGGTGCCGTACTGCGTGATTGCGGTCGCATAAAGCGTCAGAGAACGAGCCTTCACCGTAACGGTGAAAGAACCAGTTTCCGTCTTATGATTTGCAAGCTCGGCTTTGTAGTATACGGTATAAACTCCGCCGGACGGAACGTCTTTGACTGTCAATTCGGCAGAATATTCACCGTCACCGGTCAGCGAATATGTCCATGCCGCATCGCCGTCCTCGCCGACTCCGACAGCGGACACCGTCTGATTCTCAACGACGGAATGAGACGCTCCGTCGTATGTGAAAGTCCAACTTACGGGGAGAGTCACTTCCGTAAGCTCAGCTTCCACGATTTTAAGCACAATATCGGCGTCTATATCGTCGGCAAACTTATAATTTCCGGAATATTCGCCGATCAGCGCGGTAAACATATACTCGTTTACATCTTCGAATTTCGCCGCGTCACTTCCTGCCGTGATTTCGAAAGTAAGACTGTGATCGGAGTCGGGGCCTGTAAATTTGACCGTTATATCGCTCCGCTGATCATAACCGTCATAGACGATTTCGGTACCGTCGGATATACTTTCGCCGTTCCTGTACCACGTCACGGAGGTTATCGTAAACCGATCTATAACGAGTGTGATTTCGCTGCCGGATAATTCGCTGTCGGATAATTCGTAGTTGCCCTTTTCGTTATCTCCCGGGACAAATCCGGCAGTAACCGTATAAGTGTCCGCGGCGAGGAATACCCGTTCTGCTTCATCAACGGTAAACTTTATATCCAGAGTTACAGGCGAACTTTCCACGTTCGTATACGACGCGGATACGGTTCCCGCCTGAGACGATCCGGTATATGTATACGAATCATTATGATTCCATTGTACGTCTACCGACTTCGGCTTTATAACAAACTCACCCGAATACGTGCCGGTAAGTTTATAATTGTCATTATTTACGATTATCTCGAATCCGTACGTACCCTGATCTACGGCTTTGCCTTCAACGAGAACGTTTTGCGACAGAGCCGTATATGTCACGTATTCGTCCGGATTGACATCGGAATAAAGTCCGCTGAATGCGATATTGCTTATTTCATATGCGCTGCCGCTGTATTCGATATCGGACGATACGGTATACGATACCGTTATTTCACGTGCCGTAACGGTGAGTGCGCCATAATCGAGCGTAAATTTATAGTTGCCGAAAATAAACGTTGCGCCGTCTTCGAGAGCCGCTCCGTCTTTCGTCAGATATAAATTATAGGTATTGACACCGTCGCCGAGGGCATAGTCACTGCCGTATTCATATTCAGCGAAGAAGCCTATACTTTCCAGCGTGTCGTCGCCTATCAGTTGTGAAATACTGTTTCCGTAACCGGTATACTCTTCCCCGTAAGTAACGGAATCGTCGTCGATTGTCAGTGTATAGTCGGCGGGATCGATATAAAATCCCTTGCTGACCTCGGTAACGCGCGAGCCGTCCACAAGGAAATAATAATTGTTTTTCTCCAGATCAGTCGACAAAGAAGCGGTAAACGTATAAGCGTCTTCTTTATAATCCTTGAATTCGTCGCCTGTTACGCTGACGGACAGTGATACGTCTATGCCGGCTGCGTTCTTATAAACGGCGGTCACGGACGTTTTCTGATCATTGCCGTTATATTCAAACCGTTCCTGATCGGACCAATCGACGGTAACTTCTCTTCTATCTATTTCAAACGTACCGGTGACAATGCCGTTGTCGGAGAGCGCGCCGTCGGTTATGCCGGTAAGTACATAATTACCGTTCGTTATGCTTATCGTATAGGTATATGCACCGGCATTGACGGGCGACGTGTCATTATTATAACCGCCGGAGTACGTTATTACGACGCCGGGAGCCACTTCGCCATCCGAACCGCTATACAGGTTCTTAAACTCAACGCCAGAGATTACATGTTCATTGCCGTCGTATACCGCTCCTGTCGGGATATCGAACGACACCGTTATGCTGCGCGCGCCGACGGTGAGTTTGCCGCGCTCGACCGTCACGGTATAATTTGCGAGTTCGATCACCGCAGTATCATTATCATTCTTGTATCCATTGAGATAAATATGATACGTGCCCTTATCGGCGCCCTGCGTGTAGTCGGAAACAAAAGCCTTGGGAAGACCGATCGAAGTTATGCCGTCCCCGTATTCGAAGGAGTCTTCGGGCACGGTCACATTGTCTGCCAGAGTATACTTCGGCAATGCGTCGCCGTAGAAAACGGACGAATCGTTAATCGTTATAGCAATGGGTTTACGCGTGATGCTGTATCCGACCGACGTCGGATATCCTTCGTCAGACTCAAGCTGATAATTGTTCTGATTTTCGAGAACGACGGAAACGACGTAGTTTCCGACATTGACAGAATATTGATCGCTTTCGGCGTCACCGGATACGGTTTTATACAGAACCTTGAAATCCGCGTCGCTAATAGAGTCATATCCGTCTTTTTCCACGGAACCGACAACATCGGTTATAACGGCGCCTTCGAAGATACCGTAAACGTAAGACGCTCCGTCGGTTACGGAAATAGAAACGTTAACAGTCTTTTTCGCAATATCAAAAGTACATTCTGCCGTGCTGTCTGCGTAATTTGCCGCAACCACGGTAACGGACAAAGTGTAACTGCCCGCATCCTTGGGAGCGTTTGCGAGGACTGCGGCTATAAACTCATCGTAACCGACTACGCTGCCCGTAATATCTTCTATTTTGTCATTATTGGCTTTCGTGCCAGAAATCGTATATTCAAATGTTGCGGTCCCGGTAATATCTTCGCCTACATTATCTTCCGTCAGACCGGATATTTCCGGAGCGATTGCATCATCTCCGTATGTCCAGCCGTCCATGGAAATATTGATTTCATATTGGCTTTCGGTAATACGGAACCATATTTTTACCGTCGCGTCCGTAATAATATCATATTCGTCATCCGTAGACCACGCAAAATTATCAGAATCCGTGAGTTCCAGAACGACGTAATACCGTCCGCCGTCGGCATTGACGGAGAATGACGTAACTTCCTCGCCGGTTTCGTCGACATATTTTATAGAGGCATATTTATAAAGCTCGCCTGAAAAATAGGAAGTATATGCATCGAAGTCTATAACAAGAGCCACTTCATTGCCGTTGTTATATAAGAGCAGACGGTCATCGCCGCTGACGCCCTGCAAATCTTCAGGTTCGGAAATTATATCGGCAACATCGACAGAGAACTTAGCGATGCTGTAAGTAGTTTGGACAGAGACTTTTTCGGTTTGCTCATCCCCGTTCACAAAGTAGTAGTTCATCGTGCCCGTGGTCGTGAGAGTCAGCGTCGCGGTATAATCGTCCCCGGCGTCCGTTGCCTGTCCGGTAAGCGTCAGCGTATAGTCAGAACTGTCGTCGCCCCACCAGCCCGATACTTCGTATCCGGGAGCCTGAGTCTGTCCGTTATATACGAGACTGTCGGTATCCGACCACGTTACGGTAAGGGGCGCGGGAGTGATTGCAAACGAAAGCGACGAGCCGTTCGTGATTTCATAATTGCCGCTGTCGTCTCCGGTAATATTCCATTGCAGGTCGGAGTATGTGTCGACGTTCGTGCCCTTTGAGGAATCGGCGACCGACACAGCGTAATCATCGCCGTCAACGATCCCTCCGACGGTAACGGATGGCGCCTGCGCCGAGCCGTTGTACACTCCGGTCGCTACGTCGCCTTCGACCGACCAACCGTCGCCCTCGATCCACGAGACGGTAACTTCTTTCTTGGCTATGGAATACCCCGTCGACACGGCGGTCGCCCCGCTTTCATCCACATTCTTGAGATAGTAGTTCATCGTGCCCGAGGCAGCGGTCGTGAGCGTCAGCGTCGCGGTATAATTGTCCCCGGCGTTCGTTTCCTGCCCGGTAAGCTCCAGCGTATAGTTCGAACTGTCGTCGCCCCACCAGCCTTCTACTTTGTATCCGGGAGCCTGCTCCTCTCCGTTATATACGAGACCGTAGGTATCCGACCACGTCACGGTAAGGGACGCTTTATCTATCGTCCACGTCAGTATCAGCGGAGACTGATCGCTTCCTTCCCATTCAAAATTTTGCGAATACTCATCCGCAATGGAAACGGTTATAGTATAGCTGCCGGAATTCCTGGCGGTTATAATGCGGTTAGAGACAGTAGCATCGCCGTCAACGGCAACAGAAAGTTTTGTATCTATCCCGGAAAGATCAAATGTCTGATCGGAACCGTTATAAACGCTGCCGCTCGGTGCGGATATATCGGGGCGGACGATGGTTGCCTTTTCGACCGTGAACGACTGATAGATATATGTCGCGTCGTACGACGTTTCGTCATCGTCGGTAATATAATAATTCATATTACCGCCCGTACTCAATGTAAGCCGCGCGGTGTAAGGACCTGCATTTACGGCGCCGGCTTCGTCTTCCACGCACACAAGCGTAAGAGTATAAGCAGACTCATCGCTACCGACCCATCCGGATACGGTATATGTCGGAGTTTTTACATCGCCGTCGTAAGTCAAAGTATCGTCGTTCCACGAAACAGAAAGCTGTTTTTTGGCAATCTTAAACTCATACACAACGGACTCAGTTCCGCCGTTCAATGTATAGTTAGAATTATCAAGCAAAGTTATCGTAACATCGTATGTGTCTGCATTTATCTGCTTGTTGCCGCTGATCGTTATAAGACTTTCGTCGAAGTCGAATCGAGGGGTGTATGTCAGGGTGCCGCCGGTATAGGTATATGACTCGGCGTCCGGCGATACGGTTAACGCTTGCGGAACAACGGTCCATTCGATTGTTATATCATTTATATCGTCGGAACCGGACGCCCAAGCATAGTTATCTTTCACGGAAAAGACTATCTTATATCCGTCCGATATCACATTTTCGAAATAGAAAGTTACGGTGCTGCCGGAAATCGTATAATATGCACCGTTATTATCAGATCCGGTATATTCGGTATCACCGGAAGAATATACGAACGACATTTTGTCGGGATCGTAATTGCTTACGGTAATAGAATGTCCGTCAGCAGAGTACGTATATGTATCCTCGATAGCGTATGCCGGATCGTTTGCAACAGACTGTCTTCTTATGACAAATGTATCCGTGGCGTCGGATACGTCGTAGTTGGCGTTTTCGGCAACGGTGACCGTAACGGAATACTCGCCGGCAAGATAGGGATAATAAACGTCCTCCAGCGTAGACGACTTCGTCCAGATGCCGTTATTATATTCGTAAGTCACGGTAAAGCTTTTGAACGTACCGTCATTTGAAGAACCGGTATACACAAGCGTGACGTTACTCGTAAGGCCGTGACTGCCGAGCGGACCTCCGTCGGACGAAGTATCATCGAACGCAGTGGTCAGCTTCGGTTCCTGCGGATCGTCGCCGTAAGTGAGATCGGGAGCGTCGAACGACGAGATAATGTCGGTTATTTTATTGATCGTGAATTCGAGGTAGTCTCCGGTCACGCTGCCGTAACTGCCGTACGCCCCTATCGTCACCGTAACATAATAACTGCCGGCGGCAACGGGCTTGCCGATTTCCTCGTAAGAAGAGCCGTCCCAGCGGTAATATGTATATGTCAGTGTCAGTTTTTGCGCGTTATATGCGTCCGAAATGGTTTTGGGAACGCCCGAGAAGTCGATCTTGACGACGGTCTCTTCGTTTATCGATTCGCCGTAATCGAAAGAATTATCCGACAGCGACGACGAAAACTCATACGAACCCGGACTGCCCGTGACGGTACCGAGCTCAATATCGTCGGTACTGCCGCCCGACCACTGACAGTTGGCCGTATCGCGCAGCCGCGCGGAAATTACGTACTCTCCGGCAGCCGAAAGTTTTATCGTCATCGCCGAATCGGTATTCGAAGCGGTGACGGGAACGTCGGAATCCGGAGTCGACTCTATAGCGACCTCTCCGTTTTCGCTTCCCGTAAGCACGTAAGTGACAGTCCCGTTGTACGAAATCACGATCGCCATGGTTTCGTAATCGTAATTTCCCACGGTGAAGCTATGGACGGTCGCATTGCCGTCGTCTTCTTCGCTATACGTGAAGCTGCCGCTTATGTTATTGGGCGGAGTTATATTCCTTTTGGCAATAGGATTTCCAAGTGTTATGGGAGCCGATTTGACCGTCACTCCGTTTTCGGTATACGTTATGATAATATACCTATGAGCTGCGTCAAACACGGTATCTTTCGTTTCAACCTCG
The DNA here is from genome assembly GCA_904387375.1 of Candidatus Protoclostridium gallicola. Taxonomy (GTDB): domain Bacteria; phylum Bacillota; class Clostridia; order Christensenellales; family Pumilibacteraceae; genus Protoclostridium; species Protoclostridium gallicola. The sequence continues at coordinate 23,600 of CAJFLE010000009.1, forward strand.
GATCCGTCGTTATCTTCACAGTATATGACGCCGAAACGCCCGTCGGTATAAGAGGCGTGACTTCGTTTCGTGCTGCCGTCCGTATAAGAAACAGCCTTATAAACGTCGCTGTCGCTTAAAATCGATAAATCGAATGCGCTGCCCGAAGTATACGTACCGGAATAAATAATACCTGAATCGTCCTCAACGGTCAACGATGACGGCCTTGCCGGTTTGATCGTGAAATCGAACGGTTCGGACGTGACGGTGGTTCCGCTTTCGGTCTCATGGCTCACCCTGAGCGAAATCGTTTCGGAACTATTTTCGGCGGTTCCCGCCCACAGGTCGCCCACTATGTCGTAATCGGTAAAATTTTCTTCGGTCGTGCCGTCGTTATACGTCGCAGTCACAGCGATATGGCTTTTAATTTGCGATATATTGGTGACATAGCTGGCAAGCGCGTCGCTGTCGTCATCAACATACACTGCTTCAAGCTCCTCGACCTCGCGCGCGACCACCTTGAGAACGAAGGTATAGGAAAAACCGCCGTAGGATACTCTGATCTCGTTATCCCCGGCGTTAAGCACGTAATCGGTCGTATTTCCGGACAGAGTATAACCGCCGGAAGCGATTTCCTCGCTCAGCGACCCGTCGTTATACTTCGTATATACGGAAATATGATCGGATATTACGGAAATATTCTGATTGTCGTATATGTATGAGGTACGGCCGTTTACGATAAAATTATCGTCGGCGTCCATATCGTAATCCACGTAAATGCCGGCCTCCGAAACGCTGGACGCGGCAAAAGTCCCCGTCACGGCAGCGCCGCCGAAAGTGACCGACAGCGTGTTCCCCGCCGAAGGTTGTATACTGCCGCCGCCGACCGCGACCGTAAAACCTTTCTCTTCGGCGTCGCAGCCGAGAGTGTACTCCTCGCCGTCGATCGTAACGGTCACGTAACCGTAATCGAGCAGATCCTGCGCCGTCATGGAGGTATATATGCCTGCCGCGCCGTATTCGTTGACTTCGGAAGTATCGACACTGACAGCCGTAATCGTGCCGTCTGCCGGAATATCTTCGGCAGTCTTTACTTTGGCTGCGACGAGCAGAGTATCGGTATACGTCGCGTCGCCGACCGTATATTCGGCGACGATTTCGTTCGTCCCGCCGGACGTCAGAGGCGTGTTCACGTCGCTGCCGTCGGCATACGAAATCACGAACCCGTTCGATGCATAATCACTATCAACCGTTTCGGTATGACTTCCGCTGTCGTCGGTATACGAAACGGTTACGGTAAACCTGTTACCGCTCAGCAGCTCGGATAACGACTCCGTCGTATACGCGTCGCCGTTAAGCGACAGCGTTATGCCCGCATCCGTCGCGTCAGCCGGGATTGCGGCGCGAGCGCCGAACAGCGACCCCCCCCCGGCGTACATCGCATACGCAACCGCCGCCGCGCACAGCATGACGACGGCGGCAACCGCCGTCAGAATTATCTTGCAGACGCCGCGTCTGCCGGTCGCACGTTCCGTTTTCTCGATGCCGTCCATGGGATTCTGATACCTCCACGCGAAGAAGAGTCGAAAATCTGCCGAAGCATTCGCTGCGCAGGTGAGCCGCCCGACAACGCTGCGGTTCGTTTCAGTATATGTATGTCTCTCCGGCAATATTTCGTTTTCATTATAACACGGGACTTTGTTTTTGTAAATAGTTTTTTGAAAATTTTTGCAAAAAACTGCAATTTTATGCCATAATTTTTTTATTCGGCCATATTTTATCGTTCCGTTTTTATTTTTTCGTCATTTTTCGACAAATATATTTTTTACTGTCAATATATATTTTTTATCAATTCCCGGAAGTATCAACTATGTGACATTATTCTCGTCGACGTCCGCGGGATTTTCTTCACGCGGAGCTTTTTCTTTCTTTTTGCGCGGGCGCGTTATTACCTTGCGCAGCAGAAAGCGTAGCTTGAAGCACAGTGCGGTCGCGGCGACGATTTTGACCGCGTCGAGCGGCAGAAAAGGCAGGACGCAGACGAGCAGCGCGGGTACAAGCGCCACGCCCGACTGGATCATATACCACGCGGTACCGAAAGCGTACAGCACCGCCGTCCCCGCCGCGAGGCCGACGGGATACGCCCACACGTGCTTTTCCAGCCTGTCGACTACGACGCCCGTAATGAATGCGCAAGGCAGATAGCCTATTATATAGCCGCCGGTAGGCCCTATTATCTTGTCGACGCCGCCCTGTGCGTTCGTGAACACGGGCAGGCCGACGGCGCCGAGCGCGACGTATACGAGCACCGCGGCGACGCCGTACTTTTTGCCGAGCAGGCAGGACGCTATATACACGCCGAGGGAGCCGAGAGAGATCGACACCGGACCGATCGGTACGGATACGGGGCCGAGCACGCAGATGACGGCGGCAAGCAGCGCGGTGAACGTCATGCTTTTCGCGGAAATCTTCATGACAGTTTCAGCGACACCTCCCCCGCGGAATATTTCATGCGCTCGCCGCCGCGTTCGAGCAGCAGCGCGCAGTCGTCGTCTATGCCGGTGACGAGCGCGTCGAACTCGCCGTTGACGGTCACGGTGCGGCCTATGACGCAGGAGCGGCGGCGGTACTCTTCGGCGAAACCGGGGGATTTTATGCCCTCTTCCAGTCCGGCAAGTTCATCCAGCACGCGCGCGGCAAGCTCGCACCTGTCCGCGGCAACGCCCGTTTCCGCTTCTATGCTCGTCGCCACGTCGGCAACGGCGGTCGGAAAAACGGTGCGGCGCACGTTTATGCCTATGCCCACGACGGCGTATTCCAGCGTGCCGCCTTCCATGCTCACGCCGCCCTCGGTCAGTATGCCGCATATTTTGCGGCCGCCCAGGTACAGATCGTTCACCCACTTTATTTTCACGTCGGCGCCGGTCAGCGCTTCCACGGCGCGCGCGGCCGCAAGCGCGGCGTATGCCGTTATTCTGCCGCACTCGTCGGCGCGGAGAGCGGGGCGCACCACGGCGCTGAGATACACGCCGGCGCCGCCGGGCGAGAAAAAGGCGCGTCTGAGCCGCCCCCTGCCGGCGGTCTGGGCGTCGGCAATGACGGCGTATCTGTCCGCGCCCGCGGCCGCGCGCGCCTTCGCTATGTCGTTTGTGGACGGCGCGGAGCGCAGCACCTCGACTTCCCACCCTTCGGTCAGAAAATGCCGCACGCCCGCCGCGCACATCACGTCGGAGGGGCGCAGACGATACCCCTTATTGGTGGACGCGGCTATATCGAAACCGTCGCGTTTCAGCGCGTTGACAGCTTTCCATACGGCGGCGCGGGTGACTCCCAGCTCCGCGGCGAGCTTTTCACCGCTCGCCTCGCCCCCGTACAGTCTCGTCAGAATCTCTTCTTTCAGTTCCATGCCCGGATTATACCACAAGGCGATGTGATTGTCAACCGGCAATGGCAATACGGTTTACAATTTTACAAAAATTTCCGAAAAATTTTGCGGAAACCTATTCCATTTTCCGGCAATATATGTTATAATAATGTTTCGGAGGAAAATCGGACAAAATGGAACCGGCAGATGAAAACAACCTTGTCAACAAACTTGTGCTGCTTTTCGTATTCGACAAGATGGGCATGCCCGTGACCGAGAAGACGCTGCTCGAAATGTGCGCGAGCCGCAACAACTGGGTTAATTACATGGACTGCATCGAGTGTCTCGGCGAACTCGTCGAGGCGGGTTTCGTATTCAAAACGACCAACGACCGCAGCGACTATTATACCATCACCACTTCCGGCCGCGAATGCCTCGACGGGTTTTTCACGCGCATACCGGCGTCCAAGCGCACCGAGATAGCCGAGTTCATCAAAGAGAACCGCATGACGTATAAGCGCGCGCAGGAGTATTTCCGCGGCTATTACAAGAACGACGACGGGTCGTATACGGTGCAGCTGAAAATACTCGACCCCACGCGCACGACGATGGAGCTGAAACTCAACGTCGCCAACAGAGCCGTAGCGAAAACGGTATACGGCAAATGGGACGGCTCGGCGGCCGAAGTGTATTCGATGATATACGAAAAACTGATAGACTGAAAAAATAAGGAATTACGGAAGGAAAAGGAGGCAGTAATATGGAAATCTACAATACTACGGGCACGTGCTCCAGACAGATCATATTCAGGGTCGACGACGAGGACAGAATATCCGACGTCAAATTCATAGGCGGCTGCTCGGGCAATCTTCAGGGCATTGCGAAACTCGTCCAGGGGCAGAAAGTGGACGACGTCATCGAGAGGCTGTCGGGCATAATCTGCCGCAGCGGTACGTCCTGCCCCGACCAGTTCGCCAAGGCGCTCGTCAAATACAAAAACAAAAAGAACAATCCGGAGCAGAAATAACCCCTGACGGAGGATGATATGGCGTTTTACGAGAGCGAGCTGCGCGGCGATTTCGACGAACTGCTCGCGCACATACACGAAACGGTCATGGGCAAAAGCATGTCCGCTTCTTTCGAGCACGGAAGCGATTTCGGCAGCGACGACAACCGCTGCGCCGTGCGCGTGTACGAAAGGTACAGCGCATTCGGTTCCAACCGCGTCAGTCTGAGCATCACTCTCGCAAAGATGGGCGGCCGGACTTACGTGTCGGCGGTGACGTCGGGCGGAAGCCAGGCGATGTTTTTCAAGATAAACACCGTCGGCGAGGAGCGCTTTCTGCGCACGCTGTGCGACGCGATGAGAGAGTATGAAGTCGACGACACTCCGGAAGAATAAGGAAAAACGAAGCAGCCCGCGGGACTTACCGTCCCGCGGGCTTTCGCTCATTCAGGCATATTACGCATATTATTTATAATATAATTATCGCTTATATATCCATGCCGGCCATGCCGCCGGCGTTTTTCCGTTATGCGGCGGGATTATTTTTCGTACTCGCAGCGGAAGTCATCGGCCAGAGCGCGGAGATACTTTTCCGCATAAGCGCGCGCCGCCGGCAGATCCTGATCCGACCAGTTGCCGCACTCCTCCGGCCCGGCGCCGGGGATCTCGCCGTCGTACGAGGCGATGAACGAAAACGCGTCGCGCACGTACGGCAGGATTCCGGCCGGCGTCATGTCGCCGAACACGACGAGATAGAAGCCGGTGCGGCAGCCCATGGGGCCGAAATATATCATGCGGCCGGCAAGCGCGGAGTTGCGCAGATACGTCGCCGCCAGATGCTCGATCGTGTGCATGCAGCCGGTGTTCATGACCGGTTCGCGGTTGGGCGCGGTCACGCGCAGGTCGAAAGTCGTCGCCGTCATGCCCTGCCATTCGTCGCGGCGGGACACGTACAGCCCGGGCAGCAGCTTGTTGTGATCCACGGAAAAACTCGCTATTCTTTCCATTTATACGCCCTTTATGTCGATGTACTCGTCGTACGTGATGTCCTTATCGAACGTCTTTTCGCCGTTCTCTATCGCTATTATGCGCGTGCAGACGGTCTGAACCAGCTCGTGGTCGTGGGAAACGAGCAGCAGCGGACCGCGGAAGTTGATCAGTCCCTTGTTAAGCGAGGTGATGGATTCGAGGTCGAGGTGGTTGGTAGGCTCGTCGAGTATGAGGAAATTGCCCTGTTCGAGCATCATTTTCGCGAGCATGCAGCGCACCTTTTCGCCGCCAGACAGCACCTTGGCTTTCTTGAGCGCCTCTTCCTTGGAGAACAGCATTCTGCCCAGCCAGCCGCGCAGGAACTCCTCGTCGTGCTGTTTGGCGAACTGATCCAGCCAGCGCACGAGCGTCAGATCCACGCCGTCGAAATAATCGTCGTAGTTCTGCGGCATATACGACGGAATGACCGTGCTTCCCCACTTCACCGTGCCCTTGTCCTGCTGCTCTTTGCCCATGAGCACGTCGAACAGCATGGAAAGCACGTTGCCGTTCTCGGCGACGAAACCGATCTTGTCGCCTTCCTTGACCGTGAAATACAGATCCTTGAAAAAGCCTTCCTTGCTCAGCCCTTCCACTTTGAGTATGTCCGCGCCGAGCTCGCGCTCGAATTTGAAATCGACGTACGGGTACTTTCTCGACGACGGCTTGATGTCCGTGATTTCCAGCTTTTCCAGTTCCTTCTTGCGGCTGGTGGCGGACTTGGCGCGCTTGGCGTTCGCCGAGAAGCGGGCGATGAACTCGCGCAGCTCCTTGGCGCGCGCTTCCGCCTTCTTGTTCGCCTCTTTCTGCTGGCGGAGCAGCAGCTGGCTGGACTCGTACCAGAAGTCGTAGTTGCCGACGTACATGGTGATCTGGCGGTAGTCCACGTCGCATATATGCGTGCACACGCGGTTGAGAAAGTGACGGTTGTGCGACACGATTATTATGCACGTGTCGTCGAGATCCATTAGATAATCTTCCAGCCAGTTGGCGGTGTGCGCGTCGAGGTTGTTGGTAGGCTCGTCGAGTATGAGGATGTCGGGGTTGCCGAACAGCGCCTGCGCGAGCAGCACTTTGACCTTTATTTTCGGGTCGACGTCCGCCATGAGCGTGTCCGCGAGGTCGAGCGGCACGCCGAGCGAGTTGAGCATGGCGTCGGCGTTCGCCTCCGCCTCGTAGCCGCCCAGTTCGGCGAACTCCGTTTCGTACTCGGCGGCTTTCATGCCGTCCTCTTCGGTGAAGTCGGCTTTGGAGTACAGCTCGTTTCTCAGCTCGTTAAGCTCCATGAGCCGTTTGTGCCCCCACATGACCGTTTCGCGCACCGTCTTGTCGTCGTACGCGTTCTGGTTCTGCTGGAGCACGCTCATGCGCTCGTTCTTGGAAATCGATACCTCTCCCTTGTTGGGCTCTATCTCGCCCGTCAGTATTTTCAGAAACGTCGATTTTCCGGCGCCGTTCGCGCCGATGATGCCGTAGCAATTGCCCTTGGTGAACTTGATGTTCACGTTCTCGAACAGTATGCGCTGTCCGAATTGCAGTGATACGCCCGTTACCTGTAACATTTCGCTTATGTCACTCTCCGTAATTTATTGACTGATATAGATTATACAGTATTTTGACGCAAAGAGCAAACGTTTTCCGTCAAACGTTTGATTTCGCCGCCGGAATATGCTATCATTTGAATTATGTTCGGCAAAACGAAAAAAGAAAACAAGAATTATTACGTTTCGCCGCTGCCCGAGGCCTTCCTTTCCAAAGCCGCGGTGCGCGCGAGCGTGATCGCCATAGCCGCCGCCCTGCCGTTTATCGCTGCGCTGGTGCTGTGGATATATCCCGGCATCGGCTCGCTGCTGTGGATCTACGGATATTACGAGGCCATGGTGGCGTATTGGGCGCTGTTCACGTGTTCGGGCATCGGGCTGGTCGTGTGCGCGGTCATGAGCTTTTTCGGCTATAAGCTGAGAAAGGAGGTCATGCAGAAATCCGCGCCGACGTTCGGATTCCGCAAGAGTTCGTATAACGGCATATTCATCTCCGCGCTTCTCGTTTCCCTGCTCCTGGTCTTTCAGATCGTGCTGCTCGTCGGGTATCACGTTTCGGTCGGAAGCGGGTATATAGACACCGTCATCGCCGGGCACGCAGACCTTGCGGGCAAAACGGCTTCGGCGGACGCTGCCGGCATCGTAGTCGCGGCTCTGTTCGCGCTCTCCGCCGCCGGCGAGTGGACGTATTACGTCTATACGTACCGCGTGAACCGCGTCATGCAGTTCGTCAGTCCCGACGACGGCAAGGCAAGCGACGCGCCCGCGCCGCCCGACCCGAAGGAGGCGGCAAAGCACCGCCCCGACAAGCCGCGCTTTACGTTCGGGCTCACGCCGGAAGAAAAGGAACTCGGCCGGCGGGAATTCGAGGGTTACGAAGAACAGGCGGAAGAGAAAGAAGACAAAGAGAACAAAAACGACAAGAAATAACAGCTGCGCGAAAAGGACGGAACCGGAGTTCCGTCCTTTTTTACGCAATTCGCCGCGCGGGAAAATTACTTCTACGCAGGTTTTTCGGTTTCCTTGTCCGCCCTGCGCCGCCACATCCTTATTATCAGGAATACGCATACGGCGATTACCGCAACGCTGACGACGTCGGTGACGATCATGATCACTATCGCGGGAGACCAGTCTGCCGCGGAAACGTACGCGCTCATGGCGATCTCGCTGCGCGACACGGCGTAAAGATAGTGCTTCACCGCTTCCTGCATGACGCCGACGTTCTTGTCCCTTATGAGCGTCTTATAGAAGCTGGTATCCGACGCGAGCCACAGGTCGTTGCCCGCCCTTATGCTCGGCGTTATGAGCATGCCGGGACCGGCGGCGTCGGTGGTCACGAAGCCATTGAAGCCCCATTCGCCGCGCAGCACGTCCGTCATCAGTTCGCTGCTGCGGCCGCAGAATACGCCGAACAGGTTGCTCGTGCTCATCATGGACAGCGCTCCGCCGTCCTTGACGCACTTCTCGAAGGGAAGCAGATAATACTCGCGCAGGGCCTGCTCGTTGCACCACTGGAACGTGCCGTTGCCGTACAGAACGAGGTGCTTGACCGCGCAGTTGAGTCCGCTCTCCTGAGCGCCGTAGACGACCTTCGAGGCCATTCTCGCCTAAGCATAGAGCACTCGCTGTAATACTCGAACGCTCTGCTCTCGAAGGGCGTGCGGTGCAGGTTCACGCTCGGCGCATACCACGTCGATACGCCCACCGCCGCCGCGTCGAGCGCAACCGCCTCGCCGTAGCCTTCGGCGACGTCCTTGCTCCACGTCGAAGCGAGCACTATCGCGGACGGGAAGCATACGCAGCTTTCGCCGTCGTAAGTGGACTTAATTCCCGACGGGCCGTCGGACAGCAGGCAGTAAGGAATGCCGAGGCGTTCGACAGCTACCGTTTCGAAGTTTGCTTTGGCGATTATGGTGGCAAGTTCGCTCTTGGACAGCTGGGACACGAACGTATCCCACTTTTCGTCGCCCGCTTCCACGTTCATCATTTCGTCCAGCGTTATGGGATCCTCGAACGTCACTTCGTAGTCTTCGTACTGCACGAAGTCGGAAGGATCGTCTTCGGGTACGGTATATTCCGCCTGCGTGCGCGTCACGTAGTCGGTTCTGCCGTCCTCGTCGGTGAAATCGGTCGTGGCTCTGGTCGCGTCGGGTTTTGCGACCGCGAGATTGGCGAACGAGTTCTTGCGCGAAAGGTACTCTATGCCGCCCGCCTGATCGCCGAAACGGTTTTCCACCTTATTGCCGGTTGCGCTGTCGTTTTCGTATCTGACTGTCGTGCCGACATGATACGTATAGCACAGCGCGCTGTCGGTGCCCGTTTCCGTCCAGCCGTGGGCGTTGCAGAGCAGGCGGATATAATAGTCGCCGCTTTCGAGCTCGTAGCCCTCGAATCCGTTGCCGTTGGCGTCACTATAATCGTACGCCTTCATATCCTCCACCGGGAACGACAGCGTCACTTCCCCGCTTTTGCCCGGCTCGATGACGTCGGTCTTGGCGAAATCGATAAGATTGACGTACGCCTTTTCTATGCCGCCGGTGTACGGAGGAGTGTAATAAGCCTGCACGACGTCGCGTCCCGCGATTTTGCCCGTATTCGTGACGGTGACGCGCATGGTTATCACGCCGTCCGATTCGGTCGCGGAGTCGAGCTTCCAGTCGAACGTCGTATACGACAGGCCGTAGCCGAACGGATACAGCACGCCCTGCGACAGGACGCCGTCCGCAAACGGCAGCGTCGACGCGCCAGAATAATCGTCGTAGTCTATCGCGCCCTCGTATGCCGCGGTTTCGTACCACTTGTATCCGGCATATATGCCCTCGACGTAAGAAGAGTACGAAAGCGTTCTGCTGTCCGAGAAGAACACAGACTCGTAGTTATGCGCCGCGGGGGCGGACAGGTTGTCGTACGCGTAAGTGTCGACGAGTCTGCCGGACGGGTTGACCTGCCCGGACAGCACTCTTCCTATCGCAACGGAACCGGTAAGTCCGGGGCAGCCCACCCACAGCGCGGCGTCGATCTTTCCTGCGTATTTGGAAAAGTTCTGGCCGGAGTTGCGGCTGATGCCCCGCCCTTCGATGAAGCCGGATTCATACGTGTTGGAAACGTTGAGAATCACGATGACCTTATCGAAATTGGACGTGACGTAGTCGAGCGTCGCTTCCTCGTTGGCGGACAGGCACAGGTCGGCGGCGTCCAGCGTGCCCTCTTCCGCGCCCACGCGGCCTATGACGTAGATCGCGGTATCCGAATATTCCTTCGCACCGTCCAGCAGTTCGGAATCTATCGCGGACGGGTGCACCTCGGAGCTGTTGGGATCCTTTCCGATATCGCCGAACGCGCCTTCGTTGCCAGTCGTATCCAGGCTCTGATAATAATCGAACAGCGGCTGATATACGTCGATGTTCGACATCGCGAGCGCATCGTCCAGCTGAACGGCGTCGGTAACGTCGCCGCCGCCCGATCCGGAACCGGTGAACTTCATATTGCCGGCGCGTATGCCGAACGCGCTCACCTTCGCGTGGCCGTCGGCGGTCGCCGCAAGCGGCAGCACTCCGTCGTTTTTGAGCAGCACCTGCCCCTCCTCCTCGATCGTCACGGCATACTGCTTCGAAGGCTCGCTGTTATAGTTGCTCAGGTCTATGCCCTGGCCGAGGAAGAATTTGTCTATCGTGATCTGCCAGTACGGCAGCATTATGCTGGCGCAGATCAGAAGGGCCAGGAAAAGCGCGGCGACCGCCGCAAGCACGGCCGTCAGTATCTTTCTTTTCATGGCTTACTCTCCGAAGCCGACGGGATCGTCCACGCCGTCCACCCACGAGCATACCGTATTGGTATAGTAGCCGTTTTCGTTTATCTCGTTGGTAAGAGTGCGGTTGGAGAACGTGAAATTATCCGAATCCACGCTCGCGTCGATGCTGATGAAATCAAGGTCGGGGAACGCGCTTCTCGGCGTGCCGTCGAACCAGTCGTTCGAATCCCACCACATCGTACTAAGCGCCTTTTCCGCCACGATCTCGATAACGTTCTTGCCCTTTTGGAGGGTTACGCCGGTCAGCTCCACGTTCTTGGCCCATACTTTCTGCTGGAAGAAAGTGTCTTCGAAAGACTGCTTGACTCCGTTGATGTAGATGGGCGTTTCGTCGCTCTTCCACATGCTGCCGTTCTGGCGGGCGGTCGGGTCTTCGTCGTAAGTGCCCATGTAAAGGCTGCTCTTGCCCTGGAAGATAATGTTCGCGACGCAAGCGACTTCCGATTCGATTTCGAAGGTGATCTTGTCGCCTACCGCCGCGCCCATATAGCCGACGTACGCCGCTTCGCCGTATTCCGTCGTGCCGCTGCCCGAAGGATCGGCCTGCATGAAGTGCCCGGCAGCGAAGCCGCCCGCCGCCTTGACGACGTGCCCGTTGCCCTGATAGCTCATCGCATCGCATTTCAGAGCAAGCGGCGCGGTTATGACCGCCTCCTCTGCCTCAAAGCGGAAGACTTCGGCTGTCTCCTCGTTATATTGGACTACGTCGTCGCCGGTGGTGTCGGTATCGTCGGTCTGCGTAGTGTCCGAATGGCCGGGATTGTTTCCGTCGTCGGCAGGGTCTCCGCATGCGCCGAACATGACGCAGGTCAGCAGCAGAACTGCAGCAAGCAGTCCCACTGTAATCGTCTTTCCCAATGTTTTCATCATAAAAACCTCCTTGTGTGAAAATTTCGGGAATGCCGCGGAAGCGGCAGCGGCGGTCGTCTTTTCCGCCGCAATCGCATTATAAATCGTGAGCGCGGCGGTTTCAATACCTGCGGAACACTTAGCCGCGGCGCGGGAAGAATGCGGCGGGGCCGCGGAATAATCCGTCGGAAAGGAGGAATTTCCGGCAAAAAGAAAACCGGTCCGAAACGGACCGGCGAGGCCGAGATCGTTCACAATTTCAGAGAGCCGCTCTCCCGCATAAACGCGAAAAACTTTTCCCGCGCCTCCTTGACGCGGCTGCGGCTGACGGGCAGGCGGCGGCCGTCGGTCAGCACGACGTCGCGGATGTCTATGAGCTTGATATACCTGTAATTGACGAGATATCCGCTGTGTATGCGTATGAAGCCGAGGGGCGCGAGATCCTCTTCGGCCTGTTTCATCGACGACGACAGCACGTATTCGGCGTCCGAGGTGAAGATGCGCTGCTTTTTGAGCGCGCCCTCGATATATACGATCTCGTCCACGGACAGCCGCAGTATGCTCTTGTTGTGCGTCACCGTGATGGTGCGCACCTCTTTCCTGCCGTGCTTTTTCAGAAACGCGTCCACGTATACCGTAAGGTCTTTGAGAAACCTGTTTTTGCGCACGAAGCCGAGCGGTTCCACCCTGAACGACTCGAACACGCGGTTTTCGCACCCGGACACAAAAAGTATTTCCGCGGCGTTTCGCTCCTCGCGCAGACGGCGGGCGAACTCTATCCCGTCCGTGCCCGGCATGTCTATGTCGAGCAGTATGAGATCGAACGCTTTTACGCGCATATCCTCTTCGAGCGCTCGGACGTCGCGGTACGCGCTTATATCGGCGCGTACGCCCTTCTTTTCGAGTATGCCCGACAGCGCGCCCGTAATCATGCCCACGGCGACGCCGTCGTCATCGCAAACGCAGATATTGAGTTCCACCGTATTCCTCCTTTATTTGTTCAGCGCGAGCATGGCTTCTGCGCCGAACCTGCCTTTTTCCACCGTATAGTTTATTACACCGCGGTATTTTTCCACCACGGCAGCGACGATTTTCGTGCCGTAGCCGTGATCGGCGCCGCTTTTGGACGTCTTGCCCGCGAAAACTTTACGCGCCTTCGCCTCGTCGGACACCGGATTGTATACCGAAACGAACAAGTAGCCGTCCGTTTCGCGCATGCGGAGCTCTATCGCGCCGGTAACGCGGTCGCGCTCGCACGCTTCTATCGCGTTGTCGAGCAAATTGATGAGCAGCGCGGTCAGGTCGATGTCGCCCACGGCGAGCTCGGCTCCGACCGCCACTTTGTAGTCTATCGTGACGTCCTTCGGCAGCTTGCCCATTTCGAGATTGAGCACATCGCGCACGACGCGGTTCTCGCAGTCGCTGAAAGACAGCGGCACCGCAACGCGGTCGCTCAGACTGTCGAAGTATTCGCGGAGCTCGTCGTATTTGTTCTGCTCGAGAATTATGCGCATATATGCGAACTGATTTTTTATGTCGTGGCGGATTTTGCGCATCTCCTCCAGATTGTCGCGCGACAGATCGCGCATATCGCGTTCCGCCTCGAATTTTTCCTTGATATACCCCATTTCTTCTTCCAGAGTCTCTCCCGCCCTGCGGCGCGACGTCTGATACCAACACGAGTAGTAAGACAGCGCGGCGAGAATGTACAGCAGCAGTCCGACGAAAAACACGAATGGAGCGTATTCCGTTTCGGTCGGATTGATCAGTCCGTTCGTGAAGTCCTTTATGTTGTCCACTATGAGCTGAGCGACGTATGCGACGACGAGTATGAATGCGGCGAAGACGTAATAGTATCCCGCGATCCTTCCCGCTTTTTCCATAGAAAGCAGCTTCGCGAGCGCGGTGAATCCGACGAAAAGTACGATTCTTCCCACGGTCAGCGACAGGCTCGCCATCCACTCCGTATACGCCGCACCGGCTGCGGTGCATATCAGCGCGCCGCACGATTTGGCGAAAGATGTCGAAAAAACGTGCACGACGAGATAATAGACGATATCGAACATGCGGTAGCCGAAAGGCCTATTGCCGAACAGCAGCGCGTACAAAAGCGCGGCGACCGCAGGGATATACGTCATCAGTCCGAGCCCGAAATAATTGGCCACGCTTTTAATTAAGATGAGCGCAGTCCAGAACAGCAAGAGGTGCACGAATATGCGCAGGAAATACCGCGGACGGCACTCGAACCTGTTGGTCAAAACGAGCGCGCACAGGATGAAAACGCCTTCGGTGACTGGCATGGAATACGAAAGCTGCAGGCGTACGTAGAAATTAACGAAATAGTCGATAAACACTTTTAATTATACCACATCTGCTTGGCACAGTCTTGCATATTATTCCGAATTTCATACCAATTATTCCGATTCGGGTTTTGCAAATCCGACGCCGCGGTTTTCCGTTCTTATCCGGCTGTGCGCGAATATAAATAGAAGTATGGATATATGCGAAAAATACGGCACCTGCAAAAGCGGACTGGGCGAAGAGGAAGCGGCGCGCAGGCTGGAACTGTACGGCAGGAACGAGCTGACGCGGGCGAAACCCAAACCGCTGGCGCTCAGGTTCGCGGCGCAGCTCAAGGATCCCATGCTGCTCGTGCTGCTCGGCGCGGCGCTGGTCAGCCTCGTGCTCGCCTTCTTCGACTTCTCGCCCGCGGCGCTGTTCGAGCCCTTTCTTATATTCTTCATAGTGTTCGCCAACGCGCTCATATCCGCGCTTCAGGAGCGCAAGGCGGAAAAATCGCTGGCCGCGCTCGAGAGTCTGTCGGCGGGACGGTGCAAGGTGCGTCGGGACGGCGAGGAACGGATCATGGACGCCGCGCTGCTCGTGCCCGGCGACCTCATAGTGCTGCACGCCGGCGACATAATCCCCGCCGACTGCGTGCTCATAGACGCGCACTCGTGCCAGAGCGAGGAGAGCATGCTGACCGGCGAAAGCGTGCCCGTATCCAAGACGGACGGCAGCGTAATGTATTCGGGTTGCTCGGTAACCGCCGGACGCGGAACCGCCGTCGTGGAAAAGACGGGCGACAATACCGAGATGGGACGCATAGCCGCCATGCTCAAAACGCACGCGGAGCGGCTCACGCCGCTGCAGCTCAAACTGAAAAAGCTGTCCGAACAGCTCGGACTGCTCTCCCTCGCCATATGCCTGGTCATATTCGTCGTGGGCATTTTCGGGATATACGTCGTGGGCGGTACGCAGCTGACGAACATGACGCTGTTCATGACAGCCATCGCGCTGGCGGTGTCCGCGCTGCCCGAGGGGCTGCCCACCACAGTCACGATAGTGCTGTCGGCGGGCACGCGGCGCATGGTGAAAAACCGCGCCATCGTGAAAAAACTGCCCGCGGTGGAAACGCTGGGCTCGGTATCCGTAATATGTACGGACAAGACCGGCACGCTCACCACCGGCCGCATGACGGTGACGGAAAAGGTTTCGTACACGTCGCGCGATCTGCTCGCGCTCGCAGCCGTATGCACGGACAACGCCGCCGACCCCACCGACGCCGCACTGATAGCCGCGGGAGGCGGACGGATGCCGGCGGTCAGACTGTCCACGATTCCATTCGACAACGTGCGCCGTACGATGAGCGTAACCGTGTCGAGCGGCGGCAGAATCACGGAGATAACCAAGGGCGCTTACGAAAACATAGCGCTGCTTACGGGCGACTGCCGCGCAGAGCATAAGGCGGAGGAGATGAGCGCGCGGGGGCTGCGCGTAATCGCCGTCGCATTCAGGGAAATATCCGGGCCGAGGGATCTGCACGGCGGGAGATACGAGTTCGCCGGGCTCATAGGAATGTCCGATCCCCCTCGCCCCGAAGTGCGCGACGCGATCGCCAAGTGCCGGTCGGCGGGCATACGTCCGGTCATGCTGACGGGCGACGGCGTGGGAGCGGCGAAAGCGGTCGCTTCCGCGCTGGGTCTGACGGGCGACGTCATAACGGGCGCGCAGCTGGAAAAGATGACTGACGAAGAGCTGACGGGCGCGCTGAAAACGGCGGCGGTGTTCGCGCGCGTGACGCCGTCGGACAAACTGCGCATAGTCAAAGCGTTTCAGGAACGCGGGGACGTCGTCGGCGTGACCGGCGACGGCGTGAACGACGCGCCCGCGCTCAAAGCCGCGGACATAGGCTGTGCGATGGGCAGCGGCACCGACGTCGCGAAAATGGAAGCGGATCTCGTGCTCACCGACGACAATTTTTCCACCATAGTCGGCGCGGTGGAGACGGGGCGCGGCATATTCGACAACATAAGAAAGGCAGTCGCGTTCCTGCTCGGCACCAATATAGGCGAAGTCATAGCCGTGTTCGCCGCCATGTGCATATCCTTCGATTCGCCGCTGCTGTCCATGCAGCTGCTGTGGATCAACCTGATCTCCGACTCCTTCCCCGCCATAGCGCTCGGCAGCGAAAAAACGGAGCCGGACGTAATGAGCCGCAGACCGCTGTCACGCGGCGAGGGCATATTCACGAAGGGCATACTCGCCCGTCTGCTGCTGCACGGCGCTCTGTTCGGCGTCCTGTGCCTCGTCGCGTTCTACGTCACGCTGGGCGCCACCGGCGACCTCGCCGCCGCCCGCACCGCCGCATTCCTGACCCTGTCCGTCTCGCAGACGCTGCACGCGTACAACATGCGCTCGCACAAACCGCTGTACATGATAGGCGTGTTCTCAAATAAACTGCTCAATATGGCTACGGCGGGCAGCCTTGCGCTTATCGCGCTCGTCGCGATCGTGCCGCCGGTTGCCGCCGCGTTCGCGATGACGATCATGCCGACGTGGACTTACGCCATGTGCCTGGGACTGGCCGTGCTTCCCCTCGTCATCGACGAAAGCGTCAAGCTCGCGCTGCACTTCGGCGCGAAAGCGCCCTCCCGCCGCAGGAAAAAAGCCGCCTGAAAACATGCGAAAAAACGGAACCGCGTGCGGTTCCGTTTTCGTTATACCGTTATAGTTTTATTGCAGTTCGCTCGGGACGGTGGCGGTGGCCGCGAAGCGGCGCACCGATTCGAGAGCGCTTATGCACGAGTCGAGCGAGTCGTACGTTTCGCCTATGCAGATGACGCTCTTCTGCGCGTTGCGGAGTTTATAGTAATATCTGCCGAACTTGTCGCGGTCGATGATGAAATTGCCCTGGGCGGAATTTTTCTTGACCGATTCGATCGCGCTGAGCGCGGAGCGGCGCATCGACACTTCCTCGGTCGCGAGCATAAGCTGGCCGTTGGACGCGTACAGACGGGCGCAGTATTTGCCTTCTTCCGTCGTTTCCACCTTCCACTTGCCGCGGGCGCCCTTCTTGACGTCGTAGCTGTCCACCTTGACGGGCGTATAATCGACGTATTTTATTCCCTCGACCAGTTCGTCGCTGACAGGCGACGAGGCGGCTATGCGCTTGACGGATTCCACCGCTTTTTCGCACTGGTCGCGCGTCGTGTATATCTCGCCCACGCAAAGCAGACGGTTGGTAGACGTTTTGAGTTTGTAATAGAAGTTCTTCGCTTTATCCTGATAGATGAGGAAACGGCCGGACTCGATGCATTTTATTATAGTCGCGATACCGTTTCTCGCGCCCGCCTCGGTGCTGTATATCTCGCTGGACAGCATGACTTCGCCGTTGGCGGCGCTCAGTTTCGCGATATATTCGCCCGCGCGTTTGATTTCTATCGTCCACTTGCCCGTTTTTTTCGGCGTATCCTTCTTTTTTGCGGGCGCGCGGCGGCGCGAAACGACTTCGACTCCGTCGAATATTTCCTCGTTCTCGCTGTCGGCCGCCTCTTCGTCCGGTTCGTTCCCGGCCGGAATCACCGGCTGTTCGGGAACCGATTCCGGCTGAGAAGCGGCAGGCTGTCCGGAAACCTCGTCGCTTACGGGCGCAGCAGGAGCGGGCTCCGCGTGCGTTTCCTCCGGCGTTTCCGCAGGCACGGCTTCGTCTGCGGGAGCCGCGGCCGTTTCCGGTACGGCGGGAACGTCCGCCGGATTTTCTTCCTCCGCATTCTCCGCAGCGGGCGGAACAGAGCCGGCGTCGAACGGTTCTTCGGCCTGTACGGCGGCCTCTTCTTCGGCGCGCTTCTTCTTATGCGACGCCCTCACCGCCAGCGCGATGAGCGTTATTATCAGCAGAACGAATACCGCCGCTATGATTATAGCGATGGCAAGGTTGTTCTGAATCCATTCGAGCAGCTGCTCCCAACTCATAAAACGCCTCCTTCCGGAACGATAAGTACCTTTTTTATATATTTTAACACAATCGGACACATTTCGCAAGAGAGTTTTGCGAAAAATACGCCGATTTATATTAAAATCCGATTAGAAAATGCAATAAGGAAGATATATTGCGCCGTAAAGAACCTTACTCTATGCAATATGACGTTTTTGTCCGAATTGTGACAGAAAATTCACAGAAAAATTTTCCCGTACCTACTTGCGTTAATATTTCATTAAGCTATAATATATATAATAAATGCAGAAGATAAAATGACAGTTTCAAGGAGGCCGATACTATGTCTTATGTAGAGCTCAGGGACGTGAGAAAAACTTACATAATGGGCGAAAACAAGATCCATGCAGCGGACGGAGTCAACCTGTCCATAGAGAAGGGAGAATTCTGCGTCATAGTGGGGCCGAGCGGCGCGGGAAAAACCACCGTGCTGAACATTCTCGGAGGAATGGATACCGTGACGAGCGGAATGGTCATACTCGACGGCCGCAACATCAGCAAGATGAGCGCCAAGGAGCTGACGCTTTACCGCCGTTACGACGTCGGTTTCGTGTTCCAGTTCTATAACCTCGTGCAGAACCTGACCGCGCTGGAAAACGTCGAGCTGGCAAACGAAATATGCCGCAAGCCGCTGGACGCGAAGGAAACGCTCAAACAGGTGGGACTGGAAAACCGTATGAAGAACTTCCCCGCTCAGCTGTCGGGCGGCGAGCAGCAGCGCGTTTCCATAGCGCGCGCGATTGCCAAAAACCCGAAAATTCTGCTTTGCGACGAACCCACCGGCGCGCTCGACTTCGCGACCGGCAAGAGCGTGCTCGCCCTGCTCCAGAAGATCTGCCGCGAGACGGGAAAAACGGTCATAATCATAACGCATAACCAGGAGCTGACCAAGATGGCGGACAGAGTGTTCGGCATCAGGAACGGCAAAGTAGTGTACGAGGCGGTCAACGACCACCCCGCTCCCGTAGAGGAACTTGTGTGGTGACGCCATGAGAAAGCATGCGAAAATTCTATTCAAGGAGTTCGGAAGCAGCTTCGGCAGGTTTATAGCGATAGCCGGCATAATCGCGCTCAGCCTCGCGTTCCTGATCGGACTGACCATTTCCACTCCGGATATAAAAGCCTCTTACGCCGCGTATTTCGAGGATAACAGGCTGGGCGATTTCACCGTCATGTCGGGCGCAGGATTTCTGACGGACGACGACATAAGCGAAATCGACGCGGTGGACGACGTAGAGAAAACGTCGGCGGCGTTCCAGTGGGACGCCTACTGCACGTCGTCAGACGACCGGAACAAAACGGTGCGGTTTTTCGGCGTCGGAAACGAATACTTCGGAAGCGGCGACGTAGTGAACAAACTGACGCTCGCGGAAGGACGGTTCCCTGCGGAGGACGCTGCCGGCGAAGCGGTGGCGGTGGTGCCGTTCGGCAGTATGGAGGACGTTGCCGTCGGCGACACATTCACGGTTGCGGAGAGCGACGTAAGTCTGCCGGACTCGTATCTGCCCGACGAGCTTGCGGATTATGCGGATATGTTCGACTTCAAAGTGTTCGAACAGACCGAGTTCGAGATCGTCGGCATCGTTTCTTCCCCGCTGTACTTTTCCGTCAACGACGAAACGTGCACCAAAGGCGACGGCAAAGTGGACTACATTCTTTTCACGAACAGAACCGCTTTCGCAAACAACGTCCTGGAAGCGCTGCTTCCGCTTTTCGATACGCTGCCGCCGTCCATGCTCGAAGGCCTGCCGGTAGACGCCCAGTCGCTGGAGAAAACGCAGTATACCACGGCATGGGTATCCGCGGCGGACAGCAACGATTACGAAGTATTCTCGACCGCTTACGACGATTACGCCGACGAAGTGGCCGACAAAATATCCGCGACCGGCGAAGATCTGTATGTGCTGGACAGATCGACCAACCTGTCCTATTACAGCATGAGCATAAACGCGGATAAGGTGGCGGACATAGCGGGTATATTCCCCATATTTTTCATTGCCGTAGCCGCGCTCGTCGCATTCTCGACGAGCGTGCGCATGGTGGACGAGGATCGCGGGCAGATCGGAACGCTGCGGTCGCTGGGATACTCGGGAGCGCGCATAGCGGGAAAATATATCTTTTACAGCGTCACGGCGTGCGCGCTCGGTCTTGTCATAGGCATTCCGCTGGGACTGACCATACTGCCGCTTGTCATATACAACGCATACGGTTCCATGTATACGCTGCCGGCCATGGTGTTTACCGCCGACTGGCTGGTGATATCTCTGTGCAGCGTGCTCTCGCTCGCCGCGACCGCTCTCGTGGCGGTGCTCGCCTGCCGGTCGACGATGAAGGAAACGCCGGCGGCGATACTGCAGCCGAGAGCGCCCAAGCCCGGAAAACGCATTCTGCTCGAACGCATCAAACCGCTGTGGGCGATATTGCCTTTCAAGTATAAGGCGACGATGCGCAACATTTTCCGGTTCAAACGAAATCTGATTATGACGGTGCTCGCCGTCGCGGGATGCAGCGCTCTCATTCTCGCAGGATTCGGTATGATGAATTCGACGGCTGCCGTCACCGATCTGCAATTCAATCAGATATATTCCTTCGATCTTACGGTAGGCGTAACTTCGGATTATACCGCTTCCGAGGACATGACCGCATTCCTCGACGGGAAAAACTACCTCGAAGTGCGCAAGGAACGGGGCGCGGCGCTCGGCGACGGACACACGGAAAACATCAACCTCGTCACCGCGGGTTCAGAGCTCAGCGACTTTATAGACATAGGCGAATTCACCGGCGACTCGGTCAAGGTTTCCAAAGGTCTCGCCGATGCGTTCGGACTGTCCGTCGGCGACGATATCACGGTGGAAAACGCTTCCGGAGACAGAGCGACGCTGAAAATTACCGATATCGTCACGATGTACTCGGAATGCTGGGTATTCGTCGGACAGAACGAGTATGAAGACAAATTCGGCGACGCGTCGTTCAACTCCCTGTTCGTCGCCAGCGATACGGCGGAGGACGATCAGTCTGCGGTTGCGGAACGGCTGTACGGTCTGGATTGCGTCAACAGCGTGACGTTCACGTCGTCGGAGCGCGAAGTGTTCGACAATCTCACCGAAACGCTGACGCTCGTCGTCATCGTACTCATAGTCTGCGCGGGAGCTCTGGTCGTCATCGTGCTGTACAACCTGACCAATATAAACATCGGCGAACGCAAGAAAGAAATCGCCACGCTCAAAGTGCTCGGATACAAAAAGCGCGAAGTTTCCGGATACGTATTCAGAGAAATCGCGATACTGGTTATTCTGGGTATAGCCGTCGGCATAGGTCTGGGCTGGGCTATTCTCGCGTTCATTCTCGGCAGCATACAGGCGCCGTACCTCACCTTCCCGCTCGTCATAGACTGGTGGAGTTATCTCGTCACCGCTGCGGCGACGCTGCTGTTCTCCGGGCTGGTCGACCTCATACTGCTGCCCAAGCTGAACAAGATCGACATGGCGGACTCCATGAAAGCCGTCGACTGACGCGGCAGATATTTAATAATAAAACGGCTACGGTACTCCCGGAGCCGTTTTTTTGCCGAAAAAAGGCGTTTACTCCCTTTTCGCGTTGATTTTTGCCGCTTAGTCTGCTATAATCAAATGCCGGAGACGAAAAAAGCTCCTTCGAGGGAATAACGGCAATTTGAATATACGAGCAAAACTTCCGAGAATATCGCGCGCCGACGTAATCAAACGCGTGCGCACCGGGCTGCCGAGAGCGGCGTTCTACGTAGCGCTGTTCTATTTCATCACGCTCGTGTTCGGTCCCGAATACGGCTTCGTCGCCTCGGTCACGGGTACCGCGTTCAACTTCTCGTATCAGAAGAAACTGACGTTCGGAGGGATAGTCATACTCGGGATCAGTCAGATATTCGTATGCTGCGTCGCCTGTCTCGCGTCATATCACATAGCGCTCAGGCTGACGCTCAACGCGCTTTTCCCTTTCTTCTGGGTGGCGCTTACCTCGTCGCCTTTCAATCCCAAGGGATATTTCCCGGGGATGATGTCGTTCATATTCATTCAGCTTATACAGGTGGAATGGGAGAAAACGCCTTACATAATTGCCGTCAGCGCGATCTGTACCGCAGCGCTCGCGCTGCTGCTCGTCATCATCAAACTGTGCCGTAAGAGCAGACCCGACTATGCCGTCATCCGCGACGGACTGCGCTCGGTGGCGCGCAGACTTACGTCGGACGGCAGCGGAGACGATGCGGTCGAAGATATACAGTCCATCGAAAACGCGCTGTACCGCATGGCGTACGACGGCAACAATTTCGTGCACAAGCAGAAGGGCACCGAAAGCATATATTATACCTTCGCTCTCATATTCCAGCGCGCGTCGTACTATTTCTCCGGCAGCGCCGCTCGCGGCACGGAGGCGGAAAGGCCGAAGCACGCCGAACTGGCGGCATTCCTCGAACGCGCGGCGGACGGATTCAACGAAACGGACAACTCGGCACTTATCGCAGAAGCGAAAGAACTGCTCGCGGGAGCGGCGGAATTCGAAGCATGGTTCGGTTCGTTTTACCGGAACATCCTGCGCCTGCTCATGATCGCGCTGAAAGAGATGACCGAGAAACGCGCGCCGAGAAAGAAAGCGTCGCTGCGCAGATACGCCGGAGAGGTGCGCAATCACCTTATGATCAATACGTTCGAACTGCGGTTTGCGATGAGGCTGTCCCTCGTATCGTTCGCGAGTTTCCTGCTCATGTTCCTGCTGGGCAGCGAGCACTCGTACTGGATAGCGCTCAACGCCTTCGTTATAATCCAGCCGTCGTACGAGGACAGCGTCAGCCGCACGCGGGCGCGGCTCATAGGCAGCGTCATAGGATGTCTGATCACTTACGGCGCGTGCTTCATACTCCCCGGCACCGTCGGGCTGTACGCGTATTTCACTGTGGTGATTACGCTGATGTATATGGCTACGCCCGGCAAAATGCCGCAGGCGATGTTCGCCACGTCGGCGGGCGTGTCCATGGCATCCATCACGCTGGGAAGCGGCGCAGCGGTGGAATACAGGCTGCTCTATCTCGCGATGGCCGCCGCCATAGTATTCATCGCCAACCGTTTCTTCTTCCCGTCCACAAAGCGCAGCCGTTTCGCCGTCAACATGCGAGAACTGTACGGCATGCAGAAAATATACGCCGAACTGCTGCGGGCCGTCGTATGCGGCACCGCGGGACTGACCGAGCTGCGCGGCGTGCTCATAAACTCGCACATGCTGCGCACAGAATTGCTCTCGCTGCTGCCCGAGGTCTGCCCCGAAGAGGAACGGGACGGCTACCGGCGCGTGCTGCTGCTCCTCGCCCGCATGGTGGCGGAGGCGGAGCAGATGATCGTGCTGGCGAAAACCGAAAAGTTGACGGCGGACGAGCGCGCGGCGGTATTGGAATTCGTCGGGCAGCTGAAAGCCGTACTCGCGGCAAAAGACAAATCGGGCCGGGAGGATTTACGGGCGCCGGATATACGGTCGGTTCCCTTTTTCACCGACCTCGCGCGCAGATACTGCGGCAATCTCGGCGAAGTAAACGCCTTTTTCGCGACTCACCGCCGTCCGCCCCGCCCCAAACCGAAGAAGCGCGCCGCGGACAAGCCGGAACATACCGAAGCCGGCGCAAGCGCCGCATGAACGTTCCCCGGAGGAAAACTCCGGGGATATTTTCGTCACAGCCGAAACCATGGAATATTGTTATAGTTTTCTGCAATATCCGTATAGAATTTTTCCGGACTTTATTATATAATCGGGTCAAGAGATAAACGCAAAACCGTTAAGGAGGGAAATTCCATGTTCAAAATTACGGATAACAGAAAAATGAAGCTGCTGGAGGCGGAGGGCAACCATAACCGGAATATGAGTCAGGCCAGTTTCAACGGCGACGGCACGATTACCATTCAGAACTGCCCTTATATGTACGAAGGCGAAGTGCAGACCATCGTTCTCGGCCGCGACGAAACCATGGCGCTCGTTGCGCTGTTCAAGAAGCTGAGCCTTATCGAGCTGATAAGAATGGAAAACGAAATTACGGCTGCCGCAAATCAGTGATGCGGCAACCGACCCGTAATATCTACCCCGATACCGGGCGTGGCGGATAAGCAGCAGCTTGTCCGCCACGTTCGGCTTAATCACCGTATGTATTTTTTTCTGCTCGCACTTATCTATATAGCCTTTATCAGCCTGGGGCTGCCCGACTCCCTGCTCGGGTCCGCCTGGCCGGCGATCAGCGGCGAACTGAACGTCCCCGTTTCGTTCCTCGGCGTCGTATCCATGATAATATCCGGAGGTACCGAGTTATCCAGTCTGTTATCCGACAAACTGATAAGCAGACTGGGCACGCGTGCCGTGACGGTTATCAGCGTCTTTCTGACCGCGGCGGCGCTCATCGGCTTCTTTTTTGCCGACAGCTTCCCCGTGCTCGCCGTCTTTGCGGTGCCGTACGGGCTGGGCGCGGGCGCGGTCGACGCCGCGCTGAACAATTACGTCGCGCTCCGTTATCCGTCCGGGCATATGAGCTGGCTGCACTGCCTGTGGGGCGCGGGCGCGATAGCCGGTCCTTTTATTATGGGGCACGCGATATCGACGTCTACGTGGCACTTCGGCTATCTCGCAGTCGGACTGGTGCAGACGGCGATCGGACTGCTTCTGCTCGTCACGCTGCCCGTATGGAAAGCGAACGGCGCGGACGGCGAAAAAAGACGGAAGAGCATCGGCCTCAAAGCGGCGCTGAAAATAAAGGGCGTTCCGCAGATTTTAATCGGTTTTTTCGCATACTCCGCGGCGGAAGCGACGGCAATGAACTGGGCGAGCACATACTTTGTCGAAGCAAAGGGCTTACCTGCCGAACAGGCGGCGCAGTTTGCCGCGCTGTTTTACATAGGAATCACGGCAGGCAGATTTCTGAGCGGGTTCGTAACCGGCCGGCTCGGCGACAGAAGAACCATCGTTATAGGCACGTGCGTATTGTCCTGCGGCATAATCGCCATGGCGGTTCCGGTCGGAGTGCCCGCTCTTTCCGCCGCCGGTTTCGTCGTTGCCGGACTGGGCTGCGCGCCCGTTTATCCCTGCATCATACATGCGACGCCCGGCAATTTCGGCGCGGAAAACTCGGGTGCGATCATAGGGATGCAGATGGCGGGCGCATATACCGGTTCGACGTTTATTCCTCCGCTTTTCGGACTGCTCGGAGGTGCGGCCGGCTTCGCCGTCCTTCCCTGTTTTCTGCTCGCCTTCGCGGTACTGATGATCACCATGACCGAACTGTCTTTCCGCGCCGCGAAAAACGGACAATTGCGCATGTGAAAATATGCCGCGGGGATTGACAAGCATGCCCGCGCGTGATAAAATCAGTATGATATCTGACGGATAAAGGAGCCGGAAATGATACTCAATACGGGCGCGAGAACGGACACGGTGCAATATTATTCGGAGTGGCTGCTCCGCAGATTTAAGGAAGGTTACGTATATACGCGCAACCCGCTCTTTCCGCATAAGGTCACGCTGTACGAGCTTGCTCCGGACAAGATCGACGCCGTGCTGTTCTGTTCCAAGAACTACGCGCCCGTTCTGCCCCGCCTGCACGAGATTACGGATAAATACCGCACGTATTTTCATTATACCGTAACCGCTTACGGCAAAGACATAGAGCCGGGCGTGCCGTCCGTAGACGAGAGCATCGAAACGCTTATCCGGCTGGAAAGAATCGTCGGCCGGGAAAGAATAGCGTGGCGGTACGACCCAGTGCTGCTTACCAAGGATTACACGGTCGGGCGGCACCTCGAAACGTTCGCACGTATGGCGGAGCGGCTCGCGCCGCACATAGACAGGTGCATTTTCAGCTTCGTGGAGATGTACAAAAAGCTGGAAGTCAATATGCCCGAAATAATTCCCTTGACGCCCGCGGACAGAGATAAAATCGCCGCAGGGCTGGGCGGGATTGCGGCGAAGTACGGCATCAGACTGCAGACGTGCGGCACAAACAGCGACTGGTCGCGCTACGGCATTCATCCGTCCGGCTGCGCTACGCTGGAAATTATAGGCAGAGCGAACGGCTGCGAGTTCGGGGACATAAAGCACAAAGGCCTGCGCGAGGGCTGTCACTGCATAGAGAGCCGCGATATCGGCGCATACGACACCTGTCCGAACGGATGCAAATACTGCTATGCAAACAAGAGCCCGCAGAAAGCGCTGGAAAACTATAAGCTGCACGATCCCGCCTCTCCCCTGCTCCTCGGCGGCATCGGAGAAGACGACGTCATAATCCGGGGCAATCAGAAAAGTTTTCTGAAATCCCGCACGCGGCAGATGTCGCTGTTCGACGGCAACGCATAAGACGGGAATATCTATTCGGACGAAATACTCTTTGCCGCGGGCATACGCCCGGA
The DNA here is from genome assembly GCA_904387375.1 of Candidatus Protoclostridium gallicola. Taxonomy (GTDB): domain Bacteria; phylum Bacillota; class Clostridia; order Christensenellales; family Pumilibacteraceae; genus Protoclostridium; species Protoclostridium gallicola. The sequence goes on from CAJFLE010000009.1 coordinate 49,864, forward strand.
CAGGGCGTGCAGCACCCTCACGGACGGAGATTTCGAGCATCTCGCGGCGGCTATACCCGAAAGATTAAACTTCTTTATTGAAAAGAACGCAATCAGTTTTGAGGAATATAAGTCGAGCAAGGGCAAGGACTACCGCAACACGCCGTATCTGCGCGTTTACGGCAAAGCGGGCGGCCCCTGCCCCGCGTGCGGCAATATATTGCAGCGCATCGTCATCGGCGGCAGAAGTTCGGTGTTCTGCCCGCATTGTCAGAAATAAACAATCGCCGAAAAAAGCGAACGATCATAAATCCGACGGAATTCGTTTCCGTCGGATTTCGTTTTGCCATAACATTAAAAAATTATCGGAAATATATACGAAAATAATTGACACGGTGTCAGTTTTAGTATATAATGCAATTACTGACACGGTGTCAGTTTTGTAAGGACAAACAAATTCAAAATTCAAGGAAGGAGAAATTTTTATGAAAAAGAACGTAGGACCTCTGCTTGCGCTGTACCCCATGCCCGTCGCAGTGATCGGGGCAATGAACGGAGAAAAACCCACCTGGACGCTTGTCGCGCATATGGGAATCATCGGACACGACCGGGTGCTCGTCAGCCTTGCTTCCCCGCACTTCATCAACGGCTGCATCAAAAAGGAGCAGAAACTTTCCGTCAACCTTGTGGACGAAGCAATGCTGCCCGCGGCCGACGAAGCGGGCGCGCTGAGCGGAAACAAAGCGGACAAATCGGCGCTGTTCGCATGGGACAAGGGCGAGCACGGCGCGCCCGTCGTCGCCGACGCGCCGCTGTCCATAGAGTGCACGGTCGCGGACGTATACGAAACGAAGGGCTTCGAGAGCTTTATATGCACCATCGACGCTACGTATGTGGACGAGAAACACCTCGACGCGCAGGGCAGGATAGATTATAACACGCTCAGACCGGTATTGTTCGAGTTCCCCACCTACTCCTATCTGAATACGGGCAAAGTGCTCGGCAAATGCCTTTCTTTCCGGAAGGGCGACTGACGGGAGCTGATACCATGAACATTATCGTGCTGCAAGGCAGCCCCAACCGCCGGGGTTCCACCTATATGCTCGCGGACAGTTTCCGCCGAGGAGCGGAAGACGCGGGACACTCGGTCGAGATCGTCGACGTCGCGTACGCGAACGTCCGTCCCTGCACCGGCTGCGTACGCTGCGGATACGAAGGACCGTGCGTACAGAAGGACGGAACCGACGACATCCGCCGCAAAATCCTGAGCGCCGACATGATAGTCTTTGCGACGCCGCTGTATTATTACGGCATGAGCGCGCAGCTCAAAACGCTGATCGACCGCTTCTGCGCCTTCAACTCGAGCCTGACGCGCAAACACATGAAATCGGCGCTGCTTGCCGTGGCATGGAACAGCGACGGCTGGACGTTCGAGGCGCTGGAAGCGCATTACAAAACGCTCGTCCGCTATCTCGACTTCGAGGACGCGGGCATGGTACTGGGCGGAGGCTGCGGAACGCCTTCCATGACGGCGAATTCGCGCTATCCGCGTCAGGCATACGAGCTGGGCAGAAACCTGAAATAACATAAAAAGGAGGTAACCGACATGAAAAAAATAATCGTAAGTATTCTCGCGCTTATGTGTCTGTCGTCATTGGCGTTTGCCGGATGCGCGCACGAGCAGCCGCCCGCGGCGCAATCCGGAGATATTCTGGTCGCGTATTTTTCCAATACGGGAAACACCGAGCGTATTGCCGAAACGATTGCCGAAGAAACGGGCGGTACGCTGTACGAGATCGTTCCAGAAACGCCTTACACCGCCGCCGATCTCGATTATTCGGACAGCGGCTGCCGCGCTAACCGGGAGCAGAACGACCCCGACGCCCGCCCCGCGATCGCAGGCGAGCCGGAAAATTTCGATGACTGCTCCACGGTTTTCATCGGCTACCCCATCTGGTGGGGCGACGCGCCGCGCATAGTGCAGACGTTCCTCGAAAGTCATTCGTTCGACGGCAAAACGGTGTATACGTTCTCCACCAGCGGGTCGAGCGGCGGCAGCGGCGCGTACGACGGACTGCGGAATAATTATACGGACATAAATTTTGCGGGCAATCTGCATTTTACGTCCTCTCAGCTTTCCGGCGCGCAGGAACGCGTCTCCGGCTGGCTGTCCGACATCGGCGTGCGGTAAGTCATGAATCGGAACGATTGACTATGCGCCGCCAAAAGGATATAATAGTCGGGAACAGACGTTTTGCGAGGTAAAATATGCCCAAAGTAACCAAAGAAAGGTCAAACGCGCGCAGAGACGAGATCATAAACGCCTGCGCGGAGCTGTACGAAACCACGTGTTTCAAAGACCTTACGCTCAAAGACATAGGGAAAGCGACTTCGTTTACGCGCACTTCCATTTATAACTATTTTCAGACCAAGGAAGAGATCTTCCTCGCGCTTCTCGAACGGGAATACGACCTGTGGAACGCCGATCTGACGGATATTCTGGAAAAGAACGAAAGTCTGTCGGCGGACGAATTCGCGGACAAGCTCGCCCGCTCGCTCGAGAAGCGGGAGCGGCTGTTAAAGCTCATGTCCATGAACCACTACGACATGGAAAGCAGCAGCCGCATCGAAAATCTGACGGAGTTCAAGCGCTCTTACGGCCGGTCGCTGCAGCTCGTGACGCGCTGCGCGGAAAAGTTCTTCCCCGCCATGAGCGCCGGCGAAGTGCGTAATTTCGTTTATATCTTCTTCCCTTTCATGTTCGGGATTTATCCGTATACGTATGTCACAGACAAGCAGCGGGAAGCCATGAAAAACGCGGAGGCCGATTACGTTTTCATGTCCGTATACGAAATCACGTTCTCATGCGTCAAAAATTTATTGAGTCCTGCGGAAAGCCGTAAGGCGTAAACAACGAAAAAACACGGACAACCGTCCGTGCTGTTTTCGTTGGCGCGCCCTAAGGAGCTCGAATCCCTAACCTTCGGTTCCGTAGACCGACGCTCTATCCAATTGAGCTAAGGGCGCAAATCGTTTATGCTTGCATATTATAGCGTTATCCGCGGCAATTGTCAAGCGGTGCGCGGCCTATACGGAAAAATATTTTGCGTACGATTGTCCAAGTTATTGACTTATGCCCGCAAATTTGATACTATTTTACTATACGCCTGACGCCCGTACGGCGCAAGGCAAAGCGGAGGCTAACCGTGGCAAGAATAATTTCCGTATCCAATCAGAAAGGCGGCGTCGGCAAGACGACGACGTGCATAAACCTGAGCGCGTTCATCGCGCTTTACGGCTATAAGGTGCTGGTCGTGGACATCGACCCGCAGGGCAACACGACGAGCGGCTTCGGTATCGCGGGAGAGCACAAAGAGAATCTCAAAAACACGATATACGACGTCATGATGGGCGACGCGACCGTGCAGGAATCGGTGTGCAGAACCACCGTTCCGGGGCTGGACGTACTCCCCGCGACCATGGAATTCGCGGGCGCGGACGTCGACCTGATGAACCTCGCCGAATCGCGCGAAAAGGTGCTCAGAAAGGCGCTGAACGCCGTCAGGAGCGATTATGACTACATCTTCATAGATTGTCCCCCGTCGCTCAATATCTTCTCCGTGAACGCGCTGACGGCGTCCGACGCAGTGCTCATACCCATGCCGGGAGACTTCTTCTCCCTCGAAGGTATCGGGCAGCTCATGAATACCGTCAAACTCGTCAAGAAAAGGCTCAATCCCGGGCTGGAAATAGAGGGCGTCGTCATGACCATATACGACGGCAGGAGCAATCTCGCCAACCAGGTGGCGGCAGAGATAGTCAAGTGGTTCGGCAAGAGCGTGTTCAAGACGCGCATACCGCGCAACGTGCGCCTCGGCGAGGCGCCCAGCCACGGCCTACCCGTCGTGCAGTACGAGCCGACGTCCAAAGGTTCGGTCGCATATATGGAACTGGCGGTGGAACTGCTCAGGCGCGACGGCATAAAGGTCAAACCGCTGACGAATCTGTCCAGATACAGATACCGCCCCGGCATGCAGTCAGTCCGCAGACAGGCCAAGCCCAGGGAGAAAACCGCGGCGCCGAGAGATAAAGAGCAGTGAGCACGCCGCACATAAACGCCGCCGCCGGAGATTTCGCAAAAACGGTCATCATGCCCGGCGACCCGCTGCGCGCCGCATACATTGCGGAGAAATACCTGTCAGACGCAAGGCTCGTGAACAACGTGCGCGGAGTGCAGGGGCGAACCGGAACGTATAAAGGCCGCAGGCTGTCTGTTATGGCGAGCGGCATGGGAATGCCGTCCATGGCGATATACGCGCACGAACTGTTTGAATTTTACGGCGTCGAAAACATAATACGCACGGGCAGCGCGGGCGCGCTGTCGGACGGACTGCAGGTGCGCGACGTGTTTGCCGCCGAACATGCGGTGACCGATTCCAATTCCGTGGAGGCGCTGGGCTGCTCCCGGGGCGAGAAGATCCCCGCGCATCCTTCCCTGCTCCGCGCGCTGGCGCAAAGCGGCGCGAATGTGAAATACGGCGGCGTATTCACGAGCGACATATTCTATGCTGGGCGAGACGCGCTGCTCGAAGAAAAAGCGCTCGCGGACGCGGTTGATATGGAAACCGCCATGCTGTACGCGACGGCGAAACGCGCGGGTAAAAAAGCGCTCGCCATCTTCACCGTGAGCGACAGGCCGCTGACCGGCGAAGGGTTGAGCGCGGACGAACGCGAACGCACATTCGACGAAATGATAAAAATCGCGCTGGATCTCGCCGCGGCGATATGACAAAACAATGATAAAAAATGCGGACCTCGAGGTCCGCATTTTTTATTTATCCGATTTTTCCGCGGCGCCGCCGGCGCCGGGAAGGCCGAGGCGTATGCGCCAGTTGCGCTCGGAGCGCAGTTCGCCGGACAGGCGCATATACTTTCTGCCAAGCGAGCGGGAGAAAAGCATGCGCAGTTTCAGCCCGCGCTTCTTCGCGCCCGCGGCAAAATGTCCGCGCGTTTTACGAGGCCCTTCCAGCACTTCGGCATGCAGTTTTTCGCAACCGACGGAGGTCAGGAATCCGGGACCGAGCAGATAATCGTCGGCGCCGTCAAAAACATACGCCAGCCGCGTCCGGTTTCCGTGCGCGGCACGGCATGCCGCCGAGAGCGCGCGGCGCATAGTTCCCGCCTTTGCATCTCCGCTGACTGCGCAGGTGACGAGGGCGTTGCGCATATCGTAATACGCTTCCCAGTCGCCGCCGTCCGACGATTCCGTCTTCCATACCGCCACGCCGAGCGGGAACAGCGTTTCCGCTTCCGCTTTAAGACGCAGCCCGTATTCGGCGGCGTACCAGCCGGTGCGGAAGGGCATGGGCAGCCCGACGGATTTCACGGCGGAAGCGGGCAGTATAAAGAAATGCCAGTCGGCAAAATCCGAATCCTCTTCCGATCTGTACCACAGCAGTCCGCCGACGTCCGAAGCGTCTATACCGCTTTTCGGATGCGACATTACGGCGCCGCGTACGACGCCGCCGGCGTCGGATACGACGGTCGGCCGCGCCGCGGTCAGCAATCCGCCGCCCAGCGCGCAGCCGTAATATTCCGGTTTCATGACCGAAACGTACGCCAGCGCGCGGCGCACCGCCGCAGGGTCGAACGTCACGGTCGGGTCGGTCAGCAGGCAGTGCGTTCTGCCCCGCTCGACGCATTCCATCATGCCGCGGGCGTAATACCCGCACGCGCCGAGGTCGCGGCACTCTATGAGCCGGACGCCGGGCATATCGCCGCCGTCCAGCGCGGACACGTCGCCGATCACGTACGCCTCGAGTCCGTCTATCTCCGTGCACAGCCGCGCGAGAGGCACGGCAAGGCGGCCGATATCGCCGCAGGCCGGAAGCACTACGCCGGGACGAACGTCGCACGTGCGGCAGGAATCGTCGCACTCCCACACGCCGCCGTAGAACGACAGCGCGCCGAGCGCGTAACCGTTTTCGGTTTCCGCCGTACTCACGGTATACGATGTCAGCGGTTTGGCTCCGCGCACGGCCGGCTTATCCTGCGCTATGTATCTCGTGACAGTGATTTTCGCTCTGCCGTCGAAATACAGGCGCAGCGTCACGCCGCGCACCGTGGTGCGTTCGAGCAGAAACTGCGCGTCGAGCGCGGAGAATAACGAGGCAAAATCGGCGCACTCTCCCTCTTCCAGGGTAAGCACGCCGCCGCTGAGTCTGCCGCCTTTGAAATAGACGCTGTCTGCGCCTTCCACGGCCGGATATAACGTTATTTTCGAAAGTTCCACGTCAGTCCCGTTCTTCCTCTTCCTTATCGTCTTTCGGCAGTACCTTGAATTTTACTTCAAGCACGCGTCTTGCATTCGCCTTCGTAACGGTGACGGCAAGATTGCCGAACTCGAAACTGCGGCCCGCTGCCGGAATTGCCCCGAGTTCTTCTATCACCCATCCGCCCACCGTGGTGGAATCGAACTCCTCTTTTGTTTCCGCGCCGAGGCGTTCGAGCACGTCGGTCAGATTGGAGAACCCGGGCACGAGATACTCGTCCTCGCTTATCTGGCGTATCGACTCTTCCACCTCGTCGTGTTCGTCCCATATCTCGCCCACAAGCTCTTCGAGTATATCCTCGAGAGTCACGACGCCGGCGGTGCCGCCGAACTCGTCGACTACTATCGCCATATGGGTGCGCGCGCGTTGCAGCATACGGAGCACGACGGATATTTTCATGGACGGCGCCACGGAAATGGCGGGCTGCACCGCCTTTATGTAGTCTTTGCTTTCCGTCGCGTAATATGCCTTGTTGAAATCTTTTTCGTTGAGCACGCCGATGACGGAGTCCACGGTGCCGTGGTATACGGGCAGGCGCGAATAACCGCTCTCGCGGAATACGTCCGCCACCTCGTCCGGAGTCTCGGTATCTTCGACCGCGGTCACGTTGACGCGCGGAACCATGATGTCGCGTATTTCCAGATCGTCGAACTCGATCGCGTTCTTTATGAGGCGGGATTCGTGCATGTCAAGTTCGCCCTCGCTCTCCGCCGTTTCCACTATGGTGACGAGTTCCTCTTCGGTTATGCTCTTGGAATCGCCGAGTTTGAACACTTTGCCGAGCAGAGTCTTCCAGCCCTTGAAAAGCATGTTAAGCGGGAAGAGAATATAATAACAGCATATCAGAAATGGATAGAACGCTTTCGCTATCTTCTCGGGACTGTGCCGCGCCAGCGCTTTGGGCGAAATTTCGCCGAATATGAGCACGACGACGGTGGTCACTATGGTGGAAAGCACGTTCGCGAGCGTTTCGTTGCCGATGATGAGCGCCATGAACAGCACGGTCGCTATCGTGGTGAACGCTATGTTGACGATGTTGTTGCCTATAAGCACGGTGGACAGCAGGTCGTCGTATCTGTCCAGCAGTCGGAGCGCCTTGCCGGCGCGCACGTCGCCGTCCGCGTGCATGGTGCGCAGGCGTATCTTGCTTGCGGACGAATAGGCTGTTTCGCTCGCCGAAAAACACGCCGAAAGAACGAGCAGTATCGCCATCGGCAGCAGCAGCCAGTATATGCCGGGATCGATGGCCGACCCGGCGACGTCGCTTGTGCTTATCATATTCGATAATATACTTAGGTCAGGCATAATTAAGACTATTATAACATCGTATGCGCGCATTTGCAAGACTTTTGACGAACTTTTCGCGCAGACGCCGTCATTTCTCCGCGCCGGCGGCGTATCTGGCGTTGTACGCGTTTATGCAGCGTTCGATGACTTCGAGCGCGGCATGGTGCCCCTCCGTTTTGGACACGAAAGTCTTTTTCCCTTCGAGCTGTTTATAGACCGTGAAGAAATGTTCCATTTCGTCCATCAGGTGTTTCGGCATGTCGTGAATGGATTTGTAGCACGCGTTGGCGGGATCGCCGAAGGGCAGCGCGATGATCTTTTCGTCCATTTCCCCGCCGTCCTCCATCGTGATGATGCCGATGGGATAGCAGCGCACGAGCGAGCAGTTGAGTATGGGCTCGGAGCACATGACGAGCACGTCGAGCGGGTCGCCGTCCTCGGACAGCGTGCGCGGTATGAAGCCGTAGTTGGCGGGATAGTGCGTGGAAGTGTACAGCACCCTGTCGAGAATGAGCATGCCCGTTTCCTTGTCGAGTTCGTACTTCTGCTTCTGCCCCTTGGTTATCTCTATGTACGCAACGAAATCGCGCGGCGAAATGCGGCCCGGGTCTATGTCGTGCCAGATGTTCATTGTTTTCCTCCCTTATCCGTTTCGTATTTTATTTATAATAACATATTGCGCGGCGTTTTTCAATACTTTTCGCGAAATTTTGCGATTTAAAGCGAAAAAGCCGCGGTAGATTCCGCGGCCTTCCGAAAACCGGATTTTCAGTATGCCTTCTGTTTCTTCTTGAACGCGTTCTTTGCCGCGAGCGCGACGGTTTCCACCGCGTTGCGGAACTCCACGTGATCGGCGCGGCAGATGCGCTGCGCGGCGAATTTGCCGGTGATGACGGCGGGCGGCAGTCCCCCGCTCTGGAATATGCACTGGCCGGAAAGTATGAACCCGTCCAGGCCGCGGATCACGCCCTTCTGCATGAGCGCCTTGCCGTTCTTGGTATGCACGAAGCCCTGGAAGGAGCCGCGGCGGGTATTGAGATAGCGCTCGTACGTGCACGGCGTGACCATGTCTATTATTTCCAGCTTGCCTTCGAGTTCGGGATAGCGCGCGACGACCTTGGCCAGCACCTCGCGGGCGATCCTGTCCTTCTCGGCGCGGTAAGTGCCGTTCTGCTTGCGCGCCTTCCACCAGAAGTACATATTGTCGTCGCCTATGATCTGCGCCTGGAGCACGCTGCTTCCGGCGGGCGCCTTCATCGTTTTGTCGTACGCATAGCTGCGGAGCGCTATGCCGTCGTAGTTTTTGTCCATGACGACCGGATCGACGACGGCGTGCAGCCCGAGCGGAAATCTGCTCATATCCGCGGTGCACTTAAACACCGCTATTGTCATCGTGTATATGGGATACGTTTCGCTGTCCGCGTAACGCGTGTCCATTTTTTTGACGTAGTATTCGCCGTCCAGCAGTTTTTTGAGACAGTGCTCGGCGGCGACGGACGATACCACCCAGTCGGCGGGCACGAAGGTGCCGTCGCCCAATTCCACGCCCACGGCGCGGCGGTTCGCCACGCGAATGCGCTGCACCTCGACGCCGAAGCGCATTATGCCGCCCAGCTCGCAGAAATATCTGTACATTCTGTCCGACATGGCCTGCGAGCCGCCCACGGGTATGCCGCCGTCCTTGTTCATGACGTGCGCGAGCATGTACAGCATGCTCATGAGATTATAGCCCGGAGCCATATACGACGAGAAGAAGTATTGCAGATACTTGTTTTTGAACCGCTTGCCGTACTCTGCGCAGTCCACCTTGCCCAGCTTATGCACCCAATAGTAGTCGCCGTACATCGTCATGCCTATGCGCAGCAGCTGAAGCGGCCCCATCATGTCCACGGGTTTGTTCACCGGTCCCTCGATCCTGCGGAAACGGCGGATAAGGCGGATAAAACGCTTTATCTCCTTTTCGTCCTCGGGCGCGAGAGCGAGCAGTTCGTCGCGGAAGCGGGCTATGTCCGCCCATATCGTCAGTTTCGTGCCGTCGGGGAAATCGTATACGGAGAAGTCGTTCTGGAAATAAATCTGCGTATCGTCTTCCAGCGCGTGGGTGTCACGCCACATCTTATAGTACGGGCTTTCGGGGCTGGTACCCACCAGCCAGTGTATGCAGCCGTCTATATAACAGCCCTTGCGCTCCCAGCCGACGCACGCGCCGCCGGGGTTTCCGTTCTTTTCGAGTATCTCGACGTCGTAGCCGCTTTTGAGCAGGTATATGCCCGTAGTCATGCCGGATACGCCGCCGCCGATGATGATTGCTTTCTTGTTCAATATGAGTCACTCCCCTGAATGTTACACATAATATCATCCCCAAAAATAAATTTATAATTACGAAACGGGCATTCCGGATAAAAATAGGAAGAAATAATATGTAAATTTTTACATAATGCCGTCACATTCCGCCTGCGTAAACGCCGACGGGGCGGTCAAACAATTGACAAAGCGCGGCCGCAGGGGGTATAATTAAGGGTAACTGCAAACAAGAGAAATACTTTTTTTCGTGAGGTATATAAATATGGCAAATCGCTGGGAACTGAACAAGAATCTCGCACAGATGCTCAAGGGCGGCGTTATCATGGACGTCACCACGCCCGAGCAGGCGCGCATAGCCGAAGAGGCGGGCGCGTGCGCGGTCATGGCGCTCGAACGCATTCCCGCGGATATCCGCGCGGCAGGCGGAGTTTCGCGCATGTCCGATCCCAAAATGATAAAAGGCATTCAGCAGGCCGTGTCCATTCCGGTCATGGCGAAGTGCCGCATCGGTCACTTCGCGGAGGCGCAGATACTTCAGGCCATCGAGATCGATTACATCGACGAGTCCGAAGTGCTCTCCCCCGCCGACGACGTGTATCACATCGACAAGACCAAGTTCGACGTACCTTTCGTGTGCGGCGCCAAGGATCTCGGAGAGGCGCTCCGCAGAATCAACGAGGGCGCGTCCATGATCAGAACCAAGGGCGAGCCGGGCACCGGCGACGTCGTGCAGGCAGTGCGCCACATGCGTAAGATGATGTCGGATATCCGCCGTCTTACCTCCTGCGCCGAGGACGAGCTCTTCGACGAAGCGAAGAAGCTGCAGGTTCCTTACGACCTCGTCAAATACGTGCACGACAACGGCAAGCTGCCCGTAGTCAACTTCGCGGCAGGCGGCGTGGCCACCCCCGCGGACGCTTCGCTCATGATGCAGCTGGGCGCCGAAGGCGTGTTCGTCGGCAGCGGCATATTCAAGTCGGGCAATCCCGCCAAGCGCGCGAGAGCGATCGTGCAGGCGGTCACCAACTATAAAGACGCCAAACTCATCGCGGAACTGTCCGAGGATCTCGGCGAAGCGATGGTCGGCATAAACGAGCAGGAAATCCAGCTGCTCATGGCCGAGAGAGGCAAATAAAATGCTCATAGGCGTTTTGTGTCTGCAAGGCGCGTTTATAGAACACATCGGAATACTCGGACGCCTCGGCGCGGAAACGGTCGAGCTCAGGCAGAAAAGCGATCTGGAAGGCAGGTCGTTCGACGGGCTGATAATCCCCGGCGGCGAATCCACCGTCATAGGCAAGCTGCTGCGCGAGCTGGACATGGAAAACGACATCAGAAGCATGATCGAAAGCGGCGTGCCCGTTTACGGGACGTGCGCCGGGCTCATACTTCTCGCCCGCCGCATCGTCAACGACGACAACGTATATCTCGGCACGATGGATATCGAGGCGAGGCGCAACGCGTACGGCCGCCAGCTGGGCAGTTTCGCCTGCGAAGCGGAGTTCGAGGGCATAGGCAGAATACCGATGACGTTCATACGCGCGCCGTATATAGAGCGCGTCGGAAAAAAAGCGAAAGTCCTTTCCGTCGTGGACGGACATATCGTCGCGGCGCGTCAGGGCAATCAGCTCGTCACGGCGTTCCACCCCGAGCTGACGGACGACAGCCGCGTGCACGAGTATTTCCTGGATATGGTGAAAAAGAGAAAATAAAAAAATCCGCGCGTGCGCGGATTTTTTTATTTGCCGTCAGTATTCCACAAGCCCGGCGAGATAGTCGAGCGATACGCCGAAAAATTCGGCAAGGCGTATGAAACTGCTGAGCGTCGGCTCACACCTGCCCAACTCCCACTGGCTTATTATCGACTTGCCCACGCCCACAGCTTTGGCGAGCGCGATCTGCCCTATTCCCATTTCTTTCCTGAGATATCTCAGTCTTTGCGCGAATCCTTCCGTCATAAGATTATTTTCCCACAATTTCGGGAAAAATACTTGACTTCCCAATATAATGGGAGCATACTTTATTCGGTATTTACGGTTATGCGGCGCGGTTTTCGCGCTGCCGGGAATGCGCACCCGGTCATCCCCGGCGGGAGATGCGGACGCGCACGACGGCGTAAAGCAGCTGCAGGACGAGCGCGACGCCGGCGAACACGAGATAAAACGTCAGCATATAGAACAGCTCGCCCTGCCACAGCGTCAGGCTGAGCACGAGCAGCACGAGATACTGCGCTATATTGAGCGCGCTGACCGCAAGATACACGGTGTTCAGGCGGCCGAGCGAGGCGTTGGTTTCCACGGTCATCCACGAGCCGGCGAACTTTTTGAACACTATGTCGAACGTCAGCACGGTGAACCACGCCAGCAGACTGGAACCGAACACGCAGGCGACGGCGCCGAGAAAGCGCGGTTCGATCTTCTGAGCGATCCAGTTCATGTATACGATATTGAGCACGTTCCACAGCCAGAAAAAGCAGCAGTTGCGGAAGGAGGAGTATATGTCGGCGCGGGTGAAACCGTTCTCCGTCTTCTTTATCGCGCGGGCAAAAAAGTATACCGCAAGCGCGCCGAGCGCGACGAGCAGCGTTTCGTGGAACAGAGCGTTGAAAAAGTACAGCGCGTATATGACGCGATAATACTCTTCCCACGGAATGCCGGCGACCGCGTACGCCTCGATGACCGCCTGTTCGACGAACCAGAACAGCGCGTACAACAGCGCGGGCGCAAACATGAAAAAGGACAGCAGGCGCAGACGGGCGCGGACGCCGTCGGCCAGCTCGCCCGGATCCGCGGCGGGCTTTTCTTCGTCTTCCCTGCCCATAAGCGCGCCGAGGGACACGCCGAAATATGCGGCGAGCTTTTCGGCGTAGTACAGCGACGGCACGTTGAAGCCGAGTTCCCAGCGCGACACCATCTGCCGCGACGTGCCTATCGCGTCGGCGACTTCCTGCTGCGTAGTTCCCTTCTCTTTGCGGAGGGCTATGATTTTGTCCGAATAATTATCCATGCGGCTGAGGCGTTACCTCTCGGGATGATAGTAGCAGTCGTTTTCCAGCGAGCAGCCGCCGCACTTGGTGCAGCCCTGCATGGCCTGCGGCGCCAGACCGTGCGCTCTCAGCATCCCGCCGAGCAGTTCGGAAATGCGTATGTATTCGTCGGGGTCGCACATGGGCTGACCGGCCAGGTCGGAATCGTCGAATGGGCGGAAAGGCATGATCGTCGGGAACACGCCGATCTCCGTCATCTTTTCGCACTCGCGCACGATGTCGTCGTACGGCTGCAAACCGGCTATGAGCACGCTCGACACCTGTCCGCGGCCGAACAGCTCCACGCCGCGGCGGTAAGCCGCGTAATAGTGTTCGTACGGTATTCTGCCCTTTCCCGGGCAGATTTCGGCGCGCAGGCGCGGATCCGCGATTTCGAGATTCATGATGACGTTGGTCACGCCGGCGTCTTTCATCGCGTCCAGTCTGCCGAGGTCGGCGGGCGGAGCGAACTCTATCGATATCGAGCCGGTATAGAACCTGCGAAGCAGCCGGGTCAGGCCGATCCAGTAATCCGCCATAAAGTCGGGATTTTTATATGTGGCGCCGGAAAAGTTGAGCGCATGCGAGTGCGGCACTTTTTCGTACAGCTTTTCCAGCCCGTCGGCAAGCTCCTCCGCAGGGACGGGCGCGCCGCTCTCGGCAAGAAGGGAGCAGAATTTGCATTTCAGTCCCGGCTTGTCATAGCAGCAGCTCGTGCTCGGCCACAGCGTTATGCAGTCGGGCGAATGGTATTTCGCGAGCGAGTCCACCACGGTGCCCGTCCGGGGCAGGCGCGGGAAAAACTTCACGGGCGCGCTGCCGCCCTCCCAGGCGACGACATAGCCGCCGTCCGTCTTTTTCAGTTCGTACGGCGACACTTCGGAAAAACGTTCGGACACGCTGATTGCGATATTCGCGCCGAACAGCTCGGCGTGCACGCTGTGCGAAAAGCCCTTTTCGAAAAAGTACGGCATATCCGCGACGAGGCTGTCCCCCGTTTCTTTGCTCGCGGAGCAGCCCAGGCAGAGCAGTCCGCTTTTGATTCTCTTTATTTCCTTTGTCGTCATATTTTATCCCTGAAGTGCGGAAACGCGTTCCAGTTCGCGATCAGCGTGCGGTCCAGTCCCGCCGCGTCCAGCTGCTCGGCGGCGGAAAAATCGCCTACGCGTCCGGGCGAATGAGCGTCCGAATCGCATATAAACGAGCAGCCCGTCGCCGCAAGGGTTTCGAAATCCTCGCGGGTGAGCAGGCATTTTTTGCTGTTCAGCTCTATATATACGCCGTATTCTCTCGCCGCTTCCCCAAGCGCTTTAAGGTCGCACGTGATCTCGCGCAGCGGGTGCGCGATTATCCCGACGCGGTAGCGCTGCATGGCGCGGATATACGCGTCGGTGTTCTTGGCGCGGCGGCGCGCCGAACTTTTGGGCGCCAGCGCGTTGGGCAGCCAGAATCCGAAAAGCGAGCCGAGCGTGTCCGGGAAGCGGGCGCGGTGATAGCCGCAGATGATAAGATCGAGCATATCCTCGGCGCCGTCCGGCATATCCAGAGTGCCGCCCGCGTCCAGCAGATTGGCTTCCACGCCGGCGAGTACGGTCATATCGGGGTATAAGTCTCTCGCGCGTTTTACGTCGGCAAAGAACGCGGGCAGGTCGCAGGGGTGCATGTTTTCGGGGAAGCCGCTTATGCCGTGGTCGGTAATCGCGACGGCTTTAAGCCCCCTTTCCCGCGCCGCCGCAACGTTATCTTCCACCGTGCCGCTGCCGTGCGAATATACAGTATGAGTATGATAATCTCCCCAAAAAGCCATATCTATATTGTATCACCCTTTTTGCGTTTTGTCACTATGTTTTAATAAACTTTATGCGTTTTTTAATAAAAAAACATGCTTTTGTCAAAACAAAAACATGTTTTTTTGTTTTTATTAGGATAGTCTAATGCGAATACATTCTCCATACAAATATGAATGACAATCCATAGATAATAGTCATTATTGCACCTGTTAATCCGATAAGAAGAAGGATCTTGTTTTCAAACGCCACATATAAAGGAATAAATACTACGGCACAAAATAAAGCAATCAGTGTAAGAACCAACAATATTATTTTTGAAATATGCTCCAGCTTTTCTCTGCGCATATTGATTTTATATATCGAATCAATAACAGGCTCTGCTTCGCATAATGCTAAGGAATTATTTTTCATTTGCAATAACTCATCTCTGTCTATGAGCCGTACACCCAATCTCCCTGCCATATCTGTCGCTTGTTTCGTAAAATAATTATTGGTAACAACTATGGCATTATTAGCAAAGTAATAGTCTTTTGCAGAATAAATTTCCTGAATGGCAGAAACCCCTACTTTATGTGAATATTGCTTCACCTGAACTACGGTTTCGCAATTATTCTCGTCATGCAATATAATATCAGCGCCTTTATCACCCGACTTTGGCGTTATATTATATTTATATCCCAATGTGGCAAAAATCTTGGCAACATAACATTCAAAATCATAGCATGATAATAAATCAAAATCATGTGATATAGATAAGGACCTTATTCTTGCATCTGCATCATATTTTCTTATTTGTCTATCCAGTATTCGTATCTTTGCTTGTCGCGCGGCCTGTTTTTGCTTAGAACTTCTCTTTAACGCCTTGAGCAACCCGTAGCCAAATAGTAGACAACTCCCCGACAACTTGCCTACCAGACTCGGATCGTAAAGTCCCTTCGCTCGTCTTCCCCCGCTTTTTCTTTGACTCATAATAACTATTACCCTTTATTTTTAATAAAAGTATATCAGGTCTTTTGACCTATGTCAAGTCAAAAGACCTGATATGGGATAATATAACAATATGAGTGAGTTCAGTTATGTAATTAAACAAATTTTGCTTGACAATAATTTGTCGCAACAAAAAATGGCGGATATTCTCGGCGTAAATCAAACTACTGTCGGACAGTGGCTCAGCGAAAAAAAGAAGCCGGGATATGACAGCATACTTGCATTATATAAAAAGTTCGGGGTCACACCCAACGAATTGTTCGGTATAGAATAAAGCAGGCACGAGAAAAGCCCGCTCGTCGGGGAGCGGGCTTCCGGCAATTGTTTGATTACAGGTTGGAGGCGATGGCCTTGAGGAAATCGCGGGAATTGAGCTTTTTGGGCGTGATGCCGTCGGCCTTGAAAATGCCGGCGAGGTCGCCCGTCATATAGCCGCTTTCGATGGTCGAGATCGTGGCGCGCTCGAGGTCATCGGCAAACGACGTGAGCGCCGCGTTGTTCTCGCTTTCGCCGCGCTTTCTGAGAGCGCCGCTCCACGCGAAGATGGTCGCGACCGGATTGGTGGACGTTTCCTCGCCCGCGCGGTATTTGTAATAGTGGCGCGTGACGGTGCCGTGAGCGGCCTCGTATTCGTAGTTGCCGTCGGGAGAAACGAGCACGCTGGACATCATGGCGAGAGAACCGAACGCGGTGGCGAGCATATCGCTCATGACGTCGCCGTCGTAGTTCTTGCACGCCCATATGTAGCCGCCGCTCGAGCGCACGACGCGCGCGACGCAGTCGTCGATAAGCGTATACTCGTAATTCAGGCCCGCCTTTTCGAACGCGGCCTTGAATTCCTTTTCGTATATGTCGGCGAATATGGCCTTGAAACGGCCGTCGTAGGTCTTGGAAATCGTATCCTTGGTGCCGAACCACAGATCCCGGCCGGAGGACAGAGCGAAGTTGAAGCAGGAGCGCGCAAACGCGGTTATGGACTTATCCGTGTTGTGCATGCCCTGGAGCACGCCCGCGCCCGTGAAATCGTGCACGGGATATTTTTCCGTGCTGCCGTCCGCTTTGGTGACGAGCAGCTCGGCTCTGGAGCCGGCCTCGACGCGCACGTCGGTGGCCTTATACACGTCGCCGTATGCGTGACGGGCGATCGTGATGGGCTTCGTCCACGTCGGGATATAAGGCGTAATGCCCTTGACGAGAATGGGCGTACGGAACACGGTGCCGTCGAGCACCGCCCGTATGGTGCCGTTGGGCGACGGATAGAGCCGCTTCAGCTTATACTCTTCCATGCGCTGGGCGTTGGGGGTGATGGTGGCGCACTTGACGCCCACGCCCCATTTTTTTATCGCCTCGCCCGCTTCGAACGTCACGCGGTCGTCGGTTTCGTCGCGGTGCACGAGGCCGAGATCGTAGTATTCGGTGTTGAGCTCGACTTTCGGTTCGAGCAGTATCTCTTTGATCCAGTCCCAGAGAATACGGGTCATCTCGTCGCCCTGAAGTTCGACGATGGGTTTTTCGTAAGTGATTTTCGGCATATCGGATATCCTCGCTTGAAAAATTTTACGGGGATATTATACCATTTATTACGCGCACGGTCAACCTTCTGCGTTCTATTTCCCCGTCACTGCGGGAGAAGAATAGGAATAAGTCAGCCGCGATTCGTCGCGGAAGCGGCGTTCGGCTATGTCCACGAGCCGGCGCACGAACTCCGTTTCGCGCATTCCAGCGCGGCGGAAGAAGTACGCGGCCAGCGAGCCGGGCAGCGTGTTGACTTCGTTGAGGTACAGCTCGCCGCTCTGCGCAAGCATGAAATCAACGCGCACGACGCCGGAGAGGCCGGCTTTTTCGAACACGAGTCGGGTCAGGCGCTTGACTTCTTCGGTCACGTCGTCCGGGATTTCAGCGGGCAGACGGCGGCGCATGAGCGCTTTGCCGCCCGAATATTTGTCCTCGTATGACAAAAATTCCTTCCAGCCCAGCGGTTCTTCCACGTCGCTGACGGTCACGCCGCGTTCGTCGCCGAGAGCGGCGCAGTTGAGTTCGCGGAAATTCTCGAGCAGGCGTTCGGCTATGACGCGGTTATCGAAGGCGAATGCGGTGCGCGAGGCTTCCACGAGTTCGCGCTCGTTGCGCGCGACGCCCACGCCTATGGACGAGCCGAGGCGCGCGGGCTTTATCATGAATGGATAGCCGATGCCGTCCAGGCGGTCGGCCACGGCGTATATGTCGCCGTTGAACTCGCGGCGGGTGTATGTGACGTACGGCACCGTCGGGATGCCCTCGCTCTCCGCGAAGCGCTTGAACGCCGCCTTATCCATGCACAGCGCGCTCGCAAGCACGCCCGAGCCGGTGTACGGCACGCCGCACAGTTCGAGCAGACCTTGCAGAGTGCCGTCCTCCCCGTTCATGCCGTGGCAGCACAGCACCGCGGCGTCCATGTCCGCGATCTTGCGCCCGCGGGACGTGTACAGCCCGCGCGAGCCCGGCCGCGGGAATACCTTTTTCAGCTTTTCGGGCGATTTCGCGGCCTTGACGTCGAACAGTTCCCTGCCCGTACGCCACTGCCCGCTTTCGTCTATGTATACCGGCAGCGGCGACATTTCCTTTATCGCGTTCAGCAGCTGCACGCCCGTCACGACGCTGACGCCGTGTTCGCACGACCTTCCTCCGAAAATTACGGCTATTGGCATATACTATCACTCCCTCGTAATGTATATGCGCGAGGGGCGGATTATGGTGACGGCGGCTCGGATTTCTTACGGGACAGTTTGCGTTTAATTTTCCCAAGGAATACGCCCAGATAGTGACGGAAATCTTTATCCGCTATTATTATCAGAGTGCACGGTATGAGCGCGAGCCCCACGGCTATGCTTCCGTTTATAAGCAGTTCCAGCCATTCGCTGTCGACGCTGACCATGCAATAATTGAGCGCAATCAGCATGCCGGTAAATATCGCTATACATATGTAATTCTTTATATAATACGGATTTGCCGACGAATGCAGCGCATGTTTATACAGCACGTGCGGCTCGACAATATGGCATATAAATATATTCGTTATAATCGTTGCCACGATAACACCGACAACCGCGAAATCGTCGCCGAACAAAAACTCGAACAGATAAACGAACGCAATCGAAAGTCCGAGATTAAGCAAGCCTTCTATAAGCGGTTTCCATCTGTCGTAATAAAATGTTCCCGTTGCGTCGCGGAAAAGCAAGGTTGCCTGGCGCATGAACTGAATGAAATAGTTTAACGTTATGACAAACGAGACCGGTTTTATGAGTTCGAGTCCCCCGCAGAAACATATCGTAACAAGATTGTCTATCACTCCGTAATAGCCCAAAAAGAATATACAGCCTATAACAAAATTGAACGCATAAAAAAAGTTATAATACTTTTTGACGGCGGCCTCGTCTTCTTCGACATATAAATGCCCGATAATCGACGTCAGCGGAGTGAAAAACAAAGTTATGGTACCCGTCATCGCCGTCATTATAGTCGTATAGTTCGAGTATTTTCCGAGAATGACAACGCCTATAAAAGCCGAAATAATAATGCTGTCGACAGTGTTTACAAGCACGCCGCCTATCTTGTGCATGAACATCGCTTTGACGTTCTTTACGACATCTTTGCGCGTATCGACATCTACCTTTTGCTTATTCCGGATAATTATTCCGTATTTTTTGCGGCAGATTATTTCGGTTGCAAGCCACTGCAACGCAGCGGCAACGATCCGGCACACAAGAAACCATACGAACGACTGCGTCAGTATAAGAACAACGATCTGCAGTCCGAGCTGCACGAGCTGCCCGCCCGACGTGATACTCGTTGTAATGTAATTATTCTTATATGCATTGATAAGCGATGTCTTGGAGCTGAACATATATGTCAGCACTACGGACACCAGCATCAGACCGAATGTCAGATAAAGATTGACGTCGACAGTTTCGTACCCCTGCGCCAGCACGGGAAGAAACGGCATTATGGCACAGCCCGCCACGAAAATGATTCCGCCGATAATGAGATACAGTTTTGTGAACAAGCCGTATAAAGCGGAGACCTTATCGTTATCTCCGTCCACAATGGGCTTGTACATACAATAAGTGATGGCAGTTCCGACTCCGAGTTCCGCCACGGCAAGAAACTCGAGCACACTGACGTATAGCGAGTTTATACCGTTGATCTCGTTGCCGATGTATTGTATGAGAAAACGCCTCACCAGCAAATTGCCGACAAGGAGTAAAATTCGGAATGCTACCGAAACACTTATATTAAGTAAACTGCGTTTCTTATCCAAAATATTAATAGTTTTTAATTATGTAATTATAGTTACTATATTCAGTCTCATTATTCCCAAAAAATAGTTCGTAATTATTTTTTTTATAAGTCAATTTATGAATCGGCGAGAGTTCTTTTATATGGTCAAATACTTGCTTATCATAACTATCATATAATCTTTCAAGTAAAATGTGCATATTTGCACGTGGGAAAGCAACAACTTTTTTCCATTCATTATAATTTTGCTCAATGGCTATTTCCATAAAAAGGTAAAACATAAAATAATACGGCATGCTGTCATGATGCTCCCAATAGTTATACAATAATTTCTGAACCATTAATAAAATTTTATTATTCTGACAAGCAGAAATAAAAAAATTTTCTGTACGAAAAGCCGTTTCTTCTGTTTCCCAAAAAACCGTCTGCGGCATAAACAAATCGCTGCAAAGCATGAAATCAGGCAGTGTATCAGTACATAATATAGTTGAATCTATCCAAGTTCCACCATACCTATTTAGCAATTCCAAACGCAACAAATCAGAAAAATGAGCGTTTGATATTTTCCCGTCAAAATATTTCTTTTCTATATAATCCGGGAGTTTACAATAATCACTATAATTTTTTTCCGTAATTAGTCTGATAGAATAATCATTCCCAATGAATTTATGTAAAGATCTATAACATGCCTTTACTAAATCCGGAGCGTCGTCCAATCCCTGCAACCAACACGTCCATATAATTTTACTATGATTATGTGGCAATTGAGAATACTCTGAGTCCAGTTCTTTTTTTATCTTTTCAATATATTGTCGATTTTTTTTTATATATTTATTTGTATAAACAACTCCTCGTATTTGTGCACGAATTCCACTTTGGCGGTAATACCCATTGTTATATTTTTTAAATGGAAACACAAACGCAATAATATTGCAAATTCCTCTTAGAATTTGTTTAAATCTCATAAAACTAAACTCCTATGATCTATCAATATTGTCTACAATTTGCCTATATTGGTCAGGATCCAATAGTTTACCGTATCGGCCATGTACACCATCATCTATGGCCTTTTTGTATAGATCTATTTTCAGTTTTTTATATTTTTTCAATTTTTTATTTAATTTAGTATATATTATACTTAAATGTATTCTTATTTTTAAATACGACATTAAACAAAATAATTGTAAACGATTCTTTGAAAACTTTTTTACGAAAAAGAATCTATTTCTATATGTATAATAAGTTTTCCACCAAATTTGGGGAGTAAATCTATGGTTTTCGTTATTTAATAATATATCTCGATGATTAATAATAGCATTTTTTACAACTATCATTTTATACTTTCTTGTTAATCTATAAGTATATTCTGTATCATCTCCATAGATAAATAACCCGCCATCTGCGACACCTATATCATCTATAACTCTTCTAGATATAAGCGGACCAACGAAAGCATTTGCATCTATTTCAAAAACTTCTGGAAAATCATCATAAAATTCATATTTAGGTGAATCATTTAATAAAAATGGAGAGATTTTTTTATGATGATAAACCTGATAATTTTGATTGTCTATACCAAAAATGGCCGGGCATATACATCCAATATTTGCATAATTCTTATGTTCTAATAATTTTTCGAGACAATCATGTTCCGGAAATGCATCATCATCCATAATCCATACCCAATCCGGTGATAGTTCTAATGCTCGCAACATCCCATATTCAAATCCGCCAGCGCCACCAGTATTATCAGGCAAGTAATAATACTCGACTTTTTTATTATCTTGAACTATTTTTTCATTCGATACATGATGAGATTTTTCACTATGATTATCTACAATTATAATCTTTGATATTTCATAACTTTGATTCAATAAGGCATCCAAACAACGTCTTAAAAAATGGCTACTATTATAAGTAACCGTTACTGCTACTACTTTTTCCATACAACTGTCCATTTTGTGATATACTTTTATAATTTGTTAACTTATTTGGAAATAATAATAAATTAAATCCCATCGTAATATAATAGGGTGCTATCGTCGTAAACGCCAATAACTGTTCAGAAACAAAACCACTTATTAATAATATAACGCCTACCAGTCCGCACATTAAATAATTGTAATTATGCGTTAATATATAAATTCTAAATGCTTTATAAACAATATAAATATTGAAACCAATATATAAAGTGCCACCGATTAAGCCAAGTTGTCCTAATACGGTGATGTAAGTACTTTCAGTGCCAATAGCCGTTTCAATACCAAATGTTGCAATTCCATTGCCAAAAATTGTTAATTGCGCTAACGAATCAAGAACCGCGGAAATATGCCCCATCGTAGATCCGTCATAAATATAATCCGCAATTGATTCAAAGTTAATTATACATATAATTAAAAAAACCGGGATTAATACAGCATAGTATTTTCTGAGCCATTTTATTTTTACAAAATACAATATTGCGATTGTTAATATCGTTAGTATAATTATTGTTCTTGTATAAGTAAGTATTATAGAAATTAAAAATACTAATCCTCTTACCAAATAAGAAATTCGCCTCGAATTTTCTATAAATTTCACAAAACAATATACGCAAGGAATAGATAAAACATATGCCGCGGTCAGCGGATTGCCCCATAAGCTAACAAGTCGTTTTTGAGAAAAAAATTCCCCACCATAACCGCCATAAAAATTACCAGGCAAACCATCTACCAAACGACCACTTTGCCCCTTTATCACATCCATAAAATTCCCAATGTCAAGAAAGCTTTTCCAAAAAGGAATAGTACTTACTATATAGGAATCAATAAGAAATTCTATAATGCCTATAATTGCTATAATAAATAAAAAGTCTATAAAAAATTTTTTTATTCTTATTTTAAAGAATCTTTTATCCTTTACGCCAAAACCTATTATAATAAACCCTGGCAATAATAATAAACTTCTTATTGAAGATAATATCGACGTAAGAGCAATATCAGGATATAAAACTAATGATTTGATAGCTGCGATAAAAATGAAGACAAGATACAATAATAACAAAAACCAGTGAGTTAGTTTAAATCTTTTAATCCTAATACTGCCCCAAAGCACCAAAATAACGAAAATAATATCTTTAAAATAGAATAAAATATTCGTTAAAACAATACTGTCAGTCAGATTGAAAAACAGACTCAAAATAAAGTCTTGCAAAACTGTCCAGTATAATAAATATGTTATTATTCTTTCATATACTCTCATGAATTGTTCTGTAATGATTGCTCTAAATATGATAGTAGTTTATTTGCTTCATTTTTCCAATTAAATAATGCCACACGGCCTTTCATTCTATTAAAATAAGCATTATAATCAATCTTGTTTGCGGAGACCATGTATGTTAATTTATTATATAAATCATTTACATTGTTACTTTCAAAATATACCGCAGCATCTCCCAAAACTTCCGGCAATGATGCCGCATCTGATGATAAAACTATCGTTCCGCTAGCCATGGCTTCGAGCGGAGGAAGTCCGAATCCTTCGTACTTCGAAGTAATAACAAAAAAATTAGCATTCCTGTAAATATATGGCAAATCTAAATCGTCAACAAATCCAGTAAAATGTATTTGGCTTTCAGTTTCCGCACTAATATCACTTAGCAAATCATCTATTTTCCATCCTTTTCTCCCGGATAAAACCAAAGGTATTTTTATATGTTGATTTTTTACAAGCATATCATATGCTTTAATTAGTAACTTTAAATTTTTACGCGGTTCAATTGTCGACAAAGATAAAATATAATTATCAGGTAAATTATATTTCTTTTGAACCAATTTAGCATACACAGCATCATAATTAAAACTTAAAAAAGTATCGGCTATAGCACTATATATTAATAAAATCCTATTATCAGACACATGTAACTTTTTGATTATTCGATTTTTGGAAAACTCTGACACTGTAACAATGTACTTACTATGTTTTGCTGCAACTTTATATGAAATTCTAAAATATAATTTACTTAAAAATTTCATAGTATCAGGACAATCCCAACAACCTATATCATGTATTGCAGATATCATATTGTTTTTACGCAATAAAACCGGGGCAGGAAACGCTAAAAACAAATACCAATCGGCATCAATACGCTTAACGATTCGTGGCAACTTGATCTGATTAAAAATCAGTTTATTCTTGCCGCGTATTGTTACAAATTCAATATTTGATAAATTTTTATATTCATCAAATATTGGATGAACTGCATTTTTAAAGAGAAGTACAAAACTATGATTTACATTTTGCACTAGCTCTTTTGCTATACATGCCGAAAATCGTTCAATCCCGGAAAAATTTCCAGCCAACGGTGTTAGATCAATACAAATTTTCATCTTTAATATTACAAAATATAAATTATTAATTGATTTCGCTAGAATATTTATTAATTATTGTCGACTTTAATTATTTTTAGGATTATATTTTTTTGCAAGCTTAAAAATTTTCATATCATCAATAAAATATCTTTTAAATAACCGTTTTGGAGAATGTATAAAACGATAAAGCCACTCCATCCCTATTTTATTAATCCATTTAGGAGCACGTTTTTGTTCGCCAGCAATAAAATCTATTGTACCGCCCACATTAATTGACACAGGAATTTTATATTTATCTTTATTTTCATAAATAAAATACTCCTGTTTTGGTACGCCAAAAGCAACAAATAAAATATCCGCGCCAGACTCTAATAATATTGTATTAATTTTTGCTATTTCATTAGGATCGCTTTCAAATCCAAACGGAGGTGAGTAATAACCGGCTATCTTTAAATTTGGATATTCTTTCTTTAAATTGTTCGAGGCTTTTTGAGCGACCCCCTCTGCTGCCCCCAGTAAAAAGACGGAATAGCCTTTTTCAGCCGCGATATGGCATAAATACGGCATCAAATCTGAACCACAAATTTTTTCTTTTATTGATGTTCCATATTTTTTTGCTATTTTAATTAATCTATGTCCATCAACTAAATTTAAATCACTATTTTCACATATTGTTTTTAAGTACTCATTTACCTCGATTTTTACTATATGATCAGAATTTAATGGAGTAATTTGAATTGTTTGTCGTGCATAAATACTGTGTTCAATGTATTTGATAACTTCAGGTAATGTTACGTTATCAATATAAGTATTCATAAATTTAATTCTATTTAACGCCATTGTACTACTTACCTAAGATACAAAACTTATTAATAATTTCTAATCCAATACCAATTTAAAAATTGCGCGACTTTAAGTCATTTAAAAAATTTTTCTTCAAGCATCAAACAGATGCAATGATATACAGGAAGATGAAGTTCCTGAATCATATATGTTTCAATTTCGGGAACTTTAATAATCACGTCAGCAACGCCTGCCAATTGCCCGCCGTTTTTACCGGTAAGTCCGATTATTTTCATTCCCTTTGCGCGCGCAACCACTGTGGCATACATTATATTTTTGGAGTTGCCCGACGTGGAGATGGCAAAAAACACATCGCCTTCCATGCCGTAACCGTTTATTTGCTGGGCATACATAAGCAATCCCCCGTCTTCGACATCGTTTATATACGCTGTATTCAGACCATGATGATTATTCAATGCGATAGCAGGAAGTCCTCCCTGCAATTTTTCGGCGAGTATTTTTCCGCGCACATTGTCGATTGCAGTCAATCTTTCAGCGTAAATTTGCGAACATTTTCGCGGCAATATAAACCCTTTCATGAGTTCGCCTACAATGTGTTCGGCATCGGCACAGCTTCCTCCGTTACCGGCGATCAACAATTTATGATTATTTGCAAAGCATTCTTCGAGCACTTCATAAGATGCGGCAATATCCGAACGACAAACGCTCAAAACCGGATATCGTTCTATAAGAAAATCAAGATGTTTTTCGACTCTTTTTTCCATGGTTATCTTAAAATAATGTCGATACATGCCTTCAAACTTTTATCGCATACATCTGCGAGTTGACTTTCTCCGATAAAAGCGGTTTTGCATCCGGCATTTTTTCCGCACAAAATATCGTTTTCTCCGTCACCTATCATCCAGCTCTCGGATAAATCGATATTAAAATCCTGTGCAGCCTTGAGAAGCATGCCCGGCTTGGGTTTTCTGCACTCACACTCGATTTTCAGTTCAGGCACTTCGCCGGCATAACCCTTATGCGGATGATGCGGACAATAATAAATAGCGTCCAGATAAGCCCCTTCGCGGCCGAGTAACGTTTCCATTTTATTATGAATTTCCGTCAACTCTGCTTCGCTGACTTCACCGCGCGCAATAACCGGTTGGTTGCTGATTACGATTGCCAGATATCCGCTGTCATTTATTTTTTTTACGGCCTCGGCAACGCCTGCTTCCAGCTCAAAGTCATTTATATCCGTCAAAAATCCGACATACTTGTTGATTGTGCCGTCACGATCCAAAAATATGGCTTTTTGTTTATTGCGCAGATTTCTGGCATGTACCTTTCCGCTTTTGATATCCGCTTCGACCTGGTAATAACGATCTGGAGTACCCATATCCTTCACATATTCCGGCGAATCGTAAACGTATAGTTTACCGGACGGAATCAAGGGTTTCAACACGTCACGATCCAGGTCGGTTTTTCTGACCTCTTCGAATAAGTTCAATATTTTATCCGAAAGAAAATGCAACCCGGCATTTACTCTGTTCTTATACCAAAGGCGCGCGTCTTCCTTATGCAGCCAATCTGTAACCTTTCCGTTTTTATCCGCTTTGATTATACCGCTGTCATAAGGATGCGAGTTCGGATGTGTAAATAAAGTCGCATAAGCATCATACTGTTTGTGTATGCGATAAAACTTATCTAAGTCTACGTCGAATATGATATCGCCGCAAAGCAAAAGAAAATCTTCGGTTATATAATTTTTAAGATAATACAGCGCTCCTGCGGTTCCAAGGGGTTCCTTCTCTTCTATATAGTCTATATGTACCCCGAAAGCACTGCCGTCGCCGAAATACTCCTTTATAATATTTCCCAAATGACCTATCACAAGAATAATTTCATTGTATCCCTGCGCCGCCAAAGTTTCTATCTGATATTGGAGAATCGGTTTCCCGAGTATTTTTATCATGGGCTTGGGAACCGTCGAATCTATACCGGCGATTCTCGTTCCCTTGCCGCCTGCCATAATAACGGTTTTCATACTTTACGTCTCTCTGCTGTTTTCAACATCGAAAAATTCCGGTGTATAGTATATAACCCGCGTGCCGCCGTTCTCGAACTTGAAAGGAACGTAAAGTAAGTTTTTCATTGCTTTTCTTATAGCTTCATGCTTATCTTTAGGCGCATAAAACAGTAAAAAGCCTCCGCCGCCGGCACCGAGCAGCTTTCCGCCTAAAGCGCCAGCTTTAATTCCTTTTTCATAAAGAACGTCTATAGATTCCGTGGACACCTTGTTTCCTATTCCCTTTTTAAGTTTCCATGTATAATCCAGCAAACGTCCGAACTCATCAAGATCAGTTTTATTATTAACCAAAATTTGTTCGGCAGTATCAACAAGAGACAGCATTTCTTTTAATACTTTAGTTTTGTCGGCAAATCCCGGAATAGTACTCTTTTGAATCTCTGCGGAAAACCTGGAAAAGCCGGTAAAATAAAGCAACAGATTATCATTCAATTCGTGTTTGCGTTCGGGTGAAATCATGATATGCTGCACATCATAACCGTCACCGTTGAACTGTATTTTATTGAAACCGCCGAAAGATGCCGCTATCTGATCTTGCCATCCTCCGCGTTCGTCGCACAACACCCGCTCCAAGTAAATCGCTTCATCGGCAAGACGTTTCTTATCCGCATATTTGCCTTTCAATGCATAAAAGGCGTTAAGCATACCTACTGCGAAAGAGCTGCTTGTACCAAGGCCGGAACGCGCAGGAAGGTCCGAATCATAAGTCAATCTGATCTCATGCATATCCAGCATTTTCATCGCATTGCGTACCGCCGGATGATCGATATCGCTCACGCTTGTCACGCGTTCGATCTTCGAATACGAAAGTTCTGTTGTATACTCAAAAAAAGGCGGCAGATGCCGTACATTGACATAACAGTACTTATCAAATGTAGTCGAAATAACGGCTCCCCCGTTTTCTCTGAAAAAATCGGGAATGTCCGTTCCGCCGCCGAAAAAACTCATTCTAAAAGGTGTTTTAGTAATTATCATAAGTTAATCAAAATTAAATAAACTATTTGAAAATTGTTTTCCTTACTCCCCGCTGCGGTCGAAGATGACCATAAACGCGCCTTTGAAGATGATTTTCAGGTCGAGCCATACGCTGCGGCGGTTTATGTACTCGATATCCAGACGCATCCATTCGTCGAACGACAGCGAGTTTCTGTTCTTCTGTATCTGCCACAGGCAAAGCAGCCCGCCCTTGACGTCGAGACGGTGTTTCTGGTATTCGTCGTACTGCTCGACTTCCATGGGAATGGGCGGACGGGGACCTACCACGCTCATGCTGCCATTTAATATATTTATCAATTGAAGCAATTCGTCGAGCGAGGTTTTGCGAAGAAATTTTCCGAATCTTGTGATTCTCGGATCGTTCTTCATTTTGAACGCGGGACCGTCGGCCTCGTTAAGGCCTTGGGCGATGAGGTCTTTTTTCATGCCCTCGGCGTTCTTGCACATCGTTCTTATTTTATAGAATTTGAAGATCTTGCCGTTTTTACCCACGCGCTCGGATACGTATACGGGATTGTGAAAATCTTCCAGCCATTTCACGAGCAGGCAGATGAGTATCAGCCAGGACAGAAGCACGAGCGCCGTCAGCGACGCGACGATGTCGAACGCGCGCTTGACGAACAGGTAGCAGCCGTAGCGGAACCCGGAGCGCACGCGAGGCGCGGCGGGCGCGGCTTCGAACGCGAAAACTCCGGGAACGGCAACGTCCCCGGTATCCGGAAGAATCTCGACGTCGATTATGACGTCTTCGGCGTATGCGGAAACAGGCTCGCCGACGGAAGCGGCGGCCGCTTCGGAGAGAACCGCGTCATACTGCGAGGCAGCTTCATCCCCCGCAGGCACCGTCGTAACGACCGCCTGCGCCTGCGCGCGGTTGCGGCGATCCGAACGGCGTCTGCGCCTCGTTCCTTTTTCCTTCGGCAACGGTCTTACGTTGCCGTAAACTTTTTCCATAAGTTGATCCCTCAATGCAGATTCTCGACAAATCGGCATAAAATATGCGCGATCCGTCGGAGCACACACTTACATGAAACAATTATATTATATTTGGCATATAAAAGTCAATCATCCGATTGTAATAATCTTAACACATAAGGCTCATACAAATGTCACACGTTTAATAAAAACGGCGCAAAAAAGTGCAAAACGCCGTAAAAAAGGGTGTTCTTATCGTTGACTTTGAATTTTATATATAGTATAATCTCGCTGTTCGTCGGAAAAGTAAATATTTGTGCTTATCGGAGGACGCGCGGCCGCAGCCGCGCACGTCGAGAAATATACGGGTGCGCCCGATTGTTTACCGCAATCGTGCGCGCCCTTTTTTCGTGCGACGGATCCGGAACCGACGGGCAGAATAACAAAAAAGGAGTAAGACAAAGGAGGGTTTTGTATGAAACTGATCCTGCGATTTCTCAAACCGCACTGGAAACTGTGTCTGATCATGATACTGCTTATCGCGATCGACGTGGCGGGCGCGCTTATAGTCCCTACGCTCGCTTCGAGAATGCTCAACGAGGGCATAGACGGCTCGCCGCTGGACGAACTTGCCGTCACCGCCGCAGCGATGGCGATAGCCGCGATCATTTCGGGCGCCGGCGGCGTACTCAGCGGCTACACATGCGCCGCGCTCACGTCGCGCGTGGGCAAAGATATGCGCGAGGCGCTGTACGACAAATCTCTCGAACTTGCGGTATCCGACTTCCGCACGTTCGGCGTCGCGTCCGTCACGACGAGAACGGTGTCCGACATCACGAACATACAGTTCGCACTGCTCAGCAGCTTTCAGATGGTGCTTCCCGTGCCCATCGTGTTCGTCATATCGCTCGCGCTTGCCTTTTCCAAGGACTGGCTGCTCGGGCTCGTACTGCTCGGCGTGCTTGTCGTAATTACCGTGATAGCTGTATTTATCATGCGCAGCGCTTCCCCGCTCTTCCGCCGGCTGCAGAAGCTGCTCGATAAAATGAGCGCGGTGCTGCTCGAAAACATCACCGGCGTACGCGTCGTGCGTGCGTTCAACAAGGAACAGAAGGAAACGGAACGGCTGGATTCCGCGTTTACCGAATATGCGGGCACGTCCATAAAAGCCAACCGCATGTTCGCCAGCCTGGACGGTCTGTCGTTCTTCGCGATCAACATGTTCGTCATCGTCGTATACGTACTCAGCGGTTTCCGCATAGTGGATACCGGCGGCGCCTTCCGGATCGGCGACATTACCGCGATAATCGAATACGCGCTGCTGGCGCTGTTCTACCTCATGATGGCGCAGATGATCATTCTCACACTGCCGCGCGCTTTCGAATGCGCGGGACGCGTACGCGCTGTGCTCGATTTCTCGCCCACAATATGCGACAAAACCGAAACCGACGCCGTTCTCGTTGAGGGAGGAAACGACGTAATGAAGTTCGAGAACGTCGCGTTCCGTTTCGCGGATTCGGAAGAGTATACGCTAAGGAATCTCAACTTTTCCTGCCGCAGAGGTACGACTACGGCCATAATAGGCGGCACGGGCAGCGGCAAATCCACCGTTGCCTCGCTGATGCTTCGTTTCAATGACGTCACCGAAGGACGCGTGACGCTGGACGGTACGGATATACGCGAAATGCCTCAGCGGCAGCTCCGCGACCGCCTGGCATACGTGCAGCAGCGCACGTGGCTGTTCTCGGGTACAATAGCCGACAATCTGCGCTTCGGCTGTAAAGACGCGACCGACGAAGAGCTTTGGCATGCGCTCGACGTCGCACAGGCGGGAGACTTCGTGCGCTCGCTGCCCGACGGGCTCGGTTCATACGTCGCTCAGGGCGGCACCAACTTCTCCGGCGGACAGAAACAGCGTCTTTCCATAGCCAGAGCGCTCGTGCGCAAGCCCGAACTCTATATCTTCGACGACAGTTTCTCGGCGCTCGACTTCAAAACGGACGCGGCGCTCAGAAAAGCGCTCGCCGAAGAGACGAAGGATTCCGCAGTCGTCATCATCGCTCAGCGAGTCAGCACCATACGTCATGCGGAACAGATCATCGTGCTGGGCGAGGGCAAACCCGTCGGCATAGGCACTCACGAGCAGCTGCTAGAAAGCTGTCCCGTTTACAGGGAAATTTACGAATCTCAGACAAAGGAGGCGGAAGCACAATGAAAAGGCTTAAAAAAGAACGCGTGATTGCGGGTAACGCGCCCAAGTTTGCTGGCAGAACCGCGGCAAGACTGTTCGGTCAGCTGAAAAACCAGCGCGGCCGACTGATAGCCGTAGCCGTCTGCATCGTGATATATACGGTGCTGAACATATTCACACCGTATTATAGCGCCATCGTCGTGGACGCGCTCCTCGGCGCGATTAACGACGCGATAAGCGGCAACGCTCCGTTTTCGATCGTATGGGAACCTCTCGGCCGGGAAATGACGATTCTGTGCGCCATGTACGCCGCGCTCGGCATCGTATATTACCTGCAGTCGTTTCTGATGGCGAGCGTCGCCGAAAGACTGATCCTTACGCTGCGCCGACAGATCGGCGTCAAGCTGCACAAACTGCCGCTGAAATTCTTTGACCGGAACAAACCGGGCGAGATTCTCAGCCGCGTGACGAGCGACCTCGACAAGGTGTCCGAAACGCTGCAGACAGGTCTGCTCAAACTGCTTACGTCCATAGGCACGGTCATAGGTTCGCTCGTATTCATGTTCGTACTCAATTATATACTCGCGCTCATATTCCTCGCCTTCTCCGCCATCAGCCTGATCATAACGAGGATCGTGGCGAAAAAGAACCTGATCTGCGCTGCGGAGCGGCAGGAAGCCATCGCCCGGCTGACCGGCATTGCGGAGGAGTATTACACGGGCAGAGACGTCATAAAGGCGTATAACCGCGAAAGCGAAAGCTGCGCCCGCGTTTCGGCCGGCGCGGAGAATGTGCGCGCGGCGGCGCAGAAAACGGACTTCCTTACCAACAGTATAAACCCGCTCATCCGCTTTCTGTCCCGCCTGGCGCAGACCGTCATACTCTTCCTGCCCTGCGGCTGGATGATAGCCGGTTCCATGACGCCAGGCGTGGCGCAGGCGTTCTTCCAGTACATCAATCTCGCGGCGGAGCCGCTCACGGAGATGTCGTATATGATCAATTCCCTGCAGGCGGCGCTTGCGTCCGCGGAGCGTACGTTCGAATTCCTCGACGACGAGGAGGAACAGCCGGACACCGACAATCCGGTCACGCTGGAAAGAGCGGAGGGGCGCATAGCGTTCGAGCACGTCAGTTTCGGATACTTCCCCGATAAAATTCTGATGAAGGACATAAGCTTCACGGCGCAGCCCGGACAGAAGATAGCTGTGGTCGGCTCCACCGGCGCCGGCAAAACCACGCTCATAAACCTGCTCATGCGCTTCTACGAAGTCAACGGCGGAAGAATAACCATAGACGGCATACCGTCCACGTCGCTTACGCGCAATGGCCTGCGGCATAACTTCGGTATGGTTCTGCAGGATACCTGGCTGTTCGGCGGCACGATAGCCGAAAACATAGCCTACGGAAAGCCGGACGCTACGCGCGAAGAAATCGTCGCGGCGGCGAAGATGGCAAAGGTGGACTACTTCATCCGGACGATGCCTCAGGGGTACGATACGGTGCTGTCCAACGACGCGGGCAACCTGTCCGTGGGGCAGCGACAGCTCATTACGATAGCGCGCGTATTCCTGTGCGATCCGCCCGTACTCATACTCGATGAGGCGACGTCCAGCGTCGATACGCGTACCGAGGCGGAGATAGGCAAGGCCATGGCCCGGCTGATGAGCGGACGCACAAGTTTCGTCATCGCGCACAGACTGTCCACGATAAGGGACGCGGACAACATACTGTTCATGGAAAACGGCAATATCATCGAGCAGGGCGATCACCGGACGCTGCTCGCAAAAGGCGGAGCGTACGCGACGCTCTACAACAGCCAGTTCGCGTAAACGGACAACTCCCGAAGGCATGCCTTCGGGAGTTTTTTGCTTTTACATCGTTTGAATAGCGCGTTTATTCGGGACGGGACGCTTTCAGCAGCGCGGCGTTCCACTCCGGATAATATGATTTGATCAGTACAGGCGCGCCCGTTTCCAGGCTTATGAAACAGTGCGAACTGGTCGCCGCGGCGAGCAGCCGTCCGGTGGCGGCGTCTTTCATCTCATACGACAGAAACAGCCGCGCGCCCGTATATTTGTCGAAGGACACCGTGATGTCCACGTCGTCGCCGAAGCGCGCCGACGATTTGTAATCCACGGACAGCGACAGCACCGGCCCGGCGAATCCGTTCTCCTCCATGCCGTTATAGTTCAGTCCCAGCTGCGCGAGCGCGTCCACACGCGCGTCCTCCATCCAGCCCACGTATACGCTGTTATTTACCACGCGCATCATATCGCATTCGCGGTAAAGCACTTTGTGTCTGTAAGGTTTTGTTTTCATGACCGCTCCCTGTAAATAAATTTTTTGCCGTCGCGCTTGCAGATGCGCTGCGCGGCGAAACGGCCGGTTATGGCCGCGGGCGGCATTCCCCCGCTGTGGAATATGCACTGGCCGGACAGCAGGAAGTTGTCCAGCCCCTTGATTACGCCCTTCTCGGACAGCGACTTGCCCGCCGCCGTATGCACGAACCCCTGAAACGAGCCGTGGCGGCTGTTCAGATAGCGCTCGTAAGTGCACGGCGTGATGACGTCTATGACCGTCAGTCTGCCGCGGTATTCGGGATAGCGCTCCTCCGCTATGCGCAGCACGTCGGCGGCAAAGGCCTCTTTGGCGGCCTTATACGTGCCGTCATCCTTCTTACGCTTCCACCAGAAGTACATATCGTCGCCGCCGAGTATGCCTGCCTGCAGCACGCTCGTGCCCGCGGGACGCTTCATGGTTTTGTCGTAGGAATAATTGCGCAGCGTTACGGCGCGGTATTCCCTGTCCAGCGTTATGGGCTCGTCGAAATGCACGTGCGCGCCCAGCGGCTTGTCCGACAGATCGGCGTCCGCTCTGAACACCGCGGTCGTATACGTATATATGGGATACGTCTTTCTGTCGCCGAGGCGGTCGTCTATCTTCCTGACGGGATATCTGCCGCCCAGCAGTTTTTTGAGACAGTGTTCCGCCGCCACCGACGACACAACCCAGTCCGCGGGTATGAATTCGCCGCCGGCAAGCTCGACGCCCGTCGCCCGTCTTCCCTCTATGCGTACGCGCTCCGCCTCAGCGCCCAGACGGAACTTTCCGCCCAGCGAGGTATATCTCTTTGCCATGCGCTCTGCGAGCGGCCGCGAGCCGCCTATCGGTATGCCGCCGTTATGCGCCGTAACGTGCGCGAGCATATACAGCATGCTCATGAGATTATAACCCGGAGCCATATACGACTCGAAGAACGAGCGCAGATATTCGTTCCGGAATTTTTTCGCGTATTCGGCGCATCCCACCTTGGACATCCTGCTCACCCAGTAATAGTCGCCGCCCATGGTCACCGCGACCTTTATCAGGCGCGGCAGACTCATGTGGTCGACCGGTTTGTCCACCGGGCCTTCTATGCGCTGGAAACGGCGCACGAGCTTGCAGAAACGGCGTATTTCCTTCTCGTCCTCGGGAGCGAACGCGAGCAGTTCCGCCTGCAGACGGTCGACGTCCGCCCACACGGTGAAGCCGCGGCCGCCGCCGAAATCGAAACGGGCGAAATCGTCCTGAAAATATATCTCGGTGTTGTCGTCTATCGCGCCGGTGTCGCGCCACAGGTCGTAATACGAACTGCCGGGATTGACTCCCGTCATCCAGTGAATGCATCCGTCTATGTAACAGCCGCCGCGCTCCCAGCCCGTGCATGCGCCGCCGGGCACGGCATTCTTTTCCACGATAAGAGTATCGTAGCCGTTGAGCTGAAGATAGATACCCGTCGTCATGCCGGATATGCCGCCGCCTATTATTACGACTTTCTTTCCCATCTGATTCCTCCCGCGGTCGAGATATCCTCCCCGCCGCATACGCTGACTATATACTTATCTCCGCCGTAGCGCAGCAAGTAGA
This sequence comes from Candidatus Protoclostridium gallicola, assembly GCA_904387375.1. Classification (GTDB taxonomy): domain Bacteria; phylum Bacillota; class Clostridia; order Christensenellales; family Pumilibacteraceae; genus Protoclostridium; species Protoclostridium gallicola. The sequence goes on from CAJFLE010000009.1 coordinate 85,072, forward strand.
CGCCGAAATCTTCCGCCGCCGTGTCCACGGCGCGCAGGTCGCAGTCCACGCCGCGGCCGTCGCGCTTGAGCAGCGCCTCTTTTTTCGTCCAGACGGTGAAAAACTTTTCCGCCGTCATCTCACCCGCCCATGCCAGTTCGGAGGGCGAAAAGTGCCGCTCCGCCAGCGCGGCGGCGTTTCGCACGTCGCGCACGCGCTCTATGTCTATGCCGACGTCGGAGTCCGACAGGGCGCAGACGGCAAGCGACCCCGAATGGGATATGCCGAACTTAATGTCGCTGCCGGCGAAATACGGCCTGCCGCTCTTTTCGCGCGCAAGCACGAGCGGCGCGGGATCCACGCCCGCCTTTTCAAGCAAAAACAGCAGAGCGCGCAGACCCGCGGCGCTCTGCCGTCTCGAGTTTTCGTTGGGACGCGACATTATCGCGCCTATATAGTCCGCGGAAGATGCGAATGCGGACAGATCATAGTCCGCGTCCGCGGCCGCAGCGCAGACAAGCATCACAGAGGAAGGTTGCCGTGCTTCTTGGCGGGAACGGACTGTTTTTTGGACTGAAGCATGACGAGCGCGCTGACGATCCTGTCCTTGGTTTCCTCGGGCAGTATGACTTCGTCGACGTAGCCGCGCGCCGCGGCGACGTACGGGTTCATGAACTTCTCCTCGTATTCGGAGATGATCTTCTGCCGCTCTGCCGCCTTGTCCTCGGCCGCTTCGATGCGCTTGCGCCCGATGATGTTCGCGGCGCCGTCGGCGCCCATGACGGCTATTTCCGCAATGGGCCATGCGAGCACGACGTCCGCGCCCAGTCCCTTGGAGTTCATCGCTATATACGCGCCGCCGTACGCTTTGCGCATGATAAGGCTGACCTTGGGAACGGTGGCTTCGGAGTACGCGTACAGCATCTTCGCGCCGTGGCGGATTATGCCGCTGTATTCCTGCTGCTTTCCGGGCAGGAACGCGGGCACGTCCACGAGGGTGACGATGGGAATGTTGAAGCAGTCGCAGAAGCGTATGAAGCGGGCGGCCTTGTCGCTGGCGTTGAAGTCGAGCGAGCCCGCCATGGCGTTGGGCTGGTTGGCAACCACACCCACCGTCTTGTGCCCTATACGCACGAAGCCTATGACGATATTCTTGGCGAATTCGGCCTGCACTTCGAGGAAGGTGCCGCGGTCGGCAAGTTCTTCTATGACGCGGCGCACATCGTACGCCGTCTTTTTGTTGTCGGGGACTACGGACTGGAAGCCCGTGGCCTTGGCTATGGCCTTTTCGTCGTAACGCGTCGGTTCTTCCTCGTAGCTGGAGGGCAGATAGCCGAGCAGAATGCGTATGCCGTTGAGGCAGGCCTTGTCGTCGGGATACGAGAAGTGCGCGACGCCGCTCTTCGCGGTATGCACCGCCGCGCCGCCGAGCTCCGCGTTGGTGACGGTTTCGCCCGTCACGGCCTTGATGACCTGCGGGCCGGTAATGTACATCTGGCTGGTCTGCTCGGTCATGAAAATGAAGTCGCAGAGCGCGGGAGCGTAACACGCTCCGCCGGCGCAGGGGCCCATGATGGCCGCTATCTGCGGCACCACGCCGCTCATGCGGGAGTGGCGGTAGAATATTCCGCCGTAACCGGACAGCGAGTCTATGCCCTCTTCTATTCTGGCGCCGCCGCTGTCGTTTATGGACAGGAAGGGCGCGCGCATGTCGTACGCCATGTCCATGACGCGGCAGATCTTCTGCGCCTGAGCCTCGCCGAGGCTGCCGCCGCCGACGGTGAAGTCCTGCGACGAAGCGTATACGAGCTTGCCCGCAACGCGGCCGTAGCCGGTTATGACGCCGTCTCCGGGCACTTTCTTTTTATCCATGCCGAAATCGGTTATGCGCGATTCGGCGAGCGAGTTTATTTCCACGAACGTGCCGCGGTCGAAGAGATATTCGAGGCGCTCGCGCGCGGTCATTTTGCCCGACGCGTGCTGCTTCTCCACCCTTGCCGCGCCGCCGCCCGCTTCGTGAGCGGCGCGTTTATCCTTAAGCGTTTGTATACTTTTCGTTTCCCACATTGTTTATTTCACCGTTAATATGCAGTTTGTCGAGGTCGGCAACCGTCGATACCGTCACGACGGGGATTGCTCTGTCTATGCGTTTCATAAAGCCCGCCAGCGTCTTGCCGGGGCCTATTTCCACGAAATCGGTCACGCCGAGGTCGAGCATGGCGCGCACGGACTGCTCCCAGCGCACCGGCGACGATACCTGACGCGTAAGCGATTCCTTTATGCCGTCCGCAGTCGTCACGGGAAGCGCCGTCACGTTTGCGACATACGGCTTGATGGGATCGCGGAAGGTCACGTTTTCCAGCTCCGCGGCCAGCTTCTCGCCTGCAACGGCGAGCATGGGCGAATGGAAGGGGCCGCTGACGTTGAGCGGCGCGACGAGCTTTGCGCCCGCTTCCTTGAAACGCTCGCCCGCATAGTCCACCGCCTGCTTGTGGCCGGATATGACTATCTGACCGGGGCAGTTGTAGTTGGCAGGCACGACGCAGAGTCCCGTTTTGGCGGCCACGTCGGCGCAGATTTTCTCCACCGTCTCTGCGTCCATGCCTATGATGGCGGACATTCCGCCGCGGCCGGCGGGCACCGCGTTCTCCATGTAAATGCCGCGCTTGCGCACTACGCGAACAGCGTCGCCGTAGTTCATGGCGCCGCACGCCACGAGCGCGGAATACTCGCCGAGGGAAAGCCCCGCGGTCACGTCAGCCTCTATGCCGAGACGGCGCACGCCTTCGAGTATGCACACTTCGGCGACGAGCATTGCCGCCTGCGTGAATTCGGTCTTGTTGATAAGATCGTTTTCGTCGAACATTATTCCGCGGAGATTGAAGTCGAGCAGATCGGCGGCGTAGTCCACCGCCTGGCGGCACTCGGCGAAAGTATCGTAGAAATCCTTCGCCATGCCGACGTACTGCGCTCCCTGTCCGGGAAATATGAATGCTGTTTTCTTTTCCATGATTATCCTCCGGCGTCCGGCGGTTACGAATAAAGCTGAGATTTCTTCGCAGCCGTGAACGACAGCTCGCCTTTGGCGCGGAGCTGACCGTCTACGGACGCTTTGACCGCAAACTTATACAGACCGCCCGCAGCCATGAGCACGTTGGCTTCCAGAGTCAGCGTGTCGCCGGGCACGACGGCCTTCACGAACTTGAACGCGTCGGCTTTGAGAAGAACGTATACGGTATCCGGATCGCTCATCGAGCCGTCGCCCGGGTCTATGACCAGCGAGCAGAGCTGCGCGAGCGATTCGATGATGAGCACGCCGGGCATGACCGGCATTTCGGGGAAATGTCCCGCGAAATACGGCTCGTTGACCGATACGTTCTTGATGCCTTTCGCATACTCGTTCGGTCTGATTTCGGTCACCTTTTCCACCATCTGGAACGGCGGCCGCTGTTTTATTCTTTTATTGATATCTAAAATATTCATTATTACCATAGCTCATATTTCGCGCCGATTACACTGTAAATTATTAAACCCTATTGTTTCCTTGTGAACCCGACATGGCAGCGAATGCGGTGAGATTTTGCGAAGATTTCGTGAGAAATCCGTACGGCGCAGCCGCACGTCCCCGAAGTCTACCTCATGGTGACGAGGGGGATTTCTCCCGAAAGAACGCAAAAGATCCCGCAGACGCGTCGCTTTTCTGCGCGCGGCGAAGCCGAACGTTAGTGCCGCGCGGAAAATTAAAGGGACAACCCTCCGTCTATCACGATCGTCTGACCGGTGATATACGATGCGTCGTCGGACACGAGGAACGCGACGAGGTTCGCCACCTCCTCGACGTCGCCGAAGCGGCCGAGTGGCACCTGCGTGAGGTATTCCGCTTTCTTGTCCTCGGGAAGCTGCGCGACCATGTCCGTGGAAATGAACCCGGGCGCGACGGCGTTGACCCTAATACCGTAGGGCGCGAGCTCGGTCGCGAGCGTGGCGGTCATCGAATTGACGGCGCCCTTGGTCGCCGAATAAACGGACTGACCGGGCAGAGCCATCTTGGAGCTGACCGACGACACGTTGACGATGGCGCCTTTCTTGGCCTTGAACATTTTCAGCGTCGCAGCCTGCGCGCAGTAGAAATAGCCCTTGATGTTGATGTTCAGGCTGCGGTCGAGCGACTCGGGGCTGAGCATGAGCAGGAACGCGTCGTCCACGACGCCCGCGTTGTTGACGAGCACGTCTATTTTGCCCAGCTCTTTGACCACGGTGCGGAACATTGCGTTCACTTCGCCGCGGTCGCCCACGTTGGCTTTGACGGCGACGGCGTTAGAGCCGAAGCCTTTTATCTGTTCGACGACTTTGTTCGCCTCTTCCTCGTTGGAATTATAGTTCACCGCGACGTCGTATCCGAGGCTGCCCAGCTTCACGGCTATGCCGCGGCCGATGCCTCTCGACGCTCCGGTGACCAGCGCTACTTTTCTTTCTTCCATATTATTCACCGTTTATCGGTCCGCTCTGCCGAGCACGACGGCATTGTAGGAGCCGCCCGACGACGCGCCGAGAACGAGCGCGTACTTCGCTTTCGTGCTGCCGATCTCGCCGGCAAGCATGAGCGACGCGTGAGCCGCGGCAAGCGCGGACGAAGCAGCTCTGCCCTCTCCGCACACGTCCCTGACGTTGACTTTCTCCGCCGAAGCGAAGGGCGCGAGCGCCTCGTTTTCCGCCTCCGACAGCGATGCGAGCCCGTTGGAGCAGGTCATGACCAGTCCGATGTCGCCGGCTTTCACGCCCGCGTCGTCAAGCGCGAGGTCGATTGCGCGTTTCAGCTGACCGGAGCAGCCGTATTTGCCGAACTCGACGTCGCAGTGAGCGAAGCCGCTGCCGAGCACCTCGGCGTACTTCTTCGCGCCGCGCGCCGAAGCGCTGCTTTCCTTTTCGAGCGCCAGCGTCACCGCGCCGTCGCTCAGTTTCATTCCGCCGGAGAGCGCGCCGATCTTGTCGTACAGCATGTGTACGGTTTCGGAATCCTCGTCCGCGCCCACAGCGAGTATGACGTCGTTCTGCGTCGTACGGAGCACGCGGGCCGAGTATGCCACCGCAGCGAGTCCGGAAGCCGCGCCGTTGGCGTAGGTCACGTTGTAACCTTTGAGGCCGGCGCAGATGGACAGATAGCCGGGAGCGGCGTTGTATACCGTGTTGGGGAACAGGAAGGCGCTGCCCGACTGCGTGCCGTTGGCGATTATGCCTTTCTGGAAATTCGCGATATCGGTCTGGGGACCGTCCGACGTGCCGGCGACGATGCCTATTTTTCTCGCGTTGCCGTCGTCCACGGTTATGCCCGCGTCGGCGAGCGCGTATTTGCCGGACACGCACGTCATCTGGCTGAGTTTATCCAGCTTGCGGTAGAAGTTCAGCTTTATGCCCACGGAAGCGAAATCCTCGCTGCCCACGGCGCTGACCGCGTCGCCGCACTTCTCGCACACGTTCGGAGCGGAACCGGCGCGGACGGCTTCGACGTATCCTCCCACGGTGTTGCCGAGGGGGCTGACCACACCTATGCCGGTGACGAACACCCTGTCCGCAGTCGCTTCTCTGAGCGAGCGGGGGGCGTCCTCTTTCGCGTATATTATGCTGGCGTTGTTGCCGCCGAACGCGTAGTTATTGGACTGGACGTACGTGACGTCCTTCTTTTTGCCTTTGTTGGGAACGAAGTCGAAATCGCCCGCCTTGTCGCGCATGGCGACGACGTCCTCGTCGGTGTAGCCCACCGTCGGCGGCACGACGCCGCGCTCGATGGCCTTGACGCAGAATACGGCTTCGACCGATCCGGCCGCGCCGAGGCAGTGCCCTACCATGGATTTGGTGGAGCTTGCGCACGCCTTGCCCGACGAACCGAACACGCGGAGCATTGCGCCGAGCTCGGAAGAGTCGTTGAGCGGCGTGCCCGTGCCGTGCGCGTTGATATAGTCGACGTCGGACGCGGAAATGCCCGAATTTTCGAGCGAGCGTTCCATAGCCGCCTGCATGCCCTCTCCGTCGGGAGCGGGCGCGGTGATGTGGTGAGCGTCGCTGGAAACGCCGCTGCCCAGCACCTCGCAGTATATCTTGGCGCCGCGCGCCATGGCGTGCTCGTACGATTCGACGATGAGTATGCCCGCGCCCTCGCCGAGCGCTATGCCCTTGGATTTATTGAAAGGACGGCAGGGCTCGTCGTCGAGCGCGTGGAGCGCGTGGAAACCGGAATACGCCAGGCTGGACATGGGGTCCGAACCGCCGGCGATCATGACGTCCGCCTTGCCGCTGCGTATTATGTCCGCCGCCATGGCGATGGACATGGTACCCGCCGCGCAGGCGTTGGCGACGTTATCCACGACGCCGCGCGCGCCGAAACGGAGCGCGACGTTGTTCGCGATCGCGGAGATGGGCATTTTCAGCACGTCCTCCGCCTTCGCTTTATCGGGATCCGCTACGTAATCGCGGTAAAATTTCTCTATCGATACGGCGCCGCCCACGCAGCTGCCTATCATTACGCCGACGCGGTCGGCGTCCTTTTTCACGTCGATGCCGGAATCGGCCACGGCTTCTTCCGCCGCCTTGACGCAGAGCGCGGTGGCTCTGTCCTCGCCTTCCGGAGTAACGAACTCCGGATATTCGGCGCCTATGTGCGCGTAGCACTTGGAGTGCTCCACGCTGCTGACTTCCTTTATTCCGACTTTTCCCGCCACGGCGTTGTCGAAGCACTCGTCGGCGCTGCCGCCGATGGCGCACACGAGGCCGAGGCCGGTGATTACTATTCTGTCCATTAAGATTTTTCCTCGTAGTCCGGGCTGTTGACTATGTACTCGCTGAGCGTGCGGATATTGGCGAAAACGCCGTCGTTGACGCCTATGAGAGTAACGCCGAACAATAAGTTCATTCCGGCAATGATTTCGAGCGAGTCAACGCTGTCCAGCCCGATACCGTCGCCGAAAAGCGGAATATCGTAGTCGATATTCTCCTTGGGCAGCCGGAGCGTTTCGCTCAGATAATCTATGATCTTGTCGGCCACCGCCTTCTGTCTTTCGTCCATCAGTTTTCCAGGTGGTTCATCACGTACGCGCTGAGCGTTTCGATGGTCTGGAAGTGTTCTCTGTCCACGCCCATCATGGATACGCCGAACTCCTGATCGATGCCGGCGATGATTTCGAGCGAGTCAACGCTGTCCAGGCCGATGTCGTCGCCGAACAGTTTCGCGTCGTCGGTAAGATCCTCTGCGGGAAGTCTGAGGTTCTCCACGAGGATGTTTTTGATCTTGTCTGCGATCTCTCTCTGCTTTGCGTCCATAATTCTTTACTCCTTAATTTTCAAAGATTATTTTTAGTATATGTACCGTCCGGCGTTATAACCGGAGAGCAATCAATAAACGGTTTCTATTTTCTTTCCTTCTTTTTCCACGCGCGCGATCATCTCTTCGTCGTTCTCGCGGTAATCCTCGAGCGAGCGTCCCCAGCCCTTGTCCGCCATGGCGGCGTACATGTTGGGCGGGAAAATATTCGCCGTGGCCTGTTCCCTCGTTTCGGGCGTGATGTAACCCAGCCTGCCGTATTCCGCGCCCGCTTTCTTTATGACTTCGAGGCGGGCGTCGCAACGGCGCTTTGCCGGCGCGCGGCTGAACAGCTCGCCCTCGCCGAGGAACAGCTCGTCGAAGCCGTCGTCGCCGCAGATCATCTTGAACTGCTCGCGCACCGCGTTGTAGCTTTTGTCCGTGGGATAGAAGCCGCAGGTGGAAATGAGCAGCGTACGGTTATGAGTCCTGAAACGGGGCGGGTGTCCGCCGTTGACGAGGTACGTCGTCTGTCCGGTCATGAAAGGCGCGACGGTAGGCAGCTGACGCTCCACCAGCGCTTTGAGTTTGGCGGGAAGCGAATAATAGAACAGCGGGAAGCTGTATACCACGAGGTCGGCCGCAAACATCTTGGCGAGTATGCCGCGCATGTCGTCGCCGATGACGCACTTGCCCGGCGACACCGTCCAGCAGCCGAAGCAGCCGAGGCAGGGTTCCACCCTCATGTTTCTGATCGTCAGGTATTCTATATCGCATTCGGCAGTCGTGCGCATGCCGTCGAGGAATGCGTTCGTGACTTTGAGCGTATTGCTGCGTTCCCCTCTCGGGCTGCCGTTGATAACAAGTATTTTCAAGTCGAATTCTCCCGATTCGGTCAGTCGACCGATTTCTATTGTAAGTTTATAATATTTCGGGGTCAAAAATCAATGCGTTTCAAATCTTTCTCGGCAATTTTGACGGATTTTGCGGCAAATAAAATCAATATCGAATAATTATTTTTTATTATTCGGTTTTAGCCGTATTTCCCAAGACCCGCATTTACACACAATTTATGTGATAATTATATGACGGTTTTGTGAACTATAAAAAAATCCCGGGCCTCGGAAGCGATCCGAGAACCCGGGAATATATAAAAGGGGAAAATGATGATGGCAAATCAGCGGGCGCCGTCTGCGCCCCGTCTTATGTAGCCGGGCAGCTGCGCCGCCCGCGTTGTTTTCACTGCATTCGGCCTGTCAGGCCGCGAGTGAGTTTTGTCGCTTGTTCCACTGCGTCAGTCAATCAGCTGAAGTAGTAATGGTTACGAGCATTGTTGATCACAGCGGCAACGACGAATCCGATCAGCTTGAACATTTGTTGTTACCTCCGGTTGAAGATTTCATCTTCTTCCTTCCCTATCAACACCCGTATTATATTCCATGGCGCGCCGTAAATCTACGCTTGTATTGCCAAAAGATAATACTAAAATGTCAATATTGAAAATTGCATAAAACGCGGACAGGGGTAAAGCCCGCCGCGTTTTATGCATTGTAGGTGGAAGTATAATCGGCTTATTTATTCTGCTGTCTGCGCTGTTTGACTATCGTAATCACCAGCATGACCGCGCTTGCGACCATGAGCACGCCGAGCACTATGTCTATCCACATCAGAGCGACTTCCCACCACGACATGATAAGCACGATCTTGTCGTCGGCGGCAAGGCCGTTCATCGCCGAGCTGTTAGCGACGACGTACAGCATACGTTTAGTGGATTCGCGCAGCGCCTGGCAGAAGGTCGGCGACTTGCGGTAATGATCGTCTATGGCGAACTCGCCGGTGAACTGAGTGGACAGCTTACCGTCGAGCGCGTCGCCGCCCGCAAGCACCGCCGCCGCGGAGTTGCCGAAGAGATTGCCGCTGTTGTAGGTATCGGCTATATCCGTCCAGCAGTCGGAGAGCGCGAAGCCGTCGAAGCCCCATTCGCCGCGCAGCACGTCGGTCAGCAGTCCCTTGTGCGCGCCCGCCCACACGACGCCTATGCGGTTGAACGAGGTCATCGTCGCGTGGCCGTTGCCCTTATTCTTGGACAGCGAATATTCGAACGCGGTCAGATAATTCTCCCTTATGGTCTGCTCGCTGGCAAATACGCAGATGCCGTGACGTCCGGATTCCTGGTCGTTGAGGGCGAAGTGCTTGGAGTACACATACATGCCCTTGGACTGTATGCCCTTGGTTTCCGCCTCGCAGATAATGCCGGAAAGAATGCCGTCCTCGCTGTAATACTCGAAGTTTCTGCCCGAGTAAGGCGAGCGGTGAATGTTTGCGCCGGGGCCGTACAGTCCCTGATAATTCGCGTGCAGCGCGTCGAGTCCTATCTGCTGTCCCATACGGTAGATCAGGTCGGTGTTGAAGGTTGCCGCCATAACCGGGCAGGAAGGATAAGCCATGCACTTCGAAGCGTCCGCGCCCATGAACGACTTGGTAAGACCTATGGGGCCGTTTTCGTCGAGAGTTGCGGGTTTTGCGATAGACGCCATGGCGATAGTGTGGTGATATGCGTCGGAGCTGAGGTTATCCTGCTCGTCGAACGTCATCTGGTCGAGCAGATCGCCCCATGCGGGATTGTCGTATTTGAGTCCGATGAACATCGCGAGCGTAAGACCGTTCTTCTCGCCGTAATCGGGCATTTCCGCTTCCGGATCCTCTTCTATAATGACGGGATCGGCGGTGGAAACGTCTTTTTTCATCTGATTCGTAAACGTGAGCTTGCCCTTGCTCTGATCCGCCAGAGGCTGAGGATAAGTTCCCGTCCAGTCCGAACGCGACAGCAGGTCGAAGTCGTCCGCCTGCGCGCCGTTCTCGTATATACGGAGATCCGCGTCGTCGAAGTGATTGGTTATTTCCGCGCCCGTGTCGTCGGATACGGAGCAGGATTCGGTATCCAGTTCGGCGACGGTGAGCGCCTTTTTGACCATATCCGCGTCGCCGTTTTCCGTCATACCGTTCGCGGTCGTCTTGCCGTTGTATGCGAGTATGTTGTTGACTGCGTCGTGCGCGTCGGTTGCGGCGGTGAGCAGATAGTCGCCGGCGTCGAGGATATACGTCTTTGCGCCGAACGCGTCGTACGATGCGAACGTATCCTTATCCACGGTTATCGTTACGGTGGCGTCCTTGCCCGGAGCGATGACGCCCGTCTTGCCGAAGCCCACGAGTCTGACTGCGGCCTTCTCCACTTTGTTCTGTACGTCGTACGTCGTATAAGGAGCGTTCAGATATATCTGCACGGTCTCCTTGCCCGAATACGTGCTGCCGTCGTTATGCACTTTGACGGAAACCTTGAACTGATCGCCGTCCGCCGTCACGGTCATATCAGAGTACGAGAAGTCGGTGTACGACTCGCCGGCTCCGAACGGATAAGCCACGAGTTCGTCGTAATCGAAATCGCCGGCGTTGCCCTGATTCATTACCTTGTCGAAATATCTCGTTTCGGTATATTTATAGCCGAGATAAATGTTTTCCTCGTATACGGTATAGACGTCCGCGCCGATGTCGTCCAGCGTTTTGCCGTCGGCGGCGAGTTCGTTATACAGCGACGACGTGTACAGGTCGCTCATTTCGGTTTCCCAGTTATCGAAGCAGGTAAGCCCGAAATTGACCATGACCGGGGTCGCGAGATTGTCGTTATAGAACGTATCGGGAAGCGATCCCGACGGCACTATGTCGCCCACGAGTATATCGCCGACAGCGTTGATACCCGTCTGTCCCACGGCGCCTATCCACATTGCGGCGTCGACGTCGTATCTGTTGTCGGTCAGGAAGTCGCATTCAATCGGATTGCAGGTATTAAGCAATACGACAACCTTTTTGATAACGCCTTCGTCTTTGAGCGCTTTAAGTCCGGAGAGCATTTCCTCTTCTTCCGCGCTGAGAGCAAGGAAATTACCGTCCCTGCCGTCGTTGGGCGATATGTTCATGGGGTCGCTGAGCTGCCCGCTCCACCACGCACCCTCGCGCGTGCCGCGGAAGTCCGTGTTCGTCCGGGGCAGATCGTTGTCCTCGCCGCCGACGCGCGACAGCACCACGATTGCCGCGTCGCCGTAGGTCGCGAACGTATCGGATACGCCGTCTTTAACAACCTCCTCCCAGGGCACTTCGCCTATACGGTACTGTCCGGTCTGGAAGAACGATTTCGTCGTCCTGCCGTATTTCTTGGAACCGTCCTCGGTTTCGGCTGCCAGCGCGGTATATCTGTCCTCCAGCGTCTTGTTGGTTTCGAGTCCCGCGCCGGTAAGCGCCTGGCTGAGAGTGGGAGCGCTCTTCGTATCGACGCCGCCCGAGCCCGTGCCGCCGTAGCAGAGGTTGGTGGTCGAAATACTGAACGCGCTCACCTTATTGCCTTTGGCAAGAGGCAGCGCGCCGTTGTTGAAAAGCAGCGCCGCGCCTTCCGCCTCAACTTCCTCTCCGAGGGCATAATCCGCGGCTTTGAGCGCGTCGTTATCGTAATACGCGTCGTCGCCGTTCTTTGCCCCCTGTCCCGTCCATGTCTTTCCTTCGAGAACGTAATCGCTCTTGAAGTACTCCGTCTGAGACACATCCGTCGTATCCGCTTTTTCGATCTTGTATGTGATTACGCCGAAATACACGTCAATGACGGACTTAAACGAGTTCGCGATCGCGGTACCGATAATCATCGCGATAAAAAGAACCGCGAAAACGCTGGTCAGCACGATCCATAACGCCTTGTGTCTGAACATCTCATTTCTCCTTTCATACGATATTTCCGCTTGCGCGGTTCAAGAAAGGAATATCATAATACGCGGCCGCGTTCAATACTTTTGTCGTAACTGCCGCCCGAAAAGGCGTAACTCATTGCTTCCGGACGCGCGGAAAGAGGAAATCGAGGCAGAATTTGCCGCCGGACGCGGTGACGGTCATCTCCCCGCCGTACTTGCGCGCGACGCGGTTCATGCTCGCCATGCCGTAGCCGTGCCAGTCCTTGTCCGCCTTCGTGGTCACGGGCAGGCCGCCGCGCATATCGACGGTGCCTTCGTAGTAATTTTCCACGTGCACGGACAGCATGCTTCCCATATCGCGCACGTTCACGCTTATGCAGCGCTTGTCCACGTCGGGCAGCTTGCCCACGCTTTCGATGGCGTTGGACAGCGCGTTGCCGAACAGCGAATACACGTCCATATTGTCCATGAAAGAAAGCAGTTCGCCCTTTATCATGCACGTCATCTGTATACTCTTGCTCTCGCATTGCAGTTTCTTTTCGGTCAGTATGACGTCAAGTACGTCGTGACCGGTCTTGACCATGGAGTCGTATATCATGACCGAATGCTCGATCTCCGCGATATTCTCCTCGGACGCGTTGCCGCGCAGCGCGGAAATCTGCTGCTTCAAGTCGTGGCACTTTTCGTTTATGAGCGCTATGTTCTCGCGGCTGAGCTCGTACTGCCGGCGCTCGGAGCGCAGTATTTCCGCCATATTGTCCACCTCGCGGTGCATGCTGTCGTTTTCAACGACTCCGAACTGGCATATAAGAAGCACGGTGCAGCTGAGTATGGCGTAAATGGATTCGGCGACCACGGCAAGCGTGTTGCGCTCCGGATTATCGCTCGTCAGACGCGACATTACGATACAGAGCAGAATCACTATCAGCGACAGCGTTATCTTGCGCACGTTGTTGCCCTCATACGTTTCGTGCGATCTCAGACGTCTTGCGAACAGAAAATAAACGAGGGCGTAAGTCAGAAGATACACGCCGAACGTTACGGATATTTCCACGGCGACCGAGTCTCCCGCCGGCGGAATAAGCATAAACAGCGACGTGACGTTACGCGCGATGTGCTGAACCGCGTACGCTCCCGAGCAGCACAGCACCACTCTGCCGAAAGACTCCTTGTAACTGAACGCGCAGACAAGTATGGTCATTATGAAAATAACCAGATAAAAAGCAAAGTTGAACAAGGACTGCGCCATGCTGTTCACTCCGCTTCCGTATTCGTAGCCCTGTTCGGTTATCAGAGAATACGCGATTTCGGTCCATACGGTAACGAGCGCCGCACCGAGTCCGTAACCGACGTACCGCAGCCAGAAGTACGACCGCCGCTCGAAAGTGAGCGCGAAGATATAATCGGCGATGAGTATCTCGACGACCATGAGCGGCGGAATGAGAAACGACATTATATCCGGCATTATTCGCTCCCTCCCGCATATCTCGCTATCGCCTGCATGAACGCCTTGCGCTTGGACTGACTGACGCGCAGTTTCGAACCGCCTACATTGACGTAATCGAGATCCACGCCGGAAACGTGGCGGAGATTTACGAGGTAGCAGGCGTTGCACAGCGCGAAGTGATGGGATTCAAGCTCAACCGCCAGCCCGGACAGAGTCGTGCGCATGCGTATGCTCTCGCCCGACGAGGTATGCAGAACGACGTCGTGGTTCATGACCTCGGCGTACAGAATATCCGAAACGGCTATGCGGCGTATGCCGTCGCGCGTGTGCAGGTTGATCATAACGTCGCTGCGGCGGTGGCCGAGTTCGTTTATTATCCGATCCAGCTTCATGAAAAAGCTCGTGCGGCGCACGGGCTTGAGAATGAAATCGAAGGCGCCGACCTCGTAGCCTTCTATGGCGTACTGCGCCAGGTTGGTAACGAAGACGATTAGAACGCTTTTGTCGCGGTCGCGTATCTTTTTCGCCGCGCTCATGCCGTCGATGAGCGGCATCTGTATGTCCGCGAACACCACGTCGGCGGACGCGTCGTACGCTTCGAGCAGATCGACGGCATTGTCGTACGACCTGACGTCGAACGCTACGCCCTTTTCGGCGGAGTACTGAGAAAGATAGGCTCTGAGCGCGTCCGCCGCGTCCTTTTCGTCTTCGAGTATGATTGTTTTTATCATGGTCACCATTTCCCCGTATACGTTATCGATTAAATCTTAACACACGGCGGCGGGGTTGTCAAGACGAAAATAAAAAAAATACGACACTTCGGTGTATCGTATTTTTTCATATACATTGTTATCAAGGATAAATCCGGAAAGTTTTTGAAAGAGTGTTTTCCGTCACTCCGTTACCGATTTTCGTAAAATCTTTAATTTTAAGCGACTCTGATTGTCGCTCTCTTAAAGGAGGTGATCCAGCCGCACCTTCCGATACGGCTACCTTGTTACGACTTAACCCCAATCATTGGTTTTACCTTAGGCAGCTGCCTCCTTGCGGTTAGCACACTGACTTCGGGTCCCCCCAACTCTCATGGCTTGACGGGCGGTGTGTACAAGACCCGGGAACGCATTCACCCCGACATTCTGATTCGGGATTACTAGCAACTCCGACTTCATGAGGGCGGGTTGCAGCCCTCAATCCGAACTGGGAATGCTTTTTTGAGATTCGCTTGCTCTTACGAGTTCGCAGCTCTTTGTAACATCCATTGTAGCACGTGTGTAGCCCAAGACGTAAGAGGCATGATGATTTGACGTCATCCCCACCTTCCTCCGTGTTGACCACGGCAGTCTGACCGGAGTTCCTAACTGAATATTGGCAACCGGCCATAAGGGTTGCGCTCGTTGCCGGACTTAACCGAACATCTCACGACACGAGCTGACGACAACCATGCACCATCTGTCTGCAAGTCCCGAAGGATTTCATTACTTTCATAACTATGCTTGCGATGTCAAGTCTTGGTAAGGTTCTTCGCGTTGCTTCGAATTAAACCACATGCTCCGCTGCTTGTGCGGGTCCCCGTCAATTTCTTTGAGTTTCAACCTTGCGGCCGTACTCCTCAGGCGGGATACTTAATGCGTTTGCTACGACACAGGAGGTATTACCCTCCTTCGTCTAGTATCCATCGTTTAGGGCGTGGACTACCAGGGTATCTAATCCTGTTTGCTCCCCACGCTTTCGAGCCTCAGTGTCAGTTTCAGTCCAGTAAGCCGCCTTCGCCTCTGGTGTTCTTCCTAATATCTACGCATTCCACCGCTACACTAGGAATTCCGCTTACCTCTCCTGTACTCAAGCCTGACAGTTTTATGAGCAGTTCCGCAGTTAAGCCGCGGGCTTTCACTCATAACTTACCAAGCCACCTACACTCCCTTTACGCCCAGTCATTCCGGACAACGCTCGCCCCCTATGTATTACCGCGGCTGCTGGCACATAGTTTGCCGGGGCTTTCTTACAGAGTACCGTCATTCTTCGTCCTCTGCGACAGAAGTTTACAATCCTAGAACCTTCATCCTTCACGCGGCGTTGCTGGGTCAGAGTTGCCTCCATTGCCCAATATTCCCCACTGCTGCCTCCCGTAGGAGTTTGGACCGTGTCTCAGTTCCAATGTGGCCTAACCGCCGGAGCTTTGACCCCTGAGCGATGCCGCTCTGTGGTCTTATGCGGTATTAGCAACCGTTTCCAGTTGTTATCCCCCTGTTAGAGCCAGGTTCCTCACGCGTTACTCACCCGTCCGCCACTAACGTATTGCTACGTTCGTTCGACTTGCATGTGTTAAGCACGCCGCCAGCGTTCGTCCTGAGCCAGAATCAAACTCTCATGTTAATGGTTCAATTCACTCAGTACATTACTGACTGTGTAAAAATTGACTGTTTTGAATGGTTTTTGCTTCAAAAAGCCTTTTCGAATTTATCCTTGTCAATGTGCGATTTGTGACTGCCTGTCCGGCAGCGTTTTTGCCGTCTCTTTGCGACAGCTTGATTATAATACCACAAACGGTTTATAAAGTCAACTGTTTTGCAAAACTTTTTTCGGAAATTTTTCGTTTTCCGTCGCTCGGCGGGGTTTTTCATCCTCTCCTCACGGACAGCTTGCATAATATATCACATACGGGATTTTAAGTCAACTGTTTTGCGTATGTTTTTTTGGCAAATTTTTACTTTTTTCGCACCTCGTCCTAAGGATTTTCCGTCAGTATATTCCGAAGCCGAAGTAGCCTTCGTGCCCGGCATCTATTTCAAATAGATAATATGTATTTTCTGCCAAAACTATTGTTTCATAGATATAGCCGGTATTATCGCTGAACGAATAAATCAACTCGGTATCCGTATCAAACGCATATACGCGAATGGCCCCGGGCGAACGCAAAAAGTATTCCAAAGTATAAGTCCCGCCGATTTCGAATCTGATTGCAAACGAATAAGGATAAGGCGATGACGTGGTTGTAAGCACAAAGTTGTCATAAGCGCTGAAAATATCATAATCGGTCCAGCCGGGCGGCAATCCATTCAAAGTTATGATTGATTTATAAGCAGACCAGTCTGCCGAAGATTTATATCCGGGCAGACTGCCGGCGCTTTCAAGGCAGATCGCGCTTAAACCGGGGCAGTTTGAAAATGCCGTGTCCGAAACGCCGGTTATGCCGAGAGATGAAGGACGAAGCAGATACAATGACGTCAATTGCGAGCAATTTTGGAATGCACGGCTACCTATATATTCCGTATTTGAGCCTACTACGACGTTTTGTACAGACAACCCTGAGAAAGCCTCCGTTCCGATTTCAGTGACGGGATAGCCGTTGATCGTTTCCGGCACGGTTATAGAGCCGGTCAAATTGGGCTTTATATTCGAACGCAGACCGTCAATGCATATATTCCCGTCACTTTCGGTGTACTGATATGCCACACTGCTGACGGCGGCGAAAGCATTCAACCGTCCGCCGGTAACGCATTTACCGGCAAGCTGCGACGCGTGGTCAGCATTGTTCATTATGGCCGCCTTCAATTGCGTCGCCGTAAGCTGCGGATTCACGGAAAGCAGCAGCGCCGCAGTACCCGCCACATGAGGAGCCGCCATCGATGTTCCGCTATCGGTTTTATAACTTGATACACTCGACGTATCAATAAAGCTGGTTGCGCCCAATATATCTTCACCCGGCGCGAATATATCTACGGACTGGGCACCGATATTTGATGAAGCGCTGACTGCTCCGTTTTTCGATATAGCTCCTACGGTAATCTGATTGTCGCAATCATAGCTGCCGGTATAATTCGGTACTTCATCGATGTCGGCACCGTCCCCGTTCCCCGCGATGCAAACAAATAATCCGGGATAGTTCTCTATCGCGGTTTTGAAAGCGTTACTGTAAGCAAAGTTCCAACCGCTGAAATTTATGATATCTATCTGTTCGGAAGTACCGTATTTGCTTGTCGCATAATTTATGGCAGATATGCAGCCGTCGACCGTCCATCCATGCTCTCCGTAAGAAATACCCACGCCAACACGAAAAGGCACTAAAGTTACGTTAGGGCTGACGCCGACAACACTGCCGGAGTTCAGCCCGGCAGCGCCAATAACGCTTGCCACATGTGTGCCGTGCCCAAGCACATCGTCCGTACTCCCGAGCCAGTATAATCCACACCCGGAACCAGATTAGGCAGCAAATCGACATGTGCGCGTATTCCGGTATCGATTACGCCGACGCGAACGGAAGATGATCCCGTAGTAAAGTCCCATGCTTCACGCGCATGGATTCCGGTTACGCCCGGTTCTCCGTCTACTCCCCATTGGTTTTCATAATTGGTGCTTGTCGAAGGGACTGCTCCGGATTGTCCGATATAATTCGGTTCGGCGCTCACGACACCCTCAACATGCTCCAGATCGTCGATTACGCTCAACACATATTCTTTTGAAGAAACAGTCAATCCTATTTCGAGAATCTGTCTGAAATCTTCATTGACATAACTTGCTGCGTTATCGACATGAGTCAGATCTTTAATATAAGCCTTTTCGAAATTGCCGAAATAATCCGGATCGTGATACTTATTCACTCCGCTTATATTCCTATCCAAAACAACGATAATGCTGTCCGGAGCAAAATCATCATCTATCGTTGCATTGCAATATATTTTAGCATCCGGATGTCCGGTATCGGCAGCTCTGTGTGCCTTAACAGTTGTGTTATCTGAACATATGAATATGTATCCCAACGAAACGATAAGGAGCGAAACAATACACGACATAAATATTCTGCGGATTTCAGTAAAATTTTTCATAATCCCCCATTATATTTCTATCCAGACGAGAATATCGTCGATGCAGTAATCTTTTACGAATGAAATTCCGTCTATGACGAGTTGCATTTCTCTGTATACGCCCAAACAGCCGTTTAGCCACGACATTCTGACGACGGAGGCTCCGCTTGCCGCGGTCATGAAATATTCCTCTATGACAACATCATCGAGAGTGTATTCCGATTCGTCGGCAGAATCGGTTTCGACACCGTCGCCCATGGCAAAAACGCTCCTCACCAAACGGTAATAGTCCGACCGGATTTTTTCAGCAGTTTCGGAATCGGCTTCATCCTCCGTGTCAAGTTCCCTTGAATGCATCAATGCTATCCGTTCTAACTCGTCGCGCGTGACCAGCCCGGCGAAATAAGCGTCTTTCAGATAATAGAAAGCTCCGTGGCGGGGCGTCCCGCCGACGGTTTCGGGCACCGTTGCTGTCGAAGGTTCCCTGAAAGGCGCCCATACAATGATATCTTCGGTGCTGCTGCTTTCGGTAAACGAAACGCCGTCTATGACATGCTCCGCTTCTCCGTCTTCGCCCGTATATTCGTCGTGACGCTGCATTCTGACGACTACTCCTTTATAATATGTGGTCATAAAATATTCTTCTATGACAACGTCGTCGGGCGTATAACTCTCGTCGTCGGCACAGCCCGTTCCGATGTACGGATTGGTCATCAGCAGATAATAATCCGAACGAATCTTTTCCGCAGTTTCGGCGTCCAGACTGCCCTCGGGTTCGAGCTCTCCTGACTGCATCAACGCTAACTGTTCAAGTTCCTCACGCGCGATACTGCCGACGATGAAAGCGTTCTTCAGAGTATAAAAAACCCCGTACTGCTGCGTTTCCGTAACCGTTTCCGCCGGCGGATCCGGCTCGGGATCGGGTTGGGAAGCCGTTTCTGGAGCGCAGCCGGAAAACGCCGTTACAAAAAGCGCGAGCGCTGCTATCGCCAATACGATAAACTTAATTTTGCCTTTCATGTCCTCCTCCTTACAATACAAACTTTTATGGTACTAATATATCACGGAGAGAATGCAAATTGCGGTTTCATGCGCAGACGGTCGAAAATCACGCGCAGACGGTACGAAAAGACCGCCGCGGCAACTGCCGGGCGGTCGGGTCGGATGTTTCCGTATTTTTTACATGCGGTCGGGGGCTTTTATGAGAAGGAGGTCGAGGCCTTCGCGGAGGGTGTCGGCGACCGTTTCCGTCAGTTTCAGGCGCGCGGCGGTGAGCGGCGCGTCATCGGTGATTATGCGGCCGGAGATGTAAAAACGGTTGTACGCCTGCGCGATGTCGATGAGCCGGCGGGCCACTATGCTGGGCTCGTATTTCTCCGCCGCCTCGCGCACGGTGTCGTTCCAGTCCGCGAGGAGCTTTATGACCGCATAGCTGTCGTCGTCGGTCAGCAGCGCGGGATCGTAATCCGCGGGCTTGTCCGCCTTGGCGAGGACGGAGCGGCAGCGCGCGTGCGTATATTGCAGGTACGGCGCGGTCTCGCCCTCGAAGGACAGCACCTTGTCGTAGTTGAAATCGACGTCCTTGATGCGCTGGGTGCCAAGCGCGAAGAACATCACGGCGCCCACGCCCACGCTCTCCGCCGTTTCTTCCTTGTTTTCGAGCGCTGGGTTCTTCTCCTCTATTATGCGGCGCGCGGCGGAGACGGTGTTTTCGATGACGTCGGCGAGGAACACGACGTGACCGTGACGGGTGGACAGCGGCTGCCCTTCGTACGACACCATGCCGAACTGCACGTGTACGAGGTCTTTCGCCCACTCCCTGCCCATAAGTTCGAGCACCTTGAACAACTGCCTGAAATGCAGGTTCTGCTGCGTGGCGACGACGTAGAGGCTCTTGGCGAAGCGATAGGTTTTCGCGCGGTATTCCGCCGCCGCGAGGTCGCGGGTGGCGTAAAGGGTGGCGCCGTCGCTGCGCGTAATAAGGCAGGGCGGCATGCCGTAGTCGTCGAGGCGCACTATCTTCGCGCCGTCGCTGATCTCGGTCAGACCCTTGGCGTCCAGCTCGTCGATTATGAGCTGCATTTTGTCGTTGTAGAACGCTTCGCCGTTATAGCTGTCGAACACTATGCCGAGGCGGTCGTATACCTTGTTGACCTCGGCGAGCGTCGTGGACTTGAACAGCTCGTACGTTCCGACGGCGTCGGGTTCGCCGCGCTCTATGCGCAGGAACTCGGTGCGGCCGCGCTCGGCAAGCTCCGGATCCTTTTCGCTCTCCTCGGTGAAGCGCACGTACAGCGAAAGCATGTCGTTCAGCGTCAGCGGGCGGGACTTGTCCCCCCACTTCTCGTATGCCGCGAGCAGTTTGCCGAACTGCGTGCCCCAGTCGCCGAGGTGGTTGATTCCGACCGGCTTCCAGCCGAGATATTTATATATGCGGTAGAGCGAGCCGCCTATCGCGGTGCTCATCAGGTGGCCTATGTGAAAGGGCTTGGCGATGTTGATGGACGAGTAGTCTATGCACACCGTCTTGCCCGCGTTGGACTCGCGCAGCGCGGCAAGCTCCGCCTTGCCTTCCCTCTCGGTCAGAACGTCGCGCACGCGGCCGGCGCGGTCGAGATAGAAGTTCAGATAACCGCCCGCCACCTCGGTGCGCTCGATAAAGCCGCATTCGGGCAGGCGCGCGGCGAAGTCCTGCGCTATCGCCTGCGGGCTTTTGCGCAGCTCGCGGGCGTATTTGAAGCAGGGCAGCGCAAAATCCCCGTGCCCTTCCGCCGCCGTCACGACGTCGGTTTCGGTCACGAGCGGGTCGTTTATAAGTTCACATATACGTTTTCTGTAATCCATTTATATATCCTCTGCGGCGAATCGTATCCGCTCACGATCCGGCCTGCTTTTCGGTCTACTTTTTGGTCCACCTGCGGACGGAACGTGTTTATAAGTATACTAAATAAGGAAGGAAAAGTCAATACAAAAACAGCTTCCCCGGAATGCGGGAAAGCTGTTTTGCGTTTTAGGTTAAGGCTACGAACAAATTGTTTACGCGGCATCAGCATCAATTACAGAACCTGTATTATCGAAGTCTGTATCGCCGCCATAGTAAACATTGACAAGTTCTCCGTCTACAATCCCCATATTGTTCTGCCAGACACGGACTATCGAAGCAGTATTGATATATGCTATTTCATCCGTAAGCGAGCCGACTCTTTCGGTTGAGTAATCGGTATTATTGATAAGGCGTACATCGTCGCTTGCAAAAGACGAATCCCAACCGTTCTGATTATACGCATTGTTAGATTCGACATTCTGCACATTGCCGATTATCCCGGCAACAAAATTATTGCCTTCGGCGCCAATTTTTGCCGCTCTATTAGTATTGCCCGAAACATATGCGGCATTGTAAGCCGTACCGATAATGCCGCCTGCCGCATTAAGATCGGTTCCGTTAGAAGATATATATCCGTAGTTCGAATTATCGGTTATCTTTATTATCGAAACGACCTGATAATTTGTGGTAGATTCGGTATATCTGCTCCAGCCTACAATACCTCCAGCGATACCGCCGGTAACATTACCATAATTGATCGAACTGTCGACAGAACCGCCCATATTGTTTTCGGCGACGATTCCTCCGGCAACGGTAGCGGCAGTAATATCGCCGAAATTATAGCACTGAGTTATGTTTCCGGGAGTGAGCGAAGTTATACCGCCTGCGGCGTAATCGCTCGTTACATCCCCGTAGTTTATGCAAGCAGATATATTTATTGTCAAATCTTCGCGGCTGTAATATGCCTGACCGACGATTCCTCCGCCGCTGGTGGTAGCCGCGACAGAAGCATAGTTCTCGCAACCGGTAATCACTCCGCCCGAATAGAGTCTGCCGACTACTCCGCCGACGCCCTTATTACCGGACACCGAACCGCCCGCGGTAATAACGTTCGATACGGTACCGTTATAAAGAACGGAAACAGCGGCGGCAATACCCTCGCCCTTGTTTGTCGTAACTGCGGCCTGCTCCAGGATAAGGTTTTCAACCGTACCGCCTACAACGGCAAACAATCCTCCGGCAGCGGCAGCCTCGCTCTCATCGCTTACGGTGGTCAGTCTGATAATTACGTGATTATTACCGTCGAACGTTCCGAGGAAGCCGCCTGAGGTAATGCCGTCCGCGCCGGCAACACCACTGCCTATCGGCGTCCACGCATGACCGGCAAGATCAATATCGGCATTCAGTACCACGGTTTTGTTTGCAAAATTATTGCCTTCATTAACCAGTTTTGCAAGCCCTGCAAGTTCGGCGGCAGTATCTATCGTAAATTCGGTATCGTTTTCATTATACCACGAAGTATCGGTACTCGTTCCGTCCCAGACAGAAGCGCCGTCATATACGACCCACTTATCGGTTTCAAGCCTCATCACTTTGCCAGATTCGGTAACGAAATCGGACAGATTGGCATTCGAACTGCCGTCCGTAACCGTTATAAGATTATTCTGGCTGTATATCTCACCCTTGCCGCACTCGCCGAAGGTAATATCGCCTTTGAGCGTCACGGTTGCATAGGGTTCCATGCCCTCGGTACGTTCGGTGATATACTCCATAATGCCGTAGCCGTTGACGGAACTGAACGTGCCGCCGTTTACGGTCACGACAATGGGGTTCTGATATCCCTGGCAGGAATCGATTGCCATAGCAGCGCCGACGGACGGTGCACCGTTACCGTTATATTCCGGCTCGGCGTACTCGCCGCTTGCCGCAAACGTGCAGTTATTGAACGTATACGTGCCGCTCTTGATATAGATACCGTCGTCACCCGAGAATGAGCAGTCGGTAAAGGTATACGTGTTATTTGCGGGTAAATATGCTCCGACGCTTGCGTCGCCGGTTCCTATAAACTCGCAATTCTCGGCAGTCACAACGGCGCCGGAACCTATACCGTTAGAATACATTCCGCCCCATACCGCAGTCATTTTAAGATCCGAAAGCGATACTTTGACATTATCGGACTTGGAACGGATGTCGACAGCATAAGACTGATCGACCGATGTGATAATCTCGCCGTTTTTAATGGTAAGGTCTATCGAATATTTATAAGGCGTATATGCGTTAGAAGTATCGCAACCGAGAATAAGGAATACATATCCGCCGGATTCGGTAGACGTAAGCGTATAACCGCCGAGATCGATCGTAAGGTCAACATCACTTTCCGCGCTGCTTATCGTCAAGCGATCAGCCGTGGTAATATCATTCATCAGAACGATATCGCTATACCCCCCCCCGATCGCATTCGTAAGACCGGAAGCGGCATAGACTTCGGCTTTGCTGGCAACGCCGTTATCGTAATAATATACAGCTACGATATCATCGCCGGTGACTTCGGCTTCTTCCGCAACGACCTCATAAGTTCCGTCGGTACGTTCGACTACTTTATAGCCGTCTGCCACGAAGTTACCGCCGAGGTTATCGTCGCCGAGAGCCGGGTTGCGCCCCCGGAACGTGCCTCCGTATACAACTATATCGGTTACCTGCGCACTGTTAGAAACATTAAGCGTCAACGGAGCGCCGCCGCCGTAAGCATAATCGTCGGTGCATTCGTTAATAAACGTACCGCCGTTAATCGTAACGATACCGCCGTTCATAACATATACGCACGATTCGCGCGGAGTGTCGACAATGATCGTAACGCCTTCGTTAATCGTTATATACCCGCCATTGCGCATTGCACCGACAGCGACGAGATAGTCATTATTTGCATATTCTTCGCCTTCGGGCGGACGGGCATCGATTGTTCCGTTACCGTTAATCGTCAGGTTTCCGCCCTCGTTGGCTCTGATTGCTACGGCTCCGTTTTCGACGCTGACATTCGGTATCTCAACTTTGATAGTGTGATCGTTCAAGTTGAGAACAACGGTATTGTCTATATTCAGGACTTCCGTAAGCGTAATATCTCCGCTCAATTCAACCGACGCGTTATCGATAGCCACGGCGGCTTTCAGCGAAGATTCGCTGTTTGCATATATGACAACTTCACCGTCAAAGCCGCTGAGATCGATCTTATCTGTAGCGAGAAGAGTATCGGAAGCATGCGTGGTAAGAATACCGTTGAACGTTCCCCCGGTTATGGTAAGGTTAATAGTACCTTTCGCGCAGTTGTAATTAGGTAACTCAACATAACCGTTGCGGAGATATACCGACGTAGGGGTACCGAACGTACCGCCGGTTATGGTCGTAGTATTCGTCTGACCTTCATAAGCCATCACGGAGACCGCCTGACCGGGGCCGGTAAATTCACCGCCGTCGATCGTCATGGTTGCCCAGTTCTGTACTGCGACATGAGTAGCAATGGAAGTTTCAAACGTTCCGCCGTTAATAGTGAGAACACCGTATTCATCGTTCTTAACGGCATTACTGCTTGCGCTGTAATAAGTTCCGTCGTTAATCGTAAGCTGTGCGGGAGCTGCGGAATCACAATCATAATTATTGATTATTACGCTCGACGAATCGGAAGTATTATCGTTTTTAACGGTAAAGTCTCCGTCAAGAGTCATTGTACCCTCGTTAACGATTACATACCATTTCGTATTCGTACCGCGGGTTATCAGACCGTTGCCGACAATCGTAACGTCACCATAGTTATGAACCGTTGCTTTACCGGTGACATCGCTCGTCAAGGTATGTCCGTTAAGATCAAGAGTCACAGTAACTCCTTTTTCTATCACGGCATTTACGGTCATATCCGTACCGAGGATGATGGTTACGGAAGATACTTCAAGTGCGGCGTTAAGATGCTCTTCACTGTTAACGGTAATCGTTCCGGCATTCTTGGATCCGTCCATTTGCGCGAATATGGAAGCCGAACCGTTAAACGTTACGTCGGCAGACACGGTGAGTACGCCTCTGTCCATAGTGTCGTTAATATATCCGTTGAGAATGAACGCAAACTGTTCTGCGTCCTCGGAAACAGTAAACGTGCCTCCGTTAATCTCCGCGACGTTCCAGTTGAGGACAACCGACTGCGTCATATTGCTGAATTCACCGTCATTGATTGTAAGAACACCCCAATCGTCGTTCTTTATTGTGTTCAACCCGCCGGTAAATTCACCACCATTGATTGTAAGAACAGACGCAGTCTCATCGGTATTCTCGGAACCGTCATACCAACCATTTTCAAGCAAGCTGGAATAGTGGCCGTTCTGCGTTACCTTGGTGCCAGCATTGATTGTCATCGTGCCGTGATTCAGAATAGCATAGTAGCTGTTTCCGCCGCTTTCGGTAGAACTGCTGCCGTTCTCCTTACTTCTCGTAAACTCGCCGCCGTTCAGCGTTGCGGTCGCGCCCACTTCGTTGTAAAGCGCGGCTTTTGCATGCGTGATGTTATCGACAACGCCCGTCTTTGCCTCGCTCGAATCAATAACGGTCAAAGTGCCGTTGTTATAAATCGTGTGAGCCGAAACGTTGGTCAGCGTATGACCGTTAAGGTCGAGAATAATTGTTCTGTTTTCTGCAATTTCAACATCCGCCGCTATATCCGCGCCAAGGATTACGGTACCATAGTTTGCATTGGCGACATAAGACTTAAGCTGTTCGGCAGTGGTTGCAGTTGCCGTGCTGCTCGTTATCGTCAGCGTAGCGGTCTTATTCGGAATCGCGTTATAATTCTGCGAATCGCCGGTGAACGAAGCGGTAACGGTATAAGTTCCTACATCGGTATAACTGTTGGTCGTATACGAAACGCTCACACCGGAAGGAAGCGTACCGCTTATCGTGATCGTATGAGCCTCTCCGTCATAAGGAACGGTCAAATCAGTGAAGCTGATATCCGACATATAATACGTTGCTTTTGCGATCGTGAACGAGGTCGTCGCATTCGTCAGAGTGTAGTTGCCGTTCGTTGTCGAAGCCGTTGCGGTATAGGTGCCGGCGTTCGTCTGCTGCCCTGCTACGGTGAGCGTAAGCGTTTCGCCGGTTATGCCGGTGTCGACGGTTGCGGTCGGAGCCTGCGCGCGGCCGGTATAGGTCAGCGACATATTCGACCAGACGACTGCCACGGACTTGGGTGCGATCGTGAGGGTCACGGTCTTGTCGTCCGTCGTGCCGTCGCTCCACTTCGTATTTACTTTATCGCTGAGAGAAAGCGTACCGGTATAAGTGTCGGCGTCCGTACCCGTGACGGTAACCGCGTCGTAATAGTCGGTTGCGGCCACCGTAAAGGTCTGCGCCGCGCCGCTATACGTCGCGCTCGACGTCAGAGTCGGGATTTCGACGACGGTCACGTCGCCTGCCTCGACATTGCCGCCGATATCGCCGTCGCCGGTCACGGAGCCGCCAGCGGTTACGTCGCCGGCCACAGAACCGTTGTTGACGACGTCGCCGGTCGCGGTTATGCTGCCGGAGACGGTGCCGTTATTGGTCACATCGCCCGCGGTTATTGAACCGACGGTGCTGTTCTCGGCAACGGTGACGGAGGACGAAGGAGCGTTGACGGACGCCGCGCTGCCCGTGACGGTGAGCGAAGAGCCGGAATCCGCGGTGATCGCGACGCCGGACGCGCCCTCGCTGACAGTGACGGCAACGGTGCCGGACACGGTCACGCTCTTTGAAGTTATGACCTCGACGGAACTCGTCGAAGGCACGCCGCTGTCGACGCGCACGTCGGAAGCGGTAGAAGGAATATTGACTTTATATTCCACATTGGCAGTCTGCGAAGCTATCTCCACCCTGCCGCCGAGCGCGGTGATCGCTGCGTCCCCTGCGGCGGTAGTGCCGGTATTCGATCCGGAAGTGAGGAAGCGGCCGGTGAAAATAAAGGAGTCGCCGCTCGTCAGCACCGTGAACGTACCGTCCGAGCCGAGGCGGACGTCGCCGCTCCACTCGACATGGGCGTTCGGCACGTTGATATCCACGCTGCCCGCGTCTATCGTGCCGCCAGAAACGGCTTTGTCGCCGTCGGTGGACTTGATTTCGATTTCGGCCTTCGAATCGCTCTCGACCGAGAAGGCGCCGGTGACCGTCAGCGTATGGCCGTTGAGGTCGAGGTCGGCGAGCCTGCTCATTTCGAGGTCGCCTTCCACGGTGATATCCTCGGCAAGCACTATCGTCTTGCCGCCGAGGTCGGTGGACATCGCCGTCTCTATCTGCGAGGCGCTGCGCACTACCTGCTGCTGGTCGCGCTCGAGATTACCGGTGACGACGAGAGTCACCGTAAGTCCCACCGCGAGTATTACGACGGCAAGGACTATGCCGATAATAAGTTTGGTTTTCGCTTTCATTTTTCTCTCCTGACTCTTTACTCGCTGTCGGCGGAGGCCTGTGCCGCCGCTTCCCTTTCCAGACGTTTGCGCTCGCGCTCCTGACGGCGGCGTTCGCGTTCCTGTCTGCGTTCCTCGCGCATGCGTGCGCGTTCTTCCTTTTCGAGCTGTTTTTCCAGCTTTGCCGCGAGTTTGTCGCGGCGCGCCTCGTAACCGGTGTCCTTTTTATCGATGAGCCTGCGCTCGATCGCGGTGTCGCACAGTTCGATGGCTTTTTCGAATTCCTTCTGCGACGCGTATATAAGCACCAGCCGCTTGAGCGACGGCAGGCGCGCGTCTTTTATTTTGCGGCGCTCGATATTGAGCGCGATATCCTCTTTGCACAGCTCGATGCACTTGTCGAGCATACCCTCTTCGGCGCGCTTGAAGAAGTATACGGCGATCATCTTGCCGTTCAGGCGCGTCATGCGGTAATCGTTGGGCATGTATTCGCGGTTGCGCTTATACAGCTTTTCGATGACGCCGGCGGGAAGCGACGCGCGCAGTTTGCCCACGGACAGGAAGAAGTCGCGCAGGAATTCCTTTTCTTCTTTATATACGCCGAGCGGCCTGCGTATGCGGAGCGCCAGCCCTTCGGGATTGTCGATGACGACGGAGAAGAACGCGTCCTTCTCTTCCTGCGTCATATCCGACAGCATATCGTCGAAGAATGCGGGCGGCTCGTCGGACACGCCGGACAGGTCTTCCTCTTCCGGCTGCGCCCAGAACGGAGCGGCGGGTACGACCGCGGCGGCGACTTCGGGCTGCGCGGGCTCTTCGGCTGCCGGTTCCTTGACAGGTGTCTCCTCTGCCGCAGGTTCTTCGGCAGGAGCCTCCTCGGCGGGCACTTCTTCGGCCATCGGTTCTTCGACCGGTATTTCCTCGGCGGCCGGTTCCTCGACAGGCTGCTCTTCCGCCGCGGGTTCTTCCGCAGGTGTTTCTTCGGCTGCGATTTCCTCTTCCGCTGGAGCTTCCTCTTCCGCTACGGGTTCTTCGGCGGCGGACTCCTCCGCGGGAACTTCCTCCGCAGAGGTTTCCTCTTCCGGTCCTTCGGGAGGAACCTCTTCCGAATCCCGGACTTCCGGCTCCGCGGACGTCTCCTCCGCGGCGGTATCCGCGACGGGCTGCCGCTCGGGTTCGGCGGACGGCTCCGTCTTCGCGGCCGCGCCCGCTATCTCTTTCTTGCGGGAACGCGAATAGACCGCGATCGTGATTACGAGCACGATTATCACGGCGATCAGCGTTAAAACTATGCCGAGCGCGCGGAACGAGCCGTAATCCGTAAGGTCGTACGTTGACAGTAAACCGAACATTAATTGTCCTCCCTTTGAATTATTATGCGGCGAAGCGCAAAAGAAAAACCCGATATCCTAATTAATATCGGGTAAATTTCCTGTATAAAGGCGCAGTGCAACCGTAAGGGAGTTCCGTAAAGCTACCGACGAACCCCCCCCCGCAGAAAATACGGAGATTTTCACACCTGACAATCATATTTTCATTATAAACGCAAGGCGGGATTTTGTCAATAGTTTTTACGCAAAAAAATGCAAGATTATCACCGTTTTGTCATAAAATGCGAAGCACGTATGCCCGCGTTTGCGTCACGCGCCCTTTTACGCGCAATGCCGATATCAGACGTTGAAACGGAAGAGTATCACGTCGCCGTCTTTGACGACGTAATCCTTGCCCTCGCTGCGGACGAGTCCCTTCTCTTTCGCCTGGTTGAAGCCGCCGCAGGCGACGAGGTCGTCGTAGTTCACGATCTCGGCGCGGATGAAGCCCTTTTCGAAATCGGTGTGGATTTTGCCGGCAGCCTGCGGAGCTTTGGTGCCGCGCGTGATCGTCCATGCGCGCACTTCCTTTTCGCCCGCGGTCAGGTAGGATATGAGCCCGAGCAGTTCGTAGCACTTTGAGATCATGCGGTCCAGGCCGCTGGAACCGAGGCCGAGGCCGTCGATGTAATCCTGCCGCTCCTCTTTGGGCAGCGAGGCGATCTCCGCCTCCACGCCCGCGCTGATCTCGATGAACTCCGCGCCCTCGCTTTCGGCGAACGCCTTCACCTTATCCGACAGCTCGTTGGGTTTGCCGATGTCGCTCTCGTCTATGTTGGCGCAGTAGATGACCGGCTTGCTCGTGAGCAGGAAGAAGGAGTCTTCGAGCGCTTTCTCGTCCTCGGACAGGGCAAGCGTGCGCAGGCTCCTGCCCGCTGACAGGCAGGCTTCCAGCTTTTTGAGCAGCTCGTACTCCTCGACGTATTTCTTTTCGCCGGTGCGGACGTAGTGCTCAGCTTTGCCGAGGCGCTTCTGCACGCTTTCGAGGTCGGACAGTATGAGTTCGAGATTGATCGTGTCGATGTCGCGCAGGGGGTCTATGCTGCCCTCGACGTGAATGATGTCGGGATTGCGGAAACAGCGCACGACGTGCACGATCGCGTCCACCTCGCGGATGTGAGACAGGAATTTGTTGCCCAGTCCCTCGCCGTGGCTCGCGCCCTTGACGAGGCCGGCTATGTCTACGAATTCGACGATGGCGTGGGTGATCTTTTTGGTGTTGTACATTTTTCCGAGCACTTCGAGGCGCTCGTCGGGCACGGCCACCACGCCCACATTGGGCTCGATGGTGCAGAAAGGATAGTTCTGCGCCTCCGCGCCCGCTTCGGTTATTGCGTTGAACAATGTGGATTTGCCTACGTTGGGCAAACCTACCACTCCGAGTTTCATGGAAGAAACCCCTCCGTAATTTTAATATTTTTCCGTCCGGATCAAGAGAAATATTTTATGCCGGACTCGAACAGCTTCATGTCGAAGCCGAAAGGTATGTTTTTGTAGAGCTGCGCGCCCGCGCGTTCGGTATGCCCCATCTTGCCGAAGATGCGGCCGTCCGCGCTCGTGATGCCCTCGACGGCGTACATCGAGCCGTTGGGGTTGTACGGCGACTGCATGGTCGCGCTGCCGGAAAGGTCGCAGTACTGCGTGGCGATCTGTCCGTTTTCCGCGAGCGCTTTCAAGTCGGCTTCGGAGGCCACGAAGCGGCCTTCGCCGTGCGACACCGCGACGCCGAACACGTCGCCGACGTTAACCGCGCTCAGCCACGGCGATTTGACCGAAGCGACGCGCGTGGTCACGATCTGCGAAACGTGGCGGGCGATGTTGTTGAATGTCAGCGTGGGGCTGGAAGCGTCCTGCACCGTTATTCTGCCGCCGGGCAGCAGGCCGGTCTTGACAAGCGCCTGGAATCCGTTGCATATACCGAGGACGAGGCCGTCGCGCTCGCCGAGCAGGCGCATGACGGCGTCGGCTATGCGGGGGTTGCGGAAGGTCGTGGCGATGAATTTGCCCGAGCCGTCCGGCTCGTCGCCGCCCGAGAAGCCGCCCGGGAACATGAGTATCTGCGCCGAATCTATGCCTTTCACTATTGCGGCGACGCTGTCCTCTATATCCGCCGCCGAGCGGTTGCGGACGACGAGGATATCCGATTCGCCGCCGGCGCGCTCGAACGCGCGCGCGGTGTCGTATTCGCAGTTGGTGCCGGGGAAAACGGGTATGAACACGCGGGGGCGGACGCTTTTATGCGCGCACACCGTCTTTGCCCTTTCGGCGAACGACAGCGCGGGAGCGTCGCCTTCCGCGGGCGCTGACGTGCGGTATACCTTTTCGTAAGTGCCGTTATATGCGTCGGCGTAGCCTTCGAGAGAGGCGGACGCCGAGCTTTCCAGCGAGCAGGAATTCTCGCCCGTTATCGTCACCTTGCCGTCCAGCGTGACGCTGCCGTCCGCGGTCGAGAAGCCGTAGAGCGAGCAGTCGAACTCCGCGAACGCGCCGGGCTCGCCGTCGGACGTGCCCACGAGCAGGTCGCAGAGGTCGGGCGTGAACGAGTCCTCTCCGAGGTCGTTGAAGAAGAAGCCGGTGCGCTCGCCGAGGCAGGATTTTATCGCAGCCGCAGCCGCTCCGCCCTCTTCCACCACCTGGCAGAAGGTCGTGTGACCGTCCGCGATCTCTTTATGAAGCGCGTCCATAAGGCGGACGGCGTAACCGAAATCGGGCATGCCGCTTTGCGTGCGGCGCATTCTCACGCGGTAGACGACCGTTTCGGGCGCAAGCACGTTGGTTATGAGCGTGCGGGCGTCGGCGGGAGCGAGCGCGAAGGATATGAGCGTGGGCGGAACGTCCAGCTTTTCGAACGAGCCGCTCATGGAGTCCTTGCCGCCTATCGCGCCGAGGCCGAGCATACGCTGCGCGTACAGCGCGCCGAGAAGCGCGGAAGCGGGTTTGCCCCAGCGCTCGGGGTCGCCGCCGAGTTTTTCGAAAAACTCCTGGAGAGTCAGGCGCACGTCGCGGAAGTCCGCGCCCGTTGCGGCCGCTTTGACCACGCTCATGAGCACGGAGTACGCCGCGCCTGCGAAGCGGCTTTCTGACAGCAGCGCGGGGCAGCATCCGTACGCGGACACCGTCGCCGTCGTAGTGCCTTCCGCGGGCAGCAGCGCCGCCATCGCCACGGACGGGGTCGCCTGGTATCTGCCGCCGAAGGGCATGTACACGGTCGCCGCGCCGATGGTGGAGTCGAACATTTCCGCGAGGCCTTTCTGCGAGCATACGCTCTTGTCCGCGAGCGTCTTTTTCAGAGCGCCGTCCCAGTCTCCGGCGGCGAGCTCGTCGTCCGCCTTGGTCGTGCCGAAGAACGCCGGCGCGTTGTCCTTTATGTACACCTTATGCTCCTGCGTCGCGCCGTTGGTATCGAGGAAGGCGCGGGAGAGGTCGACGACGGTTCTGCCGCCGTGGAACATGCGCATGCGGCCGAGATCGGTCACGCGTGCGAGCGGCGTCGCGGGAAGGTTCTCCTCCGCGCACAGCGCGATGAGTTTTTCGGCGTCTTTCGCGGCTACTACAACCGCCATGCGCTCCTGCGATTCGGAAATCGCAAGCTCGGTGGACGTAAGTCCCTGATATTTCTTGGGCAC
This sequence comes from Candidatus Protoclostridium gallicola, assembly GCA_904387375.1. GTDB lineage: Bacteria > Bacillota > Clostridia > Christensenellales > Pumilibacteraceae > Protoclostridium > Protoclostridium gallicola. The sequence goes on from CAJFLE010000009.1 coordinate 117,566, forward strand.
GGCGCCGAGGTCTATGTCGAGGCCGGGAGCGAGTTCGCCCACCGCGACGGACACGCCGCCCGCGCCGAAGTCGTTGCAGCGTTTGATGAGCCGCGTCACTTCCCCGCGCCTGAACAGCCGCTGTATCTTGCGCTCGGTGAGCGGGTTGCCCTTCTGCACCTCCGCGCCGCAGGTATCCAGGCTCTCGACGGTGTGGGCTTTGGACGAGCCGGTGGCGCCGCCGCAGCCGTCGCGGCCGGTTTCGCCGCCGATGAGCAATATGACGTCGCCGGGCTCGGGAGCCGAACGGACCACGTTTTCAGCGGGCGCTGCGCCGACCACGAAGCCGGTTTCGAGGCGCTTGGCCACGTAGCCGGGGTGGTACATTTCGTGCACCTGTCCGGTAGCGAGGCCTATCTGGTTGCCGTACGACGAGAAGCCCGCCGCGGCCGTCGTCGAAATGGTGCGCTGGGGCAGTTTGCCTTTAAGCGTTTTGCCGAGAGGCTCGGTTATGTCGCCCGCGCCGGTGACGCGCATGGACTGGTATACGTATACTCTGCCCGACAGCGGGTCGCGTATCGCGCCGCCGAGGCAGGTCGCCGCGCCGCCGAAAGGCTCTATTTCGGTGGGATGGTTGTGCGTCTCGTTCTTGAACATGACGAGCCAGTCTTCCTTCTTTCCGCCGAAGTCGGCCTTAACTTTTATGGAGCAGGCGTTGATCTCTTCGCTCTCGTCGAGGTCGGGAATGCGTCCCTCCTTTTTAAGCGACCACGCGCCTATCGTCGCCATGTCCATGAGCGTGGGATACTTCTTATCCTCGCGCCCCGCGGCTCGGGAGGCGTGCAGGCCGTCGTACATTTCCTTCGCCTCCTTCAGCTCGGGAATGTCCGTGTCGATCTTTATGTCGGTCAGATGAGTGGAGAACGTGGTGTGGCGGCAGTGATCCGACCAGTACGTATCTATGACTTTGAGTTCGGTTTCCGTGGGATCCCTGCCCTCGTCGGCGAAGTACGAGCGCACGAATCTGATGTCGGCAAGGCTCATGGCGAAGCCCATGGACTTGTGATACGCCTCGATCTGCGCGTCGGTCATGGCGGTGAAGCCGGTTATGACGGGCACGGGAGCGGGTTCGTCGTATACCGCGGCGAGAGAGGACGGCTTGTCCAGCGAGCACAGGCGCGCTTCCACCGGGTTGACGAGGTATTTTTCCAGCGCCGGGCGCAGATCGGGAGCGGCGCCCTCGAACGCGTAGATCACCGCGGTGCGGATGAGCGGGCGCGTCTTGCGCGTCAGCAGCTGCACGCACTGCGCGGCGCTGTCGGCGCGCTGGTCGTACTGTCCGGGCAGCAGCTCCACGCCTATGACGACGCCGCCGAGCGGGGCGGATTCCTCGTACAGCGTATCGACGGGCGGCTCGGAGAAAATGGTGACTTTGGCGCGGTCGTAATCCTCGTCGTCCATGCCCTCGATGTCGTAACGGATGAGCATGCGCATGCCGGCGAATTTCACGCCGAGCGCGCTCTCTATCTCCGCCTGCTTCTTCTGTCTGACGGTGTCGTACCCCGCCTTCTTTTCCACGAAAACTCTTCTTATCATGGCAATCCTCGGTCTTAAAGTTCTTTCAGTATGTCGGTGCGGTAATGCATCTTGTCGAAACGCACCTTCTTTATGTTTGCGTACGCAAGGTCGCGCGCAGCCGCGAGCGTGGGAGCGAGCGCGGTGACGCCGAGCACGCGTCCGCCGCTCGTCACGAGCTTTCCGTCCTTCATCGCGGTGCCCGCGTGGAACACGACGACGTTGTCGTCGAGCTGCCCGATCTCTATCTCCTTGCCCTTTTCGTAAGCCTCGGGATAGCCGCCGCTCGCCGCGATGACGCATACGGCGCAGCTGCCCGTCCACTCGATGTCAACCTTGTCCAGCGTGCCGTCTATGCACGCCTCGAAGATGTCGAACAGATCCGTTTTCAGTCTGGGAAGTATGACCTGCGTTTCGGGGTCGCCGAAGCGCGCGTTGTATTCGAGCACCTTGATGTCGTCGCCGTTTATCATCAGGCCGGCGTAAAGCACGCCCTTGAACTCGATGCCTTCGGCGTTCAGCCCGTCCAGCGTGGGACGGAGCACCTCGTCGTATATGCGCTTTTCCATGGCCGGGCCGACCTTATACGAGGGCGAGAACGTGCCCATGCCGCCGGTGTTCAGTCCCCTGTCGCCGTCGAGCGCGCGCTTGTGATCCTGGCTCGTCGTCATGGGGACTATCGTCTTTCCGTCGCAGAACGCGAGCGCGGAGCACTCGAACCCGGTGAGGAAATCCTCGACGACGAGGGTGTTGCCCGCGCTGCCGAACGCTTTGTCCAGCATGATCTCTTTCAGTCCAGCCATGGCCTCCGCCCTGTCCGCGCAGATGAGCACGCCCTTGCCGAGCGCCAGCCCGTCCGCTTTGAGCACGGTCGGATATGAGCAGGTTTCGAGATACGCGGCAGCGGCGTCGTAGTCGGTGAACACCTCGTACGCCGCGGTGGGTATGCCGTACTTTTTCATCAGATCCTTGGCGAACGATTTGCTTGCTTCGAGGCGCGCGGCGTTCGCCCTGGGGCCGAAGGCGCGGAAGCCTTCCGCTTCCAGTCTGTCCACCATGCCGGCGGCAAGCGGATCGTCGGGCGCGACCACTGTCAGGTATATGTCGCCGTGCGACCGCACAAAAGCGACGACCCCGTCGAGGTCAGTCGCTTTTATTTCCGGATGGCATTCCGCAAGCTGCGCTATGCCCGCGTTGCCGGGCGCGCAGTATATCTTTCCCACTTCCGGCGAACGCGAAAGAGAGTACACTATCGCATGCTCTCTTCCGCCGCCGCCTATTACGAGTACGTTTTTCTTCATGAGTCCGCTCCGATCAGTGTTTGAAGTGGCGCATGCCGACGAACATCATCGACACGCCTTTCTCGTTGCACGCCTTTATGGAATCTTCGTCGCGTATGCTTCCGCCCGGCTGCACGATGGCCTTGATTCCGGCCTTTGCCGCCGCTTTGACGCAGTCGTCGAAGGGGAAGAACGCGTCGGACGCGAGAACCGCCCCGCGAGGACGGTTGCCAGCGCTCTTGGCGTGAGCTATCGCCTGCTCCGCCGCCCATATACGGTTGGTCTGTCCCGCGCCGATGCCTATGGCCATGAAGTTCTTTGCCAGCACGATGGCATTGGACTTGGTGTGCTTGACCACCTTGTATGCGAATTCCAGCTGCGCGAGCTGAGCCTTGGTGGGCTGCGCTTCGGTGACGACTTTGGTTTCGTCCGAGTACAGCGAGGTGTCCTTGTTCTGAACGAGCAGACCGCCGGCGACCTTCTTCATATCGCGCACGTCGGGCGAGTACGGCTTGTCTATACCCGCGATTTCGAGCAGGCGCAGGTTCTTCTTTGCGGACAGCACGCGCTTCGCGCCCTCGGAGAACTTGGGGGCAATGATTATTTCGAGGAATATTTTGACCATCTCGTTCGCGGTTTCCTCGTCCACTTCCCTGTTGCATGCCACGATGCCGCCGAATATGGAAACGGGGTCGCACGCGTACGCCTTCTTATACGCTTCGCATATATTCTTGCCCAGCGCCACGCCGCACGGATTGGCGTGCTTGACGGCGACGACGGCGGGCTTTTTCGGAAACTCTTTGAGCAGGTCGAGCGCGCCGCCGCAGTCGTTGATGTTGTTGTACGACAGCTCCTTGCCCTGCAGCTGCACCGCGGACGACAGCGTGCCGGCGGTGTCCTTGGCAAACAGCTCGGAGTACCACGCGCCGCGCTGGTGCGGGTTTTCGCCGTAACGCATGTCCTGCTTCTTTTCGAACGCGAGGGTGAGCTGATCGGGGAATTCTATTCCCAGACGGCTCTGCATATAGTTGGCGATCATAGTGTCGTATACGCTCGTGTGGCGGAACACCTTATACGAGAGACGGAAGCGGAAGTCCGTGTCCGCCGTATCGCTCGCTATGCGCTCGATGACCTCGTCGTAATCGGCGGGATCGACAACCACTATGACGCCGGGATAGTTCTTCGCCGCGCTTCTTATCATGGTAGGGCCGCCGATGTCGATGTTCTCCACCGCTTCGGCGAGCGTCACGCCCGGTTTCTCTATCGTGGCTTTGAACGGATAGAGGTTGACCGCGACGACGTCTATTTTTTCGATGCCCAGCTTTTCCAGCTGCTCCATGTGCTCGGGCAGGTCGCGGCGGGCGAGCAGACCGGCGTGCACCGCGGGGTGCAGCGTCTTTACCCTGCCGTCGAGGCACTCGGGAAAGCCGGTTATGTCGCTGATGTTTATCGGTTTCAGCCCCGCTTTTCTGAGTTCCTTTTCCGTGCCGCCCGTCGAGATGATCTCGAAGCCGAGTTCGGTAAGTCTGCGGGCGAAATCGACGACGCCCGTCTTGTCGCTGACGCTTATGAGCGCTCTTCTCTTAGTCATAAGTATATCTCCGTATAATTTTTTTCGGTATGGATTCAAGTTCAAGCGCGCGCCGCATAGCGCGGCGCGCACTCTGTCAGTCCGATCGGTCAGTCCTTGACGACCACTTTGCCGCCGACGACGGATATTTTGTCGTCGCACAGATCTTTTATCACGCCGACGAGCATGGGATGCTCGATCTGATCGAGGATGCGGCGCTGCAGCGTCTCCGGAGTGTCGCCCTTAAAAACTCTGAGCTTCTCCTGCCGGATTATGGGACCGCCGTCTACCTCTTCGGTAACGAAATGCGCCGTCGCGCCGCTCTCAGTCTCGCCCGCCGCAATGACCGCCGCGTGCACGTTTATGCCGTAATAGTTGCGGCCGCCGTACTTCGGCAGCAGCGCCGGATGGATGTTGACGATGCGGTTGGGATATTCCTTTATTATCGACGGGGGGATGATACCGAGATAGCCGGCGAGTATGACGTAGTCGACGTCGTACATTTTCAGCAGCCGCAGAATCTCGGCGTCGCGCGCCTCGACCGAAGGAAAATCCTTCTTGGCGCACACATAGTTGGGAATGTTCGCTCCCTGGGCGCGCACGAGAGCGTAAGCCTCGTGATTGGACGAGATCACCACCGATATTTTCCCTTTTATCTCGCCGCTGTCGCAGGCGTCCATTATTGCCTGCATGTTCGTACCGCTTCCGCTTACAAGCAATGCAAGTTTCTTCATACTTCTCCTTTTATCACTCCTTGCGGCCGCCTCCTTATTTCAGCGCTACGCCGGGCTTGTCCGTCACCTTACCTATGACGTACGCCTGTTCGCCGAGAGCCGCTGCGCGTTCGGCAAGCGGGCGCGCCGCGTCGGGGCTTACCGCCATTACCATACCTATGCCCATATTGAACGTATTATACAGCTTTTCGTCGGGCAGACCGCTCTTTTCCGCCAGCAGACGGAATATCGGCAGCCGCGGGAAGGACGAAAGCTCTATTTCCACGCCCAGACCTTCCGGGATTATTCTCGGAATGTTCTCTATGAATCCGCCGCCCGTGATGTGCGCGATTCCCTTTATCGGGAATTCGTCCGCCAGCGCGAGCGCGCTCTTTACGTACAGCCTGGTCGGAGTCAGCACCGCCTCGCCCAGCGTGCAGCCGAGCGAAGGCTCGTACTTTTCCAGCTCCTTTCTGTCCTCGCCCAGCAGTTTGCGGACGAGCGAAAAACCGTTGGAGTGCACGCCGCTCGACGCCAGGCCGACGAGCACGTCGCCTTTTTCTATGGACGAGCCGTTGATGACCTTGCTCTTTTCGACTATGCCCACGGTAAAGCCCGCGAGGTCGTATTCGCCCTCGGGATACATACCGGGCATTTCCGCCGTTTCCCCGCCTATGAGCGCGCAGCCCACTTCCCTGCACGCCGCCGCAACGCCGTTAACGACGACGGCCGCCACTTCGGGTTCCAGCCTGCCGCAGGCGAAATAGTCGAGGAAAAACATGGGTTTCGCGCCCTGGCACACGACGTCGTTGACGCACATCGCCACGCAGTCGGTGCCTATGGTGTCGTGCTTATCCAGCACGATGGCGTATCTGAGCTTGGTGCCCACGCCGTCGGTGCCCGCAACGAGCACCGGTTCTTTGTATCCGGCGGGGATATTGTAGAAGCCGCCGAACGAGCCCAGTCCCGCGGGCACGTTTTCGTCGTACGTCGCCGCGGCTCCCTTCTTTATGAGTTCGACGAGCCTGTAACCTCTGGTCACGTCCACGCCGGCGGATTTGTAATCGATCATCGCGTTATCCTTATTATAAGTACGGGGCCGCGCTTTATGCGCCCGTCACGCGGCGCATCATCTCTTCGTAAGCGCCCTCGACGCCGCCCATGTCGCGGCGGAATCTGTCTTTGTCCAGCTTCTCCTTGGTCTTGGAATCCCAGAAACGGCAGGTGTCGGGCGAAATCTCGTCCGCCAGCACGATGCGTCCGTCGTAACGGCCGAACTCCAGCTTGAAGTCGATGAGATCCACGCCTATGGAGGCGAAATACTCTTTGAGCACGTCGTTGACCTTGAACGCGGTTTTCTGTATCGTGTCGATCTCATATTTCGTTGCGAGGCCGAGCGCGAGCGCGTACCAGTCGTTGATCATGGGATCGCCGAGGTCGTCGTTCTTATAGCTGAACTCGAAGCCCGTGCTTTTCAGCGGAGTGCCCTCCTCCACGCCGTAGCGCTTGGAGAACGAACCGGCGGCGACGTTGCGCACGATGACTTCGAGGGGAACGATTTCCACCTTCTTGACCAGCGTGCGGCGGTCGTCTATCTCTTCGATATAGTGCGTTTCGATGCCGTGGCTTTCGAGCAGCTTGAACATCATGTTGCTCATACGGTTGTTGACCACGCCCTTGCCCGCGATCTGACCTTTTTTGAGTCCGTTGAACGCGGTTGCGTCGTCCTTGTAATCCACCAGCACGACCTTCGGGTCGTCGGTGGCGAACACTTTTTTTGCCTTTCCTTCGTAAAGCTGTTTTCCGATTTCCATATTATATTACTCCCGGTCAGTCTATACGCAGTTCTTTCTGCAGAGCGGCGTCGTCGTTGACCACTTTTTTTCTCATGTCTTCCTTATAGTCGGCAAGTTTCTTTTTCAGTTCGCCGTATTTGACGGCGAGGATCTGCACGGCGAGCAGCGCGGCGTTGTCCGCGCCGTTGACCGCGACCGTAGCCACGGGCACGCCCTTGGGCATCTGCACCATGGACAGCAGGCTGTCCAGTCCGCCCATAAAACTCGTGGAGATGGGCAGCGCGATGACGGGCATCGTCGTATATCCCGCCAGCACTCCGGCGAGGTGCGCGGACTTGCCTGCCGCGCCTATGAGCACCTCGAAACCGCGTTCTTCCGCGGTCACGGCGAAATCGTGCGCTTCGTTCGGGGAACGGTGCGCGGAGATGATCCTGATCTCGCTCTCGACGCCGAAGCGGTCGAGTACGGTCACCGCGGGCTTGACGATATCGTAGTCCGAACGCGACCCTATTACTATTGCGACTTTACCGTATGCGCTCATACTTTATACCTCCGTATTCGGGCGCGGCGCGCCCCGCTTACGTTCACAGTATATCATTTTATTTTCGTTCAAGTCAAATAAATAGGAAATATTTCGGGGCGGAAATACAAAAATACCGCTTGCATTCGGCCGCCGCGTGGTGTATACTGTAACGTATGGTCATCGATACCGCAAAACTGTGCAGGCGCGGAGGACGCGATATAAATCAGGACTGCGCGGGCGCTTTCGAAGCGAACGGCAGGCTGCTTCTCGTCGTCTGCGACGGGCTGGGCGCTTACGACGGCAGCGGCATCGCCAGCCGTATATGCGCGGACGCGCTCGCTTCTTTCGTAAACTGCGGGGAGCGCATGACGGCGGACGGGATAAACGCGCTGTTCAAGGCCGCGCACGAAAAAATAACCGCCGCCAAGCTGGACGGCGCGATCAGCCCTTCCTCGTGCACGACCGCCGCGGCGGTGCTGAGCGACGGCAATGACGTCGCGGTGGCGCACATCGGCGACAGCCGCGTGTACGTCTACGAACGCGGCGAGCCGTCCTTCCGCACGACCGACCACTCGGTGGCGCAGCTGGACGTCGACCGCGGGATCATCGTTCCCGGCGAACTGCGTTTTCACAAGGATCAGAACAAGCTGACGCGCGTGCTGGGCGGCAGATACTTCGTGCTGCCCGACGTGCGCTTTCTCGGCAGGCCGATTGCCGAAGGCGACGCCTTCCTGCTCTGCACCGACGGCTGGTGGGAGCATACCGAGGAATTCGAAACGGAAGAGGACCTTCTCACGGCGGGTTCGAGCGCAGAGGTGCTGGCGCGGGGCGAAAGCAGAATAATCGCGCGCGCGTCGGGAGCATACGACAATTACTCGGCGGTGCTTGCCGTCGCGAGAAAATAACATAAACGGATAATACGGACGATAAAGACGATGAACGATAACTTAAAAGGCTTATGCCCGTACTGCCTGGCGCCGCTTTCGGACAAAGGCGCATGCACGGAGTGCGGAAAAAAATACAGAGCCGCGGACTTCCCCGCCCGCAGACTGCCGCCGCTGCATGTGCTGAAAAACAGATACACGGTGGGGCGCACGCTGGGCGAAGGCGGCTTCGGAATCACATACTTCGGCGCGGACAGGCTGGGCGGCACGGTGGCGATCAAGGAATACTGCCCCGACAGGCTGGCAGAGCGGCGCGGCGCGGCGCTCGAACCTTCTATGCAGACGCGGGCGGCGTTCATGCGCGGCAAGACGCGTTTCATGACCGAAGCGAAGTGCATGGCCGCGGTCAAGAACGTGGAAGGAATCGCGGCGGTGCTGGACTTTTTCAGTGAAAACAACACCGCGTATATAGTCATGGAATATATCGGAGGCGAAACGCTGAGCGAATATCTCGCAAAAAAGGGGCGGCTGTCATTCCGCGAGGCGTTCACCGTGCTGCGGCCGGTGCTCGAGGCGCTGGGACGGCTGCACGAGGCGGGAGTCGTGCACGGCGACGTTTCGCCCGACAACATCATACTGACGGACGGCGGCGCGCGGCTCATAGACTTCGGCGCGGCGGCCAGATCCGGGGTGTTCGAGGGCACGCGCAAAGTAACGCTCAAAAAGCGTTACGCCCCGCCCGAGCAGTATAACTCGGGCACGGTGCCCGGCCCGCGCACCGACGTGTACGCCGCAGGAGTGACGCTGTATTACTGCGTCACCGCGTCGCTGCCTCCCGAATCCACTGCGCGGGAAACGCGCGACCTCGTCCGCCGCCCCTCCGCCCTCGGCGCCAGGATAAGCGCGGACGAAGAGGCGGCGCTCATGAAAGCGATCGAGCCTGCGCCGGACAGGCGGTATCCGAATATGCGCGCCATGATCGCGGCGCTCGCGTCGGCGGTGGCGGTATGAAAGGACTGATACTCAAAAACGCATACTACGACGCGCCGGTGTACGCCCATCAGTGCACGCGCATTAAAGAGGAGCTGGAAAAGCTGGGCATCGCCGCGGACGTGCGGGCGAACGATTTCTTCCCCGCCTCGCTGGACGGCGACGTGCACGCGAAGACGGGTTACGACTTCTGCGTGTTCCTCGACAAGGACAAGTACGTCGGCGAAATGCTGGAACGCGCGGGAATGCGCCTGTTCAACAGTGCGGCGGCGGTCGCGGCGTGCGACGACAAAATGCTCACCGCGATACGGCTGTCGGGCATCGGCGTGCCCATGCCGCGCACGCTGCCCGGGCTGCTGTGCTATACGCCTAGCGCGGAGATAAAACCACGGGCGGCCGCGAAGGTCGCGGAACTCGGCTTCCCCGTCGTCGTCAAAACGGCGCACGGCTCGATGGGCAAAGGCGTGTTCAGGGCGGACGACGAGGAGCAGCTGCTCGCGCTCATGGAGAAGGTCAAGTGCTCTCCCCATCTGTTCCAGGAATATATCGCCGAAAGCGCGGGGCGCGACCTGCGCGTAATCGTCGTCGGCGGCAGAGTGCTCGGCGGCATGGAACGCGTATCGGACGGCGACTTCCGCTCCAACATAGGCGCGGGCGGCTCGGGCAGACCGTACCCCGTCGGCGCGGACGTCGCGGCGATGTGCGTAAAGATCGCGGACGCGCTCGGCCTGGACTTCTGCGGCATCGACCTGCTGTTCGGCAGACGCGGTATGCTGCTTTGCGAAGTCAATTCCAACGCCTTTTTCAAAGAATTCGAAAGCGTGACCGGCGTCAACGTCGCCGCCGCCTACGCCCGGCACATAGCTGATACGATGGCAAAAGAGGCCGCTCCCGACTGAGGAGCTGCCTCTTTTCGATAATCCGTTATTTATCGCTACGATATACAGGACGCAAGCGATACTATTATCGCCAAAACGCAGGCAATGCAGCTGACGGTAAAAAATACGCGGCGCGGCGTTCTCAATTTGTCCGCGGCTTTATCCTCATTGCCGTTTCCTCCGCGCAATAAGCTCCACTGTCGGTATTTATTGCCGAACAATTCCAGCTCTGCAGCCGTCATAGCGCCGAAATCCCTGCGTCTGAGCACTTCGGCCGCTTTTTCCGATTTTGCTTTCTGTAATCGCGCAGAAACGGTTTCGGCAGTTTTAACGTGTCTGTTTTCCGCACAAGCGAATAAAGCCGTGCCGGCAACCGCAAGGGACAGTGCCGTCCAGAACAAAATTTGCATTATATCGAAAAACATTGATAAAACCGCCAGTATCGAGCAAAGTACCGAAACCGTTATGGAGACAGTATCCAGTGCTTTGTTCTTGTCGTATATTTCTTTGTTCCGTACGGGAGTGTAATCGGGAATTTCTCTCGCGCTCGGAGCGTTTTCGGAAAAATATACGCCCAGTTCGTACGCAGTATTTTTGTATTTATAACCCATAACGTATTCAGGAACGACATACAAGTAAACGGAAGTAATTTTGCTTTTTACCGTATAATCGAAATCCTTGTTTTTGTCGCCGGGCAGCTTGCTTTTGCATTGCCCGACGGCGGTTTTAACGCATTTATCCAAGGCCCGGCTTTGTGCGGACGAATAATCGGCGCTCGGCGCCGGAAAGTCAAAATCGGCCTTCTCGGGCGGTATGACCGCCGACGGCTTCCGGACAAGAAATTCCGCAAATTTATCCTCTTCGTATTTATCGGCATACGGGATAAACGAAATATCGACGTTCTCGGAATCGATACTGCCGGTCTGAGGATGCCAGTCGGTAACGATGCGCGTCTTTTTTTCAACGCCCTTTTTTGTTTTCTCCAAATACTCTTCCTGTCTGTCATACCCTATCGACACACTGTAATCGATATGTACGTCCGCCGAAATACGAATGAATTGCAGATATTTTACCGAAACCGGCGCGAAGTCGGATTCCAGTATATCGGGCGGAGTATGCCTGTCTGCAGCCAAAGCGATAAGAGCTTTGCGCATAAAAGACATTTCGGTTTCGCTTCTTTTCAAAGTGTAATTGCGGCGATCCACCGCATTCGCTTCCGATTCGTGAAGATGTATTTCATTTGTAATGTTCACGGGTCTCTGCGGCTTTGATATCACCGTTTTGGCGCCGCAGTATCTGCACCGCATTACTCCTCCGGATAAAAACTCCATATCGCCCGAACCGCAGGCAGCGCATTTTACCGTATGCAAAAAGTCGCCGCCGACGGTATCCGACACAATTTCGTTGTGTTCTCTTCCTCTATCCAAAATTAACCTCCGCAACAAATATATATACATTATAATTAAACTATAGCGGAATGTCAACAACTATAGCGGAATTTATGATAAGATTCTTTTATGAAAGTCTACTGTTCGCGTATAAAAAGTCTCCGGAAGAAAGCCGGATTAACGCAAAAGCAGCTCGGAACCATTATAGGTTACAGTCATACCGCGGTTTCCGACTGGGAAAACGGACTCAAACAGCCCGGCGCCGATGCCATAATACTGCTTGCAAAGACATTCGGCGAATCCGCGGATTATATACTCGGCCTCGAAGACGAGGACGGACATAAAACCACCGATCGGGAAAATATATAAAAAAGTCTCTTCACTTTGATAAATGAAGAGACTTTTTTCGATCTTTAAGCTGTTTTATTCACGGTTTTTGCTGACCCCCCCCCGACGGATTTTCGTCCGAGAGGCCGCGCTGTCGCACGGCGGCGGTAAGCAGATATTCTATCTCGCCGTTGACCGAGCGGAAATCGTCCTCCGCCATACGCGCGATCTTCGCGTACAGCGAAGGAGAAATCCTCAGCAGCAATTGTTTTGTACTTTTGTTATCGGGCAAATCGCATCACCTTCGTTATTCTTTCGTATATCAATAAATAGTTCCGCTGTTCACTATGGGCTGGGCGTCCTTGTTGCCGCACAGCACCACGAGCAGGTTGGACACCATCTGCGCTTTCCGTTCGTCGTCGAGAGAGACTATATTGCTCTCGCTCAATTTTCCGAGCGCCATTTCCACCATGCCGACCGCGCCGTCCACTATCTTCTGGCGCGCCTGCACTATGGCTTCCGCCTGCTGGCGCTGCAGCATGGCCGCGGCGATCTCGGGCGCGTAAGCGAGGTGGGATATGCGCGCTTCGAGGATCTCTATGCCCGCGATTTCCACGCGCTCCTGCAGCTCGGTCTGAAGCTGGCGCGCGATCTCCTGGCTGGAGCCGCGGAGCGACATCTCCTCCTTGCCCTCGTCCACGTCGTACGGATACTGACGGGCGACGTTTCTTATAGCCGAATCAGCCTGCGTCGTTATGTAGGAATGGTAATTCTCCACCTTGAACATCGCGCTCGCGGTATTGACTATGCGCCAGATCACGACCACGCCGATCTCGACGGGATTGCCGCGCTCGTCGTTGACTTTCTGCTTGTCGTTGACGAGGGTGCGCGCTTTGAGCGAGATCTTGTTCTTTTTGGCGAGCGGATTGACGAAATAGAATCCGTCCTGCGCGACGGTGTACAGATAGCGGCCGAAAAACACGAGCACTATCGCCTCGTTGGGATCGATAACGCACAGTCCGGCAAACATAATGCATGTGACGATGATGACTATGATGCACACGACGGACAGCGCCACCAGCGCGGGATAGTCGTCCGATAACACGAACCCGATTATCGCGCCCGCAATTCCGGCAAGCAGAAGCAGTATCAGCAATATCAGCGCGGGCCAGCCGCCTGCCGGGTGTTTTGTCTTTTCCTCATATTCGTTTATCATCTTGATTCCTCCTCTGCCGTTATATCGACAGTCTGTTATAATATTTATCAGCGTTCTTTCTTATATATGACACCGACCAGACGAGCGCCGCCGCGGAAAGGATTATGAGCGCGCCGAACGCAATTCCCGTTCCCGCCGCGGGAAGGCCGAAATTCGCGTCGAACACGATCGTCAGCACGCACACGAGCACCACGCCCAGTATGCCTATAAGGAAGTCTAGCAGCATGGGTACCACCGTGGTTGCGTTGGACTTGACCGCTTCGCGCGGGGTGACCCAGTCGAGTTTGGGTTTTTTCAGGTCGTGCAGCACGCCGAAATTGACGTATGCCGCGGTATACACGAGCAGGAACACGGCGCTGAGAACGATCGCAAGCGGATCGGCATATCCGCCTATGGCTGCGGTCACGATCGCCGCGACGAGCGACAGCGTCACCGTAATATACGCTATTATGTCGGCCACTATTATTTTGGCAAGCAGCTGCGTGGCGTACGGCACCGGTATGGTCTTGCTGTACGCGAAGCTCTGTCCCTCGCGTGAAACCGCCGTGGTGGCGAACTGGTTCATGCCCACGCCCATCATGACTATCATGAGCAGGCTTGTTCCCCACGCCATTATTTCTGCTGACGGCAGCGGCACGAGCGTGAAGTTCTGCATACCGCTCGCGAGCGATACGACTACCACGATTACGGGTGCCAGCACCACGCCGGCAAGACACTGAAACGCGAAAGAGATGTTGCGCACCATTTCCCGCCACTCCTTTTTCATGAGCGCGCCGAGCGCGGACGAAGCCACGTATTCGCGTGCGGACGTTACGGACGACGTATGCTCGTTCTGGCGCAGCGCGGCGCCTTTATACGCTTTGCCGCTGATCAGTACGGTGAGCGCGCCGGCGGCAATGACCGTGCCGAAGAATATGGCGAGGTCGATGAGCGCCGAGCCTGCGACGGAGCCGACGAGCGCGGGCGTCAGAGTGCCGAAGCGCGCGAGCGCGTATACCGGATAGAGCACGCTCGCCATCGTGACCATTCCCGACTGCATCTCGGCAAGTATCTCTTCCACGGACTGATCGCCGCCGGTGCCGTAAGACATCGAATATACGAAATACATATATACGCCCATGAATGCGGCGAAAAGAATGATGAGCAGTATGCCGCTGACGGCGCCCTTTCTTCTGAAGAAAGAAGCTGCCGCAGCGAGAGGAACGGACACGAGCGACGCGACCAGCAGCGCCATAACGGGCACAAGCAGCAACGCAAGCAGTATCATGATATAATACGTCGCGGGCTGAACGGTGGAAATGCCGAGCGCGAGCGTGCCGGGCACCATTACGAGCGCGGCTATCATTATCTCCTGCGCGTATACCGCAGCAAGCTTCGCGAGGAATACCGCCGACGGCCGCACGGGCAGAGACAGCAGAAACTCGCTGTCGCGCGCGAAATATACATACGAGAAGATGCCTATCGTGCCGAACACGAGTACGACTATGAATCCGGCGTCGAGCAGCAGCGCGGTCACTTCGGGGACTATGCCGACAGCGGCGAACGCGGGGCCGAGGAATGCGAACATCACCGCCACTCCCGCGGACAGCAGCGCGCCCAGCGCCGCGAGTACGATCATGCCCGCAAAACGCGAACCGTCGCCTTTGCCCTTGCGGAAAAACGTCTTCATCAGCGTGCGCGTCATCAGGAACCAGCCGTGCATTTACACCTCCGTTCCCGTGCCGGCTACGGACAGGAATATGTCTTCGAGCGATTCGTCGCCCTTTGCAGCCTTAATTTCGTCCAGGCTGCCCGACATCACGAGCCTGCCGCCCGTTATTATGCCCACGCGGTCGCATATCTTTTCGGCGGTGTCGAGGACGTGCGTGGAAAAGAACACGACGTTTCCGGCGTCTGCGTGGCGGCGCATGATTTCCTTCAGTTCGCGGGCGGACTGAGGATCGAGCCCGACCATAGGCTCGTCGAGGACGAGCACGCGCGGGGCGTGTACGAGCGCGCCTATTATGGCGATTTTCTGCTTCATGCCGTGCGAATACGTTTCTATGCGGCTGTCGAACGCAGAGGCGAGATTGAACGCCGCAAGCAGCTCGTCGCAGCGCTGCCGTCGCTCGGCTACGCTTACGCCGTACACGTCGGCCATGAAGTCGACAAACTCGCGGCCGCTCAGCTTTTCGTACATCACGCCGCTGTCTGTGACGTAGCCTATTTCGCGCTTGGCGGCGACGGCGTCGGTCACTACGTCGCGGCCGAACACGGTTATGCGGCCGCTTTCGAAGGGCAGTATGCCCGTCAGCATCTTTATTGTCGTCGTCTTGCCCGCGCCGTTGGGACCGAGAAAGCCGTATATCTCCCCCGGCCGCAGTTCGAGCGTCAGATCGTCGACCGCCTTGACATTGCTTTTGCCGTATATCTTCGATACGTTTTCGAAGAGTACCATATTACCTCCGTATCATACATGTTTGCGATATTAAAATAATATCATAAACATATTACCATATACGATTATGTATGTCAAGGATTTTGCGCGTGTTCGTCGGCGAATAACGCGAGGCGCGGCAGATCCGAACCTGCCGTCCAAGCTCCGGACGAGAGCAGTTCTTCGGTAAGCGATGCGGGAATCGCATCGGTCTCGTCTGCGGTATTGCTCGGCGAAGAAGAGTAATAGTTACTGCCGCGTTCCTTTGCCTGTGCGGTAAAGCCGTCCGTTTCCGTTTTCGGTTCCGAAGCATAAACGGACGAGTTTGAGAAACAATAAGAGAATTCGGTACGGTATTCGCAGTACCCGACGAAGCCGCAGGCATATCCGCCGCGCGCGGCCGAGACTTCGAGCGCGGCCGCCGCAATACAGCGCGTTATGTCGGTATATGACGAACCGCCCAGCAGCCCGCCGGTATATGCGTTTTCCGAAGCGTCGGCCCTGACGCTGCCGGCCGCCATGCAGTCCGTAATTTCGTTGCGGGATCTTGCGGAACTGTCGTCGCTGACTGCCAGTTCGGAATTGCCGTCGCCGGCAAGCAGTCCGGCATATACCGTCGTGGCGGATACGCTCACTTCCCCGCTCACGTCGCAGCACGACACAGAGGACTGTCCGGCTATCACGCCGGCGAGAATGCCCGCATAACAGACGGACTGCTCCGCCGATTTATCCACGTTTATCACGGCGCCGGTTATGCGAAGATTCTTTACCGTCGCGCCGTCAAGAGCGCCGAACAGGCCGAGAGAATAATACGTATTGTCGTTGTTACGGATTTCCGTCGGCTGCGAATCCGTCACGGTGAAATTGCTCACCGTTCTGCCGCGGCCGTCGAATATGCCCGAAAACGCGCGCGTAAGCTCTTCTATAATATTATCCGCGCCGCCGTAATCGTATACGCCGCAGCCGATCGGCGTCCAGTTTCTGCCTCCGAGGTCGATGTCGGCTTCGAGCCTGAAATATACGCCCGCGTATTTTTCGCCGCCGTTTACCTGCGCCGCGAGATAGGCCAGATCCGCGCCGCTTGTTATGAGATACGGCGACTGTTCGCTGCCCTCGCCTTCGAGCATTTCGGATACCGAACCGTCCCACGCTGCGGGCGCTTCGCTCTTGCCGCAGATCGTGCAGACGCCGTCCGAATAAACGTGTCCGGACGTGTCAGCAGGCACTCCGCACACGGTGCAGATATGAGCTTCGTCATACTTATGTCCTTTGGCGTCGATATAATTGTCTTTGTATGAATAGCCGCATACTTCGCACTCGAACGAAGTATAACCTTTATCCTCGCAAGTGGGATCCGTCACGGTGGCTTTCGGTATGCAATGTATCGCGTACGCAGGTGCGCGTGTGATTACCGTTGCCGTCCGATGCCCACTCGCCCCAATCATGTTCGAATGCATGCAGCGTTTCGCTCTCCGTATAGCCGCAGATTCCGCACTCGCGTTCATGGCTGCCGTCTTCCGTACAGGTCGCCTCGCGAACAGTTTTCCATTCGCCGTAGACATGCTCCGCCGTTTCGGCAGGCTCTTTGCATACGGTGCAGATATGCTCTTCGTTATATTCATGCCCTTTGGCGTCGATATAATTGTCTTTGTATGAATAGCCGCATACTTCGCACTCGAACGAAGTATAACCTTTATCCTCGCAAGTGGGATCCGTCACGGTG
>CAJFLE010000009.1:134837-136362 GCA_904387375.1 Candidatus Protoclostridium gallicola
TAACCTTTATCCTCGCAAGTGGGATCCGTCACGGTGGCGGTATATTTGCATGGTTTGCTTTCGGTATGCAATGTATCGCGTACGCAGGTGCGCGTGTGAGTATTCTTGCCGTCAAACTTCCATTCGCCCCAATCGTGTCCGAGCGCATGCAGCGTTTCGGGCTCGGTACGACCGCAGATTTCGCACTCGCGCCTGCGGCTGCCGTCTTCCGTGCAGGTCGCCTCGCGAACAGTTTTCCATTCGCCGTATCGGTGTTCCTTTTCGGGAGCGGACTTGCCGCACCGCGTGCAATGATGTGTTTCGTCATACGTGTGACTTTCGTTTGTCCATTCGGCGCGCAGCGTCAGATTTTCCGTATACCCTTCGGTTCCGGAGATCGGTTCGTCCGTGCCGGCAATCACCCAGCCGGCGAAATCGAAACAGGTATGTTCTGCCTGCAGCAGCGTGACCGCAGTTTCGACGGTATACGAATCGGGATTGCTTTCGTCATTGGTTCCGCCGGCAAGCTCGTATTTTATCTCGTATTCGATGGGCGACAGCTGCGCGACCGCCGTTATATCTCCGTCGACGGTGACGGGAAAGGTTATCCGTTCGCCGTCGGAAAGCCATCCGTCTATTTCGTATCCGGCGGGAACGGGCAGTTCCGAAGGAATATTGCGCTCACTGCCGGGCGCGATATCGTCGAACGGTATTGATGTTTCGCCTATGACCAGCGTCAGCGTGAATCTTTCGGGCTGTTCCGGCTCCGGAGGATCGGGCTCGTCAGGAGCATCGGGTTCGCCGGGGTCGGGTTCCGAAGGCTCCGGATTATCGGGATTGGGGTCGACCGGCTCAACGGGCACAGACGGCTCGTCCGGTTCTGCAGGGTTTTCAGGGTCGGGATCCGAAGGCTCCGGCTCTTCAGGCTCAGACGGGTCAGGTTCTTCCGGCTCCGGATCGGTCGGTTCGGGTTCTTCCGGATTATCAGGCTCAGAAGGTTCCGGCTCAGGATCATCGGTATCGCCGCCGGGCAACTCCTCTTCCGGCCCGGACGGCTCCGGGTCCTTTTTATCTCCGTTCTTGTCGTCGTCTCCAGGCTCGGTGACAACGCTTGCGGGAGGCGGCTCGTCACCGCCGTTGCCGCACGCGGACATTGCCGCGGAAAAACAAAAAAGGATGCACGTCAAAATTATGACCGAAAGCATCCTAAGCGCGCGTTTTAGACTCATGATTTCTCCCCTTACGGTTTTTTCTTAAGTAAAATGTAAGATCGCATATCTGCGATTATTATAATTTTATGACAAAATACGTCAAATGTCAATATAAAGAGAGGAAACGAGAAATAAGTGCAATAACGATGCGGAAATATTGCAAAATAATGTTATACTTGTATTGTCACCTGATACGGACAGCCATAAACGCCTTAAAGCGGTCCTTACAGCTTAACAGCAAAAACGGGAGTGGAATTCACTCCCGTTTCGCACTGGAAATGCGGCAACGTCCTACTCTCCCATACAGTGTCCCGTACAGTACCATCGGCTCTGTG
>CAJFLE010000010.1 GCA_904387375.1 Candidatus Protoclostridium gallicola
TGCGGCTGGAAGCCTATTCGGAGCGTCTTAAGACGCAAGCCGGTAAAATGCCCTTGAAGGGCCAGTGCATACCACGCGTTCAACGCGTGGTATTGATTGCCTTGCCATGCAAATGCGCCGCCGATAACATTCGGCGGCGCATTGTCGTATTTCTTATATCGTTTATTCATTGCTGACGCGGCTTTCGGTCAGGAGAACTTGGCATAAATGCGGTCGGCGGCGCGCAGGCCGTCGGCGGCGGACGACGTTATACCGCCCGAGTAGCCGCTTCCTTCTCCGCACGGATATACGCCGGGATGAGTCACGCTTTCGCCGCTCTCGCTCCGCAGCAGGCGCACAGGCGACGAAAACCGCGTTTCCGGGCCGGTCATGACGGTGTCCGGATCGTCAAAGCCACTGAGCCGCCTCGCCATATCCGGAACGGCGACCTTCAGCGTTTCCGCGGCGACAGCCGGCAGGATATCCGCAAGATTTATCGGCACGACGCCGCGGGCGTATGACGGAGTGACGGATCCGAAGCCGCTGCCCGCTCTGCCGCGGGCGAAGTCCTCCCACCGCTGCGCCGGCGCGCGGTAATCCCCGCCGGCAGCGGCAAACGCCGCGCGCTCCAGTCTGCGCTGAAATTCCATACCCGCGAACAGATCGTCGGAGCCGAAGTCGGACAGCCGCAACTGAACGAGCAGCGCGCTGTCGGCGTTCTCGCCGGCGCGCGCGTAATCGCTCATTCCGTTGGTTACGACGCCGCCCTCCTCGCTTGCCGCGGGCACAACGACGCCGCCCGGGCACATACAGAAAGTAAACGCCGTGCGCGCGCCGGCATGCGACACGAGTTTATAATCGGCGGGCGGCAGCAATCCGCGTGCCCTGCCGTATTGAGCCATGTCTATGGCACCCTGTCTGTGCTCTATCCTGACGCCTACGGCGAACTCCCGCGCTTCCATCGCCATACCGCAGCGGCGCAGCGCGGCGAAAGTATCGCGCGCGGAGTGACCGGGCGCAATTACGAGCGCGTCCGCGTACTCCTCATACGTCTCGTTTTTATTTATATCGTACAGCGTTGCGGTTACTCTGCCGCCGGAGCATGCAAGGCTTTCCAGCCGCGTGGAGAAACGAACCTCGCCGCCGCAGGACAGAATATATGCGCGCATGTTGCGCACTACGCCTTTCAGTCTGTCGCTGCCTATATGCGGTTTGCCGAGATACGTCACCTCTTCGGGCGCGCCGAACCTTGCGAACGTCGCAAGTACGTCGGCGTTATAACCGCTGTGGGTCTGCGTATTCAGCTTGCCGTCCGAGAACGTACCCGCGCCGCCTTCGCCGAACTGCACATTGTTGTCCGGGTCGAGCCTGCCGCCCGAAAAAAAGCGCGCTACCGCCGCTGAGCGGGTATCTACGTCCGTGCCGCGGTCGATAACTACGGGAGCGAAACCGCGGTCCGCAAGGCGCAGCGCGCAGAACAGCCCGGCCGGGCCGCTGCCGACTATCATGATCTTTTTTGCCTCGCCGCGGTATCTCCCGAGAGGAGCCGGGCACGGCGCTTCGTCCGTCGAAAACTCTACGGAGCACACGTAATGTATGTCGTGTTTCTTACGCGCGTCCAGCGACATTTTAAGTATGCGGAAATACGCGGGGCGTGCGCCGAGCCGACGCTCCGCGATGCGGCGGAGCTCATCCTCGCCCTCGCCGGGCGTCAGCTTTATATTGTCCAGCCTGACGATCATGAGAGCAGTCCTTCCGCTATCCTGCGAGCACAGGAAAAGGCCCAATGAAGATTGAAGCCCCCGCACTCCCCGTCCACGTCGAGGATTTCTCCGGCAAAGTACAGTCCCTGAGAGTATACGCTTTCCAGGTCGTCCGTTACTTCGTTCGTCGGAATTCCTCCGCGCGTGACCTGCGCGCTGTCGAAGCCCAGCGTGCCCTGCACGCTCAGCGTGAAATGCTTTACCGCGCGTGCGATCTCCGCCGGATCGGACGACGGGCAGCGGCGCATTACGGCGCGTCCTATCTGATTGTTGAGCGTGCCGGAGAGCAGTTCGCCATGCTCGTATCCGGCGCCAAGCTTGCGCCGCACGTCGCGCGCGACTGTTTCTTCGTCCGTATCGGGAAGAAACGCTATATCCAGCGTCACACCGCTCAGTCCCGTCACGAAATACGACAACGAAAAAACGGCGCTGCCCGTCACCCCGTAATCGGCGAAAATAACGTCGCCGCGGGCGCTGCCGAGCACACGTCCGCCCGAACGCGCAGTTACCATGCAGTCGGCGCGCAGGCCTTTGAGCGTGCGTATATGTTCCGTGTCCGTCTTGATCTGCACGAGAGAAGGCAGAAGAGGCGTGACCGTGTGGCCGAAACGCGCGGCGATCTCGTATCCGCTGCCGTCGCTGCCCAGCTGCTTCTGCGCTTTTCCGCCCGTGCACAGTACCGCCTTGTCCGCAGTTATCCTGCGTCCGTCATCGAAAATAACGGTGTACCCTTTTTCCAGACTGCGGACGCGCGATGGGAGCATTACGTCGATATTCTTTGCCGCGCCGACGGTGCGTCTGAGCGCGTCGGTCAGCGCGGAAGCCTGCCTGCCCAGCGGGTACACGCGGCCGCGGGAGTCTGCGGAAAACGAGAACGGAAAAGCGCCGAGCACCGATTCGTAATCGCTGCCGGCGATAAGGCGTATGAGCGCGCGGTCGCCGTGGTATCTTTCGGCGCAGACCGCGGTATTGGTAAGGTTGCCCTGGCCGTTGCCGGTGGCGGACAGCTTGCGTCCGACCCGGTCGCCGGCCTCGATGAGAGCGACGGAAAGATCGCTGCCCGCAAGCAGCGAAGCGAGATACAGTCCGGACGCCCCGGCTCCTATTATGGCGACGTCGTATTTCATACGGAAATTATAACATCGGCGGCGCGCGCAGTCAAGACAAAACCCCGCCATGCGCAAAAAAACGCACGCGGGGCAATATATATTCGGTTTATATTACGTAGCCGCCCGAAACGTTAAGCACCTCGCCCGTCATGTACGAGGACAGGTCGGATGCCAGGAACAGCGCGGCGGACGCCACGTCGTCGGGCATGCCTATGCGGCCGAGCGGAATCTCGCGCCGTATTTCTTCCGTTTCCTCTTCCGAAAAACAGGACAGCATATCGGTAGCGATCGCGCCGGGCGCAACGGCGTTGACGCGAACGCCGCAGGGCGCAAGCTCCTTCGCAAGCGCTTTGGTAAACCCTATAACGCCCGCTTTTGCCGCGGAGTACACAGCTTCGGTGCTCGCCCCTTTCAGCCCCCACACCGACGAAATATTGATTATGCTGCCGCTTCTGCCGAAAGCGAAATCGTCGTAAAAGGCACGGGAGGTATATATCGCCGATTTCAGATTGTCGCCGAGCATGCGCTCGGTTTCCTCTTCGGTCATGTCGCACAACAGCTTATACGCCGACGAGCCGGCGTTGTTCACGAGCGTGTGCGGCCTGCCGAATTCCCCGAGCACGGCCTCGCGCAGTCTGGCGGCTCCGTCCGGCGAAGACAGATCGGCCCGCACGGCTATCGCATGCGCGCCCGACCGAGACAGCTCGCTCAGCAGCCGCGCCGCGGCATCCTGCGACGAGCGGTAAGAAAATGCCACGCGGCAGCCTGCCGCGGCGAACCTGCGCACTATCTGCGCGCCTACGCCTTTCGCCCCGCCCGTGACGACGGCGACGCGGTCAGTAGTTGTCGGGAAGATCGTTTTCAAACAGCACCGCCGCTTTGCCGCTCTCTTCGGCAAGCAGTTCGCGCGCTTCGGCGAGCGACGCGACCGTCTTTATGTTTTCTTCGGGCATTCCCGCTTCCTCGGCGCCCGCTTTTATCTGCTTCGCGCGTCTGCCGACAAGTATGGCGAGATCGCAGACCGCGGCTATACGGCGGCCGAACTCCCTGTTCGCGTCCGCTTCCAGCTCGCCCAGCTCCACGATGCCGGGCGTGACTATTATCTTTCTGCCCTCGAAACAGCCCAGCACCTCGACGGCGTTTTTCGCGCCTTCGGTATTGGAGTTGTACGCGTCGTCGATGACGGTCTTGTCGCCCGCGGCAATGAGTTCGAGCCTGTGCGGCACGGGTGCGAGCTTTTCGCAGGCGCGGGCGCAGGCGCACAGAGGCACGCCAAGTTCGAGCGCCGCTGCGGCGCAGGCGGCTATAAGCGCGGGGATATGCCTGCCGAGCAGGCGCGTGGACACCTTTACGGTTTCTCCGCCCGCTGTAAGAGCAAAGCGGCTGCCGAAGGAGCCGAATTCCACGTCCGAAAATTTTACGGTACAGCCATCGCAGTCGCCCGCAAGCGCCTTGCGGCCGCCGAAGCGTTCCGCAAGTTTCGCCGCGCCTGCGTCCGCGCAGTTGAACACGGCCAGTCCGCCTTCGGGCAGGGCTTCGGCGAGTTCGTATTTGGTATCGGCGATCGCTTCGAGCGAGCCGAAAGTTTCGTAGTGCTGGCTGCCCACGCCGGTGATTATGCCGAGATCGGGCTTGGCGACGTCGCACAGCTCTTTTATGTCGCCGCGGCGGCGCGCGCCCATTTCGGCGACGAGAATGTTGTCGTCCGGCTCGAGCGAGTCGTTGACGGTGCGGCAGATGCCGAGCGGCGTGTTATAGCTGCCCGGGCTGGCGCAGACGCGGTACTTCGTCGACAGCATGGCGAAAAGTATGTTTTTCGCCGTCGTCTTGCCGTAGCTGCCCGTTATGCCCACGACTTTAAGTCCGGCGGATTTGAGTTTTTCCACTTCCTCGGTCGCGTCCTTAATGAAGGATTTTGCTATCATCCTCTCGAACGGATAAGTGATTCCGTACGACGCGAGGCAGATCAGGGGCACGAACAGAGGGAGCAACGCGTATCCGGCTTCGAGCATGGGGGTCTTCGACAGTCCCCAGCCGCCGACCGAAAGCGCGATGCAGAGCACCGTATTCACCATAATGAGCCGGCGCATGCGCGGCGTGACGGCGAGCGGCACGCGCGAGCCTTTACGGTACGCGAGCACGCAGAACGTTATGCCGAAAAACACGAAAAACAGGTAGGAAAACCAGTGCACGTTATCCTGCGGAAAACAGAAGTTGAACAGCAGCGTCATGCCGACGGCAAAAAAGGCGTAAGAAAAATATCTGAGCAGATAGTCGAAATGCGACAGTTTCAGCCAGTTCCATACGCCGTGCAGCCGATACGACGACAGCTGATACATGTGCAGCATTTTTATGCTCACCGCGCTCAGCAGCACCGTCGACGCGAATATGAAGATTATATCGAGTACCGTTTCCATCAGTTCAAAAACGAGTCCAGCGCGCTCGCGAACGCGGTATGATTCTCCGCGTACGCGAAGTGTCCGCCCTCTAAAAACACGAGCTTGCCGCGCTTTATACCGCGTTTAAGACGCCTCGCCATATACGGCGGCGTTTCACGGTCGCGGCGACCCCACACGATAAGCGTCGGGCAATTTATTTTATCCAGGCAGGGCGTCAGATCCTCGCCCACTATGCGCGCGAATACGCCGCGAAGATATTCCGGCATCGCCAGCCAGTCGGGAGAATAGTATTTCGTAACGTCCCGCCCTCGGGCCTTATCGCGCCTGAACGCCAGGCGACGCAGCCGGTACAGCAGTCCGCGCCGCGGTTTAAGCCCCGCCGCGCTTACGAGCACGAGCTTTTCGGCCCTGTCCGTTTCCGCGGCCAGCCTTATGGCCACTCTGCCGCCGAAGCTGTGCCCGATCGGGATAAATCTGCCCAAACCGAGCGCGTCGGCAGCCGCGGCGGTCAGCCGTACGTAATCGCCGAGCGACCAGTCGGGCGGAGGCGGATCGGAAGCCCCGAAGGGCGGAAAATCGAGCGCGGCGCACGTCCTGCCGCGCGACGCGAAATAATCGAACGCGCCGCCGAAAGACAGCGCGCTGCCGCCCCAGCCGTGCAGGAACAAAAGCGGAGTGCCGCTGCCGCGGCACACTTCGGCGTTTACGCCCACTCCGAGATCGAGTTTCAGTTCTCTCCCGCCCCCTTGCGCATTATGTATGCGCTCTTCTCTCCGTAATATTTTTTTCTTTCGCCCGCTGTCCGGAAGCCGCGCGAGGAGTACAGCGCTATCGCCGCCGCATTGCTCTCGCACACTTCAAGATATACGCTTTCCGCGCCCGCAGCGGACAAAGCCGCGTCGAGCAGTGCGCCGCCCAGTCCGGAGCGGCGGCGGTCTTCGGACACCGCTATCGACATCACGCAGCCTTCGCCGAGCACCGTTTCGATGCAGACGTAGCCGTTCAGCGCCCCTCCGTCGCAGTCCACGAGGAAGGTGCAGCGTTCGTTATTTATGGCGTCCAGCGTCGCGGACTCGCTCCACGGCGGCGTTACGTACGCCGTCATGAGCGCGTGCACCGCGGCGAGATCGGACGGTTCAGCCTTTCTTATCATTCTTCGCTTCCAGGTCGCGCTCGGCCTGAGGTTTGCGGATGTAAAGCGGCTGCAGCTCGCTGCCGCTCACGGCGTTTTTCATGCCGCGCTCAACCGCAACGGCGAACGCGTCGCCGAACTCGGTCGGGACGTGCGCGCCCGGCACGCCGTCCGCGCTTGCCGCGTCCGCGTATACGCCGAACGGTTCGTCCACGGTGCCCACGAAATCGGCAAACTCCTCCTTCGTCAGGCAGCGCGGCTCCATGAGCGTATGGAGCGCAGAGTCGTATACGGCGGTATAGCGCAGGCCGTTGCCGGCGTTGCATACCGCTATCACCGTTTCCTCGCCCCTGTTATTATATGCCAGCAGGTCGAGAGCGGTGACGGGTACGACGGGCTTGCCGAACACGTACGCAAACGCTTTTATCGTCGCCATGCCTATGCGTATACCCGTGAAAGAGCCGGGGCCGGTCACGCAGGCGAAGCAGTCCATGTCCGCAAGCGAGGCTCCGCACCTTTTCAGGCAGGCGTCCAGCTCGGGCATAAGCGCGACGGACGCGGCCTTGAAATCGGCGCACTGAAAATATTCGCGCCTGCCGCCTTTTACGACGAGCACTTTGAGTATATCCGAGGCCGTGTCTACCGCAACGTAATTCATAATTCTATGTGTTTGATTCCTTTTTTGTCGCTGTAACGGTACAGCACTATCTTACTGCCTATGCGGCAGACCGCTTCGGCGCGCAGTTTCATTTCCAGCACGCGCATGAGATCGTCCGCGTCGTAATCGCAGTTCCTGAGCACCGACACCTTTATGAGTTCGCGCGCCGAGAGAGCGGCGTCCAGCCCCTCTATGAGCGCGTCGCTTATCTCGCCCTTGCCTATCTGAAATATGGCGGGCTGAGTCGATGCGAGTCCTTTGAGTTTTGCTCTCTGTTTACTGCTGAGCATTTACCGTGATTTCCCTTTCGTTGTCTCCGAGGCGGGCGATATCCACGCGTATGCAGCCGCGCGGCAGCACGCTCTCTATCTGCGACGGCCACTCTATGAGCGTGACCGTGTCCGGATTGCCGAATTTTTCGTTTATGCCGCACGCCTCGGCTTCGGCGCCGTCGTGAAGGCGGTATGCGTCGATATGTACGAGTTCCAGCCTGTCGCCGGAGTATTCGCAGCACAGCGTGAACGTCGGACTCTTTACGTCGCCTTTGACGCCCAGCGCTTTCGCCACGCCTTTGGCGAACACCGTCTTGCCCGCGCCGAGATCGCCGGACAGCAGCACTACTTCGCCGCCCTTGAAACCGGAAGCGAGACGTTCGGCGAAACGCTCCGTTTCTTCGGCGCTTTTCGTGACCGTTTTATCCATACCGATATTATACACCGCGCCGCCATTCTTTGCAAGCGAATTGGCCTTTTTACGCGGCGCAAATATGCGTTTGAGCGCGACGGACAGGCGTTTGTAGAGCAGGAAGGTCAGAATACTGACCGAAGCGGACTTGATGACGTTGAACGCGAGAAACCACGGCCACAGATCGGCGAACGCCGCGCCTGCGTCGGCATAGCCGAGAGAGACGAGGAACTCGCCCACGAGGGGGAAGG
The DNA here is from genome assembly GCA_904387375.1 of Candidatus Protoclostridium gallicola. Lineage (GTDB taxonomy): Bacteria > Bacillota > Clostridia > Christensenellales > Pumilibacteraceae > Protoclostridium > Protoclostridium gallicola. The sequence continues at coordinate 7,976 of CAJFLE010000010.1, forward strand.
TTATGAATCTGTTGCACAGCAGCGCCACGCAGATCTGGCATACGCAGCCTATTCCCATGCCGATTATCACCCAGCCGATGCCCTTTTTATACCGGTACAGAACGGCCGGGGGCAGCGCGAAGGCTATGCCCATAAGCAGGTTGGCCAGCTCGCCCACGCCGCCGAACGTCGGCTTCGTGATAAAGCACAGCAGCTGCTTCACGCATTCGATCAGCACCGCGCCCACCGGGCCGGTAAGGTATCCGCCCAGCATCGTCGCGAGGTTGGAAAAGTCCAGCCTGAGTATCTGTCCCACGACCGGAACCATTGCGAAAATGGGGATTTCCAGCCAGCTCAGCCCGTAGCTCACCGCCGCGAGCATCGCCATAGTCACGATGTTTTTCGTGCAGAAAAACTCTTTCGCTCTTTCTTTTACTCTTTCTCCGGCTCTGCCTGTCATAATAAAACCGCTCCTTACAAAAATAAAGGGGCGGCAAAAATCGCATCGCGCATACGACGAAGTTCACGCTTTATATCATCCGGACTGTACCGTCGGTCGGGGAATTCCACCCCGTCGGGCCTTTCGGCTTCGCGGACTATTACCGCCGGTGGGGAGTTTCACCCCGCCCCTAAAGCGTCAGCTTTGCGTATATATTACAACCGCGGCTATGCTTTTGTCAAACGTTTTACGCGCCTTCGCCGTATTTTTCGCAATTTCCGCCGTCGATCCACAGCCGTTCGAGGCGGTAATACTCGCGCGTTTCCTCGTGGAACACGTGCAGTATGACGCTGCCGTAATCCACGGCTATCCATTTCGCCTCCGAAAATCCGTCGCGGCGGAGCGGTTCTATCCCCTCTTTGGACAGTTTTTCGTCCACGTTGTCGGTCAGCGATTTGACCGCGGTCGTGGATCTGCCGCTGGCGATGACGAAATAATCAGCGATTATGGATTTTTCGGACAGGTCTATTATGACGATGTCCGACGCCTTCTTCTCGTCGAGCACCGCGGCTATCTTTCTCGCGAGCGCGTATGCGTCGCTTTTCGTTGCTTTCATGCGTTTTCTCCTTGTTTTTCGGCGTAATATTCGTATGCCCGCATCGTGACGGGATATATCTCTTCCCCGACGTGGCTCACTGAGTTTTTCAGCGCCGCGAGCAGGCCTTTGTCGAGATCCTCCTCGACTGCCGCGCGCAGCTCATCCACACCCGGGAAGTCGCGCAGAGGCTCGATGTAATCGGCGAGGTACACCACCTTTTCGATGGCGGTCATGGCCGGTCTGCCCGTGGTATGCCAGCGGACGGCCTCGATGACGTCCGCGTCCTTTATGCCCACGAGCTGGGACAGTATCTCCGCGCCTATTTCGGCGTGGCGCACGGGCAGCGGCATATCGTCGATCCTGCCGTCGAATACCACTCCGCGCGCTTCCGCGTCTTCCTTCGTGAGATATTTTCCGATGTCGTGCAGCAGCAGCGCGGTTATTGCCTTGTGCATGTCCACGCAGGCGCGCTTGGCCAGCCATATACCGCACAGCGCCGTCGAGTACGAATGATCTATGCGCTTGCGCTTCATGCCGTATTCGGCGTACAGTGCGTTCACGTAGCAGTATTCGCCGTACAGTCCGCAGCCGAGCGCGTACCGCGCGGCGCCCTCGGGCATGTACATGGCGGGGCGACCCATTGCGAACGACACCCTGACTTCGGACGACGAGCCCGTTTCGCCCGCGAAATCCGCCTCCTCCCATCTGCCCGGAAACAGCCTGTCCAGCTTGCCGCGCATAGCGGCGTTCAGCGGGAAGTGCGGACGCGGCACGACGTACAGCCGCGCAAGCGACGCGATCTCGTCCACGTTTTTCCAGCGCTCCAGCTCGATGACCATTTCGCTGCCCACGGCGAGGTATAATTCTCCGGCCTCACGCGCGTAGCGGCGCAGAGTCAGATAAGTGTAGCTGGGCGCGGGGCCGTCCAGTTCGAACGTGCTGATTTCCGCGTTTTCAGCTCCGGAAAGGCTCATGTTCAGCATATCCAGCCTCTGCGCCGCCGAAGCGGATACGGACGTCTTGAACGGCGAGACCGCGCAGGGCATTACGATCACCCTGCCGAAACGGGCGGACAGCTGCCGCACGAGCGATACGTGCGCCGTCGTGACCGGATCGAACGACCCGCCGAAAATTACCGTTTTATTCGAAGTATTCAAATTCTATGTCCATTATACGGACGGTGTCGCCGTCCTTGGCTCCCGCCTTTTTGAGCGCCTTGTCTATGCCGCTTTCCTTAATGCGGCGCTGGAAGTATTTCATGCTGTCGTAGTTGTCCAGCACGACGTTGCGCGCCAGCTCGTCTATCATGCCGCCGAACAGTTCGAAACTGCCGTCGTCCGCCCTGACGATCTCGAAGCTCTCCTTGTCCGGACGGGCGAACGTGAACGGCTCGTATTCCAGCGGTTTGATCTCGGGCAGTTTTTTCAGTTCGCGGTACATGGCCTTTATCAGTTCGTCCACGCCGCTGTGCTGCACCGCGCTCATGGTCAGTACCTCGTCGGCTCCGAGCGCCCTGATTTTGTCTTCGACGGAAAAGTCCGTCATCATGTCCGCTTTGTTGAGCACGACGATCTGCGGCTTTTCGGCGAGAGAAGCATCGTAGCCGGCAAGCTCGCGGTTAATGGCGAGATAGTCTTCCACGGGATCCCTGCCCTCGCTGCCGCTCGCGTCTATGACGTGCACGAGCAGACGGGTGCGTTCGATATGGCGGAGGAAATCGTGTCCCAGCCCGGCGCCTTCGCTCGCGCCGTCTATAAGCCCGGGAATGTCGGCGACGACGAAGGACTCGTCGTATGCCGTAACCATGCCGAGATTGGGCGACAGCGTCGTGAAATGGTAGGACGCTATCTTGGGGCGCGCGGCGCTGATAACGGACAGTATGGTGGATTTGCCGACGTTGGGATAGCCGATCAGGCCGACGTCGGCTATCGTTTTCAGTTCCAGCGTGACGGCGTGCTCCTGCGTCTTTTCGCCCGCCTGGGAGAAGTGCGGCGCCTGTCTGCGCGAGCTTTTGAAGAACGCGTTGCCCTTGCCGCCGCGGCCGCCTTCGTCGGCGATGACGATCATGCCGTCCTCGAACATGTCGGCGATTATGCTGCCGCTCTCCTCGTCGCGTATCACCGTGCCGACGGGAACGTCTATAATGAGATCCTTGCCGCACTTGCCCGCCGAGTAGCGCGAGCGGCCGTTTTCGCCGTTTTCCGCCCGGAAATGCTTGGCGTATTTGAAATCGGCGAGCGTGCTCTTGTTTTTGACCGCGCGAAATCCCACGCGGCCGCCCGTCCCGCCGTTGCCGCCGTCGGGACCGCCGTTATTGACGTATTTTTCGGTGTAGAACGACGTGCAGCCGTTGCCGCCGTCGCCCGATTTGATGAAAATTTTCGCCTTGTCTACAAACATTATTTTATCCCTTTCGCCCCGCCGTTATAATAAACGCACTCATCCGTCAGAGTGCATATACCGCATTCGGGGCGCTGACTGTGGCAGCGGTATCTTCCGTGGAATATGAGCAGGTGGTGCGCAATCGGCAGCGTATCGGGTCCGAGCTGCGACACGAGATCTTTTTCCACGCCCTCGGGCGTGGGTTTGTCCGACAGCCCCAGCCGGTGCGCGGTGCGGAACACGTGCGTGTCCACGGCGAGCGCCGGCTCTCCGAACGCGACGCTCAGCATTACGTTGGCGGTCTTTCTGCCCACGCCGCGCAGCGTCAGCAGTTCGTCCATCGTACGCGGCACGCTGCCGCCGAATTTTTCGAGTATGTCGCGGCTGGCCGAGATGATGCTCTTTGCCTTCGAGCGGTAGAATCCGCACGAGTGGATCATACGCTCCAGGTCTTCCTGCTCCATGGTCGCGAAATCGAGCGGCGTGCCGTGAGTTTTGAACAGCTCCCGCGTAACGATGTTCACGCGTTTGTCTGTGCACTGCGCGGACAGAATGACCGCCACGAGCAGCTGAAAATCGGAGCCGTAGTTCAGCTCGCAGTGGGCGTCGGGATAATCGTTTTTCAGTCTGTTTATTATATCGTCCGCACGAGACATACGCGTTTTTCTCCGCCGTAAGAATTCGGTATAAGTATACCATACCGGCGGCGGCTTGTAAAGCGGTTTCTAAAAAATTCGCGCGTATCTGTCGCCGTCCGCCGTATATGCGCCGGCAAACGACGAAAAAGCGTGTACGTGCTCGCAGAAGTACGAAAAGGCTTCCCTGCCGCACCTGACGGACAGAGTGCAGCTGCCGTAGATTTTCAGCGGAGTGTCCGCCACCGAAGCGGCGTATCCGGCGGCGCGCAGGAAGTTGGCGCAGCGCAGCGTCTGGTTTCTGGTTCCGAACACAAGCAATATTTCCATTTTCCTCTTCCTTTTGAATTTCTTTCGTTCTCTTTCCGTTTCAAACGTAATAGATTATCATATGTCATTATATTCTTCCGAACGGAGGGCTGACGATGATTTATCTCGATAACGCCGCGACCACTTACTTCAAACCCAACAGCGTGATAAACGCCGTGGGTACGGCGCTCAAATACCTGTCCGCCAATCCCACACGCTCCTCGCATTCCATTGCGGTCAAGGCGGGCATGATGGTGGAGGACACCCGCACGGCGGCGGCGAAATTCTTCGGCTGTCCGCCCGACAAGGTCATATTCACCATGAGCTGCACGGACGCACTCAATACCGCCATATTCGGCACGGCGGTCAAGGGCGGACACGTAGTGACGACGGCGCTCGAGCACAACAGCGTGCTGCGGCCGCTCATACGGCTCAAAGAGCTGGGCATGATCGATTATACCGTCGTGCAGCCGCTGGGCGGAGGGTGCGTGACCGCGGAGCAGATCGCCGGCGCGGTGCGGCCGAACACGTACATGATCATAGTCAACCACATCAGCAACGTCACGGGCGCGGTGCAGCCCATAGACGACATCGGATACTTCGCGGAAAAAAGCGGGCTGCTCTTCCTCGTCGACGGCGCGCAGAGCGCGGGATACAGAAAGATAGATATGAACGCGTCCCGGATTTCCATGCTCGCCGTGGCTCCGCACAAGGGGCTGCACGCGCCGCAGGGCGTCGGGCTGCTGCTCATAAGAAAGGGCAGCGTCCGTCCCTTCCGGTACGGCGGCACGGGCACCGAAAGTACCAAACCGCAGCCTACCGAGCTGCCCGAGGGGCTGGAAAGCGGCACGCTCCCCACCCCGGCGATCGCGGGACTGAACGCCGCGTTCAAATACGTAAACGACTACGGCGAAAGCAACGCGCGCAAGCTGACGGGTATGTTCATCTATACGCTGGGCGAGCTGAGCAAAATACCCGGCGTGCAGCTGTATACGAAAAGAGAGTACGGCGGGCCCGTCATCTCTTTCAACGTGCGCGGCATGTCGAGCGCCGAAGCGGGCAACATACTGTCAGACGAATACGATATATGCGTGCGGTGCGGTCTGCACTGCGCGCCCCTCGTTCACAAGCATTACGGCACGCTCAAAGACGGAATGATACGCGCCTCTCTCGGCGTGGACAATACGGCGGACGAACTCAATTTCTTCATTCAGGCCGTCAAAGAGCTGTCTAAGTAATCCCGCGCAGGAAGGTCATATCCAGCATGCCGCTGCCGCACGCGGCGCCTTCCACTGCCGCGGCGTGCGTCATGAGCAGTTCCTTGACTTTGTCCGGAGTATAGCCGGGGTGTGCTGACAGTATGAGCGCGCAGGCTCCCGCCACTATGGGCGTGGCGATGCTCGTGCCCGTGACGGCGACGTAATCCTCGCCCGCCCCCGCGCACACGACGTCCTCCGCCGGCGCGATTATATCCGGTTTGACTATGCCGCCCGGCCTGCCGCGCGAAGAAAATTCGGACACGGTTACGCCCGCGTCCGTAACTTCAGCTCCGCCCACGGTGAGCGCGAACGGGCTTATGCCCGGCGATTTTACGCTGCCCTCCGCGGGGCCGTCGTTGCCGCTGCTCGCCACCACCGTTATGCCTTTGGAGTGCAGCGCTTCCGCGCCCGCCGCGAGAGGGTCGTTCTTTCCCTGCGGCTCGGCGCCGAAGGACATGCATACCACGCGTATGTTGTACTTTTCGCAGTTGGTGTATATCCACTGCATGGCCTGCAGTATGTCGGCGGTGCTCCCCTCGCCCGAAGCGTCCAGCGCCTTTATGGGGATTATGTCGGCGCCGCAGGCGATGCCCGAATATCTGCCGCCAGACATGAGTCCGCTGCCCGCAAGCGCGCCGGCTACCGCGGTGCCGTGGCCGTTGTCGTCGTACGGCTCGCTTTTCCCGCCGACGAGATCGACGAATACGGGCACGCGGTGCGGCAGCAGAAAATCGACGTGCGGCGACAGTCCCGTGTCTATCACCGCCGCGGTCACGCCTCTGCCGCAGAAAGGTTCGGGCGCGGTGCGCTCGTAGCCTACCGCGCTCTTCACTTTGTCCATGACCACGGACACCCTGACGGTGCGCACGGCGTTTGCCGCGCGGAAGGACGGCGAGCGGAGAAAGCCCCCGTCCCCGACCGCGGCGCAGGAGATAAAAGGCAGGATATGCGTCAGTCTCGAATACGCGGCGAGTTCGCGCGCGCCCTCGGAGAGGTCGTCGAGATAAACGATGTAGCCGTCCACGTCAGCTCCCGATGAGCCGGAGAAGATGATCGAGCTTGCTCGTCTGCGCCGCCGTCAGGTACGGGCGCATTTTATCCACATTCGCGCGCAGCGCCGCCGCGTCGAAGGTGCCGCCCGACTTTTCGGACGCGACCTCTTCCATGAGCCGGGCAAACAGCGCGTCCTCGCTCATGCTGCCGTACTTCTTCATGAGTTCGGCCGCTTTTTCCTCGGCGCATTTTTCTTCGGTCGTTTCGGGTCTGAAATTTTTAAGACTTTTACGCATACATCCTATCTTATGCCGGCATATACATTACTGTGACAAAAGGAGGCCGTATGGATATAAACTCACTGCTGCCGCTCCTGCTCTCGGGGAGCGGGAACGCGGACAAAGCCAAACTGTTCGCAATGCTGACGGGCGGAAAAAGCGCCGAGGAGGCCGTAACCGAGGCCGCCGGTCCGGAGATGAGCGGGCTTATGAACATGCTCATGCAGAGCAGGCAAAAGCCCCGTGCCGCTGCGGCATCGGGGCTGGGTGTGATTTCGCCTTTCGCGCCCGCCGAAATCATCGGGGCGCTCGTCAAGCTGCTCGGCGCCGGTTAAACGGACTCCAGAGCCTGTTTAATGTCTTCTATTATATCGTCGGGATCCTCGATGCCCACCGAGAAACGGATGAGCGAAGGATCTATGCCCGCCTCTTCGAGCTGCTTGTCCGACAGCTGTCGGTGCGTATGGCTGGCCGGGTGAAGCATGCACGACTGCGAGTCCGCCACGTGTGTGTATATGCGCACGAGCTTTAAGCCGTCCATGAACTTCTCGGCCGCCGCTCTGCCGCCTTTGAGGCCGAAGCAGAGCACGCCGCACGTACCGTTCGGGCAGTACTTCTTGCCGAGTTCGTAATATTTGTCCGTTTTCAGTCCGGGGTATGTCACCCACGCGACTTTGTCCTGAGCGGAGAGGAATTCGGCGCATTTCTGCGCGTTCGAGCAGTGTCTGGGCATACGCAGATGCAGCGTTTCAAGACCTATGGACAGATAAAAGGCGTTCTGCGGCGACTGTATGGAGCCGAGGTCGCGCATGAGCTGCGCGGTCGCCTTGGTTATATAGCCGAGCTTGCCGAATTTCTGCGTATAGATAAGGCCGTGATACGATTCGTCGGGCGTATTCAGTCCGGGAAACTTGTCGCCGTACGCCGCGAAATCGAAATTGCCGCTGTCCACGATGCAGCCGCCCACCTGCATGCCGTGACCGTCCATGTACTTGGTAGTGGAATGCGTGACAATGTCGCAGCCCCACTCGAAAGGACGGCAGTTGTAAGGCGTCGGGAAAGTGTTGTCGATAATGAGCGGCACGTTATGCGAGTGCGCTATGCGCGCCATTTTTTCTATGTCGAGCACCTTGACGCCGGGGTTGGACACCGTTTCGCCGAACAGGCACTTGGTGTTGGGACGGAACGCTTTCGCGATTTCCTCCTCGGACGCGTCCTGGTCCACGAACGTGCAGTCTATGCCCATCTTTTTCATGGTGACATAGAAAAGGTTGTACGTTCCGCCGTATATGGACGCAGCGGACACGAAGTGATCGCCTGCGGAACAGAGATTGAACACGGCGTAAAAGTTCGCCGCCTGTCCCGACGACGTGAGCATGCCGGCGACGCCGCCCTCAAGAGCGGTTATGCGGGCAGCCACGGTATCGTTGGTGGGGTTCTGCAATCTGGTATAGAAGTAACCGGATTTTTCGAGATCGAAAAGCTGTCCCATCTCCTCGCTCGACGTGTATCTGAACGTCGTGCTCTGCACGATGGGTATCTGTCTGGGCTCGCCGTTGCCGGGTTCGTATCCGGCGCGGACGCATTTGGTATCGAATTTCATATTCGGGCAGTCTCCTTGTGAGTAAAATGTATCAGACTATTCTTTCCACCCAGCCGAATTCGTCGGGTTTTACGCCCGTCTGTATTCCGGTGAGTTCGTCGTAGACGTATTTGGTTATTTTGCCCATCTGTCCGTCGCCTACGGTGTAATCCTTGCCGTTGTAGCCGAAGGAACCGACGGGAGAAACCACTGCGGCCGTACCGGTGCCGAAGATTTCGTTAAGCGTGCCGTCCTCGGCGGCCTTTACGACCTCGTCCACGGATACGCGGCGTTCCTCGACGGTATAGCCGCGCGCTTTGAGCAGCTCGATCGTACTCTTTCTCGTGATGCCGGGCAGTATTGATCCGGCGAGCATGGGAGTTACGACCACGCCGCTTATGACGAAGAAGATGTTCATGGAACCGACTTCTTCCATATATTTGTTTTCCTGAGCGTCCAGCCACAGCGTCTGGTCGTAGCCGCGCTTTTCCGCCTCTTCGGAAGCGAGTATGGAAGCGGCGTAGTTGACCGCTACCTTATAGTGACCGGTGCCGCCCTTGCACGCGCGCTTGTAATGCTCTTCGACGTACAGGCTGACGGGTGCGAAGCCGTGCGCGTAATACGCGCCCACCGGCGACAGTATGATCGCGAAGATGTAATTCTTCGCCGCGTGCACGCCGAGCGCCCTGTCCACGGCGATCACGAAAGGTCTGATGTAGAGCGACGTGCCGGGAGCGGTCGGGATCCAGTCCTTTTCGAGTTTGACGAGCTCGACGAGCGCGTCGTGAGCGAACTGCGGATCGATCTGCGGAATGCAGACGCGCCAGCACGAATCGAGCATACGCTTCATGTTCTCCATGGGACGGAACAGCCTGACTTCGCCCGCCTCGTTGCGGTACGCTTTGAGTCCCTCGAACACCGCCTGGCCGTAGTGGAATACGGAAGTGGACGGGTCGAGCACGAAAGGCTCGTACGGTTTTATGCACGCGTTTTCGTAGTCCCACGCGCCGTCGTGATACTCCATCATGAACATGTAGTCGGTGAAGTTTTTGCCGAATTTCAGATCGGTGTGCTTGTCTTTCAGCTCTTTACATTTGATAATCTTCATATCTGTATCCTCGATTGATAAATTCCGTTTTGCCGCCGGTAAGGTCAACGAGTCCGGAGAGCAGATTGTCTCCGGCCGGAAACGCAATAACGAACCGCACTCTGTCCCCGTATCCTATATCGGTTATTCTGCCGCCTCCGCGCTCCGCGGCGCGGCGTATTTTTCCGAACGTGTTGTAATCGGTTTCGGCTTCGTAAAGCTCGCAGTATACCATGGTGCGGCGCGACGCGTTTGCCACCGCGGCCGACGCGGCGTCGGTATACGCCTTTACGAGCCCGCCCACGCCCAGCTTGGTGCCGCCGAAGTACCTGACCACGGCGACGAGCACCTTTTTATATTCCCCGCCCGCGATGACCGACATTATGGGCGCGCCCGCCGTCGACGACGGTTCCCCGTCGTCGGAGAAACGGCTCGTTACGCCGCGCTCGTCGGCGACGTACGCGTAGCACACGTGAGTCGCGTCGTAGTATTTCCGGCGCAGAGCCGCCAGCTTTTCCGCGGCCTCTTCCTCGCCCTCGATATGATATACGAAGGACAGAAAGCGGGAGCGCAGCACCGTCAGCTCCGCGGACGCGTCGGTCAGCGTGACGTAGGATTTCATTTAAGGGTGACTTTGACGTGGAATTTCTTGCCCTTGTGCAGGACGAACGAATCCTTTTTCGTGAAGTCCGCGACGGTTGCGCCCACTTCGGCGACCTTGTCGTCGTCGATTCTGACGCCGCCGCCCTCTATGAGCCTGCGCGCTTCGCCCTTGGACTTCGCCGCGCCCACGCCGACGAGCACGTCGACGACCGTCGTCGCGCCGTCGCCCGCGATCTCCGCCGAAGGCATATCGTCCGCGTTTCCGCCGAAAGCCGCGCGGGCCTGCGTCCTCGCCTTTTCGGCTTCCTCTTCGCCGTGCACGAGTTTTGTGACCTCGTACGCGAGACGCTCTTTCGCGGCGTTCATGCGCTCGTCGCGGTATTTGGTGAGCTCCTTTATCTCGTCCAGTTCGAGGAAAGTCAGCAGACGGAGGCATTCCTCCACCTTGACGTCCTCGACGTTACGGAAGTACTGATAGAACTCGTACGGCGTAGTGCGCTCGGGAGAAAGCCACAGCGCGCCTTTCGCCGTCTTGCCCATCTTGGTGCCGTCTGAATTGAGCAGCAGCGGGCAGGTCACGGCGAACGCGTCGATGCGCTTCTTTCTGCGTATGAGATCGGCGCCCGCGAGTATGTTGCTCCACTGGTCGTTGCCGCCCATTTCCAGGCGCACGCCGTACTTCTCGTTGAGCATGAGGAAGTCGTACGCCTGCATGAGCATATAGTTGAATTCGAGGAAGGTCAGCCCCTTCTCCATGCGGATCTTGAAGCACTCCGCCGTCAGCATCTTGTTGACGGAGAAATACACGCCCACGTCGCGCAGGAAGTCGATGTAGTTGAGATCGAGCAGCCAGTCGGCGTTATTGACGATGAGCGCGCCGTTCTCGCCCTCGAAGGAGAGGAAGCGCCCCATCTGTTTCTTTATGCCTTCGACGTTATGCTCCACCTGTTCTTTGGTGAGCATACCGCGCAGGTCGGACCTGCCCGACGGGTCGCCTATCATGCCCGTACCGCCGCCCACGAGGGCGATGGGCTTATGGCCGCAGCGCTGCATGTGCGCCATTGCCATGATGGGAATGTAGTGTCCTATGTGCAGCGAATCGGCGGTCGGGTCGAAACCGACGTAGAACGGGACGGACTCGCCGCTCCCGAGCAATTTGTATAAATCGTCTTCGTATACGGTCTGGCCTACGTAGCCGCGTTCGCGAAGTATGTCAAGTGCGTTTTTCATTTCCTGGTTTTCTCCGTATTATTTCAGCGCGGCGATCTTTTCCTTGAACAGGCCGCTCAGTCGTTTTATTCCTTCGTCTATCTGTTCGTCGTTCGCGTACGAATAGTTCAGACGTATATAGTTTTCGGTGCCTTCGGGCTCGGCGAAGAACACGCTGCCCTGTATGTACGCCACCTTGCGTTCTATCGCTTCGGGGAAGATTTTCAGCACGTCGATGCCTTTCGGCAGTCTGCCCCAGATGAACAGGCCGCCGTCGGGGTCGGTGCACTCGAATTCCTCGGGCATATATCTGGCGATGGCGTCGCTCATGCACGCCTTTTTCCTGCCGTATATCTCCACGGCGCGTTTAAGGTCGGGTTCGAGATAACCGCGGCGGAGATACTCGTACGTTATCATCTGCGAGAGGTTGGGCGTGTGCAGGTCGGTGCCCTGCTTGCATATCTCCATTTTGCGTATGAGCTCGGGCTCGGCGCAGGCCACGCCGGTGCGGTTGCCCGGAGATATGATCTTGGAGAACGACGATACGAATATGACGTTGCCCGCCCTGTCCATGCTCTTCATGCTGGGCACGTATTCGCCCTTGAAGCGCAGTTTGCTGTACGGGTCGTCCTCTATGACAACGACGCCGTATTTCGCGGTCAGCTCGGCTATCGCCTTTCTGTTCTCCGCCGTATACGTCCTGCCCGTGGGATTGGAGAACGTGGGCACGCAGTAGAGCACCTTGGGACGGTACTTCTTTATTTTCGCTTCGAGGTCGGCGAGGTCGAGCCCCTCCTCGCCCGAGTCCACGCCCTTGCACACAGCTTCGTAAGAGTTGGCGATCTGCAGGAAGGCGAGATAGGTCGGATTCTCGACGAGTATGACGTCGCCGGGATTGATGAAGGTTTTGAGCACGAGGTCGATGCCCTGCTGTCCGCCGCTTATGACGAGTATGTTGTCTACGGCCGCGCCCTCGATGCCGGCGGTCCTGACGTAGTCCGCGAGCAGCGCGCGCAGCTCGGGAAAGCCCGCGGTCAGACCGTATTGCAGCACGCGCGCGAAATCGGGCGACGACGTGATGTCGGCGGTGATTTCCTTCACCCTTTCGGTGGGAAGACACTCGATCGCGGGGTTGCCGCCCGCGAAACTTATGATTTCGGGATTGCCGAGCAGTTTGAATATCTCTCTCGTGGCCGTCCCGTTAAGATTTGCCATTCTCGATGCGTAATTGTACTTCATTGATTTATTCCTTTTCCGATTACAGTAATTATACAAACGGACGGCGGAAATGTCAACAAAATATGCCGACGAGCGCATAAAAAAACGCCGGAAGACGCTGCTTCCGGCGCGCTGCGGGGCATTGTCATTCCCCGTCCTCTTTGTTTCTGAATTCGTCGCCGCTCGTTCCCAGTCCGACCAGTCCGTCCACGGGCACGGAAAGCACTACTCCGCCGCCCTCCGTTTTCAGCCCCGCCACGGCCTGCACGGCTCGCATGATATCGTTGCGCACTTCGCGCCGGGTCAGGATAAGCAGAATTTCTGTCTCGCGGCTGAGCGAAATACCGGCGAACTGTTCCACGCCCTCCGACGACAGCGTGCGCGCGTGCACGAGCGTGCCGCCGACAGCGCCCGCTTTTTTCGCGGCGTCCAGCACCGCGTCTGAAAATTCCTGTTTGTATACGGCAGCGACGAGGTCGTACTGCGATGTTTTTTCGTCGGACATGTTTCTCACTCCTTTGGGCTGCGCACCGGCAACCACCGCGTTTGCTATCAGCGTGCTCGCCGCGGTGAGCGGAACAGTGAACGCTATTCCCTTGCCGACCATATAAAGTTTCAGCGCGTTCTCCGCGACAGCGAGCAGTTTCTTTTCCGTGGATTCGGGAATCACCGAAACGATGACGTTCTTTTCCGTTTCCAGCCCGAAATAATCCATTATGTTCGATTTCGCCGTGCCCTTGCCGAGAAAGGTATAATGCAGGCACCGCGTTTCCGCGCTCAGCGCTTCGGCCAGCTTCGGCGCGTCCGAAGGCGAAACGATGCTTACCATCAGTTTGGCTCTGTCAGCAGTTTTCGGTGGCATAATTCACCTCGTATTCGGTCAGCCCGTCTTCGACGACGGTGAGACGGCGGCGGGCGCGTTTTACTTTCACGTTATGTATGATGCCCAGCGTCTGTATGGTCAGAAGAGGCGTAAGCGCGACGAACGCGACGCAGCCGAACGCGTCGGCGTATACGCTCATGCCGGTGGGATCCACGGTCAGGCATGCGCCGATCGCCATGGGCAGGACGAAGGCGCTGACCATCGCGCCGGAAGCGACTCCGCCAGAGTCGAACGCTATGCCCGTATACATCTTGGGCGAGAAAAAGGTCATGATCAGCGCTATCGCATAGCCGGGAATGAGTATCCACAGCACGGATATGCCGGTCAGCACGCGCATCATCGCCAGTCCGAGGGATATGCTGACGCCTATGCCGAGGCTGTACTTCATGGACCGTTCGGTTATCGCGCCGGCGGAAACCTGTCTGACCTGTTTGGTCAGGACGTGAACGGCGGGTTCGGCCGCGACGACGAAGTATCCGAATACCATCGCCACGGGCACGAGCAGCGCTCCGTCCGCGAAATCCGCCAGCTCCATACCGAGCTCGGTGCCTACGGGCATGAACCCTACGTTAGCGCCCGTAAGGAATACGGTAAGCCCCACGAAGGTGTAAGCGAATCCGGCGAGCACTTTGAGGAACTGATGGCGGGAGAACGAACGGGTCAGAAGCTGCGCGAGCAGAAAGAACGCGAGTATGGGCGCGAGAGCGATCAGCACGTCCGTCGCATACTCGCCCAGTCCTTCGGCAAAAGCGAAAAACGCGCCCCGGGAAGTATCTACCACGGTGATCGGCGACGAGGCATACGGAATATCCGTTGTGCCTATCTGAAATACTATACCGATGATTTCCACGGCGATTATGGGGCCGACGCTGGACAGCGCGATAAGACCGAAGGAGTCGTTAGCCGAGTCCTTGCCGCCTCGTATGGAGGCGACGCCGACGCCGAGACTCATTATGAAAGGCACGGTCATGGGACCGGTGGTCACGCCGCCCGAGTCGAATGACACGGGGCGGAAGCCTTCGGGCACGAATATGCAGAGCACGAACACGGCCGCGTAGCTTATGATAAGCAGCACGTTAAGCGGAATACGGAACAGTATGCGCAGCATGGCCACGACGAGGAAAACGCCCACGCCTATGCCCACCGCGACGATCAGCGTCCACGGTTCCACCTCCCCGCTGACGAGCTCTGCCAGAATCTGCAGGTCGGGCTCGGCAATCGTGATGATGAGCCCGAGCAGAAAACTGACGAGCGCAATGAGCCATATCTTTTTCGACGCGGTCAGACGCGCGCCGATTTTGTTGCCTATGGGCAGCATCGCCATATCCGCGCCGATGTTGAACAGTCCCATACCGACGACGAGCGCGAACACGCCGATGACGAACAGCACGACGGTACTGACGGACAGCGGTGTGAACGCGACGCTCACGAGCAGCACGATGAGCGCGATCGGCAGCACGGACTTCAGGCTCTCTATCATTTTTTCTTTTATCGCGGTCATCATAGTATTTATTTTATACCACAGAATGCGGCGTTTTGTCAATCCGGTGCGGGCGGCGCATCATGCGATTAAGATAAAATTACGTGAATTATTTGCTTTTTCCGCACTGTTCGCGCCCGTCCGGGAACTCCGGACACATCAGGCGGCAACCTCTGCGGAGCGCCGCGGCCTTGCATATCATATAGATGCCGGTGCCGGCGGACGCGATGCCGAGCAGCAGTCCGAACACGCCGTTGACGAACGGTGCGTTTTCGGCGCCCAGCCATGTCAACAGCACCGCTTCCGCGGTCACGGCGGCGGCGAAAGACGTGGCGAGATTTATGAATTTCAGCCCTTCCATCAGCAGATCGCGGTCGCGGCGCGCACGCAGTATACCCGTCACCGCCAGCGTTATTTCGACAAGCGATATGACGCACAGCGCGACGGACGTCAGCGTTCCGTAACGCCGCAGTTCGCTCGGGAAAAGCACGTATTGCAGTGTGAACGCTATATAGAAAAGCGCCGCGATCAGCAGGAGTATGCCTATCTCGCGGTAATATTTCAGTTCTTTGTTCGGTTCGCCACCGCTTGCGGCTCTTCCGCGGAAATAAATACGCTTTCCCATCCCTATGCATACGACGTACGCGCCGCTCACGCACAGAAAGAAAAATGAGGACAGTATGCCGAAAAAGATCTTGGATCCGCCGCTTACGACATTGTAAATCATCGACACAGTGGAAGTTATCCGCACGCGGCGCACCGGTTTCATATTCATGAATCTGCGGATAAGCCCCGTCATATACGGTTATTATGCGCAGATCGCCGGTAAATCAGCGGACGTGAAAAGGACCGCCGCGGTATGCGGCGGTCCTTTTCCGCAGCAGGCCGGAAGGTCATCTTCCGCCGTACTCTTCGTATACGTAGTCCGTGCTTCCGTCCTCGTTCACTATGACGCGGACTATATAGTTGCGTACATCGCGTCCTTCGCCGGCGCGCAGGCGTATGATTTCCTCGCCGCGCACCGTCTCTTTAGTGAAGCAGAATACCGACGAAACGCCGTCGGCGTATGCCGTCATTTTCACTTCCGTTTCGCTGTCGCCGCGCTCGTTTTCCGTTTCATACTCCACCGTGCTGCGTTCGACGAGTCTTCCGTCGCGGTATATCGAATAGGAGTATTCCTGCTGTACGGACGACTCGCCGTTCTCGTCTTCGGTTTCGGAGCTGTGCTCGACGGACATATAATATCTTTCGCCGAGCGTGACGCGGAATTCCGTTTCGCTCTCCGTTTCGCCGCCGTCGCGCTCCACGCTGCGCTCGCCGCGCACGGGATACTCGGCGCCGTCCACGATCATTATGCCGTCGATTCCGTATTCCTCCTCATCGTCATCATCGTCGTCGTCGCCGTAATTTCCGGTAAGATTGTAATACATTTCGTAGCTTTGAGCCGCGCCCGTACCCGACGTATACGTCACAACGTCCTTGTCCGAGTATTCGGGACGGTCGGAAGGCCGGGTCACGACGCCGAACGCGCCGCCTGACAGCAGGCCGTCCACGAGGGACATATAGTCGTCGAGCGTAGTGCCGCCGTCCGGTGTTTCCGGTGCGGGATCGGGAGTTTCGGGAGCGGGTTCGTCCGTACCCGGCTGCGTTTCCTCTCCCCCGGACGTCGATTCTCCGGAAGCGGTTGCCCCGTCGGCGCTTCCGTCCCCGTTCATGGACGAAATGATCATGCCCGCCGAAACGGCGCTGAAACCGTATGCCGATTCGGCAGCCGAGATACCGCCGGAGCCGGTTCCGGCCGGGATTGCCGTGCAGGCCGTCAAACAGCACCCGGCAACGATCGCAGCGGCAAGAGCCGCAATCAGAATTACCTTTTTCATTTTCGTTACCTCCTGTGTCGTCGCAGGTCTGCCCTGCGTCTTTACACCGTAGAAACAAACGGGAAACGCGTTTTGTTGGTAAATCGCGGAAATTTTACGAAAAATTTTTCGGACAGAACACGCGGCTGCGGCGCATTGACAAAATACGGGAAATAATGTTATATTATTTCCAACAATACGGCTTTTTCGTTTGTTTATATTACGGATGGAGTAACGATGCAGAACAAGCTGGAAAAAAAGATCGCGGAGCTCAAAAACGGCGACGGCAGGGCTTTCGATTATATTTACGATAAGACGAACCGCTCCGTCTATTTCGCCGTTTTCTATCTGCTCGGCGACAGAATGAGCGCGGAAGACATCATGCACGACGCGTACATAAAAGCCATGGAATCCATTCACATGTACCGCGCCGGAACCAACTTCACCGCATGGCTGTGCACGATAGCGAAAAACCTCGCGCTCAATCATATAAAGCGGCGCAGCCGCGAAATCCCCACCGACTTCGACGAGGAGCCGTATAAATACGGCACCAAGCACCCGGATACGCCGTATGTGTTCGACGTCGCGGCGCGGGTGCTGAAAGAGGACGAATACGAAATCATGATGCTGTGTCAGGTCGCCGGGTACAAGAGGCGCGAAGTCGCGGAAATGCTGGGGCTGCCGATCGGCACGGTGACGTGGAAAAACAACGAAGCGCTGAAAAAGATGAAAGCGGAATTGTCAAAGGAGGGCGTATCATGAAGGATATAAAGAAACTTCTTAAATCGGAAGGCGAAAAGATACTGCCCGACGATCATGTAAAAGAGAATATAAAGCGCGATCTCGGACTGAGCGGCGAGGAGATGCGCGCGGCGTATGCGCACGGCGGAGAAACGGCTGTGCGCCGCCGTCGCGGAATATGGTTCGCGGCCGCAGCCGCGGTGCTTGTCGCAGCCGTCGCGCTCGGCATAACGCTGCCCCTGGCGCTGGGAAACAACGGCCCCGCGGGTCCGATCATCAGACCTGGCGACAAGTTCACGCAGATTACGGACGCGGATACGTTCTACGCCTACGGCGCCGTTTCAGTCGGCGCGATCCTGTCGTCGGAGAGCGGGACGCGGCCGGCGGCCGCAGGAGCGTACGTTCTCTCCGCCCCTGCCGGCGCGGATAGCAGAGCGGACGAAACGGAATATATAGAACAGATAAACAAATATATGGCGCTCGTCGAAAATCTGCTGTCGGACGGAAACATACGCAGCGAGGCGGCGGCGCCATCCGGAGAATACGCCGGATACGATTACGGCATGGAAGTGACGTGCGGCAATCTGCTCGGAACGGAAATATCCTATACGCTGTATTACGACAAGATATTCGCGGGCGGCGGGTACGACGGAGACGAAAGCGAGACGAACTATGCCATAGAGGGAGTGCTGCTTTCGGGCGGCGACGTCTATCCGGTCGAAGGCAATTATTCGGAGGAGACCGAGGACGGAGAACGGGAAAACGAACTGTATTTCACGGCGTACACGGCGGAGAATTCGTATATACGCGTCGAACAGGAGGAAGAGAGCGAAACCGAGGACGGCGAAACGGAAAGAGAGCGCGTATACACGTATACAATCTTCGAGGACGGAGAGCGGGTCGAGCGCATGGCGGTGGAATACGAGAGCGAGGAAGAGGACGGCGAAACGGAACTCGAAGTACTTATGACCGTGCGCAATTACCGCGAGGACACTTCGGAAAGGCTGCTGTTTAAGGAAGAAACGGAAAACGGCGAGCGCGTGATACGCGTCGACGCCGACTTCGACGGCTCCCCCGTCAGGTTCACGATATATATCCGCGGCGGCAGTTATCACTATGAATTCGAAGACGGGACGTCGTCGGATCAGAACAGACCGAACCGCGGCGACGACGATGACGATGATGACGAAGACGACGATTGAGAAAACTTCATTGTAATCCTTGACATTACAGCTTTTTCGTTATATAATAATCGGCGTATCAAAGATATTAAAGGATAAAGAAAAAATGAAAATTACTTCGAGATTTACGGTGGCGGTGCATACGCTGCTCGTCATATATGTTTACGGAAAAGAGCGCAAGACCACGTCCGAATTCATCGCCGCGAGCGTGAACGTCAATCCCGTCGTCATACGCCGCACCCTGCTCAGTCTGAAAGCGGCGGGCATGATCGAAGTCAGAGCGGGCAGCGGCGGCGCGAACATAATCAAAGACCCCGGCGACATCACGCTTTACGACGTGTACGCCGCGACGGACTGCGTGGACGGCGACCTGTTCCACTTCCACGAAAACCCCAACCCCGGATGCCGCGTTGGCAAAAACATACACGCCGTGCTGGGCGCGCACCTCGCCGACGCGCAGGCGGCGCTGGAAAACGAACTGAAAAAGGTTTCTCTCGCCGATCTCGTCGGCGAACTCGAGAGCCGCGTCGAATAAGCCTCCCCTGCCGGGAGGTTTTTTCGCGAAAAATTTTTTTAAAAAAATCGAAAAATATGCGTTGTAACGCTTGACATTACAACTTCTGCGGTGCTATACTTGCGTTGTAATCAATAAGGTTACATCAAAATTTTTCGGAGGAATAGAAATCATGAAAAAAGTAGCGGTCGTTTGTGCGGCAGGAAAACAGGGCAAGTGCCTCGTCGACGAGGCGGTGGCGAGAGGATACGACGTGACGGGATTCGTACGCAGCGGCAAGGTCGCAAATCCCGCGGCAAAAACCGTCGTCAAGGATCTGTTCGATCTCACCAAGGAAGATCTCGCGGGCTTCGACGCAGTCATCGACGCGTTCGGAGCGTGGACGCCGGATACTCTTCCCCTTCACAGGACTTCTCTCAAGCACTTATGCGACGTGCTGAGCGGCACCGATACCCGCCTGCTCGTAGTCGGCGGCGCAGGCAGCCTGTACGTCAATCCCGAGCACACGATGCAGGTAAAGGATACCGAGGGCTTCCCCGAAGTATTCAAGCCGCTTGCAAACATGCAAGGCGCAGCGTTGGATGATCTGAGAAAGAGAAACGACGTCAAATGGACGTTTTTATCCCCTGCCGGAGATTTCGTCGCCGACGGTGCGCGTACGGGCGAATATCTGCTCGGCGGCGAGGAATATTTCGTAAACGACAAGGGCGAAAGCCGCATAAGCTATGCGGATTACGCGATTGCGATGATAGACGAAATAGAGAACGCAAACAACATACGCAAGCGTTTCTCCGTCATCGGAAAGTAAAAAACACGCAACGCCGGGGCGCAGACATATCTGCGCCTTACGGCATTTTCGGGGAGGAACGGCTATGGAAAAGGAGCTGACCGGAATACTTGACAGACTGATCGGAATGTTGTGCGCCGAGCGCGGCGAGCCCGTCCCGGCGCTGGACGACGAGCAAAAACCGGATTATTTCCGCGCGCTGTGCAACGTGCGCCCGCCCGCGCCCATGACGGAGGAGTTCCTGCGGCTGCAGGACGAGTATCTTTCCGCACGCACGCAGGAGCGCGGCATCGTGGACGTCGGCAAGCTGGCGTATGACGCCGACGGCATCGCGCTGTGGCGGGGCGATATCACGAGGCTGAACGCCGACGCGATAGTGAACGCGTGCAACCCCGCCCTGCTCGGCTGCTTCCGGCCGCTGCACGGCTGCATAGACAATATCATTCATTCCAATGCCGGGGTGCAGGTGCGGCTGGACTGCGACGCGATGATGCGCGGCGGAGAGGAGCCGAACGGCCGGGTGCGCGTCACGAAAGCGTATAACCTGCCGGGCAGGTACATCTTCCACACCGTCGGCCCCGCAGTCGCAGGGAAAGTAACTGACTCGGACCGGCGCGACCTCGAAAGCTGTTACGTTTCCTGTCTGGACAAGGCGGCGGAAACGGGACTGCGCTCCCTCGCGTTCTGCTGCATATCCACAGGAGTATACGGATATCCGAAGGCGGACGCCTGCCGGCTGGCGGTAAGTACGGTGAGAAGAAAGCTGCGCGAACTGTCCTCCCCGCCGCGGGTAATATTCGACGTGTATCTTGCGGAGGACTATGAGCTGTACCGCCGGGAGCTGTTTATGGCAGACGAATGTTAATAACGCGCGCAAAGCCGGATCGGCTGCTTTGCGATATCGAAAAAAGATACGGGTATTCGAGGCGGAACAGTATGCTTGTACTGAAAGGCATACCGGCACATTCATGGAATAACAAACCCGGGAAAAAGACGGATTAAGCCGTCTTTTTCTTTATATTTTTCGATTAACAAAATTTTAACGAAATTTTAACATAACGGCAAAGAATTTTTAGCAATTCGGCAATCAATGCGCGTTATAATGCCGGTGCAAGGACAAAGGAGAACCGCCATGAAAGACGACGAAATTTTTCCGGAGTTGCCCGCCGAGATTACGCTGCCGGGAGAGCTGTACGATCAGTCGAAACGCATGATGTGGTCTATGGTGCAGTATAAAGAGATGCAGATGACCTTGCGCGCTCAAAGAGTGCGCCGACGTCATTACGCGCACGGACAAAGAAATGCTTGCGCTCAGGCGGAAGATTGAGGCCGCCGAAGACGTGCCCACGGAAGAGGAAATGCTGCTCGAAAGGCTGCTGAAACTGGACGTAAATATCGGATAAAACCGAAAGGAGGCAATCATGGGATTTTTTCAAAACATTCTGAATCAGCTCAGAGAAAACGAAAAAGAAATTATGATAGAAAAATCGGGATCGACGCGTGCGGGCGGACGAGAGAAAGACCGTGCCGGGCAAAGCTATTTATACAAGCTTAACGGTATGGAAAGCGAGGTACTGGAAGTGCGATTCAACGAAAACGTGCGCGGCGCGGAACTCAACCGCGCGCTCACCGAATCGATGAAGCGTTATCCGTACTTCAATACGAGGTTAATAGAAAAAAACGGCGATTTCTATATAGTGCAGAACGACGCCGCTCCGGTGGCGAGAAAGACGCGTACGCTTGCAAGGCTGGGCGGAATAGAATGCGGATATCATCTCGTCGATATAACATATTACGGTACATCGATATATATTTCCTTTCACCATGCGCTGTGTGACGGAAGAGGAATCAAGCCGTTTGCGGAAACGCTGATTTGGTATTACTGTAAATTCAGATACGGCAACGATACGCCTGTCGACGGCGTCCGGCTGGCAGGAGAAAAACTACTGGACGGAGAAACTGACGATCCGTTCGCCGGTCCGGCATACGAATACGACGAAACGAAAGAATTCGAATCCCCTTCCCGCGACGCTTTCGCGCTGCCGGAAGCAGATGAGACGGACGGAAAAGATTACAGATACGAGGCGGTCATAGACGGCGGACAGTTTATGGCCGTATGCAAAAGGGTAAACGCCACACCGGCGATACTCGTCGCACTCATGGCGAGCGGCGCGATTGCGGAGCTTTATCCGGACAGAGATAAACCTATAAACGCCAATATAGCCGCGGATATGCGAGAAGCCCTGGACTGCCCCGATACATTCAAAAACTGCGTACGCTCAATGATTCTTCCATACGACGAAAAAATCGCGGCAATGACAGTCAAGGAGCGCGCCGAAACGTATCGTAAGCTGCTCGGAGAACAGCGCGACCGCGATTACTGCCGCCGTGAAGCCAATGCTATTATAGGGCTGTTCGACAAACTGGACGCCTGCCCGTCCTATGAAGAAAAAAGGAAAATCATGTCGTTTTTCGAAAAAATGCGGCTGAACACTTATGTAATCAGCTATCTCGGTAAATTCATTCTGGGAGAAAACTCGAAGAGAATAAATTCGATCCATCTGTACAATTCGGGGACCGACGGGCTCGGCATAAATATGATCGCATGCGGTGATAAATTTATACTGGACTTCAAGCAAAGTTTCGAGTCCGATAAATACGTCGCGGCATTTATTGCACAGGCAGATTCCTTAGGGCTCGCCTGTCATACCGGCAAAGCGATCGAATTTGCCACGCCCGCCGACAAACTGATAAAACGCGGACGCTGAAAACGCTGTAAGAATATGACTATCAAAAGGTCCCTTTCCGGGGACCTTTTGTGTATATTGATATCAAAAGTTTTAATTAGCAGTTAAAATTTGTATTAAGTTTTGTAAGTGCTTATTATTCGGATTATTAATTGATATGTCTTCTATAAAAATGCTGGATAATGTATTATTGATGTCAAATAAATACCCTTGGTTTCCTGTCCCGTGCTTATTGAAAGGAGAATAATCATTACTGTATTCTAATATTTCAGTCTTATATAGTTTAGTATCTAATGGATATTGCAAAAGCACATATGAACAATCAACACGGTTACCCTGCTCACCATTTCTGAAATAGTTATATGGTTTACTTGTTGCTATACTTATCGCCTTAATATAGCCGCTATAAGCGTGGAAAATGATGTTGCCGGGATCAACATCTGCAACCCTATTCCAGTGATGATTTCTACTGAATTTTGGAGCAAAGATATATCCATTAGCACTTTCATCTTCGAAATCGCCGCCCTGAAATACATAGAAAAAACGTTGTTTATAAACCATTTTAGGATATCTTATAGCTTCTTTATTTACAAAAACTGGTTGTGAATACTGCTGCATAGGTTTATCTTCCTTTTGTCGACAGATATCACAAATTTCCTGTTCCTCACTCATATAATTTACTTCACATTTGGGGCACAAAATATATCTCATTTAATTAATCTCCCTAAGGCCTATTTCTTTTAAATAGTTAAAAGTTCCATCATAATATTCACAGCGGCGTGTAATATCAGTTTGGCTACCATATGGTATATAAATTACCATACCTTGACGGGCACGCGTTAATAAAACCCGGTAAGCGTTTTTCAAATACATTTTGTTTTCTTGTGACGATATTTTATTCCACATAGTCCCTACAAAATTATTGTAGGTCCATTGCCCATCTACAAAACGAAAATCCGCGTCCCATGCAACAATAGAATAATCAATTTCCAGTCCTTGAATATCAAATTCACTAACGACATCTTCCAATGTATAACTAGATCGTACATCATTTTTGCCATTCAAGAACCAATTTGCTACAGAAATTTCATTTTTCACAAAGATACCTTCTGATTTTAAGCGCAACGCTCCGCTGCTTGCCAAAAGTCCATAACGAGTAGTTCCTTGGCATTTACTACGTACCCAGTCTTTTGCGATTTTTAGACTTCTTGTCAAAACAATAGGATATTTGTCTTTTATTCGTTGGTAAATAGACTGTGCTTCTTGAATGTTAACATCCAAAACCGCCTTTATAAACGCAGATAGCTCGAATGTACGAAAAGAACGAATCGAAGTAGCAAGATGTAAGTCCTTATTTTCGTATATATGCAAGTCAGCAATAATATTACTCCAACTTATATCGCGACGATACTCTGTATCGTTAAGTTGTGGCGTAATAAATACATTCCAATTCTTAAAGCTACGACGTAATGAATCAAACCATTCTGGTAATCCTGCCTCGCCTGTATTTATTTCTTGTCCGCCACCAACAAGACATACAACAACACACCAACCCACTTGACGATTAATCGTGCTAAGTAAAAATTCAGGCTCACTATAATCAAATGAAGGAACGCCTTTCTTTACTGCCATAAAATGAGCTATTTGTGTTTTTGTCCATGCCCGTTGCGCCTCATCAAAAATTATTATACGCTCAGGCGGAACGTTATTGTTTCCAACATAAGAATCACGATATTTATGTATTATTTGAATAAATGTAGATGCTTCACGCAATGCTTCCTTTTTCGATAGCCTATTACCTTTAAGCTTTTCGCGCTCTATTTTATCACGAGCCAAAGCTTCTTGCAAAACCTGTACTAATGGAAAATTTCCTGAAAGAAAAACAGCGTGTTCTCCTTCAGTAGCGTCTGATCGTTCAATAGCAAGATTAAGGCCGACTAAAGTTTTACCCGCACCCGGGACACCCGTAACAAAACAAATTGACTTGCTTCCATTATTTTTACTAAAATCAATAATTTGATTTATAGCCTCGGTTGTTTTGGTTAAGTTTTCTGCTCCAGCATCACTGCGTGTAATATCATGAACATTATGACCACGATATAATGCTTGTGCGGCCTCCACAATTGTTGGTGTCGGATAATATTCAGAATGCTCCCATCTTATATAATCAAATGCTTGTTCCTGCGGATATTTACTTACTACTATTCCAACTGTTTCAGCTATATTGTTTGCATTGCAATATAAAGGTCTAACAATTCGCTCAATTTCAATAATTTCGTTATGTCTCGCTATTGCATTAGTAGAAACCATAATTGGGACCAATAATTTATCATGACTCTCTTTTTGAAAATTACGTAAATCAAGAGCATAGTCATAAACCTGATCAAAAGTTGATGACCGATATTCAGTATCGCCACATTTGAATTCCAATAAAAATACTATATTTTTATATAATATAACAACGTCAACACGCTTACCCATACGAGGGATTGTATACTCAAATATAATACGCCCATCAGACAGTTTTACGAGCTGATCCTTTAATATATCTATTTCTTGTGACCATGTATTACTTTGAAGTAATGATACTTCATTGGAGCTGTCATTGGAATGAATAATACCTAAAATTTCGTTGGAAGATGAATTTAAAAATTCACTTATGCTCGCAGAATAATAGCACCTTAAATTTCGCATAATATACTCCCTATCAAAACTACATTAATTGTAACATTTATTATACAAAATGTAAAACTAATTTTGTAATTTATGTCATTTACAAATCCATTGAAGATAATATAAAAGCAGTGGATACCCGTCTGAGTATCCACTGCTTTGGTGCGGTTGACAGGAGTTGAACCTGCACGGTCGCCCACAAGATCCTTAGTCTTGCGCGTCTGCCAATTCCGCCACAACCGCACGCGTCTTGCGACAGCTTTGTTATAATACAACATTTGCGCACCGATTGTCAAGAAAATCGGCGATTATTTCAACATTTTTTCGATATCTTTTTCGGGAATCGCGCCGGGCGTACAGAGCGCTCCGCTCACCGAGAGAGACAGCAGGCGCGCCTCGAAAGAAAGGTCGCCTTCGGGATTGAAATCGCGCAGGCCGGTGCCGATATGCACCGACGCGCCGAGAGTGAGCATCATGCGCAGGGGCGGTATGCCCTCGCCCAGTCCCATGGACATGGACGGCGTGACGATTATTTCCGCGCCGCTCTGGTTTATGAGGTCGATATCGTCCTTGTCGAGATACGTACCGCCCGCAACGAACGCGCCGTCCAGCAGGCCGTATTTATGCGCGAGACCGACGGGAGTCACTCCGTAGCGCTTGTCGCACGTCCCCACTTCCTCCAGGGTGCGGCAGGCGGACACGATGATTTTGCCGCGGCCGGACAGCACGTGATCCATGACCGCGTCCGTTGTCGCGTCGCTCACGAGCAGCGACGGCAGATATACGTTGCCCTCGAGGACTCCGGAAAAGCCGTCGGGCACGATGCGGAAAAATTCCGCGCCGGGGATATGCGGATCCGTTTCGCCGGCATAGAAAACGCGCAGGTCGCCGCCCGCGCGTTTCGCCGTTTCGATGTCGAACGTCAGTGCGTTGAACATATCAGAGTTTCAGTCCTTTTATGAACGCAGCGGTTTCTTCCGCCGTGTCGGGATGTTTGAGCGCGAAGCTGATCGTCGCCTGCACCGCGCCCGCCTTGCTGCCCATATCGTAGCGGTAGCCTTCGAAGTCGTAGGCGCAAACGCCGCCCTCGGCGCACAGCAGTTTCAGCGCGTCGGTGATCTGCAGCTCGCCTTTCTTGTCCGGCTTTATCATGGTTATTTTGTCGAAGATCTCGGGAGTGAGCACATAGCGGCCGAGCGCGGCGAAGCGGCTGGGCGCGTCCTCTTTCGAGGGCTTTTCCACGAGATCTTTGCACTCGTGCGCGCGGGGATTGCCGAACATTTCGTCGCCGAGCGACGCGCAACCGTACAGGTGAATCTTATCGTCGGGCACCGTCTGGCCGCCTATGACCGCGCGTGCTCCGCCGTCGAACGCGTCGACGAGCTGTTTGGACACCGGCACGTCGGCGTGCACGAGATCGTCGCCCGTCGAGAGCACGAACGGCTCGCTGCCGATGAAGTCGCGCGCTTTCAAGAGTGCGTCCGCCATGCCCTTGGGAAACTTCTGCACGGCGAAGAAGAACCTCGCGCCGCGGTTGATGCGGCGGAGCGCGGCGAGCCCCTTCTCGTCGCCCTTACGGCGCAGCGTCTTTTCCAGCTTGCCCTTGGGCGAGAAATATCTGACAATCTCTTCCTTGCCCGGAGATATGACGATGCATATCTCGGTGATGTCGCTGTCTATCATCTCGTCCACGATATATTGAAGCACGGGCGTATCGACGACGGGCAGCATTTCCTTGGGAAGCGCTTTCGTTGCGGGAAGAAATCTCGTTCCCTGGCCTCCGCACAGTATTACCCCTTTCTTTACCATAGCTTTATCCCTCACGTTTACGCGGTTTATCCGCGGCTGTATTCATTGTATGCATCAGAAACTATTTGAGATATACTATCCTGCGGCAGGTTTCGCACTGGCACATCGTTTTGTTTTTCAGCTCGCTCTTGTTCGTCTGGGAAAGCTGCATGCCGCAGCGGCAGGCATAATCCTTTTCGCTGTCCCCCACGACCTCTACGAACACCGGCGCGATACCGTCGTTTCGGTATCTTATATACATATCGTACAGCGATTTGTCCAGCGTGGGTTCGAGCGCCTTCATCTTCTCTTCGAGACGCTTGCGCTCTGGCAGTTTCTCTTCCCTGTACGCGTCCAGCTTGACTTTCAGTTTGTCGAACTCTTCCTTGAACGTCTTTTTCTCGGTCAGCGCTTTCATGCACACGCCCGTAAGCTGCTTGATGCGCTCCGTTCTGCCGTTGATGCGGCTCTTGCACGAATCGAGCTTGGATTTGAGCGCTTCGAGCTTAGGCAGGAACGCCGCGCGCTCTTCTTCGGTAGCCGCCGCGCCGTATTCCTTTTCCGTCTTTTCCAGCGTTTCGTACGCGGCCTTGAATTCCGCGTAAGCGCGTTCGATTTCGGACGCGAGTTTCTCGGCCTCTTCGGCGTTGGTGTCCAGTCGGCTCTGGGCCTCGTTGAATTTGTTTCTCGTTACGTCGAGTTTTTTCTTTTCGGGAAGTTTGTTGAACTCTCTGCTGAGCCTGCGGAGTTCCATGTCCAACGTCTGGTACTCCAGTATTTTTGCGAATTTTTCAGTCATAAAACCTCCTGCTGCGCGGGATTGTATTCGCTTTCGGCGACGGCGAACCGTACGCCCATACCGCGCGCTTCCGCCGCCTTGCCGAGCAAGACGGACAATCTCTTCATATATACCGCTTCCATGCTGTAATGCTGCATGACGACGAGCGGGTAGCCGCTCTGCGCCGCGTACAGCTGCACGTGGTGCGGAACGTCGCCGGTGACGTAGCAATCCGCAAGTTCCATTGCCCTGCGCAGGAACCCGATATCGCCGCCTCCGCCGTTTACGACCGCCGCGGAAGTTATCTTTTCCGCGCCGCCGCCTATTATTCTTATGTGCCTGTCGTCGAACGCCGCGGCAAGCGAATCGGCCAGGCCGGACAGCGTCGTTTCTTTCAGCCGCCCGTACCTTCCCACTTTCACGCCGCCCTCTTCGAGCATGGGGCGGACGTCGGACAGTCCGGCGAGCTCGGCGGCGTAGTCGTTCAGCCCGCCGTCGCAGAAATCGAGGTTGGTGTGCGCGCTGTATACGCTCACGCCCGCACGCGCCGCCGCCAGGATCGTGCGCCCCGTGGGGTCGCCGTCGGTGACGGACCTGATGCCGCGGAATATGACGGGGTGATGGGAAATCACGAGCTTCGCGCCCTTTGCCGCCGCTTCGGCGATTACGTTTTCGGTGCAGTCCAGACAGAGCAGCGCCGTATCCGTACTTCCGCGTTCGCTGCCCACGAGCAGACCGACGTTGTCGTCGAAGCCAGGTTCGGTCGCGCTTTCGGGAGCAATCGAACGCATGAGTGCGAGTATGTCCTTTATTTCTGCCACGAGAGCACCTCCGTTATTTCGGCAATGCGCGCCGCGTTCGCATCTCCGCCGCCGCGCAGGCAGCCGAGCAGCCGTTCCAGCCGCGCGCGCAGGGCGGGATTTTTCTCTTTATAATACGCGCCGTATTTTATCTGCATGCCGTCCGGCTGCGCGGGATTATCCGTCTTCACGGCGCGGATCACGTCGTAGTACTTGCCCGCCGCCTCGAAACACCTGTCCCGCTCTATCGCGTATCCCATGCCGGGCAGCGCCTCGCGCACGAGCTCGGCGTGCGACTGCGGCGACAGCACGAGCGTGGCGCGGCCGCGGTAGCGCGAAAGTATATCGCGCACGTTGTGCCCGCCCATGCCGCACACGAGCAGGCAGTCGGGCTCCACGCCTTCGGGCACGCCGTCGCACACTATGTACCGCACGCAGTCGTAACCGCTCAGCGTGCGCCGCGCTTTTTCCAGGCAGGCGGCGCTTATGTCGGACACGACGGCGCTGCGGCACAGGCCGCGGCGCAGCGCCAGTTCGGTAAGCCTCGCGTGGTCGCATCCCACTTCGGCGAGCATGCCGCACACGGGCACTTCGCTTATTATTTCCTCGAACCTCAACTTTCGGAATAGTAGCTTTTCAGCCGCTTGCTCCGCGCGGGGTTGCGCAGCTTGCGCAGCGCCTTGGCCTCTATCTGTCTTATTCTTTCACGGGTGACGCCGAAGCGCTTGCCCACTTCTTCCAGCGTGCGGGGGTGCGAACCGTCGATGCCGTAGCGCAGGCGTATGACCGCCTGCTCGCGCGGGGTGAGCGTTTCCAGCACGCTCATAAGTTCCTCTTTGAGCAGTGTGCCGGTCACTTGTTCCTGCGGACTGGTCGCATGTGCGTCTTCGAGAAAATCGCCGAGATGGCTGTCTTCTTCCTCGCCGATTGGCGTTTCCAGCGACACGGGATCCTGCGCAATCTTCTGTATTTCGCGCACCTTGTCCTCGGATATGCCCATTTCCTTGGCTATTTCGGACGGAGTGGGATCGCGTCCCAGCTCCTGCACGAGGAAGCGCGTCGTGCGCGTCAGTTTGTTTATGGTTTCCACCATGTGCACGGGTATTCTTATCGTGCGCGCCTGGTCGGCGATCGCGCGCGTGATGGCCTGGCGTATCCACCACGTCGCGTAGGTGGAGAAGCGGAATCCTTTGGTATAGTCGAATTTTTCCACCGCTTTCATCAGGCCGAGGTTGCCTTCCTGTATGAGATCGAGAAAGAGCATACCGCGGCCGACGTATCTCTTGGCTATGGACACGACGAGGCGCAGGTTGGCCTCGGACAGGCGCGATTTTGCCTCTTCGTCGCCCTCCGCCATCTTCTGCGCGAGCACGATCTCGTCGTCGCCGGACAGCAAAGGCACCTTGCCTATGTCTTTCAGATACACTTTGACCGGGTCGTCCGAAGATATGGTGGTATCGGTCAGCAGCTTCTCTATGGAGTCGTCCTTGATCGGCTCGACGTCGGTAGGTTTAAGTTCGATTCCGTTGGCCTGGAGTATGGAAAATACTTCGTCGATCTCGTCGGCGGAGGCCTCGCAGCCCACCACGATCTTTTCGCCGACTTCGTCGGCGGAAAGGCTGCCTCGTTTTTTGCCGTCGGCGATGAGTTTTTCCAGCGCCTTGGCAACTTTGTCGCTCAGGACAATCTCTTTCTTCTCCCTGACCTCTTTCTCTTTGGAAGCGGTAGTTTTCTCGTTGTCGCTCATTTTGCACCTCCGGTGCTTCTCAGTTTCTTCAGCTTCTGCTTGAGTTCGTTACAGCGCGTAAGCAGGGTTATGTCCCCGCTTTCGTCGTACTTTCGCGCAAGTTCGTCGCTTTCCCTTTCCAGCCTTTCGCGCCTGAGCTTTGTTGCGCACGCCTCGTATACTTTGCGGTCGTCGTATCCGCCGAAATCGAAATCTATTATAGGCGGCAACAGGCTCTGCACCTCGTCGGGCAGGTCGGAGTACAGCATCGCACTCACGTCTTTCAGTCCTTTCAGACGGCTGTCGGTCACCGATTCCACGATCAGTTTTCCTATTCCGTCCGTAAAGATCTCCGTATAATCTTCCGGATCTACGTATTCCTTGCCCGCGACGAGCGCGGCGAGAAGATACGTTTCCGTCTTGTCGGTTATGTCGGGCGCGGATTCCTTGGGCGCTTCCTTTTCGGCGGGAGCCTCCCGCGCCGGTTCTTCGTCCCCGCCTATCTGCGCCTGTCTGCGGAGCACGGACATGTCGTAGCCCGTTTCCGCGGCAATTGTTTTGAGGTATTCCTCTATTTCCACCGGATTCTGCTGCGCGCGCACTATGCGCACCGCTTCCGCCGCGTATTTCGTCCTGTCGTCGCGGTCGGAAAGATCGTATTTTTCGCGCAGGCGCACGAGCTTGTATTCGGTGAGCGGCAGCGCTTCGTCCAGCAGTTTGCGGTACGCGTCCGCGCCGCGGCCGTTTACGATCTCGTCGGGATCCAGACCGTCGGGCAGGCGCACTACCTTCACGGTAAGTCCGCTTTCGCGCAGTATGTCCAGCCCGCGCATCGTGGCCTTCTGTCCTGCGCCGTCGCCGTCGTAGCTTATATACACCTTGTCGGTGTAGTTTTTGATCTGCTTTGCCTGCTGATGCGTAAGCGCCGTGCCCATGCTCGCCACCGCGGTGTCGAACCCTGCCTTGTGCAGGGCGATGACGTCCATATACCCCTCGCACATTATGACGTAGTCTATGGGGCCGCGCTGGCGCTTTTTTTTGAGCAGGTTGAGCGCGTATACGGTGCGGGACTTGTCGAAAATCGGGGTCTGGGACGAGTTGCGGTACTTGGCGTATTCGGACTTTTCCAGCACGCGGCCGCCGAACGCGACCACCTGGCCGAAAACGCCTATGATGGGAAACATGAGCCTGCCGTGGAATACGTCGTAGTATCTGTCGCCGCGCATTTCGGCTATGCCCACGTCCTTCATTTCCTTCTTGGTGTAGCCCTTGGACGAGAGATAATCTATCATATCGTCGTAGCCCACCGAGTAGCCGAGGCCGAACCGCGTGACGATGTTGTCGGGCAGTCCGCGCCGGGCTATGTATTCCCTTGCCTTTGCCGCGACCGGCAGCGACAGATTGTCGTGATAGCGGCGGGCGGCGTCGCGCATCAGGTCGTAGTAACGCGTGCGCTGCTGCTTGTCGAGCCCGGGAGCGCGGCGGCCGGTAAGCTGCGGCATCTCCATGTTCGCTTCGTCGGCAAGCATCTTTATGGCGTCCAGCTTGTCCACGTTTTCCATCTCGGTGACGAAGGTTATGGCGTTGCCGCCCTTGCCGCAGCCGAAGCAGTGGTACAGCTGTTTGACGGGATCGACGGTGAAAGACGGCGTCTTTTCATTATGAAACGGACAACACGCCTTGTAGCTGTTGCCCATGCGCCTCAGCGGCGTATAACGCGATATTAGCTTGACGAGGTCGGTCTTTTCCAGCAACCGGCCGCAGAACTCGCTGAAATCCATCTATACTTTCGCCCATCCCTTGGGAATATAAACTTCTTCGAACACGCGCACGAGGTACGTGTCGCTCATCGTCGCGATATAGTCGCACACTTTCTGTTCGTCCGGAGCGTCCAGCCCGCGTATATAGTCGGGCAGAAGATCGGTGTGCTTTAAGAAATGATCGAACAGGAAACCGATGATGTCGACGACTTTGGGTTCCTCGGACTTGGCGAGCGGCGACGAATACACCCGCTCGAACATGAAACCGCGGAACTCTTCCATAACCGCTTTCGCCTCGTCGCCCGGATGCACCGAATCGGTACCGTAGCTGTGCCGGATTATGTCCATAATCATGGAATCTATCCGTTTGCCGTGCGTGTCGCCGAATGTGCGGACGACCGACGAGGGCAGGTCGCTCTGCGATATGACGCCGCCGCGCAGGGCGTCGTCCACGTCGTGATTGAGGTACGCGATCTGGTCGCTAAGGCAGACGACGCGGCCTTCGAGCGTGGAGGGATTGCCGCGGCGGGTGTGATTCACTATCCCGTCGCGCACTTCGGCGGTGAGATTCATGCCCTTGCCGTCGTATTCGAGCACGTCGACGACGCGCAGCGACTGCTTCGCGTGGCTGAAACCGCCGTGGTCTTTCATCTTCTCGTTCAGCGCCCGTTCCCCGGCGTGACCGAAGGGCGTATGCCCCAGATCGTGACCGAGGCTGATAGCTTCGGTAAGATCCTCGTTCAAACGCAAAGCGCGCGCGAGCACGCGCGCTATCTGACTGACCTCGAGAGTGTGGGTCAGCCTCGTACGGTAGTGATCTCCCTCGGGAGCGAGGAAGACCTGCGTTTTGTGTTTGAGCCGGCGGAAGGATTTGGAGTGGATTATGCGGTCGCGGTCGCGCTGAAACTCGGTGCGCACCTCGCAGGGCGTGACGGGAAATCTCCGCCCCTTCGTTTCGGCCGACTTGCAGGCATAGGGCGAGAGATACTTGTCTTCGATCTCGTATACGACCTTTCTGTAATCCATTTATTCCGCCTTTTCCGGATATCGCCGCACAGGTCTGACGCCCTGCTTAGAATTCCGCATTGTTATTATATCATTATAACCGCCGTATGTCAACACGTATTCCGAAAAAATGCGGCTTTCGGACGAAAAAAAACTATATCATCGCGGCCTTCATTTCCCTGACGTAATCGCGGATGTGAGCGGGAGCGGCGGCGCCGTATTTTTCCAGCAGGCGGACGATTGCCGATCCGACTATCACGCCGTCCGCGAGCTCCGCCATCTCGCGCGCCTGCCCGGGCCGGGAAATGCCGAATCCCACCGCGCACGGCACAGACGTCACGCCGCGTATGACGGACACGATGGAAGAAATATCCGTAGTTATTTCGCCGCGCGCGCCCGTAACGCCGAGGCTGGACACGACATAGACAAAGCCCTCCGCCTCTCCGGCGATCATGGCTATGCGGCCCGCCGACGTGGGCGCGATCATGGATATAAGGTCGATGCCGGCGTCGCGGCAGTAAGGCAGGAACTCGTCCCGTTCCTCGTACGGCACGTCGGGCAGAACGATTCCGTCTATGCCGCAGTCGCGGCAGGCGGACATGAAGCGCCGCGCGCCGTAAGAAAACACTACGTTGGCGTATGTCATGAATACGAGCGGGATCTTTACGTCGGCGCGCAGCTCGCGTACGAACGCGAATATTTTATCCGTAGTGACGCCGCCTTTAAGCGCGCGCACGTTAGCGCCCTGAATGACCGGACCTTCCGCCGTCGGGTCGGAAAAAGGTATGCCCAGTTCGATGAGATCGGCGCCGCCTTCCGCAGCCGCGCGCACCGCAGCCGCGGTTGTCGCGAGGTCGGGGTCGCCGCAGGTCATGAAAGCGATGAACGCTTTGCCGTCCGAAAATGCCGATTGTATGTTACTCATATATGTTCTCTCCTCTGTATCTCGCGATGGCGGCGCAGTCCTTGTCCCCTCTGCCCGATATCGTGACGACGATAATGCCGTCCCTGCTCATTTCCTTCGCCAGTTTTTTCGCGTACGCCACGGCGTGCGCCGATTCTATCGCGGGGATTATGCCCTCGGTGCGCGACAGATACTCGAACGCTTCCACCGCTTCGTCGTCGGTCACCGGCACGTATTCGGCGCGGCCGATGTCGTGCAGGTACGCGTGCTCGGGCCCCACGCCCGGATAGTCGAGACCGGCGGAGATGGAGTATACGGGCGCGATCTGGCCGTATTCGTCCTGGCAGAAGTACGATTTCATGCCGTGGAATATGCCCGTCCTGCCCGTATTCACCGTCGCGGCGGTTTCGAACGTGTCGACGCCGCGGCCCGCAGCCTCGCAGCCTATGAGCCGCACGCCCTTGTCGCCGATGAAGTGGTAAAAGCTGCCTATGGCGTTGGAACCGCCGCCCACGCAGGCGACTACCGCGTCGGGCAGGCGGCCTTCCTTTTCCAGCAGCTGCGCCTTCGTCTCGTACGATATGACCGACTGGAAGTCGCGCACTATCGTCGGAAACGGATGCGGTCCCATGACCGAGCCGAGGCAGTAGTGCGTGTCGTCGATGCGGCGCGTCCACTCGCGCATGGCTTCGGACACCGCGTCTTTGAGCGTGGCCGTACCCGTTTCCACCGGGACGACCTCTGCGCCGAGCAGGCGCATGCGGTAGACGTTGAGCGCCTGGCGCACCGTGTCCTCCCTGCCCATGAATACCACGCATTCCATATCCATGAGCGCAGCCGCGGTCGCCGTCGCCACGCCGTGCTGACCGGCGCCCGTTTCGGCTATGAGCCGCTTTTTGCCCATCTTTTTGGCAAGCAGCGCCTGTCCGAGCACGTTGTTTATCTTGTGCGAGCCGGTGTGATTGAGATCCTCGCGTTTGAGATAGATTTTCGCGCCGCCGAGGTCCGCGGTCATTTTGGCCGCGTAGTACAGCCGCGAGGGTCTGCCCGCGTAATCGTCAAGCAGTCCGGTCAGTTCCGCGCGGAACGCGGGGTCATCCTTATATTTTTTGTATGCCGCTTCCAGCTCGATAACGGCGTTCATAAGCGTTTCGGGAATATACTGTCCTCCGTATATGCCGAAACGTCCTTCAGGGTTTGTCATTGTATCCTCCCGTCTTCGCCGCGCACGGCGGCTGCGAATTCTTCCATTTTTCTTATGTCTTTGACTCCGTCCGTTTCAATGCCCGAACTGACGTCTACGGCGTACGGCCGCAGCAGGCGCACGGCTTCCGCGACGCATTCGAGGGTAAGGCCGCCCGCAAGAAAGTACGGTCTGCGCACATTCCGCGCGGTTTCGGCGATTGGCCTCCGCATACTCCCGTTCGGTCCTTTGCATAATAAAATCCCCGACGGGAAAAAACTCCGTCGGGGACGAATAATGCTCCATTATCCGCGGTGCCACCTCGATTCACGGCTCGCGCCGTGCGCTTTGCGGGATACCTGCATATCCCCGGCAACTGACGTATGCCTCACGTTGCAGAATACTCTGCGCGGCTTCCGCGCATTTGACTGCACCCTCCGCGGTCCATTTGACGACTTGTTTCTCACCCGACTCTCACCTTGACGGGTTCTCTGTACAGGCATCATCGCCGTTATCTCCGCTTCAACGGTTTGGATTAAATTTTACCGTATTATATCATCCGCGCGCGCCGTTGTCAACGGTTTTCGGCTTTATCGCAAAAAAATATTTGCACGCGTTTTGTACTATGTCTGACATAAAATACGGATAATCGGGCGGCTATTCGCTTATTTGCCGAAATATGCGGCTATTTCATGCATTTTTGCCTGCTGCGCCACGCCGAACGGACAGCGGCCGTCGCAGTGGCCGCAGCCGAGGCAGGCGTCGGCTTTGACGGAAAGTTTGCCGTAATGGTTCGCCGCCATGCCGTCGCCCGCAAGCGCGAGATCGTAGTATTTGTTGACGAGTCCGATATCTATCCCCGCCGGGCAGGGCTGGCAGTGATTGCAGTATACGCAGCTCCCCACCGCCGCCTCGGGCGTGAAGCCGCCGATAACCGAGTAGTCGCGCTCTTCGCGCGCGCTGCCGACAAAGCTCAGCAGTTCTTTCAGATCTCCGAGGCCGCGCACGCCCGGAACCACGGTAAGTACAGCGGGACGGTCGAGACAGTATTGAATGCACTGATTTTTCGTCAGCGCGCATCTGAACGGCGAAGTCTTCGCGCTCAGCAGCTGCCCGCCGTGGAAAGGCTTCATGACGGATATGCCCACGCCCTCCGCCTCGCAGCGGCGGAAAAGCGCCGCGCGTTCGCGCACCGTACCTATGCCGAGTTCGTCGCCGCGCTCGAAATCGTATGCGGGGTTGATCGAGAACATCATTATATCGCAGACGCCGGTGTCGAGCAGTCTGTTCGCGACCGACGGAGTGTGCGACGAAAAGCCTATGTGCCGCAGAACGCCGTCGCGGCGCAGACCGGTCACGTAGTCGAAAATTCCGCCGCGCATGATGTCGTCGAAGTCGCCGTCGTCGTCTATGCAGTGCAGAAAACCGAAATCGACGTAGTCGGTGCGCAGCGCCTTCATTTCCCGGGCGAACGTTTCCTTTATCTCGGACAGATCGCGCGACCAGGCGTATTCTCCGGCGGCATTATACACGGCGCCGAAGTGCAGCTGAAAATACAGTTCTTTTCGTCTGCCTTCGATCGCCCTGCCGAAAGGCTCGTATACGCTTTTTCCGCCCGCGCAGAGGTCAAAAAAGTTTATTCCGTTTGCGACCGCCGTTTCGGCAACCGCGCGGATCTCTTCGGGCGGAGCGGCATGCAGACTGCCGGTTCCGATGCCGAGTACTCCGATTTCTTCGCCGCCGTGCGGCAGTTTTCTGTGTTCCATGTTTATCCTTCCTCCGTTCCCCGTTATTATATCATAAACAGAACGGCTTTTCAATGCGGACAGGCATGTCGATTCATATAAAAATCCTATGTTTATATATAGAAATTATTTATACATGGCAAACGGCATGCCGGAAGGCATGCCGCAATATCAAATAATATCATCCGGTTGTTCCATCCGTTCCGGTTTCCGGGCGGAGGCGCAGAGCCAGCCCTTATCCGGGTCGCCGTATGTCTTTATGTCGCAAAAGCCGGCGGCGGAAAGGAGCCCGGTCAGTTCGGCCGCGGTGTACACCGTCATGCCGCCGATGATTTTCGTCATCTTTTCGGCGGTGACGTTCTCCCCGTCCGCCTCGTTGCAGACGAAGAACGTGCCGCCCGGCCGGAGCACCCGCAGCACTTCGGAGAAAGCATCTCTGACCGGCCAGAAATACACCGTTTCGAACGCGGTTGCGAGATCGAACAGATCGTTGTCGAACGTCATTGCCGCCACGTCGCCGCACACGATGCGGCACCTTCCGTTTTTGATCGCCTTGGCGTTCACGCGCCTGGACGTTTTCACGCTCACGGGAGAACGGTCGAGGCCGAGTACTCTGCCTTCGGGGCAGAGCTCAAGCAGGCGCGCCACGTTCGCCCCGCCGCCGCAGCCCGCTTCGAGCACGTACGCGTCGGGCGCGGGAGATATGTGGGACAGTCCCCACTCGGCGAGCGCCGCGTGGCGGCCGCCGTTCATTCTGTTTATCATTATTCTGCCGCCCAGCCCTTTGGGTCGGCCGGCGTTGCGGTAATACTTTTCGAACATACCGGAATTATAACATCGTTTCGGGAAAAAATCAACCGATTATCCGCGCCCGTTCTTACCGCGGAAGCGGAGGTGGACGATCACCGTTATAACAACGGCGCCAAGCAATACCGCACCGACGGCAACGGCGATAACCGCCCATACGCCGAAAGCTCCTCCGTCATCGGGTTCGTCGTTACCGGGATCTTCCGTGCCGGGATTGTTTCCGCCCGGAGTTACGGGGTCATCCTCACCCGGAACGTCCGGAGTATCCGGAACGTCGCCGGGATCGTCGGGTTCCGGTTCGGGCAGAAGCTCATATTCGGCGGTGAACGTCATGTCGGACGTCACCGTTACGTCGTCGCCGGCCGCGTAAAGCTTTCCATCGCTAGACCAGCCTCTGAACTCGTAGCCGTCAGGCGGCTCGGCGCCGGGAAGAACCATACTTTCGCCTTCGGCATAATATTCGGATCTGGCGTCGTCTCTGTCGGTAAATGCGACGGTGTATGCCCTCGTACCGCTTACTTCCAGCGCGGCGCCGTCGGCCGAGATATACGCCGCGTAAGCGCCGCCGTCCGTGACGGCGAACGCGCGCACGGCTGTGGCTGAAGCGTCGGATGCAAATCGGGCGACGACGGTCTGCTCACCCGGCAAAGTGAATACGGCGTTTATCGAGCTGCCGAAGGCCGAGTATGCGCTGCCGAAGGAAAGCGGCGAATACATCGTCACGCCTCCGTCAAGCGACAGCGTGCCCGCAATATCCGAAAGATTCGCGTTTTCGGCTATATGAATTGCCGAGCTTCCGTTTCCCTTTCCGGCGATTTTCAGCGCGGTGCCGTCGCTGCCCAGCGCGGCGTGACCGTATATATATACCGCTCCTCCTTCCCATGCCGTATTGCCGATAAATTCGGCGGACGACAGGGTCACGCGGCGGGCATTGTTTTCGCTTGCCACATAAACCGCGCCGCCTATGTTCGCCGTGTTGCCGGCGAACACCGTCGTACGTTCACCGAAAGACGTACTGCCGTCCAGGCGGAGCGCGCCTCCCTGTCCGGACGCGGAGTTGCCGGTAAACGTACAGCCCGACAGCGACAGTATGCCTCCGCCGTTTATGTTTATCGCCCCGCCGTTTGACGCGGAATTATTTTCGAACGCCGTGTCTTCGATATTGACTATACAGTTGGCATGGATAGCGCCGCCGTCGGACGACGCGGCATTGCCCGAGATCACCGCGCCCGAGATATTGAACGTCGCGCCCGAACCCGCCTGGCTGACTATTGCCCCGCCGCTTGTCGCGCCGCAATCGGTTATGCGCGCGCCGCCGGAGATATTCAGAGTCCCCGCGGCAATGCGCAGCGCGCCGCCGTTGCCGCCAGCGTTCACGCTGTCCTTTATCGTGACGTCGCCTGAGATCGACAGCGTGCCGTTCGACACGATCAGCGCGTCGTTTTTCGTTGTTTTAAGCCCATCCAGGACGAGCGTTTCCCCCTCTCCCGCTATCGTAAGCGACGCTCCCGACCGTACGGTAAACATGGCCGAAGATGCCGAAAGATACAGAGTCGCGTCCGAGGACGGGACAATCGTTATATTCTTGTCGATAACGATGCCGGCGGCAAACGAATCGGAAAGAACGTATACGGTACCCCCTGACGATGCAGCGGCGATCGCCTCGGCAAGCGTGGAATAATCCTGTCCGTCGGTACGCGCGACTGCGCCCGACGCGGCGTAGTCGGTTTCCGACATCGCCGAACAGCCGAGCGCTCTGTCGTACGCGCGCACGCGGTATTCTTCGCCTTCGGCAGGATTCGTATCGGTAAACATCCGTCCGTACGTAAACCCTATGACCTTATATCCGTCCGTATCGTTGCCGCGCAGGATTTCGTATCCGAGATGGCGGAAATCGGTCTCATCGTCCATCAGCAGAGTCATGCCGGAAGTCGTAGCGGAACACATCGCGCGCACGTATTCGCGCCCCGTATACATCGAAAGGCCGCTTCCGTATTTTACGGTGTAATTATACGCGTCTGCGCCGAGATACCACAGCTTCAAAGGATTGTCTATTATCTTGCCGGAGGAGAGTGCGGAATCTATCGCGGCTCTGAACTCGGCGGATGCGGAATCATATCCGCCGAACGGAGTGTTTCCGCTCCAATTGAAGCCTATGCGCTCGAAGTAATACGACAGATCCGCGCCGGCGGCAAGCGACGCAAAGTATACGTGCAGCTCCGCTTTGTTCGTAATCCCCGCGCGGTCGGCATACCGGTAATTGTTTTCGAACCTGCCCCAGAAACCGGGATAGCGGCTTTCTATCAGCCACCAGGAAATAGCTGCGTCGGTATGATTCGCGTATGCGTCTCGCTCGGACTGCGGCACGTCGTCCTTTACCGTCGCGTCAAGGAATGCCGAAAAATTGCCGCGCGCGTTCTCTCCCGCAAGCGCACACTGATTGAATTGCGACCACATGTTGTTCGTGTATTCGCCCCATGTGCGCTCGGAGATGTCCATCATGTGCCCGATCTCATGGGTTACGCCCCAGCCGAAACCGCTGCCGCGCAGACACGTAACTTCCCAGTCGCCGTTCGGATATATTCCTATATGCTCCGTATGCGCGTACGCCGCGGCGCCGGCAAGCGATTGCATGACCCGTATGTTGACGTTCAGGTACCGCGAGCGCTCGTCCGCGTATTTTTCGTCGTACACGCCGCAGAACCCGTATAACTCAGTCATATATTCCGTCCAGCTGTCCATTGCTTCGGCAGGAGAATATCCGCCTTCGGCATACTGCCGGCGCGCCTGCGACGCGGTTACGGTCAGTATGACATTGTCGCACGTCAGCTCAGTCATATCCGGAAGTCGGTCTGATTCGACGGCGACGTCGGCAAGATAGTTTTCTATCTCGTCCAGATACTTTTTTTCGTCGTCGCCAGCGCGGTAGACGGGAAAGGCATATCCGCCTTCTATATAAACTTTTACGCTGCCGCTCTGCTCGTTTTTCGTATAAGGATTGACGATATACAGCGGGCCGCCCGGTACCGTATTGGTCCAGCCGTCATTGAAATATTTCGGCACGGTAATGAAATTCACGCCCTTTGACAGTTTTATCGAGCCGCTTTTCCATCCGCTCCATGTTCCGATAAACTGCGAACACTCTATCGAAGGCAGAGGGTCGCCGTCGGCGCAATCCACAAATACGGTCAGTTCCGCGCCCGCTTCGGCGCCGATGCCGGTCACCTGCCTGTTCGTCCCCATCCATCCCATTTTTAAGGTGTTCCGTGCATATCCGGCGACATCGCCCACTCTTGCGATCGGATTGGCGGCGCCGTCGGCAGACGATAATTCCCAGGCAGAATTGTAAGAAATATCTCCGGAGACGACGTGTCCGGCTCTGTCCGTCAGCATTTTAACTTCGTCGCTGTAAGCGTATGCCGCAGTTGCCGCGGCTGCGGAAATATATTCCTCCGCGCGCGCCTCGAAACCGTCCGACAGCGTAAGGCAATTATAATCCGAAAAAGCCGAACGCACGGCGCGCACAGCCTCCTCCTCCGGTTTCAGAAAAATGAGTTCGGAAGCGGAAGCGTATTGCAGATCGGAAGATATTTCGGTAAACTCCAATCTCATGCGGCGGCATTCGTAGATCCCGCCGAAGTCGAAAACGACTTTGTTGCCGCCGTTCGACGACGCTATGGAGCATATTT
This sequence comes from Candidatus Protoclostridium gallicola, assembly GCA_904387375.1. Classification (GTDB taxonomy): domain Bacteria; phylum Bacillota; class Clostridia; order Christensenellales; family Pumilibacteraceae; genus Protoclostridium; species Protoclostridium gallicola. Next base: position 49,597 of record CAJFLE010000010.1, read on the forward strand.
TTTCAAAATCTTCGCCGCTGTCCGAGGCGGAAATATACGCCGTGAGAACCGACGGATAGCCGCGCCCGGCATAGCTGTCCTGCCGCGTCGCGTATATAAGGCGGTCGACCTGCGCCGCAGCGCTGAAAGTCACGGTGAAATTATTGACGAACTCTGCCGAATTCGGCCGTCCCGTCTCCCAGAATGTGGAAAAACTTCCGTCAAAGGCTTTTGCGGCTGTATTGCCGTTTTCATTGCCGTAATGGCCGCCGTTTGAGGAATACGAAGAAATATATACGCCGTCGGTCGCTTCCGTGCCGTATGAGTATGCCGACAGATATCCCTCCGACAGCATGCCGGAATCGGACAGCACACTGCAGCCCGCCGTTGTTTCCTCGGCTCCGGCGCGGTATACTGTGAGCGCCGCATATACGCCCGATATAAGACATGCGACGAGCGCAAGCGCCAACGGGATTACGAATTTACGGTTATGACTCGAAATAATGATTTGCCTCCTTTTTTCTATTATGCGCAATCGATTATATAGTATAGCAGATTGCGACGACAGACGAAAGCGATATTATCGTATTTTTACGCACAAAACGGGCTGGCATGCATGTCAGGCCCGTTTTATCCGGAATCAATTCCGTCCTGTTTTGCTCATGATAGCTTCGTAATACTCATCCAGGATCTTTGCCAGCGCTTCGGGATTTTCTTCGCTGACGACATGCCCCGTATTTTCCACAATCCGCAAAGCCGAGCCGCCGATGTTCTGTGCCAGAAATCTCGCCGAGGCGATATTCGCCCTGTCCTTTTCACCGCAGACAATCAGCGTCGGGCACACGATATTCCGCACCATATCGGTAAGATCCAAACGTTTCATGGAGTTTCCCAGAACAAAAGTATTCTTCTTGTCGAACGCCATATTCCGGAAAACCGATTTCGGAAGCAGCCGGAATACGAGATTCTGCAAGGCGAACGCTGCGCCCGGCATTTTGTGAGGCGTGCCTATCAGCACGAGCGAACCGACCTTGTCGGGATGATCCGAGGCATAGTTCATTGCGAGAATGCCGCCGAGCGACAGTCCGCACAAATGAATGCCGCCTCCGGCGCCGTCGCAGTATTCCGAAAAGGCGGAATAAAGATTCGCATACGTCGCTTCTGTTTCGCCGGTCAATGACGACAACTCCGGACAAACTATATCCGCGTTGTTTTTCATGCGGGCAAGCGTTTGCTTCCAGCTCGCCGCCCTGTGTCCCGATCCGTGCACGAATATTTTCATCGCCTGCCCTCCGAAATATTGTTCCGTTTCCGGAATCCGTATCGATACGTTTACTATATCATATTCCGGCGTTTAATTCAACCGTTGTATCGGCATTTTCGTATTTATGTCAGTATCGCATATACGTAACGAGGCACGACAAACGGCGCATTCTTCCCGAATGCGCCGTTTGAGTATACTTTGTAGTTTCGTTTATTTACGCGGTGAGCGGATGTTAGCCTGTGGTGGTCACAGCCTGCGGGGGTAAAATGCCCGTTTTGCCCTGTTTTTTGGGGTTCGATGAATTCTTTTGCGTCAAATTCAGCCCCCACTGCGCTTGCAGTCATTTTGTCACCTCTGCCCGATGTGGTCATTCTTAAATATGAAGGCTTATTCCTCAGCCACAAGCCCCATCTAAACACGTTGCCCTTTTCTACGGTGATAGTATCAACAAATTCCATCCGCACGTCTTTATCCGCCTTGCCGTTTTCGGTTATGCTGATTTTTCCGAGCAGATCTCGGACATACTGCATATCTATGCTCTCTTCGGCGTCGCCTTCATCCTGTCCGTTACCGAGCATTGCCGCTTGCAGTTCTTTAATCTCCTGCTCGCACTTCGACTTGGCGCGCTGATACTCTTCCTTGCTTATTTCCCCGTCGGCTCGCATTGAGAGCAGAGTATCTAATTTCTTTTCCGCCTTTTCAATTCGCTGCTCATAGCCCGAAAGGTCGCGCTTATTTTCCGTCTTCATCTCCTTTAACGTCTGGTTGAGAATTGTGACCGCCTCCTCTATGACGGGAGCTTTATCGTCTATGATATTGTCGAACAGCACCGCCGCCATGACGTCGAGTTTTGTTTCGTTAACGGTCGGTATATCGCAAAAGCCGTCGGTATCGAGGTCTAGCTGTCTGCGCTTTTCCGCACTGCCGTTGTTGATGCGCGAATAACAGCTATAACCGTAGTGCTTTTGCCCGTCCTTATCCTGTCGCCACTTGTAGCGCTTGAACCTGGAGCCGCACGCACAGCGCAGCTTATTTGCCCACACATCGGTTGACGGCGTTACGCCTATTCTCTTCTGTTTGCTCTTTACAAGCGCAGGCACCGTCGTTGACCTGTCCATGCGCAGGTCTCTGCAAGCGTACCATACGTCTTCGGGAATTATCGGCTCAAAATCGCCCTTGACATATACAAACTCATCTTCCTTGTTGCGGATGATTTTCTGGTCTAGGAAGTTGTTTCTGTACGACTTGTTATAGCCGATATAGCCCATATAAGTCGCATTGTGCAGCACGCGCGAAACCTTGGTTGTATCCCACTTGATTAAGCCATTGGCACACCTGCGCTTATTCTCGATAAGCTTGCCCATTATGGCACGCATGCCGTAGCCCTGCAAATACCAGCGGTAAATCATTCTGACCGTCTCCGCCTGTTCGGGGTCTATGACGTATGTATTGCCCACGCGCTTATAACCGAGAATATTTCCGTTGCCATAGAGGGTTTTATTCATTCGGCTGACCTGTTGCCCTGCTTTTACTCGTTCGGAAATCTTCCTGCTTTCGTCCTGAGCGAGCGTTGCCATGATTGTCAGTCTCAGTTCCCCGTCGCCGTCAAGCGTCCAGATATTGTCCTCCACAAAGAACACTTCGACGTGTATGTTTTTAAGCTCTCGCGTTGCCACAAGGGTATCAACCGTATTCCTCGCAAAGCGGCAGACTTCACGGGTTACGATTAAATCGAACTTGCCCGCTCTTGCATCGTCCATCATTTTAAGGAATGCCGGTCGCTTTTTCGCCTGCGTTCCCGTAATGCCCTGGTCGATATACCTTCCGCAAAGCTTCCAGTTGGGATGATATTTTAATTGATCGTCATACCACTGCATCTGATTTTCAAGGGCTGAGAGCTGTGCTTCGTGCTCCGTCGATACTCGCCCATAGAAAACCATCTTCCTTTCCCTGTTTTTATCGGCTATCATTGATTTTCCTCCAACAGTTTCCTCTCCTTTA
>CAJFLE010000011.1 GCA_904387375.1 Candidatus Protoclostridium gallicola
TTTCCCGCGAAATCTTCGCAAAATCTTCCCGCATTCGCTGCTTTCCTTTGCTTACTGTGAATTTTTTATTTGTTATAAAACTTTATCTCGTTTGTGAACACGACATGGCAGCGAGTGCGAGCGGATTTTGTGTGCTCAGCGGTGCAAAATGCGTACGGCGCTTCCGCGCCGGCGTCCCCGCCGCCTGCCTTACGGCGGCAAGGGGCATTTTGCGCCGATCAGCCCAAAAGCCGCCGCAGTCGCGTCTTGATCAATTTCCGAATAAATAGTCGTCGTTGTAGATGTAGCCGGCGACGATGTCGAGGCGGCCTTTGAAGAGCTGCTTGCCCGGCTTCGTGCGGTCGGCGATTTCCATATCCTCCGTCGAGAATGCGATCATATAGCCTTCCTCGTCTTCCATGACGATCTTATACGGTTCCTTGACGTAGGAAGCGAACACGAGTCTGTCGCCGTTGCCCGCCTTGGTCTTGCCGAAGTCTATGATCTTGACGCCCTTGCGGTATCTGCCCATCACGTCTATATCCGCCGCGATGACGCGTTTGCCGTAGCCGCGGTTGGTCAGGAGCGCAATCTCGCCGTCAGTGGATACCTGCTTTATGAATATGCAGCTGTCGTCGTCGGTGAGCTGTATGCCCTTCACGCCGGCGGCTATTCTGCCCTGCGCGGGAATGTCGGACATGTCCGCATTGAGGCATATACCCGCGGCGGTGACGAACATGAGCGAGCAGTCGGGACGCTCTTCCTCGATGCCGATGATCTCGTCGCCCGCATTCACTTTGCAGACCTGGAAGGCGGATTTGACAACGCCGAACTCCGACCACGCCGTCTTTTTGACCATGCCCATCTTCGTATAGAACAGCAGGTTGCCTTTGGGCAGATTTTCTTCGACGGGCAGCATGTATACGGCCTTTTCGCCTTCGACCGCGCCCGGGAACACTTTCTCGAGCGGCTGGCCGACGTCGCGCCATTTGCCGTCGGGGATGGCGTCGATGTCTATCTTATAGCAGTTGCCGAGGTTGGTGAAGCAGTAGATGCGGTGCTCGGTATCAGTCTTGACGATGGACGAGCAGATCTCCTTCTTCGTCGAGTTATCGGTGAAGTCGCGCGTCGCCTGCATGAACGAGCGCACGGGCATTTTCTTGAGCTGGCCGAGCGCGTTGTATGCCACGACGATATCTTCGACCGGACCGCCCTGCGTGTGGTCGGTGACGGCGTACTGCTTCAGGTCGGACAGCATTTCGGACTTGCGCGCTTCCTTATATGTGCGCTTGATGCCGTTAAGCTCCTGCTTGATCGTTTCCATCTGCAGCTTTTTGCTGCCGAGTATGGCGGTGAGCTTGTCCACGAGCGCTCTGACTTCGCGCAGTTCCTGCTCGAGTTTATACACTTCGAGGTGGGTCAGGCGCGCGAGGCGGAGATCGAGGATGGCCTGCGCCTGCACTTCGGACAGGTCGAACCGCTTGCGCAGTTTTTCCTTGGCGTCCGTCGTGGACGAGCTGTTTTTGATGATTTTGACGACCTCGTCGATGTTCTGCACCGCGATCACGAGGCCTTCGAGAATGTGCATTCTCTTTTTCGCCGCCTCGAGATCGAACTTCGTGCGGCGCACGATGACGTCGCGCTGGTAGTCGACGTAATACGCGATTATGTCGAGCAGACCCATCTGCTGCGGTTTGCCGTTGGCGATCGCGACCATGTTGATACCGAAACTCGTGGACAGGTTGGTGCCCTTGTACAGCACTTCGAGTATGGCTTTGACGTCGCCGTCTTTCTTGACCTTGATGACGGCGCGCATACCGTTGCGGTCGGACTCGTCGGTGATGTCCTGAATGAACAGCAGCGGGCCTTTCTTTTCTTCTTTGAGTTTGAGTATGCTTTCGAGCAGCGCCGCCTTGTTGACCTGGTAAGGCAGTTCGTCGATGACGATGAGCTTTTTGTTGGCGTCCTCTTCTATGTGCATGCGGGCGCGCAGCGTTATCTTGCCCTTGCCCGTCTCGTACGCTTTCACGAGTTCTTCGCCGCCGATGACGTAGCCGCCGGACGGGAAATCGGGTCCCTTGATGATCTTCATCATGTCCTTGAGCTTGATATGCGGACTGTCGATGTACGCGCACACGCCGTCTATCGTTTCGGCAAGGTTATGCGGCGGTATGTTTGTCGCGAGACCGACTGCGATACCGCTCGCGCCGTTGACGAGCAGGTTCGGGAAGCGGCCGGGCAGCATGTCCGGTTCTTTGAGCGTGTCGTCGAAGTTGCAGCTCCAGCGCACGGTATCCTTGTCGAGGTCGCGCAGCAGTTCGAGCGCGAGCGGAGCCATGCGCGCTTCGGTGTATCGCATCGCCGCGGCGCCGTCGCCGTCGATGGAACCGAAGTTGCCCTGACCGTCCACGAGCGGGCAGTTCATATTGAAGGGCTGCGCGAGGCGCACGAGCGCCCCGTACACCGAGCTGTCGCCGTGAGGGTGGTATTTACCGAGGCAGTCGCCCACTATTCTCGCGCACTTGCGGTACGGAGTGTCGGGGCGGATGCCCAGTTCGTTCATCGTATAGAGAATGCGGCGCTGGACGGGTTTCAGCCCGTCCTCGACGCGGGGAAGCGCGCGGTCGAGAATGACGTACTCGGAGTACGGCAGCATCGACTCGCTCATCACGTCTTCCATGCTCTTGACGAGCACGCGGCCGTCTGCGCCTTCGGTGTTTTCCGTATTTTCGGTAGTGTTTTCCGCCATTTTTTACCCCTTTAACGTTCCTTGACGAATTCGTCCACTTTGTTGAAATTCGCGTTATCCACGATGTACTGCCTGCGCAGATCTACGGAATCGCCCATCCATACCGTCACTAGGTGCTCCGCCTCGGCGACGTCTTCCAGCGTCACGCGCATGAGCGTGCGGCGCGCCGGATCCATGGTCGTTTCCCACAGCTGCTCGGCGTTCATCTCGCCCAGACCCTTATAGCGCTGGACGGTGTATCCCCTGCCCACGCGCGCCTTCGCATCGTCGAGCAGTTCGTCGTTGTATACGTATTCTATCTTGTCCTTTCTCGCCACCTTGTACAGCGGAGGCATGCCTATATACAGATGCCCGTCGGTGATGAGCTGCTTCATATAGCGGAAGAAGAAGGTCAGGAGTATGGCGCGGATGTGTCCGCCGTCCTGATCCGCATCGGACAGTATTACCACCTTGTGATAGTTGAGATTGTCGAGGTTGAAGTCCTCGCCTATTCCCGCGCCGAGCGCCGAGATTATGGTGCGGATTTCCTCGTTCTGCAATACCTGGTCGATGCGCTTTTTCTCGGCGTTGAGCGGTTTGCCGCGCAGCGGGAGTATGGCCTGGAAACTGCGGTCGCGCGCCTGCTTGCACGTGCCGCCCGCCGAGTCGCCCTCGACGATGTACAGCTCGTTGCGCTCCGGCTTCTTGCCCGAGCAGGACGCGAGCTTGCCGACGAGATTGAAGTTGTCCGCCTGGTTTTTGAGCCTGGCCTGTTCCTTGCCCTTTCTCGCAGCCTCGCGCTCGCGCATGGCGCTCATGGCTTTTTTAAGTATGATGTCGCACACGTCGGGACGCGTGTCGAGATATTCGTTCAGCTTCTGGTATATGAGGTTTTCCATAGCCGGGCGCACGAACGGATTGCCCAGTTTGGTTTTGGTCTGACCTTCGAACTGCACGTTCTGCATTTTTATGGACAGCACCGCGGTAAGTCCGACGCGGAAGTCGTCGCCGAGCAGGTTCTCGTCCTTGTCTTTGAGCACGCCCGTCTTGCGCGCCTGCTCGTTGAGCACCTTGGTAAGCGCGGCCTTGAAACCCGTTTCGTGCATGCCTCCCTCGGGCGTCGGAATGTTGTTGACGTACGAGAATATGCTTTCGTTATACGTGTCCGTATATTGCAGCGCAAGCTTCATGTATACGTTGTCGCGCTCGCCGTCCAGATATATGGGATCGGGATGAAGCGGGTTCTTCGTTTCGTTGATGTATCTGACGAAATCGGCTATGCCGCCCGTGTAGCAGTATTCGCGGCGGAGCGGCTGCTCTCCCAGCGTCACGCGTTCGTCGATGAGTATGATGTGAACGCCGTCGTTGAGGAACGCCAGCTCTTTCAGTTTTTTGGATATGGTATCGAGGCTGAAATTGGTGGTGTCGAACACCGTTTTGTCCGGCATGAACCGTACGTAGGTGCCGTGCTTGTCCGTCTTTTCGCCCGTTTCGAAAAGGGGCAGTTTGACGCAGCCGCCGTGCAGCTTGCCGTCGTCGCCCTTGCGCGCTTCGAACTCCACGCGATAGACTTTGCCGTCCTTATATACCTCGACGGTGGTCCAGCTCGACAGCGCGTTGGTGACCGACGCGCCCACGCCGTGCAGACCGCCCGAATATTTATAGTTGCCGTTGTCGAACTTACCGCCGGCATGAAGTTTCGTGAACACGACTTCCACGCCGCTTATGCCCATCGTCGGGTGTATGTCCACCGGGATGCCGCGGCCGTTGTCCTCCACGCTCGCGCTGCCGTCCGCGTGAATCGTCACGATGATGGTGTCGCCGTAACCGTTCGCGACCTCGTCCATCGAGTTATCGACTATCTCCCACAGGATATGATGCAGGCCTTTAACGCCCGTCGAACCTATATACATGCCCGGACGCAGACGAACCGCGTCCAGTCCTTCGAGCACCTGTATATCCTGCGCGTTATAATGATCTGACAAACCTTTTCCCTCCGTTTTTATGTACTGTTTCGCGCCGGTTGCAATGTTGCGCCCGAAAAACTCGAAAGAGTTTTTCGGTGCTCGCATTGGCGCGAACGCCAGCGGAACTCGGCACAGCCTGTGCCTCATTGTATTTAATTCAAGACAACAATGTTCGCGGACTTTCGGTCCGCTCTGCATTGTTTTCTTGAAATCTTTCATGCGTTTCCGTAAGGAAACTTCTTATAAGGTCGCTCCGGCGGCGCATGTCCGCCTGCGCTCCCATCGATCCCTTATCCTTCGCGAAGGCTTTCGCTCGTATAAGGGTAACCCTTTATAAAAGATTCACAGTAAACAAACGCAAGCAGCGAGTGCGAGCGGATTTTGTGTGCTCAGCGGCGCAAAATGCGTACGGCGTTTACGCCGGCGTCCCCGCAGCCTGCCTTACGGCGGCAAGGGGCATTTTGCGCCGATCAGCCCAAAAGCCGCCGCAATCGCGTATTCACTTGCGCACGCCGACGGCGAGCGTTAGCGGTGCGCAAGCGATAGATATAAGGATAGTATATCATATGTTGACGCGAATTACAATGAATTTTATGCAATTTATGCAAAAAAATCGGGGCAAAAAACGAGAGTTTTTCGTTTTCGCGGGTTGTAATCGAAAAATTGTGAATAAATATTCAATGATATTTATAACTATACAATAAAATTTATATTTATACATTTTTAACGTGCGAAATTCCGACGCTTTTCGGCGGAACAGTACGTTTTCCGCACGGTAAAAGCCCGGAGCGGCAGGTCGCTCCGGGCAGAAAATCAGGAAATAAATCAGTGTAATAAGGCGGTGCGCTTCCGCACGGACATACTGTTCCTTCGCCCGCGCCGCTCACGCTTTTCCTGTCACGTCATCCAGGAAGGCCAGCACGTCGGCGATTACTTCGTCCGCATTGGTTTCGTTGAGCAGTTCGTGGCGGGCGCCGGGATATGACTTCGAGCGCACCGTCAGCCCCGCTTTCTCATACTTCTTCACAAGTTTTGCGGTGAGCTTGCCGCAGCCGCCGACATAGTCGCCGTCGCCGTATATGATAAACAGGGGCAGGTCGCGCCGCACCGACGTATAGTCGTCGCCCGCCAGTCTCGCCAGCCCTCCGAACATATATTTATAGAAACCGTTGGAGCACGTGAACCCGCACAGCGGATCGGCGGCAAAACGAGCGTTGCTTTCCCTGTTTCTCGACAGCCACGCGTTCGCGCCCTCGCCTATCTTTTTGTCGTAGCTTTCGAACGTCATGCCGGCGAACATTTTGCCCGGCTCGTCCGCGTGCTTCTTTGCCTTGAGCGACGCGACGAATCTGCCGAAGCCCGCCGTCGCGCCGCCGTACAGCGCGCTGCCGCACAGCACGCACGCGGCGATCTTGTCCGAGTGCAGAGTCAGGTAGCGCTGCGACAGAAAAGAGCCGTAGCTGTGCCCGAAGAGCACGACGGGCAGGCCGTAGCGCGCCTTTGCGTCATCGGTCAGTTCCGCAAGGTCGGACACGGTACTCTCGAAAAGATCCTTGCCCTCCTCGGCCAGCCCGAGTCTGTCCGGATCGGTCATGCCGTGGGCGCGGTGGTCGTCGCCGAACACCATATAGCCGCGGCCGTTCAGCGCGCGGGCAAATGCGTCGTAGCGCGCGACGTGCTCCGCCATGCCGTGGGACAGCTGCACCACTGCCTTGGGCGCGGCGGCGTCCTCCCACCTGCATACGCTTATCTTCTTACCGTCTTTTGCCGTAAATGTTTCGCGTTCCATAAGTATTTTCCTTTTATTGCGCGTCCAGCGTGGCGCGCACGGCGGCTTTCCAGCCTTCTTTGAGTTTCACGGTTTTGCCTCCGTCCGTGGACGGCTCGAAGGTCGCGTCGAATGAGTGCTTGCGCACGATCTCGTCCGTGCCGTCTATCGCGCCGCAGCCTATGCCCGCGAGATACGCCGCGCCGAGCGACGTGCTCTCCTTTTCCCTCGATCTGCGCACCTGAGCGCCTATTACGTCCGCCTGCACCGACAGCAGCAGGCCGTTGCGGCTGGCTCCGCCGTCCGCGCGCAGAGCGCCGAGCGGAGAACCGAGCGCGTCCGCCATGAGGTCGTATACTTCGCCGCATTGCAGCGCGATGCTTTCCAGTCCGGCGCGGACTATGTGCCCGCGCGTGGTCGCGCGCGTCATGCCGAGCAGCGACGCGCGGCAGTTCATGTTCCAGTACGGAGCGCCCATGCCCGTGAACGCGGGCACGAGATATACCCCGTCCGCGTCCTCGACGCCGCTCGCCACCTCTTCGCTTTCGGCCACGGATGAAAGCAGGCCTATATCTTTCAGCCAGCCGATCACGGAGCCGGCGTTGAACACGGAGCCTTCGAACGCATACGCCTTTTCGCCGCCGATGACGTACGCCACCGTGGTGAGCAGCGGCGAGCGCGTAATGCGCGGCACGCTTCCCATGTTGGCGAGAATGAACGCGCCGGTGCCGTAAGTGCACTTGACGTCGCCCATGCCGAAGCACGCCTGTCCGATAAGCGACGCCTGCTGATCGCCGGCTATGCCGCACACCGGAATGCGCACGCCGCCGAACGACATTTCGCCGAAGCGTCCGGCGCACTCAACTACGCGCGGCAGTATGCACCCGGGCACGCCGAACAGCGACAGCAGTTCGCCGTCCCATTTCATATCGTTTATGTTGAACAGCATGGTGCGCGAGGCGTTGGTGACGTCGGTTATGTGCGACGCCCCGCCCGTCATCCGGTATACGAGATAGCTGTCCAGCGTTCCCGCGAGCAGCTCGCCCTTCGCGGCTTTTTCGTGCGCGCCGGGAGTGTTGTCGAGCAGCCATTTCAGCTTGGTGGCCGAAAAATACGCGTCGATCACAAGCCCCGTCTTGCGCTTGATCATGTCGCCGAGGCCGCGCTTTTTCAGCCCTTCGCAATACTCGGCGGTGCGGCGGCACTGCCATCCTATACACGGCGCGAGCGCGTTTCCCGTCTTTCGGTCCCATATAACCACGGCTTCGCGCTGATTGGTCAGCCCTATCGCCGCCACTTCCGCAGGGTCGTACGCCGCCGAATCGAATATGCGGCGCACGCACAGCATCAGACGGTAATAAATATCGTCGGCGTCCTGTTCCACCCAGCCGCCGAACGGGTATACCGCCGGCACGGGCTCGGAGAACGAACAGACGGCGCGCATATCGTGCAGCGAATACAGCACCGCGCGGCAGCTCGTCGTTCCCTCGTCGAGCGCGAGAATAAATTTCTTTTTCCCGGGCATGGTCTTGTCCCCCTTTTGTCGTATATATTATCGTCCGCGGACGGAAAACATTGCGGCAGGTTTACCGTTCGTCCAAACGGACATATATAAGTATTATAGCACCGATCGCGGCGCAAGTCAATATCAAATATTACGGAGAAAGACAATGAAACGCATAATACTTACGGGCGGAGGCACCGCCGGCCATATAATGCCCATAGTGGCGCTGCTTCCCGAACTGCGCAGGCATTTCGGGGAGATACATTTTTTCGGGCGGAGCGAGGGCATCGAGCGCGAACTCACGGCAAAAGAGGACGTGATCTATCACGCGGCGGATTGCCCGAGGCTGGAACGCGGCAAAGTGTTCGGCAATGTCTCGGTGCCGTTCAGGCTGATTGCCGCCGTGCGCAGGGCGAAAAAGCTGATCGCGGAAATAAAGCCGGACGTCGTATTTTCCAAAGGCGGATACGTCGCGCTGCCCGCGTCCCTCGGCGCCGGAAAAGTCCCGCTCGTGCTGCACGAGAGCGACACATCGCTGGGACTGGCAAACAGACTGTCCGCGCGGAAAGCGGCCGTCATCTGTTCATCTTTTCCCCTGCCGCCCTGCGCGGGCAAAGAGGTGCGGCAGACGGGCAGTCCGCTGCGCAGGCAGCTGTATGCGGGGCGCAGGAGCGCCGGGCTGGCCAGATGCGGCTTCGGCGGGCGGCGCAAAGTGCTGCTCGTCACCGGCGGCAGTCTGGGCGCGCGGGCGATCAACGAAGCGGTGGACGCCAATCTCGTCGCGCTCACCGAGAAATACGACGTGATCCACATACGCGGCAGAGGCAACGGCAGGCCTCCCGCGCCGGGATACTTCCCCATAGAATTCACCGAAGACGTGTACGATTATTTCGCAGCCGCCGACTTCGCCGTCACCCGCGGAGGCGGCAACACAATATTCGAGCTGGGCGCCCTCGGCATCCCCATGCTCATCGTTCCGCTGCCCAAGGGAGCGAGCCGCGGCGATCAGGTGCGGAACGCCGAATACTTCGCTCAGCATTCCCTTGCGCTCGCCGCCGACCAGAGCGGTCTGCCCGACAGGCTGTGCGGTCTGCTCGGCGAGCTGGAATTCAAAGCGCCCGCGCTCATCGGCGCGATGAAGCGGTATTCCTTCGACGGCACGGCGCAGATAGCGGAACTGCTTGCGGAACTGGCGGGAGCATAAAACGCCAGTTTGATAATTTTGTGATAAAAAATGAAAATTTTTCGCAAAAAGTGTTTACAATAACACAAAATTATGATATGATAATATCGTAAGAAAGACCTGAGAGGGGGAAGCATGAGTAAAGTCAGGCTGAAACTCAAATGCGGAAAAAACGAAGCGCTGGACTTCATTGCCGCTGCCGAAGCAGACGGCATTGAAAAAGCGCGGTGCGACGACGAAGGCGTGGAAATAAGGCTGACCAAAGAGGAAGGCGGAGTGCGCGTCGTCGAATACGTGTTCCGCGGCGAGGTGTCAGACGACGAGATTTCGGGAACGTTCGTCCGCCCCGACCCGCGGCGCGAAGATATTCCGGGGCCGCTCAAAAGCGCGCTAATCGTCACGCTCTGCATCATAATATTTGCAGCGCTGTTCGCCGCAGTATACCTCGGCGTGCTGTTGTTTGCGCGCAGTCCGGCGCTGGCGCTCTATATCGCCCTGCCGGTTTTCGCGACCATAATAGCCGCGGGGACGGTTATCGGCATAATCACCGGCAACAAGCGCAGGCAGCTCGGTCGGCTGAAAGCCTTTCTGCTCCCCGTCGCCGGCGGCGATAACAAAACAAAAAGATGACAAGACAAAGACAAATGCCCGGGCAATGATGTCCGGGCATTTTCAAATGAGTTAATTTTCAGACCAAACGGGTTATTTAAGCTTACCGGCAAGAGTCTTTATGTCCGAAGACATACCGCCGATAACCAGCCTGTCGCTTTCCGCCAGTACTGTATCCGCCGCCGGCGAGGTGTTTATGCCGCCGTTCGTTATCACGATAAGGACGTTGACGCCGTAGTGCGAACGGAGATTGAGTTCGGACAGTTTTCTGCCCGCCCAGTCGGAGGGCACCGCCACCTGCGCTATGCTGTAATCCGCGGTCACCGAAATTATGTCGTCTATCTGCGGCTGAGTGAGCAGGCGCGCGGTCTTCTTCGCGCTGTCGGCCTCGGGAATGACGATATAGTCCACGCCGATCTTTTCGAGTATTTCGGCGTGCTGCGCGGTCTGCGCCTTGGCGACGATGTACTCCACGCCCATGTGCTTGCAGTTGAGCGCGGTGATGATGGACGACTGCATGTCGTCGCCGATGGCGACCACGACGCAGTCGAACTCGGTGATACCGATCTCGCGCAGGTTGCGTTCCTCGGAAACGTCTGCGACCACGGTGTGCGTGACGTAATCCGCCACCTCGTATATGCGCTCTTCGCACCTGTCGACGGCCAGCACCTCGCAGTCGGTCGCGCCCAGCGCCTTTGCCAGCTCGATGCCGAAGCGGCCGAGCCCGAGCACCGCCACCTGTTTCATATCCGATTTGGGTAATTTGTTCATTTCATCGCTCCGTTAAAGTATTATGCCGGCCTCGGGATATTTGACGCCCGAACGCCGCTGCGACGGCGACACGAACGCCATGAAGAAGCCGAACGAGCCTATTCTGCCTATATACATGTCGAGTATGATTATTATTTTCCCGGCAATATTCAGCCCCGGCGTCACGCTGCGCGACAGTCCGACGGTTGCGTATGCGCTCACCTGTTCGAACAGCAGCTGACCGAAAGTGAAATCGCTGCCGCATGCGATGCTCAGCCCGAGCATGCTGACGACGGCTACGCCTATTGCGAGCGTAAGCACGGTGGACGCCTTGGCGATCGTTTCGCGGCCTATGCTGCGGCGGCTGATGACCACCTGATCGCGTCCGCGCAGCGTCGCGTACACGGTGACGAGAAGCACGAACAGCGTCGCCGTCTTGATACCGCCGCCCGTGCTGCCCGGGCATACGCCCACAAACATGAGCAGTATGGTAAGCGATTGCGAGAATCCGGTCATGGAATTCTGGTCGATCGTGAAGAACCCTGCGGTACGCGACGTGATCGACTGGAAGAAGGAATTGAGAATCTTCTCTCCCACGTTCATGTCGCCCATCGTGCCGGGGTTGGAAAACTCCGCGGCAAAGAAGCCGACGGCGCCGACAAGAATGAGAGCGCCTGTCATGCATATCATGATCTTGGTATGAAGTTTAAGTTTTTTCCATCTGCGCGTACGCACCACGTCTGAGATAACGACGAAACCGATACCGCCGAAAACGATGAGCAGCATTATGACTATGAGAATGAACGGATCGGACGAATACATCGACAGCGACGTGCCGTTTTCAGATACTATGTCGAAACCGGAGTTACAGAACGCCATGACGCTGTGGAACACGCCGTACCAAACCGCGGTGCCGAAATCGTAGTGCCGTGCGAACGCCGCGGTAAGGAGCACCGCTCCGCAAAGCTCCACTATACCGGTCAGCCGCACGATATCGAAGGTCATGCGTTTCAAGTCGGACATATCCGTCTGCGACAGATCTTCGCTCAGGTGCATGCGCTTGCGCAGCGACACCTTTTTCCTGATGAAAAGGTACATAGCCGACGACAGCGACATAAAGCCCAGCCCGCCTATCTGGACGAGCAGCAGCATCACTATATGACCGAAAAGCGTCAGATCCGTGGCGACCACGTTCACCGTCAGTCCGGTGACGCACGTCGCGCTCGTCGCCGTGAACAGCGCGTCGATGAACGACATAGCCCCGTCTGCCGTCGTGGAAACAGGCAGAAGAAGCAGCAGCGTACCCGTAAGAATGACGACGAGAAAGCTCAGCATCGCCAGTCTTATGGGGGTGAATATTTTTTCGGCAATTTTTCTTATGCCTTTTCCGCGTGTGCCCGTATCCATAATTTCCGCGTCCGCGCTATGGCGCGCGAACAGTGTTATTATACCTTATATAACCGACGCAGTCAAGAAAAAATATCCGAAAAAATGTTTTATGACCCTTTTTATATATTTGATATGCATAAAAGATTGTGATATAATTACTTTGCTGTGCTAAAGCGGCGCAACAAAAAACAAGGCAAATCTTTATTCCCGGGAGGAAACATAAATGTTTCACAACGATTACATCGCTTCCGTATACGATACGGTATGCAAAAGAAATCCCAACGAGCCCGAGTTCCTTCAGGCCGTGAGAGAAGTGCTCGAATCCCTCGAACCCGTAGCCGCAAAGCGCCCCGACCTCGTCGAGGCAGGCGTGTTCGAAAGAATCGTCGAGCCTGAGAGATTCATTCAGTTCAGAGTGAGCTGGGTGGACGACAAGGGCAAGGTTCAGGTCAACCGCGGTTACAGAGTGCAGTTCAACTCCGCAATCGGACCTTACAAGGGCGGCCTCAGATTCCACCCGTCCGTGACGGCTTCCGTCATCAAGTTCCTCGGCTTCGAACAGATCTTCAAGAACAGCCTTACCACCCTTCCCATGGGCGGCGGCAAGGGCGGTTCCGACTTCGACCCCAAAGGCAAGAGCGACAACGAAATCATGCGTTTCTGCCAGGCGTTCATGACCGAGCTTTCCAAGCACATCGGCGCGGATACCGACGTACCCGCAGGCGATATCGGCGTGGGCGGCCGTGAAATCGGCTTCATGTTCGGCCAGTACAAGAGACTGCGCAACGAGTTCACCGGCGTGCTTACCGGCAAGGGTCTGTCCTACGGCGGCTCGCTCGCAAGAACCGAAGCGACCGGTTACGGTCTGTGCTACTTCACCGAAGAAATGCTTAAATCCGCAGGCACGAGCTTCAAGGGCAAGACGGTGGTCATCTCCGGTTCGGGCAACGTCGCGATCTATGCAACCGAAAAGGCCACGGCTCTCGGCGCAAAGGTCATCGCGCTTTCCGACTCCAACGGCTATATCGTGGACAAGAACGGCATCAACCTCGACGTCGTCAAGCAGATCAAGGAAGTGGAAAGAAAGAGAATCAAGGAATACGCAGACAGAGTCAAGGGCGCCGAGTATCACGAAGGCTGCCGTAACATCTGGACCGTGCCCTGCGATATTGCCCTTCCCTGCGCTACGCAGAACGAGCTCGACCTCGAAGGCGCAAAGGCGCTTATCAAGAACGGCTGCAAGGTCGTCGCAGAGGGCGCGAACATGCCTTCCACTCCCGAAGCAGTCGAAGAGTTCCAGAAGAACGGCGTGCTCTTCGGACCCGCGAAAGCCGCAAACGCAGGCGGCGTCGCTACGTCCGGTCTGGAAATGTGCCAGAACTCCGCGCGTCTGAGCTGGACGTTCGAAGAAGTGGACGGCAAACTTCACGACATCATGAAGAAGATATACAAGGCCGCTTACGACGCGTCCGTCGAATACGGCTGCCCCGGCAACCTCGTTGCGGGCGCGAACATCGCAGGCTTCCTCAAAGTCGCCGACGCGATGAAGTGGCAGGGTATCGCATACTGATAAGTATACATATTAAAGACTTATGCCGAAAGGGGCTCCGAAAACGGAGCCCCTTTGCTTAATTTTGCGAAAACGAGAATTCCTATCGACAGACCGCCGAGAGAGATAAACCGCGAAAACCGTTGTGAAAACGCAAGAAATATGATATAATAAAGCGGCAACGGAGGCGGTGAGCCATGGAAATCAGGATAAGAAAAGCGGAAAAAAGATACGCCGGGGCGCTCGCGCGGCTGCTTAAACAGGTGGGCGCGGTGCACGGCGAAGGACGGCCGGACATCTACGAACGGCGGCCGAGCAAGTACGACGAAAAAGCCGCGCTGGAACTCGTCGGGAGCGGCGTTGGCATACTCGTTGCCGAGGAAGGCGGAGAGATCCGCGGCGAACTTATCTACAAGATCATGAACCGCGAGGGCGACGGCTTTTACAGGCCGCGCAAGTGGCTGTACATAGACGACTTATGCGTGGACGAGGGCGCGCGGGGGCGCGGCATAGCGCACGCGCTGGAAGCGGAAGCGGAACGCATAGCGGCGGCGGAAGGCTGCGACGCGGTGGAGCTGAACTGCTGGGCGTTCAATACGCGGGCGACGGCGTTCTACGAAAGCGCCGGTTTTACGCGGCAGAAATCGCAATACGAAAAGATACTGAAAAAATAAACGGAGGATAATACGAAATGAAGAAACTGTTTGCCGAATTCAAGGCGTTCATTTCCAAAGGCAACGTTATCGACCTTGCCGTAGGTATGATTATAGGCAGCGCGTTCACCGCCATAGTGACCGCCGTCGTCAACGGCATACTCACGCCGCTCATCAACTGGATCCCGGGCGCGGACGGCACCGGCGCGCTGCAGGTCGTGCTGAGAGAGGCCGTCACCGACGAAACGGGCGCGGTTGTAACGGAAGCGCTCGTCATCGACTTCGGCGCCGTAATCTCGGCTGTGGTCACTTTCCTGCTCACCGCGCTCATACTGTTTATTATAGTCAAAGCCGTATCGTCGGCACAGAAGCGTCAGGCAAAGATGCGCGAAGAGCTCAAAAAAGCGCACGAGGACAAGCTGCGTGCAGAGGGCAAGCTGCCCCCGCTCGAAGAGCAGCCCGAAGCCGCGCCCGCAGAGGTCAAGCCCACGACGGAAGAACTGCTCGAACAGATACGCGATCTGCTCGCGGCGCAAAACGCGAAAAAGGACGCTTAAAACTGTCATGCTATAGAATAAACGAAAAGCGCACGGCCCTGCCGTGCGCTTTTCGTTGTATATCTTTTGTGTTTTATACAATGCATTCTACCCCTCTATATATAAGACGTTTTAACCCACGCTTTTTTACGCAATTTTTTCAAAATTTTTCAAAAAATTTTTATAAATGTTTATGTATTCTTCATTACATTTTTTACGACTCACGCCAGCCGGCATAAAGCCGGAATGCGGTTCATTCCTCGATTGCCGGCGACTCGTTGAAGCCCCAGGCGTTTGCGCACTCCGGCTCGGTACACCAGCCCGTAAACTTATATCCCTCGCGTTCGGATTTGGGCGGACGGCTCAGTATTTCGCCTTCCCCGATATTGTCGAGGCGATAATATCCGCCGTTCACTTCGTCGGAATAGTTGTTCATGAACTCCACGTTGGCGGGGAAATACCTATCCGAAGTTTCCGGCACCATGGTTTCGTACAGCGACCGGTACAAATAAATTCTGTTCGTATGCGAGACCCCTTCGACAAACATATCGAAGGTATCGGCGCAATACATAATCTCGACGTCGGGCAGCTTATATAACGCCAGATTCTCGATCGAAATTATATTGTCGTGAATATACAATTTTTCGAGTTCATAGCTTTCGAGCCGATAATAAATCGATCCCATCAGCGTCAGTTCCTCATGGCTCTGATAACCGATATGTTTAACCGGTCTGCCGTCTATTTCCCGCGGGATATCTATCTCCGTCTGATCCCGTCCCGACGCGGTAAAACCGACGATCGCTACCGCTTCGGCGTCCGGATCGTCGCTCTCCCGGTCACGCACGACGATATATTGGAAAAGCCCGTAATCATTCTTCGGATCTTCGCGGCAGCAACGGATCATTAAAATTATGGACATGCACGAAGCGAAACACACGACCATGTAGCACATTATTCCTATAAGAACGATTTTCACTATTTTTTTCGCTTTTCTCCCCGGTTCTTTCATCTCTTCTTCTCCTTGTTGTCCGAAAATATCCGCCGCTTGGCGGCGCCTCTACTTATACAACGTTCCGGCACGCGATTTTTCCCGCATTTTTCAAAATTTTTCCGAAATTTTTTCGCGAGAATTTTTCGGGGCGCGAAAAAGCCGCGATATTGCGCGGATCAATATGCGGCTTGTCTGCGAAAACCAAAGCTTATCCCTCGTCCGCAGGGTCGTCCCAGAGGGAGTTGCGCGACGGATTGAACAGCGCGCGCTTTAAGTTTCGGTCGGCAATATAGCCGGAGTCCTTATCCACGCGGCGGATGAGCTCTTTCATATACTCGCGGTTGGTGCGGCGGTTGACCGGGCACGGATTGTTCACTATGGGGATATTCGTATCGGCGCAAAGCGCGGCTATATCCTTTTCGTCGGCGTAGACGAGCGGGCGGATCACCGTCACGCCGCTGCGCGACATGTGGCTGACGGGCTTGAACGTGCTCAGCCTGCCCTCGTAGAACAGGGACATGAGCAGCGTTTCGGCGACGTCGTCGGCGTTGTGGCCGAGTGCGAGCTTATTGCAGCCCTCGCGGCGGACGACGGAAGCGAGCGCGCCGCGGCGCATTTTGGCGCAGAGCGAGCAGGGATTCTTCTCCTTTCTCACCTCGAAAATTATTTCGTAGAGCTGAGTGCGCTCGATGACGCAGCGCACGCCGAGCGAGGCGCAGTATTCTTCCATGGGCGTATAGTCCGCGCCCGCGCCCATATCCACGGTCACGGCGATGAGGTCGAAGCGTGCGGGAGAAAAGCGGCGGAACGCGGCAAGCGCGCCGAGCAGCGCCGTCGAGTCCTTGCCGCCCGACAGCCCCACGGCGACGGAATCGCCGTCGGATATCATATTATAGTCCTCGATCGCTCTGCGCATCGGGGACAGCAGTTTCTGCATATTCATGCGTATATTATAACGCGCGCCGCGTGCGGTGTCAAACGAAAGCAAAAAGAAAGAGCGCTCCGCCGCGAAAGCGGAAACGCTCTTCTTTTCAATTCGCCACGCCTTATATTATAATGTGATTTACGGCGTTTGTCAACCGCTTTTGAGCGGTTTCATAGTCGGGAAAAGCAATACGTCGCGTATGCTGGGACTGTCGGTCAGCAGCATGACGAGGCGGTCGAAGCCGAAGCCGAGTCCGCCCGTCGGAGGCATGCCGTATTCGAGAGCCATGAGGAAATCCTCGTCCACTTCGGCGTTTATGCCCTGAGCCTTACGCGCCGCCACCTGCGCCTCGAAACGGCGGCGCTGGTCGATGGGGTCGTTGAGCTCGGAGAACGCGTTGCCCATTTCGTGGCAGGTAATGAAATATTCGAACCGTTCGGTGAACTGCGGCTCGCTCGCCTTACGCTTTGCAAGCGGCGAAATCTCCACGGGGTAATCGTAGATAAACGTAGGCTGAACGAGTTTGTCCTCGACGAACGCTTCGAACAGCGCGGCGAGCACGTCGCCTTTTGTCGCCTTGTCGCCGCCCTCTATCGTCACGCCCAGCTTTTTCGCCTCTGCGCGGGCGTCCTCGTCGCTTTTCCAGGCGTAATAATCGGCGCCGGAATATTTTTTCACCGCCTCCGTCATGGACATGCGCGCCCACGGCGATTCCATATCTATCTCGGTGCCCTGATAAGTGATCACGGCGCTGCCGCACACGCTTCTGGCGACGGTGCGGTACATATCCTCTATAAGATCCATCATGCCCTTGTAGTCGGTGTAAGCCTCGTACATTTCGATGGACGTGAATTCGGGGTTATGCGTGGAGTCCATGCCCTCGTTACGGAAGATCCTGCCCACCTCGTACACCTTGTCGAAGCCGCCGACGATGAGGCGTTTGAGATAAAGCTCCGTTTCGATACGCAGGAACATGTCGATGTCCAGCGCGTTGTGATGGGTGCGAAAGGGGCGCGCCGCCGCGCCTATCTCCAGCGTATGCAGCACGGGCGTATCCACTTCGAGATACCCTCTGCCGTCGAGGTAGCGGCGCACCTCGGACAGAATGCGGCTGCGCTTATAGAACGTGTCCTTGACCTCGGGATTCATGATGAGGTCGACGTAACGCCTGCGGTAGCGCAGCTCCTTGTCCACGAGGCCGTGGAACTTTTCGGGCAGCGGAAGCAGACTCTTGGACAGCAGTTCGAGCTTGTGCGCGTGCACGGAAATCTCGCCGCGGCGGGTGCGGAAAACCTGACCCTCGACGCCGACGATGTCGCCGATGTCCCATTTCTTGAACGCCGCGAACGTATCCTCGCCCACGTCGTTGACGCGGACGTATACCTGAATGCGGCCGCTGCCGTCCATGACGTCGACGAAATTCGCCTTGCCCATGTCGCGGCGGCTCATCATTCTGCCCGCGATGCGGACTTCGGAGCCGTCCAGCTCGTCGAAATTCTCGCGTATGGCAAGCGCGGTCGAGGTGCGGTCGTATTTTACCTTTTCGTACGGATCGCTGCCCGCCTCGCGCAGTTCGCGCAGCTTGTCCAGCCTTATTCTCTTTGCCTCGCCTATATCCTCTTCGGAAAGCGGGGTTTCGTTTATTTCGTCCATATCCGCCATTATTCGATGTTCACCACTTTAAGCGTCTTTGCGCCGTTTCTCGTCTTTGCGACGACGGTGTCGCCCTTCGCCGCGCCCATGAGCGCCGCGCCTATCGGGGACTCGTTGGAAATCTTGCCCGCGAACGGATCGCTGTCCTGCGAACCGACGATGACGTACGTCATCTGCTCGTTGGTTTTGAGATCGGTGAACGTCACCCTGTTACCCACGCCGACGGTGTCCGTCTTGACGTTGTCGTCGATGATCTCGGCGTTGTGCAGCTTGTTTTCGAGGTCGGCGATCTCCTGCTCCATTTTCGCCTGCTCGTCGCGGGCAAGGTCGTACTCCGCGTTCTCGGACAGGTCGCCGAAGCTGCGCGCTTCCTCGATTTTCGCCGCCATTTCCGCGCGGCCGGTCGATTTCAGATAGTTCAGCCTGATTTCGAGTTCCTTTTTGGACTCTGCAGT
Source organism: Candidatus Protoclostridium gallicola (assembly GCA_904387375.1). Classification (GTDB taxonomy): domain Bacteria; phylum Bacillota; class Clostridia; order Christensenellales; family Pumilibacteraceae; genus Protoclostridium; species Protoclostridium gallicola. The sequence goes on from CAJFLE010000011.1 coordinate 18,640, forward strand.
AAGCAATACTTTTTCAGCCATTATTTACTCCTTGATAGATACTTCTTTTTATTTTTCCGCGCCTATGAAGCGGCGTATGCGTTTCATCGCTTCCATGAGCGTGCGCAGCGAGGTGGCGTACGACATGCGGACGTAGTCTCTGCCAGCGTCGCCGAACGCGTCGCCGGGAACGACCGCCACTTTTTCGGCGGCAAGCAGCCCGCGCGCGAAACGCTGGCCGTCCATGCCCGTGGAAGAAACGTTGGCGAACACATAGAACGCTCCGCCGGGCAGACGGCATTTCAGCCCCATGTCGTTGAGCTCGCCCACGACGTAGCGGCGGCGGCGGTCGTATTCCGCCTTCATGTCGGCCACCGTGTGGTAACCGTCCTCTCTGCCCTCTTTGAGCGCCGCGACGGCGGCGTACTGCGACGGCGTCGGCGCGCACAGCGCGGTGTACTGATGCACTTTGAGCATGGCGGCGGTAACGTCGGCGGGAGCCGCGGTATACCCCAGCCGCCAGCCCGTCATGGCGAACGCTTTGGAAAAACCGTTGATCAGCACGGTGCGCTCGCGGAAGCCGGGCACCGACGGCACCGAAACGTGAACGCCGTCGTATGTAAGTTCGGCGTATATCTCGTCGGATATTACTGCGAGGTCGTACTTTTCGATCACGGGCAGCAGCGCCGCGATGTCGTCGGCGCTCATCGTCGCGCCGGTGGGATTGTTGGGGTAAGGCATTATGAGCACGCGCGCATTCCCGAGCGAAGCCGCCCTTTCCAGCGCTTCGGGCGTAAGGCGGAAATCGTCCTTTTCCGCGCACTCTACGGGAACGGCGTGCGCGCCGCAAAGCGTGGCTATGGGCATGTACGAAACATAGCTGGGCGAAGGCACCAGCACGGCGTCGCCGGGTTCGACGAGCACGCGCAACGCGAGGTCTATCGCCTCGCTCGCGCCCACGGTCACTATAACTTCGGTGTCGGGGTCGTAGCGCGTGCCGAAACGCTCGCCGAGATATTCGGTGATCCCGACGCACAGTTCGTGCAGCCCGCGGTTGCCGGTGTATGCGGTATACCCCTTCTGCACGCTCTTTATGGCGGCGTTGCGGATATACCACGGCGTGACGAAATCGGGCTCGCCCACGCCGAGGGAGAGCGCGTCGGGCATTTTTGCGGTGATGTCGAAAAACTCGCGTATGCCCGAGGGCTTTATCGTCTGGATTGTCTTATTCAGTTTCATTTCGTAACGGCCGCTTACGCGTGCACGGCCTGGCGGCGCAGCGCGTCCTGTTTGTGCATGAACACGCCGTTGACCTTATACTTTTTCAGAATGAAGTGCGTCGCGGTGGACAGCACTTTGTCCATGACGGACAGTTTTTCGCTGACGAAGCGCGCGACTTCTTTGAGCGTTCTGCCCTCGACAATGACGCAGAGATCGTACGCCCCGCTCATCAGATATACGGTCTTGACCTCGTCGAACTGGTAGATGTCCTCTGCGATGGAGTCGAACCCGTGCTTGTACATGGGCGACACCTTGACCTCGATGAGCGCTTCGACGTCGTCCTTGCCGGCAAGCTCGTCGTCCACGACGACGGTGTACTTGCGAATGATGCCGCCGTCTTCGAGCGCGGCGATCTCGGCTGCGACTTCCTTTTCCGTCGCGCCCAGCATTTTGGCTATGTCCGCGGCGCTTATGCGCGCGTCTTCGCGGAGCAGATTGATTATATCCGTGCGGAGTTTGGTCATACGTCCTCCTTATATATGCGTTTTCACGCCTTCCCGTGAGCTATGGAGTTGAGCGAGCCGCCGCAGATAAGCATATTCTGCTGACGGTCGCCGCATTCCAGCCTGAGCGGGATCTTTATGTTCCTGGTTTCGTCGACGAGAGTAAACGAACGGCTCTTCACGCTGCAGACCGCGTCGTCGATACGCAGTCTGTCGCCCTGTTCGATTTTGTCGTAATCGGACGGATCCGCGAATACGAGGGGCAGAATGCCGTTGTTCATAAGGTTGTCCTTATGTATGCGCGCGAAGCTCTTCGCCACCACGGCCTTGATGCCGAGGTAAAGCGGGACGAGCGCGGCGTGCTCGCGCGACGAGCCCTGGCCGTAGTTGGAGCCGGCGACGATGAAGCCGCCGCCCTTTGCCTTGGCGCGCGCCGGGAACTCCTTGTCGCAGTTGGACAGGCAGTAGTCGGACAGGTACGGGATGTTGGAGCGGTATGCGAGCAGCGCGGCGTTGGACGGCATGATGTGGTCGGTGGTGATGTCGTCGCCCAGCTTGATGAGCGCTTCTCCCTCCAGCGTGGGAGCGAGAGGCTTGCCCTTGGGGAAAGGCTTGATGTTGTCGCCGCGCACGATCTCGACGTTTTCGAAATCCTCGGGGCGGAGTATCATGTTGTCGTTGACGAGGAACTTATCCGGCATTTTTATGTCGGGAAGCTCTATGCCCTCGGGCGAGGTTATGACGCCGGCAAGCGCGCTGACCGCCGCCGTTTCGGGCGAAACTAGGTACACGTCCGCGCTGGGCGTGCCGCTTCTGTTATAGAAGTTGCGGTTGAAAGTGCGCAGCGACACGGCGTCCTGCTTGGGCGACTGGCCGTTGCCTATGCACGGGCCGCACGCGCATTCGAGCACGCGGGCGCCTGCGGAAATGATGTCGGCGAGCGCGCCGTTCTCCGCGAGCATGGTGAGCACCTGGCGGGAACCGGGCGACACGGTGAGCGACACTCCGGGAGCGATCGTTCTGCCTTTCAGCACTGCGGCGACCTTCATCATATCGAGATAAGAGGAGTTGGTGCACGAGCCTATGCACACCTGATCGACCTTTCTGCCCGCGATTTCGGACACGGGTTTGACGTTGCCGGGCGAATGGGGGCACGCAGCGAGAGGTTTAAGCTCGCCGAGGTCGATGACTATGTGTTCGTCGTACTCGGCGTCCGCGTCTGCCGCGAGGGGAACGTAGTCGCCGCCCCTGCCCTGCGCTTCGAGGAAAGCGCGGGTGGTTTCGTCGGACGGGAACACCGACGTCGTGGCGCCCAGCTCCGCGCCCATATTGGTTATGGTCGCGCGCTCGGGCACCGACAGATACTTCACGCCGTCGCCCGTATATTCCATGACCTTGCCCACGCCGCCCGACGTGGTCAGGATTTCCAGCACTTTGAGGATGATGTCTTTCGCGCTCACGCCAGCGCCCAGTCTGCCTTTAAGCTCGATGTTCACGACCTTGGGCATGATGAGATAGAAGGGCGCGCCGCCCATTGCGAGCGCGACGTCCAGCCCACCCGCGCCGATCGCGAGCATGCCTATGCCGCCGCCCGTCGGGGTGTGCGAGTCCGAACCGAGCAGGGTCTTGCCGGGACGGCCGAAACGCTCCAGATGCACCTGATGACAGATGCCGTTGCCCGGCTTGGAAACGTATATGCCGTGCGAAAGCGCGACGGACTGTATATACGCGTGGTCGTCCGCGTTAAGCTGGCTGGCCTGCAGCATATTGTGGTCGATGTAAGCGACGCTGCGTTCGGTTTTAACCTTGTCTACGCCAGTGGCCTCGAATTGCAGGTACGCCATGGTACCCGTAGAATCCTGCGTGAGGGTCTGGTCGATTTTTATCGAGATTTCCTCGCAGGGAACCATATTCCCGCTCACGAGATGCTGCCCGATTATTTTGCGCGTAAGATTCATTCTGCCTCCTTCCCCTTACCTTCCTTTTTCATATGATTATACGGTGACTATTATAGAAAAAAACGCGGCAAAAGTCAATCGTTTGGCGCTTATGCGAAAAAAGCCCTTCCGTCTTTTGAGGGGCGGAAGGGTGTCGGTTGCGCCGCGTTGATGTCGAGGGGATGACACGCGGCTTCAAGGATGGCTTTATTTGTTCTTTTTCAGCGCTTTTCTTATGGCGAAGAATCCCCAGACGGCGATTCCCGCGACGATTACGCAGTCGATGACTATAAGCACTATCTGCCATATCGGCATTTTGTAGCCTATGATCTCGCCGTTCATCGCGTTGGAATTGACGACGGTATAAAGTATATTCTTTACACATTGCCTCAGCACAATCACATCAGACGTATCAGAAAAATCGCATTTCCAGCCGCTGCCGGTCATCATTAGATTTAGATCCCCGCCGGCATACGCCATTTGTTCGCAATCTATATAACTTACCGTATTGAAGTCGCATATAACCGTTCCACGGAATCCCCATTCGTCGCGCAGGATTTCGGTAAGCAGGCGATAATCTCCGCCCGTCCAGCGCGTGCCTATGCGGTTGAACGAACTCATTATAGCGCGTGTGCCGCCTTCCTTGACCGCCATTTCAAACGGACGAAGGTAAAGCTCACGCATCGACTGTTCGGTCGCCCATGTCACAAGCCCGCTTATGGAGCGGTGCGTTTCCTGCTCGTTAAGCGCGAAATGTTTTATGAAACAGTATACGCCTTTGCTTTGCGCGCCCTGAATCTGCGCGGCCGCAAGCTTACCGGTCAGAAAAGGATCCTCGGAGAAATACTCGAAATTGCGACCTCCGAACGGACTGCGGTGTATGTTGACACCCGGAGCATACCATCCGGAATAAGGCATTTTATCCCCGTTTTCGTTACCTATGATACCTTCGTTACCTACGGAAATACCGAATTCGCGAACAAGCTCCGCATTCCATGTCGATGCGACTACGACCTGTGACGCATAGTAGCAGGTACCGTAGAAAATATCCGGATTAAGGAAATTGACAAAACCTGCGGGTCCGTCGGTATCATTCGTCTTGGGCTTTCCGATGCTGTCCATTCTCTCGGTAGCAAACGCCCCGTATGTAACCATATACAGCATTTCCGAAAGATTGGCCTGATCAAGAAGGTTCTCCCAACGTACGTCGTCGTAAGGAACGATGTCAAATTCGCTTCCTTCATCATCGACAAGCATATCCCTCAATGTCATACCCATCGGCTCGTCTGACCAGGGCATCGCCTCGCTCGAGTAGTCGTTGGGATTATTATGTGACATATCTGCAAGAGCGCGTATGAATGCAGAGGTTACGGTGCGTTCCTCAAGCGTGGGAGCAACCGGCAGTTCGAAGTTCTCGCGCGACATGATGTCCGTAAGCTGATAATCGGAATTGAAATATTCGTTATCCTGATCCGTATAACGGTTCACTACATCGTTTTGCGTTACCGGATCCTTATCGTAACGAATACCGGAAGACGCCACCGAAAATGTGATTTCTGCCGTTTCGTCGTGGGCGTTTTTACCGATATATAATTTATATTCGCCGCCGTCCAGTTCGTAGCCGCAAAAATTACTACCGTTTGCGTCGTCATAGTCGTAAGAAGCGATATAATACGGATCTATTTCTATTTGCACGGCCTCCGAGTCTCCGGGGGCAAGCAGCTCGGTTTTCGCAAAACCGATGAGGGTTTTATGCGCTTTTTCTATCTTACCCGCAGTGTATGGCGCCGATGCATATACCTGAACAACCTCTTTGCCCGACACATCTCCTTCATTGGTAACGGTGACTTCTATCGTATATTTCTCATCTTTCGTTATAGTCTTTCCGTCCAAGGACGATTTGTCAGTCAGTTCCCATGCAAAATCAGTATAGGACAATCCGTAGCCGAACGGATAAACGACATTATCGTCATACCATTCCTCTCCGTCAATGAAACCGCGCGTTTCATAATAGCGGTATCCGACGTATATGTTTTCTTCGTAACTTACGCTATAATAATTCTGCCACTCTTCTCCGACGCGATATCTGTTTCCGTTCGCGGCAAGATTGTCTCCGAAATTACCCCATGAAGGATCTTGTTTAAAATCGGCGGCATAGGTGTCTACGGTACGTCCCGAAGGGTTAACGCTTCCGTTAAGGACTCTGCCGAGCGCGGTAAGTCCGCTGTTGCCAGGAAAACCGATCCACAGAGCAGCTTCGATATTCTCATGATAAGCATAATGGTTCTCGTCTTCAAGAAAACCGAGTTCCATTGCCGAACCGCTGTTGATGACAACTACGACTTTATCGAAAGATCCGCAGACTGCCGCAAGAAGATCCGTTTCGTTTTGATCAAGCTGAAGATAATGATCGTCTGCGTTTCTTGCCCCAGGCATATCCTCCATGGACCGACCGAGATCGTAGCCTTCTCCGCCCATACGCGATATTACGACCAGAGCGACATCGTTATAATCGTCGTAACTGTCTTTAACCGACTGCGTATACATAGACTGGGGTGTTTCATAAGTCGCAATCCGTACGGATTTTCCGTCATCCAGGTTTGTATTAGGCGGCCGCGCGGGACGCTTTTCACCGGACGCTCCGTCGTCGGAGTAGAAGTCTTTTAAAATCGGATTGGTCTCGTATCCCGCGGATTCGAGCGCCGCATAAATATCGACCGTACCTGCGTCGCTGCTTGCGCCTCCGGATCCGGAACCGCCGCGAACGATATTTACACTGTTCTTGCCGAAAATACTGACCTTCGGCTTTTCCGATACCGCAACTGTTTCCGGAGAAAGAGGTGTATATATCGGCAATGCGTTACTTTCGTTTTTCAGCAGAACTATGCCTTCTTCGTTCAATTCGACATTAAACTCGTTGGCTCCGGCCAAAGCGGCCTCTTTGTTTTCATAATCGGACACATAGCGCGGTTCGATTCCGTCGGCGTATACCGCACGCTCACCGCCTCCGGGCAACACGGTATTAAACGTTTTATAAAATACTGTGGCAGACAATATCGTTACAACCGTAAAGATTACGACGAGCGCGACGGTTACGATAAACCATACGAGAGTATTTTTATTTCTGAACAGGAACATACACTCTCTCCTTAATAATAGTTACCGGGCTTGGGAAGGCCTTTTTCTCCGTCCCAGATAAGAACCGCATCCGTGGCGGTAAATTCGATATAATCTATGCACGGCGCGGCAGATACCATCGTAGATACGCCCTCGCCTTCGGGCAACGTATTATTGGTTATAAATTTGACGACGTTCTGTCCTTCTTTGAGCGATATATCGGTTGCCAGAGTAAAAGGAGCAAATCTGGTGTTATTATTCGGCGTACCTGCCGTCGTGAAATACATCGGAGGATAGTCGACCGACTGACCGTTGACTTCTATGATATAATTTTCGGGCGTGAACGTATACTCATCGAAAACTTCGAACGCCAGTCCCGCGACAAACGTAACATTATCGACATCCATATCGGAGGCGATATAGAACTCTATCGTCGTGGAATCCTGCTGCGCATACAGATACGACACGAAGCGTCTGTTCGATGCGCCGAAGAAATCGTTTTCATCAAGTACAATCATACTCGTGCCGCCCGAAGTGGAGGACATTCCGGGTCCGTATTTGCCGGTAAGATCCACATCCTCGGCCTCGAACCTGAAGGTTTCGCTGCCCGAATGAGTTTTGTTCCATTTTGCATAAATGGTTTTGTCGGACTCGAACGTCGAATCAAAATCATAAGGTATCGTGCCTTCCGAATCAGCGTACCATCCCACGAATTCGTAACCTTCGCGTTCAGGATCGTTTGTCGGACGGGTAACGGCCGTACCTTCTTCCACGCGCAGCGTTACCATATTCGATTCAAGCGCGCCATAATAATTGTGATCGAATTTCGCATCGTAATATGTTTTGCTGGTGTCCTGCCATGATGCATATAAAATCAAATTACCGGTTACCGGGGTTTCCAAGTCGTAAGGCTGCGTGCATGCGGCGTCGGTGTACCAGCCGACGAATGCCCATCCGTCGCGCACCGGACCGGTATAATTTTCCAGTTCTTCCGGGGTAAATATCGTGTCGTCTTTGTTGACCGTTTTTTCTTCCGCCGCGGGTGCGTCGGGATAATTCAGGTTGAACGTAACCGTATACGTTTCGTGAACCACTTCAACTGTAAAGCGATCGCGTTTTCCGCCGTATGTGACGGTAATCGTTTTCACGCCGGCAGAGGAAGTATTGACTTCTGAAATTTCCACACCCTCGTCAGTCATTTTCACAACGCTTTCGTCCCCGTTATCGTACGTGACGGTAATTTCTCCGCCCTCCGGCGAAAAAGTTTCGCCGATATAATATTCCGCCTTGTCGGGGAGCTTCGTCACCTTTACGGACTCGACAGCCGGGTCTCCGCATGCGGTAAACATAAGACATGCCGTCAACATAAAGATAAACAAAACGACACCCGTAATTTTTTTGATTTTCATGTTCTCCTCCGAGTTACTTTGCCCGCACGGCGTATCGGATAACACAACCCGGCAGTCGCACAGACAGCCAGGGTTGTGTTATCTTCAGCCGATACAAACTGATAAACTAAGCCGTTATATTGATATGAATTCCGGCATTTGCAACACGATAGCCGCCGGGCAGGAATATTTCGATGCTTATGTCTACGCCTTCCGCCTCGGTTGCCGCTTCGGGCTTACCGACTATCTTGTTATCCTCAATAGACAAACCTGCAGGCATATCTTCCGCCGCTTCGATTATCAGATGAGGGGTATTGAAAAGCTCAATGGCCATCTCATCAGTAATAATTTCGAAATCGGCTTCGGTATTTACCGTGAGATTAGCAGTCGATATCGCGTGGAACTCTTTCCAGCCGGGCTCGTATGCTCCGTTACGAAGATGATTGGAGTTTGCATTGGCAAACAGAACACGCTGAGCCACTTTACGGACATTGAAATACTGCGTATTCGAGTACAGATAATTCGATTCTCCGTTCGTTATAACCTCAGCAACCAAATTACCGGTAGCCATATCGCCCTGCCAGCTCGGAGCAACTTTGACGGTTTTTGCTTCCGCATCCCATGCCGACCAATGCTCGGGGTTGAGAGTCCAGTTATATGTGACCGCACCGGTTTCGGAATTCACGGTAATATCGTCCGCAGTACCGCGGAAAGACGGCTGAGGATTATCGCCGAGGAATCCGGTCTGCTTCAAAGTGTTGCCGCGGCACCAGACTTCGACCGATTGACCTTCGACTCCGTAAAGGCGTCCGGGAGCAAAACCGTTGCCTTGTGCGGACTGCGCCGCGCGGCCGAGGGCGAGATCGCCGCCCGAACGGATAAGCATGTTACCGGGTCTTGCTATACGGCTCTTTGCCGACTGTCCGTTCCACGAATCGGTAACGACAAGTCCGCGGAAATCCCATTCCTGACGAAGCAGCTGTTCGTTCTGAGCGTAGTTCGTTGCGGAAGGAATTTCGCCGATACGGTTGAACGCGCTCATAACTCCGGTAGCTCTGCCGTATTTGATCGCGTATTCGAACGGTTTCAGGTACAATTCGCGCATTGCCTGTTCGGATGCCCATGTAAATACGCCGCCGAGAGGCTCGCGACCGAATTCCTGATCATTAAGGAACATATGCTTGATGTAGCATACGACGCCTTTGCTTTGCGCGCCGAGCACTGCGGCCGCTCCCACCTTGCCTGCCAACACTCCGTCCTCGCTGTAATATTCGAAATTACGTCCGGAGAACGGGCTGCGGTGCGTATTCATTGAAGGCGCGTACCAGCCGGGGGTGTTCGCATAAATCGATGCGTCGCCGACCATTTCTCCGTATCTGAATGCGAGATCGGGATTGAATGTCTGCGCTATCGTTGCTGCCGTCGGATATGCCATCGCGCTTCCGATAGATGTAAAGCGGGTGTCTTTGCCACCGTTACCTATCTGCGCGGGACCATCCTGGTCGTTCCACACACGCTTGCCAACGGTGGGAACGGGAGCCTGACCGTAATGTCCTTCGACTGCTATAAGGTACAGTTCGTCCCATGTGAGCTGATTCATAAACTCTTCCCACAGCTTGCTGCCCTCGTCGGTACCGGTTATTACGTTACCGTCCTCGTCAATAGTGGGTTCGGTGTAAGGAACGCCTGCCATATCGTAAAGCGTAAGCTCGTACATACCGTCGTCACCTTTTTCCCCGAGTCCCTGATCCCAAGTAGACGGCATACCGTCAGGACTTACATACCAAGGATCGGTTTCCTTATCCTGGAATGCAAAGTATGTGTTCTGATCGACCCATTCGTAGTACTGTTCTTTGCTTACCGTTCTGTCCTCTTTGGTATTGACCTTGACTTCGGCCGCCTTGCCTTCTTTCGCTGCGGCGATTATATCGTCGCGTGTAAGAATATTGTCGATCAGCGTCTGGTTCATGCTGTCGAACTGCTCATATCCTTCTCCGCCGCTGACACCGCCGGAGAATATAGGCTTGATTTCTTTGCCCGATACATAGTCCGTCGTACATTCGAGAGTTTCATCCACGGTTCTCGTCACGCTGAGTACGGGCGTATGCGAATCACGGCATGCCGTAATGATATAATCGCCCGCTTCAAGCTCATAACCTTTGAATCCGTTATTGTTTGCATCGTTATAGTCGAACGAAGCCATATCCTGAGCGACAAACTGTATATGAAGATTCGTCGTTTCTCCGGGCTGAAGGAGCTTCGTTTTGCCGAAGTCGACCATATTTACGGCTGCCTTTTGGATCCCTCCCTCTGTATAAGGCGCACTGTAATAAATCTGAACCACGTCCTTGCCGGGTACTTTGCCGGTATTCGTTATCTGAATATCCAGCGTAACCGTCTGGTGAGGATCGGTGATCTTCGCAGCCGGACTTATATCCGATGTGAATTTCCAATCGAACGTCGTGTAGGACAGACCGTAACCGAACGGATATGTCACGGCTTCGTCATACCATTCCTCCGCGGCTTCTTCGTCCACCTTCTTCATTTCCGCAGCGACGGTTTCATAATAACGATATCCCATATAGATGTCTTCGCGGTATTCCACCGTAACGTACTCCTGGCTGGGATTCTGGTCGGAACGAACTTCATACTGAAGCTGACCGTTATCGTTCAGATAATAGTAGCGCGAATCTTCCGTTCCGTCGTTGGCGCGAGTCAGGGTTTCGGAATTTGTTTTTACATCATACCAATTGTATGTATCGTAATAATACACAGCCTGATCGCTAGAATCCTCGTGATGCGCCTGACTGCCGAAGTTTGCTATTTCGGGGCCTTTGAGCAGATCGGACGCCCAAATGTCGACGGTACGACCCGAAGGGCTGAGAGTACCGTTCAGCACTTTACCGAGCTCCTGATAGCCGACTGCGCCGTTAATACCGGTCAGTATAATCGCATCAACGCCGAGATTAGTTGCGGTTTTTTCTGCTTGCAGTTCGGATACTTCCATAACGTTATTTGTCTGAAGCAAGACAATAACCTTATCGAAATATTGTTTTGCATGTCTAATTATGGCTTTTTCATCGTTAGTCAGCTGCAAAACATGATCGGTGCCGTTCTCAGTATCAGGCGTCGTCTGCAGGTCATTGCCTTCCGATCCGGTTCGCGCAAACGATACTATGGCGGCATCTCCGTAACTGCCGTAAGAATTCGTCACTTCGGAGCCGAGCGTCGTCACATCTATCTCATTGGTGGACGTGCCGTAAAGCTCTTTAACCACAGGGTTTACCACGAACCCCGCATCTTCAAGCGACCCGCGATAATAGGTATCTCCCCTCCAGCCGCTGACAGTCATGGAAGTCAGTCTTACCGGCTCCATCCAGTCTGCTACGGACGCGGAGCCAGATCCGCCGCCGCCCGTGGCGGGAGTATAAGAGCGGGCGCCGAACAACGTCACGTACTTACCTTGCAGAGGCAGGGCGTTATTCTCGTTTTTCAGCAGAGCGTATGCCTCCGCGCCGATATCTACGGCGACTTCCCTCGACTGCTTACGGTGTTCGTCGATCGTATCGGCACTGGAATAGAACTTACCGCCGTTCTCCAAAAATCCGGATTTTGTACCGGTAGGCGTAACGATACTTTCGGTCAAGCCGACGCTCGATGCGTCCTCTCCGTCCTCGCCGTCCTCGCCGGGATCGCCCTTGTCGCCTTTCTCGCCCGGAAGGCCCTGTTCGCCCTGTGGACCAGCAGGTCCGGCAGGACCTTCGGTTCCGCAGGCCGTGAAGCCGAATATCAGCACGAAGCAAAGCAAAAGACTGACTATCGCGATGATAAGGCTTCTGATCATTTTGGAATGATCTTTCATTGTTTTCCTCCTTTAAAAAAATAAGTTTACACACGTTATTCATGTGCAAACTTATTATTAAACATCGGAAGTCGCGAAGTAAATATTGTTGTCGTACTTTACATTCCTGCGGGTCGTACTTTACAGATACCTGCCGTTAAAGCGGCGTTTTCGGACATGGGGACAGCAATCGTCAAGTTGAAAATTTCGCCGTCTGCCGAAGCGCTTATCATGCCGCCGTGCGATTCCGCTATATACCTGATACTTTTAAGCCCGTACCCGTGACCGTTTTCGTTCTTTGTGGTACACGGTAACCCGTCCTCAAAATGCAATTGCCCGGAGAAATAATTCTCCACGCAAACAATCGTCATTCCGTTCAAACTTCTGTCGGTAATACTAATTATACGTTTTTCCGGAGGCAATACGATTGACGCGTTTATAGCATTTTCCAAGGCATTCCCGAACAACGAATATATTTCATGTTCCGGCAAAAATTTCAATTTCCGTCCGTCGATAAGACATGTAAGCTTTATGCCATACTCATGACACCACCGCATTTTTTCGTTAATAACGACGTCAAGCGCACCGCAACCCGTGCGGATATCGGAATCGTAAAGTTCAATTGCTTTATATATACTTTGCAATTCATCACGATCAAGCTTTTCACGATATGCGGCAAGCTGATGACGTAAATCATGGCATTTAACATTAATGCGCTCTATATTTGCTTTTTCGTTATCATAACGTTCCCATTCCTCACATAATATTCTGCGAATAACGCCAAGCTCTGCCTCCGAACGTTTGCTTGCACACATACTGTATTCGAACAGTATTCCGACAAATGCAAACATCGCCGAAATAAGATACAGACAAAATTCCGCTTCCGGGGAGCCAAGCGGGCGGATAAACGATAAGGCATACTGATTCAGAAAAATAATGACGGGGCTTATGAATAAGACTGCCAGGATTTGCAGTACATTATCAACAACGATTCCTTTTTCCCCGCTACGCCTGATGATAAAAAACCAAATAGCTGCGCCTACGGCGACAAGAATGACCGTGCGTATCGTATACCGCCATATTTCGGGACAATCGTGAGGAAGCAGAACGGCAAACAGTTCGAATATCCGCTCCGTAAGATGCTCGATACAATAACCCACCGTAGCACAGAAAAGCGCAGTCCATACACTGCACTTAAAACATACAAGCATCATAATGATATCAATTACGTACAAAACAAAAAAGTTGTACGGCTTATATCCAAAAAAGTAAACAAACAACGACATTTCCGCCACGGACAGTAAAACACAAACGGCAAATCTCAATATAAAATATCGGCGGCGAGGTATTCTGAATCCGGCAAGAACGGAAAAAAACGCAAGCGGCAAGACAAAATAGATTTTCCCGACTATAAACGATGCTGTCATGATTTTCTAACACCCCACCCCGAGTACCTGCGCCAGTTTGTAAACGAATTCCTTGCGCTTGCCCCGCGTTATTTTCAGTTCGTCGCCGCCCACGACGACCGAACCGCTGCGGATCTCGCTGCAATGGCGCAGATTGACGAGATAGCTTATGCTGCACCGCGCGAAGCCTTCGGGTTCCAGGCGGCTTTCGAGGTCGCGTATACTGCCGCCGCGGCAGGAGAAAGTGCCGTCGCGGGTATGGTACACGAGGGTGTGGTTCATGACCTCGATGTAATACACGTCCGCCGCAAGCACGCGTTTCACCCCGCCGTCCACGCCGATATTCACCGTCGCGCCCGCGGTGCGTTTGCCTCTGCGCACCCTGTCCAGCCGCATTTTGACGTCGTAATAACCGACGGGCTTGACGAAGTAGTCCAGCGCGTCCACCTCGTAGCCCTTTATGGCGAACTGTGCCATGCTCGTGACGAACAGCAGCGCAACGGTCTCGTCGTACTTGCGCAGGCGCGCCGCCGCGGTCAGCCCGTCCATGGCGCCGTCGAGTTCTATGTCCATGAACACGGCGTCGTATACGGGCTTGTAATCGGTCAGGAACGCTTCCGCGTTCGTGAACGTCGTCACCCTGACCGTTTCGCCGCTTTCGCGCTCATAGCGCGTCAGAAGTCCGCAGAGCACGGCGGCATCTTTCTTGTCATCCTCGATCACTGCTACCGACAGCATAATCGTTCCCCTCCCGTAAAAAACCTTAATGCACCGATTGCGCATTTCCTGTCGGTATTATTATAACGCCGGCGGGAGGAAAAAACAAGTCCCCGCGTCCTGCTTTGCACTTACGGCGTCGTACTTTGCACTTTTCGCGTCGTACTTTGCCTTTTTCGGCGCCGCCGCGCAAAGTTGCCCCGCCGGACTTGCTTTTTCCGCGCGGATATAGTATACTGCGGTATATGGTAAAAATCTGGGTCAAAACTATGAAAAACAAGAAGATCGCGAAGAACGAGATCGTGCACTTCGAGGGCAGATACGACGAGGCGGATTTCGACGAGTACGTGCGCGTGTGCTGCCACGAGCTCGACCTGCCCACGCCCGTCGTGCTGTCGTCGCATGCGTCGAGCTTCACTCAGTTCAATATAGCGAGATTCAAGCCGGGCGACTTCGTCGAAAGCGTGGACTTCGACGAGCTGACCATGGAAAACTGCAAGGTGTGAGGCGGTTATGGACGACGAAGAAAAGGACATATACGACACATCGATTTATATAGATTATGCCGACCTGCCCAAAGAAAGGCAGAAAGCGCTGTACGCCGAGTTCGCCGCGTCGGACCCGAACGAGAAGAAGCTGTCGCGGCTGCTTACGGCCGTGCCGCTGGTGTTCTGCATAGCCGTCGCCGCGCTGATGCTCGCCGCGGTCGTGGTCGCGTTCGTGATCGGCGTGGGCGTGACGTTCATCGTGCTGGTACTTACGACGTGCGCGGTGCTCGTCGGGTTCATCATCGTCAAGGTGCGGCTGGACAAAGTGAAATACGAGCACGAATTGCGGTTCGCCGCCTGGCTGAAAACGGAAAAGCGCGTCATCGCGGAACTGAAAGAGAAAAAATAAAAACATACGAACAAAGGAGCGGAATCATCCGCTCCTTTTGCAATACGTTCTTATTATCTCCACCGCTGACCCGGTTCTATGCCGTATGACTGGACGAGTTCGAGCTCGGGCGAGGTGGCGAGATCCATGGGCGACACGACTACGCCGCCAGACGCGTCGAGGTCGACGCCGAAGTGATTGTAAGCGTACCATATTATATGGGCGCACTGCGTGCGCGTGAGCGTGTCGGGATTCTTCGGCTCTATAACGCCGACAGTGAGCGAGTAATCGATGCCGAGCAGTTCGCTTTCGGCGTACCGGGCGACTTTTTCGGCGAGTTCCCTGTCCTTATGTCGCAGCACGACGAAGGATGGGCGGTTGGTGAAGGCGGCCAGCGAGAACAGTCCGCTCTTTCTGCCGTAGCCTTCGGACGCGATGATCGTGCCCGTATCGCCGCCCAACACCATGACGGCGTGGCCGAAGCGGAAGCCGGAGAAGTGCGCCGTCGGGCTGACGAGAATGTCACCGTCCTCCAGCTCGGCGAGCGGGATATTGACGGGTATGACCTCGCGGCAGAGAAAGGGCGCGAACATATAGTCGGTGACTTCGTAGTCCGTGAAATAATGTTCCTGAAGATCGAGTATGCGTTCCTCGTCGCCCGCGGCGAGAATGCCGTCCACGCCGAGCCGCGTGAGGCCGGTCTGCAATTGCAGCGTTTCGTAGTCCTCGTCCGTCAGCTCGGTTTTTTCGAGGATCGCCGTTATGTCGACGCGGGCATAGTCGGGGCGCCACGGCGTCCACAGGTGAGCGAAGGACATGCCGAGGTCGATGACGCAGTACAGCGCGAAAACGAACAGATACAGCGAAATGAACACGATGAGCGCGATACGTCCCGCGCGCTTCGGCTTTTCCTCTCCCTTTTCTTCCATAAAATTCTCCCTTCCGTCACCGTCCGACAATGTTATACCACACACGGCCGCGAATTGCAACGGATTGAAGGGTCTTTTCAGGCGAGGGCGAGCACGAGGGAGAGTACGCTCACGCCGAAGAGGTAATACGCGAACGGTCTGCAGTTCGCTTTTTTCACCGCTTTCATCATAAGCCCTATCGCCAGGCCGCCGCTCGCCGCGGCCGCGACTCCGCCGCACAGCGTCTCCCACCAGCCGACGGTGAGCTCCAGCCCGCCCGCGCCCGACGCCGCGCCGATCAGCCCCACCGCCGCGCTGCCGAGAATGATGGGAACGCTCATGAGAAAGGAGAACTTCGCCGCCTCTTCCCTGTCCGCGCCGGAAGCCAGCCCGCCGAACAGCGTGGAGCCGCTGCGCGACAGTCCGGGCAGCAGCGCGGCCGCCTGCATCAGTCCCATGACCGCGGCCTGTTTCAGCCCTATTCCGCAGCCGGGCGGAGCACGGCGGCGCGTCATGCGTTCGCCGATAAGCAGAAGCGCGCCGGTGAGCGCGAAGGTCAGCCACAGGAAATCCCCGCCGCCGAATACTTCGTCGATGACGCCGGACATAAGAAAAGCGAGCGCCGCCGCGGGTACTGTCGCGAGCGCGAGCAGGCTCAGCCGTTTGAAAGGCGGCCGCAGCAGCGATATTATCTCGCGGCGGAAGTAGACGACTACGGCGACGAGCGAGCCGAGGTGCAGCACGAGGTCGAAGAGCAGGCAGCTGCTTTCCAGCCCGAGCAGGCGGCGCACGAGAATGAGATGTCCGCTGCTGGACACGGGCAGGAACTCGGTCAGCCCCTGCACGAAGCCGAGCAGCACGGCCTGGAATACGTTCATTTCACCGCCGCCGCCACGAGCGCCGCCGCGCCTTCGGCGTCGCCGCCCTCCGCCATTATGCGCAGCACCGGCTCGGTGCCGCTCATGCGCACGACTACCCTGCCCGCCAGCCGGCGCGCCTTTTCCACCGCCGCCGTGAGCGCGGGAGAGGTCAGCACTCCGGCGTCCGCGGGCACGTCGACCGCGGCCTGTCTGTCAAGCTCGAGCGAGTACAGCCCGCCCGTCAGCAGCAGAATGCAGCAGGCTATGCCGGACAGTATGCCGTCGCCCGTGCCGCCGCGCAGCACGAAATGCCCGCTCGGTTCGCCGCCGAAGGGCGCGCCCGTTATGCGCATTACCTCGCTGACGCTGCGGTCGCCCACGCCCGTGCGCACGAAGCGTCCGCCGCGGCCCTGCACGGCGCGCTCGAGCGCGCTGTTGGACATCACGGTGCCCACGACCGCCGACCCCGCGGGAAAGAACCGGGAGAGGTTGTACATCACTTCGTCGCCCGCCATGAGCCCGCGCCGCCACACGACCAGGCGGTCGGCGTCGCCGTCGAAGGACAATCCTATGTCGCAGCCACGCCGCTCCGCTTCCTCCGCCATTGCCGAGGGGTGAAGCGCGCCGCACCTGACGTTTATGCACTCGCCGCGGCACTCCGAGCACAGTTCGCTCACCGCCGCGCCCAGCCGCATGAACGCCTCCGCGGCAACCGGAGCGGCCGCGCCCGCTCCGCAGTCGAGCAGCACGCGCAGTCCGTCCAGCCTGCCGCTTCCGCCCGCGGCCGCGCCGAGGTCGGAAGCCGCCTTTTCCAGACTGCCGCGGTACTTTTCGCCCGCGGAAGGATCGGACGAGCGCGTCCCGCCGCCGATGCGGTGCGGGACGTTTTCCATGTAATATTCCAGCGCTTCCTCGGCGCTCACCGACAGCTTGCGGCCGCTGCCCGAAAATATCTTTATGCCGTTGTATTCGGGCGGGTTGTGCGAAGCGGACAGCGAAACGCCGAACGCCGCGCCCGCGCAGCGCGCGAGATACGCCACCTCTGGAGTGGTGGCGATGCCGACCGTGACCGCGTCCGCTCCGCCGTCCGTCAGTCCGGCGCACAGCGCCTCTTCCAGACCCGGGCCGCTGACGCGCGTGTCCCGCCCCACTATGCCGGTGCCGCCGAAAAGGTACGCGAGCGCCCTGCCCGCGCGGTATGCCACGTCCTCGGTGATGCCTTCGCCGTAAATGCCTCTTATGCCGTCCGTTCCGAAATATTTCATACGAAATTCTATGCTCGGCGGCGCGCGGATATTATACGCAAAACGAATTTGCGCGGAGTAACCGCGGGAAAGCGGCGCGCATAAACAATAATATATGTGCGGAATAATCGGTTACACGGGCGACGCCGAAGCGACGCCCATTCTCATTGCCGGGCTGCGGGCGCTGGAATACCGCGGATACGACTCGGCGGGCATAGCGCTCGCGGGAGGCGGGCGGCTGCGCGCGATAAAGTCGGTGGGGCGCATAGACGCGCTGGCGGAAAAGGCGGCGGGCGCGGACGCGGCGGGCACGTGCGGCATAGGACACACGCGCTGGGCGACGCACGGCTGCCCCACCGAGGACAACTGCCATCCGCACCTGTCGTACGGCGGCAGATTCGCCGTCGTGCACAACGGGATCATAGAGAACTGCGACGCGCTGCGCAAACTTTGCGAAAGCGCGGGCGTGACGCCGCGCGGCGATACGGACAGCGAGCTTATAGCCCACCTGCTCGAACTGGAATACGACGGAGATCCGGTCGCGGCGCTGCGCAGGGTCGCCGCCAGGCTGCGCGGCTCGTACGCGCTCGGCGTGCTGTGCGCCGATTTCCCGCGCGAGATCTACGCCGCCAAAATGCGCAGCCCGCTCATCATAGGGCTGGGCGACGGCGCGGCGTGTCTGTCGTCGGACGGCGGCGCGATGCCGGAGTGCGTAAACAGGCTGGCGGTGCTCGCCGACGGGCAGGAGGCGCGGCTGACGCCGGGCGGCGCCGAAGTGTACGAGCGCGGCAGGCCGGTTGCGGGCGAATTTGTCAGATGCCAGAGCTCGCGCGTGGCGGCGGGGCTGTCGGGATATCCGCACTACATGCTCAAAGAGATGTGCGAGCAGCCGGAAGCGATCGCGCGCACCGTCGCGGACGAATGCAAGAGCAGCCGCCCCGCCCTGCCGAGAGCGGGCGTTACGCTCATAGGCTGCGGCTCGTCCTATCATGCGGCGCTCGCCTGCGCGCCGCTCGTCGAACGCGTTACGGGCTGCCGCGCGGAAGTGAGGCTGGCGAGCGAATACATCTGTTCGGAGCGGGTGCGCGAGCACGGGCGGCACTGCGTGCTGCTGTCGCAGTCGGGCGAAACGGCGGATACGATAGCCGCGGCGGAAGAGGCGGAGCGGCGGGGCTGCCGCACGCTGGCGATAGTCAACGTGCACGCGTCCACGCTCACCCGCGTGTGCGACTCCTTCCTGTGCACGCGCGCCGGACCCGAAATTTCGGTGGCGACGACCAAGGGATTCACGACTCAGGTCGGCGCGCTGGCGCGGCTCGCCGCAGACTCCGACCCCGCCTTCGCGCGCGAACTGAAAAGTCTGCCCTTCGCCGCCGAAGAAGCGCTCGCCGCCGCGGAGAAAACGGCCGAGTACGCCGGGCGGTTCGCCCGTGCGAAATGCGCCTTTTTCGTGGGGCGTAAGACGGATTACGGCGCGGCGCTCGAAGGCGCGCTCAAACTCAAAGAAATAACGTACGTGCCCGCGCTGGGCATAGCCGCCGGCGAGCTCAAGCACGGCAGTATTTCGCTCATAGAAAAAGGCACGCCCGTCGTCATGATATGCACCGATCCCGCGCTCGAGGACAAGGCGGTGCTGTCGGCGGCGTCGGTGCGCTCCCGCGGCGCCTTCGTGCTTGCGGTCACGACGTGCGCGCGCGTTGCCGAAGCGTGCGACGGCGCGGTCATGCTCCCCCGCGTGCACCCGCTGCTGTCCGCTGCGGTGAGCGTCATACCGCTGCAGCGGCTGGCGTACGAAACGGCGCTGCTGCTCGGCCGCGACATCGACAAGCCGCGCAACCTCGCAAAAAGCGTCACGGTGGAATAAATTGCGGCTTCGTGCCGCCAAACGCTTGCGCTTTTGTCCGCGCGGTGGTAAAATCTCGGTAGAAAAAATCTTTACCGAGAGGTTACGGAATGAAATACATCGTAGTGCTCGGCGACGGCTGGGCGGATTATCCCGACGAAAGCGGTATGACGCCGCTCTCCCTCGCACACAAACCCAACATAGACGCGCTGGCGGCGCGCAGCGTATGCGGCCTTTGCAAGACCGTGCCCGACGGAATGAAGCCGGGCAGCGACGTGGCGAACATGGCGGTCATGGGCTATGACCCGAAGAAGTATTATACCGGCCGCTCGCCGCTCGAGGCCGCGAGCATGGGTATAGACCTCGCGCCGGACGACGCGGCCTGCCGCTGCAACCTCGTCACGCTGGGCGGCGAAGGCGATTACGAGGAGCGCGAGATGACCGATTACAGCGCGGGCGAGATCGACACGCAGTCCGCCGCCGCGCTCATAAAGGAGCTTAACGAAAAGCTGGATATGCCGGAGGGCTGGGAGCTGCACGCGGGCGTAAGCTACCGCCACTGCCTCGTGCGCAGGCACGCAAAGACGGGCGCGGTTCTCACCCCGCCGCACGACATTTCGGGCAGGAAGATCAAGGACTATCTGCCCGGAGGAGAGGACGGCGACGCGCTGCTCGCCTTCCAGAAAAAAAGCATGGAAGTGCTGTCCGCCAGCCCGGTCAACGCGGAGCGCGCCGCGCGCGGCGAGAACGTCGCCAACTCGTGCTGGCTGTGGGGCGAGGGCACGCGGCCGTCGTTCACGCCCATGCTCGAGCTGCACGGACTGAAGGGCGCGGTCATATCCGCGGTCGACCTCGTCAAGGGGCTGGGCAAAGTCGCGGGCATGGACGTAATCGAAGTGGAAGGCGCGTGCGGCACGCTTAACACCAACTTCGCCGGCAAGGCCGCGGCGGCGCTGGAAGCGATAAAGGATCACGACTTCGTGTACATTCACATGGAAGCGCCGGACGAGTGCGGGCATCAGGGCGACAAGGAAGGCAAGATAAAATCCATCGAGCTCATCGACAGGCTGGTCGTCGGGCCGATCTACGAGGAGATGACGAGGCGGGGCGAGCCCTTCCGCATGCTCATAACGCCCGACCACCCCACCCCTCTCGCGCTGCGCACGCACGTTTCCGACCCCGTGCCTTTCGTCATGTACGACAGCGAAAAGGAAGTTCACGGCTGCGAAACGTATAACGAAATGAACGTGCGCACGACGCGCGTGTACTTCGGAAGCGGCGTGGAAATGTTCGCCGCGTTCACCGGAAAATAATACCGGCCGCGCGGAGGCGCAAAAAACACAATATAAAAGACGCATCCCCCGACGACGAAAAGCCCGTGCGGGGGATGTGCGTATTGAGGGATTGTATATGGTTTATCCGTCCGATCCGCTTCTGACGAGAAAGCAGTCGGAATATTCGCCGAGAGTCGCCGCGGCTGTCGCCCTGCCCAGCGACGAGGCGGGAATGTCCTCGCCCGACGCCGACGTCACCGACGGCACCGCGCGCCAGCCGGAAGGTTCGGCGAACGTCACGTTTGTCAGCGACGTGCACCGCGCGAACGCGTCGGGGCCTATGAGAGTCACGGACGCGGGGATTTCCAGGCTTTTCAGCGACATGCACCACTCGAACGCCGACTCCCCTATGCCGGAAGCCGAGCCCAGCGTGACCGAGGTCAGCTTCGTGCACATATAGAAGGCGCGGTCGCTCACGGTCTTTACCGAAGAGGGCAGCGCCACGGAAACCGCGGACGAGTACGCGAACGCGCTCTCGCCTATCGCGGTCACGGGCAGGCCGTTGTGCTCGTTCGGAACCACGATCGTCCCGGATATGAACGAACCGGCGCCGGTCACCGTGTATCCGCCTCCGGACAGCTCGTATTCCAGCCCTTCGGTGGGAGCGAACGCATAGCCGCAGATGTCGCACACGCCGCCGCCTACGTGCGCGCCCGACGACGACCGTTCGCCGCAGTCGGCGCACACCCGCCAATGGGAGTATTCGTTCGCTTCGTAATCGCCGTACGTATGCGTATGAACGCGCGCGGCGGAAGAACCGCTCCCCGCGGAGCCGGCGCCCGCGCCCGCGGCGAGATACAGCGCGAATATCATTACCGCCGTGATGATCAGAGCGGCGGCGGCAGCCGCGGCTTTTCTTCCCATGGTTCTTCCTCTGTCGTTTTATATATTCTATCATATAATTGTGCGGATGTCAAACTATATTTTGAATATTTTTGATATTATGGTTTGAATACTTTATACTGCTGTTGGATTATAATTAAACAGAAGAGGAAAAATGGCAGTATATCTCGACAATCTTTACAGAAAAATAAGAGAGAGCGGTATGTCGATGTGCGAGCTCGCGCGCAAGGCGGGGCTGTCGGACAACACGATATACAACTGGTTCAACGCGCGGCAGAGCCAGCCCACGGTGGAAGCGCTCAAAAACGTGTGCGACGTGCTCGGCATTTCCCTGCCGTCGCTGTTTTCGGTGTCCGGCGACGGGCTGCGCCCCGCTCAGGCGGAGATGCTCGAACTCTCGCACGATCTGGACGACAACGAGCTCGCCGCGGTGAACGCGCTGATGTGCCTGCTCCGGCGCAACAAAAGATAAAGTGCGGAATATCATTCTCCGCACTTCAATGTTTCGTCCAATACTCTTTTGCCTTCCGCTCCGAGAAAGAACCCGAGATAAAATCCTTTTTCGAAATAGTCGTCGCATTCCTCGATGACTATATCCCAATATGCGTCGTCAAGCGCATCGAGCGTTTCCGCCGATTCGGGCGGGAGCGCGTTTTTCAAATCTGCGAGCATACGCTCCACCCTTTCCGAATATTCGTATTCGCACTGATTGACGGGCATTACGTCGCTTATCTGCGACAAATCGAACATCAGGTATCGCAACAGCGACGTGCTTTTACTTTTCATAAGCAGTAACCTCCGATTTCCGGAGAATTATAACATACGAAAAAGTATATGTACGCACATATAGGAAAAAATTCTATATTTACTTTTTCAGATCCTCTATATAGATGTTCTCGTCGCTCGGGGGCGTGAGGAAATAGAACCTGCACGCGTCGCGCACGATCTCGGGCAGAATGAGCCGGAAGCCGGGCGCGTTGACCTCGGTGAATTCGTACGTGAAGGTGTACGACGAAGAGGCGGAAAGCGGCGCGTAGAGCGGGAAATTGTTTTCGTAGCACTCGCTGTACATGCCGGTTATTTCGAAGCGCACGAGAGTTCCGCCGCGCACGGTGAAGGAAAAGCCGCTCGAAAGCGTAACCGTTTCCCCGTCGTCGGACGTGACTTCGGAGCCGTCGAAAAAGTTTGCGAGAATGGCTTCGGCGGAGAGCAGCACGTAGTTGCGCGCGTGGCCGCGGATCTTTTTGTACACGAAGGGGCGGTATTCCTTGGCGCCGCCCTCGAACAGTTCCGCTTCGCCCTTTTTGGTGAAGTAGAAGCGCGCGGCTTCCCACTCCACTTTGCTGCCGCCGCCCGCGACGGTCGAGTACAGGCACTTGATTCCGCCGTTATAGTAGTCTATGATCTCGCAGCACGCGGCGTTCTGCAGGTTGATGCGCCAGCTTATCGCCAGCAGTACGATGAACGCGGTAAGCGCGACGATGATGACGCACTCGCACACGATGTACAGCGGGTCGAACTGCCGCAGCACCACCTGAAAGACGACGACGGCGGCTATGCCCGCGACGCACAGCAGCATGAGCAGAACGTATTTGAAGCGCAGCGCGAAATTATTCGCCTGCTTTTTTATTATGCGGGCGTTTTTCACGGCGCCGAACGCGTCGGCGAAACGGGCGCGCGCGTCGGACAGTTTTTCTTCGATCTCGATGTAGTCCATTATTCGGAAAGCAGTTTGCGCACGAGGTCGCCGGCTATTTTGGGATTGGTCTTGCCTTTCGTCGCCTTCATGAGCTGGCCGACGAAGAAGGACAGCACTTTCTCGTTGCCCTTGCGGAAGTCGTCCGCGGGTCCGGGATTGGCTGCGATGATGTCGCGCACGAGCTTTTCTATCTCGCCCGCGTCGTTGTTCTGGCGCAGTCCGAGCTTATCCACCGCCTCGGAGGCGGACATATCGGTCTGCCAGATCTTATCGAGCACGTCTTTGGACGCGACGAGGTTGATCTCGCCCTTTTCCACGAGGGAGAGGATGTCGGACAGCTGGGCGCCGGTGACGCCCACGGTCACGCCGTCCTCGCCTTCCGTCTTGCCCTTGCGCATGATCTCGCTCATGATATAGTTGGCCGCCTTCTTGGCGACCGCGCCCAGCTTCACCGTTTCGTCGAACAGGTCGGCGACGGCGGGGTCGGACGTCAGCACGTCTGCGTCGTAATCGGACAGGCCGAGCTCGGACGTATAGCGGGCGCGGCGGGCGCGTTTAAGCTCGGGCAGCGAGGCGGCTATGGCGTCGATGTCGGCGTCGCTCAGCACGACGGGCATGAGGTCGGGTTCGGGGAAATAGCGGTAATCCTGCGCGTCTTCCTTGCTGCGCATGCCGTAGCCGGTGCCCGACGCGTCGTCGAAGTGGCGGGTTTCCTGCACCACCTTGCCGCCCGATTCCAGCACTTCGGTCTGGCGGGCGATCTCCGCTTCTATCGCGCGGCGCACGCTGCGGAAGGAGTTGAGGTTCTTGGTTTCGGTGCGCGTGCCCAGCGGCTCGCCGGGACGGGACAGCGAAAGGTTGACGTCCGCCCTTATCGAGCCTTCCTGCATCTTGCAGTCGGATATGCCGCAGTAGCGGAATATGCCGGCAAGCTCTTCGAGGAACGCCACCGCCTCGTCGGCGCTGTGGATGTCAGGCTCGGTCACGCACTCGATGAGCGGCACGCCGCAGCGGTTATAGTCCACCGCCGTAAAGCCGGCGCCGTGCACGAGCTTGCCCGCGTCCTCTTCGAGGTGTATGCGGTTGAGCCGCACCGTCTTTTCCTCGCCGCCCACGTCGAATCTGACCTCGCCGCCCACGCAGAGCGGAAGGTCGTACTGGCTGGTCTGCCACGCCTTGGGCAGGTCGGGGTAGAAATAATTCTTTCTGTCCCACTTGGAGAAGCGGGAGATTCTGCTGCCTATCGCGCAGCCCGCTTTTACGGTGTATTCCACCGCCTTTTTGTTGAGCACGGGCATGACGCCGGGGTGCCCGGCGCAGATCGGGCAGGTATGCGAGTTCGGCTCGCCGCCGAATTTGTTGACGCACGAGCAGAACAGTTTGCTTTCCGTTTTGAGTTCGCAGTGGACTTCCAGTCCTATGGTCACGATGTAATCGCTCATACAGCCGCCTCCCTTTCGAATATGCGCGCGAGGGAGAACAGAGTTTCCTCGCAGTATGCTTTGCCGATGAGCTGCATGCCTATGGGCAGGCCGTCGGCGTCGGCGCCGCAGCGCAGCG
This sequence comes from Candidatus Protoclostridium gallicola, assembly GCA_904387375.1. GTDB lineage: Bacteria > Bacillota > Clostridia > Christensenellales > Pumilibacteraceae > Protoclostridium > Protoclostridium gallicola. Next base: position 43,916 of record CAJFLE010000011.1, read on the forward strand.
ACAGACCGGGCAGACCGGCTATGTTTACGGGCACGGTGAACACGTCGCCGAGGTACGCGTCGGACGGGTCGGCCTGTTTGCCGCGCTCGTACGCCGTCGTGGGCGCCGTCGGGCAGATGAGCGCGTCGCAGCCGGACAGCGCGGCTTCGAAGTCGTTCTTGATCAGCGTGCGCGCCTTGCTCGCGCGCAAATAGAACGCGTCGTAGTATCCGGACGAGAGCACGAAGTTGCCCAGCATTATGCGGCGCTTGACTTCGGGGCCGAAGAACTCGGTGCGCGATTTGTAATATATGTCCTGCAGGCTCTTGCAGCCGGCGGCGCGGCGGCCGTACTTTATGCCGTCGTAGCGAGACAGGTTGCTCGACGCTTCTGCGGACGACAGAATGTAGTAGCACGCGAGCGCCATGTCGAAGCTCTTTATGCTCGTTTCCACGATCTCGGCGCCGTTTTTCTCGTAAAACTTTATGGCTTTATCCAGCGCGGCCTTTATGCCGGAGTCGAGCGACGAAGGGAAAAACTCCTTCGCCACGCCTATCCTGCGGCCTTTGAGGGAGTCGAACTTCTCGCCCCTGTCGATGTCGCCGGGCGCGGACGTGGAGTCCATGGGGTCGTGCCCCTTGATGACGTCGTAGACGTATTTGCAGTCGTCCACGGTGCGCGCGAGCGGGCCTATCTGGTCGAGCGAGGACGCGAAGGCGACGAGGCCGAAGCGGGATACGGCGGAGTACGTCGGTTTGAGCCCGACCACGCCGTTGAAGGACGCGGGCTGGCGTATGGAGCCGCCGGTGTCCGAGCCGAGCGCGGCGTACGCCTGGAAGGACGCCACCGCGGCCGCCGAGCCTCCCGAACTGCCGCCGGGCACGCGCGACGGATCGACGGCGTTCTTGACCGGGCCGAACGCGGAAAACTCGCTCGCCGAACCCATGGCGAACTCGTCCATATTCGTCTTGCCCACGATGACCGCGCCCGCCGCTTTGAGCTTTTTCACGACGAAAGCGTCGTACGGCGGCACGTAGTTTTCGAGGAAGCGGGACGCGCAGGTGGTGCGCACGCCCTCGGTGCATATATTGTCCTTGACCGCCACGGGCACGCCGAGCAGGGGCAGATCCTCCCCCGCGGCTATGCGGGCGTCAGCCTCTTTCGCGGCTGCGCGCGCCTCGTCGGCGCACACGGTGACGTACGAACCGAGGTCGGCCTTAGCCTCTATCTGCGCGAGCGTGGCTTCCGTCGCTTCGAGCGACGAAATCTTTTTCTCCGCAAGGTCTTTCTTTATTTCGAGCAGTGTTTTTTCTACAGTCATTGCTTTCTCTCCGTTACTCATCACTCTACGACGCGGGGCACGATGTACGAGTTCTCGTCGCGCTCGGGCGCGCAGGCAAGCAGCTTTTCGCGGTCGAAAGGCTCGCCCGCCCTGTCTTCGCGCAGCACGTTGACCGCGGGAAGGATATGCGCCGTCGCGGGGACCGCGGACGCGTCGAATGAGTCGAGCGGCTCCATCTGCCTGAGAAGGGCGGCAAAATGCTTTTCCATGCCCTTCTCTTCCTCTTCGGAGAGGATGATGCGGCTGAGCGTCGCCGTGTGTCTGATTGTTTCTGGTGTGATTTTTTCCATAATTTATGTACGTTCCGGATAATGTATTTTTTACAGTCTGACCGGCACTCCGCAGCCGGCGAGGTAGCGCTTCAGGTCGCCGATTTCCAGTTCGCGGAAGTGAAACAGCGACGCCGCGAGCGCCGCGTCCGCGCCCGCCTCGAAAGCCTCGCGGAAATGCTCTTTGCTTCCCGCTCCGCCCGACGCTATAACGGGCACGTTCACCGCCTCGGCCACGGCGCGCGTCAGGTCGAGATCGAAGCCTTTTTTCGTGCCGTCGGCGTCCATGCTGGTCAGCAGAATTTCGCCCGCGCCCAGCTCCGCGCCGCGCACCGCCCACTCCACGGCGTCGATGCCCTCGTTCTTTCTGCCGCCCGCGGTGTACACCGTCCAGCGGTCGCCCTCGCGCTTGGCGTCTATCGCGAGCACTATGCACTGTCTGCCGAACAGTTCGGCGCCTTCGCGCAGCAGTTCGGGGCGGTGCACGGCGGCGCTGTTCACGCCCACCTTATCCGCGCCCGCGCGCAGGATCTTTTTCATATCATCCGTGCTGCGCACGCCTCCGCCCACCGTGAACGGTATGAACAGCCGCTCTGCGACGCGGCGGACCATGTCCGCAACCGTTTCTTCGCCGCGGTAGGTCGCGGTTATGTCGAGGAATACTATTTCGTCGGCGCCGGCGCGCTCGTAGGTCACGGCGTTTTCCACCGCGTCGCCCGCGTCCACGAGATCGACGAAGTTCACGCCTTTGACCACTCGCCCGTCCTTGACGTCGAGGCATGGAATTATACGTTTGGAAGTCATCTTTTTAATTGCGCGGCACTAACGTTCGGCTGCGCCGCGCGCAATTTGCAGACGCGCCTGCGGGATCTTTTGCGTTCTTTCGCGAGAAATCCCCCTCGTCACCGTGAGGTAGACTTCGGGGACGTGCGGCTTCGCCGTACGGATTTCCCGCGAAATCTTCGCAAAATCTTCCCGCATTCGCTGC
>CAJFLE010000012.1 GCA_904387375.1 Candidatus Protoclostridium gallicola
GTCGAGTTCGCCTATATCTCCCGTCTTTCCGAACGCCGTATCGCCAGCATCTATGACGTCGTATACCGCGTCGTTGATCGCAAATCCCGCCGCTTTCATCGCGTCGTACAGATTGATGCCCGAATTGACGGGACCGCCGCTGCCGCCGTGATACACCGAGTCTGCCGCGCCGCTGCCGAAGAGAGTCACGGAAGCGCCGGATGCGAGCGGAAGCGCGTTGGCGTCGTTTTTCAGTAGCACCGAGCCTTCTTCCTGCACGCTTATCACATGCGCTTCGAGATCCTCGAGCATCTCTTCGCGGCTGTCGTATTCGCTGGGATAGTAGTTCGTATCGTCGGTTATCTCCACGGTGGGCGGTTCCACGCCGAGTACGCGGTTGACATCGCCGACGCGCACAAATGCGAGATTGCTGAAGAAGATAACGAGACAGAATATAAGCAGAAACGCCGCCGTCAGTCCTCTCCATAATTTATAATTTTTCATAAATCACTATGCTCCAATCACTATGCTCCGCGCCGATTACGCTTCCGACTCGGGGAATTCGAGCGTCGCATACTCGAAACTGTACTGTTTGATATTCAGCTGCACTTTCGTCTCATTGAAGGCTGCGGTTTCAAGATACTGTTCTGCTGTCCAAGGTTCCGCATCCGGGTCTCTTATAACCTGGCCGGTGGAAGTATCGATCTTTCCGGGAGTCACCTGACGTCCCATGTCGTCGTTCCAGTTCGAGGTGTCGAGATAATACTGACCGTCGTATGCAACGATGATGCGCGTGGGAACGGCGAGCGTAACGTCGAGCAGGTCTTCGTCCAGATCGTTGGGCGCGGAAGTATAGGTGCCGTAATATTTCGTGATCGAATTATCGCGCTCGTTGCCCTTCGCCTCGTTGCCCTCGGCAGGAAGCTCTACGGCAGAGAACATCGACGAAGAAACGATAAAGCAATAGGTTCCGTCTTCGTACAGCGTGATCTCCTGCTGCGTAAACGTAGTCATATAATAATTGTACGTAGGACGCATATTAGCGTAACTGAGTCTTGCTGGAGAGAGATATACTCCGGATACGGTCGCCTCTCCTCCGCATGCTGTGAGCGCGAGCACACAAGCTGTCGCTGCCACGGCAATTAAAACGAGTGCGGCAATTTTTTTGGTGATGCTTTTCATGATTTTCTCCTTTTATTTGATTTTCGGACAGGTTTTCTTCCGTCCGGAAATCATTATAAAACAGAAAAAAACGCGCTTCAACAGATACCGCGCAACCTGTTTCCCATACCGCGCAAATTGGTATGAAACTCTCAGACGACGCAACCCGGAGTCAATGTACGCCGATGGCAGCAACAGTTTACGCTGTGAGGACGACAATCTGCGCGGTTATTTTGTTTAACATATTGACAAAGTTTTTTTATCTGATATAATAAAATCGGTAAGCGAACCGATAACGGGAGGAGAAATGATTAATATAGCCGTCGTGGAAGACGAAATCAAACATGCGGAAAAACTTAAAGAATATCTGACGAGATACGCGTCCGAACACAAAGAAATGTTCGAAATCAAAATATTCGATAACGCCGTGGTCTTTCTGGAAAAGTATACCGCCGATTACGACATTATTTTCATGGACGTAAAAATGCCGTATATGAACGGCATAACTGCGGCGCACAAACTGCGGCAGATGGATAAGGACGTTATTCTGTATTTCGTGACAAGTATGCAGCAATATGCCATAAACGGTTATGAAGTCGACGCAATGGATTATATCGTAAAGCCGATCGGATATTACGAATTTGCCTTGAAACTCGCCAAAGCAATGGACAGGCTGGAAGCGGAAGGAAAAATAGCCGACATAGTGGTTCCGATAGAAACCGGCTTCAAAAAACTCAAACTGTCGGATATAATGTATGTTGAGGTAAAGAACCACCATTGCATTTTTCATGCGGCGGACGGCGATTACCGTCAGTACCAGGCATTGCGTTACGTCGAAGAAAAAATGTCTGACGAACGGTTTGTAAAATGTAACAATTACTGCCTTGTAAATCTCGCGCATGTAAGCGACATAAGCGGCATGTCGGTTACCGTCGGCAATGATATTCTTGAAATCAGTCGTCCGCGAAAAAAAGAATTCGTAAAACGATTTACGGAGTATTACTCGGGTAAGAAGATATGATGGATTTCCTGGTTTCTATACTTGGGAAATACACATATAATGCGTTTTCCCTAGTTATACTTTTTTTGCAATGCCAGTTCTGCATACTGCTTTTCATGCTGAAACACAAGCGAAGGAAATTCTTTGCGCTACGCTTTGCCGGATGCATCGTCTCAGGAATATTTCTTAGTTATCTCATTGCCGTCGTCAACACCGAAGTTACAGGAAATTTCGCGACCGTAACACGCGTCCTATGTTATAACGCGGTTTCAACTTTGAATTTTGTAACGATTGCCGTATGTTATAAGGAAAGTCTGACTGAAATGCTGTTATGTTGGTGCTCCGGGACAGCAACATATCAGGTTGTGGCAAAGCTGTATCCGCTTTTGCAGAACATTGCCGGTATAGATGATAAAACCACAATATCGTTTTTTAATGACTCATATGTCGTAGTATGGTATGACTGGCTTATCTGGCTGTGTGTTCACTGCGGGTGTTATATTCTGCTTGCATACGTTTTCAGACGCGGAGAGTTTCTGCATAAGGACAGTTCCACTTTACTGAACATTGCAATAGTATCCGTCGTAACCACAGTGTTCGTTAACGGATTGATATGTGTTTCGCGATTATATGAAAGTGAAAGTTTTGCTCTCAATATAATTATAAAAATATTCTCCATTGCTTTCGGACTGGGCATTCTCTTTATATGTACCGAGATATATGCGCGCAATCAGTCACGGCAGGAAATGAACGTTATAAAACAGCTTTGGAAGCAGGAGCAGTCGCAGTTTGCCAGCATTAAAGCGAATATCGATTATATAAATTCCAAATGCCACGATCTTAAGCATTTGTTTGCGAAGCTCGAGGGAAAACTGGACGGAACTGAGCTCGAACAGCTCAAAGAAGCCGTGCAGTTCTACGACAACAGCATACGAACCGGCAACGAAATACTTGACGTCGTTCTATGCGAAAAGCTCACTTTGTGCGCGAGCAAAAATATCAGATTGACATGTATGGCGGACGGCAGTAAAATAGGTCTGCTTTCCGCCGCGCAGATCTATTCCCTGTTCGGAAATATAATAGATAACGCAATCGAGGCCGTATCCGAACTCGAGGATAGGGAAATGCGTGTTATATCTCTGACGGTAAAAAACCGCAGCAATTCGATAGAAACGGATATATCAAATTATTACAAAAGCGAACTCGAAATGTCTGACGGGCTGCCGATCACCGTAAAAGACGACGCGGCACGGCACGGATACGGCTTGAAAAGTATACGGTATATAGTACAGCGGCACGGCGGAGAAATGAATATAACGGCAAAAGACCATCGTTTCGAGCTGAAAATCACGCTTCCTCTGCCAAAAAACTCCGAAACAGCTACCCCCCCCCTGAATTGAGCGGCTGTTTCGGTTTTAATCGCAGCCTCGCAGCATAAGCATGGGGCAAATGTAGACTTTGAATATAAGCATATCCTTTGTATTATCCTTTTTGCGTATCAAAGCTTGTCGCCGTCGAGACGAAAAAGTATCGCATATAATCAAAAAGCCGGGCTATCATAATAAGCGCCTCAAAAGTCTGCCAGATTTTTGGGGCGCATTTTATTGTCGCTTAAGCGACAATTACGGCGGCGATAAATATTTATCGCCGCCGCGTAACTTAACCGTCGCACCAAAATAAGCCTCTGGAATGCAGATCTTTTTTCTGTTTGTCGCTGAGTAACGGAGTAATAAGTTGCTGCTGCTGCTTTCCTTTCGCCACTTACTGCATCATAAGAATCCGCTTTGATGCTAAAATTACTTTAAAGTTCTTTCAATAGTCCACACATGATTATACTTTGTATTTACATCAAAATCTTTAAGTTTCATAATTTTTAATTTTTTATTTTGTTCACAAAAAGCATATTGATTTGTTAAAAAGTCATCGATTGTATCTTTTATATCTTGCCAGTCTACATTATAATAAAAAATATCATTGAAATAAATATTATAAAAATCTTGCAATCGTATTTTCATCTCAAATTCGGAATGAAAACTAATTATAATTTCTGTTCCAGTATATTTTATTGTTTGAAAATTATCATATTTGTTTTTTATATACTGATATAATGTATAAAGATCTCGCATATTTATCTCCACTAAAAACCGCTCCTTGACCTACAAGCAGGATTCATTTTTTAGCCGACTGTCTTTTTGAAGCATATTATGGAAGTCTTCAAAAAATTTTTCAATATTAAAATTATTAACGTATTCCTTTGCGATTGCGGCTTTCTCGAAGCCTTCCGCCGATATCCCCGGCAAATATATTGTATAATCAAAACAATCTTCATCAAATCCAATATCAACCGTTAGATTATAAAAGGAACATTCAATCTGCAAATAATTTCCCCTTTTGCCGTCTATTAACGGATAAATATTAATATCTCTGAAATTATAACTTTCTAATAATTTTTGTAATTTTCCGTTTACATAATATACAAATAAATTATCCAAACAATTATATTGACTGCTATTTTTCGATTTTAGATACTTATTGATTTTCCTATATTTGAAATATCGTGCTATATTTCCTTCCATTTTCATTCTCCTATTAAGTTAGAAACCGACTTTTAAAATCATCAATCAACTGCCAATATTAAATCTTTGTTCAATGTCTTTAAGAGAGATATTTGCCTTCTTCTTATTAATTAAAATAGCCACATAATTTTGAAATGCACCTCCTAAAGTTTTGTCTAACTTTTGGGGTGCATTTCAGTTCGACGGATTTTTTCGTTAAAACACAATCGGATGGTGTTTTCGCTTATTTTTTGTCGTTCAGGCAGGCGATACCGGGAAGCACCTTGCCCTCGAAGAGTTCGAGAGAAGCGCCGCCGCCGGTGGAGATGTGAGTCATCTTATCAGCGAATCCGAGCTGCTGAACGGCTGCAGCGGAGTCGCCGCCGCCTATAATCGTGGTGGCCTTGCCGTACACGTCTGCGAGCGCTTTCGCAACCGCCTTGGTGCCTGCGGCGAGCGTAGGATTCTCGAACACGCCCATGGGGCCGTTCCAGATAACCGTCTTCGCGTTGGCGACTTCTTCGGCGAACAGCTTTCTCGTTTCCTCGCCGATGTCGAGACCTTCCATGTCCGCGGGGATCTCGCCCACTTTGACCGTTCTGACTTCGACGGGAGCGTCGATGGGATTGGGGAAATCGGCAGCGACGACGGTGTCGACGGGAAGAAGCAGCTTCTTGCCGAGATCCTTCGCCTTCTTGATCATATCCTTGCAGTAACCGAGCTTCTCGTCGTCGACGAGCGACTTGCCGACTTCGTAGCCTTCGGATTTAAGGAAGGTGTAAGCCATGCCGCCGCCGATGATGAGCGTATCGCACTTTTCGAGCAGATTGTTTATGACGTTGAGCTTATCCGCAACCTTTGCGCCGCCGAGAATGGCAACGAACGGACGGACGGGATGCTCGAGGCTGTCTGCCATGACGGAAAGCTCTTTTTCGATCAGGAAGCCGCAGACTGCGGTCTTGACGAAGCCGTATTCGACGATAGCCGCGGTGGAAGCGTGCGAGCGGTGAGCCGTGCCGAACGCGTCGTTGACGTACACGCCCTTGTCGCCGTCGATGAGGTCGGCAAGCTTCTTGCAGAACGATTCGTCTCTCTTCTCCTCTTCCCAGTGGAAACGGAGGTTTTCGAGCAGGACGCACTCGCCGGGCTTGCATGCGGCCGCCTTTGCCTGTGCGTCGGGGCCGACGACGTCGGTCGCGAACGTCACTTTGCCGCCGAGCAGCTCGTTGAGTCTGTCGGCAACGGGTTTAAGCGTCAGTTTCCTGGGCTCTTCTTTGAGCGCCTTGTCGATTATTGCCTGCTTTGCCGCAGCCTGCTCGTCTGCGGGAAGCGCTTCGACCTTCGCCTTGTCCTTCTTGTTGAGTTTGACTTCGTCGGAGAAGATGGAGTGCGGCTTGCCCATATGCGAGCAGAGTATCACGCGGGCGCCCTGCTCCATGAGATACTTGATCGTGGGAAGCGCGCCCATTATTCTGTTCTCGTCGGTGATCTTGCCGTCCTTCATGGGGACGTTGAAATCGCAGCGGACGAGGACTTTCTTGCCTTTGACGTCTACGTCTTTAACGGTCAGTTTGTTCATTGTTCTCTCCTTTTTTACAAAACGGTTTTACAGTTTGTCTGTTATATCCTTGATGTAACGATAGCTTTCGGCGAGTTCCTCGGGATATGTAAAATCCTTGGAATACGCCTCGATAATGACGCTCGGGTCCAGGCCGCGGCGGTCTATTTCCTTGAAAAGCTTTTCGAAATTGAATTTTCCGCGTCCGGGCAGCGCCGTATCGTCGTCGCGGCCGACGTCGGTCACATGCAGTGTGACGAGCTTGTCTTCCACGGCGTCGATAAACTTGATGGGGTCGTATCCGGAGAAGACCGAATGCTTGACGTCTATCGTGGCGCACAGCGCCGGGCAGCTGCGGAGCAGGTCGCGCATCACCTCGGGCGTCGCGAACTTACAGTAGTGGACGTTTTCGACCGCGATGTACAGGCCGAAAGTGCGGGCGACGTCGGCGAGGTAGGAAAACCTCTCGGCGAACGCCGACACGTCCACGGGCGGCGACGAGCGTTTGAGATTGAGCGGGCCGTGAAAAGTGTAATATTTCGCGCCCAGCGCGTTGCCGGCGTAGCAGACCCTGCGGAAAAGGCGTTCGGCGTCGTCGCGCACGCGCTGCGACGGGCTGAACAATTCGCCCTCGAACTGGTTGGACAGAGCGTGCACGGAGTGCACTTTCATGTCCCCTTCCAGTCTGGTGACGAGCGCGTCGACGAAACCTTTCTCATACTCCGAATAGGAGGACAGAAAGACTTCGGTCATATGCACGTCCATGTCGCGAAGAGCCGCAAAGCACGATTCGGTGGGCACTTTCGTGAAAAACGACGCGGTTGAGATTCCGAGTTTCATGTTTCTGTTTTTCCTCAGATATAATATTCGGGCTTCTTAGCCGCCGAACGTACTTCGGCGAGCTTTTCTTCATAGCCCTTGCGGCCGAGCATCGCGAACGTGGCTTTCTTGCCTTCCTCGACGCCGGGCTGGTTGAACGTATTGATGTTGAGATACGCGCCGGCGAAAGCCGTTTCGTACATATAGTAAGCGAGAAGCTCGCCTACCGTTTCCTCGTTCACTTCGGGAAGAGTGACCGTAAAGCTCATTCTGCCCGCCTTGCGCAGCGCGTATTCGGTGGCGACGCGCTCTGCGTTGAGCAGTTCGCCCATCGTGTGGCCTTTGAGGAAGTCGCAGGCGTCGATGTCGGGATCGGAAGGAATGGCGACGTCGTTTCTGAATTTATCCACGGCGAGGAAGGTCACGACTTTGTCGTAAGGGCCTTCGGTGTACAGCTGCACCTGCGAGTGCTGGTCGGTGACGCCGAGCGCCTTCGCGGGAGTCTGGCCGACGTTGACGGTCTTGCCGTCCTTGTCCTTGGCCTTGCCCAGCGACTCCGCCCAGATCTGGCAGTAGAAGTCGGACATGTATTTCAGGCTGTCGGCATACGGCATCATGACGCTGATGTTCGCGCCCTTTTCCATTGCCATGCACTGAAGGAATGCGGTCATGAGCGCGGGGTTCTTCTTGATATCGGAAACCCTGCACGCTTCGCTCATCTCTTTCGCGCCCGCGAGCAGTTTCTTTATATCGATGCCCATGACGGCGAAAGGCACGAGGCCGACGTTGGAAAGCACGGAGAAACGGCCGCCCACGCCGGGACCGATGCCGTATGTGTCGAAGCCCTCTTTCTGCGCGAGCGCGTACAGCGTGCCTTTGCCTATCGTCGTCGTCGCGATGAAGTGCTTTCTTGCCTCTTCCTTGCCGACGGCTTTCTTCATGAGATCGTAGAGCACGAGGAACTGCGCCAGCGTTTCGCTTGTTTCGCCGCTCTTGGTGATGACGTTGAAGTACGTCGTTTTCAGATCTATAAGACCGAGAAGGCCGTGCATTCTTTCGGGGTCGATATTGTCCTCGATGTACAGCTTGGGCAGGCCGGCGCTTTTAAGCGCGGAAGCGGGCTGTTCGTTGAGGCGCATATCGAGCAGAGCCTGCACTACGGAAATGGGACCGAGCGCGCTGCCGCCGATGCCGAGCACGACGAACGCCGACGCCTTCTTGCGGATTTCGGACATTTTTGCGATCATGCCGTCCAGCGACGAATAGTCGATGTAAGGCAGCTCGCTCCATTCCTGCCAGCCTTTGCCGCAGTTAGCCAGCACGTCTTCGAACGCCGCGCCGATCCTGCCGGCATTCTCGCCGAGTTTGCCTGCGTCGATACCGCGGTCGCCGATCACGTCGGCCATCATGTTGTTGTAGTCGAACCTGAGTTTCATATATCTCTCCTCTTTAAGAAAAAAGTATGCATAGCCCGAAAGAAGCCGTTACGGCAATAAAACACCCCGCAGGATGTTTTATCGCTCCTATTCAATTATACGTTGGCTTCTATAATGCCGTAGTTGCCGTCGTTGCGCTTATAGATGACGTTGACCTTGTCGGTCGCCTTGTTGAGGAAAACGTAGAAGGAATGGCCGATAAGCTCCAGCTCCGCCATCGCTTCGATCTCGTCCATAGCGGTAAGGTCGAAAGACTTCGTCCTGACGATTTCGCTCGTCTGCTTCTCTTCCGCCTTGATATTTTCGACGATAACTTTCTGTCTGAATTTCTTGCTCTTGCTCGCAAGAATGGTGTGATGTTTCTTTATCTGCTTTTCGAGTTTGGGAATGACGATATCGATGAGGTCGTACATCGTCTGCCCCACTTCACCGGAAACTTCCGCACGAAGCACCGTACTGCCGAGGAAAATGGTAAGCTCCATCGTCTCGATATTCTTGGACTCGCGCATCATGACCTTGACGGTCACGTCTTCGTCGAAGTACTTATCCAGACGCTGGATCTTCTTGTCAATCACTTCTTTGAGCGATTCTTTTGCCTTGTAGTTCTTGCTTTGGTAGTCGATACGCATAATGCAAATCCCCCTTGTTGGTATTGTATACAGTATACCACACAAGAGGGATTATGTCAATAATCTTTACCGACTTAAGGCCGGATTTAATGCGGCACGGGAGCGCCCCGCCCGCAGGAGGAGAGACAGGGCGCGCCCGAACGCAATCGCTTTACGGATCAGCCGTCTCTGCGGCCGGTTCCGATGAACGCACTAACTCAGTCGCGGCGGCCGAAGTCGAAGAACGCTCCGACGGCTACGGCGATCTCCGCGACGAACGTAAATATCATGCTCACAACGCCGGTAGTGAAGGCGTTCAATGCAAGCACGTTTGCGGAGTCGTAAGAGAACAGCGTGGCCGCGACATCGACTCTGCTGCCCAGCATGCCGGCGAACAGAAGCGCAAGCAAAACCACGGCAGCGAGCAGCGGAAGCAGCGTCCACAACGCGTTGCCGAATCTGCCCGACGCATACGCGCCGAATGCGATAAGCACCGCCGCCGCGATGCCGGCGAATATGTATCCGCCCGCGCCGTACACTGCATATCCCTGTACTCCCGAACTGACGCCGAAAAGGATGACCACTACGACGGCGAACACGGCAGCCGCGGCGAAAATCCAGAACGAAGCTTTCTGTCTGGCGAAAAAGCTCATATCATTTCACCTCCCTGCGTTTTTTGATCGAACCGATTACGTATAGCGCAGCGGACGCCGCGGCGAGCACGCCGAACACGACTATCATGCTTATATACGCGCCGCGCCACCAGGTCATCTGCCATACGGCGTGCGACGTGGAGTTATACATGTTCATCAGGTTACTCTGGCAGAACACCCACAGCACGTTGTGCGCCGCATGCTTGAGCGCCTCGAGCATTGTTGCGTCGTTTTCGTACAGCCCGGGCGAAGGCGTAACGCCGTCGGCAAGGCTTTCATACTGACTGAAACCGCTGGGCGTGTGACCGCGGCGCACGTCATAGCCCGTCGTGCCCGCATACGCTATCGCCGTGAACAGATCGAAGTCGTCGGAAATATCGGTGACCGCATAGCCGTGGAAGCCCCACTCGTTCTGCAGAATATCCGTCATAAGCTCGCGGCTCGCCGTGCACTCGACGGGGCCGATCTTGCTGAACGAAACCATCAGTCCGAGCATGCCTACGTCGCGTTCTTCTATCTCGTCGTATTTTGTGGCTTCGAACGCTATCTGGAAGGCGCGGAGTTCGACTTCTCTCGCACGCTGCTCGGTCATGAACGGCGCGACGCCCTTGCGGTTGGTTTCCTGGTCGTTGAACGCGAAGTGCTTGGGCGCGGCGATGAGACCGTAATCGAGCGCGCCTATGGCGAATTCCATCGCCACGTTGCCGCAAAGCACGGGATCTTCGGAATAGTAGTCGCCGTTGCGTCCGTTGTAAGGATGGCGGTGAGTGTTAAGTCCGGGGCCCCAGAGTATGGGCATGCCTACCATAAGCGCCTGCAAGCCTACCATCTCGCCAAGTTCGCGCTGAAGGTCGGGATCGAACGAGGAAGCGACGAGCGGACCGCAGCCGAACACTTCCATTTCGTAATCGGCGTTGGGATCGGACTTATCGTTCTCGGTGGCTATCGTCCAGGGAGCTTCCGGAGTGTTCGTCTGGAAAAGCTGCAGATCGACGCCGTTGCCCGAGTTCTCGGTCAGAGAAGCCTCGAGGAAGCCTACGGATTCGATGGTACGGAAGCTGTTGCCGCAGCTGGCGATGACGCCCATGCACTCTTCTATAGACATCTGTGCAATGAGGTCGTCCCATCTCGGGTCGTCGAATTCGGCGAACTTCATTTCGGAGAAATGTATGCCGTTGTCCCGGTCGAACAGTATGTCCGAAGTATCGTCGCCGTTTTGATCGTATACAGCTTGCCGTTGATCTGATCGAGCATCTCGTCGGTAGCCGTCATGTTCGTATACTCGACGGGATAAGTACCGCTCCAGTTGCTGCGGGACAGGTACGTCACCTTTCCGGGCTCGAAATAATTCCAGTCGGCATATTCGAGGTGATTGGACACCTTCACGCCCGCTTTGGATACGGAGAACGTCGTATCGTCCACCGCGCCCGAACCCGCATAATCGTAAGCATATTCGAACGTTTTGGATGCGTCGCCGTCATAGTCCATCTTGCCCGACGTATTTGACACGGTCTTGCCCTGCGCCGCAAGAATATTGTTGAGCGCGTCGTGCGCACCGTTGCCGATTGCGAAATAATAATCGCCTTCGTCGAGTATGTAAGTGCCCTTCGTGCCGTCGCCGTTGTCGTGCGTGCTGTCATAGCTTGCAAGGTTCTGCAGATCCACCTTTATGGTCAGCGTTTCCGAATCGCCGGGATCGAGCACGTCCGTTTTATCGTATGCGAGCAGCTGGATCGCGGATTTCTCCACGCCGTTCTGCTTATACGGCGCCTGGCCGTACAGCTGCACGTTACACGCCGCGGGCACGCCCGTGTCGCTGTTCGTTACCCTGACGGTAAACGTCATCGTAAAATCGTGCGCGCCATGCTCGATTTCGGGCCGGCCGACGAGTTCCTGCGTGAAGTCGGAATACGACATGCCGTAGCCGAAGCCGTATGCCACTTCTTCGGTATAATTCCAGTTGCCCGACGACGCCACCGCGCCTGCCGCAGAATCCGCGTTGCCGCGGCCTTCGATTATGTCGTTGTAACGAGTTTCGTAATATCGGTAGCCCACGTATATGCCTTCTGCTTCTATAACGTATTTTGCGTTATTTCCGCCGTTGCTCGCCTGCCGCGTGTAATCCGATTCGGGGTTAGCGAGCGTATAGTCGCCGAAGTTGACCATTGCGGGATGGGACATTCCTTTTTCCGCATAAATGTCGTACAGACTGCCGGACGGGCTGACCCTGCCGCACAGAATGTCGGCGATACCCAGCGTACCGTAGTTACCGGGGTGTCCCACCCACAGCACCGAGTCCACCTTGTCGTTGTCTTTAAGTTCGCCTATTTCCATGGGCGAGGTGCAGTTGAGCAGCACGATGACTTTTTCGAAGTGCTCGGCCGCCTTGTCTATTATATCTCTCTCGTTGGTCGTAAGCTCGAGCGGTTCTTCCGCGCCGAGACCCTCCGCCACGCCGCCGCGTTCGTAGTCGCGGTTCTCGCCGCCGGGACGGCCGATAACGACAATCGCCGCGTCGCCGTATTCCCCGAAGCTGCTTTCGTAGTCCGGATCGACGGCTTCGATGTCCGCGATCGACGGTTCTTTGGGATCATAAGGCCCGGAATAGAAACCGCTGCTCGTCAGACGCCACGGTCCGGTAAGAGTCTGCTGGCAGGTTTCGTTGAGCGTATCGTAATTTTCGATCATGGTGGGATTGAGCTTAAAGCCCGCGCCCTCGAAATCGTAATCGGTCAGCGTCGTGAACGTGCCGGAAGCGGAATTAGCCGGATCGTTGAAATCCGTACGGCTTTCGCCCAGCGCCTCTTCCAGCGTTATGACGGGGCCGCGTATGGGCATGCCCTGTCCCGCGCCGTGTATCATGACGTGGCTGCGCAGACCGAGCAGCGTAACGGACGACCCGCTCGCGAGAGGCAGCGCCTCGTCCGCTCCGCCTCCTCCGTTTTTAAGCAATACGGCTCCGCCCGAAGTCTGACGGCGACCGTAATCTATGAATTTCTGTATGAGCTTCTGCGAGTTACCGCTTCCGTCTTCGTTCAGGACGTCCTCGGGCGGAGTGAACGCGCTGTAAAGCGTGCCGTCGTCCGTGGACTCTATGACTTCGCTGCGCGTGCCAAGGAAATTATCGATCTGCGACCGGAACGATTCCAGAACGATAGCAGCCGTAATCGCGATAGACAGCAGCACTGCAAAAACGAGCACCAAGCCGCGCCAAAGTCTGATTTTTTCAATCATTATTCTTCCTCCTTGAAATTTTTACGTCAATCCACCGGATACTTAGTACACAATTATATCCGAGCTTTTTAACACCGTAATTATAACATACCCCCCCCCAGTGTAAGAAGTTATCCACTGTGCGGAAATCGTTCGGTTTCGGGTCTTTTTCAAGACAAAAAAAGGCGGGAGTCGCTCACGAAGGAGCGGCTCCCGCCGCGGATAAGGCCGATTATTTTATGCCGTCAGGATATTATCACCTTGCCGTCCGCATAATCGACGGTTGCGGTGCTGTTATCTTTGATTCTGCCCGTAAGCAGCGCTTCGGCAAGCGCGTCCTCGATGGTCTGCTCGATTATTCTGCGCAGAGGACGGGCGCCGTATTCGGGATCGTAGCCGTTCTTGATGACGTACTCCACGATCGCCGGAGTGTAGCGTATGCTTATGTTCCTGTCCGTAAGCTTCTTGGTGACCTTGCGCATCATGATGTCCGCAATCGCCTTGATATTCTCCTCGGTCAGATGCTTGAAGTAGCAGATGCAGTCTATCCTGTTGAGGAATTCGGGACGGAAGTGGCGTTTGAGCGCCGCGGAGAGTATATCCTCTTCCTTCTGCTCGTCCTGCGCCTGGCTGCCGGTAAACCCGATCGCGCGCGTGGTTTTGAGCTCGCTCACGCCCACGTTGGACGTCATGATGATTATGGTGTTCTTGAAATCCACGAGTCTGCCCTGCGAATCCGTCAGACGGCCTTCGTCGAGGATCTGGAGCAGAATGTTGTATACGTCCGGATGCGCCTTTTCGATCTCGTCGAACAGCACTACGGAATAGGGCTTTCTGCGCACCTGCTCGGTGAGCTGTCCGCCGTCGTCGAAGCCGACGTATCCCGGAGGCGCGCCTATGAGCTTGCTCACGCTGTGCGACTCCATATACTCGGACATATCTATACGGATGATGTTGTTCTCGTCGTCGAACATCGCGGCGGCAAGCGCTTTGGTAAGCTCCGTCTTGCCCACGCCGGTAGGACCGAGGAACAGGAAGGTGCCAATAGGACGCTTGGGATCTTTCAGTCCGGCGCGCGCACGGCGTATCGCTTTCGCGACGCTCTCGACGGCGGCGTCCTGACCGACGACGCGCTCGTGAAGTATCTTTTCGAGGTTGTTGAGACGCTCGGTTTCGGTTTCGCTCAGCCGCGTGACGGGGATCTTCGTCCACTTGGACACGACCTCGGCGATCTCCTCCGCGCCTATGGAATTGTTGGCGCTGGATTTCCATTCCGACTTGCGGCGCTGGATTTCCTTGTCAGTTTCGTCGCGGAGCACCTTGTATTCGTCCGCCTTGATATAGTCCTCGTTGCGCTTTGCGATCTCGATATTGTTCTGATACTGGGCGATTTTGTCTTCGAGATCCTTGACATCGGGCGGCAGCTTGTTGCTGTTGACCTTGGCGCGGCTGGCCGCTTCGTCTATAAGGTCGATGGCCTTGTCGGGCAGGAATCTGTCCGAAATGTACCTGTCGGACAGGTTGGCCGCGGCGACTATGGCCTCGTCGCTTATTTTGATCTTATGGAACGCTTCGTAATTGGGACGTATGCCTTTGAGTATCTCGATGGTCTGCTCCACCGTGGGCGGATTGACGATGATGGGCTGGAAGCGGCGTTCGAGCGCCTTGTCCTTTTCGATGAACTTGCGGTACTCGTCCGTCGTCGTCGCGCCTATCGTCTGCAGCTCGCCGCGCGCGAGATAAGGTTTGAGCATATCCGCGGGCGTGACTTCGCCTTCCTTGCCGCCCGCCTGAGCAAGCGTATGCATCTCGTCTATGAACACGATGATGTTGCCCTGCTGGATGATGGCGTCGATGGCGGATTTAAGCCGCTGCTCGAGCTCGCCGCGGTATTTGGTGCCTGCGACGAGGCTGCCTATATCCAGCGCGAAAATTATCTTGTCTTTGAGCAGTTCGGGCACGTTGCCTGCGACTATCTCGCGGGCAAGACCCTCGACGACCGCGGACTTGCCCACGCCGGGCTCGCCTATCAGCACGGGGTTGTTCTTGGTCTTGCGGCACAATATCTCTATTATGCGCTCGATCTCCTCCTGTCTGCCGATGACCGGATCGATCTTATTGTCGCGGGCGCGCTGGGTGAAGTCCACGCCCAGGTCGGCAAGCTGCTGCGGCAGCGTGGATTTAGCCGCGCCCCTGCCCGACTGGCTGCTCTGTATATTTCTTATGTTTTCGAGAATATTGTTGATGTTCATGCTCCTGTCGAGATTGTTCAGCATGGCCTGCACGCTGATATTCCGGCTCAGGAACTTATACATCGACGAATTCTTGTACAGCACGGACGCGAGAAGCAGGTGCTCGGTGTATATGCAGTCCTTTTTGCATATAAGCGCTATCTGGCGCGCGTCGTTGAACATGAGCTTGGTTTCGTCCGATTCCTCGGGCTCCGAAAGCGTGTCGACGACTTCGAGTTTGCCTATTTCCGCAACTATGGACGCGGGCAGCAGTCCCTCGCTGTGCAGGATTTCCGAGCACACGCAGTTTCTGTTATACATTGCGTAAATCAGATGTATGGGCTCGACGTACCTGTTTCTGTACTGTACGGCCAGCTGATGAGCCATGTCCCGGCTGGCTTTCACGTTTTCGGACATGGGAAAGTTTTCGTAATAATCATCCATAAATATTCACCTCCTTTATTTGGTGACAACCGACGAAATAACGTCGGACGCGAGTTTCGCGCGGCAGATGTCGCGTTCCTCGGGGTCCATGTTTTTGCCGGCTTTAAGCATAAGATTCGCGGGACGGCTGTCGCTGACGAGAGCGTCCAGCTTTGTCCCGTTCTCGCACCTTAAGAACCCGTAATATACTCCGAGTCTGACGAGCGCGAATTTTTCCATGAATTCCTTTGCGCTGAGAGCGTACGCGTTGGTCATGACGCCGTATGCGCGCATTATTGCGTCGCGCACCGCGGTGCCGTTGGATTCGAGCAGCGCTTTGCGCGCGGTGATTTCGTTCTTTTCTATCTGATCGACGGCGCTGGACACGTTGCGGAGTATGTCCTCCTCGCTGAGTCCGAGCGTCTTCTGGTTGGAAACCTGATACAGATATCCCTCGCTGTCGCTGCCCTCGCCGTATTCGCCGCGCACGGTCATGTCGAAACGCGACACTGCGTTCATGCAGTTTTCCAGCGAATGCGTAAGGCTGAGTCCGGGCAGGAACATGAGCGCCGAAGCGCGCATGCCGGTGCCGACGTTGGTCGGGCAGGCGGTAAGATAGCCGAGACGTGGGTCGAAGGCTATTTTGTTGCCCGCCGAAATCATGTCGTCCACGTCGTTTATCCTGCGGTACGCCTCGCCGAGCCGCTTGCCGGGCAGTATGCACTGAGCGCGGATATGATCCTCCTCGTTGACCATGACCGAAATGTCGTTGGCCTTGTTGACGATCGCCGCGGCGTATCTGTTGCCGTGGAGCAGGTCGTCGCTGATGAGATGAAGCTCTTTGAGCGCCTCGCCCTGCAGGTCGGACATATCCGAGATACGCATTATGGAGTATTTCTCCGAGCTCTGCGACAGCGCCGAATATACCTTCTGCGTTATCGCGAGCGAGCTTTCGCTGTCGAGATGCGCCGGGAATTTATAGCCCGCGAAGTTGCGCGCCAGCCGTACGCGGCTGGATATGACTACGTTGTTTTCCATTATGCGCCTCCTTTGAGCGCCCGCATTTCCTCGGTAAGTTGAGCCGCGAGTCTGAAGTCCTCGCGGGCGACGGCCTCGTCGCGCTTGCGGAGCAGCTCGTTGTATTTGGCTTCCTCGGGAGAATAGAACTCCTTGGGAGATTTGCCCACGTGTTTGACGTCCTTCTGCATTTTGCCGAGCGCGGGATAGATCACGCTCTCGAACGCCTTATAGCAGTCGGGACAGCCCAGAAACCCCGTTTCGAGATATTCGTCCGAGCCGTATCCGCACGTCGGGCACTTGATCCGCGACTTCTTGACCGGCGCGTCGTACAGAGCCGCGAGCGGATTGCCGAAAGCCGAAAACAGATTGCCGAAATCGGGCATCGACGGCTTTATGAACCCGTGCTTCTTTTTGCATTCTTCGCACAGATACCGTTCCGAAGTCACTCCGTTTATAACGTTTTTCATATAGTACACGGCGGGTCTTTTGCCGCATTCGTCGCACATTCTCTGCTGAATCATCGATTATCACTCTCCTTTATTTTCTTTGTCGCGCCCTCCGGACAGCAGTCCGGTGGCAAGCGCGCGCATCATTCCGGCGCGCAGAGCATCTTTGGCGACGGCAGGCGCCATCAGCGCCTTGTCGGCCATTACGGATTCGAGCAGCTTCGCTTCTTTCTTGGTGATTATACCGTCACCGATCATACGGTCGAGATACTGCACCGTTTTGGTATACGACAGTCCGTCGCTTACGGACAGACTGCGGAGCTCGCTTAAGAATCCGTCTTTATCCTCGTCCAGCCGGACGAGATTTATACAGCCTCCTCCGCCCCGGCGCGATTCGATCGCGTAACCTCTCGCAGGAGTGAACCTTGTGGTAAGGACGTAATTGATCTGGCTGGGTGCGCAGGAGAAATAATTGGCAAGTTCGTTTCTGCTTATGCTGACGATATTGCCGTCCTGCAAAAGCTGAATCAGGAACTGTTCGATCACATCGCTTATATTTGCCATTTTTACCTCCTCCTCGAAGACTTTATCTCCGCCGCGCCGCTCCGGAATACCGGCCGGTGCGCGGCTGATGTTTGACTTTCTTTGACCTTTGACCTTAGTTTAGCACGTGTTATCGCGTTTGTCAATAGTTTTCATACAATTTTTTCAAAAAATTTTTAAGGCAGCATATAAAGGAAAACCGGACGCCCGCATTAGTGGCGTCCGGCATGGCGATACCGCGTTTTCATATCTTTAATAATAATATATATGGATTTCGTATTATGAGTTTTGCCGCGCCGCTGCCCCGCGTTTCAGCAGTCTTCGGGCATGCGGTCGATCTGCGTGCCCGCCTCCGCGAACAGACGCAGCGCGAACTCGTCCGGATAGCCGTGTTTGTACACTACGCGCGAAATACCCGCGTTAATAATGATTTTCGTGCAGATTATGCAGGGCTGATGGGTACAGTAAAGGGTTGCGCCCTCGATATTTATGCCCATTTTTGCCGCCTGAGCTATGGCGTTCTGTTCCGCATGCACGGCGTAACAAAGCTCCTGACGTGTGCCGCTGGGGATATTCATCTCGCGGCGCAGGCATGTTCCCCTGTCGCGGCAGCTCTCTATCCCGCTCGGCGCGCCGTTATACCCCGTCGTCATTATGCGCTTGTTCTTTACGATTACGGCGCCGATGTGGCGGTTTTCCTGATAGCAGCTGCTCCACGACCCTACCGTTTCGGCAAGCTGCATGAATCTTTTGTCCCATTTATCGAATTTTTCCATTGCTTTTACCTGCTTTTCGGTAATTATAACAAAAAACATATACCGTTTTCAAGCATTTCGCAAAAAAATTTACAGTTTTTATGGGAAAAATCCTTGACAACCGGATTTTCGGGTATTATAATAGCAAATGTCAAAGGTCAAAGAAAGTCAAATTTATTTCCGACGTATTTCCCGCCGGATAACGCTTGACAAAAGACCCGCGCGATATTAAAATGTAAACATCATTTCAGGAGGAATATCATGACAATCAAGCCTTTGTTTGACAGAGTGGTCGTCGAACAGATCGACAACGAAGAGACGACGAAGAGCGGCATCGTGCTGCTCGCAAAAGACCAGGAGAAGCCGCAGATGGCGCTCGTGGTCGCCGTAGGCCCCGGCGGTAACGTCGACGGCAAGGAAGTTAAAATGAACGTGAAGGTCGGAGACAAAGTGCTCTGCTCCAAGTACGCCGGCACCGAATTCAAAGTGGACGGCAAGGAAGTTACCATACTTCGTCAGAGCGATATCCTCGCTATTGTGGAATAACATTCTTTCATATATTAAGGAGAATATATCATGGCTAAGCAGCTCAAACACGGAGAAGAAGCGAGAAAGGCGCTCGAAGCGGGCGTAAACACCCTCGCGAATACAGTTAAAATCACCCTCGGTCCCAAGGGCAGAAACGTCGTGCTCGACAAGAAGTACGGCGCTCCCCTCATCACCAACGACGGCGTGACCATCGCCAAGGAAATCGAACTCGAAGATCCGTTCGAGAATCTCGGCGCTCAGCTCGTCAAGGAAGTTTCGACCAAGACCAACGACGTTGCCGGCGACGGAACGACCACCGCATGCGTGCTCGCTCAGGCAATCATAAGAGAAGGCCTGAAGAACGTCGCTGCGGGCGCTAACCCCATGGTCGTCAAGAAAGGTATCGCCGCAGCTACCGAAGCAGCTGTCGGATACCTCAGAAGCATATCCAAGGAAGTCGATTCCAAGACCGCCATTCAGCAGGTCGCCAGCATTTCCGCGAGCGACGACACGGTCGGCGAACTTATCGCCGAGGCGTTCGAGAAAGTGGGCAAAGACGGCGTCATAACCGTCGAGGAGTCCAAGACCATGAACACCGTGCTCAACGTCGTCGAAGGCATGCAGTTCGACAGAGGCTACGCTTCCAGCTACATGGTTACCGATACCGATAAGATGGAGTGCGTGTTCGACAACCCCGCCATCCTAATCACCGACAGAAAGATAACCAATATCCAGGAGATCCTTCCCCTGCTCGAACAGGTGATTCAGAACGGTCTCAAACTCATGATAATCGCCGAAGACATCGAGAGCGAGCCTCTCGCCACCCTCGTCGTCAATAAGCTGCGCGGCACGTTCAACTGCGTCGCGGTCAAAGCGCCCGGCTTCGGCGACAGAAGAAAGGAGATGCTGCAGGATATAGCAGTGCTCACCGGCGGCACCGTCATCAGCGAGGAAACCGGTCTCGAACTCAAAGACACCAAGCTCGATATGCTCGGCCGCGCTAAGCAGATCAAGGTCGACAAAGAGAACACGACCATCGTCGAAGGCGCAGGCGACAGCCAGAAGATCAAAGACAGAATCAAGATGATCAAGGCGCAGATCGAGAATACGACGAGCGACTACGACAGAGAGAAGCTGTCTGAAAGACTCGCAAAACTCGCGGGCGGCGTTGCGGTCATAGGCGTCGGCGCAGCTACCGAAGTGGAGATGAAGGAAAAGAAGCTCCGCATCGAGGACGCTCTCGCGGCTACCCGCGCGGCAGTCGAGGAAGGCATTGTGCCCGGCGGCGGCGTTGCGCTTCTGTCCGCTATTCCCACCGTCAAGGAAGTCGTCAAGAAGCTCGAAGGCGACGAGAAAACAGGCGCGAATATCGTGCTCAAAGCGCTTGAAGAGCCTATCCGTCAGATCGCGGCAAACGCAGGTGTGGACGGAGGCGTGGTCGTAAATACGATTCTGGCAAAGAAAAAGGCCAACTTCGGCTACAATGCGCTCAAAGACGAGTACTGCGACGTCGTCGACGCCGGCATACTCGACCCCACCAAGGTCACGAGAAGCGCTCTGCAGAACGCCGCGAGCGTAGCGGCTACCCTGCTCACGACCGAGAGCATCGTCACCGATATTCCCGCTCCCGAGCCCGCGGCTCCCGCAGGCGGCGGCATGGGCGGAATGTACTGAGATTAACCCGCATACGAAAACCCCTCTTTCCTTACCGGAAGAGGGGTTTTTGCATACAAAATATACGTTATGTGAGTCCGTCCGGACTGCGGTCTGTCAGGTGAGCAGTTCCCCGCCGCTCGGCACGCCGCCCATACCGCTGACAACGTTATACGCGCCGAAATCCATCTTTTCGTCCGGCACCACGTAAATACGCTTATGCGACCAGATGCCGGAGCACTCTTCGGCAAACGCCTTGTGATCGACGAGATGGCGGGCAAGCACCGGGTGCGCATAGATGAGCGCAATGGACACGTTGTGGTTCATAAAAAGACCTTTGAGCCGGTATTTAATCGCGCGGCTGACATACGCGTCCACGAGCAGGAAGCCGGTTCCGCCGCAGTACGGACACTTGTTCTGGCTGACCGAGCCCAGCGTCTGCCCCACTTTCTTGCGCGTGATTTCGACCAGGCCGAGCCCGGACATATCCAGCACGCGGGTCTTGACGCGGTCGAAGAACAGTTCGTTTTTGAGCGCTTCGACGACGGAAACCTTGTGCTCCTCGTCCGTCATGTCTATGAAGTCGACGACTATGATTCCGCCGATGTTGCGCAGGCGGAGCTGGCGGGCGATTTCGCGCACGGCCTCGAGATTGGTGCGGTACACGGTATCCTCACGGTTGTCGGTGCCGAGAAATTTGCCTGTATTGACGTCTATCGCCGTCAGCGCTTCCGTCTTTTCTATCACCAAAAAACCGCCGGAGCGGAGTTCGACGCGCGGATTGTATATCGAACCTATGTCCTCGCCTATGCCGAAATAGTCGTATATATCCTCTTCGTTGTCGTAGAACTCCACGCTGCCTTTGAAGTACGGGCAGAACATATCCACCATCTGGCGTATATCTTCGCTCATGCGGCGGTTGTTGCACACAATGCCCTCGATCTTGTCGGACAGCATGTCCCGGATCGTACGGTACAGGATATTGCCCTCGTTATGAATGAGTGCGACTCCGTCCGCTTCTTCCCACTTCCGCTGTATACGCTCGCCCGCTTTAATCAGGAATTTAGCCTCCTGCACGATCTCGTCCTCGGTTGCCGTCAGGCAATTCGTGCGGGCGATGAAGCCGCGGCCCTCGGGCGCGAGCGAACGCAGCAGTTTAGTCAGGCGATCGCGCAGCGTACTGCTCGTTATCTTGCCCGAAACGCCCACGAAATCGAGGTTGAAAAGATAAACTACGTAATGTCCGGGAATGGAAATATTCGACGACAGCTTGGGACCTTTGAGCTCGGTGCCCTCTTTGATCGCCTGCACCATGACGTAATCGCCTTCCTTGGCGGTAATCCTGTGCGGCAGCGCGTTCTGTTCGCCGAAAACGGACTTGTGATCGAGCGTTTCGTCGATGTACCAAAAACCGGTACGGCTCAGCCCTATATCGACGAACGCGCTCTGAAGCCCGTCCACTACGTTCATAACCTTTCCCTTGTATATATTCCCCGAAGTCTGACGCTCGTCGACAGACTCGCTGTACAGCTCCGAAAGCCTGCCGTTCTCGATCAGTCCGACCGTAGTATATGAGGCTTCGCTGTCAACAAGAATAATGTTTTTTATTTCATCCGTTTGCATTTATCCGTTCCGTACGTTCCCGGCGCAATACTTTTCGGCGAATATTATATCATATTCCAAGCGATTTTGCAACCGAAATAGCCTTTTCCGAGGCAGGAAATTGCGAAATCATGCCGTCAAGCTCGGTTTCCGTGATAACGGCGACGGAATTCATCGCACCGTCCGCCAGCACGAAACGGGTGTAGCAGTCGGCGCGGAGCTGTTTGTAAAGAAAAAGAAGAGTGGCGTTTTCCTCCACCATTATCTCACGCACGCGCAGTCCGCGCCGCAGTCTTTTTGCGGATGCAGCCATAGAATATATCCTTTCGTAGCCGCCTTTGCCCGGCGACAGCGGAAGCGACGCGGCAATGAAAACGCACAGCGTCGCATACGTGAAGTTGGCGCCCGTGACGATGAGAAAAATACATGCCGCTACGAGCAGCGACCCCACGCTCACACCCACGGCGAATATTATGCGATCGACCGTTTCCGGGCGCAGGCGCAGCGACAGCAGTCCGTGCAGCACTCTCCCGCCGTCGAGCGGATAAACGGGGAGCAGATTGAGAGCGGCGGTAAAGAAACTCGCCTCGGCGATCAGCTGCGTGGCGCCGTATGTTTCGGGTACGAACCACCAGACGCCCGCCGCTACTATCCAGCAGAGCAGATTTGCTGCCGGACCCGCCGCGGCTATGATTATCTCATGCCCGGGGCGCAGACAGTCGAATTTTCCTCCGATTGCCACGCCGTACGGCATTACGCGCACCGAAGTCAGTTCATAGCCCAGACGCTCGGCGGCGATCGCGTGCGCAAATTCGTGGATGAGCAGTACCACGGCGTAGGAGATAAGCGTAAAACCGTAGCCGAGCAGCACGAAAGCCACGGCGGCGACTACGGTAAACGGTGATACCGATATCAGACGTTTTTTTGTAATTTTCGGTCCTTTCACACCTCAAAATATGCTATTTATGTCTGACATATTACCTTAATACGTCTCCGGAATCGTAAATTTCGTCCGCAGAAAAGGTCACGCCGAACACTACCGCGCCGGTTATTTCGTCTATATCCGCGGTCACGCCGATGTCGCTGCGCAGCGTCATGTAGTTGGAAATCAGTTCTTTCAGATCGCTTTTCAGCGAAGCTATTACCCCGCCCAGCGCGCCCACGCGCGAGCCGAGCAGATATTTTTTCAGACTGTCGGATATTGCGGCTTTCATACTTTCCTTTTTATCTCCCTTCTTATCCTGCCGAACAGGCCCCTGTATTTTTTCGTCAGGTCGTAAATTTCCGGAGTGCCCGACATTATTCCCCGCGCCAGCGCGGCGCATGCCGACGAACCTTCGGAAACGCCGGAATTGAACGAATTGCTGAGCAGATTCAGTTCATCCTCGTCGGGAATCATGCCGTACACTTCTGCGCCTATAAGCCGTTCGATATCGCTGCGGCACAGCATTTCCCCGGAAAGTACGAGATCGCCACGCACGCGGTTCACGACCGTAAAAATGCGGGTGATGCCGCTGCGGCGCAGCAGATTCATTACCGTTTCCGCGTCGCGCACCGAGCTGATGTGCGGAGTGGTGACGAGTACGGCTTCTTCGCACGAAGCGACGGCGCGCTTAAAGCCCGCCTCTATTCCCGCCGGACAATCCACGAGCACGTAGTCGAAACTCTGACCCAGGCGGTTAACTATTTCCTTTAAGTTCTGACCGTTGACTTTGGCGCGGTCGTAGCTGTGCGCCGACGGCATTATGTAAAGTCCGGGCTGGTCGATGTCTTCTATAAGCGCCTGCCGCAGCCGGCACCTGCCTTCTATCGCGTCCACGATATCGAACACGATGCGCGAATCTATGCCGAGAACGACGTCGAGGTTGTTCAGCCCTATATCGGCGTCGAGCACGACCGTCCGTTCGCCAGCGGCGGCGAGACTGCGCCCGAGATTGGCGGTTATCGTCGTCTTTCCGACTCCGCCTTTCCCGCTCGTGATTACGATGGATCTTGCCATATCGGATATTATCTTACTATATTATTACGGTCGAAAACCGGAATATATTACGGAAAAAACACGAATGGCGGCGAAGCCGTTCAATGCGCTCCGCCGCCGTGTATTTTCGTCTATTCTGTTGTGGCTTTGTAAATTCCGGAAAATCCGGCGCTGACGCACGACCCGCCCCTCGACGGAAACGGTGCAAAGGCTCCGATCCGCAATCAGCGCTGGCTGAGTATCTCGTTGAGCAGCACCGTATTGGACAGCAGTTTGCCGCCGCCGAGCACCGCGGCGTACTCCGCGTCGGGATGCATGGTCACGGGTATGTGCAGGCGGTCGGACATCAGTTTGTCCAGGCCGAGTATCTTGCTGCCGCCGCCGGTCAGATTCAGCCCGTCGGTGGACAGATCCGCCGCCGTTTCGGGCGGAAGCGCCTTCACTATGCTTTCGACGGCGTCTGCTATGCGGAGATAGTACGGCATCAGCGCGTCCATTATGTCGGTGGCCTTGACGATGATCGTCGACGGCACGCGCCGCGAAAGATCGGTTCCCGGCACGGACATCGTGGTGCGGTCGTTGGAATACAGACTGCCGATCTCCTCTTTCACGCGCGCAACGGCGCTCATGCCCACTTTGAAATTATACTTTCCGAGCAGATAGTCCCGCAATGCGCGGTCCATCATGCCGCCGCCCACATTGATATTGCAGCCTTTGACGATGCCGCCCAGCGATATAGCCGCAATTTCCGTGATACCGCCGCCTATGTTTGCGACGAGACTGACTTTGTGCGCATGCACGGGCAGATCGACGCCCACCGCGGCGAGCAGTATGTTCTCTATCATCACGGCGTCGGTTATTCCCACCTTGGAAAACACGTCGTCATAAATGCGGCGCTCCTCAATCGTCAGTCCGGTGGGCACGCCCGCTATGGCGCGCACCTTGGGCGCAAACAGTCGAGGTTTAAGCACTTTGCCGAGAAAACGCTGCAGCATATCGCGGCAGGAATCGGGATCGGTCACGAACCCGTCCGTTACGGGAAAAGAAAGCACCGTTTTTTCCGGAGCTTTCCCCATCATGGCCGCGGCTTCCTCGCCGACCGCCCTGACCTTTCCGAGCTTCGGATCCCCGTTATACGCCACCTTCGACGGTTCGTACAGCACTATGCCGTTTCCGGGCATATAAATAGCGGTATGAGTTGTTCCTATCACGATGGCAAGCTCTTCGGTCATGTAAAATTCTCCCCGATCAACCTGCCGACCAGCTTTACCGGCAGGCCGAGCACGTTGTCGTAATCTCCTGTAATGTTTTTTATAATCGGCGCAAGCTCGGGATCCTGAATGCCGTAGCCGCCGGCCTTGTCGAACGGTTTGCCGCTGCGTATGTACGCCGACACGACGGCATCGTCGTACGGCCCGAATTCGACGAGCGTTTCTTCGCACGCGCGCACGCATTTGCCGCCGCCGATCAGGCATACGCCCGTCAGCACCGAGTGCGTCCGGCCGCACAGCAGAGAAAACATTTCGTACGCTTCTCTTTCGTTTTTCGGCTTGCCCAGCCGCCGCCCGCAGGCGACGACCATGGTATCCGCGCCAAGCACGAGATCGCCGGACACGGCGCGCGCCTTGCGCTCGGCAATGTCGGTCACCGCCGTTTTGTCGTCCTTTTCTTCCGTGTGCTCGTCCGCGTCGGCGGGACGTATCTCCACGTCCATGCCCAGCTTACGCACGAGTTCCCTGCGCCTCGGCGACGCCGAGGCAAGAGTGAGTATCATTTTTACAGTATGTCCAGATTCTTGGAATAAGCCCTCGCGAATTCGGCGCGGCAGGTCAGAGCGTCCTTGATTTCCAGCGAGCAGTCGCCGTCCGCTTCCGTCTTCATGATGACCGAGTCGCCGAGCACGTCGCAGTTGATGGACTTGATGCCGCCGCTCATCGAACGGTCGAGCGATTCGGCGATACGCAGGATCACGGACAGCTTCATGACCGCCGAAAGATCCTCTTCCTGCAGAATATCTTTATATTTGGACCACTCCTGCATGCTGAACTCGTTGGGATGATGTCCCTGCGCCACGAACGCGGCGAGCAGCAGGTCGCGGTGCGTCAGCCCGTACAGCGTGGAATTGAGAATGAAATAGAACGAGTGCTTGTTGTGAGCGTAATATTTCAGCCTTATGCCGACGTCGTGCATGAGCGCGGCCACGCGGAGCACTTTTACGTACATTCTCGGCAGTTTGTGGAGCACGCGCAGCTGCTTGTACAGCATTATGGACAGGTTGCACACCTTTTCGCAGTGCTTTATGTTCTGGTCGCAGTAGTACAGCTGAGTGTATACCGAATGCGCGACGATGTCGCTGATCGGTTTCTCCGCCGTCGTGGGCACGGCATGATTGAACATGATGCCCTCGCGCAGGCCGGAGGACGATATGAGCATACGCTCGAACGGGCTGCAGTCGAAGAACGACTTGATGGTCGCGAGCGCGGCGACGAATATGTCGGCGCGTTCCTCCTGCAGGCCTTTTATCTTGGCGCGCTTGTCTACGGGCAGAACCTTGATCGTGTCGTATATATTCGTGAACTCGTCCTTGCCCACTCCGTAGTTGTGTATCACTGAAAGCGGGTAGCGGCGGAGGCGCTGGCTGATCGTCGCGAGGTTGCGGAAAGAACCGCCCACGCCGATCATCTGCACGTCCGGTTCGATTTCTTTCAGCCACGTCACTTCGGACAGCTGGTTGGTAACGTATTCCTCGATGAGCGCCGCCGATTCCTCCGGCGAATGCGTCCCGTCGTTGAAAAGATCGCTCAGCGTTATCGCGCCGAAAGGCAGCGTAGCGCGGTTGAGCACGTTGCGCCTGTTGTACTGAATGAGCTGAAGACTGCTGCCGCTTATATCCACGATCACCCCTTTGGGGCAGTCCATGGAGTTTATCACCCCGTGGTAAATAAGCTGCGCTTCCTCTTCCTCGGCAAGCACGCGCAGTTTGAAGCCGCAGGTGGAATTCACTTCCTCGAGAAAGCTCTTCTGGTTCTTCGCCCTGCGTATGGCGTTCGTAGCCACGGCATAAATTTTGTCCACGTTGTTCGTGTCGCAGAGTTTTTTGAACATTTTCAGGGTTTTGACTGCCTGAGCGATTCTCGAAGGTTTGATATACCCGTCGCGTTCCATATCCTGTCCGAGCCTTACAGTTTCACGCAATTCATCGAACACTACGAAGTGGCCGTCGTTGTGGCCATCCTCCAGGACATAGGCGAGAATAAGTTTGGCTGAATTGCTGCCCATGTCGATTACGGCAATTTTTTCCATATAACTCCTTCTGATAAAGATAATTCGATCTTAAAACAAATTTTTCACTGAATAACCTTATAGGCATTATATCACATAATTTTCACATTGTAAATACCTTTTTGAAAAATTCTTTATATATATTTTTATAAAATTTCTTCGCATATATTTTGTGATTTTGTTTACTTTGGTCTTTTTTTAAGTTATAATGACTGTATATGAGACTATCCGACAAAATACGACGGTATATTATGGCGGTCGCCGTCGCGGCCGCGCTGATATGCCCGATACTCATACCGGTGGATCCGTATATGACGGATAAGGCAGCAGCGGCGGGAACGACCGGCGGAGCGCTGTACGGTTACGTCATGTCTTCTCCGGTCGCCGCTGCGGCGGACGGCAGTATTCTTTATCTGCTTACGGCAGACGGCAGTATCGTTGCTTTCGGAGACAGCACCGAAACCGTCGGCAATGCCGAAGGCGCCTCCAAGATAGCCGTAAGCGGCGGTCGGTACGTGACGGACGAGCGCGGCGGACTTGGCGTATTTGCCGGAAACTATACGGGAGAAATAACTTCCGACGCGATTTACGTCAACGGAGAAGTATTCGTTTCCTCCGAAAGCGGCGCCGAGTTCGTGGGCGGCGCGCTGAGCGGCAACACGCTCTATGTCGCGGAAAGAACGGCGGATGCGGACGGCGAATGTACGGACATCTACGCCTACGATCTCAGAAATTCTTCCACAAGAACATTAACCGAACATGAAATCGCCGTCGAAAACGAGGCGGACGGCAGTCAGTCGGACATCACCGCAATGACCGTAACGAGCGGCGGCGAAATATATTATTCCACCCCCTACTCTCTTTATGTGGCCGGCAGATCGCACGGCTACGACGTCGGCGGCATAACGTCGCTGACATACGGGGAGAACGGACTGTATTATACTACCAGGTCAGGTAAATTATGTCTGTTCGAAGACGGACGCGGCGAAACCGTTTTATGCGCTTCGGGCAGGATATCCGTCGCGGCGAGACGCGATTTCGCGGCGATTGCGGATTACGGAAACAACAGGCTGACCGTAGTACGCGGCGGCGTTTCGTCGAGTACGGAAACGGAACGGCCGGGCGGCGTCGCGATAGGATATGACGGAACGATATATGCGGCAACAGAAAACACGATAGTCGCATATACGGACGCTCTCGCGATTTCGGAGACCGTCGCGGAATTCGACGGAAGCGAACATATCGAGGAAATCGGAATAGATCCGTCCGATATTACCGACCCGACGATATATGCCGTTACGGACGGCGGCGTGCTCCGCCGCACTTCCGACGACAGGACGCTGACGGGAGTCGCGCATGTCGACGTTTCCGTCAACGGCGACGTATACGTCATGACTGCGGACGGCAGCGTGACGCGTTACGACGAGAACCTCGAGAACGGCGAGACCGTATGCTCGGCCGGAGAATATAACGATCTCGCGGTGGATTACGCCGGCAACGTGTTCCGCGCTGCCGAAAACGGAATATATAAAAACGACGCGCTCGTATACGAAAAGAGCGGCGTCACGGAAATAGCGGTATCGATGGCGTCGGCCGACGGCGTCGGGTTCGGCGATATTATATCGGTCAGCAGATACGACTGCGCGACCGAGACGATCGCACGGAGCACTGTCGGTACGGACATGAATGACGACGAAACGGACGCGGATTATGCCGCGTTCATGGAAGAAGTCGCGTCGCCCACGCCCGTCGCGGAAAACGAAAATCCCGACATAAGAAAAGCCTCGGTAACCGCCGGAATATACGGAGTACCTGCGGAAAAGCCCGATTCTGCGATAAGCGTCGGCGTGGGCACGAACGTCATTGTGGTAAAGAAATACGAAGGCACAGATTACCTGTACGTCATTGCGGAAGCCACCGGCGGCAGCGTGACCGGCTTCGTTAACGAGCGGGCGCTCTCCGCGTCCCTGCCGCTCGAAGATCTGTACGGAGACACGGATGTCTGCGCTCCGGTCAGTCTGTCCGACGTATACAAATACCCTTCCCTCGCCTCGCCGAAAATAGGTACGGCTCAGGTAGGGTCGGCGTACGGACTGCTCGATTTCGTAAGCGGTTACAAGGACTGCATGGGCAGAACATGGGTGCGCATATCCTTCCCTTACGACGGCGGTTACGTGAACGGATACGTTCTGCGCGGCAACGTCGCCATAGACGGAACCACCGGAGGCGAATACAAACAGATAGTCCCCGACGCCGTAATCAAGGCGGACGAGGACACGGTGCTGACCTATTATGCTCCCGACGGAGAATCGGTGCTCGGCACGATAGCGAACGGCACGCCGGTGCAGCTCGAAGAAGAATTCATGAAGGGTAACGAATTTACTAAAATAACGTTCGTGAGCAACACCGACACCGGCGCCACAACCACATGCTATGTCCGCACGGAATATCTCAAGCAGACCGAGGCGGGATGGTATCAGGTGATAATGTTTATAGTCGGCGCGGTTGTAGTCGCAGCCATAATAATCATAATCGTCGTGAGAGTGCGGAAAAAGAAGAAAATAGATTAAACAACCGATTATACGGAAAGGCGGCGACGGATATCCGTCGCCGCCTTTCGTTTTATCATTCACGGAAACTTGTGCGATTATTCGTCCTCTTCGCCGCGAGCGGCGCCGTCCGTATGCACGTCATCCGCAGGCCCGTCTTCGGGACGGTCTATGCGGCTGACGGAAATTTCGTATGCCGTGCGCGTTTCGCTGACGTCGCCGTCCAGCTTCTTGACGTACTGACGGGACTGTATCCTGCCTGCTATGCGCAGTTTTGTACCGACGGGCAGCGAGCGGCAGTATCTGGCATTCCTGCCCCATGCGATGCACGGTATGTAATCGGACTTATTGAACGCTCGGTTCACCGCAACGAGCAGATCGCATATCTCCCGGCTGAGCGGGGTCGTGCGGTATACCGGTTCCTTGCAGATATAGCCGAGCAGTTCCACGCAGTTGGGATTGGCGTACGCGGCGTCGGGATCGAGAAACTCGCGCACAAACACGGTAAGCATGAGCTTGGAATGGTTTTCCACGACCTTGTTGTAGCTGCGGAACTGTCCTTCCACCGCCACGGTGTCGCCTTCGGCGGGACGGTAGTCGCACAGCAGCCTCTCGGCGACGGTAACCGGAATGAGGTCGCGCTGTTCGCTGAGTCTCGGAACGCTCACCGTAAACTCGTAAAAACCTTCGCCGTAAAGTTCGTGACTGAGCTTCGGTTCGGTCACCACCGTACCGCGCAGAAACACTCTGTTGGTCGCATTGGGATTTTCGTTTGTCATATTATGTACTCCTTATCTGCCTTCCCGTGTGGTCGATCGTGTAGTTTTCCCTATATATGAGATCGCCGATCTTCACGCAGTCAAAGCCTTTGTTTTTCAGTCCTTCGAGCACCAGTGGCAATGCTTCCAACGTATGCTCGCCGTTGTTGTGCATCAGAACTATACTTCCGTTTCTTACGTTTCCGAGCACTCTCGCCGCGATTTCCGACGCGCTCAGACCCTTCCAGTCCAGGGTATCCACATCCCACTGCACCGTATAAAGCCCGAGCTCTTCCGCGGTTTCTATAAGATTGTCGCTGTACGAACCGTACGGCGGACGGAACAGTTCCACCTCTCCGCCGGTGATGTTTTCTATTATTTCCGTCGACGTGCTCAGCTCCAGCTTTATGTCGGCGACGGACATGTCCGCCATATCCGGGTGCGTGTTGCTGTGCGTGCCTATTTCCATGCGTCCGCTGTCCGCAAGCGCCTTCAGTTCCTCGGGATACTTTTCCGCCCACATTCCGACCGCGAAAAAGTTTGCGACCGCGTCGTAACGTTCCAGCGTTTCGAGTATGCCGAGCGTCTTATCCGCTCCCCACGCAGCGTCGAAGGACAGCGCGACGACTTTTCTGTCCGTTTCCACCGAATATATCGGAATGCGCCGCGGACTTTTGCCGAGATATACGCTCTCCGCATCGGTGGCTCCCACCGCCAGCAATGCGGCGGTCAGCAGCGCGGCAAGAATCAGTATTCCGGCAATCGTTTTTTTGCTTGCTACGAAAAATTTCAATTTGTTCTCCGATTATACATCAGCGCCCGGGTATAAATTTGCAACGTTTTGCCGGAAAATGACAAACTATGTCGAATAATCCGTTCCGCCGCCGCAGCCCGCTTCCGGAAAATATATATGTCGCCGCTTTGCCGAAAATTACTCGCGGACGCGATTCGACTTTTTCCGTGCGCGGGGCGACGGACCGAGCACCGCCGAACCGAACTGAAACACCCCGAGCACGATGAGAAACCAGCCGAAAAATACGGACAGCATGCCGCCCTCGAGATTCATCGCGAGCAGCGACGCAAGCACGCCCGACGCCGCTGCCGGCAGCGCGACGGTGAGCAGATATTTGGGTTTTATCAGCCCGTTTCTGGCATGAATGGCTATGCTGACCGCGGACATGGGTATGAACGCTATGAGATTGACCGCCTGAGCCGTATGCTGGTCGAAGCCGCAGAACGCCGTAAGAAGCGGAATGAGCAGCGTTCCTCCGCCCATTCCCATGCCGCCTATTATGCCGCCGGCCAGCCCTGCAAGAAACAGCGTCATGAGAAAAACGCCATCCTTACGCCCGCCATTATCATGAGCGCGGCGAATATTACCGCGGTAACCCTGCCGTTCATTATTTTCAGCAGCGCGGATCCCAGAGCGCCGCCGGCGACGACGCCGAAAATCACGGGCAGATTCGCGTCTATGGCAAACCGCCCGCTCGACCAGTAAACGATCGCGCTGGCTACGCATACCGGCAGAATGACGAGCACCGTCGTGGCATGACTCACTTTCACGTCCTCGCCGAGCGCCTTTTCCAGCAGCGGTACGCAGAGCATACCCCCGCCTCCTCCGAGCAGACCGTTCGCGGCGCCGACCGCAGCGCCGACCGCCGCTTCCGCGACC
Source organism: Candidatus Protoclostridium gallicola (assembly GCA_904387375.1). GTDB lineage: Bacteria > Bacillota > Clostridia > Christensenellales > Pumilibacteraceae > Protoclostridium > Protoclostridium gallicola. Next base: position 32,423 of record CAJFLE010000012.1, read on the forward strand.
GCTTTCCATCCTTTTTTCATAAACAGTTTCCCTCCCCGAGAATCCGTTGCGGGCCGTTTATCCCGCAATATAATATATATAAATATTTTGAGCGGCAAATTAACGCAAAAAATTTTGCTCCGTCCGCGTAAAACGTTTGCATATTCGGGCCGTTTAAGGTATAATGTACCAAGTATTACTATATTGAAACCGTACGCGGTTTTATATTCAAGGGACTTTACTGATGCAAGCCAAAAACAATCCGGTAAAACAGACATTCATTGCGATTCTTCTCGTACTGGTCATCGTTGCGGTGGTGTTCTCGGCAGGACGTTACGCCGCATTTACGGCAAGGGCCGCCGGCGAAACGACCGGCGACTCGACGGACAGCTCGACCACCGACGACGGATCGGGAGATTCCTCTTCTTCCATCCCCGACGGTTACCGTATCGCGAGCGTTGATGTTTCCAACAGCGATTTCGGCGAATTCAGCGGGGACATGCCCGCTTCGCCTACCAGCTGGACGGCAGGTACGCTGGGCGGCACGCTCGAAGGCAGCACCGTCGACGGCGTCGTGGATCTCGATCTTTCGGTACTCGACGACGCAGAAACGCTGAAAAACTACAAACTCGATATATACGACGAGATCAAATACGGCTACGGTATGCCGCGGTCGCCTTTCGGGCGCACGGGCGGAAACTTCTTGGGTTCCGATTCCAACGCGCTCATGATAAACTCCGCAGGCTCCGAAGTGGCCTACGGTTATACTTCGTCCAGCATTTCGCTGTCTGCGAACTCTTATTACAAGATCAGCGCATGGGTCAAGACGGGTAATTTCGCAAACAGTCAGGGAGCGACGATAAAGGTGTCCGGGCTTAAAAACCCGCTTACCTTCGAAGCAATAGACACCACTCTTCACGAGGACAGAAGCGAAGTCGTATCAAATTACGGCTGGGTCGAGTATACTTTCTATATCGAAACGTCCACCATGACGGATTCTTCGATAACCATAAGTCTGCAGCTCGGCGACGCGTACGAATACGAGGACAGCTCCGGCAAGCAGAACGCCACACGTACGGTAGCGAACGGCTATGCGTTCTTCGACCATATCACCGCGTATCAGTACTCCACCAATAATTTCGAGGACGAAATATCGACGATCGATATGTCCGATCCGCATACCTTCCTCGATCCCGACAGGAACGACAGATATTACTACACCAACGAATACGGCACGTCCATGTTCTACAGCGAGAACGACGCGCAGTACCTTGCCATCGACGCCGACGGCAATATCATGGACGAGAGCAACCCCGACTTCGAGTCTCACGAAATAGGCAGTTTCGACAACGGACTGAGCGGTTGGGAATATTTGTCCGAATACAGCAATGCCGGCGTTCCCGGAATCGGCATATTCGACAGCATCGACGAGAGCTACGGAATCGACACGGAAGCGCCCCACTCCCCCAACGGCGTGAACGACACGATATTCGTACTCGGATCCTACAACGCGGATCACGACAACTTCGACAGCAGAGCGGCGGGCTACGCCTCCGACTTCTTCACCGTCGAAAGATATAAGAATTATCGCATAAGCGTCTGGGTCAAGACGGAAAACGGCACTGTCGCGAGCGCGGCGGTATACGGCTACGACTACCGCGGAGTAAGCGTCAATCCCGACGCGGATATACTCGGTCAGCCGCAGCTGTTCGTATCGCAGGATCTGTCCGAAGGCGACTCAGAGAACACTCTGCGTATGGGCTGGCGCGAGCTGTCGTTCTACGTTAAGGGATCGGCGTTCGCAGATTATAAGATCAGACTCGAACTGTGGCTGGGTCAGAAGAGCATAGACGAAGACGGTGAAATCGCCGTCACTCCCGCAGCGGGCGTCGCGATGTTCGACAACGTGCGCATCGAAGAGATAACGAGCCAGGAATACACCGATTACAGCGGCGGAGGACAAAGCGTAACTTTCGACGCGGATGTTTCCACCGGTTCGATCACAAACGGCAATTTCGACAACATAGAAGTATACGAAGATTACCGCGAACCTTTCGTTCCGTCGAGCTGGACGCTCATGAGCGCGGGCGAGGACGAAACGACGGGAATGAGCACGGTTATCCCCGATGAAGATTATGAAGATTACTTCGTCAGCGGTGTAGTGTCGTCGGCGGCAACCTCTTACGAATACGAGCGTCCGGACGGTTCGATTCTTACCGGCACGATAAATCCGGGCGTCGTAAACAACTCCTCTACCCCGTCCAATCTGCTTATGATGAAAGCGGACGACACGACCGGCCTGCAGTCGAGCAAATACAAGGGTATCGCGGCAGGTTACAGATCTTCGTCGTTCAGCATTTCGTCAGAATCCGTGCAGCGCGTCGACATCGTCATGAAAGCGACGGATATCAAGGGATACGGCGCGAACCTCGTACTCAAAAGCGGTACTAACGTCATCGCGTCGATAGAGCAGATCAAGGATACCAGCGGCTACGAAACGTTTACGTTCTACGTGCAGACGGGCGGAAGCAGCCTCAGCGAAGTGTATGTCGAAATATGGCTGGGTCTTTACGACAGAAACAGCAATACGGATAAGCTCGCTTCGGGCACGCTGTTCGTCGAATCGGTATCCCTTACCAACATGAGCGAAAGCAGCAGTGACGACAGCAGCGACAGTTCGTCCACGGACAATACGGCGCTCACCGAAGCGCGCAATACTTACTCGCTCAGGGCGGCAGATTATCAGAGAGCCTTCGACGCGGGCGTCAATCCCAAATTCGCAGTCTACTCCAATCTGACCGAGGACTTCACGGCATTCGACCGCTATTCCGACGATTTCGTCAAGCCGGCTTATAACTGGACGGAGAACAATGTCACGTCGGGCAGCGGCGGCAGTTCGGTCGTATACGGAATATTCGATTCGCAGTCTATAACCGACGCGACGGATAAGTCCGGTTCTTCCGGCGCCGGCGTATACGTCCCCGACGGATATCAGCACAATAACGCGGACAACAGACATTCGCTTATAATAAAGAATACCGCGCCCGCATCCTCGCGCATCAGACTCACGACGTCGTATTCGCTTGCAAGCGGTTCGTATTATACGATAACCGTCAAGGCGAAAGTGGATATTCCCAACGCTTCGGACGGAGACGTGTTCCAGCCTGACAATTACAAAGGCGCGTATATAGGAATAGTGGACACCGAGTACTGTGCATCCGATATTAAGTCCACCGCGGACGTATACAACGTCTACGACGAAGCGACTGACAATCAGGAGTATAAGGAATTCACGTTCTATATCCACACTTCGGGAACCGCGGAGAGCGACACGGAAGACGACAGCTCGTCGTCCTCCTCGTCCGACACCGCCGACACCGTCGTGACTCTCGAATTCGGTATCGGCGGCGACAGCGCGAACCGTGACGAATGGGCGATCGGTACGCTGATGATAAACAGCATAACCGTCGAAGAATGCGGCAACCTCGATTTCGAGGAGGCTCAGGACAAAGTAAACGCGGTCGGTCCCCTTTCCTCCAAGTATACGATCATAGCGGACTATACGGACGGCAGCAGCGGCGACGAGGAAGAAGAAGATACTACTTCCTCGGTGTCCACGGGCGACAACTGGTACGTCTATATGACGATCATCCTCGCAGTCGTTATAATCATCGTGCTTATCGCGGTAGCCGTCAGATACTACGGTCTCAAGAGAAAGAGAGAGAACGTCCGTGCCGGCGCGCCGACATACGACAGAGAACGCACGCTCGTCCGTCAGCATAACAAACGCGAAAACGACGAGGAAAAGCTTTCCGACAGACTGGACAGCTATGATATGTTCGACGAAGACGAAGAAGACAGATTCGAGGAAGAGCAGCTTGCGAAACTCGAGGCCGAAGAGCTTGCCCGCTTAGGCGAAGCGCCTGCCGAAACCGAGTCCGGCGAGAGCGATGAAAGCGCAGAAGCCGAATCGACCGAGGCGACCGAAACCGCGGAGGACAGCAGCGCAGAGCAGCCTGATGCGGCGGAGTCCGGCGAGAGTGCAGAGTCCCCTGCTCCGGCAGCCGAGCCGACGATGGACGCAGAAGAAAGCGCGGCGCCCGCAGAAGCCGAAGCGCAGCCGGACGAACAGGCTGAAGCCGAAGAAGAATACAAGTACTCCGAAGAGATCGTAGACTTCACTCCTTCCGAAGAAAAGAAGAAGGAACTCGAAGCCAAGAAAGCGGAAGCCGAACGCATAAAGGCGGAAAAGGAGGAGGCTAAGCGCCTTGCCGAGGAAGCCAGAGCAAAGGCGGAAGCCGAAAAGAGAGAAGCCAACCGCAGATACAACAAGTGGGATGACTTCGACGAATAAGCCGTAACATCGGAAACGATGAAAGCCCGGAAGCATGCTTCCGGGCTTTCTCATTGTCGCTTAAGCGCAAAAAACCACCACTTAAAGTGGTGGAAATAAAAATCTTCAAGATACAAGAAAAATCCTCCTGTGGTATACTTGGAGTTGAGGT
>CAJFLE010000013.1 GCA_904387375.1 Candidatus Protoclostridium gallicola
CGTTAGCGGTGCGCAAGATCAAGTGCCCTTATACGAGCGAAAGCCTTCGCGAAGGATAAGGGATCGATAAGGAGCGCAGGCGGACATGCGCCGCCGGAGTGACCATATAAGAAGTTTCCATACGGAAACGCATGAAAGATTTCAAGAAAACAATGCAGAGCGGACTGCAAGTCCGCGAACATTGTTGTCTTGAATAAATTTGTCGGCGAACAGGCTGTTCGCCGTCCCGTTGGCGTTCGCGCCAATGCGAGCACCGAAAATCCGCGCCGGATTTTCGGGCGCAACATTGCAACCGGCGCGAAATAACATGACTCATTTACACGGTTACGACAACGAATTGCTGGCGGCGCGTATGCCGCAGACCGAAGACTGCCGTCGGGTGGCCGACGTTTTCGCGCAGCTCGGCGACGGCACGCGGCTGAAAATCCTGTGGCTGCTCTGCCACAGCGAGCAGTGCGTGACCAACATCGCCGCGCTGACCGGCATGTCCGGCCCGGCGGTCGCTCATCATCTGAAGCTCCTCAAAGGCTCGGGGCTCATCGTTTCCCGCCGCGACGGCAGGGAAATGCTGTACCGCCTCGGCGACACCGAGGAGTGCCGCGAAATCCACCGTTCCATAGACGCGCTGTTCCACGTGCGCTGTCCCGGCTTCTGCCACAAAGACTGATATTATAAAACCGCCGAGGTTAGCCCCGGCGGTTTTTGCATGCTTTCGCTTTATTCTTCGTCTATGCGCCTGTCCTTGTAATAGAATTCCCGGTCGCGGTCGTTGATCTCGCGCATCACGCGGCAGGGACTGCCGTACGCCACGACGTTCGCCGGCAGGTCGCGCGTCACCAGACTGCCCGCGCCGACGACGGTGTTGTCGCCGATCGTCACGCCGGGGAGTATGGTCGTGCCCGCGCCTATCCAGCAGTTGCGGCCTATGCGCACGGGCAGATTGTATTCGTACTTTTTCTCGCGCGGCTTCGGCGCGATGGGGTGGGTGGCGGTGACGACGGTGACGTTGGGACCGAACATGGTGCGGTCGCCGACGTAGATGTGCGTGTCGTCGGTCAGCGTCAGGTTGAAGTTTGCGAATATTTCGCTGCCGAAGTGCACGTGCCTGCCTCCCCAGTTGGAGTGAAAGGGCGGCTCTATCTGGCAGTTCTCGCCGATCTCGGCGAACATCTCTTTCAGCAGCCGCTGCCTTTTTTCCGTTTCCGACGGGCGGGTGGCGTTATAGTCGTACATTTTTTCCTGAGCCTCGGCCTGCTCTCTGCCCAGCGTTTCGTCGCCGGGATCGTAGAGGTATCCGCCGTGCCTTTTCTCGTTGATATCCATAAACAGAATTATATAGCGTTCGCCGCCGTTTGTCAACGCCGCGGCCGCATAATAGCGCCGCGCCCGCCGCAAAATACCGTTGTGCTCATAATTTTCATAAAAACGGTAATCATCGCGCTGCTCGTGTTTTTCGTCATACGCATCATGGGCAAGCGCCAGATAGGCGAGATGCAGCCCTTCGAATTCGTCATCACGCTCATTCTCGCCGAGGTCGCGTGCCTGCCCATGAACGACCCGTATATCCCGCTGCACTTCGGCATCGTGCCCATAATAACGCTTGCGTTCCTCGACGTCGCAATCACCTTCGTCGGGCGCAAAAGCATAGGCTTCCGCAGCCTCATAGACGGCAGGAGCGTCATCGTGGTGGATAAGAACGGGCTGGTGTACGAAAATCTCAAGCGCACGAACATGAGCGTGGACGACGTGCTCATGAGCACGCGCAGCTGCGGCTATCCGGATCTGTCGTCCGTCGCCTATGCCATCGTGGAGCCGAACGGCAAATTCTCCGTCATCGAAAAGGAATCGGACCCGACCGAGCCCAAACCCGCATACCGTCCGCTGCCCGTGGTCATCGACGGCAAACCACTCAAAGACAACATGGCGGTCGCCGGCATTACCGAAATGCAGCTGACCAAGATCGCGCTGGGCGGAGGACTGAAACGGCTGCGCGACGTGCTGTATATGGACGTCAGACAGGACGGCACCGTATACGTGTCGCCCAAACGCCGGCCGTGCTACACGGATAAGGTGGGCATAAAGGGAGGGAACAACTGGTGAAAAAACTCATAGTCATATCCGTGCTGCTCGCCGCCGTCATATCTCTCGGCGCGTTCGAGGCGGCGTACACCCACGCTTGGTTTTCCGACCTCGCGGACGAACTGACCGAAATAGGCGCGCAGGTGGCGGAGGTTGAAAAGGACGTGCCGTCGCCCGCAGCGGTGGCGCGCATCGACGCCGTCGCCGAAAGGTGGGAGGAGCGCCGCACCGTCAACTACCTCTTCCATAACAACAACGTGCTCAACAACCTGTTCGACCGTATCGTGCAGGCGCGCGCATACGCCGCCGGCGGCCAGAACGTCGACGCCAGCACCTGCCTGGACGGCGCCGCCTTCTACGCCCGCTCCGTCGCCGCCGACATCCGCCCCGTCCCTCTCAATTTCCTGTAAATATGTTATATTCATAATCATTTAATGTCACGGGATTAAAATTGGCTTGCAAACAGAGCAAAAATATGTTAATCTTTATGATATGAAATTCTCCGAACTCAAAAAACGGATAAACTCGGGGGACATAAAGCCTTTCTATGTGCTGACGGGAAATGACGAGTATCTCAAAAGCTCGGCGGTGCGTATCATAAAGAGCGCCGTATCCATGCCCGAACTCAACGCGCTGACCCTCGACTCGCCGACGGCAGTACAGCTGCGCGACGCGGTGGCCGCTCCGCCGATCATGAGCGACCGCAGATACGTGGGCGTGCGCACGCTTACCGACGTGACCGGCCTCGGCGCATACGCCGACATAGCCGATCCGGCGGCGGTGCTCGTCGTCACCGACCAGCCCGAACCCCGCCGCGGCAAAAAGGAGAGCCGCAGGGAGGAGGAAGTGCGGAAGTTTCTGTCCGCGGCCGAGCCGATAGACTGCTCGCCTCTCGACCTTCCCACGATATTCGCGTGGATGGCGGCGGAGGCGAAGAAGTATGAGGTGACGGTGGAGCGCGACGCGGCGGCGCTGCTCGCCGAATACTGCCGCAGCGACATGTCCCGCATATCCGGAGAGTTCGGAAAGCTCGCGTCATACCGCATGGGCGGCAGGATAACGCCGGACGACGTGCGGCTCATGGTTCAGCCCGAACCGGAATACGCGATGTGGCAGCTGTCCGGCGCGATCGCCGCGAAGAACGCCGCAGAGGCTATGAAGATTTACGAGAGCTTTGACGAGGACGCGCGCCGGCCAGAAACGCTGTTCGGCGTCGTGCAGTCGCATTTCCGCAGGCTGTACTACTCGCTGACAGAGGACGGGGAAACGGTGAAAAAACTGCTCGGCGTGCGCGATAACGCGCTGTACGCGATAAAGCGCGAAGCCGCAAAGTTCGGCGAAGCCGCGCTCGCACGCATACTGCTGTCGCTCGCCGAAACGGACGAGGACATAAAGAACGGGACGCTGCCCCGCGAAACGGCGTCCGAAGTGCTGATACTCAGAACGGTCGGCGGAATCTGACCGGAGGCGTCATAAATAAAGATGATCGAAACAGGAAAAGAAACTTATTCGGAAAACAAGAAAAACCCGGGCGCGATCGCCGGGATCATCATACGCAGGAAGATCCCCAACGCCGTCGTGTACGTGCTTTTCTATCTGTTCCTCTGCTGCGGGAACTGGTTTTCCATGCGCCGCACGCTGGCATACGTCGCCGACGCGGGCGGTTATAACGAATTTATTTCGTCGTTCATAGGAAACGACGCGTTCGCGTTCGTGACCGCGGGTATTCTTCCGCTCGTTTTATACGAGCTTGCCCGGCTCATAGCCTTCGGCATGTTCCGTTTCATGGGCAGCCGCGCAGTGGCGGATATGGAATATTCGCTCCGTATATTCTACGGACTGGGTTATCTGATATACGGCGCGTTCTCGCTGCTGTACTTCGCCGTGCCCGCGCTGTCTGTATACGGCGAAACGATCGTGCGCTTTCTCATCGTGGGCGCCGCGGTCGGGCTGTACACGCTGTTCGAAGCGCGTTATCGCATGCCCGCGCGGCTGGTGCCCCGCTCGGTATACGCATTCTGCGGCGTATACTGCCTGATAAATCTCGTGTTCGCGCTCTATTCGCTCATAAGCGAACTCATAATGTGGTGACGCCATGGCAAGAAAGATTACCGTAATAATACTGTGCGCAATGCTCGTCCTGGGCGCGGCGCTGCTCCTGACCGGGTGCGGCGACGCCGATTATTCCGTGCCCGAAACCGAGCTGTTCACCGCGGAAAAAATGAAACAGACGCTCGAAGATTTTCTCGGCGACGGGGAGCGCGCCGACCGTACGTCCATGACGACGGCGACCGTAACCGACGACGGCGAAAAGCTCGCAGCCGACTGGCTGGCGGAACGCCTGACCGGACTGCTCGGCGAAGGCTCCGTGTCCGTCAACGATTTCGCATATACCACCGAATACGGCGACAGGTTCGAATCCCAGAACGTCGTGGGCGAACTGCGCGGGGATCCGGAGAAGACCGACCGCCGTCGCATAGTCATCGGCGCGAACTACGACAATACGTACGCCACCGTCAACGTGTCGCAGTACAACAACTACGTTTATTTCAACGGCACGGGCGCGGAGGCGGCCATGGATAACGGCACCGGCGTGGCGGTCGTGCTCGCGCTCGCCGAATACTTCGCCCGGGAATCCGTGCGCGAAACGCTCGCGGTCGACATCGATTTCGTATTCTACGGCATGGGCAACATAGAGCACCGCGGCGCGTACGCGTATATACAGAACCTCGGCGAAACGGCGCGCAGCAAACTCATGCTTGCCATAAACGTGGACAGACTGGGCGGCGACAGACTTTTGACTTACTTCGACGAGGAGTCCACCGCGCACGGCAGATTCATACTCGAAACCGCCGATGAGGCGGGATTCGGGGATTACGTGTCCGAGCCGAACGCGTTCACCGCGGATTACGGTATGCGGTCGGCTAACATAGAAGACCTGCCGTATACGCCCAAAGCCCTCGTGTCCGACGCGGCCGCGTATTTCGACAACTACAGTATATGCGCCATAACGTCGGGCGCCGACAATCCGTTCTGGCTGTCCGACAGGGAGCGCTCTTCCGATTACAACATCTCCGGCACGTCGTCCGACACTATGGAAAATCTCGAACGGCTCAGCCCCGACTATGCTTCGCAGATGGCGGTGGCGGCCGAACTGATAGCCGGATCGGTAACCCGCGACGGTTTCGTGGACGCGCTCGTCGCCGGCCGGGATTCCGGCCGCGGCTACATCTGGATGGTATATCCGATAGCCGGCTATATCGCGGTGGCGGTGCTCTCGCTCGCCGCGCTCGTGCCCATCGTCGTGCTCGTACGCAGATACGAGAAGAATCACCGCGACGATCCTCCCGGCGTGAAGAAGAACGTCAGAGTGGCGGTGTTCGGCATGGACTACGAAAAGCCCAAGGACGACGAAGTATACGTTGACTTCGCGTCCGCCGATCCGTTCGCCGATTTCGACAGCCCCGACCCCGATCCGGGAAAGGATAAGGACGGCGGCGGTGCCGATAACGGCGATAACGGCGGCTCCGGCGGCGGAGAGGATGACGGAAAGGACGGCAAATGACGTAAAAAGCGCGGAATACTCAAAGTGTTCCGCGTTTTTTGAATTTTGTGTCGCAAAACTATTGAAAAATATAAAAGAAAAGTATATAATAAGTGCGATGGCAGAGAATATGACTCCGGAAGGACCGGAGAAAAAGGAGAACGGGGCAAAGAGGGATAACGCTTTCGTCAGGGCGATGAAGGCGGTTTTCGTGCGCGACATAAAAACAAAACTCGTCGCGCTCGGCATAAGCGTCGGCATGTGGCTGCTCGCGGTCGGACTCGGCGTTTCGTCAGTGCAGTATCCCGACAGCGTGGGATTTTTCGAGGGCTTCGGCAGGAACATCGCCGCCGAGTTTTCGTCCGTTTTCCGCGGCTTCGTAAGCGTGCTGGATATCCTGCTGCTGTTCGCCATAGTATATCTTGCCATATATCTGCTGCGTAAAAACAACGCCGCGCCCATCATCAAATTCTTCGTGATCACGGCGGTAGTGTGCGTGGTGCTGTCCAGCACTCTGCTGTCCTTCCCGGTGCTCGGCAGCATATTCGGCAACGGCATACTGCTGCTCATCATCGTCATACTCATCATGTATCCGCAGGAACTGCGCCGCATGATGTGGAAGCTCGCCAGCCGCGCGGAGAACGCCGCGGCGTACAGCGCCGACTACGACTGTACCGAAGAAGAACTGCGCGAGGCGGTGGACGACATCGTACGCGCGGTGCTCAACATGTCCAAGGACCACCTGGGCGCGCTCATAATAATCACGACGCAGACCGTGCCCAAGCATATACTCGAAAGCGGCACCGAACTGGGCGCAAAACTCAGCCAGCCGCTCATCGAATGCCTGTTCAACACCAACGCCAACCTTCACGACGGCGCGGTGTTCATCCGCGGCAACAAGATCCTCGCCGCGGGCTGCTTCCTGACGCTGTCGCAGAACCAGACGCTGCCCAAGGAACTGGGCACGCGCCACCGCGCCGCTCTCGGCGTGACCGAGCAGTACAACGTGCTCGCCATCGTGGTCAGCGAGGAAACGGGCATAATCTCCGTCGCGCGCGACGGCAAACTTGACAGATACTACGACGCCGTGATGCTCACCGACGTGATAGAGCAGGTATACGGGCTCAAAGCCAGCGGCGGCGGTAAACCCAAGAAAAAGCGGGGGCGCAAACTGTTATGAGCATACTTTCGGGCGGCGCTTTTCTGCTGCCTCCCCGCGGAGCCGATCTGACGCGTTGGGCGGTGGTCGCATGCGATCAGTACACGTCGTCGCCGTCTTATTGGGAAAAACTGGCGGGTTTCGTCGGGGATGCTCCGAGCACTCTCGACCTTATATGTCCGGAGGCTTTTCTGTCCGGAGCGGACGCACGCCTGCCCGGCATCGCCGCGGCTTCGGAAAAATACGCCGAATCGTGGCTCGTGCCGTACGAGGGCATGGCGCTCGTACGCAGGAGCCTGCCTCACGGCGACCGTTACGGCCTCGTGTGCCTGGCCGATCTGGAAGCGTACTCTTATGAGGACGGAGGGGCGCTCATCCGCGCCACCGAAGGCACGGTGCTGGAACGCATACCGCCGCGCATGAAGGTGCGCGCCGCGTCCCGTCTGGACGTGCCCCACGTTATATGCCTTATAGACGACCCGGAAGGGACGGTCATAGAGCCGCTCGTCGGCGCCGGCGATCCGCTGTACGATTTCTCCCTCTATACGGGCGGACGGCTGGAAGGCCGGCTGATAAAGGACACGCGCGCCGCAGAGCGCGCGCTCGGCAGACTGCAGAAGCGCGCCGAGGAAGAGGGCAGACCCTTCGTGCTCGTGGGCGACGGCAATCACTCGCTCGCGGCGGCGAAGGCGCATTACGAACGGCTCAGGGCTGCGGGCGACCGCAGAGCGGAGCGGGCGAGATACGCGCTCGTCGAAGTGGAGAATCTCCGCTCCGGCGCCGTGGCTTTCGAACCCATTCACCGCATATTATATAACGCAGGCGGCTTCGCGGAGTATGTCCGCGGCCGCGCGGGCGGCTTTACGCTCATAAGCGGCGGCAGGGAAACCGTCCTGCCCGGAGGCGGCGCCGTGAAAGCGTACGAAGAAGCGCAGGCGGCCATAGACGAGTACATAGCCTCGTACGGCGGCAGCGTCGATTACATACACGGCGAGGGAGAACTGCGCGCTCTGTGCGCCGAGCGCGGAGGCGTGGGACTGCTCATGCCCGCGCTGCCCAAGTCGGAACTGTTCGCCGAAGTATCGGAACGCGGCAGACTGCCCCGCAAGACGTTTTCGATGGGCGAAGCGGACGAAAAACGTTTTTACATGGAATCCCGCGACATAGGGAAACCGTAAACAAAGAAATACAATTTTCAGGATGATATAAAAAAATGGCAAAAGCACTTAAATTCGGCGGCACCTCGATGGCCAACGCGCAGAGCATCATGCGCGTGCGCGACATAATCCTCGGCGACAGAGACGCCGAGTACGTCGTGGTTTCCGCCCCCGGAAAGCGCGAAAAAACGGATACGAAGGTCACCGACCTTCTGATCAGACTGCACGGCGAAACGAACTCCCGCGGACGGCGCGAAGTAATGGACGTCATCGCCGCACGGTTCCGCGAGATAGAAAGCGGCCTCGGCCTCTCGCTCGACCTGTCCTCCGACCTCGAAGAGATTTTCAGGCGTACGGAAGAGGGCGCGTCGTACGACTACGTTGTCAGCCGCGGCGAATACCTCGCAGCCAAGGTGCTCGCGGCGCTCATCGGCTACAAGTTCGTCGACGCCGCCGACATCATCAAGTTCCGCGGCGGCACGCTGGACGCGGAAGAAACGCAGCGGCTGGCGTCCGAAGCCCTCGATAAGGCGGGCAGGGCGGTGGTTCCCGGTTTCTACGGCTCGGACGAGAACGGCAGAATCAAAGCTTTCTCACGCGGCGGCTCCGACGTTTCGGGCGCGATAGTGGCGCGCGCGGTGCACGCTTCGGTATACGAGAACTGGACGGACGTCAACGGCTTCATGGTCGTCGACCCGCGCATCGTGAAAAATCCCGAAATCATAAGAATGGTGACGTACCGCGAACTGCGCGAGCTGTCGTACATGGGCGCGAGCGTGCTCCATCCCGAAGCCGTGTTTCCGGTCAACCTCGCGGGCATACCCATCAATATCCGCAACACCTTCGCCCCCGAAGAGAAGGGCACGATGATCGTCAATTACGAGGATCTGCTGTGCGGCAAATACGAGCGCAAGGGCAGCGTCATAACGGGCATCGCCGGCAAGAAGGATTTCGTGGGAATATTCATCGAAAAGCAGATGATGAACAACGAAATCGGCTTCTGCAAAACCCTGCTCGACGTGCTCTACGATCATAAGATATCCCTCGAACATATGCCGACGGGCATAGACACCGTCACGCTCGTCATCGACCCCACCGACGACGAGGTGCTCGCCGAGGCGATCGCCGACATCAAGGACAAGTGCGATCCCACGACGATAGAAATGAGCAAGGGGCTTGCTCTCATAGCCGTCGTCGGCCACGGCATGAGCCGCGTCAAGGGTACGGCGTCCCGCGTCTGCGGCGCGCTGTCCGACGCCGACGTCAACATAAGAATGATAGACCAGGGCTCCAGCGAGATGAACATCATCGTCGCCGTCGAGAACGCCGATTACGAAAAGGCGATTGCGGCCCTGTATCGCGAATTCGTCCATTGAGCGGCCTATCCGACCGTCAAAAGGAATAAAGGACGCGAAAACCGGCCGTTTGCGGCCGGTTTTCGCGTTTTAGATAACGGGATCGAGATATCCGGTAATTACGGAATACGCGTCTCGCATGCGTTCGTAACTCACAGCTCTGTTCGCACCGCTCGGGCTGGGCAGATATATGCTCCGCTCTCCCGTAAATTTTTCATACAGCGCCGTCGCCGTCCGTCCCACGGTGAACACGGCGTGCACATCGCAGGCGCGGGTAATAACGGAAAAATCGTTGGGCACGGCGCTGCGTATGCTTGCGTCCGACGCTCCCGCGATCTCGCATTCGGCGATGACGTCCCACAGCGCTATGCCGCGCCTCAGCGCCATGTCCCGCCGCTCGTCGTTATTCGCGGGAAAAGGTTCGCCGAGCACGTCGGACAGCACGCGCCAGAACCGGTTCTGCGGGTGTCCGTAATAAAAACCCGTTTCGCGCGACTTGGGCGAGGGAAGCGAACCGAGCACGAGCACGCGGCTGCGCTCGTCATACACCGGCGGGAGAGTATGGTATACCTTTTCGTACTTCATATCCCGATGATACCACCGACGCCCGACTTTGTCAAGCGTCACGCTCCGTATGCTCCGGCCGCTCTGCCCGCTTCCGTACCGATTAGCAGCCCGAGTTTGAAGCCTTCCGCAAAACATTTTTCGGCGTTGCATGCCGACAGTAACAGCAGACTGTCGTACAGCTTCAGGAACGTGTCGCGCATGTGCTCCGGCAGCGCTTCGGCATACCGTATGCTGCTGCCGTATTCTCCCCAGTCCGCTTCTCTTTCGATGTCATGCAGCTTTATGCGCCCTGAGAGTTTTGACAGCGGGAGCAGCTGCGTTATCAAAGATTCTTCCATTGAAATTTTCTCCTTATTATATAGGTAATACTTATAAATATAATATATCATAGGTAATACTTATAAGTCAAGACTTTTTATCCGAAATTATTGTATAATATTAAAAAATCGGGAGGATTTCATGATAACAGCCGAAAATATTCAGTCAAGAATTGCGCAGGCTATCCGGGAGAGCGAGCTGTCGCAAAGCGAAATCGCAAGACGCATAGGCGTGCGGCAACCTACGATCGCGCAATATATTTCAGGCAAAACCAAACCGAATATAGAAACATTCGCGCGTTTGTGCAAAACGCTTGATCTGGATCCTGCGTACATCCTTTGTCTGACCGAAAACGAATAGAAATCATAATGGAAAGCAGATACGAAAGAACGACAGGCCTTATCGGGGAAGACGGCCTCGAAAAACTGAAACGGAGCAGGGTGCTGCTGTTCGGCGTGGGCGGCGTGGGCGGTCATGCCGCGGAGGCGCTCGTGCGCGCGGGCGTGGGCGCGCTGGATATAGTGGACGGCGACGCGTTCTCTCCCTCCAATCTCAACCGCCAGCTCTTCGCTACCGAAAAGACGGTGGGCGAACTGAAAGTCGCGGCCGCGCGCCGACGCCTGCTCGAAGTGGACTCGTCCGCGAGCGTAACCCCGCACGCGCTGTTCTTCGCGCCCGACACGCCCTTCGATTTCTCGCCGTACGACCACGTCATCGACGCCATCGACTCGGTGCCGGGCAAGCTGGAAATAATACTCCGCGCCCGCGCGGCAGGCGTGCCCGTCATCAGCTGTATGGGCGCGGGTAACAAGCTGGATCCGTCCGCTTTCCGCGCCGCCGACATATACGAAACGAAGGTGTGTCCGCTCGCGCGCGTCATGCGCCGCCTGTGCCGGGAAAACGGCATAGACGCCCTGCGCGTCGTGTATTCGGAGGAGCCGCCCGCCGCGACCGGCAGCACTCCCGCGAGCATATCTTTCGTGCCCGCCGCCGCGGGTCTGCTGCTCGCCGCCGAAACGGTAAAGACATTGCTCGCCAAATAACAAACCGGCTCCCGAAAGAATTCTTCCGGGAGCCGTTATCTATATCGGAGTTTATATCATAAGTTTCCGCTTGCCGCGGTCTTCGTCTGCCCGGACGTCTGCGCGGCGCGCTTTTTCACGCCCAGCGCGCGCATGGCGTTGACTATCGCGACGAGACATACGCCGACGTCGCCTATAATCGCCACCCACAGCGGGAAATCGGGGAGCGCTATCGCGAGTATCATTATCGCCGTTTTGATAAGCAGCGAACCGACTATGTTCTGCATGGCTATCGCGATGACTTTCCGCGCGTGCTTCTTTGCCGCCACGACGGCGGACAGATCGTCGTTCATGACGACCGCGTCGCCGGCTTCTATCGCCGCGTCGCTGCCCAGTCCGCCCATGGCGCAGCCCACGTCCGCCGCTGCCAGCACGGGCGCGTCGTTTATTCCGTCGCCGCAGAACAGCACTTTCTCGCCCCGGTTCTGCATTTCGGCGACCTTGGCGACCTTGTCCTCGGGCAGCAGTCCGGCGTAAAACTCGTCCACTCCCGCTTCGCGCGCGACTGCTTCCGCGACCTCGTATCTGTCGCCCGTGAGCATGACCGTTTTCACGCCCGCTTTTTTCAGCTCCGCCACTGCCTGCGCGCTGCCCGGTTTGATCTTATCCGCGACGACGATGTGTCCGAGATACCTGCCGTCCGCCGCCGCGTGCAGCGCCGTGAACGGTCCGTCGCACGGCTGCGTTTTCACGCCGCATTCTTCGAGCAGTTCCGCCTTTCCGACGATGACCCGCACGCCGCCAACCGTGGCCTTGATGCCTTTTCCCGCCACGTCCTCGGCATGTTCGCACGCCGGCGTTTCGTCGCCGAGCGACGTATAATACGCGGTGACAGACCTCGCGATGGGGTGGGTGAATCTGCTTTCCGCCGCCGCCACGAGCGCGAGTTCTTTTTCGGCCAGCGTGCACTCGACGACGGAGAACTTTCCTTCGGTTATCGTGCCCGTCTTGTCGAACGCCGCCACGGTCGCGTGCATATACGGCGAGAACACGTCCGCGCCCTTGATGAGCACGCCGGCCTTCGCCGCGCCGCCGATGCCGCCGAAGAAGGTGAGCGGCACGCTGATGACGAGCGCGCAGGGGCAGGACACGACGAGCAGGGACAGCGCCGTATAAATCCAGTGGCCCCACTCGTTGCCGCCGCCCGCCAGCATGATCGCGAGCGGGGGAACGACCGCCACGAGCAGCGCTATCGCGCACACGATGGGAGTGTACACCTTCGCGAAGCGGGTGATGAAGGTCTCCTGCTTCGCTTTCTTTTCGCTCGCTTCCTCGACGAGCCTGAGCATCTTGCTCGCCGTAGACTCGCCGAACGGCTTCGTCGTGCGTACGGTGATCAGCCCGTCCACGGCTATGGAACCCGACTTTATCTCGTCGCCCGCGCGGCAGTACCGCGGCTCGCTCTCGCCCGTAATCGCCGAGGAGTCGACATAGCTCGCTCCGCTCTCCACGACGCCGTCTATGGCCACGCGCTCGCCCGGTCTGACGGCTATGAGCTCGCCAGGCTCCACCTCGTCGGGGAATACCTCGATCTCCTCGCCGCCGCGCACCACCACGGCCGAATCGGGCCGCATGGACAGCAGCTGCTTGATGCCCTTGCGCGACTTCTTGACCGCCATGGACTGGAAGTGCTCGCCGATCTGATACAGCAGCATGACGAGCACGCCGTCCATCATGACCTCGCCGCCGCCCGGAGCGCAGAGCTCCGTTTCGTAGTCTGAGAATACGAGGTTGATGACGAACGCGCCGATCGAGGCGACGAGCATGAGAAAGTTTTCGTCGAATATGACGCCGCGCCGTATATTGCGCGCCGCTTTGACTATGACCGTGCGCGCCGCCGCCAGCCATGCCAGGGCGTACAGCGTCACGTATACGGGGAAGAATCCGGCGATCTTGTCGAATAGCACCGCCGGAATAAGCAGCGCGGCGCACAGAATGATGGATACTATCCGTCCGTTCGGTTTTTTCATCTTATTTCCGTAATGACCGCATCCGGTTCGAGAATTTTCGTGACGCGCCTCACTTCCTTCATCGCCTTGTCGAAATGCTCGTCGGGCGCGGTGACGCGGAGCTGCCCGAGAGCAAAGGACAGACGGCACTGCGTCTGCGGTATCCTGTTGAGCGTGTCTTCCAGCCTTTTCGCGCAGTTGGCGCAGTCGATGTTCTCGATTTCGTAATTCCTGGTCATGATATGAATCTCCTTTTTGTTTTAATGATTAAACAATCATTTAATCATACTCGTATTATATGCCGTTTTTCTCATATTGTCAAGCATATTCGCGCAAAAAGTACGAATTTTCCGCGGGGGAGCGCTCATATACATAAGCGTACATAAAAAAGGAGACATCATGAAAAAACTGGTTTCGGTCATAGCGGCGGCCGCGCTCATGTGCGGAGCACTGTGCTTCGTTGCGTGCGAGCCCGCCCCTGAAGAGGAAAACATCACGTCGTACGTCATCGACGCGACGCTCGACACTTCCGCGATGACGGTCGCGGCGACGGAGAAGGTGACGTACGTCAATTCCGGCGAGGCCGAACTGGACGGCGTGTACTTTCATCTCTATCCCGCGGCGTTCAGGCAGGGCGCCCGCTACGCGTCCGTGTCCGATACGAGCGTGTCCGACGCCTATCCCGGCGGCGTGGACTACGGCGGCATAACCATAGAGTCGGTGACCGTGGGCGGGGAAAACGCCGAGTGGTCCATAGGCGGCGAGGACGAGGACATACTTATCGTGAGCGGCCTTACGCTGCTGCCCGGCGACGCGGCGGAGATAGACATAGCGTTCTCCCTCGACATACCGCAGACGCGCCACCGCTTCGGTTTCTATAACGGCATAGTCAATCTCGGCAACTGGTATCCAGTCGCCTGCGTATACGAAAACGGCGGCTGGCGCACCGATCCGTACTATTCCAACGGCGACCCGTTCTATTCTGACGTCGCGGACTATACCGTGACGCTCACCGCGCCCACGGGCTGGAACGCGGCAGGTACGGGCAGCGTGTCTGCGGAAGTGAACGGCGACACGACGGTGACCACGTTCACCGCCGAGTGCGTGCGCGACTTCGCCCTGACCGTTTCGGACAAATACACGTCCGTCGAAACGGCGGTGGAAGGCGGCCCGACGGTCAGATACTACTACGCCGCCGATTCCGACGCCGAGCGTCACCTGCAGGTGTGCGCCGACGCCGTGACGACGTTCTCATCGCTGTTCGGCGACTACGCGTACGACACGCTCACCGTCGCGCTCACGCCCTTCCTGTACGGCGGCATGGAATACCCGCAGCTCGCGTTCGTATCCGACAGCCTGCAGGGCGACCTGCTCGACGAAGCCATCATCCACGAAATCGCGCACCAGTGGTGGTACGCGGCGGTCGGCAACGACCAGATCAATCAGGCGTGGATGGACGAGGGGCTTGCCGAATACTCGGTCACGCTGTTCTACGAGAACAATCCCGACTACGGCGTGAGCGCCGAAGACCGCATCGCCGACGCCATGCAGAGCTACGTCCTGTTCACCGAAATGTACGACGAGCTTATCGGCGGCGACACGTCGATGAACCGCGGCCTCGGCGACTATTTCTCGCAGACCGACTATTCCTTCCACACGTACGTCAAGGGCGAACTGCTGTTCGACTCGCTCCGCCACTCGGTCGGCGACGACAAGTTCTTCGATTCTCTTAAAAATTATTATACGCAGTACACCGGACTCATAGCCTCGCCCGACGACCTCGTCGCCTGCTTCGAGAATACGACCGGCTTCGACCTCAAAGGCTTTTTCGACAGCTGGGTGAACGGCACCGTGGGCCTGTACTGATATGATTTTTCTGCAAACAAAAAAGCGGACGGTCATAGCCGCCGCGGCGATCGCGGCAGCGGTCATGGCTTTCGTCGCCGCCTGCATAATAGCCGCGTCCGCGGCGCCCGCGGTTTCGCCCAACGGCATGACGGTCGTCATAGACCCCGGCCACGGAGGCCGCGACGGCGGAGTGGTTGGCAGCTCGACGGGCGAGAAGGAGAGCGACATCAATCTCGGCATCGCCAAGAGCCTGCGCCACTTCCTGCGAGAAGCGGGCTATGAAGTGGTCATGACGCGCGAGAGCGACGTCGATCTCGCAACGGACGGCGAAGGCTTCAAGAAATCGGATATGCTCGCCCGCAAGACGATCATCGACGAAGCCGCGCCCGACCTCGTCGTCAGCGTGCACCAGAACTTCTATCCCATGAAGGACGTGCACGGCGCGCAGGTGTTCTACGCCGCCTCGTCGTCGGAGGGCAGGGAATACGCCGAACGCATGCAAAGCGTGCTCAACGCCTCGCTGGATTGCGACCGCGAGGCCAAGAGCGGCGACTATTATATTCTGCAGTGCTCGTCGTCGCCGTCGCTGCTCGTCGAATGCGGCTTTCTGTCCAACCCGACGGACGAGGCCAACCTCGTGACCGCCGCGTATCAGCAGAAGGTTGCGTACGCCATAGCCACCGGCGTGCGCTCGCTGCTCGAATCCGACGAAGCCGTCGCCGCCGCCATAACCGGCAGTCTCGGATAACGTTCCGCGGCAACGCATGCAGATAGAATATTATATTTGTTTTTCCGGGTAAATCCCGGAAACGTAACGCGCCGCGAAGGTATAAGACCTTCGCGGCGCACTTGTATCGTATCCGTGTATTGCTTGTAATATTTTCCGTATTATTACGGCGCCTAACCTTGCACGTTGCCGTTCAGCCCGTTTCCGTTTCCAGCCCGGCAAATTCGTCGGTGCAGAAAAATTCGGGCAGCGTAACGCCCATGCCGTCGCACAGCATTTTTATCGTGACTATGCCCGGATTCACGCTTTTGCCGTACAGAATGTTTTTAATCGTGGACGGCGCGACCGACGATTCCAGAGCCAGTCTGTGTATGGACAGTCTTTTCTCATCCATAAGCGTCAGCAGTCTGTTTTTCACTGTGATATACGTGTTCGTCACATTCTCGTTCATGCCTATAATTTAGCACATTTTATCTTGACAGAGTGGGCTATATATGATACAATATGGACTATATATAGACCATAACCGCTTATTAAGGAAAAAATTATGAAGATACTCGGCAAATATATAACGAAAGAATCAACGTATAATTGGCTGCGACGTAAGCATAAGAATACGGCTAACATTTGGTGCATTGCCGCAATTGTTGTGGAAATTATCGCGCTCATCGGCAATATTATTATTACCGCGATAACCAATACTGTCGATGTGAGTTTTGCTGCTGCCATCATCGGCAGTATAATCCGCATCGTTGTATTCTGGAATTTTTTGACGTCTGTCTGTAATTCGGACGATCTGAATAAAGAGAATCGTGAAAACGGAGCTGTATTATCTTTCGGGACGGTAATTTTTCTTCTCATTGTTTTCTGTATCAGTCTCATCGGTTCCGTAGTCTCAACGGTATACGAAATTATGGTCACGATCGACATTATAAATCATATCGGCATTTCGGGCGTCGGATTCGTGATTCTGTTTATCATACTGATTCTGTGTACCGTTCTTCAATTCGTCGCGTTCGCATATCTTGCCGTATTCTGCGTTTCATGGCTGCGCTGGTGGCGGTGGACGTGGGAGGGAGTACAGCTTTCCCCTGAAGGAAGGGCAATGCTAAGCGATAAATATGACGAATCAACGGAAGAAAATAATACTTACAGAGGAAGAAAAGCTATGACAGAAAACAATACTCACAACGGAGGAAAAGAAATAATGAACGAAGATATCGGAAAAACCGTCACAGGACTGCTGCGCAAGGCGCTGATGGAAAACATTATAACCGAAACGCAGTTCGAAGAATTTACGAACAGATTGGAAGCGCTTGACCGTCTGCGCGCCAAGTGTTACATAACGCGGGAAGAGTACGAGAGAAAAGCTAATTTGATTCTCGACGACGTACTGACCATTATTTCAAAGTCGGAGTGGCGCAGCGGCAGAATCTGCGGCACTAAAGCTCTGGAAATATACGACGAGTGCTGCGAGCTGTTCGGCTGGAAGCGCAGTCTGCGCGGGGAGTTCGGTCCGCAGCGCCGCCTGTGGGCGGGCAAGGCAACGCCCGAGAATTACGACGTATGGTTCGTTTCCCGCAGCAACATAAACGGCGCGAACAACGATTCGTGGAACAATACCGTGGATAACGCCCGCGGCACCATAACCGTGGACTGGCACATACCTTTCGAAGGCGTCGCCGGCACGCGCGTGACGTTCGTGAAAAACAGGGAAGGGCAGTATGTGTTCTACGGCGTTTATTCCTGCACTCTCGACTATTCCGCCCGCCGCGAAATCTGCACCCGCATTTCCGACCGCTACCCGGAATAAACAATTTTTGTATGCCTGCCTATAAAAATGTCGCAAAGAAAACAAAACTTATAATACAGGGTTGACAAATGTGCGGGAATGATGTATAATACGACTAATCTCGAATTAAATTCGAGATTAGTCGTAAAAATTGGCGGGTGAATTTATGAGGTATATAAAAAGAAGTATAGAAGACATTGTGGAAAGAACGGACAGAACGTTCAAATGCGTTTTGATTACCGGAGCGCGGCAGACCGGGAAATCCACGATGATCAGAAAGCTGTTCCCCGACAGAAAATACGTTTCCATGGATAACCCGTTTACGGAAGAACGGGCCAGGGAAGATCCCGATCTTTTTATGACGCTGAATGCTCCGCCCGCCGTATTCGACGAAGTACAGCGTACGCCCGGACTGTTCCGTTATATTAAAATAAAGTGCGACGAAGACGAACGGCGCGGTCTTTACTGCTTGTCGGGTTCGCAGCCGTTCGAACTCATGCGCGGTGTTTCCGAATCGCTGTCGGGCAGGGTCGGAATCGTGGAACTCGGCGGACTGTCTCTGCGCGAGATAACGGGCGATACTTTCGATAAACCCTTTCTTCCCACTTCCGAATATGTGAGCGAACGGGCGCGGACGGCAAAAGCTCCCGACAATCTCTGGAATATCATACACCGCGGCGGCTATCCCGCTTTGCAGGACGATAACGTTGATTGGGGTACGTTTTATGCAAGTTATGTGAAAACATACCTCGAACGCGACGTCCGCGAACTTTCCGCGGTGCATAATCTCGACGATTTCCGCAGGCTCATGGTTGCCGCCGCCGCGCGTACCGGACAGATGCTGAATTACTCCAACATGGCGGACGACATAGGCAAAGATCAGACTACGGTAAAGAACTGGATATCCGTTCTTGAAGCTTCCGGCATCGTGTATTTGCTCGAACCTTACTCGGCGAGCGTACTGAAACGCGCGGTGAAAACTCCCAAACTGTATTTCAGAGATACCGGTTTGGCCGCATATCTGACGAGATGGCTGACTCCGGAAACTTTGGCGACGGGAGCCATGAGCGGCGCGTTTTTCGAAACTTTCGTAGTATCCGAGATACTGAAATCGTATGCAAACCGCGGCATCGATTACAGATACTGCGTTTCATACTACAGAGGAAAGGATAAAAGGCGCGTTCGTACTGCCGGCGGTATTACGGAAACGGAGAGCGAAATCGATATAATAATCGAAGAAAACGGGGTACTTTATCCGATAGAAATCAAGAAAAACGCTAACGTTTCCGCAGACGTGACGTCGGCTTTCAAAGTACTTGACGAAATAGACGGTAAGCGCCGCGGCATGGGGGCGGTAGTCTGTACCTGTCCGCACCCGGGCCGGCTGCGCGAAAATATTTTTCAGCTTCCCGTCTGGTATATATGACCGTATTTAATATACATCCGCTGTTTTTTCGCGGGGCGCGCCGATTTTCTTGCATTGCGGCGCGCCTTTGTGCTATAATTTCACCGTATGGAAAAGAAGGGCAGGATCGGCATAATCGGACTGGGGCTTATAGGCGGCTCCATGGCAATCTCGCTGTCGCGCAGCTGCGACGTCGTGGGCATGAGCCGCAACCCCGAAACGGTGGAGTACGCGCTTTCCTCGGGCATGATAACGTCCGCCGCCCGCTCGTATTCCGACTTTGCCGGCTGCGACGCAGTCGTGGTATGCACGCCGCTGTCGCTGGTAAAAAAGACGGTGGAGGACGTATACGCCGCGTTGGGCGACACGACGGTCATAACCGACGTCGGCAGCGTCAAAGGCATGCTGTCCGGTCTGCCCGGCAGGATAATAGGCGGGCACCCCATGGCGGGCACCGAACAGAGCGGCATCCGCGCCGCCAAGGAGCGGCTGCTCGAAAACGCGTATTACATCCTCGTCGACTACAACGACAATCCCGCCGATCTCGAGCTCGTCAGGCGCATCGCGCTGGCGTGCGGCGCCGTCCCCGTGGTCATGTCCGCGGCGCGCCACGACCGCCTCGTCGCCAAGATTTCGCACCTCGAACACATGGCGGCGTACGCGCTCGTCAACTCGGCGATGACGGGCGACGAGCATATAGTGGGCAGCGGTTTCATGGACACGACGCGCATAGCGTCGTCCTCGCCCGAGTTCTGGAACACCGTCGCCGCGCTCAACCGCGGCAACATCGTGGACGAAATGGACAGATATATCGCGACGCTGTCCGACCTGAGGCGGGACATCGCCGCGGGTCGCGACATCACCGCCTTCCTCGCCGAGGCGAAGGAAAAGCGGGACAAGCTGAAATACAGCAGGCGGTTCATGAGCGAATACGTCGTATATGCCGACGTGCCCGACTGCGTGGGCTCCATCGTGGGCGTGCTGGACAGGCTCGCCGCCGCGGGCATAAGCATAAGCAACCTTACGGTCATGAACTCGCGCGAAGGCGCGGGCGGGGCGCTGCGCATAGAACTGAAAGACGAACCGTCGTACAGAAAAGCAAAGGAGATACTCGGATGAGACTTATTACCGCAGGAGAATCGCACGGCAGGGCGCTTGTAGGCGTCATAGAAGGCCTGCCCGCCGGCATTACCATAAACGAAGAGCGAATAAACGCCGATCTGGCGCGCCGTCAGGAGGGCTACGGCCGCGGCGGCAGAATGAAGATAGAAACGGACAAGGTGGAAGTGCTGTCCGGCATGATAGGCGGCAAAACCATAGCGTCGCCGCTCGCTTTCACCATAAAGAACAGAGATTACGAGAACTGGATTCCGTATATGGATCCGTTCACCGGCGAAGTGGATAAAAAGGCGCTGACCGCCGTACGTCCCGGCCACGCCGATCTTTCGGGCATAATCAAATACGGATTCGGTCCCAACGCCCGCCCCGTGCTCGAACGCGCCAGCGCGCGCGAAACCACTACGCGCGTCGCCGCAGGCTCGGTGTGCCGCCAGGCGCTCGAAGCCATAGGCGTGACGATAACGGGCAGGACGCTCGTCATCGGCGGCGTCGGCGACGAGTCAAAGTGGCACGACACCATACGCGCGGCGCGCCTGGACGGCGATACGCTGGGCGGCTGCGTGGAAATAACCGTGCACGGCATGCCCGTGGGCGTGGGCAGCTACGTGCAGTACGACCGCAAGCTCGACGCCGCGCTCGCCATGCACATGATGAGCATCAACGCCGTCAAGGCCGTGGAAGTGGGG
Organism: Candidatus Protoclostridium gallicola; assembly: GCA_904387375.1. Classification (GTDB taxonomy): domain Bacteria; phylum Bacillota; class Clostridia; order Christensenellales; family Pumilibacteraceae; genus Protoclostridium; species Protoclostridium gallicola. The sequence continues at coordinate 20,788 of CAJFLE010000013.1, forward strand.
CTGGGACGCGAGTTCGGCTACCTGCGCGGCAGCGAGGCGCACGACGAAATATTCCCCGACGGCCGCAAGACCAACCGCGCCGGCGGCATAGAGGGCGGCATGTCCAACGGCGAGGACATCGTGCTGACGCTGACGTTCAAGCCCATTCCGACGCTGGTAAGAGGCCTGCGCACCGTGGACGTAAAGACGGGCGAGCCGGTAACCGCGGCCAACGAGCGCAGCGACGTCTGCGTCGTGGAGTCCGCGGCGGTGGTCGTCGCCGAGAGCGTGGCGGCATACGCCGTGCTGGACGAAATACTCAAAACCTTCGGCGGCGATACGCTGGACGAGCTGAAAAGCCGCGTGGAAGAGAGGAGGGCGCATGCGCGCCGCTGAATTCGCGGACCTGTCCGCGGTTAAGGAGATCTTATCGTCGGATAACGTATACGCCGTCACCGATTCCAACGTCGCGGCGCTGCGCCCCGATCTGCTTTCGGGCGTGCCGCACACCGTCATGCCCGCGGGCGAGGCGCATAAGAATCTCGGGACCGTGGGCGGCATAATCTCCGACATGGTCGCGGCGGGCTGCGACCGCAAGACCACGGTCGTCGCCGTGGGCGGCGGAGTGGTGGGCGACACCGCCGGATTTGCCGCGGCATGCTATATGCGCGGCGTGAAATGGATAAACGTGCCCACGACGCTGCTCGCCATGGTGGACAGCGGCATAGGCGGCAAGACGGGCGTGGACGTGCGCGGCTACAAGAACGTCGCCGGAGCCTTTCACATGCCCGAACGCGTGGTCGTTTGCCGCGAGTGGCTGGACACCCTGCCCGTGCGCGAATGGCTGTGCGGCTGCGGAGAGATGATAAAGCACGCGCTGCTCTCCGCCGAAATATTCGACGCGACTTACCCGGCCGTGGATCGTCTGATCGCCCGCGATATGTCCGTGGCCGTGCCGCTCGCCGAGATGTCGGCGCGGTACAAAGAGTCCGTGGTCGCCGCAGATTTCCGCGAGGGCGGACTGCGCAAACGGCTCAACGTCGGTCACACCGTCGGACACGCGGTGGAAAAGCTCGACTCCTTCCGCCTGTCGCACGGCGAATACGTCGCGCTGGGCATAATCGCGGAAATGACGATGATGAGAGAGCGCATCGGCGACGATTTCTACGGCAAGGCGGTGAGCATGGCCCGCGCGGTATGCACGCACCCCTTCCCGAAGCTCGGCGCCGAAGAGATAACCGACGCCGCGCGCGCTGACAAAAAGAACGGCGGCGGCAGGATAGTTATAATGCTGCCCACGGGCGGCGGCAACGTGGAGGAGATCGCGCTCGAACCGCGCGAGTTTACGGAGAGACTGGAAAAGTGTTTGTCAAGCCTCTGAAAAATTTCGACCGCACGCTGGAAACGGCTCCGGACAAGAGCATAACGCACCGCGCCGTCATGTTCAACGCTTTCGCGCGCGGCACCGCCGTCGTCACGAACGCGCTGCTCGGCGAGGACTGCCTGTCCACGATAGCGTGCATGCGCGCGCTGGGCGCGGACATATCCGTGGACGGAAGCACCGTGCGCGTGACCGGCGCCCCCGCATTCCGCGACGCCGCGCTGTACGCCGGCAATTCGGGTACTACGACCCGCCTTCTCGCCGGTCTTCTCGCCGGCATGGGCGTGACCGCGAGCATAGACGGCGACGCGTCGCTGCGCTCCCGTCCCATGAGGCGCGTGACCGAACCGCTGACCGCGATGGGCGCGGACATAACTTCGACGGACGGCAAAGCTCCGCTTTATATAAAGCCGGCTTCGCTCCGCGGCATAGACTATAAAATGCCGGTGGCAAGCGCGCAGGTCAAGAGCGCGATACTGCTCGCCGGACTGCACGCGAGCGGCGTGACGCGTGTTACCGAACCCGTCCGCTCCCGCGATCATACCGAACTCATGCTCCGCGCGATGGGCGCGGACGTGCGCGCCGACGGACTTACGGTCAGCGTGCGCGCGGGCGATCTCGTAAGCGCCGACGTCGAAGTGCCCGGCGACGCGTCCAGCGCAGCCTTCCTGCTCGGCGCCGCCGCGGTGGTGAAAGGGGGCAGGGTGACCGTGAAACGCGTCGGGCTCAACCCCACGCGCACGGGCGCGTTCGAAGTGCTGCGCCGCATGGGCGCGGACATAACCGTGGACAGCAGATCGGACGGCGTGGAACCGTACGGCGACATAACGCTGTCGCAGGCGCCTCTCAGTCCCTTCGAAATAACGGCGGAGGAAGTGCCTTCGCTCATAGACGAACTGCCGCTGCTCGCCGCCGTGGCGTGCTACGCCGAGGGCACTAGCGTCATCGGCGGCGCCGCCGAACTTAAAGTCAAGGAGTCGGACAGGATCGCGACTACGGCCGAAGCGCTGCGCGCGCTCGGCGGGGACGTGACCCCCACCGACGACGGTATGATAATCCGCGGCCGCGGCGGACTCAAAGGCGGCGGAAAGGTAAACGCCCGGCTCGATCACCGCATCGCCATGACTGCGGCGGTCGCGGCGCTGGGCAGCGAACTCGGATGCGAAATCGAAGGAGCCGAAACGGCGGCCGTGAGCTACCCCGGCTTCTGGGAGATAATATGCTGAAATTCTGCGTACTGGGAAGCGGCATAAGCTATACGCTGTCGCCGCTCATTCACAAGACGGCGTTCCGTGCGCTCGGCGCCGACGCCGACTACTTCGTCGAGGACATTCCGTCCGGCGAGCTTGGAGAGAACATCGTGCGTATTAAAAAGACGTACGACGGTTTCAACGTCACCAAACCGTTCAAACAGGACATAATGCTGTACCTCGACGGTATCGACTGCAAGGTCGACGCCGTGAACACGGTCACCGTGCGCGGCGGAGAGCACATCGGCAGCAACACCGACGTGTTCGGTTTCGCCTCTGCGCTGCGCGACCTCGCGGGCGACGTGCGCGGCATGCGCACCCTCGTGCTCGGTGCGGGCGGAGCGGCCGAAGCGGCCGTCTGCGCGCTGACCGACGCGGGCGCGGACGTGGCGATTTACAACCGCACGCCCGAACGCGCCATAGGCCTCGCGACCCGTTACAAGGCCGCGCCCGTTTCGTCGGCAAAAGGACTGAAACCCGAGCTGCTCGTCAACTGCACCAGCGTGGGCAACGACGGCGTGACCAGCCCGGTGCCCGACGGACTGGATATGAGCGCGCTGCGCTACGGCTACGACCTCGTGTATTCGCCCGCGCACACCGCTTTCATGTCCGACTGCGAAAAGGCGGGCGCGAAAACGGCGGGCGGACTGGGCATGCTCATATACCAGGCCATCGCCGCCGACGGCATATTCCTCGGCTGCGAGCCGCCCGCGGAGCTGTACGAAGAGATCAGAAAGACGCTTGAAAAGGAGCTGTCATGAAAATACTCGTCATAAACGGACCCAACCTCAATATGCTGGGCGCCCGCGAAAAGGAAGTGTACGGCGAGCGCACTCTCGCCGACATAAACGCCGAGGTCGCCGCATTCGCCGCCGCGAACGGTATGGACACGGAGTTCTTCCAGTCCAACTGCGAAGGCGAGCTGTGCGAAGCGGTGCAGCAGTCGGTGAGCAGATACAAGGCCGACGGCATCGTGCTCAACGCCGGCGCGTACACGCACTACTCCCACGCTCTCGGCGACGCGCTCGCATGCGTGCGCATTCCCAAGGTGGAGGTGCACATCTCCAACGTGCACGCGCGCGAGGAGTTCCGTCACGTTTCCGTGCTCGCGCGCAATTGCAGCGGCGTGATATGCGGATTCGGCGCGGACAGCTATAAGCTGGCCTGCCTCGCCATAAAGAACATACTGACGAAATGAAGAACATAGCGCTTATCGGCATGATGGGCACGATGAAAACGTCGGTGGGGAAACGGCTTGCCGAAAAGCTGGGCATGACGTTCGTCGACACAGACGCGGTGTTCGAGCGCGAAGAAGGCGCGAGCATAAAGGACACTTTCGCGTGCAAGGGCGAAGCGTACTTCCGCGACTGCGAAACCGCCGTGCTCGCCACGGCGTGCAGCGGAAACGGCTGCGTGATCTCGTGCGGCGGCGGCGTGCCCCTCAAAGAGGAAAACGTCGGTATTCTCCGCCGCGGCGCCGTGGTCGTGCTCCTGACCGCCTCGCCCGAAAAGATATACGAGAGAACGTGCGGCGACGACTCCCGTCCGCTGCTGTGCGGCGGCGGACCCGAACGCGTGCGCCTGCTGTGCGAGCAGCGCCGGGCGGCTTACGAAGGCGCCGCCGACCTGACCGTGGACACGACGTCGGCAGACCCCGACGCCGCCGCCGACGAAATAATCGCGCGGCTGAAAACTTACGAATAAACTTCTTTCAAGGAAACTAATATGGATAACAAAGTAATGAGCGCAGTCATAGACTCCGTGAGAGTGCTGTCCGCCGAGGCGATAGAAAAGGCTAAGAGCGGACACCCCGGCACGCCGCTCGGCGCGGCTCCCGTCGTCGCCGAGCTGTTCGGCAGGCATCTGAAGCACAACCCGAAGAACCCGTCGTTCTTCGACCGCGACCGCTTCGTGCTGTCCGCCGGCCACGCGTCGAGCATGCTCTACGTCATGCTCCACCTCTGCGGCTACGACATCGCGCTCGAGGATCTCGCCAACTTCCGCCAGCTGCGCAGCAAGCTGCCCGGCCACCCCGAATGGGGCGTGACTCCGGGCGTGGAAACTTCCACCGGACCGCTCGGCCAGGGTATCGCCAACGCCGTGGGGTTTGCGCTCGCCGAAAAGGTGCTCGCCGCCCGCTTCAACAAGCCGGGCATGCCCCTCGTCGATCACTTCACGTACGCGTTCTGCGGCGACGGCTGCATGATGGAAGGCATCAGCTGCGAGGCCGCCGCTCTCGCAGGCACGTGGAAGCTGGGCAAGCTCATAGTCATATACGATAAAAACGACGTCACGATAGAGGGCGGCATAGACGGCGTCGCCGACGAGGACGTGGGCGCGCGCTTCGCCTCTCAGGGCTGGCAGGTGCTGGAATGCCCCGACGGCAACGATACCGAAGCCGTGGGCGCGGCGCTGACCCTCGCGAAGGCGGATACGGAACGCCCCACGCTCGTGATCGTGCGCACGACGATAGGCTACGGCACGAGCAAGGCCGGCTCGGCGTCCAGCCACGGCGCGCCGCTCGGCGCCGACTGCTTCGCAGGACTCAAAGAGGCGCTGGGCTGGAAGGAAGCTCCGTTCACCGCCAAGAAGGAGACCGCCGCGTTCACCGCAGAGGTGTGCGCCGCAGGCGCCGGGGCGGAGAGCGACTGGAACAAACTGTGCCGCGCGTATAAGAGCGCGTACCCCGAAGAGTACGCCGAATTCCTTTCGTGGATAAAGGGCAAGGCGCCCGATCTCGCCCGCGACGAAGAATTCCTCGCCGCAGTGCCGGCGGGCGACGACGCCACGCGCAACCACTCGGGAAAACTGCTCAACTATCTCGCGGGCAGAATGCCCAACCTCATAGGCGGCTCCGCCGACCTCGGACCGTCCAACATGACGATCATGAAGGACAGGGAATATTATTCTGCTTCGTCCCCGACGGGCACCAATATCCACTTCGGCGTGCGCGAGCAGGCCATGGCGGCGGTGTGCAACGGCATAGCCCTGCACGGCGGCTTCCGCCCGTACTGCTCCACCTTCTTCGTATTCGCCGACTATATGAAAGGCTCGCTGCGCATGACCGCGCTCATGAACCTGCCCGTGCTGTATATCCTGTCCCACGACTCCATCGGCGTGGGCGAGGACGGCCCCACGCACCAGCCCGTAGAGCAGCTCGTCATGCTGCGCTCGGTGCCCAATATCCGCGTGTGGCGCCCCTGCGACGGCAGGGAAACGGCGGCGGCGTACGCCTCCCACTTCACCGGCAAACACCCGACCGCGCTCGTCACCAGCCGCCAGAAACTCGTTTCTCCGGCCGGCACCGACGTGGAACGCGCCCTGCGCGGCGGCTACGTGCTCGCCGACTCTTCCAAGGAAACTCCCGACGTCATACTCATGGGCTCGGGCAGCGAAGTCGGACTGCTCGTGGAAGCGAAAAAACTGCTCGAAGAAAAGAACGTCGACGCGCGCGTCGTATCCGTGCCGTGCATGGAAGAGTTCGAGGCGCAGAAGGAATCGTATAAGGAATCGGTGCTGCCTTCGTCCGTGCGCGCCCGCGTGGCGGTCGAGGCCGGTTCGTCGCTCAGCTGGGGCAAATACGTCGGGCTGGACGGCATGACAGTGTGCAAGGACGATTTCGGCGCTTCCGCGCCCGCCGCGCTGCTGTTCGAAATCAACCGCTTCACAGCCGCGGACGTCGCGCAGGCGGCATTGAAATCGGTCAGAAAGGCGGCGAAACAATGAGCGTGTTCTATGCATTTCTGTCCCGCATGCGCTACATCTCGCGATGGGGACTGATGCGCAATACGCGCAGCGAGAACGTCATGGAGCACTCGGCCATAGTCGCCATGTTCGCTCACGCGCTCGCCGTGATCCACAACAAGCGCGGCGGCAGCGTGAACGCCGACAGGGTGGGAATGATAGCTCTGTTTCACGAAACGGGCGAGGTCATCACCGGCGACATGCCCACTCCCATAAAGTATTTCAATCCCGACATCACCGCGGCGTATAAGGCGATCGAAAAGGAAAGCGAGGGCAGGCTCGTTTCCACGCTGCCCGAAGAGCTCGCTGCGGAAGTGGGCGATCTGGTGGGCGGCGGCGACGAAACGGAAAGAAAGCTCGTCAAATACGCCGACACGCTGGCGGCATACGTAAAATGCCTGGAAGAGGTTTCGCAGGGCAACAGCGAGTTTGCCGAGGCGGAGAAATCCACCAAGCGCAAGCTTCGCGCCTATAACAGCCCCGAAGTGGAGTATTTTATGGACAAATTCGTCACCCCCTTCGGCCTGTCCCTCGACAATCTCTCCGCGGAAATAAACTGATTTATACCGGCTGCAAAGACAGCGCGAACCGCACGGAATTTTTTCCGTGCGGTTTTATGTTTGCTTATGTGATGAAATTTTCACAAAAATGAGCGAAATTTTTTGAAATTGCGGACAAAAAAGCTGTCCACAATTGTGTGCTATAATGAAGAAAAACAATGGAGATGAAATTCATGATAGCGCAAACCTTCCCTCTCAAGCAACTCGTAAAAATGTTCAGATCGAGCGAACTCAAAGTAGTGCCCATCGTCAGCGGCAGCGGCGAAGTGGGCGTGCCCGCCGAGTACATGCTGTACGGCGGCGCGATAAACAGATACTCGCAGGCTCTGTCCGTCCTGCGCGACGTGTGCGACGAGATCACGCGGCGCAGGCGCAGCGGCATCGTCATGCCCCGGCTGGTCGTCAGCGTGGACAACGTGGACTCTCTGCTCCTGCGCAGTCCGGACGGCGAGGTGGCGCGCCTGCTCGACATACTCAGCGCCGAGGGCGAAGAATGCGGCGTGGAACTCGTCGCCTGAAACGCACTTCCGCGCCTCCCGCCGCATATATACGTTATAGTATATGAACGGAGGTGCATAATGGAAATAGAACCGCTGGCGAGCGATCTGCCGTACCCGTCGCTGAGCGACGTGGAGCCCGATCCCCGCGTGCTGGAAATGTTTTACGACGCGTATTCCGCGCAGCACAGCGAACTGAACGCGATACTTCAATACGTATACCACCAGCTGATATTCGACAGCCTGGAAATGTACGACGTGTCGCGCGTGTACGCCTGCATATTCGTGTCCGAGATGGAACATCTTCACCAGCTCGGCAAGGCGATAATAAGGCTGGGCGGCAACCCCAGATATCTCGTTCCGCCCACCGGGCGCGGAGTATATTATTCCGCCGCATGCGTCAGCTATTCGAACGAGCCGTGCCAGATGCTGCTCGACGACATAGCGGGCGAGAACAAGGCGATTGCCGAATACAACATGATGCTGGCCCGCCTCGGCGACGCCAAGGTCGGCGCGCTGATCCGGCGCATAATCATGGACGAGGAAATGCACCTTGCCGCCCTCAAAGAATATTACGCCAAAATGTGCAGCGTATAAACCGTCATGCCGCACAGGCAAGCGCCCGTTCTCCGCGAACCGGGCGCTTTTGCGTAAAATCGGGTATTGACAAACCGACGGAATTATTGTATACTTATCGTACAGACCTGACATTATTTTGAGATTGCGTCTGTTACTCTCACGGAGATATAATTATGAAAATCAAAAGCAGAATAATCATGTTTGCCGTTATGCCGCTCATTGCGCTGTGCCTGATATCTGCGGTTCGGGGGGGGGGTAACCGATATCGCCGCGGCGGAAGCCGCGGAAACAGCGTCGCGGATTGACGCCGTGGCGTTTGTAGGTGACTCTTACGATTTTGCGCCAATAATTTTGCAATCCGGCTCATACGACGATTACACTTATTCCAAAGTACTGTACGATCCGTCAGGGGATGCTGTCATGAGCGTTTTCACCGCCGACGGGAAGAACGACGGCGAATCGTACGTATTCGGTTCCGTCGGAATGTACTCGGTCGTTTATACCGTTACCGACGAGGTCGGCAACGCTTCTGTTATAGAATACGTTATACTTATAATGCCGAAGGAATACGCTCCTTCCGTCACAATTCGGGACTGGACGTACGGCGGAAATCCGTCGGCGCCGGGCGTTACCGGCGCGCCCTCCGGCTCGACCCTGACGTACGAATACAAGGCCGCAGACGCGGACGACACCGCATACTCCGAGAAAGTGCCGACAGCGGCGGGCGACTATGTGCTGCGCGTAAAACTCGAATATACATCAGGCGGCGAAACTATGACCGTATATACGTCCTGCGCCTTTTCGATAGCAAAGGCAAAGGTGGAAAAGCCGTCGCTGCTGTCGTATGTGGTCAAGGAAGGCGCATATATGTCGGTCGTCGAAGGCTTCGATTCGGACACTATGGATATCGCGGAATTCCGCGAACGCATGGACGAGACGGACGGCACCGACTTTATGGACGCCGTGGTGCGGCTCAAAGATCCCGCCAACTACGAGTGGGCAGACGGCAGCTCCGGCGACGTTACGCTGACGCTGAACGTAATCACGGGCGAGGTTCCCGGCGAGGAGGGAGGCTGCAACGGCTCGCTCGCGGGCGGAATCGCGCTCGCCGCGGTAAGCGCGGCGATCCTGCTCGGCGGGCTTATAATCGCGGCGGTTAAAAAGCTGCGCCGCGGCAGATAACGGAATAAATCAAACGTACTGCCGGACTGCCGTCCGGCAGTTTACAATTTGTTTACACTTGTAAAACGGATTTTACAATTTTTTACACTTGTAACATAAAGTTTACAATTTCACGATTGCGTTTCGCGAAATCCCTGTGATATAGTAAAATTATCAAGACAAGGAGAGTAACGAAACATGAAAACACTGTCTAAGGCAGCAATAGTGCTGGCAGCCGCTGCGCTCGCATTTGCGCTCGTCGTATCGGCCGCAGGCGTTCCGGTCGCACTCGACGCGGCGGTTACGCCGGACAATCTTACGCTCAACAAGCTCGCGGAATTCGACACCGGTTTTTCGGACGCCGAAGGCGGCGTGGCGGAGATCGTCAAATACAACGCCGACAACGGCAGATTTTATCTCGTCAACGGCAAGACGCAGACCGTCGATATCGTGACGCTGCGCGAGTACGGCGATAACGGAAACGAAGCGGAAACCGTATTCGACGAGAACACTGACAGAATAGACTTCACCGACCTCGTTGCCGAGCACGGCGACGATTTTGCAGACGGCTTCGTCGTAGGCGACATTACCAGCGTGGCTGTGAACACCGATCTCGACGTCATCGCGGTCGCGGTGCAGCACGAGGATTACGACGCGCGCGGCGCGGTTGTCCTGCTCGATTACGACGGCGATTACGTCGCGGCGTATGCGGCGGGAGTTCAGCCCGACATGGTTACGTTCGCCGGCAACATCGTACTGACCGCCGACGAGGGTGAGCCCCGCATGGGCTACGAGAACGGCACCGATCCGAAGGGCAGCGTCACCGCCGTCGATCTTTCCGCCGGAACCGCAAGCGGGACGCCGGAAACCGTATACTTCGATGATTTCGATTCGCAGCGCGACAGCCTTACGGCCGCCGGGGTCGTCATCATGAAAGGCGCCGAGCCTTCCGTCGATTTCGAACCCGAATACATAACCGCGCTGAACGGCAAGGCGTACGTAGCGCTGCAGGAAGCCAATTCGATCGCGGTGCTCGATCTCGAGTCCCTCGAATTCGAGTCGGTCATGCCGCTCGGATTCAAGGATCACTCGGTCGAAGGCAGCGGCCTCGACATGCTCGAGGACGGCGAAGCTAAAATAGAAACGCAGGAAGTGTTCGGCGTATACATGCCCGACGGCATCGAAGCCTTCTCGGTCGGCGGCGAGACGTATATCGCCACCGCCAACGAGGGCGACGCCCGCGAATGGGAAGAATACGAGGGCATAACCAAGAAAACGTACGGCGACACCAAGGTCGAAGTGCTCGACAACGAAAAGTGGGACGGCCTCGCTTCGGACGAAACGTATCTGCTCGGCGCCCGCTCGTTCTCGGTGTTCAAAGCCTCGGATATGTCGCTCGTATACGACAGCGGCGACAGCATAGAGAGCGTTGCCGCGTCGGACGAGCGCACCGCCGATTACTTCAATTGCAGCAACGACGACAACGAGCTTGACAGCCGTTCCAAAAAGAAGGGACCCGAGCCCGAAGCGGTCAAGGTCATGACCGTAAACGGCAGCACATACGTATGCGTGGCGCTCGAGCGCCAGGGCGGCGTCATGGTATACGACGTCACCGACATGAGCGACGTGTCGTTCGTCACATATTCGACGACGCGCGACTATTCGCAGGCAATGGCGGGCGACGTCGCTCCCGAAAGTCTCGACTTCGTCCCGGCCGCCGGCAACGATCTCGGCCGCGACCTGCTCATAGTTTCGAACGAGAACAGCGGCACGGTCGGCGTGTTCGCAGTTGAAGACGGCGCGGTCGAATACGAGATGCACTCGACTTACGTGAAAGCGGAGACCGAGCCTGCCGAACCCGCAGATCATCCAGTCATTTCCTTCGTGTACGGCAGCGGCGACAACGACGACGGCGCTGTGTCGCATAACGCGATAGCGATATCCAATCCTACCGACGAAGAGGCCGATCTTTCGGGCTGGTCGCTTGCATACTCCACCATGCGCGACGCCGAAGCCGGAGCCGAGCGCGAGTGGAGCGAATACGCACTGTCCGTGGTCATTCCCGCGGGCGGAACGTACGTGATAATAGGCGAGAGCGCGAACGCGGCTGGCGACGCGGCGCTCACGTTCGGCGAGGGCGACTACAATGCCGTATGGGAAGGCCTGGTCGTGGACAACAAACAGTATTCGCTGCGCCTGTGCGACGCCGACGGCGGCATCGTCGACGCGCTCGGCGTGACGGACGGCGACACTTCGGCGGAGACAGGCGAAGGCAATGTTATAGACGGCGAGGTCAGCAAACAGAAGATACTGTACCGCGCCGACCTGACGGATACCGACGACAACGCTTCCGATTTCACCTGCGTATCGCTCAAGGACGCCGACGAAGCGACCGCCGAACAGTACAGACCGGAGGCGAGCGCCTGCATAAAAACTTATGCGGTGAAAGTAACCGCGCAGAACGCGACGGTCAGCGTCGCCGACGGCTCGTACGCGAAAGAAAACAGCACGCTGGAATTCACCGTCACCGCGGCGTCGGGCTATTCGGTGACTGAAGTCAAGGTCAACGGCGCCGCAGTGACCGCGTCCGGCGGTAAATACTCCGTGACCGTGACGGGCGCGACCGAAATAACCGTCGGCACCGCAGCGGCTCAGACGGGCGGCGGCAATACTTCGGGCGGCGGTTCGCAGCCGGACGATCCCGAAGAACCGACGGGCGGATGCAACGGCTCCATCGCGGGCGGAATCACGCTTGCGGCGGTAAGCGCGGCAATCCTGCTCGGCGGGCTTATAATCGCGGCAGTGAAAAAGCTGCGCGGCAGATAAGCAAACGGACACCACCTACAACGAAAAACTCCGGGAATCATTCCCGGAGTTTTTGTGCGCAATCGCAGCTTGCGTCCTATTCGTTAAAGGCGGGGGAGATGTCGTAATCCCTGTCGCCGGTGATTTCCTTGACGAACAGCGCGCGTATATAACCCTTGTCCGTCGTCGTGGAATGCACGAAGAAGCGTTTGCCGTAATAGTACCGCGCCAGCGTATAGAACCGCGTGTTTGTGTGCAACGCGACGGCCTTGAATCCGTTTTCCGCGCAGTGATCCACGGCGGCGGCGAGCAGCCTGCTGCCCACGCCGATGTTCTTGATCTCGGGCAGCACGCCGAAGCGGTATATGTACGCGAGGTCTTTGGTCAGGCCCTTGACGCGTATCGCGCCGATGACCTTGTTCCTGTCCGTCACCGCGACGTATACCGTCTGATTTTTGATGTCGTCGAGTATATCTTCGATGCTCTCCGTCAGCGCGTGGAGCTTGTAATCGTTCTTGATGTCCTCGAGATACCCCTCGAACGCCGCATGCATGATTTTCTGAATCGCCGGCGCGTCGTCCGGTATGGCGTATCTGATGTTATAGACGATCTTTTCCATTTTTTTCAGTCCTTCATGAGCAGATACATGACCGCTTTCTGCGCGTGCAGCCTGTTCTCGGCCTCCTGGAATATCCACGACTGCGGCCCTTCCATGACCTCGTCGGTGACTTCCTCGCCGCGGTGAGCGGGGAGACAGTGCAGGAATATGGCGTCAGGGTTGGCCTTTTTCATCATGGCGGCGTTGACCTGCATGGGCATCATGGCCGCTTCCTTGACCGGGTCTTTCTCCTGTCCCATGGAGAAGAACACGTCGGTATATACGGCGTCCGCGCCCGCTATCGCTTCGTCGATGTCGTCCGTGACCGTGACCTGCGCCTCGGCGAACGCTCCGCGCCTTGCCGCCTCCACGATCTTCGGATCGGGCTGGAAGCCTTTGGGCGCGCATATGCAGACGTTCATTCCCACTTTGGCGCAGCCGAGCATGAGCGAGTTGGCCATATTGAATCCTTCGCCGAAGAACGTCAGTTTAAGTCCTTCCAGCCTGCCGAACTTCTCGTAAACGGTGAGCAGGTCGGCGAGCACCTGGCAGGGGTGGAAGTCGTCGGTCAGTCCGTTTATAACGGGAATATGCCCCCACCTGGCAAGCTCTTCGAGGTCGCTCTGCTTGAACGTGCGTATCATTATGCCGTCTATGTTCATGCGCTCGAGCACTCGCACGGTGTCGCGTATGGGCTCGCCGCGTCCGAGCTGTATGTCGGCGGTGGACAGGAAGATGGGCACGCCGCCCAGCTGCCTGATGCCCTGCTCGAATGATATGCGCGTGCGCGTGGACGACTTGGCGAAAATCATTGCCAGCGTTTTGCGTATGAGGTAGGGGTGCGGCTCCTTGGCGTACTGCTTTTTTTTGAGATCTATCGCGCACTTAAGTATCTCCCATATTTCTTCGGTGGAATAGTCCATGAGAGTGAGCATGTGCTTGTTCTTGATCCTGCCCGAGGGCTTGTACTCGTTGAACGTCATAATTTTATCTCCTTGTCATAAATTCGTATTTGCGAATATGGTTTCCAGCGTGTCCGTCATCTCGTCGATCTCCTCGTGCGATATGATGTACGGCGGCGCGAGGCGCAGCGTGTTGTGTCCGCACGTGCCTATGACGAAACCGAGGCTGAGCATTTTGCCCACGACGCTTGCGACGGGAAGGCTCTCGTCCAGCTGCACGCCGCGCAGCAGACCTTTGCCGCGTATGTCGCGCACAAACTTATGCCGCGCGAGCTTCTGCGCCAGCGCGTCCGCGAGATATTCGCCCTTTTCCGCCACCTGTGCGAGCAGGTCGGTGTCCTGCAGCCTTCCGACGACGACGTTCGCCGCCGCGCAGGCGAGAGGATTGCCGCCGAACGTAGTGCCGTGATCGCCGGGACGGAACGCGTCCGCGGCCTCTCCGCGCGCCAGGCAGCAGCCGATCGGCACGCCTCCGCCCAGCCCTTTGGCGAGCGTCACGATGTCAGGCTTGATGCCGTAGTGCTCGTAGCAGTAGAACGCGCCCGTTCTGCCCGTGCCCGTCTGCACTTCGTCCAGCACGAGCAGCACGCCCTTCTGCTTGGCGTACGCGTATACGCCCACGAGATAGTCGTACGTCGCCGGCGTAATGCCGCTTTCGCCCTGAATGCATTCGAGCATGATGGCGCCCACGTCCGGAGTCATCGCCTCTTTAAGCGCTTCAAGGTCGTTGAAGGGTACGTATCTGAATCCGCCGGGCAGGGGAGCGAAGGGCGCGGAATACTTTTCCTGACCCGTCGCCGTGACGGTGGCGAGCGTTCTGCCGTGGAAGGACTCCCTTGCCGTCAGTATCGTGGTCTTGCCCGAACCGCTCTCGTAAGCGAGCTTGCGCACGATCTTGATCGCGCACTCGTTGGCCTCCGCGCCGCTGTTGCAGAAGAACACGCGGTCGAACTCTCCGCTCTCCGTCAGCCGCTCGGTAAGCTCCGCCTGCGGCAGGTTGTAATACAGATTGGAAATGTGTATGAGCTTGCCCGCCTGTTCGCTTATGGCCCGCACGAGTTCTGGGTCGTTATAACCCAGGCAGTTGACCGCTATGCCGCCGAAAAAGTCGGTGTACTCGTGACCGCTCTGGTCGTACAGCTTGCAGCCCTGTCCGCGCACGAAGCATATATTCTGCCTGCGGAACAGCTTCATGTACTTGTCTTTTTCGATTTCCCTTATTTTTTCCTGATCCATTTCAAGCGTCCTTCTATTCCTTTATGAGCGTGCCTATGCCCTTGTCGGTGAACAGCTCCACGAGTATGCAGTGGGGGATCGTCCCGTTGAGAATGCGCACGTTGTTTATGCCTTTTCTGACCGCCGTCACGCAGCCGCGCACCTTGGGTATCATGCCGCCCGATATGGTGCCGTCCGCGATAAGCCCTTCCACGCCGTCCGCGCTTATTTCTGGTATCAGCGTGTCCTCGTCCTCCGGATTCATTCTTATGCCGTCGATGTCGGTGAGGAAAAGCAGCGTGTCCGCGCCCACCGCCGCGCCGATCTCTCCGGCCGCCGTGTCCGCGTTGATGTTATAGCTCTCCCCGTTCTCGTCCACGCCGATCGAGGCGATGACGGGTATGTAGTCCTCAATGCACAGCGAGCGCAGCATCTCTCCGTCCACCGATACGATCTCTCCGACGTAGCCGTAATCCACGCCGCCCACAGGCGCTTTTTTTCGCACCTTGATCAGCTCGCCGTCCTTGCCGCTCACGCCCACCGCTTTGACGCCCATGCTGCCCAGCTTGGCGGCGACGTTCTTGTTGACTTTGCCGCACAGTATCATCTGTACGATCTCCATCGTTTCGGCGTCGGTCACGCGCAGTCCGTTGACGAACTCGCTCTTCTTGCCCACGCGCGCGAGCATGGCGTTGATCTCGGGGCCGCCGCCGTGCACGACGATGGGGTACACTCCCACCATTTTGAGCGCCGCGACGTCCTGCAATATGGTCTTGATGATGTCCGGGTCGTTCATCGCATTGCCGCCGTATTTGACGACGATGAACTTTCCGTAATACGCCCTGATGTAAGGCAGCGCCTCCACCAGCGTATTCGCTTTCTGAATAATGTTGTCGTAATTTTTTTTCATCCTCTTTACCTTGCGCACCGCTAACGCTACCCTTCGGGTTGCGCTGCGTACAGACGCGACTGCGGGATCTTTTGCGTTCTTTCGGGAGAAATCCCCCTCGTCACCGTGAGGTAGACTTCGGGGACGTGCGGCTGCGCCGTACGGATTTCCCGCGAAATCTTCGCAAAATCTTCCCGCATTCGCTGC
>CAJFLE010000014.1 GCA_904387375.1 Candidatus Protoclostridium gallicola
TCAATTATCACTGGTCTATCGGCAAGAGAAGAAATCCGACAAAGGTTAATATGGTTTAAGCATATAATTGAGGACTGTGATGGATATAAAAATTTATATTATGACGGAAAACCGATTGTTAAAGAAGATGATTTGCAAAGATTATTCCGCTTTGTTTGGTATGGAAGCATATATGACGTTAACTATGAAACAAATAATGGGCGCGGAGAATCTGATGTCAAAGTATCATATGGAGCAGCGACTAAAAATATTGCGGAGTTCAAATTAGCTAGCAATTCAAGATTATCCCATATTTTTGAACAAGTTGCAATTTATGAAAAAGCCAATCAATGCACCGATAGTATATATGCTATATTCTATTTTTCTCAAAATGAACTATTAAAAGTAAAAGCTATGTTGATTGAAACAAAAACCGAGAAATTTTTAGATGACAGCATTTTTTTAATTGATTGTCGAGATGATAATAAAAAATCTGCCTCAATCGCTTAGGCGATAAAGGAAAGAGAGCAACGGTTTTTCCGTTGCTCTCTTTCGTTACTTGTATGCCACAAAGCCCGCAACACCGCCTGCGAAAATATATTCCGTTTTTGCGGTGCGCAAACTCTGCCGGCGCTGGTGGAGCTGATGGGAGTTGAACCCATGTCCGAATAATGTCGCAAGCGACCTTCTACACGCTTAGTTTGCCTGAAAGTTTAACGCATTGCTGTGGACAAACGGAACGCTCTGCGCGAGGGCATGAGTACAGCGGCGGCTATGCCCGTTGCCGCCGGGGTTTTCACCTGTTGACGCCGAACGCGGGGCGGTGAGATCCCGCGCCGACGGCGCAGAAAGTTAGGCTGCGCAAGCAAGAGCGCCGCCGAAAGCGGGCGCGCTTACCTTGGAAGTTGTTTTGTTAGCATTTAATTGCTTTCGGCGTTTTAAGGAAGACGCCTCCTTCCGCGTGCTTATATCGGTTGTTCGATTACCCGTCGAAGCCGGAACAGCCCCAAGGGACGATATAATAACATATCTGCGCCGCCGTGTCAACCCCTTTGCGCAATTATGCGCAAAATCGCAATCTTCCGCGCGTTATATTGCGTTGCGGGGCGGGGAAGAATTATAGCCCCGCGAGCAGGCACGCCGCCGCGGCTATGCCCAGTCCGTCGCCGACCACGCCCAGTTTCTCCGTCGTCGTCGCGCCTATGTTGACTATGTCGGGCGGTACGCCGAGCGCCGCCGCGATACTCTCTATCATCGCCGGAATATGTTTGGCGAGCTTGGGGCGCTCCGCCATGACCGTGCAAGACAGCCCGAGCACCTTTATCCCGCGCGCCCGCGCCAGCTCCCGCACTTTTCCGAGCAGCATAATGCTCGACGCGCCCTCGTATTCGGGATCGGTGTCGGGGAACAGCACGCCTATATCCGGCATGCCGGCGGCGGACAGCAGCGCGTCCATGACCGCGTGCACGAGCGCGTCCGCGTCGCTGTGGCCGAGCAGCCCCTTGTCGTGCGGTATCTTTATCCCGCCGAGCACCAGATCGCGCCCCTCGACCAGCCTGTGCACGTCGTAGCCGAACCCTATGCGGTACGCCGCGGACAGCCCGAACACGTCCGCCTGCGTCGTGATTTTCCTGTTCGTGTATTCTCCGGGCACCGTGTGCGGACGATAGCCCGCCAGCCCGTACACTTCGCTGTCGTCGGCATAGCTGCCGCTTATCTTCGCATAAGCGTCTTTGATCTCGCTCAGCCTGAACCCCTGCGGCGTCTGCACGCATACGAGCTTTTCCCGGTCCGGGCTGCCCGTGATGAAACCGTCCTCGACCGTCTTGATCGCGTCCACGACGCGCACGGCGGGTATGCCGCTGCCGTATTCTATCGCGCTTTCTATGACCGCTTCGATCGTTTCGCGGCCGACGAACGGACGCGCGCCGTCGTGTATGAGCACGATGTCCGTATCGCCGGGCACGGCTTCGAGCGCACGCCTGACGCTGTCCGTGCGCGTTTCGCCGCCCTCGAATACGATTACGCCGTCGCCGACCAGCCCGCGCACCTCGTCCGCGTCGGACGGGGAAGCGGCGCATACGACCGCGTCGAAATATCCCGTACCGCGCAGCGCTTCAAGCGCGAGTTCGAGCACCGTTCTGTCGCCGATGCGGAAGAACATTTTGTTGTACGGCAGTCCCGAGCGCACTCCGCGTCCCGCGCAAAGCAGCACGGCGGCGATCTTCGCGCCGTAATCTTTTTTCGGCGCGCCCTGCGGGGAAGCGAATCTGCGCACGAGAGCGTCCGCGTCAAAGGATTTCATAGAGCGTGTCCGCCTCCTTGGCGCTTACTTTCTCGTTCAGCGATTTGACCGCGAACTTTACCTCGCCGCCCGCGAACGCTACGGTGACTACGTCGCCCACTTTCAGCCGGTACGCCGGTTTGACCTCGCGGCCGTTGACGGATACCTTGCCGCCCGAGCAGGCGTTCGCCGCTACCGCGCGGCGTTTGAGTATTCTCGAAACTTTCAGAAACTTGTCTATTCTCATAATCACCGAAATTATATCATAATCCGATTTGCGTTGTAAACCGAATTTGCGGATACTCCCGAGTCACAGGCGGATTCCGCATTCGAACGCCAGGGTCATATACACGCCGCCGGCGTTCCTGCCGTAGAGCGTCAGATCGCGCATATCGTATTCCGCGCAGTCAAGATTGTCCGCGCCGAACAGAAACTGAAGGAAAGGTATGTTTCTGAACTTTGCGACCGCCGTTGCTGCGGCGCATTCCATTTCCACGCCCAGACAGCCCTGCTCCTTCCGTTTGGCGATCAGCCCCGGAGTTTCCCGGTAAATCGCGTCGCTCGTCCATACTTTGCCCGTAACGAAAGGCACGCCCCGCGCGCGGAAAAATTCCTCCGCGGTTCGCAGGCATTTTTCGTCCGCGGCGATCTCTTCGCCGGGCGGGAAGTAATATTGGCTCGTGCCTTCGTCCCTGACCGCGGAAGAGGGCAGAATGATCTTTCCCTTCGTCGCCGCTTCGTTCAGAACCCCGCAGCAGCCGAACAGCACGATTTTCCGCGCGCCCATCGCGATGATTTCTTCCAGCCCCGCCGCGCACGCCGGCGCGCCGACACGCGATAAAAACAACGCGATCTTTTCGCCTTTGTACTCCGCAAGATAGACGGGCAGGGAACCGTTTGCCGTATACAGCCGCGCGATTACGGGCGGCTTATGTTCTTTGACATAGTCGTCTATAATGTCGGCCGAGAAGGTGGACACGGCGACGGCGGGGAAGCCGTCGATTTTCTCCGTCGTATCGCAGGGATTCACGAACGCGGTCTTTTCACTGTCATAGTCGCCGAAAAACAACATGATTTACTCCTTTCCGCCCGGCAGCAGCAAGGTTTCTATCAGAGAAACGATGTGCCCGGGAGTGCGCTCGTCGACGTCCATGAGCGCGCCGTACATTCTGACACCCTGGTATGAGAATACGATCAGGTCGAACGCGGCGTCGATGGCCACGGGTCTGAATTCCCCGCGCCTTATTCCGTATTCCAGCAGCTGCCGCCACATCTCCCGCGATTTCCGGTATTGCCGCAGCAGTGCGTTATTCCGTCCGGCGTTGCCGGCGCCGAAAAATTCGTATATCGCGACGCTCAAAGATCCCTGCGTATCCGCCATTTCGTTTTTATATCTTTCGAGTACCTGCAATAAAATTTCTTTTGCCGACATGCCCCGCGCGATTTTGTCGCCGAACTCGTCCCGCTGCGCATTCATGAGGTCGTCGACGATTTCGGTAAAAATTTCACCGGTGCTTCCGTAATGCAGATACAGTCCGCCCCGGCTCAATCCCGTCGCTTCGCAGACGTCTTTCATCGTTACGTCCTTGAATCCTTTCCGCGCGAAAAGCCCGAGCGCCCGCGCCTTTATAATCTGCTTTGTCCGATCGCCTTTTTTGCCCATAGCCGCCGTTCTCCCGATATATTTGCGACACATATGTCGGTTATATTATACGACACGTATGTCGCAAAGTCAAACGTTTCCTGCCGCCCTGCGCATTTTATTATCCGCAGGGGAGAGAGTATGATTCCGATTGCTGCTGTGCGGATATAAAACTCGTCCACAGAAAAAATAAGTGAGCACCTTTACTTGACAAATCGAATATTTTGTATTACAATGTAATACGCTTAAGCAAGGAGGTTTGGAAAATGAGTATATCTATAAGATTATCGGAAGGCGAACTGGCCGCAATCAAAGATTATGCGCGCGCTTACGGCATGACCGTTTCCGAATGCATAAGAAACGCCGTACTCGAACGAATAGAAGATGAGTATGACTTAAAAGCATACAACGACGCCATGGAAGAATACAAAAAAAATCCCGTGACTTATTCTCTGGATGAGGTGGAAAAAGAATTGGGATTATGAGATATAAAGTTCGATTTACGGATAGAGCCGCAAAGGCTTTAAAAAAGCTCAATAAGTTTACCGCAACTACCATCATTTCATGGATAAAAAAGAATCTCGAAGATTGCGAGAATCCTCGGGCACACGGAAAAGCATTGACGGCAGATCGCACGGGGCAATGGAGATACAGAGTCGGCGATTACAGACTGATCGCCGATATACAGGACGACACGGTTATCATACTTATACTCGAAATAGGACATCGTAGAGAAATTTATAAATCATAAGCCGAAAAGCAGGGAAGCGTCCCTGCTTTTTCAGTGCTTTCTTCCGGAGCCGTAATTCTGACCCAAATCCTGCCCCAATCGGTACCGTTGTCGTGAAACCGTGGTCATGACACCCGCAAAAAGCAATAAAAAAGAGCCGTCAGGTGGTCGCCAAACCTCACAAAACAGCCCTTTTTTGTCTATATGGTCGAGGTGACAAGACTTGAACTTGCGACCTCACGGTCCCTAACCGTGCGCGCTACCAGACTGCGCCACACCTCGACATATTTGTTGATGCGTTCCGATCAGGCGGGATCGTATGCGGAATCGCGCTCGAATGCTATCGGCTCTTCTTCGTGAATCTCGCCCTCTCCGTCGGTATAACGATAGGTCAGCAGCAGCTTATCGGCGGACTCGATCGTGACGGTATAGACGATGTCGCCCCAGTAATCCCCGTCGCGGAGTTCGATGGCGTTGCCGATGAGATCGTAGCGGGCGTAGTAAGTCGAACTCGTCGTACCGTACTCGACGACCGCCACGTTATCCTCTTTGAGCGTGATGCATCTCGCGTTGTCGGCGGTGAAGAACGAACCGTACAGGTCGGATTCGGAAGCCACGCCGTCAACGCAACCGGAAAATACCGCCGCGCACACGGCAAGCACCAAAGCAAGTATAACGACTGTCAATCCTTTCTTCATAGCGAGTGTTATTATACGACATTTGCCGCCCCCGTGTCAAGCAATTTTGCGATAAGTGTCGCAATATAAAACGACATTTCGGAATCTGCCCCGAACATCCGGCAATATAGCTTTAAGCTATCGGATTCGATGAAATATAAGTATTTGACATGCGGCAGCCGCCGGCTTATAATTTACGCGTAAATAAACGACGGAGGCCGGGTTATGGATCTGGACGAATATAAAGAGATGACGGCGCGGCGGGAATATATCCCGGGCGGTTCGCCGGCGCACGAGCTTATGCACGGAATGTCCGCCGAAGCGCAGAAGATTACGAGCCGCATAAACTGCGGGTATCATACGCAGGAGGAGCTGTGCGAGCTGTTTTCCGAACTTATCGGCAAAGAGGTCGGGGAAGGTTTCGCGCTGTTTCCGCCGGTATATTCTGACTTCGGCAAGAATATTACCGTCGGCAAAAACGTGTTCATAAACTCGGGGTGCTGTTTTCAGGACCAGGGCGGCGTCGAGCTGGGCGACGGAACTCTCGTCGGCCACCAGGTCGTTTTCGCGACGCTCAATCACGATCTCGATCCGGACAGGCGCGCCGGCATGTACCCCGCGCTCATAAAGACGGGAAGAAACGTATGGATAGGCTCCCACGCAACCCTGCTTGCGGGCGTGACCGTGGGCGACAACGCCGTCATAGCGGCAGGCGCGGTGGTGACTAAAGACGTGCCCGCGGACACGGTGGTCGCCGGCGTGCCTGCAAGGGCGGTGAAATCACTGAAAAAAGGAGAACGGACATGAGCAGGTTGCACGTATGCTGCATTTAAGTCGCTTGATATTTATCTTGATATTTATATTAAATATGCCGATACCCGAGAAAAGCGCGGTCGTGCTGAAATGCACTTCCAAAAGTTTGTCCGACTTTTGGGAGTCCATAGCAGCCTGACCGCGCTTTTCGCATGCCGTGGCGTTAAATTCGTGCCCGATTTACGTAAATCCGTGCCATTGCTGTTATTACGGTATTGACGGATTGACCGTAATGATATATAATCAAAACGTGAAATAATATATACGGAAGGTGAAGGCCGATGATAAACGCCGCATTGGTGGAAGACGACGCCGCGTGGAGCGCGACGGTCAGGGAATACGTGAAGAAATTTTCGGCGGAAAGCGGAACGGCCGTGAAGCTGACTTGCTTCGGCGACGCGGAAACTTTCCTTACCGCGTGCGCGGACTTCGATCTCGTGCTCATGGACATAGAGCTGCCCGGCATGAACGGAATGGACGCGGCAAAGAAACTGCGCGAGGCCGGAAGCGGAGCCGCGCTGCTTTTCGTGACCAACATGGCGCAGTTCGCGCTTAACGGCTACGAAGTCGACGCCGTGGATTTCATCGTCAAACCGGTGCCGTACTTCGTGTTCTCCGTCAAGTTCCGCAGGGCGGCGGAACGCGCCGCGGCGCGCAAGTACACCGTGCTGCGCGTCAAAACGGACGCAGGCACCGTGAATCTCCGTTCGTCCGACATAAAATACGTGGAGATAATCAAGCACTATACCGTATACCATACGACGGACGGGGATTACAGGGCGCGCGGTGCGCTCAAAGACGTCGAGCCCGCGCTCGCCGGCTACGATTTCGTGCGCTGCAACAACTGCTATCTCGTAAATCTGAAATACGTCAAGGGCGTGCGCGGATATACGGTAAACGTGGGCGGCGACGAGCTGCTGATCAGCCACCCGAAACGGCGCGGCTTCGTGCGGGCGCTCAACGATTATCTGGGGACGGGGAACGATGTTTGAGCCTTCCGTCTTGTTCTGGTACAAGCCCGTATTCATGGCGGAGCTGCTGATCGCGGAATGGATGTACTCGTTCTGTCTGAAAAAGCGCCCGCGCTGGCCGCTCCGCGCCCTTGTTTCCGCCGCGGTGTGTTTCGGCATCGCCTTTCTGTTTCCGGTGCCGTGGCTGAACGCGATTTACAGCTCGCTGATGTTCATAGTAATGACGGCCGTCACCGTACTGATGATGAAATACTGCTACGACGAGCCGTGGATAAACATACTGTTCTGCGCGCTGGCGTCGTATATAACGCGGCACATAGCGTATTCGATGTACGATCTCGTCATCATGCTGCTCGGCATGAGCGACGGACTCATTCTCGGAATATACGGCGGCGATACGTCCTTCCGGTTCAACGTGTTCACCGCCGTCATATACGTCAACTGCTATTTCCTGACGTACTGGCTGCTGCTCATATTGCTTGGCTCCCGTCTGCGCGGCCGCGACGAGCTGGTGCTGAAAAACCTGTCATTCCTCGTGCTCGCGGCGTTCATCGTGGCGGTGGACATAGTGCTCAACGCCTTCGTCGTGTATTACAGCTACGACTCGTTCGACCGCACGTATCTCTCGTTTATGTATATATACAACATTTTCTGCAGTCTGCTCGCATTCATCATACAGTTCGGCATGGTGAGCCGCAAGGCGTTGCAGACCAAGCTCGACGTTATAAGCCGTATGTGGAGCAAGGACAGGGAGCAGTACCGCATCGCCAAAGAAAACGCGGACAGAATAAACATGCTGTGCCACGACCTGAAATACCGCCTGCGCAATATAGACGCGGGTACGGACAGGGAGGAGATAGACAGGATGAAAGAAGTCATTGCCGCATACGACACAGGAATAAAGACGGGCAACGACGCGCTCGACGTTATCCTCAACGAAAAGAGCATGCTGTGCCGCAGCGAAAACATCCGCTTCACGTGCATGGCCGACGGTTGCGCGCTGTCGTTCATGTCCGCGCCCGACATATATTCGCTGTTCGGCAACGCCGTGGACAACGCAATAGAGGCCTCGCGCAAGGTTGCGGATACCGACAAGCGGATTATAGGCATAGTGGCGCGGCGCAGCGGCGACATGCTGTCCGTCAACGTCTACAATTATTTCGAAGGCGAGCTGAAATTCCGCGGCGGACTGCCCGTGACCACCAAGAGCGACGCTTTCGCCCACGGCTACGGCGTCCGCAGCATCGCCATGATAACCGAAAAATACGGCGGCGATATGTCCGTCGTCGCCCGGGACGGCATATTCAATCTCAACATGCTTTTCCGCACCGGGGCGCAAGACCGTGCCGGAAACGCATAAGTCCGTGCCACCCCTATTGACGCGGCACAATCTCTCTGTTATACTTCGGCCGTAACCGGACGGGAGCGTCCGGAAGAAGTAAAAGGAGAGAAAGGAAATGGCAAAAATGTCTAATTTCAAATTCAGGGTGATAGTTATTCCCATAATAGCGTTCCTTGCCGTCGCGGTGCTCATCGCGACCATACTCGCGAACGTGTACCCTGCCACGCTGGACTGGTACCTCGGCCGCGGCGAAAAGCACATCGTGACCATATCGGGCGTGAGCGCGGAGGACACCGAATACTATGAAAACAAGTACGACGGCGATTCTTACGCGGCGCTGCTCGCGTCCGCGGAGATGTCCGGCCGCGTGGGCGATGAAGGCGAGGTGCTGCTCAAAAACATAAGCAACACGCTGCCGCTCGCAAAGGGCGACAAGGTCACGCCGTTCGGATACGGATACGTCAATCCGACTTACGGCGGTACGGGCTCGGGCAAAGTGGACGCGTCCAAGGACTACGTGGTGACTGCCGAGGAGGCGCTGAACGAGTATTTTACGGTCAACAAAACCGCCGAGGACAAACTGAAAGCGGCGCAGGTCATGAAGCTTTCCGGGCCGACCGTGCAAGGTCAGGACGTCGAAGGGTATCGCGGCGCCGATCAGCGCATTCATTATTTCCCGGCGTCGACATACTCCGGCCTGGAAGAATCGTGCGCGGGCACCGTCGGTCTGGTTTTCATCAGCCGTAACGGAGGCGAGGGCAACGATATGTTCCGCGACGTGGCGAACGGCTACGACGACGGCACGCGACACTACCTTCAGCTGAGCGAAGAAGAAAAGCTGACGCTCGATTTTTCGAAGGCGCACTGCTCGAAAACCGTAGTGATCATAAACTCGCCCACGCCCATGGAACTGACCGGACTGCGCGATGACGACGGTATCGGCGCCGTGCTGTGGATAGGCAGCGCCGGCGCGCGCGGCATGGATTCGATGGGACGCATTCTGTCCGGCGCGGTCAACCCTTCGGGCAAGACGGTGGATATATGGACGGCGGATTTCGCGTCCGATCCCACGTTCGTGAATTACGGCGCGTCCGACTCGTACTATACCAATCTCGACACCGCCGGCAAGCCCACCAACTACGTGAACAACTTCATCGAATACGAAGAGGGCATATACATTGGCTACCGCTATTACGAAACGCGCGCCGCCGAGGATAATACCTTCTCCGTGTTCGGCGAAAAGAAGGATTACGACGACGCCGTCGTGTATCCGTTCGGCTACGGTCTCAATTACGGCGACGCCGAAGTGACGCAGACGCTGGACGAAGTGACCTATTCGGGCGGAGAAATAACGATAAAGGGCACGGTTTCCAACGATTCGGATTACGACGTAAAGGAGGTCGTGCAGATATATTACGGCGCGCCGTATAAGCCGGCGAGCGGAATAGAAAAATCCGCAAAGACCCTCGTCGCGTTCGAAAAGATCGAGGTGAAGGCGGGCGAGGACGAGCCGTTTACCATCGTCGTCGACGAAGAGGAACTCGCGTCCTACGATTACAAGGGCTACTATACCGACGGCGCCGGTTCGTATGTGCTCGAAAGCGGCGAATACGGGATATATCTCGGCAAGGACTCCCACGACTCGTGGGGCAGCGAAAAGATCGACGTGCGCCAGACTCTGGCATACGCCGACGAGGCTTCCGGGGGAGCGCGGGCGGTCGGCAAGCGTGACTGCGACTACGAAGCGGCGCAGAACCTGTTCGACGAGTCCAACGATTACGCCGAAAGCGGCATGATGACCGTGATGTCCCGCGCGGATTTCGACGGCACCGCTCCGACGGCGCCCGCGCCCAAAGCGGCCACCGAATCTATAATCGCGGGCGTGAGCGGCTACGACGTTGAAACCGACCCGATTTCGGGCGATAACGAAAACAGCCTGCTTTATAAGTCGGAGGATCCCGTCAGCGGCGCGAAGAACGGCACCGTGCTCAGCTCCCTGCGCGGACTGGCATACGACGACCCTATGTGGGACGATCTGCTCGACAACATAGACTATACCAGCGACGAGCTCGACGATCTGCTGTCGTACGGCGCTTACCGCACCGGCGGGCTCAGCCAGATCGAAAAGACGGTAACCGCCGACCGCGACGGCCCCGTCGGGCTGACGGCAGGCGGCTCCAATGCGCTCGTGGCGTCCACGTGGATGAGCACTCCCATCGTCGCCGCGACGTGGAACGTCGACCTCGCCTACGAAATGGGCGCGTGCATAGGTCAGGAGGCCATGAATCACGACGTGCACGGCTGGTACGCTCCCGGCGTCAACCTGCACCGCAGCCCCTTCGGCGGCCGCAACTTCGAATACTTCTCCGAGGATCCGCTTATCTCCGGCAAAATGGGCGCGGGCGTGATATCCGGCGCGCAGCAGAACGGCCTGTACACTTACGTCAAACACTTCGCGCTCAACGAGCAGGAAACCAACCGCATAACCAGCGCGACGTGGGTGGACGAGCAGACCATGCGCGAAATTTATTTCAAGGCTTTCGAAATCTGCGTCAAGGATTCCGAATACGAGCTCACTTATTACGACGGCGGCAGCGGCGAAAAGAAAACGGTTACCCGCAACGCGTGCACCGCGCTTATGACGGCGATGAACAGCATCGGTTCGGAGTTCTGCGGCAACAGTTATGCGCTGCTTACCGAGCTGCTGCGCGAGGAATGGGGCTTCCGCGGCATGGTCGTGACTGACATGACGCTGCCCAACGAGTACAAGTCGCTGGAAGAAGGCTACCGCGTAGGCAACGACGTGTGGATGTATCTGATGAAAACGAACATGGATTTCGCCACTCCGACGGCGAAATGGGCGGCGCGGAACGCCGTGCACAACATCTGCTACGCCGTCGTCAACAGCGGCACATACAACCACGTTGCGCCCGGCGCATATATCTATTACGACATTTCGCCCTGGGCGGTGTGGCTCATAGTCGCGAACGTGGTGATATGGCTCGCCGTCGCGGGCGCGCTCGTATGGATCGCGCTGCGCACGATGGACGAGAAAAAACATCCCGAAAAATATGCAAAGAAAAATAAGGGCGACGTAAGCGAACCGTAAACGCCGTGACAAAAGGCTTTCCGCACGGAAAGCCTTTTGTCTTTTTTTCGTTTCGGTATTGACAAGACCGGAATTATATGAGATAATTATCCTGACAATGAGTAGAGGAGGTGCGGAATGCTGAAAAAGCTGGCGGCGTTTGCGGGCGCGTTTACAGGCGGCGTTACGGGCGGAGTACTCGCCATGGCAATGTATTGCTTCTTTTTTTCCGGCGGCGCACGGAATGCGGATGCGTATTGGGTCGTGAACTATATTTCGGCTGCGCTTTCGACGGTGTGCGCGATCATATCCGTCAAACTCGGTTCTTATCTGTACGTGAAGTTCGGCGGCATACCGGATAAGTCCATGCTGATCGTAACCGGCGCCGTCACCGTCGTATGCATGGTGCTGTCGCTGTTTCTGCTCTATTTCTTTATGCTTTGCATTCTGTTTCTGCCGTCGGAGCGGAACGTATTGTCTGTATCCGAAATCCTGGGTCATGCATTCGGCGGTTTCTTTACGGATATAATGTCTTTCGGTTTGTTTATGATATATTTCGGTTTCACGCTCGTGTTTACGGCGGTCGGCATACTGATGAAAATATTCGGAAAGAA
This sequence comes from Candidatus Protoclostridium gallicola, assembly GCA_904387375.1. GTDB lineage: Bacteria > Bacillota > Clostridia > Christensenellales > Pumilibacteraceae > Protoclostridium > Protoclostridium gallicola. Next base: position 12,141 of record CAJFLE010000014.1, read on the forward strand.
AAACGCGGAAGAGAAGAAAGACGCGGATATTTGAGCCGCAAAAGATTTTGGATTCCGGTATTGACAAAACGTGGATTTTATGAGATAATTATCATAAAATATATGACATAAGGAGGTCTGGATGAACGGAAAACTGGCGGCATTCTTCACCGGTATAGGCATGACCGTGCAGAAGAACGATGCATACGGCGAGTATCGCGGCTACGAGATGAGCGCGAAAGCGGTGCTCGCGACGAGTGCAACCGATCCGAGTCTGGTCATGCATGTGGCATTTTACGCCGACGGCGAAAAGAAGCGCATGATTTTCGAAACGCTCAAAAGCGCCCGCCTGAAATTTTTCAGGCATGAGCTCACGCCGTACGGCATATTTCTCGGGCTGAACGACTGGACGGCGGGCAGGCTGGCGGGACGGATGCAGGAAATACTCGATACCGTCGTGGACGCCGTGGCCGCCGCGGGCGGACTGGGCAGAGGATACTGCCCGTACTGCGGCAAGCCGCTCGACGGCGCTCACGAAACCAGGGAAGTGGACGGATTCCGCATAACGCTGGACAGCGCCTGCGTCGCCGACATAAGCGCGGTCATAGAGGCGGAGAACAGGGAGTTCGACGCGGCGCCTAACAACTGCCTGCGCGGATTTTTCGGCGCTCTCATCGGAGGCATCGTCGGCGGCGCCATCGCCGCGCTGCTGTATGCTATCGGATTTATATCCGCTCTGTCCGCGGTCGTGTCCGTGCTTCTCGGCGCGTTTCTGTACCGGAAGTTCGGCGGCAAACCGAATAAACTCATGCTGATTATAGTCGCCGCGGTGACGGTCGTCTGCATGGCTCTGGCAATATTCATCGTATATATAGTCGCATCCGGTATGGCGGCGGACGAACTGGGTCTGGATATGGGTGCGTTCGAGGTATTCGCGTACTGTATGGAAGACGCAGAGTTCCGCGGTCTGTTTATTCTCGACCTCGTACTCGTGCTGGTGTTCGCCGTTGTGGGACTCGTGCTGGAAATCATTACCCTGTGGGGACAGATACGGCGCAAAAAGAAATTCTGAAACGCGAAAGCGGACGTATGTTCATATTAGCATACGTCCGTTTTTCTTTGTAATATTAAGTATTGCCTGTTTATTCCTGCGGGGAAATTCCGTTTTCCGCCGCCAGTCTGGCTTCGCGCTTTTTCAGTATGCGCGGCAGCATGAAGAAGAACGTCGCCGCCGTTATAATGCCGGCGGTAAGGTCGGCGATGCCCTCGCTGTAAAAAACGCCTGCCACGCCGAACGCGTACGGCAGCGCGAAGCACAGCGGTATGAGCAGCATGAGTTTGCGCAGGCAGGCGAGGAATATGGAGATCTTCGCCTGTCCGAGGGCTATGAACACGTTTTGCAGCGTCATCTGCGCGAAAAACATTACCGTGCCCATCATAAAGAAGGGCGTGTATCTGACGACCAGTTCCATGACCGCGTCCGACGCGCTGAAAATATACCCGTACACCTGCGGCGCCGTCAGCGACAGCATCCACACGGAGGCGGAACCGCACAGCGCCGCGAGCGTTATTATCTTCACGGTGCTTTTTACGCGCGCGGAATTGCCGGCGCCGTAATTATAGCTGACGAGCGGCTGCACGCCCGAGCCCAGTCCGTTGAGCGGCAGGCACACCGTCTGCACTGCGCTCAGCATAATGGTAAGCGCCGCGGTATAGTCGCTGTTGCCGCCCGACCACTGCGTGATGTTGATGTTGAATACGATCTGTATCGCGCTTTCGGTCACGCTCATTATGAACGGCGACAGTCCGAGGAAGAGTATGCGCGCCGCGGTTTTCGGATCCGGGACGAGATATGCGGGTACGAAACGGAAGGACGTGCGTTTGCCGAAGAAGAACGCGACCGCCCACGCCGCGCTCACGCCCTGGGATATGACGGTGGCGACGGCCGCGCCTTTCACTCCCATGCCGAACGCGTATATGAAAAGCGGGTCGAGCGCGATGTTCAGCGCCGCGCCTATTGCGACCGTGAGCATGGACGTCAGACTGCGCCCCTGCGCCGTGATGAAAGGGTTCAGCCCCAGCGACAGCATGACGAAAAGCGTGCCCGTGCCGTATACGAACAGATAGTCGCGGGCGTACGGATATGCCGATTCGGGCGCGCCGAACAGCGTCACCAGTCCTCCGCAGCAGCACAGTACGGCGACTGTCAGCGCCGCGCCGAAAAAGACCAGCAGCGTCACGCCGGTGCAGAACACGCGGCACGCTTCGCCGTCCTTCTTTTCGCCGAGGAATATGCTCGCGAGCGGCGCTCCGCCCATACCCACGAGATTGGCGAACGCGCTGACTATAAGCGTAATAGGGAAAACCACGCCCAGCCCCGCGAGCGCGTCGGTGCCGACGTCGGGCATACCGCCCACGTACATGCGGTCGACGAGATTGTACAGCAGATTGATGAGCTGCGCCGTCACCGCAGGCACGGTGAGCCTGACTATAAGGCGGCCTATCCGCCCGCTGCCGAGTCCGTTGTCCTTTTCCATACTCCGGGCATTATAGCACACCCGGCCGCGGGTGTCAAAGAAAGCGCCGTACTTCCCGCAATATGCTCAAAACGGTGGACACGGGCGCGGAGGTGTGGTATTATTTATATCGATTATGAAAGATATAAGGCTTGAAACCGAAAGGCTCGTCCTGCGATTCGCGAAAGAGAGCGATTTCGCCGACGTGCACGCATACGCGTCCGACGAATACGAAACGCGCTTTATGACGTTCGGTCCGAACACGGAGGAGGACACGCGCAGATACTTGCGCGAGATCATCGCGCAGTACTCCGCCGACCCGATGACCGACTACGACTTCGCCGTCGTGCTCAAAAGCACCGGCCGCAGGATAGGCGGCATAAACCTCATTCTGACCGAAAACGGCGGCGCGACGATAGGCTGGATAATCGCGCGGGAATATCAGCACGAAGGCCTGATGACCGAGGCGGCGGAAAAAGTGCTGTCGTTCGCGTTCGGCGAGCTTAAACTGAAATACGTGGAGGCGGTGGCGGCGTCCGACAACGAGAGCAGCTGCGGCCTCATGAAAAAGCTGGGCATGAAACTTTCGCTCACCGTGCCGGGCGGCTGGATAAAGAAGCCGGCGGCGGGCGGCGGAGTGTGCGACGAAGTGCATTACCGCATCACGGCGGAGGAGCACTCGGCGCAAGGCGCGGACGAACCGTCGCTGTCGTACGCGAACGGCAGGGAAGCGGTTAAAAGCGGCGTTCTCGGCCTGTTCATCGGCCTCGCCGTCATAGTCCCCGGAATAAGCGGCTCCACCGTCGCCATAATTTTCCGGCTGTACGACAAACTGCTGTACGCGATAGGCAACATTCTGCGCCGCTTCAGAAAGTGCGCGCTCTTCCTGCTGCCCATACTCGCCGGCGCCGTGGTCGGCTTCCTCGGCGGCTTTTTCTCGGTGCGCTTCCTGCTCGACCTGCTGCCTTTCGCGGTCGTCGCGCTGTTCGCCGGGCTGATGTTCGGCGCCATGCCCGCCGTAAAGGACGAGATAAAGGGCGAGAAGGTGACGGTGCCGCGCGCGCTGCTGTTTGCCGCCGGCTTCGCCGTTCCCGTCGCGTTCGCGCTCGTGAGTACGCTGGGCATGCAGGGTTCGCGCTCGCTGGACGACCCGCAGTTCTATGACTATATAATATTCCTGCTTCTCGGCTACGCCGTCGCTATCACGCAGGTCGTGCCGGGGCTGAGCGCCACCGCGCTGCTTATGATGTTCGGTTACTTCACGTCCATCATGGAGTCGGTCAGCCTGACTTACTGGCAGTCCAATCCGCTCGTGCTGCTGCTTTACGTCTGCTTCGGCGTGGGCTTCCTGGTCGGGCTCGTGACCTTCTCCAAGGCGCTGACTGCGATATTCGCGCGCTTCCGCGTGCCGGCGTTCTTTACCGTGTTCGGCATGTCGCTGGGCTCGGCGGTCACGATGTTCTTCAATCCCGACATATTCGCAGTTTACGTGGGCTGGAGCGAGGGCGCGCCCTTCGCCCTCGACGTGGGTCTGGGCGTGCCGCTGTTCGTAATAGGTCTGGTCGGCGCGTATCTCCTCGTGCGGTACGAACGCAGGCATTCGCATAAGGATAAAATTTCCTGATTCAGATTATGCGGCACAGATTGCAGCCGATGACGTTGCCGAGGAAGGAGGCGACGAGGGCGAGGGGAATGGCGTAACGCAGATTTTTTACGTTTGATCTGGAAAAATATATCGCCGAGACGTAGAATACCGTTTCGCTTGATCCGTATATGACGGACGCGCACCGTCCGATCAGCCCGTCCGTGCCGTACGTCGAATATATGTGTTCGAGCACGGACAGACTGCCCGCGCCCGACAGCGGGCGGAGCAGCACGAGCTCGGTGCACTCTCCGGGAATGCCGACGAATTCGAGCGCCGGCGATAAAAACCCGGACACTGCGGCGCTCGCCCCGCTCACCCTGAACACTTCGCACGCCACCATGACGGCGAGGAGATAGGGCAGGACGTTAAGCATCAGATCCACGGCGCTCGCCGCGCCCTTGACGAAGGACGAATACGCGTCCTTCCGCCGCAGCAGCGAGATAAGCAGCACCGTTATGAACAGCAGCGGAACTATATACAGCGTCATGCGCTCTTCTCCCTTATTACGAGCTGCCTGCGCTTTCTCCGGCCGAACTTCCCGGTCAGCGCGGTCATGAGTTTTACTCCCGCCACGCCGATGACGGTGCTGGAAACGGTGGCGGCGGTGCAGGGCAGCAGGAAATCGGCGGGGTCGGCGGATCCCGCGGCGGCGCGCAGTCCGATGACGGTGGACGGGAACAGCTGCAGGCTCGTCGCGGATATGACGATAAGCATGATCATGTTCGGCGACGCCTTCCTCGCGTCCTTTTCGTACGGCTTCATGCTTCCGACCGCGCCTATGCCCATGGGCGTGGCGGCGTTGCCCAGCCCGAGCAGATTGGCGCTTATGTTCATGGAAATGTATTTTTCCGTTTCCTCGCTCTCGCCCTTGAACAGCAGCCGCACCACCGGACGCAGCACGCGCGCGAGTTTGTCCGACACTCCGGTGGATTCGAGGATTTCGAACACGCCCAGCCATATACCGTACAGCGCCACGAGATTGAGCGCCAGCGTGACGGAGTCGTTTGCGCCCGTTATCATCGCTTCGAGGGCGGCGGACGGGTCGGTGAAGAGCAGCACGGTGACGGACGCGAGCATGATTAAAAGCCATACGAAACTCATACTTAAAAAATATGTTTGCTTTTCGGCAAATATTATTATATAATTAAGCGAAACCAACAGCGGGCTGCCGCGCTTTTCGGCAGCACGGAGGAGATCGTGAACGGAAAGAAGTTTTACATCACCACGCCGATATATTACGCAAGCGGCAATCTTCACATAGGACACACCTATTCCACCGTCGTGTGCGACGCGATCGCGCGGTATAAGCGCATGCAGGGCTACGACGTGTTTTATCTTACCGGCACCGACGAGCACGGTCAGAAGGTGGAGGAAAAGGCGAAGGCCGCGGGCAAAACGCCGCAGCAGTTCGTCGACGACCTCGTCGTGGGCATCAAGGACCTGTGGAAGCTGATGGACATCTCGTACGATAAGTTCATCCGTACGACGGACGGCTACCACACGGCGGCGGTGCAGAAGATATTCGACGCGCTTTATAAAAAGGGCGACATATACAAGTCCAAATACAAGGGCAAATACTGCAAGCCGTGCGAATCGTTCTGGACGGAGAGCCAGCTCGTTAACGGCTGCTGCCCCGACTGCGGCCGTCCCGTCGAGGACGCGGAGGAGGAGTCGTATTTCTTCCGCCTGTCCAAGTACGCGCCGCGCCTGCGCAAGCTGCTCACCGAAACGGACTTTCTGCAGCCGCAGTCCCGCGTCAACGAGATGGTCAACAACTTCATCGACAAGGGTCTGCAGGATCTCGCGGTGTCGCGCTCGACGTTCTCGTGGGGCATACCCGTGCCCTTCGACGACAAGCACGTCATATACGTGTGGATAGACGCGCTGTCCAACTATATAACCGCGCTCGGCTACGGCTCGGACGACGAATCGCTGTTCGAAAAGTACTGGCCGGCGGACGTGCACGTCGTGGGTAAGGAAATAGTGCGCTTCCATTCCATTATATGGCCGGCCATACTCATGGCGCTCGACCTTCCGCTTCCGAAAAAGGTGTTCGGCCACGGCTGGATCAAGTTCGGCGGCCAGAAGATGGGCAAGAGCACGGGCAACGTCGTCGATCCGTACGTGCTCGCCGGCAGGTACGGCGTGGACGCGCTGCGCTACTTCCTGCTTTCCGAAATGCCTTTCGGCTCGGACGGCGAGTTCACCAACGAGCTGCTCGTTCAGAAGATAAACTACGACCTCGTCAACGACTACGGCAACCTCGTCAAGCGCACGCTGGCGATGAGCAGACAGTACTTCGGCGGCGCGGTAAGCTCTGACGGCGAGGAAGGCGCGGAGGACGCCGACGTAATCTCCGTGATAAACGGACTGCAGGCCGCCGTCGACGCGGATATGGAAAAGCTGACCGTCAACAAGGCGCTCGAGGACATATTCGCGCTCGTAAAGCGCGCCAACAAATATATAGACGAAACGGCGCCGTGGGTGCTCGCGCGGGAGGAGAGCAAAAAGCCCCGCCTCATGCGCGTAATGTACAACCTGCTCGAAGTCATCCGCGTGACCTCGTCGCTGCTGCTGCCCTTCTTCCGCGGCGGTCCTGGCAAGGCGCTGGACGCGCTCGGCGTCGGCGTGCCCGCGGAGTTCGGTACGCTTGCGTACGGCGGCGTGAAAGCATACTCGACGCACGAAACCGAAGCGCTGTATCCCAGACTCGATCTCAACAAGGAGCTGAAAGCATTGAACGAAATATCCGCCGCAAAGGCAAAAGAGGAAAAAGCCGCGCCCGCGCCCGAGGAAAAGAGAGAGCGCGCGCCCATAACGATAGACGACTTCTGCAAACTCGATCTGCGCGTCGCCGAGGTCATCGCGTGCGAACGCGTGCCCAAGTCGGACAAACTGCTCAAAGAAACGCTGAAAGTGGGCGACGAAGTGCGCACCGTATGCTCGGGCATCGCCAGGTATTATACGCCCGAGGAAATGGTGGGCAAAAAGGTCGTGCTCGTGGCCAACCTGCCGCCGCGCAAAATGTGCGGCATCGAGAGCCAGGGCATGCTGCTCTGCGCCGAAAAGGACGGCAAGGTGGTACTGCTTTCGCCCGAGAGCGATATCGGCAGCGGCGCAGAAATAGGCTGATAAATATATGTCCGTATGTACATGCGGCGGCGGGAATACCCTCCGCCGCATATTTTATGGTAAGTTACGGTCCGTATTCATTTACATTTAATGAAAGTTATGTATAATCATTGGTAACATAAGGACGGATGAACGCGGCAAACTATATACGGAGACTTATCATGAATAAAATGACTTACCGCGAAATGCTGGGAGCGCAGGACCCCGCGCGCATTGCCGCGCATATCCTGGCGGCTCTGATGAGCGTTTTTCTGCTCGTCCGCTTCGTGACGGTGCTTGTGACGGGAGAGGATCCGGACGGCAGAATGCTGAGTTATCTCGCCGTCGCGGTTCTCGCGCTGTTGCCCTATCTTTTCGAACTCATATCCCGCCGCAGGCTCACGACGTTCGTGCTCCTGCTGTATACGGTATATCTGTTCGTCGCCGGGTTCTGGGGCGGGTGCATGTGCGTATACGAACGCGTGCCGGGCACAGACAAGGTCGTGCACACGCTGTTCGGCTACGTCGCCTGCATAATAGGTCTTTTCGTCGTCTGCGGCATGAACGACTATTCCGGACTGTCGCCGGTATTCGTGGCGATAACCTGTTTCGCCGTATCGCTCGCGCTCGCGGCGTGCTGGGAACTGGCGGAATTCGCCGGCGACGCATTCCTGAACGGTACCTATCAGGGCGATTACGTGGAAACGGCGGCGGGCACTTTCGTACAGCCGAAAAACGACACGATGACGGATATTCTCGTGCACTTCATAGGCTCGGCGGTGTTCGAACTGCACTATATTCTTCACCGGCTCACGCGGAAGAATCTGGGCATGGGGTATATGATAAACGACTTTTCGTCGTACCGCGGCGTTCCCGCGCCCGCGCCCGGGCGTCCGTCGGGAATAAACGCGAATTAAGCGCAAATCGGAGCGAAATCTTCTCATACTACGGGTATGAGAAGATTTTTGCTTATTGCGGCGGCGCTTATGCTCGCCGTGTCCTGCGCCGCGGACGCAGACGCTCATCACACGCCCGGCGAAACGGAAACCGTGCTCACCGCCGTTATGTACCACGATGTGCTCGCTTCGCGTACGGGCACTTATATAGTGTCGCCGGAGCAGCTGGAAAGCGATATCGCCGCCTTCGCGGAGGCGGGCTATTCCTTCGTCTCTCCGGCCCAGGTCATAGCGTACGCCGAGGGGCGGGGACGCCTGCCCGCGCGCCCCATGCTGCTGACCTTCGACGACGGCCACTACAACAACGCGTATTACGGCCTGCCGATTTTAAGGAAGTACGGCGCGAAAGCGACGTTCTGCGTCGTGGGCAGCTACGCCGATACGTACACCGAACGCAAGTCCGAGCGTGACAACCCCGCCTATTCCTATCTGACGTGGGAGGAGATAGGCGAGCTGTCGCGCGACCCTCTGATTACGATCGCGGCGCACAGCTACGACATGCACGGCGCGCACGGCCGCCGCGGCATACTCCCCAAGGCGGGCGAGAGCGACGGCGACTACGAGCGCGCGCTCACCGAGGATACCGAGCGGCTGCGGGAGAAGCTGACCGAGTGCACCGGCTCGGGCGGGGACACTTACGCGTACCCGTTCGGGCATTACTGCGCCGCCGCGCGCGAAACGCTGGAAGGGCTGGGGTACAAGATGTTCCTGACCTGCAACGAGGGCGCGAGCACGCTGCGCTTCGGCGATCCGTCCTGCATAAAACAGGTGTGCCGCTACAACCGCAGCGGCGCTTATGCGACGGAAAGTTTTCTGAAAAAAATACAAAAATGATATGGATGAAAACATGCCGCCGCGGATTATAATCCGCCGCGGCATGTTTTGTTTTTTGCATTAATTTAATTTACGCGTTGTTGCCCGGGCACTCGTCCAGAATGAGCTTTATAGAGCCCTGCTTTGCCTGGCAGAGCGGGCACTGCACCCACGCTTCGGTGGACGTGGCTTCGTAGCCGCAGTCCTCGCACTTCCACTTGACCGCCTTGTCCTTTTTGTACAGCGTGCCGCCGGCGAGCTGGTCGTGCAGCTGCAGGAACAGTTTCTTATGGCAGGTTTCCACCTGCGCGATGTTGCGGAACAGCCCCGCGATGTCCTTGAAGCCTTCCTCGTCGGCAACGCGCGCGAATTCGGGATATATCCTTTCCGCTTCGTCAGCTTCGTCCTCGGCGGCAAGCCGGAGGTTTTCGAGCAAATCCCATTTCTCCTTGAAAGGGTAGCCCGCGCACACGTCGATATTCGGAATCGCGCCGTCGCACGCCGTCTGAATGAACGTATACAGCATGCGCGCGTGGTTGAACTCCTGGTACGCTACGCCGTCTATAAGCTCGGCTATGTTCTTATAGCCCTCCTTGCGCGCGCCGTACTCGACGAATTCGTAGCGGGTGCGCGCCATGGTCTCGCCGGCATAAGCGCGGGCGAGATTGAGATAAGTCTGACTGTCTTTGAGTTTCATATATGTCCTCCTCGGATAAGTATGCGCCGCGGCGCTTCGGCTTATGCGCGTAAAACGCGCGGGCGCGGCGCATAATAAGAAATATGAAAACTTCTGCTGTAAACCCGCGCAAGGCGGGCATCATCGGCTGCGGCTTCGTCGGCTCCGCAACCGCGTTCTGTCTCATGCAGAGCGGTCTTTTCGACGAAATGGCGCTTCTCGACGCCGACACGGCGAAGGCCGAAGGCGAAGCGCTCGACATAGTGCACGGCGTGCCGTTCGCCCGACCCATGCGCATATACGCGGCCTCGTACGACGAGATAGCCGACGCTTCCGTCGTCATAATAACGGCGGGCGCGAACCAGAAACCGGGCGAAACGCGGCTGCAGCTCGCCGGGCGCAACGTCGACGTGCTCGGGCGCATAATCCCCGAACTGTGCTCGCGCGGGTTCGGCGGCCTGCTGCTCATCGTCACCAATCCCGTGGATATCCTGACGTACGCCGCCGTGAAAATAAGCGGCCTGCCGTGGCGGCGCGTCATAGGTTCGGGCACGGTGCTGGATACCGCGCGGCTGAAATACGAGCTGTCACGTCACCTCGGCGTGGACGCGCGCAGCGTGCACGCGTTCATCGTGGGCGAGCACGGTGACAGCGAGATCGTGACATGGAGCGCGGCGAACGTGTCCGGCGTTCCTCTCGACGCGTTCTGCGAACTGCGCGGCTACTATCATCATCAGGCGACAATGCGCGAAATCGCGGACAAGGTGCGCGGCGCCGCGTACGAGATAATCGACAAAAAGCATGCGACGTATTATGGCATCGCGATGTCGGTGCGGCGCATATGCGAAGCCGTCGTGCGCGACGAAAAATCCGTGCTGCCCGTGTCCGTCGTGAGCGGCGACTACGGCGGCATCGCGCTCAGCCTGCCGACCGTGGTCGGATCCGGCGGCGCGGAAACCGCGGTGCCTGTGGAACTGAACGGGGAAGAGGCGTCGCTGCTCGCCAAAAGCGCGGCGGCGCTCCGCTCGGTGGTGCGCGACCTCGGCCTGTAACGCGGATTACGGCGCATTCTCCCGATTCCGTCATAATACTATGCATTATCCGCACGGTGTCGGATTGTGCCGATCGGCCGCGAAACGGTCATAATACCGCGCGCGTTTCGCGTCGGTTATGCCGCGCGAAGTACTTTGCTGTGTGCGACATTCGATGCGTTTCGGATAGGCCCCCCCTTTACAGCATAAAATATTAAAAATACGTTAAAATTTCAAAAGAGGCGCGTCGGTGCGTTTACACCGGCGCGCCTCTTTGATATAATAATGCCAGGGGATTGCGGAGGGAACGATGCGCGGAATGGGATCCGTAGACAGATCCGAATCTTTTTCGGTCGGCGTACTGCTTGCTGCCGCAGGCGGAATGCTCGACGCTTATACCTATCTTTGCCGCGGCGGCGTGTTCGCCAACGCGGAAACGGGCAATATGGTGCTGCTCGGCATCGCGGTGCTGGAAGGCCGGCTGCCCGACGCGCTGCGCTATTTCGTGCCGGTGCTGGCATACGCCGCAGGCGTAATGATATCCGTATTTGCGGAGCGCGCGCTGCGCGGCCGCGGGCGGCTGTGGAAACAGCTCACACTCGCCGCCGAAGCCGCCGTGCTCGCGCTCTCGCTGGCATTCCCGGGCAAGACCTTCGATTTCCTCGTATGCGTGCTCGTGTCATTCGTGTGCGCGCTTCAGGTGCAGTGCTTCCGCCGCTTAAACGGCAATACGTACGCGACGACTATGTGTACGGGTAATCTGCGCAGCGGCACCGAAAGGCTTGCGCTTTACTTCGGCACGCGCGACGCCCGCGATCTTGCCGCCGCCATGGAATATTACGGAATCATCGCGGCGTTCATATGCGGCGCGGTCGCCGGCGCCGGACTGTCGCTGTACTTCGGAGACTTCGCCGTTGCGCTTGCGCTCGTACCTCTTTCTGCCGCGGGCGTCGCCGTATCCGCAGGCGGAAACGGCCGGAAATCCGCCGAAAACGTGTGATTCTACGCACCGTTGAGCGCCCGGAAGCGTAATTCTCCTCTGCGAAGAATTTTTCCGGCGGGCATTCTCTTGTCGTCCGGCGTTTCCGGGCGTATAATAAAAGCGTTATAAAGGAGGCGCGTACGTCTTTGGCGCGCGTCCGCAAAATGTTCGGAAGGTCGGCTCTTTTATGTCAAGACCTCTGAAGATGGGAGAGATACAATTTTGAGGATAACTGTTGTCTGTGACATTCTCGGAGAAGAGAACAACGGCACTACCGTGACGACGATGAACCTGGTCCGCAGTCTGCGCGCCAAGGGTCACACCGTGAACATACTGTGCTGCGACGAAGATAAACTGGGCAAGGAGGGATATTTCGTTTGCCCCACCCGCAGTTTCGGACCGTTCAACGGATATGTCCGCCACGTGGGCGTGACGCTCGCCAAACCCGACGAGCGCACGGTGCGCGCCGCCGTGGAGTGCGCCGACATCGTGCACTGCATGCTGCCTTTCGCGCTCACAAAAGCGGCCATAAGAATGGCGCGCGAGCTGGATAAACCCGTAACCGCCGGATTCCACTGTCAGGCGGAGAATTTTTCGAGCTACGTAATGCTGAAAAACTGCCGCCCGGTGAATAACTACGTTTACCGTCTTTTTTACGACAAGGTATTCGGCGTGGTGGACTGCGTTCATTATCCTTCTCAGTTCATACGCGACCTGTTCGAACGCAAGACCGCGCCTACGAAAGGCGTAGTCATCAGCAACGGCGTAGCGGAACATTTCCGACCTGAAAAACACGAAAAACCCCGTTTCATGAAGGATAAGTTCGTCATCGTGTCCACGGGCAGATATTCCAACGAAAAGTGTCAGTCGGTGCTTATCAAAGCGGTGGGACTGAGCAAACACCGCGACGATATCCGTCTGGTGCTGGCCGGCAAGGGCGTGCTCGATAAAAAATTCTGCCGCCTCGCGGAAAAATATAAACTGAAAGATCCCATGTTCCGTTTCTTCGCCCGCGACGAAATGCTGGACATACTCGCGTATTCCGATCTGTACGTACATCCCGCCGACGCCGAGCTCGAAGGCATAGCGGTGCTCGAAGCGATAAAGTGCGGCAAACCCATAGTGGTTGCCGACTCCGACCGCAGCGCGCCCAAGGCGCTGGCTCGCGACGAACGTAATCTGTTCAGATCCGGCAGCGCAAAGGATCTCGCGGCGCGCATAGACTATTGGATCGAGCATCCTGCGGAACTTGCGGAATGCGCGGATTATTACGCGCACTACGAGGGCGTGGAATCCGCCTCCGACTGCATGGACAGAATGGAGAGGATGTTTGCGGACGTGATCGCGGCGTATCGCCGCGTCCCGGCCGGAGAAGAGGCTTACGCCGCTCTGGAAGGACAGCGTGAGAGATGAAAAAAACAGTACATTACTATACAGATGAACTTAACGACGATTTCGCGCCGGGCAATATAAAAACAAAGGAAACGCCGCCCGATTTCAAATACGTCCATACCAATCCGATATGGAAAATACTCGAATTCATCGTATACCGTATTTTCGTCATTCCCATCGCGTGGGTGTTCTGCAAAGTGCGCTACGGCGTGCGGATACGCAACAAAAAGGTACTTAAAAGCGCGAAAGGAAAGGGAATATTCGTATACGGCAACCACGTAATGATGGTGGGCGACGCGTTTCATCCCAATCTCGTGGTTCAGCCGCGCAAGGCGTACGTCGTCGTCCATCCGGACACGACGAGCATACCGTTCATCAAGAATCTGGTCATGATGCTGGGCGCGCTTCCTCTGCCGAGCTGCAAAACGGGCTACCGTAATTTCACCGCCGCAATAAAGACGCGGATAGAGCAGGGACGCGCGGTGGTCATATATCCCGAAGCGCATCTCTGGCCCATGTATACGGGCATCCGTAATTTCAAGAGCGATTCCTTTCTTTATCCGCTGATGTACGGCGCGCCCGTGTTCTGCACTACCACGGTGCTGAAAAAGCGCAGAGTGCGGAAACAGCCCAAAGTCATAATATACGTCGACGGACCGTTCCTGCCCGATCCCGCGCTTTCGACGGCCGAAAACAAACAGAAGCTGCGCGACGAGGTGCACGCCGTCATGTGCGAGCGCGCAAGGGAGTCGGATTACGACCGCGTGAAATACATCAAAGCGGAGCCGTCGCCCGCAGCGGAAGAAGATACGGACGAAAAAGTTTCCGAAATCGCTTGACATTCGCAGGAAGGCGTATTATAATGCAGAAAAACAAACCGTTGAGGCGGGAGTAAAAACGTTTCGTGCGCTTACAGAGAATCGGGGTGCTGAGAGCCGACGGCACGCAGGGACGTTACAATGGGCCGCCGAGGGCACGGAGGAAAGGCACGCGCCGAGTATTCCGCGACGAGAAGGCTTGCGTAAGTAGCCGGGAGAATGACTGTTCTCCGCAAAAGAGCGGGAAAATACCCGAATCAAGGTGGCACCGCGGATAGCGAACTATTCGTCCTTGGATGGCTTTTCGAGCCGTCCGGGGACTTTTGTTTTATTAACGAAAAAATAACAGAAAAGGAGACAACGATCATGGCAGACAAAATTCCGTACAAAACCTATCTCTCGGAAGACGAGATGCCGAAACAGTGGCTGAACATCAAGGGGTTCATGAAGAACAAGCCCGACCCCATGCTCAACCCCGCGACGATGCAGCCGTGCGTCAAGGAAGACCTGACTCCCGTGTTCTGCGACAAACTCGTCGACCAGGAGCTCAACGCGACGGATAAGTATATCGACATCCCGCAGCCAGTGCTCGATTTCTATAAACTTTACCGTCCCAGCCCTCTCGTCCGCGCATACGGTCTCGAGAAATATCTCGATACGCCCGCGGAGATATACTACAAGTTCGAGGGCAACAACACGTCCGGCTCGCACAAGCTCAACTCCGCGGCGGCGCAGATATACTACGCCAAGGAGCAGGGGCTGAAAGCCGTTACGACGGAAACGGGCGCAGGTCAGTGGGGCACGGCGCTCGCCATGGCGGGAGTGTATTTCGATATGCCCGTCAAAGTATATATGGTCAAGGTTTCGTACGAACAGAAACCCTTCCGCCGCAACGTCATGAACGTATACGGAGCTTCGGTCGTGGCGTCGCCGTCGGACACCACCGCGGCGGGCAGAAAGATCCTCGCCGAACACCCCGGCACCAACGGCTCGCTCGGCTGCGCGATTTCCGAAGCGGTGGAAGCCGCCGTATCCGACCCCGAGCACAAGACGCGCTACGTCCTCGGCTCGGTGCTCGACCAGGTGCTGCTTCACCAGTCCGTCATAGGTCTCGAAACGAAAACCGCGCTGGATAAACTGGGCAAAAAGGCGGATATCATAGTCGGCTGCGCAGGCGGCGGTTCCAATCTCGGCGGTCTGATAGCTCCTTTCATAGCCGAAAAGCTGGAAGGCAAGGCAAATCCCCGCATCATCGCCGTCGAACCGGCGTCCTGCCCGTCGTTCACGCGCGGACAGTATAAGTACGACTTCTGCGACACCGCAAAGACCACGCCGCTCGCCAGGATGTACACTCTCGGCTGCGATTTCATTCCCAGTCCCAACCACGCCGGAGGCCTGCGCTACCACGGCATGAGCCCCATTCTCTCCAAACTCTACGACGACAAGTACATGGAAGCGAAATCGTATACGCAGACCGAAGTGTTCGGCGCCGCGGTGACGTTCGCCCGCATAGAAGGCACGCTGCCCGCCCCCGAATCCGCGCACGCGATAAAGGGCGCTTTCGACGCCGCGATCGAATGCCGCGAGAAGGGAGAAAAGAAGGTCATCGTGTTCGGACTTACGGGCACGGGTTACTTCGATATGAAAGCGTACGACGAATTCCTCGGCGGAAGAATGACCGACTATATTCCCACCGACGAGGAAATCGCCGCGAAATAACGCGAAAAAACGCGAAAAACGCCGAAACAGAAAAATTTGCAAAGCGCAGCCGGAAAGATTGCTTTTCGGCTGCGCTTTTGAGTTTGACAGATTATGCAAATAGTTGTATAATATGCGTATGAGCGACGACTTCGACAAAAAACCGTGCGACAAAGAACCGGACGTCGATATTTCGGATAAAGAGGATTCCTCCACGGAAAGCGAACAGCCTGCCGCGGAAGAGAGTACGGAAACCGAAACGCGGGAAAACGACGGAACGAATCCGTTCGTCAGATTTTTCCGTAACTGGGGCGCGGTGCTTTCCGTATGCGGCGTGCTGCTGCTTGTTGCCGCGATGGGCGTTATCGCGTTCGTCTTCGGCGGCGACATATACGACAAAGTCGCCATGTTCTGGATTCTCGCCGCGGTAATAGAACTCGCTTATTACATTCTGGTGAACCGTTCCGGAAAAACTCTCGCCGTTCTTATAACGACGGCTGCGCTCGCCGTCGGATGCGTAGTGCTTTACGGACTCGAGGTCGGAGGGATTCTGCCGTAATGAACAATTCATGCACGGGAAAATTCGTGCTCGACGTAAACTGCGTCGACTACGACAAGAAATATACTCTCTGCGCGCTCATGCGCCATTTCCACGACGTCGTGGACCGTCACGCGCTCGAACTGGGCGTGGACGCCAACACCATGCACGACGCGTACGGCGCATATTGGATCATCACCCGCATACGCGTCGATATCGGTTTCATGCCAGACTGGCACGACGAAGTGACGGTACTGACGTATCCGCTCGCGCCCGGTCTCGTGCGTATGGACAGGGAAGCGCTGTTTTCGGTCGGGGACAGGCCGTTCGCTCGGCTGTCGTCCGAGTGGTGCCTGCTCGACTGCAAAACGAACCGCCCCAGGCGCCCGGCACAGACGGGCTATCCCGCGGCGCTCGATCATCTTACCGAGCGTATGGCGGGGGAGTACTCGCGTCTTGCTCCGGATTACTCGGACGGCGACCTCGCGTTCGCGCATACCGTGCGCGTGTCCGATCTTGATATGAACGTGCACATGAACAACGTCGCTTACATACGCCTCGCCAACGACGCGTTCGGCGTGGAATTCATACGCTCGCACGCGCTCAAGTCGTTTGAAATCGCGTTCAAGGCGCAGAGCTACGAAAACGAGGTCATCAACGTATACAAAAAGACGGACGACGGAAAGAATTATTACGTTTCAGGCGTCAAGCCCGACGGCACGCGCGTGTTCGACACGCTGTTCGTCTTTGCCTGAAAACATTCAATCAGCCACCACCCACCCCGAATGCCCTTGTCCGGAGTTTCAGCTCCGCGGCTCGGGCATTTGTTAATTTTACCGCAAAATAAGTTCAATTAAAACGATCAAGAAAACATACAAGAAAACATACAAGTTATTGACGTTGCGGCAAATCTGTGATATAATAACAATATTCCATGTTGAGAGGTAGGTTATGGAAAACTATGTCCCGCCGTATGACATAACGGAAGAAATGCTGTCCCTCACATCCGATATTATGGAAGATCTCGGGAAACTCGGCAGCGTAAGCGATCTGGCAAAACTGCCCCGACTGCGCAGAGTGAATCGAATCAGATCCATTCAGTCTTCTCTTGCAATAGAAAACAATACGCTGTCTTTGCGTCAGGTCACGGACGTTATTGACGGAAAGCGTGTGCTCGGTCCGCAGGACGATATTCTTGCCGTAAAAAACGCTTTCGATGCTTATAAACTGCTGTCCGAGCTTGATCCGTTTTCGTTGACCGATCTGAAAAAGGCACACGGCGTGATGATGAACGGACTTATGGAAGGCGCCGGAGAACTGCGCACCGGTTCGGTCGGTGTTTTCGGCGACGGCGGAAAAGTAATACACATCGCGCCTCCGCCCGATATTGTAAACGAACTTATCGGACAGCTTCTTGATTGGGCGCGTACAAGCAGAACGCATATGCTGATCCGTTCGAGCGTATTTCATTACGAATTCGAGTTTATCCATCCGTTCGGCGACGGCAACGGCAGAACGGGCAGACTGTGGCAGACGGCGCTTCTTGCAAGCTGGAAGCCCGTATTCGGATGGATTCCAGTAGAAAGCATTATAAAGGATAATCAGAAAGAATACTACGACGCGATAGCGCGGTCTTCCGCGGAAGGGAAATCGAACCGTTTTATCATTTTTATGCTCGGCGTCATAAAAAAAGCAGTCGGGGAACTTTCCGGTGATACGCGCAACCATCAGCGCCATATCAGCAGTCAGATGGAGGCTCTGATGTCGGTTATCGAAAGTTATCCGATGACGGCGCTGGAACTTATGGAAAAGCTCGGTTTGAAGTCGCGCCCTGCGTTCCGCAAAAACTATCTGCAGCCGGCGCTGGAAGCCGGGCTTATCGGAATGACCGAACCCGATAAACCTACCAGCCGGAATCAGAGATATTTCAGAAAGTGAGACAGAGGTAATTATGCTTGCTTATACTTATGTTGAAAAGGGCAGGTTCGAACTGCTGGACAAACCCAAGCCGTCGCTGGCGGACGAGCGCGACGCGATCGTGCGGGTGACGCTTGCGAGCGTGTGCACGAGCGACCTTCACATCAAACACGGCTCGGTGCCGCGCGCCGTACCGGGCGTGACGGTGGGGCACGAAATGGTGGGCGTGGTCGATGAGGTCGGGAGCGCCGTGAAAAACGTGCGCCCCGGCGACCGCGTGACCGTGAACGTCGAAACCTTCTGCGGCGGCTGCTTTTTCTGCCGCCGCGGCTGGGTGAACAACTGCACGGACGCAAACGGCGGGTGGGCGCTGGGCTGCCGCATAGACGGCGGACAGGCGGAATACGTGCGCGTGCCCTTCGCCGACACCGGTCTGAATAAAATTCCCGATTCCGTGACGGACGCACAGGCGCTGTTCGTTGGAGATATTCTCGCGACCGGCTTCTGGGCCGCGAAGATTTCGGAAATATCGGCAGGCGACACCGTGCTCATAATAGGCGCGGGGCCGACGGGTATATGCACGCTGCAATGCGTGCGGCTTCATTCGCCCGGCCGCGTCATAGTGTGCGAGAAAGACCCGGCCCGCGCCGATTTCGTGCGCAGGCATTACCCGGACGCCGACGTCGTACCGCCCGAGCGCGCGGAGGAGTACGTCCGTTCGGTCACCGGCCGCGGCGGCGCGGATCGGGTGATAGAGGCCGCCGGCACCGACGAAACTTTCGCGCTCGCGTGGAAGAGCGCCCGCCCCAACGCGATCGTCACCGTCGTCGCGCTGTACGACGGCCCGCAGACGCTGCCGCTTCCCGACATGTACGGAAAAAATCTGACTTTCAAAACGGGTGGCGTGGACGGCTGCGACTGCGACGAAATCCTCTCGCTCATAAAGCGCGGCAGGCTGGACACGACCCCGCTCATTACGCACACGTTCGATATCAAGAACATCGCGCGCGCCTACGACCTGTTCGAAAGCCGCTCCGGCGGCGTCATAAAAACGGCCATAACTTTCGGCTGAAAGTGCTTTTTTGCGCCGTTATGCCTTACACCCGCGCCGCATGCGGGTACTTTTTTAAGAAAAGTGTCGAATATTTTACAAAAGCATACCGCCGTTAAACATTGACTATTGTCCGCGCCGTATGCTATAATAATACGAGTATGAGCAACGAAGAGTTAATGCGCAGGTATATAACGGGCGACAGGTTCGTCGCCGAGGCGGGAATAGAGATTCTCGAAGTCACGCCGGAAAAGGCGGTCGTGGGCGCGAAGATAGAGGACAGACACCTCAACGCCAACAATTGCGTGCAGGGCGGAATGCTCTTCACCGTGGCGGATTTCGCGTTCGCAGTGCTGGAAAACGCTCTGCACCCCATCACCGTCACGCAGATGGGCACGATAAGCTATATAACGGCGGCGCGCACAGACTACGTCACGGCGACGGCGTACGAACGCGTGAGAAGCGGGCACAACTGCGTGTGCGAGGTGATCGTGAAAGATGCCGGCGGCCGCACGGTATGCGTATGCCAGTTCAACGGGTTCATAAAAGAAGAAAAACCGGAAGCGCAAAAATAACGGACGGGGAATTACAGATGATATACGACGAAAAAATCGAAACGATGTCGCGCGAAGAAATGCGCGAACTTCAGCTCTCGCGGCTGAAAAACATCGTCGCATACGCTTACGAGCACGTGCCTTTTTATAAAAAGAAATACGACGAAGCGGGCGTAAAGCCTTCGGACATACGGACGCTCGAAGACATAGAGAAACTGCCTTTCGTCACAAAAGCCGACCTGCGCGACAACTATCCGTACGGTCTGCTGTCCGTGCCTCTTTCGGACATAGCGCGCATACACGCGTCCAGCGGCACGAGCGGAAAACCCACCGTCGTCGCGTACACCGCCGAGGACATGGAAGTGTGGACGGAGTGCATGGCGCGTCTCGTCACCGCCGCGGGCGGCCGCAGCGACGACATAGTGCAGATCTGCTTCGGTTACGGACTGTTCACGGGCGCGCTCGGCCTGCACCAGGGCTGGGAGAGAATAGGCGCCGCGGTCATACCCGCGTCCACGGGCAATACGGAGCGGCAGCTCATGCTCATGAAGGATCTGCGCGCCACCGCGCTCGTCGCTACTCCGTCGTACGCGCTGCACCTTGCCGAGGAAATGGAACGCCTGGGTTACAAGCCCGAGGATTTCGCGCTCCGCGTCGGCATGTTCGGCAGCGAAGCGAGCTCGGAGGAAATGCACGCCGAGCTCGCGCGCAAACTGCACCTGCTGCCCACGGACAATTACGGGCTGAGCGAACTCATCGGTCCGGGCGTGTCGGGCGAGTGCGAACTTAAATGCGGCATGCACATCAACGAGGATCATTTTTACGCAGAGGTGCTCGATCCCGCGACGCTCACTCCCGCCGCGGACGGCGAGTACGGCGAGCTCGTGCTCACGGCGCTGACAAAGAAGTCCATGCCCATGATACGCTACCGCACCAAGGACATTACCAGAATAGATTACTCGCCCTGCGCGTGCGGCCGCACGACCGCGCGTATGGCGAAACTGCGGGGAAGAACGGACGACATGCTTATTATAAAGGGCGTGAACGTGTTTCCTTCGCAGATAGAGGGCGTGCTCATGACGTTCCCCGAAATAGGCGGAACGTACGAAATAATCGTAACGCGCGAGGACTACAAGGACAAGCTGGAAGTGCGTGTGGAACTTGCCGACGATTCCATAGTCGGCGATTACGGCAGGCTGGAAAAACTCAGCCGCGACATAAAGCACGCGCTCCGCACCGTGCTTCAGATAGACGTCAAACTCAGCCTCGTCGAGCGTATGACGCTCAAACGCTACGAAGGCAAAGCAAAACGTGTTATAGATCTCAGAAAGTATTGATCGCAGATTAAGGTGACGCAAATGAAAGAACTTATGCTGACAAACCAGGCAGTCGCAAGGGGCGCATACGAAGCGGGCGTGCGCGTGCTTTCCGCATACCCCGGCACCCCGAGCACGGAGATAGCCGAGAACTTCGTCAAATACGACGGAGTATACGCCGAGTGGGCTCCGAACGAGAAGGTCGCCGTCGAGGTGGCCGCTGGTGCCGCCGTCGCGGGCGCGCGCGCCATGGCGTGCATGAAGCACGTCGGCGTCAACGTCGCGGCCGATCCGCTGTTCACTGCGGCGTATACGGGCGTCAACGGCGGTTTGGTGATCGTCGTTGCCGACGACCCCGGCATGCACTCGTCGCAGAACGAGCAGGATTCGCGCTATTACGCAAGGAGCGCGCATATCCCTATGCTCGAGCCGTCGGACGCGCAGGAAGCGAAGGACTATGTCAAACTCGCCTATGAAATAAGCGAGAAGTTCGACACGCCGGTGTTTCTCCGTCTCACCACGCGCGTGGCGCATTCGCGCAGCGTCGTGGAACTCGGCGAGCCCGAGGACGTCAAACTGCGCCCGTACGACAAATCTCCGGCAAAGTACGCGATGATGCCGGCAAACGCCATCGTGCGCCACCGCGTCGTCGAGGAGCGCGACTGCGAGCTGGCTTCCTACGTCAACGGCCTGGACATAAACAGGGCGGAATACGGCAAATCCCGCGTGGGCATAGTGTGCTCGGGCGTCGTTTACCAATACGTCAAAGAAGCGCTGCCCAGCGTCAACGTTTTCAAGGTCGGCTCGGTTCATCCGCTGCCCATCAAAGCGATACAGGCGTTCGCACAGAAGGTTTCCCAGCTTTTCGTCATAGAAGAGCTCGAACCGTTCATCGAGGACGCGCTCAAAGCCGCGGGCATAAAGTGCCGCGGAAAAGAGATATTCTCCCTCCAGGGCGAGATTTCCGTCGCCAAAATTCTGGAGAAATTCGACCGCGTGCCCATCCCGGTGCCCGACAAGGTGCCAGGACGTCCGCCCGTCATGTGCGCGGGCTGCCCGCACCGCGGAGTTTTCTACGTACTTAACAAGCTCAAACTTACCGTCAACGGCGACATCGGCTGCTATACGCTGGGCGCTCAGCCTCCGCTCTCCGCGGTCGATACCGTGCTTTGCATGGGCGCTTCGGTGGGTATGGCGCACGGTTTCAAGAAGGCGACCAAGGGCGCGAGTCACAACGTCGCGGTCATAGGCGACTCGACCTTCCTGCATTCGGGCGTTACCGGGCTTATCAACGCGGTGTATAACGAGAGCGGTATCACGCTCATAATACTCGACAACTCGACTACGGGCATGACCGGACATCAGGATCATCCCGCCACGGGCAAAAACCTCAAAGGCGAACCTGCGCCCGCCGTGCTGCTCGACGATCTTTGTCGCGCCTGCGGCGTCAAGGACGTCGCCGTCGTGGACGCGTACGACATCGCCGCCGTGGAAAAGGCGGTAAAGAGCGCGATAGCGTCCGACGAAGTCAGCGTCATAATCGCTCAGCGGCCGTGCGTGCTGCTGGATAAATCGCCCAAGCCCAAGGCGGAAGTAAACGGCTGCCGTAACTGCGGCAAGTGCATGAAGCTGGGCTGCCCGGCGATCGTCAAGACGGACAGCGGCATACGCATCGATCCCATACAGTGTACGGGCTGCGGCCAGTGCGCGCAGGTGTGCCCGTTCGGCTGTATAAAAATAATCGGGGAGGGCGCCGAAAAATGATGAACATACTTATTGCGGGCGTCGGCGGACAGGGAACGCTGCTCACCAGCCGGGTGCTCGGAAAATACGCCTTGCTTTCGGGCAAGGACTGCAAGCTCAGCGAAGTTCACGGTATGAGCCAGCGCGGCGGCAGCGTGACCACGCACGTGCGCATAGGCGACAAAATACACTCTCCCGTCATATGGGAGGGCGGCGCGGATATGATTATCGCGTTCGAGGTGCTCGAAGCCGCCCGCGTGAAGCATTTTCTCAAAGAGGGAGGCATACTGCTCGTGAACGACGAGCGCATACTGCCGCTGCCCTGCATCACCGGCGCGGTCGAGTACCCCTCCGGACTTAAAGAGAAACTGCTCGAACAGATCAACCGCGCGTATTTCGTCAACGCCAAAGCCATGGCGCACGAGGCGGGCGGCGAAAAAGCGACGAACATCGTCATGCTCGGCTGCATGTGCCGCCTGTTCGACTTCGATAAGGACGTCATGCGCCAGGCGATAATCGAATGCGTGCCCGAACGCTTCCGCGATCTCAATCTCCGCGCTTTCGAAATAGGCTACGAGAAGGTCAAGTAGGTTTTTTGCGCGACACTACCGTTCGGCTTCGCCGCGCGCAGAAAAGCGACGCGCCTGCGGGATCTTTTGCGTTCTTTCGCGTGAAATCCCCCTTGCCACCATGAGGTAGACTTCGGGGACGTGCGGCTGCGCCGTACGGATTTCCCGCGAAATCTTCGCAAAATCTCTCCGCATTCGCTGCTTGTGTTTGTTTACTGTGAATCTTTTATAAAGGTTACCCTTATACGAGCGAAAGCCTTCGCGAAGGATAAGGGATCGATAAGGAGCGCAGGCGGACATGCGCCGCCGGAGCGACCTTTTAAGAAGTTTCCTTACGGAAACGCATGAAAGTTTTCAAGAAAACAATGCAGAGCGGACCAAAAGTCCGCGAACATTGTTGTCTTGAATAAAATACAACGAGGCACAGGCTGTGCCGAGTTCCGTTGGCGTTCGCGCCGACACGAGCACAAAAATTTGTT
>CAJFLE010000015.1 GCA_904387375.1 Candidatus Protoclostridium gallicola
ACATTGTTGTCTTGAATAAAATACAACGAGGCACAGGCTGTGCCGAGTTCCGTTGGCGTTCGCGCCGACACGAGCACAAAAAATTTGTTAAAATTTTTATGCGCAGTGTCGCAACCGGCGCGAAACCGAACGTTAGTGCCGCGCGGAAACTTATAAGTGCATCACTCTTTCTTTTATTTCCTGCGTTCTGCCCTGGTTCCAGAACTGCGAGCCGATGTAACCGCACGTGCGGCGGGCGACGTTGAGCTTGGACTGATCGCGGTTGCCGCAGTTGGGGCATTCCCACACGAGCTTGCCGTTGTCCTCTATGATCTGAATCTCGCCGTCGAAACCGCACTCCTGGCAGTAGTCGGACTTGGTGTTGAGCTCTGCGTACATTATATTGTCGTAAATGAACTTCATGACGCTGAGCACGGCCTCGAGGTTGTTCTGCATATTGGGCACCTCGACGTAAGAGATCGCGCCGCCGGGAGACAGCTCCTGGAACTTGCTTTCGAGCGCGAGTTTGCTGAACGCGTCGATGGGTTCTGTTACGTGAATATGATAGCTGTTCGTGATATAGCTCTTGTCCGTCACGCCGGGGATAATGCCGAAACGCTTTTGCAGGCACTTGGCGAATTTATACGTCGTGGATTCGAGCGGCGTGCCGTACAGCGAGTAGTGGATATTCTCTGCGTTGCGCCACGTCATGCAGGCGTCGTTGAGTCGCTGCATGATTTTAAGCCCCAGCTCCTCGCCCTCTTTCTCGGTAAGCTTCTTGACGATGAGCTCGTACACGCACTCCCACAGTCCGGCATAGCCGAGCGAAATGGTGGAATATCCGCCGTGCAGCAACTTGTCTATCTTCTCGCCCTTTTTGAGTCTTGCGAGCGCGCCGTACTGCCACAGTATGGGCGCGGCGTCGGACAGCGTGCCTTCCAGACGCTTGTGACGCGCCTGAAGCGCGCGGTGGCAAAGTTCGAGACGGTCGTCGAGTATCTGCCAGAATTCGTCGAGATTGCCTCTGCCCGCCGTGCATGCGACGTCGACGAGGTTTATGGTCACGACGCCCTGGTTGAACCTGCCGTAGTATTTGGGTTTGCCGTTCTCGTCCACGTAAGGCGTGAGGAAGGAGCGGCAGCCCATGCACGTATAGCACTGGCCGTTGCCGTTGGGGTCGATTTTCAGCTTGAGCATCATCTTTTCGGAGATGTAGTCGGGCACGAGGCGCTTTGCCGTGCACTTTGCCGCAAGCTTGGTCAGGTAGTAATACGGGCTGTCCTCGTGTATGTTATCCTCTTCGAGCACGTAGATGAGCTTGGGGAATGCGGGCGTGATATACGCGCCCACCTCGTTCTTGACGCCTTCGTAGCGCTGGTTGAGCATCTCCTCGATGACGATGGCGAGATCCTTCTTTTCGCGCTCGCTCCTCGCCTCGCCGAGATACATGAATATCGTGACGAAGGGAGCCTGTCCGTTGGTCGTGAGCAGCGTGACGAGCTGATACTGTATCGTCTGTATGCCCTTCTTGATCTCTTCGCGCAGGCGCTTCTCGACGATGGCCTTCTTGACGTCGTCGGAGGGCGATACGCCCATCATCTCCGCCTCTTTGTCCACGTCGCGCGTGATCTTCTCGCGCGAGACCTGCACGAAAGGCATGAGGTGCGTCAGGCTGATGGACTGGCCGCCGTACTGATTGGAGGCGACCTGGGCTATAATCTGCGTGGCGATGTTGCAGGCGGTGGAGAAGGAATGCGGCTTCTCTATCATGGTGCCGCTTATGACCGTGCCGTTCTGCAGCATATCCTCGAGGTTGACGAGGTCGCAGTTATGCATGTGCTGCGCGAAGTAGTCGGCGTCGTGGAAGTGTATGAGTCCTTCCTCGTGCGCCTGCACGATATCGGGCGGAAGGAACAGACGCTTGGTCAGGTCCTTGCTGACCTCGCCCGCCATGTAGTCGCGCTGCACCGAGTTGACCGCGGGGTTCTTGTTGGAATTCTCCTGCTTGATCTCCTCGTTATTGCTCTCTATAAGCGTCAGTATGGATTTGTCCGTCGTGTTGGCGCGGCGCGCGAGATTGCGCTGGTGGCGGTAACGGATATAGCGCTTCGCGACTTCGTAGGCGCCGAGCTGCATGATGCGCGTTTCCACGAAATCCTGCACTTCTTCGACGCTGACGGCGCGGTTCATCTTCGCGCAGTCCTTTTCCACGGTCAGCGCGAGCGTGTCTATCCACTCGTCGGAAAGTTCGGGCACCCCCGCCTTGTTGGCCTTCTTGATCGCGTTCGCGATCTTTGCTCTGTCGAATTCAACTTCAGATCCGTCTCTCTTGATGATCTTCATTTCATGAACCCCCTTTGTTCCGGGCAAATCCTTCGTAGTCTTTGTTATTTTCCCACAGACGCGGCTTTTCTTGCGGACACAAGATATTGTAATTGTTATGTATGTATAACCACAATATATTGTGGTCTGTCCTGTGGGTTCTTATATAATAATACAACGCGCGGAAAAAATCAATACCTTTTGGCAAAATATTTAAAACTTTTTTTGGCGAAATACGAGCATAAACGCTTGACAATTCCGGAAAGGCGTTTTTACGCAGAGAAAAACGCCTGCGCGCACCGTAAAAGCGTCGCAGGCGTTACATTTATATGTTTATGCTTTTAAGATCAGTCTATGACAGCGGCGCCTCCGGTGAGCGCGATCATCTTGACCGCGTCGAGGGAGAAATCCTGCGCCATGACGGTGAGCGATTTGTCGAGTACGCCGCGCGCCAGCACTTTGACGTGGCCTACGTTGCGGGCGACAAGTCCTTTTTCTTTAAGCGCGATGAGGTCGACGACGTCGCCGGACGCAAAGTTGGCGGACAGGGTGTCTATGTTGATTATACCCTTTTTCGTGCCGCGGTGCACGCTCTTTTTTTCCTCGCGGATCGTGAGCTGCGCCGCCGTCTCGTCGGTTATGGTGCCGGCAGCCTCTGCGACGCTTACGGATTCGCGCACTTCGAGACCGGTCACGCGCTTGAATTTCTCGCGGCTGATTGCGCCGAAGTCGGCTTTTACCACCTCGGTGCCCACCTCGTCGGTGGCGAGCAGTTTGATGAGCCCGCGTTTTATGAGCGCCTCGGTGCTCTCGTACGGCATGGTATAATCGACTGCGGGAATGTCGGCGCGGGGCGCGCCCTTCTCTTCGGCCAGCCGCGCGATGAGCTCGGCGGCGTATTTGACCGATCTGTCCGATTTGAGTTTGAGCCTGACGGGTACGGCGGCATAACGCGCGACGGACGACGCGTCCTCATAGCGGTACTTGGTGCCTTCGAGGGACGCCGGGTCGAGCGCGAGATAGAGCGACAGCGTTTTGCCGCGCAGGGCGAACTTCGCCACCGTTTCGCGGCCGAGACGGAAACTGTCGTTGGTCCAGCTCATGCGCGAGCGCACTTTTTTATACGAAAGCAGTTCGTTTTTCAGCCTGCCGTATTTCGCCTGCACGGTTTCGTCCGCCTGTATGAGCTTGGCGGTGAAACTGCGGTTGTACATGACGTATATGCGTCTGCCGCCCGTGGTCACCGTGCCCGCCTCGTCCGTTTCGGACGTGACGATGAGATCGGACAGCTCGCCGGTGACGTCCGCGCCTTCCGCGGGCGCGCTTTCTTCCGTATCGGCAGATTCCTGCTGCGGTTCGGACATGTTATCTTCGGCGGGCGTCTGTTCTTCCGCCGGCGCCTCTTCCGGAGAAGGTTCCGCCGGCCTGTCAGTTTCTTCTTCGGGTACGGGAGCCGCTGGCGCGGGCTGCGGCTCCGCGGGTTCCTCTTCTGCGGGCGCCTCCTCAGCGGTCGGCTCTTCCGCCCGTTCTTCGGCGACGGGCTTTCCGTCGTATATGTACTCTTCCCTTTCTCCCTCGGGCGGATCCTGCGTTTCGGGCACGGACGGGAGCGGCGTCGTTTCTTCGCCGGAGCCTTCTGCCGCCTCGCCCGGACGTTCTTCCGACTTTTTGTTTCTGCCGTGGCGGACGAGCGCTACGGCGATCACGACGATTATGATCGCGAGGGCTACTGCGCATGCGGCGATTGCTATTATAAGCTGCGTTTCGCTGAGCGCGGATATAACGTATTTCATCTTTTCCTCCTTGTGTTCTGCGTAAATTGTAACGAAATGAGCGATACGTATATGCAAAATATACCATATCGCGCGTTATAAAGCAAGACAATTCGGCCGCCGCAGGCATTTTAATCAAATTCTAATCTTAAGCGACAGAGGCAAAAGACCGGCTCCTGCGAGCCGGCCTTTTGCCGTGGGTTGCACACATACTTAAAAAAGCTTTGGCATTTGTATTCTCCTTCCCGCGTTCAGCGTTTTTTCTTCTGACGATAGATTTCTTTCAAGTCGTCGATCGCAACTTCCGCGTCAAGCGTATGAAACATCAAATAATTGGTATTCATTGTACCAAATGGCGCCTGTCTGTAAATTTTCGCGCTCTCTTCCCCCGTATAAAAATGCCAATACCGATAGATATATCCCATCCAAAAAAGCGCTTCTTTGGATATATCTTCGGTTTTCAAGACCAATTTTTCCTTGCAGACGGCAATCAGTTCCTCAAACAAATACTCTTCCCCGGCCCACTGCATACGATTGTACTCGGAATCGAGGTCCTTTGCCAAATTACTTGTCATAAAAGTTTTTACAAGACTTTCCGCGTCATACCGGCTGTCGGCGAATAATTCGAACAGCCGTCCCTGTATATCGCACAATTTCAGTTCCATTGCTTCCATCAGACTTCTCCTTTTTGAGCAGCGGCAAGAATCTCATCGAAAAAACGCCCCTCGCGGCGATGATCTTTGCAAATTTCGTTGGCAAGATCGATTCCTTTTTTTCTGTTTTGCTCACTTACTTTTTGAAGCACTTTCTTTTCAAAATATGAAAGCGGTATTTCTTTCTCAATACGGATCGCTTTGCACGCTTTTTCCGTCAGTGCAACATACTGTTTGCCCAGTTCCAAGGCAGACAAGCTCCCCACCAATGCGGCGTCCGTGATATTTTCCTGAAAGAAGTTATCTATGACGAAGAACATTCTGTCATTGGCAATGCTGCCGACGACAACGTCCTTGTCCGCAGTCATGGCTTTATATTTCTCATACAACGGCGTGCCCTGTATTTTTTCCATCTTGCCGCGATGAAAGGCCACTACCATCGCCCAATCGATGTTCGCGGGGATTTCAGAAACGTTAAGCTCCTCCAAAGAAATCGATACGATATAAAACTTTGACTCCTCAAAATCACAAACAAGCGTGAGAGATTGTTCGGGTGCCGTTCCCATATAAAAACCCTTTCCGAAATCGCACCGTTCACGGCTGATCGGCATGATCGGTTCGATAATACCGCTCTTGGAGCCATGATACAGAAGAAGTCTGCCTTTTGTCCGGACACTGTCGGCTATTTTTCCAATGCTCCCGAGAATCATTTCGTACACGGGAACGTTGTATTGTTCGCAAAGTTCCAATAACTTTTCCTGAGCGAGGCGAGTCGGTTGCGTATGTCCGTTTTCCCAACGATTAATCGTTGCAAACCCGACATTAAGTTTTTTCGCCATCTCTGTTTGGCTCAGTTTTGCGCACTGCCTGATTTCTTTGATCAATTCTTGCATATAAACACCAGTATAACATTTATTATATATTATATAATAGCGTATGTTATATTTAATGTCAAGAAATTATGCCCGTGAAAATACAAAAAGTCCGCTTCGAGTTTAAGCTCGAAACGGACTTTGTTTCGTTTTGAATTATTCGCCTTTGAAAGGAAGCAGCGCGACCATTCTCGCCCTCTTGATGGCGACGGTGAGCTGTCTCTGATGGCGTGCGCAGCAGCCGCTCGTACGCGCGGAGATGATCTTGCCTTTCTCGGTCACATAGCGGCGGAGCCGGGAGACGTCTTTATAGTCGATCTCCGCGATGCCCTTCTCGCAGAACTCGCACACCTTCTTTTTCATGGGGCGGCGGCTTTTCTTGACTTTATCTTCCCCGCCGAAATCCTTCGATGCGGCGGAAACTTTTTTGTTTTCCATAAATAGCTCCTTTGGATTTTAGAAAGGAAGGGAATCGTCGGTCACGGGTTCGAGAGTCGAACTGACTTTGCGGGGAGCGGCGGAGCCGCCGTCGCTCTCGCCCTTGGGCGTCAGGAATTCGACTTCGTCGGCGGTCACGTCGACGCTCTGGCGTCTGTTGCCTTCCTTGTCGGTATAATCGTTGATCTGAATGGAGCCGGTCACGCCCACCTTTCTTCCTTTTGCGAGGAAGGAGCCGCAGTTTTCAGCCGTCTTGCGGAAAGTGACGACGCGGAAGAAATCCGCCGTACGCTCTTCCGAGGACTGGTTGGAATTGTATCTGCGGTTCACAGCGACGGTGAAGCGGCAGACGGGCACTCCGCTCGCGGACACCGAGTAATCCGGATCCGCGGTCAGATTTCCGATAAGAAAAATCTTGTTCATTTTCTACTCCTGATAGCGGCGGAAAATTATTCCGCTTTCTCTGCGTCGCCTGCTTCCGCTGCCGGAGCGGGTTCGCTCTCTGCCGCGGGCGAAGCATCTGCCTGAGCCGCTTCCGCTTCGGCGGGAGCTTCTTCGGCTGCCTCCGGCGCTGCGATCTCGGCTTCCGCTTTCGCCTGAGCCGCCTCTGCCGCCGCCTGTGCTGCGGCTTCTTCGCGCGCCTTGGCTGCCGCGGCTGCCTTCTCGGCCGCCTTGGCCTTTCTCTCGGCCTCCGCACGGGTGAGCTTGTTCTCCACCTTCTTGGTGGTGACGAATCTCATAACCGCGTCGGAAATGCGCATCTGGCGTTCGAGCTCTGCGGGAAGATCGGACGGGCCGGTGAACGTCATGAGCACGTAGTAACCCTCGCTCATGAAATTGATCTTGTACGCGAGTTTTCTCATACCCCATTTGTTGACTTCGGCGGTGCCGCCTGCTGCGGTCACGACGCCTGCGAAACGGGCTATAAGCTCCTCGCGCGCGGCCTCCTCCATCTTCGGAGAGACGATGTAAAGCACTTCGTAATTAGTCATAAATACCTCCTTGTGGATTTGCAGCCTGCGCCTTTTTTAGCGCAAGCAAGGATAAAAGCTTCCCGGTTGTCAAGGGAAGCTTTTATAATATAACATATTCGGAAATAAAATGCAAGCGTTTTTACGCAGCTTCGTCTTCCTCGCCCGAATCGGCGGCCTCTCTCATGCTGCGGCGGGAACGGGTCAGTATGCCCGCGATCAGCGTCATGAGGAAGGCTGCGGCGCAGACTCCTGCGGCGACGAGCGTCATCACGCCGTTATCCGTCCTGAAGCAGTCGAGTATGAGATCGAAGCTGAAGTTGTCGAAATTGCCGAGCGACCACTCGTACACGACGGGCAGGATTGCGAGCGCGGCGCCGGCGATGAGGTAAAGTATCGCCAGGACGAACTTGCCGCCCTTGCCCCTGCGGATCGCAGAGACGAGCGTGAACACGGCGAGCAGCGCGGGAAGGAAGAACACGACGGCGATGATCGGGTTGAACGGGAAGTTGAAATCCATCCAGCCGCCGTCGGGAACGAGCATATCCATACCCGTAAATTCGGGCAGCTCGCGGAACACGTCGAATATGAGCAGAAGCGCGGACAGTGCGCCTGCCGCGAGCGCGACTATGAACGCGAGCCAGCCGGATACCAGTCCTTTGCGGTTTGCGGCCGGAGCGCGCGCGGGCTCGTCCTCATACGACTCGTCGGTGCCGTCGCTGTAATACGCCGGTGCGGTCGCGTCGTCCGCGGGCGCGGGTGCGCCGTAAGGCTCGTAAGCCGCGGCGGCGGGCGCGGGTGCGGAAGCCGGTTGTTCTTCCGCTTTTACCGCGGTATCCTCGGCGGGAAGCACCGGAGCCGCCTGCTGCGCGGGCTGACGCGCCACGAGCGCGTTGTATTCGTCCTTGGAAAGATACACGCCGTCGCCTTTGTCCGTCTTTCCGGCGGCGAGTTTGGTGCGCATCATGTCCATATACTCCTTACGGAGCGCGTCGTACTCGTCCGAAGCGGCGGGCGGAGCCGGCTGAGGCGCGGGCTGCTGAGGCGGCTGTTCGCGCCGAGGCGCCGTCTGCACCGGGCGATTGACTTTCATGCGGCAGCCGCAGCGGGGGCAGACCTGTATCTCGCTCTGCTGCAGTCCGAAGATCTCGCCGCATCTTGCACATCTTACTTTAGCCATAATGATTCATTTACCCCCTGGGTAGTAGCGGTCGCCATGCCGATAATCCCCTTTGTCAAGATTATCTTAGGCGTAATTATATTATACACATATAAGCGGTTTCTGTCAAGTACAATTTTTTCAATTGCGACAGAAGCGGACATTTTGCGCGGACGCGCGTTCCCTCTCCGTCATATTATTCCCCGTTCGCTTTATATATATGACGTCCCCGCCGCGGTTAGCCGCAGGAAAAGCTGTTTTCTTATATTATTTATACGAAAAAAGTAAAAAAACATAAAGTTCTTCACGGAGCGCAGCGGAGTTACCGACAACCGCAGGTTGGAGGTTCGCGAAACTTATAAGAAAACAGCGAAACGGCTTTCCGTTTCGCTGTTTTCGTTTATTGGTTGCGGGGAGAGGACTCGAACCTCCAACCTCTGGGTTATGAGCCCAGCAAGCTACCGATTGCTCCACCCCGCGTCATGGGTCTTTACCGCACCAAGCGGCTTTCTTATTGCCGGGTTAGTATATCACTATTATATTCGCTTGTCAAGCGAAAAATGCCGTGTGCAGGCAAATTTCGCTCGTTTTTGCGGCCGGACGGAGAAGAATGCGGAACGAATGTCCGCTTGCGTTGACTTGCCCGGCGCTTTGTGATATACTCAAAGCCGTTATGCAAAGGCGTTTTCGAAAACCGCGCGCGCTCGTCGCGATCGTGCTCGCCGCCGCATTTACGGCGGCCGTTTTTCTGCTTGCGGGTTGCGGCCCGGAAGGCAGACGTTTTGACATGTACGGCTATTTCGGCACGTACTCGTCCGTCGTTATAGGCAACTACGGCGACGTTGCGGACGCGGCCGACGAGGCGGCGAAAGAGATCGAAGCGGCGCTTGCCGACATAGAAAACGCCGTGAGCGCGAGCACGGAAACTTCGGACGTATACCGGTTCAACGCCGCGGCGCCGGGCGAGAGGCTGGAAATTTCCGGAACTGCGTACGAAGTACTCGAGGCCGCCATGAAAATGTACGAAGAAACGGACGGCGCTTACAATCCCGCCGTCGGCAACCTCGTAGACCTGTGGGGCTTTTCGCCGCGCTTCGAGTCGGCGGACTACGAGCCTACGGAGCCGTACGACCGCCCCACTCAGTCGGTGCCCGACGAAGAATACATCGAAGCGTTCTCCGACCCCGCCCTGCTCGACTTCGGAGCGGTCGTTCTCGAAGAGACGGGCGGAAAATACTACGTCACAAAGCCGGACGCGTCGGTGACAGTCGGCGGCAAAACGTATACGATGCGCATAGACCTCGGCGGCATAGGCAAAGGCTACGCCGCGGACAGATGCTACGATCTGCTCAAAGCGCGCGGCCTGACGGAATCGTACGTCGCCATAGGCACCAGCTCGCTGCGCCTCGGACGGAGCGCCGAGACGCCTGACGGCGCGCCCGAAGAAGGTATGTGGCGCGTCACGATCTCCCACCCGCGCGGCGCCGGGCAGTATCTGTCCGTATACGCAAAAGACACCGCGGCAAGCACGAGCGGCGATTACGAACGGTATTTCATCGAAAACGGCGTGCGTTACTGCCATATCATCGACCCGTTCACAGGTTACCCCACCGCTACCGGCTATGTGACCGGCTCGCTGTTCGGACGCACGGCGGCGGAGGGCGACGCGCTCACGACCGCGCTCGCCGTCATGGAAAGGAGCGAGGCCGAGGCGTTCGCCGCCGGCCTGGAAGGCTGCAAATACGCCCTCTTATATTATAATGAAAATACGGACGGCTATGAGCTGGTCACGAACATGAGCGAAAGCGAATACGTGCTCTATGACGAAAGCATAACGGTCACGGGGAGCGGCGATGTCGGTTAAGGACGTGAAAAACGTGCGCGGCGGCAAGCCCTTCCGCCCCGCGGACATAATAGTCTACGTTGCGCTTGCGGCGGTCATCGTCGCGCTGCTGCTCGCATTCGTGTTCCTGCGCGACGACGCCGAGGCTGCGGAAATTTACGCCGACTGCGGGGACGAGCGGGTTTTTTCCTATTCCTTTTCCGCGGGCAGACTGACCGTATCCGACGCGTTCGCCGATCGCGTGGATACGGAGGAAGAGGACGGCGCGCTCGTCGTCACGTTCTGGGCGGACGAGGAAAGAACGCATTATAACGAGATCGTGATCGGGGACGGCGAGGCGTACGTGCGCGACGCCAATTGCAGCGCCCGCCGCGACTGCGTGCACATGGCGGCGATAACCGATTCGGGCGGCATAATCGTCTGCGTGCCGCACGAGCTGAAACTGTATGCGACGGGCGACCTCGGCCCCAGCCTGGGGTAGACATTACACGACAAAAAGGACCGGGAGTTCCGGTCCTTTCGTCTTGTCTATGTCGTCATTCCGCTTTTGCCGCGGGCTTTTCGAGGCGCTCGGCGCGCACTTTGATGACCTTCCTCGGGCACTTGGACACGCAGGTAAAGCAGCCGGTGCACTTGGAATAGTCTATGCGCGGGATATTGTCTTTCATCGTTATGGCCTGCTCCGGGCAGTTCTTCACGCACAGTCCGCAGCTTATGCAGCCCGACTTGCACATGTTCATGACCTCTTTGCCCTTACAGTGCGACGAGCAGGCGACGTACACGGGCGCGGAAGCGGGTATGCGCTCGATGAGATTTTTGGGGCAGGCGTTCATGCAGACGCCGCAGGAAATGCACACGTCCGGATCCACGTACGCGACGCTGTCGTGCACCGTTATGGCGTGCTCGGGGCACGCTTTCAGGCAGGTGCCGAAGCCGAGGCAGCCGTCGTCGCACATCTTGGCGCCCTTGAACAGCTGCGCCTCGTATACGCAGGTGCCGATGCCGCTGTACTTATACAGGTTGACGGCGTTCGCTCCGCCGCTGCACATCACGCACGCGACGGTCGGTTCCTCGTCTCCCATCTCGACGCCGAGCAGCGCGGCAATGTCGCGCTTGTTCTCGGGGCTGGTGACGTGGCAGTCGGACAGACTGCACTCGCCCTTGCACAGCTTTTCGGCGAATCCGGCGCAGCCCGAGCAGCCGCAGCCGCCGCAGTTCGCGCCCGCGAGTTTTTCGAGCACCTGCTCGAGCTTTTCGTCCGTATCTATGCGGCACACCTTGCTGACGACGAGTATAAGCACGGTCAGCACGAGCGCTATGCCGCAGAATATGCCGACGACGATACCTATCGTCGCGAAAGTGTTTGCGGTTATTTCGCTTATCATGCTCCGCCTCCGAGATTGATCATCGTGAACACGTAGAACGCCATCGCTATGAACGCGGCGGTCACCATCGTGATCGGGAAGCCCTGCAGCGCTTTGGGCAGGCTGAGGTGGTTGATCTTTTCGCGCATACCGCTCATGATCACCATGGCGAGCGTGAATCCCAGACCGCCGGCGAACGCGTAGAGCACCGAGAAGCCGAAGTTCATTTCCACGCCCGCGATTATCGCAGGCTCCCACGTGCCGCTGACGAGCGCGTTGGACGTGATTTCGCACACCGCGAGCACCGCGCAGTTGGTGGTGATGAGCGGAAGGTATATGCCCATCGCGTTATACAGCGGCGGCGAGATCTTCTTTATTATCTTCTCTATCATCTGCACTATCGCGGCGATGACGAAGATGAATACGAGTATTTCCAGGAAGCGTATGTCCAGCGCGACGAGCAGCATGTATATGGGATACGTTATCATCGTGGCGACGACCATGACGACGGTCACCGCCGCGCCCATGCCCACCGCGCTCGACGTCTTCTTGGACACGCCGAGGAAGGGACAGATACCGTACGTCTGCGCCAGCACGAAGTTGTTTGCGAGCGCCGCCGAGATTACGACGGAAATTATCATTGACAGCATATCAATCCTCCTTCAGTTCCGCGCCGTGCAGCAGCCTGGTTTTTCTTATTCTCTGCGCGCGCTGCACGTTGTCGAGTACGAACACGAACACCGCTATGCACAGGCCGTACACGATGAACGCGCCCATCGGCATCGTGAAGAACGGAATGCCGAAATCCATTATCTGCAGGCCGAATATCGAACCGGAGCCTACGAACTCGCGGATCACGCCCATGATGACGAGCGCGCCCGTGAAGCCCGCGCCGGTGGAAAGTCCGTCCACCGCCGATTCGAGCACGCCGTTCTTGCTCGCGAACGCTTCCGCCCTGCCGAGTATGATACAGTTGACGACTATGAGCGGCAGGAAGGTGCCCATGGCCGAATACAGATCGGGCAGGAATTTGTTCAGGAACAGCTTGAGCAACGTGACCAGAGTTGCAATGACGACTATGTACGCCGGTATACGCACCGTGCTCGGTATGAGTTTACGCAACGCGGATATTATGATGTTGCTCAGCGTCAACACGAATATTACGCTCACGCCCATGCCGAACGCGTCGGTCGCGTTGCTCGTCATCGCCAGCGTCGGGCAGGTGCCGAGCACGAGCATGAACGTCGGGTTGTTGAACAGCAGACCGTCCAGCGCTATTTTTCCGTATTTGTTTTTCATACGCCCTCCCCCGCGCGTTCACGCACGTAGTCCATCGCGCCGTTGACCGCGGCGTTGATGGCTCTGGAAGTGTAAGTCGCGCCCGACACGACGACCTCGGTTTCCGGGGTGCTGTCGCTCGTCATGCGCTGGTTGGTGAAGTGGCCGCCTCCGCTCACGACGTCGGCGTACTCCTCTGACGAGTAGGTTGCGAGGAAGTCGTCGTCGAACGAGTTGATGAGCGTCTGCCCGTCGTTGGAGTCGACGATCACCTTGTTGATGGCGGTGAGCGCGCCGCCCTCCGCGGTCATGTTGACCCATATCGTCACCGTGCCGTTCTGGTAGCCGCCGGTGCCGCGGGACTGGACGAGCCACGTTTCGCCGTCCGCCGCGACGAGCGCGTCGAGTATGACCGCCTGCGCGTTATACGACGTATACGTCACCTGGTCGTCCTCCGACTCGATGAGATCGGTGAGTTCGGACGCGTCGCCGTCGTAGATCTTGACTATGCTGCGGGCGAACATCTCCTCGTCGGAAACGTAGAACAGGTCGTTGCAGAACGCCAGCACGGCGCCGCACACGAGAGCTATGACCAGCAGTACGACGATGCACTTAAACGAATTGGACCGGAGAAAATCTTTCAGTTTCATGCTTTCTCCTCCTTCTCTTTGACGCGTTTTTCACGCACGTAGCCGAACGGCCGGCGCGGAATGTATCTGTCGAGCAGCGGCGTCAGGCAGTTCATGATGAGTATGCAGAAAGACGTGACTTCCATGCCCGTCGCCTTGCGCAGCCCGGCGTTGAGCAGGCCGAGGCAGACGTAATATATGACGTTCGCCAGCGTGGACTTGGGGCTGGTCGAGTAATCCGTCGCCATGAACACGGCGCCGAACATCATGCCGCCCGAAAGCACGGTATACGGCATGACCGCGGGATCGGAGAAGCCTTCGAGCATGAACGCGAACACCGCGGCGGTGCCTATGTAAATGAGCGGATAATACCACTTTATGACGCGGCGCAGCGACAGATAGAGATAACCGACGATTATGGCGATCTTGCACGTTTCGCCCATGCTGCCGTCCACCCCGGTGCCGAGGAAGAGGTCGAGCATGCTCAGCGTCTTGCCGTCGCCCGCGAGGAAAGCGGTCAGCGGCGTCGCGCCCGTGAGCACTTCGCCCGCGTCCGCGGTCAGCTCCACGACGGGCTGAACCACGCAGATGCCGTAGCACGCCGTCATGTACGCGGTGAAGGAAATGAACAGGAACACGCGGCCGGTGTCGGCGGGATTGACGAGGTTGCGTCCGGTGCCGCCGAACAGCATTTTGCACAGCGCGATGGCGAATATGCTGCCGAGGAATGGCAGGTACCACGGCAGGAGCACTATGTCGCCGCGCACGTTGTACGCCGTCGGCAGTATGAGCGCGAGGATTATGCCCGTGATCACGGACGTGAAGTCGAAGTCGCGCAGGATCTGCAGCAAGGTGCCCTTGAAATCCTTCCACGCCTTGCGGTACACGAGCGAATAGACGATCTCCGTCACCGCCGCCGTCGCCGCGGATATGGCGATGATTGCCAGCGAATACCAGCCGAAGAACACTATCGCCGCGGCGCAGCACGGGAGCAGCGCGATGATGACGTCGATCATCAGCCGCCGCGTAGTCAGCCCTGACCGTATGTGCGGCGATGCCGAAATTACAAGTTCTGACATTCTCTCTACCTCACTTCTTTTTTCTGAGTTCGGCTTTCGCCAGCCGTATGTTCTGCAGCAGCGGCCGTTTCGCCGGACAGACGTACGCGCACGCGCCGCACTCTATGCAGCTGAGCACGCCGCCCATGTGCGCCGCGCCTTCGTAGTCGCCCGCTTCGGTGTAGAACGCCGTGTTCATGGGCATGAGCTTCATGGGGCAGACGTCGGCGCACTTGCCGCAGGACAGGCAGGGCGTGGGACGGGACTCGTCCGTTTCGCCCGCCGAAAGCAGCAGCAGGCCGCCCGTCGTCTTTTTGGTGGGGCTGCCCAGCCCGACGATGGCGAAGCCCATCATGGGGCCGCCGCTGACGAGCTTGACCGCGTCCCCCGTCATGCCGCCGCAGAACGCGACGACCTCTTCGAGAGGAGTGCCCAGCCTGACGCGGATGTTCTTCGCTTCCTTTACGCCGCCGCCCGCGACGGTCATGACGCGATCGACGAGCGGTTTGCCCTGCTCGACGGCTTCGCACATGGCGAGGCAGGTCGCGACGTTCTGCACGTCGCAGCCCACGTCGGCGGGCAGCTTGCCCACGGGCACGCGGCGGCCGGTGGCGCAGTATATGAGCTGTTTCTCGCCGCCCATGGGATACTGCTTGCGCAGCTCCACGACCTTTAAGTCGTCGTATTTTTCGAACGCCGCCACGGCGTCCGGCTTGTTGGCCTCTATGCCTATGACGATATCGCTTATGCCGAGGGCGCGCGCGAACAGACGCGCCCCGCGCACGATGTCGTCGGTGCGCTCCGTCATGATGCGGTAGTCGCAGGTCAGGTAGGGTTCGCACTCCGCGCCGTTTACGACGAGCGTGTCCACCGGAGTGCGCGGCGCAAGCTTGACCGCGGTCGGGAAACCGGCGCCGCCCATACCGACCAGCCCTGCCTCAGCGGCGCGCCGGCAAAGCTGCGCGGGCGTGGGATCGTCGAGCGGCGGCAGGAAATATTTTTCGTCCTTACCGTCGTTTCTGACGTCTATGTACGTTTCGGTGCCGCCCGTGGCGTTCTGCCGCGCCTCGATGGCGACGACCTCGCCGCTCACCGACGAGTGCACGTTGCAGCTTATCGCTCCGTCCGCCGCGGCGATCAGCTGTCCGAAGCCCACCCTGTCGCCCACCTTGACTACGGGCACCGCCGGGCGGCCTATGGACATGGACGTCGACAGGCTCGCGACCGCGGGCGCGGGCATATCCTCTATGGGGCGCGCCGCCGCGGTCTTGCGGTCGGGCACGTGCACGCCGCGTCCGAACCATATTCCTTTAGTCTTTTTCACTTATGCCTCCTTGGGCCGCGCCGAAAAGCAGCCTTGCGGGTAAATGTCTGATGAGAAGATATACGGCCAGTCCCACGAGCGCGCCGCTCGGCACGCCTATGAGCGCCAGATAGGGCATATACGCCAGCATCTGCGGGGCGCCGTTGACGGCGACGAACAGAGCGCATTGCACAATGTTGTGAAGCACCGCGCACGTCACGCTGACCGCGACTATGCTTATGCGGGGAAAAACGAACTTCACGAGCAGCGCTTCCGCCGCCACGGCGATCAGCCCGGCCGTCAGGCTGTACACGAGCGAGCCCACCGAACCGGTTATGAGCGAGCCGAGCAGCGTGCGCACGAGCACGACGGCGAGCGCCTCGCCCGGCCCGTACAGCACGAGCGCGAACAGCGAGAAGATGTTGGACAGACCCAGCTTCGCGCCCGGAATGAACAGGGGCGGAAACTGCGCCTCGACGACGAACACGACAAGCGCGAGCGCGGCAAAAAACGCCGACATCACGAGCCTGCGGACATTGGCGTTCATCCGATACGTCTCCTCTTTTCCGGGTAATGTCCTTCCATGCTTAATATATTAGCACAACATCGGGCAAAAGTAAAGGGCAATTTATGCAGTATGTTATTGCAAAACTTATTTTATTTTGCTTCCGGGCGCGCGAAAACGTCCCGGAACCGCAGCCCCGGGACGTCGCAACGCTTTTCATTATAATTATATATAAGTATTTGCCGCGTTATACCGTTCCCTTGTGTTTGTACTTTTCGGGATGTTTTTTCTCGTCCAGCAGACGGAGCACGATCCACACGATGCCGCCTATGACGAGCAGTCCGACGACGATGTCGCCTATCATGAATCCTATTGCCCACGGAGACATATCGTAGTATGCGTAACCGCCGGGAGCAAGGCCGTTCATCATGTTGCTGTTGACGTACGAGTACACGATATTGTGAATGGCGTTGCGCATAACCGATTTGGCGGTATTCGACGTCATGTCGTAGGCGCATGCGTTGCCCATATTGGCGCCCATCCACATATCGTTGCCCGCGCGGACCATTCTGTCGAAGCTGGTGCCGTAACCGGTCGCGTTATCGGTGACTATGCAGCCCTGGTATCCCCATTCGCCGCGCACGAGCTCGGTCAGCAGATTGTAGTGCGAACCCGCCCATGTCGCGCCCACGTGGTTATGCGACGTCATGATACCGGTGGACGCGCGCATAACTCTGGTCGCGTTCTCGCCCTGATCGATATATTTAAGCGTCATAGTGGCTTCTTTGATTGCGATTTCCCAGGGGCGGAGATAAATCTCGCGGAACGTCTGTTCTGTGCACCATGTGTAAATGAGTTTCTGGGTCAGCTCTTTATCGTTAAGCACGAAATGCTTCATGTAGCATACAAGTCCCTGGCTCGAGGCGCCCGTGATTATTGCCGCGCCCATTTTGCCGGCGAGCAGGCCGTCCTCGCTGTAATACTCGAAGTTGCGGCCGTTGAACGGGCTGCGGTGGGTATTGAGGCCGGGCGCATACCAGCCGTTCGTATAGACGCCCTCTCCCGTCTGGAACTGGAACGCCTCCTGTCCGATCATTTCGCCGAGGTCGGTGACGAGATCGGTGTTATACGTGGCTGCGACCACGACTTCGGACGGGTAAGCGCACGCTCCGGCGCCCGTTGCATCGATGTCCGCGCCGAACGTCATTGTCAGGCCTACGGGACCGTCGAAGTTCTTCGCCTCGTCGAATCCTATGCTTTCGATCGCGGCTGTGTTATAGTTGTGATTGAACAGCATGGACTTGATCTGATCGTAATCTTCCGTGAAATCGAGCTGATCGAGCAGATCGTCCCACAGCGGATCGTAATAATCCAGGCCGCGGAGATCGGCGGCAACGAGACCGTTGTCGGCCCCTTCGGTGGGAGCTTCGGCGGCATAGACCTTGCTGCCTTCTTTATTGCCGAGCTCGGGATCGTTCTCGTAATCGTAATTGTTTCCGCCGGTGGATACTTTGCCCGCAGCGATCACATCTTCGGACATCACTCTGTCCGTAACCGCGACGGCAACGGTGCCGCTTGCGCCCTCGGTTATCGTTACGCTGCCCGTTTCGTTCGGAGCCGTCGGGAAAGTTCCCTCGCCAGCCGCGCTGCCCCAGTCGGAACGTGACAGGTTCGTCACTGCCGACTCGGACATATATTCGTTGAGATCTTCGAACTTATTGTTTACGTACGTATAGCCGAGGTCGGGATCGGACTGGCTCCTTGCCGGTACTTCGGTAATTGTGCCGTCCGCATTGAGTATGGACTGAGCGTCCTTGTCCGACGCGCGCATGCTCTCGCCGCTGTACACTATGCGCTCGGGGACGTTATACGTGCGTTCGCAGTCATCGCCGTACAGCTCGTGCGCGTTCTTGCGGCAGCTTATCGTATAGTCGCCCTCTTCGAGGATATAAGAGCCTTTGGTTCCGTCCGCATTCTCGTATTTGTAGGAATACGAAGCCATATCCTCTTCGG
The DNA here is from genome assembly GCA_904387375.1 of Candidatus Protoclostridium gallicola. Classification (GTDB taxonomy): domain Bacteria; phylum Bacillota; class Clostridia; order Christensenellales; family Pumilibacteraceae; genus Protoclostridium; species Protoclostridium gallicola. The sequence continues at coordinate 18,160 of CAJFLE010000015.1, forward strand.
AGAAAGTGATGTATACCGTTTCGGACGCATTCTGTCCGAGCTCCTGCGTTTTGCCGAATCCGACAAGATTGACATAAGCCTTTTCGATGGACATCGATTCGTCGAACTCGGTGTACGGTGCGGTGTAGTATATCTGCACTACGTCTTTGCCGGGGACGGAGCTTGTATTCGTGACCTCTACCGCCACCGTTATCTCGCCGTCCGATTCCGTGATGTCGGTAATTTTCTGGGTGAAAGTCGAGTAGCTGAGCCCGTGTCCGAGCGGGTATACGACGCCCGTTCCGCGATTATCCGAAGCGGTGCGCCATGCCGAGTACCACGCGTCGCCCGAGCCCTCGCTCGCCTGTTCCTTTTCGTACCACGCCGTTTCGTAGAAGCGGTATCCCATGTATATGCCCTCTTCGTATTCGAGGTATTCGGGATTGAACTCATCGGCGCTCCTCTGTCCGGTCATGACGATCTCGGACGAATTGGCGTACTGATACTCGCCGAAGTTCTGCGCCACTGGGTCGGCGGAGAAGTTCGCGTAATACGTATCGACCGTTCTGCCGGACGGATTGACGTCGCCGGCAAGAATCTTGGCCATGGATTTGAAGCCGAGGCCGCCGGGGCCGCCTATCATCAGCACGGCGTCGATATCCTCATCGGCTTCCAGACTTCCGAGCTCCATCTGATTGGACGAATTGATAACGACGACCACGTTAGCGCAGTTTTCCTTCGCGAACTCGAGCATTTCTTTTTCATAAGACGACAGCGCAAGCTGATGCGGCGTTCCGTCCGAATAACCGGTACGCTGCAAATCCCACGACTCGCCGCCGAATCTGCCTATGAAAACGATGCCGGTCGTACCGCTGCATGACGCGCTTATCCCTTCGCCCTCGTATATCGCGGGGTCGAATTCGGTTATGGTATGATCCGCACCCCAGCCGCCGCCGGAACCGCCTGCCTCGTCGATACCGTCCGCAGTGATCTTATAAGCCTGGCTGCTTTTAAGAAGATTTTCAACCGTGCCGTTGACGTTCTCGCTGCCGAACACCTCTTTAAGCGCCTTTTCGGGAGTATAAACGTAATCCTTGCTCGTATCCACATTGCCCGAGCCGGTGCCGCCGTATATGGGTTCGACATAGCGGTATCCGAGCGGCGTAATCTTATTCGTTTTCGCAAGCGGAAGAACTCCGTTGTTTTTCATAAGGACGATTCCTTCATCGGCAACGCTTTCGGCAACCTTGATGGCGTCTGCCAGCGAGCCGGTATCGTTCTCGTAATTTACGTCGTAATAGTCGAGGTCGAGCCCCTCGGTGTCCACCGTATTCACGACGTGTCTTTCGCCTTTGCCGAGATACACGTCGAGAACCACGCTCCAATAGTTCGCAACGCACGTCAGCACTATAGCCAGCGCCACAAGTAAAACCATTATGGGCACCAGTATCGCGATGAAGCGTTTGTTGCTCATTCTGAGCTTGTCTTTTGCCATTGTCATTTCTCCTTTTCGATTTTTTCGCCGGACGCGTTTTCCGTCCGACAGCCGTATCGTAGCACGGAGAAATCGGAATTGGAATGTTTTTTACCCGCTTTGCGTTGTTTTTTACCCGCTTTGCGGCAACGGCAGGATAATATCGAGGTTGAAAGTATCGCCGGCGACGGATGCGGACAGTCCGCCGCCGTACTTTTCGGCAATCAGCCGCATGCTCCGCATGCCGTATCCGTGCCACCTCTCGTCCCCTTTCGTAGTCTTAGGCAGCCCGTCCTCGAATTCTGGAATCACCGGGCAATAATTTTCTATGTGCACGGAAAGCAGCTCTCCCGCCGCGGCGACGCGCAGGCGCACGAACTTTGCGCTTTTGTCTTCCGTTTTGCTAACGGCCTCCACTGCGTTGGAAATCGCGTTCTCGAAAAGCGAGTATATGTCAGGCTTGCTCATGAAATTCAGCTTCTCCCCGTCCGCTATACACGTCAGCTTGATTCCGTGCTTTTCGCAGTATAAGCTCTTTTCCGCAAGTATAACGTCCAGCACGTCGCTCCCTGTCTTTACCGCTCCGTCATAGATGTTCACCGCCTGCTCTATCTCCCGCAATGCGTCCTTGTCCACCTCCCCGCTCGCAGTCCGCAGCGCGCGTATCTGCTTCTTCAGGTCATGACACTTCACGTTTATAAGCTCCACGTTCTCCTTGCTCATCTCGTACAGTTTCCTGTCCCTGTCCCACAGACCCTGCACCTCGGCAAGCTCCGTTTCCGCTATACGCTTGCCCAGCATGGAAAACTGCATACCTATCGCCAAAGAACACGAAAGCAGATTGTATACGTAAACGACGGCATATATAAGTATGGATATCTCTTCGCCGCTGTACGTCACTATGGCGTTGAGTATTATATCTATGACAATTATAACGCCCGAAAATATCAGCAGCGGAAGATTGTCTATTTTCAGATTCTCTTGTCTGCGTATGCGGTACGCCACGAACGCCCATATAAACCAATATATCAGTCCGTAAACTCCGAGCCACACGGAAAACGTGAAGCCGGTGTATTCGATTTCACTGCTGTCGTACGCGACGCCGAACCCCTGCAATCCGCTTGTCGATACGATGAAATTATACGTTTCGTACGCTATGTGCTGAGTGGTATACGCTATGATGCCGCAGAAGATTATGTTCACCCACGGCTCGTCGTAGCACACTTTCATAGCGCACAGCGTCACCGCAAACAGCAGCAGGAACATGAACGACGTGTATACCGCGTTGTACGAAAAGTCGAACACCGGGCACAGAAACGATATCAGTTCGCACCCCAGAACGCACAAAACCGCCCGCAGCACGAACTTCGGACGTTTTTTCAGCGTATATGTGGCGAGGCCTTCCGCAACGAGAAGCTCCGCCATGAATACCATTTTATACCAATACAGAGGCGACGAAAACGCGAACATTATCTTCCGCTCCCGCAGTAGCGCGCAAGATCGGCGAGGAAGTCCTTGCGGCGCGGCCTGCTTATGCGCACTCTGTCGCCGCCCACGACCGCGTCGTCTCCGTCCACCCCGCCGACGTGCGCGAGGTTGACGAGATAGCCTATATTGCAGCGGGAAAAGGAATCGGCGGGCAGTTCGGCCTCGATGTCGCGCAGGTTGCCCCACGCCTCGAAATCTCCGTCCTCGGTGTGGAAGGTCAGGCGGTGGCGGCGCACCTCTATCCAACGTATGCGCGAAACGGGTACGCGCCGCATGCCCGTAGTGCTCCCCACCGTGATTTCCCTGCCGCCGCGGCCGGCGAGAATGCGCAGCGCCTTGTCCATGAGCGAGAAAAACGAAGCGCGCTCGACGGGTTTGACGACGAAATCGAGCGCGTCCACGGCATAGCCGCGTATGGCGTACTGCCGCATATTCGTCACGAAAACGAGCAGGACGAGCGGATCGACGGCGCGCAGCTTTTCCGCGGCGCTCATGCCGTCGAGGTCGGGCATCTCTATGTCCATGAAAACAATGTCGCAGTCCGCCTTATACGAGTCGAGGAAGCGCAGGGCGTTGTCGTAATATGCGACCGACCAGTCCTCGCCGCGGGCGGTAAAATATGCGCCGAGCAGCGACGCGAGCGATCTGCGCGCCTCCGCCTCGTCTTCGACTATCGCAATCTTGACCATTCACCATTCCTCCTTGTCCGTTTATTATAGCACATAAACGGGGGTATGGCAATACGGTTTTTGCCCGCTTTGTCGGTTTTTTTGCCCGCTTTGTTTCAGAGGAAGCGTTTGAGGTCGTTTATGTTGTTCTGTTCGATGACGAGCAGGCGGTATGCGAGGTTGACCGAGTCGGACGAGGCGCCGCGGCAGTCGCGTATGCGGCGTATGATCTGTATGATGCCGCGCGTGGAGCCGACGATGACGATCTCCGCGATGTGAGAGGGCGAACGGTCGGCGAGCGACTGCATGCCGAGCATGGCGGTGGCGGCCGCCTGCACGACGTGCGAAACGTCCTTCGCCTCCTCCCTGCCCGCTTCCAGCTTCGCGCCCGCTTCGGAGAACACGGCGTCGTATTCGGCGAGCTGTTTGGTCACGGTATCCTTCATGTATCCCGCTTCCAGCATTTCGCCGAGGCGGGTGAGCGTGACCGTACCCATCTGTGCGTTCTGTCTGATGAACTGCAAAAGTTCGGAATCGAGTTTGTCCATAAGCGTATTGTGCGCAGGGCGGGCGCGGAAAATGCGCGCGGCGGTTGACTTGGCGGCGTTCGGCGTTATATAATACGGGTATGATACGACTTATCGCCAGCGACCTGGACGGTACGCTGCTGAAAACGGACAAAACGCTGCCGGACGGCTTCGGCGCGCTGCTGGAAGAGCTGACTAAACGCGGCGTGACCTTCGTCGCCGCGAGCGGAAGGCAGTATGCCAACATCCTCGCCGCGCTCGCACCCTACGCGGACGGCTGCTACATCATTTCGGACAACGGAGCGGTGAACGGGTTCGGCGGGAATATAACCGAAACGTTCGCTCTGCCGCGCAGCAGTACGGCCGCCGTGCTGAAAGGACTGGACGGCTCGCCCGCCGTGCCGCTCATCTGCACCGCGGACTGCGGGTATTACGCCGACCCCGACCCGGTATTCGTGCTCGAGCTTGGCAGATACTACGCGCGCACGGAGTATGTCGGCGCGGAGGGAATGCGGCCGATCGACGCGCTCGTAAAATGCGCCGAGGAGAACGGGAACGCAGGCGCGGCGAGCAAGATAGCCGTATTCTGCAACGGGCGCGCCGACGAGCTTATAAACTCCATGCCGGCGGTGGGCGGGCTGACGAGCGTCGTGTCCGGCGCGGACTGGATAGACTTCGTGCGCACCGACGTCACAAAAGGCGCCGCGCTCGCCTCGCTGCTGCGCCGCCTGGGCATCTCGCCGAGCGAATGCCTCGCGTTCGGCGACCAGTTCAACGACCGCGAAATGCTGGAGCTGTGCGGCGAAAGCTATGTGACCGCGGGCGCCTCCGCGGGCATGCGCGCCCTTTTCCCCGCCGTCGCCTCCAACGACGAGTCGGGAGTGATAAATAAAATCCGGGAAGTTCTCGGCCTGTAAAATCCCGCCTTCGGTTTCCGCCGCCGCGATATGCGGCGCGCAGCCTGTCGGACCGGTAAAACAAAATCCCTCTTCGCGTTGCCGCGGAGAGGGATTTTTCGCGCCGGTTACAGTTTCATTTTCGCTTCTATTATTCCTGCGAGCTGTTGCGCGCCGCGCGGGCTTCTGCCGCCCTTTTCCAGGCAGAAACGTTCCGCTTCGAGCGCAAGCATATCGTCGGGAAGTTCGATGCCGCGGTCGGCGAGCACCGCTTTGAGAATCTCGAAAAATTCCTTTTTGTCCGGGTTGATGTACGTCACGACGATGCCGAAACGGTCGGACAGACTCATCTGCTCCTGTCTGAGGTCGGACTCATGCATGTCGTTCATGCGGTCGGAAGCGTTTTCCTTGATGAGGTGTCGGCGGTTGGTCGTCGCGTATATGAGCACGTTGCCGAGGTGCAGCGCGCTGCCCTCGAGCACGGCTTTGAGCTCGCCGTAATTATCCTGCCCCTCCACGAAGGTCAGGTCGTCTATGAATATAATGAACTTGATATTGTCCCCCGCCAGCGCGATGGCGTTCATCAGCCGCGGCAGCGTGATTATATCCTTTTTCTTGACTTCTATGAGCCGCAGGCCGTCGCCGCGGAACTCGTTGACGAGGGCGTGCACCGTGCTCGATTTGCCCGTGCCGCGGTCGCCGTAAAGCAGCACGTTCTGCGCCGGCAGTCCGCGAAGAAAAGCGCGGGTGTTGTTCACGACGACGAGCTTCTCTTCCTCGTACTTCTTCAGGTCGGACAGCCGCACCGGGTCGGTGGCGCGCATGGGCAGCAGCTCGCGGTCGGCGCCGTCCCAGATAAACGCGGCGGCGGACTCGAAAAACTCTTCGTCGTACGACGCGCCGTTTTCACCGCCGCATACCGCCTGCGCGACGAGATATTCGATTTCGCCGTTCACCGAGCGGTATTCCTTTTCGGCAAGCCGGGTAAGCTTTTCCAGCATGTCCGGCTTTATTCTTACAATCATCTGTTTTCTTTCGTCTTTTGCCATACGCAATATGATAGCATTATGTTCTGATTTTGTCAAGAAAACGCGCAAGAAAAAAACTCCCTTCTTAATAAAGAAGAGAGTTTTTCCGTTCCGTACCATCCCGAGGTCCTTTTTATCAGAACGTATTGGGGACGAAGAAATATACCGCGAAGAGCACCGACACCACGATCGTGACGACGGGTATGTCGAACTTGGGTTTTTCGGTGTGCTTTACTCCGGCGACCGCCAGCCCGACGACGTATTCGAGCAGCGCGATGATGAGATACGTGAGCAGACCCACGCCTATACCGTCGGTAATGCTGTAACCGAGCGGCATGATGATTATCGTGAGGAATGCGGGCACAGCGTTCTTGACGCTGGAGAAGTCGATATTCTTGACATTGCTCATCATGAGCACGCCGACGTACACGAGCGCGCACGCCGCTGCCGCGGACGGAATGAACGCGAAAAGCGGAAGCAGGAATATCGAGAGCAGGAAGAGCACCGCGGTGACAAGCGACGTCAGACCGGTTTTGCCGCCGACGGCCACGCCTGCGCCCGATTCTACGAACGTGGTGACCGTGGACGTACCGAAGATCGCGCCGGTGCAGGTCGCGATGGAATCGGCGTACATGCACTTGTCGAGCGCGAGCGGTTTGCCCTTCTCGTCCACGAGGCCGGCGCGCGCCGAGCAGCCCGTGATCGTGCCCATGGTATCGAACATGTCTATCATGCAGAACGACACTACCGTCATTATGCAGAACATTACGGGAGCGCCAGTGAAATCGACGTCCCAGAATGCGGAGAGGAACGTACCCGTGCCCTCCTGCATGGAGAAGAAGTCGGCGAAGTTCTCCCAGAACGCCCAGCTGACCGTACCGCTGCCGGTGAGCGTATTGACGTCCGCCACGCCCATGGGTATGGCGATGATAGTGCTGATTATTATGCCGATGACGACCGCCGCCTTGACTTTGAAGTGCGACAGTATGGCGATCGCTATAAGACCGACGAAGCAGATGACCGCGCCGCTTGCCGCATATTCGCCTATCGTCGGCGTATATACGTTGAACACGACGAGGTCGCTGACGGTATACGGGCTTGCCTGTATGATTCCAGCGTTCTGGAATCCGATATACGCGATGAACAGGCCTATACCGACGGGAATAGCGGTGCGTACGGCTTCGGGAATGCCGTCGAATATGTATTCGCGAAGGCTTTTCAGCTTACCCGTTTCCTTGTCCCTGCCGCCGGGAACGACCGAAAGCAGCAGGAATATGAGACCGCTTATAAGCACAAGCAGCATCGCGGTACCGAACGAGAATATATACGTTCCCGCGCCCGCGGCATATCCGCCCAGCAACGCGCCGACCTGTGAGTTGAGTCCCATGCCCGGAGCCTGCGCATAAGGCATTTTGGCCACCAGCGACATGAGCAGCGTACCGACGAGCGCGCCGAGGGCGGTCGCAATGAACACCGATCCCCACAGCGAGCTTTCGGCGCTGCCGAGTATCATGTTGGGGTTGACGACGAGTATATAGCACATCGCAAGGAATGTCGCTATACCGGCAAAAATCTCCACTCTTATGGAGCTTCGTTTCTGCGTCACGCCGTAGAAGTTGTCCAGCCCGCGCAGGAAGCCGTTTTTATACGGCGATTCCACGGGCGCGTCGCTTACCGCGACGGCTTCGGGGATATCCGACCCGGACGTCTCCGCGACAGCTTCCGCTCGGATTTCTCCTTCGGAAGGCTGCTTGTTTTCTTCTTCCATATTTTCCTCCTTGAAATCGTGAGATACCATATTATAACATTAAAATTATATTAAAATCAAGCACTCTCGCGCAAAATCCGACACTTTGTGAAAATATCTTCATTAATATTTCACAAAACCGCAGCAACCGGATAAGGTCAAAAAATTTTTGGAATTTTCCATGTCCCTTAACCCGCTTTTAATGTTTCGGGCTATACTATATAAATGTAATTAAAACAGCAACGCGGAGCGCAAAGCGCCGCGCGGATAAGGAGAAGATTATGGAAAAGAACAAGCGCAGAATTATGGTCGCGGTCATCGCGGCAGTCGTTCTCGCGGCGCTGGTTTTCGCGTTTGCGGGATGTTCTTCGAGTACGAGTATTCTGCAGGTCACGGAGAACGGCACGTATTCGACGGACGGTTACGACTCGGTCAGCGTGGAAGTGCCCTCGGCGTCCTACGACGTTACGATATCCGAAAGCGAATCGGATTATTCGGGCGAAACGCTCGTCGACACGATCGCGCGCGTGCGTCCCACCGTCGTGGACGTGGACACGTATCTGTCCAACGGCACGAGTGCGGGCAGCGGCGTTATCATAGCGGGCGAAACCGCCGGTACGAGCGGAACGGACTCGAATACGGCATACGACAAATATTATATAGTCACCAATCACCACGTCATCGACGACGGCCTGTCGTATACGGTCGACGTACTTACGATAGATGACGACGGCAGCGAATACACTACGGTATACGAAGCCAAACTCGTGGGCAGCGCGCCTTCCAGAGATATTGCGGTTCTGTCCATCGATCCGCCCGAAGGAACGCAGCTTTCCGTCGCGACCTTCGTAGCAGACAGCGATACGGTTAAAGTCGGCACCGAAGTCTTTGCGATAGGCAACCCGCTCGGTATACTCGGCGGCACGGTCACCAAAGGCATCGTGTCCGCAACCAAGCGCGAAGTCACCGTCGACGAGATCGGAACGATGACGCTTATGCAGACGGATACCGCCATCAACAGCGGCAACTCCGGCGGCGGCCTGTTCGACACCAACGGCAATATCGTCGGCATCATAAATTCCGGCTACGACAGCTATAACGGGCAGAGCGTTGAGGGACTCAATTTCGCGATTCCCGGAAACGACGCGAAATATGCCGCGGAGCAGCTCATCGAGACGCATGACGAAGACGACGAAGGCAACGTCACCGACTACGGTTACGTCGAAGGCGACGCGCTGCTGGACGTAGTTTATTCGACGTCGGCGCTTTACGAAGATGAAAACCGTAATTCCAGGAACTATTATGTCATAGCGCAGGCCTCGAGCGCGGACAGTCCGTTCTATGAGGCATGGCTCAATAACGGTTCGTCCACGATTAAAGCCCTGTTGTCTATTACAGTAAACGGCACAGCCGTAGACCTTTCTCCGAGTGAAGGCGAAAGCTCATACACTCTTTACGATAAAGCTACCGAAGCATTCGATCTGATTACGGCGGGGGCGGAGGTCACCGTAGAATATAAAGATATTATGGTCGGCAGAACCAGCGGTTTCTTCGGTACAAGCTATAACTATCTGTCCGGCGACGCCAAAACGTTAACTTTTACCGCGGAGCAATATGTGTATACTCCTTCATATGCAGCCGCGTGATATGTCAGGCCGCGGGGTCGGAACGAGTTTCCGGCTCCGCGGATTTTTTTATCAAAAATTTTTGCGAAACAATCCCAAAACACTTGCGTTTTCGCTCGCCATTTGATACAATATCTAAGCCTTTCGAAAAAGGGCATTTTGCATAGATGTGGCGGCGTAGCTCAGTTGGCTAGAGTACTCGGTTCATACCCGATTGGTCGGCGGTTCGAATCCACCCGCCGCTACCAGCAAGTCCCTATGGTCAAGCGGTTAAGACACCACCCTTTCACGGTGGAAACTCGGGTTCGAGTCCCGATAGGGATACCATGACGATTATCTCCGTTTTCGGAGTGCGTATATTTTCACGGCGGCGCGAGTCGCTTTCGGAAGCTTAGCTCAGTTGGGAGAGCATCTGCCTTACAAGCAGAGGGTCACAGGTTCGAGCCCTGTAGCTTCCACCAATACCCGCACCCTCTGCGCAGTAAGGCGCGGACGGATGCGGCGGTGAAAACCGCGGAGCATTGCGGACTATGGCCGTCCGCCTGACTTCATTCGAGGCGAAGCCGAGAATCACGAAGTTCAAGCAGAGGGTCACAGGTTCGAGCCCTGTAGCTTCCACCAAACAATAAAATCCGGAACGGCGCCCGGTTTTCCCGGTCGCTTTCTTTATCCGGGGGCGTAGCTCAGTTGGTTAGAGCGCATGCTTCACATGCATGAGGTCATAGGTTCGAGCCCTATCGTCCCTACCAGTAAAACACTATATATCGTGGAAAAAATATTATATATGCCACAATATATAGTGTTTTATTTATTCTGTCCCATTTATGCGTCCCAATCTATTCAATCAAAAAGCCTGTTTTTCGCAAAATCGCGGCAGTGCATAAAAACAGCGGTGCATTTGTAATGCACCGCTGTTTTTCAGCCTAAGATTTTCAGAACGTCCGCGGCATTGGTGTCCGGCTTGACCTTGGGCATCACTTTGATTATCTTACCCGTTTCGTCGATAACGAAAGTGGTGCGGACAATGCCGAGAAACGACTTGCCGTACAGCAGTTTGGGGCGCCACACGCCGTACGCTTCTATCGCCTGCCGCTCCGGATCGGAGAGCAGAATGAAAGGCAGCTTATACTTTTCCGCGAATTTTGCATGCGAGACGACGCTGTCCTTGCTTATGCCGATGATAACGGCGTTCTTCTCTTCAAATTCCTTATACGCCGAGCCGAACGCGCATGCCTGTCGCGTGCAGCCGGGAGTATTGTCCTTCGGGTAGAAGTACAGAACCACTTTCTTCCCGAGAAAATCGGACAGCGAAACCATGTTTCCGTCTTTGTCGGCGAGCGTAAACGCCGGCGCCTGCATTCCTTCTTCCAGCATATTTTTCTCCTGTGCGATAATTTCGTCAGCCGCTTACCTTTTCGAAATCGGAAGCGGGATGTTTGCATATCGGGCAGACGAAGCCTTCGGGCAGCGTTTCGCCCTCGTATTCGTAACCGCAGATCTTGCAACGCCACACCGTCTTATCCGTCTTTTTCGCCTCGGGTTTGGGCTTGATGTTCGCCTGGTAATACGAGTACGTGCACGTCGGGCGGGCGGACAGAACTTTGGCGTCCGTAACCTCGCCGAAGAACAGCGTGTGCGTGGACAGCTCCACGGCGTCGGTCACGCGGCATTCGAGCACCGCGTTGGCGTATATGCCGTCCAGCGCGAGCAGACCGTTGCCCGTGCGCTGCGTCGGGGCGAATCCGGCGAACTTGTCTGCGGTCGCGCCCGACTGAAAGCCGAAGCGTCGGAACACGTCGAACGTCGCGTCTTCGCTGAGCACCGAAACGTCGAACACTCCGGTGCGCGCGATCATGCCGTTGGTGTAATTCGACCTGTTCACCGCCACGACGACGGCGAGCGGTTCGCTCGTCACCTGCATGACGGTGTTTACGATGCAGCCGCTGTCCTTCTCCCCCTCTTTGGCGGAAAGCACATAAAGGCCGTAGCCTATATTGAAAAGCGCTTTGGTATCCATATGTTTCCTCTCCTTATCTTTTTAATCGTTTACAGTTCGACGCGCGATTCGAGCGCGCGGGACAGCGTCACCTCGTCGGCGTATTCTATATCGCTGCCCATGCTTATACCCTGCGCAAGCCTCGTGACTTTTATGCCCAGCGGCTTGATAAGGCGCGCGATGTACATGGCGGTCGCTTCGCCCTCCACGTCGGGATTGGTTGCGAGTATGACCTCTTTCACTCCGTCCAACCGCGCCAGCAGTTCCTTGACCCGTATATCGTCGGCGCCCCGTCCTTCGAGCGGCGAGATAGTGCCGTGCAGCACGTGATATACGCCGTGGAAGGAGTGCGATTTCTCCATGGCGGCGACGTCCTTGGGATACGTCACCACGCATATAACGTCGGACGGGCGTTTGCGGCAGATGTCGCAGACGTCGCTCTCGGTGAAGTTTCCGCACTTTTCGCAGTACCTGACATTATGCTTGACGTCGAGCATAGCTTTGCAGAACTCCTCGACGTCCGCCTCGGACATGCCGATGACGGCGTATGCGTAGCGCATCGCCGTTTTCGCGCCCACTCCGGGCAGCGTGGAAAACTTATGAGCCAGTTTGTTGATGGAATCAGTCATCTTCATTTATTGCGCGGCACTACCGTTCGGCTTCGCCGCGCGCAATTTGCAGACGCGCCTGCGGGATCTTTTGCGTTCTTTCGCGTGAAATCCCCCTTGCCGCCATAAGGCAGGCCGCGGGGACGTGCGGCTTCGCCGTACGGATTTCCCGCGAAATCTTCGCAAAATCTTCCCGCATTCGCTGCTTGTGTTTGTTTACTGTGAAT
>CAJFLE010000016.1 GCA_904387375.1 Candidatus Protoclostridium gallicola
CACCAAGTGGACGGGCGGGGACTACCGCCTGATGACGGAAGTGCTGCGGAACGAATGGGGCTTCGCCGGCACCGTGATATGCGACTTCGCGTCCAATCAGCCTCATATGGACATGGAACAGATGGTATACGCCGGCGGCGACACGTGGCTGGATACCATAATGCCTTCGTCGTGGTATGACGCTAACGACGCCGTCGACGTCTATGTGATGCAGGAAGCGACGAAGCATGTGCTGTACACGGTGGTCAATTCCAACGCGATGAACGGCATAGGCGAGGGCGTCATTTATCAGACATATATGGCGTACTGGCGCATCGTGCTCATCGTCATAGACATAGCCGTGCCCGTCGGCCTCATAGCGTGGGGCGCCGTGGTAATAATCCGCGCCGTAAAACGCATAAAGCGCGGCGAGCAGGGCGTACAATAAGCCATCCCGGGAGCCGCGTGCCCCTCAAATACACAATCCGCGCGGCTCCGGCGGGAGCGTCTTCTTCGGAAGACGCTCCCGTTTTTAATAAACAATTAAGGTAGGTGAAATATTATATTCATACATAAAACCAAACAGTTGCCGAATATAGATTGTCTTGCGGAAAAATAACGGAGGAAAATCATGAATAACGAAGAAGACGGGAAGAAGAAAGAACTGATCGAGCGGATCGTGAAGCAGTTTATGGTCATGGCGCCGGGATTCAAACGGTCAATGATGGCGCCGCCGGATATGGCGGGGCTGCCCAAGCTGACGTCGCTCGAACACATGGCGCTTCTCGTGCTCGCCGCGCCCGGCGAAAGCAGTATGACGATGAACAGGCTGGCCTCGCTCATGGGCATATCAAAACAGCAGACCACCAAGATAGCCGACGGGCTGGTGGAACTGCAATTCATAGAGCGTTACACGAATCCGGATAACAGACGCGAGGTGCTCGTCGAGCCGTCGGACGCGGGCAGGGAATACCTGAAAAAGCTGGTGGATTACAGACTCGCGCAACTGGCCGAAAAGGTCTGCGCTTACGACGTCGCCGATCTCGAGCGGGTGCTCGGACATATTACGGAAATCAACAGAATATTCGGCTTCCGCGCCGAGGATACGGAGAAGTAAATGGAAAGCAAAGATATTGTGGGCGCAGTCAGGGATCTGCGCTCGTCGCTCTCCCACGAATTGGGCGCGAGCGAGGAAAGCGAACTGTTCGTAAATACTTTTCTCGATTTCCGCCGTTGCATGACGCTGTACAGCTGCGCGATACGCGAGGTGCGCACCAAGTTCGAGGTGCTCAACGAGGAGCTTTCCATCTCGCACGAGCGCAACCCCATACAGGCGATATACAGCCGCGTGAAGTCGCCCGAAAGCATTTTCGGCAAAATGAAGAGACTGGGGCTGCCGTTCAGTATCGGGAACATGGTCTCCAACTTGAACGACATCGCAGGCGTGCGCATCATCTGCCAATACATAGACGATATATACACCGTCGCCGCCATGCTGGGCGGACAGGACGACATAGGCGTAGTAAAGATAAAAGACTACATACAGAAACCGAAGGAAAACGGTTACCGCAGTTTTCATATGATCGTCGAGGTTCCCGTGTTCTTTTCCAACGAGAAGAACGACGTCCGCGTCGAAGTGCAGCTCCGCACGATCGCCATGGATTTCTGGGCGACGCTCGAGCACGGCATCAAATACAAGAAGGAAATAGCCGACTCGGCGGCAATAGTCGCCGAACTCAAAGACTGTGCCGAACAAGTGTATGCGCTGGACACGCGCATGCAGAGCCTGCGTGACCGCATACGCGGCGCAAAGTGACCGTATTTCTATATAATATAAAAATATATGCTCATATACGCACTAATCGCCGCGCGCAAATGCCGCGGTAACTCCGCTCCCCGTAAGGGGAGCTTTTTTTATGCACTTTTTTGTCAAAACCGAATTTTTCCGTGCGAAAACGACGGTTTACGGAACGAAATCGACGGTTTACGGAAGATGGGTTGAAAAGCGATTTCCGTTATTTTACAATCATTGCACAGAGGGGTAATTTGATGATTTTTATGCCAACCCCTCCCTATATCAAAAGGAGGTAAGACAATGAGTAAAAGAGCATCCAAGATCGCCCGCATTCTCGTGATGGCCATAGCCGTTATCGTTCTTGCGTGTGCGATCTCTTTTACTAACGTACAGAGAAACGGCGCAAGCGCCGTTTCCGCGGCGCGGTATTCGTCCGATTATTCGAGCAAGGCCGAATCCATCGTCGCCGGCGACGCTCTTAACGAGAGAATAGCGGAAGAGGGTATGGTCCTTCTTAAAAACGATAATAACGTACTTCCGCTTTCTCCCGGAGGAGTGGGAACCGATGCCACGCGCGTAACGCTTTTCGGATATAAGTCCGTAACGCCGGACGGCGGCGCATCTCCAAACGACACCGACGCATCCGCAGGTGTGACGATTATTACAAGCGATGTGTATTCAAGCCTTGCCAATTCCGGTTATCGCACGAATCCCGTAGTAAGAGCCGCTTATACAAGCTGGATGAGCGAAAGCGCAAACAACACCAGCGACTTCGCGGCGATGACAGAAGAAGATCCTACCGGAATAAAGAGATTTACCGATGACGTGGCTTATTCGTTCGCCGATTACGACGACGCAGCCATAGTCGTGCTGTCGGCAACCGGCGCTTCTTCCGTAAAGGACGGCCGGGAACTTGACAAAAATGCGGCAATCGACGGAGATTCGACCAGCCACGCGCACCAGATCGACAAGGTTCAGCTGAATCTGCTTCGTTACGTCGATCAGCATTTCGATAAGGTTATAACTCTTATCAATGATTCGACTCCTATGGAGCTCGGATACATAAATCAGTATTCGGATGCCGTGATGCTTATAGGTAATCCCGGAGCCACCGGCTTTAATGCGATCGGCCGTGTACTCAGTGGTGCCGTCAATCCTTCCGGCAGGCTGCCCGACATATATCCTGCCGATCTTACCAAAGATCCCACGTACGATAACTTCGGACGAAACGGCATAGAGCCCGTCGCTGCAGTTACGGATGAAAGCGGCAATGTGACATCGAAAGCGATTGCCGGCGGAAATCAGTATGTGGACGAGGACGGCAACCCGCTGTATTCGTACTTTACGGATTACGAGGAAGGCATTTATGTGGGCTACCGCTATTATGAAACAATGGCGGCTCAGCTCGGCGGCGAAGGAGAAGCCTGGTATCAGAAAAATGTAACTTACTCTTTCGGCGAAGGTTTGTCGTACAGCGATTTCACCTGGACCGCCGCAAATCAAAGTAAATCGACTACCCTTACCGCAGATTCCGAAATCGTTATCGACGTAACCGTTGCGAACGGCGAGGACAGTCTTCCCGGCAAAGACGTAGTCGAGTTGTATTATTCCGCTCCGTATACCGATACGGCGAAACTCGAAAAGCCCGCTGCGGTACTCGGGGATTTTGCAAAAACCGATACGCTTGCCGCAGGAAATTCGCAGACGCTGAGACTCAAACTCGATGCCCGCGATATGGCTTCGTACGACGTTAACAGACAGCATGACGGCAATCTCGGTGCATGGGTGCTTGAGGCAGGCGAATATGTCGTTTCTCTCCGTACCAACTCGCATGACGTAAAAGACAATCTTACGTTCACGTTCGACGTTGCAAGCGATATCGTTTACGGCGAGAGCGATCAGACCGGTCTTGCAATCAAAAACGCGTTCGACGATAATCTTGCCGGTCTCGGCGCACTCGATACGCGCGATAAGCATGTCGGTGCGGGCGATTTCAAAGAGCTGTCCCGTAAGGATATGAATGCCAACGGCAGCCATCTTCCCAAGCAGCGTACGCTGTACGATTATGACGGCAACGATCAGCTGCTCGAGACTAAGAATACCACTACCGCGGCCAACGTGCTGACTGAGGAAGAGCATGAGGAGTGGGATGTTACGATCGCTCTCGGAAAAGATTCCGACGGCGACGGAATCAAGGATTACGACGAAGGTAAACCGTGGTATACGGCCACCGCACCGACCTTCTCGACCGAAGATAACCGCAAGACGCCCGTAGACGCCGGCGGCAATCCCGACCCGATGATGCTTTCAGAACTGATCGGCGCCGATTTCAACGACTCCCGCTGGGACATTCTGCTCGATCAGCTTACAGTGGACGAGCTTGTCGAAATGATGACATACGGAGGCTTCAAGTCCAATGCGATACCGTTTATAGGTAAGCCCGAAACGCTGGATACCGACTCTCCTCTCGGCTGGTCGGGTAACGGCACCGCCGGCCAGCTCAGCACCCGTTTCGCCACCGAACCGGTCATTGCGGCTACGTGGAATAAAGAACTCGCATACGAAATGGGTAAGATGATAGGAGACCAGGGCCTGTGGGGCAGAAGCGATACGGGTACGGCGGTAAAGGCCTATACCGGTTGGTACGGTCCCGGCTGCAATATGCACCGCTCGCCCTTCCTCGGCAGATATACCGAGTATTATTCGGAAGATCCTTATCTTACAGGTATGATGGCGGCAAACGCCACGCTCGGCGCGCAGGAAAAAGGCTGCTACTCGTTTGTCAAGCACTTCGCCGCACATGAGGACGGTTCCACCGACCGCGGCATCATGGCAGACGGTATGTTCGGCGGCAACGGCATAGGATCCAAAACCTCAGGTCTCAGCATCTGGGCAAGCGAGCAGGCTCTGCGCGAGATTTATCTCAAACCCTTCCAGCTCGCCGTCGAGGTCGGCAACGCAACCGCAACCATGGCTTCGTTCAGCCGTTTCGGAACCGAATGGGCCGGCGGCAGCTACGGACTCCTCACGCAGTGCCTGCGCAACGAGTGGGGATTCACGGGATTTGTGGTTACCGATATAGCGATATACGATTTCCTTAACGCAGAACAGATGCTTCGTGCAGGCTGCGACCTCGTTCTCGACGGTGCGGTATACGGACTCGGCGTGCCCAATACCGCTATACTGACCGACGAGATGTTGCAAGACTCCACAACTCTCGCCGGACTCAGAAGGATGGCGCATAACGTGCTCTACACCGTTGCCAACAGCAACGCGATGGACGTGCCTCACGGCGCGGCGGTGGTATATGCCGGCTCCACGCTCGAAAAGGCTACGGTGGGAGAGTCCTACCGTGCGGTGGTCACCACGGCAACGCTCAACACCGTGTACGATTACGGCGCGCTCGTCTCCTACTCGCTGTATTCGGGCAATCTTCCCGAAGGAATGACGTTCAGCAACGGTATGCTTTCGGGTACCCCGACGGCCGCGGGAACCTATTCGTTCACCGTCGCGGCTCAGGCGACGAACTTCGAAACGGCGTACGCTACCTTCACGGTGGTCGTCGAGTCCAACGCTGCGACCGACGCGATCACCGGTGCGACCGACGACATCAACACCAAAGTGGACGGAGCGGTGAGCGACCTTAACGGCAGAATCGACGCTACGGACGAAAAGGTGGACGGAGTGAATTCGATGGTCACCGTCGCACTCGTGTTTGCAATCATCGCCGCAGTCGGAGCGATTGCGTCCGTAGTGCTCGTCATTATCAAAAAGAAATAAAGGACGGATGATCCGGAAAATAATTTCGGACAGGAGAATACTTAAATGAGATCTAAACACATCAAAGTGCTTATAAGCACGCTGTGTCTGATCTGTCTGACTGTGCTGCTGGGCGTCGCCGCTGCTTGCGGCGGCGAGCCCGCGGCGCTCTCTTACACGGGTCAGACGCTCACCGCCGGTACGGTGGGCGAGGCCTATACCGCTTCGGTCGCGACCGCAAGCGGCGCGGCGGAAGGCGCCGAAATAACGTATGCGCTCAAAGACGGCAGCACGCTTCCCGCGGGACTGACGCTGTCGGCTGCGGGTGAGATAAGCGGCACGCCGACCGCGTCCGCGGACGGACACAAGTTCACCGTCGTGGCTTCCTCCGATGGCGCGACGAGCGCGGAAGCGGAATTCACGCTGACCGTAAGCGCGGCGCCGGTGGTTGCGGAAGGATTCGTTATGGAAGCGGAATATGCCGACTTCTCAAGCGCGCAGACAAGCGCCGGTTCTTTCTCGCCGCTGCCTTTCGGCTCGTCCGATGCGGCAAGCAACGGCTATTACGTGAAAGACCTCGGCCATTCTGGCTGCACGATAATATTCAGGTTTACTTCCGATGCCGCGGACAGCACTGCGGTAATGACGTACAGGGTTCGTTCGTGCGTTTCGGCGCCGGGTACCCTCAGCTCGGATTGGTTCAGGATTTCGGTGAACGGTACGGTTCAGTCCTATTCGTCCGAGTCTCTGCCGACAGGCGGGCCTGACGCGGCGTTCGTGGAATTCACACTGCCCGTATCCGTCCGCAGCGGCGAAAATACGATAACGTTTGCTCTCGGCGACGTTACATCGAATGCTTTGCAGCTGAACGGCGACGTGGCTATGCCGCATTTCGACTATGTCAGCCTTGATTCGAGCGCCGAACTGAGCTGGCAGACGAGATCGCAGAACATAGATCTGCAGAACGGAGCAATAGGCGTAGACGTTCCGGTAGATTAAAATGTGAGCTGTGCCGGGCGGCGTTTGCGCCGTCCGGCATAAGTTCTTCGGGAGAATACGGAGAAGATTATGAATTCTATCAAATTTGTATGGAAAAACCTCGGAACGCGTATATGGCTTATCGTGACCGTCGTGCTCATCGTACTTTTTCTGACGGTGACGCTGGTCGCGACGCAGTCGCCGTTCATCCGCGGTACGTTCAATCTGCTGCTCGGCGGCGACCGTCCCATAATCGACGAGAGCACCGAGATCTACACCCTTGACGAAGGGCTGACGACGAGCGCCGACGTTCTCGCCGCGGCGAACGAACTTAACGAGGAGATCGCGGCGGAAGGCATGATCCTGCTCAAGAACGAGGGGAACGCGCTGCCGATGAAAACGGAAAAGAACGTCACGGTGTTCGGCAAGAATTCCGTAGACCTCATATACGGCGGCACCGGTTCGGGCGACGCGGCCAAGGCCGATTCCGCGACCATATACGACAGCCTGAAAGCCGCGGGCTTTACGTGCAACCCCGTCATGAAGGAGTTCTATGAAAACGACGAGGCGTCGGGCGCCGGCAGGCCGTCCACCGAGCTTATGGGGCAGGTGGTATACGGACTCGCCACGGGCGAGAATCCCAACGGTTACGACGATGTGCGGAGCAGCTACGCGGAATATAACGACGCGGCTATAGTCGTTATCTCCCGCGCGGGCGGCGAAGGCTTCGACCTGCCGCGCACCATGCGCACCAGCGCACTCGCAAACGCCGGCACGACTCCCGGAGCGAGAAGCGCGACCGATCACTATCTGCAGCTGGACGCCAACGAGGAGGATATGCTGCAGGAGGCCTGCGCCAATTTCGACAAGGTCGTGCTCGTGCTCAACACCGCGCAGGTGATGGAACTGGGCTTCCTCTATGCCGATTCGGGCTACAATGCGCTCAAAGGCTACGACATCGACGCGGACAAGATACAGGCAGCCGTATGGATGGGGCTGCCTGGCACGACGGGCGTCATGGCGCTGGGACGGATTCTGAGCGGCACCGTCAACCCGTCCGGACACACGACGGATACGTGGGCAACGGATTTCACCGCTGATCCGTCGTACAGGAACTTCGGCAGCAACAACGTCCTCAACGGCAACCGTTACAAGACGGGCAGCAAGACTCAGGACGCGTATTTCATCGATTACGAAGAGGGAATATACGTCGGATATAAGTATTACGAAACGCGCGGCGTTACCGACGGCGAAGAATGGTACGACGACAACGTGCTCTATCCTTTCGGCTACGGACTCGGCTATTCCGACTTTACGTGGACGGTGAGCAATATCTCCCATGCTTCGGGTTCGACGCTGGGCGCGGAGGACGTCATTACCGTGACCGTATCCGTGCATAACGACGGCGACGTTCCGGGTAAGGACGTGGTGCAGCTGTACTACGAGCCTCCTTACAATCCGAAAAACGCCCCGACCGCGATAGAAAAGTCCGCCGTAGTGCTCGGCGACTTCGCCAAGACGGAGGAAATACCCGCCGGCGAGTCCCGCGAAGTGACGCTGACTCTCAAAGTGTCCGACATGAAATCGTATGACTATAACGACGCGAACAAAAACGAAACGCGCGGCTATGAACTCGAAGCGGGCGATTACGGCATCAAAATCGCAAAGGACGCGCACGACGAGGGCATAGCGTACGATTATCATGTGGCTGCGGACGTCATATTCGCGACGGACGAAGCTACCGGATACGAGGTCGTCAACCGCTTCGACGACGTCAGTTCGGGCATCGATACGTACATGTCCCGCGCGGACTGGGAGGGCACGTTCCCGACCACGCCCACAGACGCCGACAGGGAAGTGACCGAGGACTTCATCGAGTCGCTTATCTGGAAGAAGAACGACGCCGGGCAGCCGTGGGAAACCAAAGACATGCCTCCGACCGGGACGGGCGGCGGCATCACCTTCACCGAAATGGCGGGCGTACCTTACGACGATCCCAAGTGGATGGAGCTCGTGCGCCAGCTTACTGTGAGCGAAATGGCCGCATTTATCGGCTCGGGCGCATACCAGACGGCGCGCCTCGACAAGATAGGCAAGCCCATGACCGTAGAACTCGACGGCCCCAGCGGATGGGCGGACTATATGGGAGAAATAGGCGTAAACGCGCGGCTCAACGAAACGTGCTTCTATGTCGCCGAATGCGTGATGGGCGCGACCTGGAACAGGGAACTCGCCCGCCGCATGGGACAGATGGTGGGTAACGAAGCACTGACCGCCATGAAGGACGGCACTCCGCTCAGCGGCTGGTACGCTCCCGGCGTCAATATTCACCGTTCGCCTTTTGCGGGCAGGAACTGGGAGTATTACGGCGAGGACGGATACCTGACGGGTGCGCTTGCGTCCGAAGTCGTGCTCGGCGCCAAGGAAAAGGGCGTCGTGACATACGTCAAGCACTTCGCGCTCAACGACAGCGAAACCAACCGCGACTTCCCCGGCACCGACGCCGGCAACAACCGCGGACTGGGCGGACTGCTTGTATGGGCGAACGAACAGTCGATGCGCGAGCTGTACTTCAAACCTTTCGAGATGACGGTCAAGATCGGAGGAACGAACGGCATGATGAGCGGCTTTAACCGCCTCGGCACCGTATGGGTGGGCGGCAGCTACAACGCCGTTACCGAAGTGCTCAGGAACGAATGGGGCTTCGAGGGCACCGTCATCACCGACTACGGCGTATACAATTTCGTCAACGAAGACCAGATGATAAGAGCGGGCGGAGATCTCCGTCTCAATCAGAGCGATCCTCCCACGTCCGACGCAAGCGACGCCACGCAGGTGGCGAGCATGCAGCGCGCCGTCAAGAACATACTGTACACTGCGGTGCAGAGCAACATACTCAACGTCAAGATAAGCGGCTATCTGCTTCCGATATGGATAATCCTGCTTATCGTCGTCGATATCGCGGTGCTCGCAGGCTGCGCGGTATGGGGAACGCTCATCATACTGTTTACAAAGAAGAAGCTGGCAAAACAGCAGCAATAATATGCCCCTCAGATTTCCGGCGCCGTCGCCGGAACGACCCGGCGATATCGGCCGCATCTGCGGCCGGTATCGCTTTGCCGGGCGTGGGGCGCGGGCAATGCTACGGAATTTCGCCTCTTGACAAAAAACCGATTTATGATATAATAAAATAATGGTATATGAGGGGACATGCCGTACGCAATTGCCGGATTTACAGGGTGACATCATGCAAATCGCAATTGTGGACGACGACCCGGGCGACGCGAAGACGCTGCTCGATTTTATCGGCAGATATGCGGCGGCCACGGGAGAAAAAATCAGGGCGGAGTGTTTCGGCGACGCCATACTTTTCCTTACTAATTACAGACCGGTATACGACTGCGTGTTCATGGACATACGCATGCCTCAGTACAACGGCATGGAAGCGGCGGAAAAGCTGCGCGAAACCGATCCGGACGTACCGCTCGTGTTCGTCACGAGTCTTACGAACTACGCCGTGCGCGGCTACTCTGTCGGCGCGGTGGATTTCATAATGAAGCCGATCAATTACGGCTATTTTTCTTCTGCCATGGACAGGGTGGTCAAGCTCGTGCGAGGCCGGTCGGAGAAAATATTTCTCAAAACGCCGACGGATGTGCGCAACGTCGCGCTTTCTTCCATATTATATGTGGAAGTGCGCGATCATCAGACGACGTATCACACGCTGTCGGGAGACATCCCGGTGTGGGGAACGCTGGCCGAACAGGAAGCAAAGCTGCCGGCCGAGTCTTTTGCACGCTGCAACAGCTGTTACATAGTGAACCTGCGGCACGTGGACGCCGTGAAAGACAGCATGGTGGAAATGGCGTGGGGGGGGGTTAGACTTCCCGTCAGCCGTTCACGGAAAAAGCAGTTTACCGAGCGGCTGCTCCGGTACTGCGGCGAAAACGCCTGAGGAGGCCGGTTGGATACCGCGCTGCTGATTTTCGAAGAATGCAGATTTATGGGCGAGCTTCTCGGAGCAGTGCTCATGCTTACGCTGCCGTCGGTGACCAGGCGCGCCCGTTTTGCGCGCAGGGCCGTGATCGGCGGCGTTTTGCTGTTTGCCGTTACGCCCGGCTATCTCGGCGTGTACCATGCCGCTCAATTCATCACGATAGTGCCGCTGTTTACGACCATGCATATAGCGTGGTACTGCTTTCTTGTGTTCCTCGTCTCGGTATACATGCATATATGCTACGACGTGAACGTGTGCGAAATACTCTGGTTCGTCATACTCGCATACGCCATGCAGCACGTCGAGTACGTGCTCGTCAACGAGATAATGTTTATCTGGCTGCTGCCCTCGCTGAAAACGCTGCTGCCAGTGTACGGAGTTATCTGCGCCGCCACGTGCGCCGCGCTGTACTTCGTTTTTTACCGCATATTCATGCCTCTTCTGAAGGGCTGCGGCAGTCTCGGCCTTGCCGACACCTCCAAAATGCGGCTGACATATCTGCTTCTCACGGCGATGTTCATAGGCGTGGCGTTCGTCAACCAGTACATGTCCATGGGCGGCGAGGAGTTCGTGCTGCTGCCCGCGCTCGCCGATCTGTTCTGCTGCGCGCTCGCCATAGTCAACCAGTATTCGCTGCTGCGCGCAAACAGACTGTATGCCGAAAAAACGGAAATGTCCCGTCTGTACGACAGAGCTTTATCGCAGTACGACAACTTCAAGCGTTCGATGGAATACGTAAACATAAAGTGTCACGATCTGCGGCATCAGCTGCGCCGCCTGCGGCAGGAGGGCGCGGACGCGGACAAGCTGAAAGCGCTGGAAAACAGTCCGTGGCTGCAGGACTCTTTCGTGCGCACGGGCAACGAAACGCTGGACATGGTGCTCGCGGACAAGGGCATGCTGTGCGAGAGCCGCGGCATAGCTTTCTCGTACATGGCGGAGGGCGCCGCGCTGGGGCGCATGGAGGCCGAGGACGTCTATGCGCTGTTCGCCAATATTCTGGACAACGCGATAGATTATGTGGACGGGCTGCGCGATCCGGATATGCGCTACGTTCGGCTGACCGTCAGGCCGGCCGGCGGCATGCTTGTCATACATCAGGAAAATCCGCTCGTCGGCACGCTTGTAATGAAAGACGGCCTGCCTGAGACCACGAAGAGCGACCGCCGCTCGCACGGCTACGGCATGAAGAGCATAAAATACATCGCGTCGAAGTACGGCGGCCGCATGCTGGTGACGGCGGCCGGAAGATTCGCCGTCGACGTTATGCTGCCGCTGGCGGCATAGTGACGCTCAAATGCTTCGCTTTTGCGGAAAGCGGAGCATTTTTACTTGACTTAAACTTCCGTTTCCTATATAATTAGTCGGTAACGGTACGCTCGGTACGACCCGGGCGAATAATATAAAGGAAGTCATATAAAGATGAAAAGAACTTACCAGCCCAAAAAGAGAGCGCAGAGAAAGGTTCACGGTTTCCGTGCGAGAATGAAAACGACCGCCGGCCGCAGAGTCCTCAAGAGAAGACGCGACAAGGGCAGAAAGAACCTCACGCCGAAGCCGCTCGGAAAGCACTGAAGAGGCGTATGCTGAGCAGGCGGTACAGACTGCGGGCGCGCGGAAGTTTCGCGTATGTGCGTTCGCACGGCACGAAATACTCGTGCGGACGCATCGCCTTCGTCGCGCTCCGCTCCGGCTGCAAGCGCATCGGTTTCGTCGTCCCCAACAAAGTGGGTAAGGCGGTAAAGCGCAATCTCGTCAAGCGCCGCATGCGCGGCGTGGCGGGCGAGCTGCTCGGCCGGCTGGGCAACGGACAGATGATATTCATCGCGCGTCCCGGCGCAACCGAACTGTCGTATGCGGAACTGAAAAACCGCATGGTGAGCCTGCTCGAAAAATCGGGCATGCTGCGCGGAGAATGATACTCAGAAGAAAGCGAAAACTTACGCCGCTTCTGGCGTTGAAAAAGATAGTCACTCTGCGGTGGCTGTTTCAAGGGCTGATCCGCATTTACAAACTCACCCTGTCGCGCGCGATAGGCAAATCGTGCATATACTATCCGACCTGTTCGAGCTATATGTACGAGGCGATAGAGGAGTGGGGGACGATCGCCGGCATAGCGATGGGACTTGCGCGCATAGCGCGCTGCAATCCGTTCGCATGCGGCGGGTTCGATCCCGTGCCTTTCAACCCCGGAGGAGAAATGAAATGGCTGTTTTAGGCAGCGTTACAACCATACTCGGCGCGGTGGCCGCCACAGAGATAACGCCGTTCGCGGACTTTCCGTGGGCGATGCTTCTCAACGGCGCCATGTCCGGCATCGGATTCTACGCGCTCAGAATCATACTGCTCACGGTCTGCCTCAAGCTCGTGCTTTTTCCGCTCGATCTGTTCCAGCGCTACAAGATGCGCAAGAATCAGCTCATCACGATGCGCATCAAGCCGCAGCTCGAAAAACTGGAAAAAGCGTACGGCAGCAACCCGAGAGTATTGCAGCAGAAACAGGCGGAGCTCAACAAGCGCGAGGGTATGAGCTATCTTTCGAGCTGCCTGCCCATGATCGTCACGCTCGTCGTGTTCATGTGGCTGTGGTGGGCGCTGCAGACGACCGCGAATTACAAGCAGTTCGACAACTACGTCCGCATTTACGACGTCTATGCCGACGCATACGACCAGGCCGTGGGCGACGAGTGGCTGGACGCCACAACGCACCGGCTTACGGACGCATACGGCGAGGATTTCCGCGTCGCATACGACGAGGCGTTCGTTTCGGCATACGACGAAAACGCCGAAGACAGGAGCGCGGCGGTTTCCGCGGCCGCCGACGCCGCATTCTCGGCCGCGTCCGCAGTGGAATGCGCGGAGCGCGAAACGGCGTATTACACGCTGTATATCGAAACTTATTCGACGTGGTTCGCCCGCGGCTTCGAGGATACGTCCGCTTACAGCGATACCGAAAAAGCGGCCGATCTCGCCGCCGAAGCGGGAAGCAACAGCGCGGCGGACGTCGTCGAGCAGTATTGTCAGACCGTCGCGCAGAACGACGTTTACGATTTCTATTTCCATGAAGGCAGATACGCCGAAAGCGGCGGTTACGAGAGCGACTCCTTCCTTTGGATAAAGGACATCTGGTCGCCAGATACGCCGTGGTCCAACTCGCTCGCGCCCACGCAGGCGGAATTCGAGTCCGCAGTCGGCACTTACGCCACCGATCCGTCCCGCTCCGGACTGGACGAAGCCGAGCTGGAACGCATAGTCGGCTCATACGAAACGGTCATGGCGCGCGTCATAGACGAAGGCGAATACGGCACCAACGGTTTCCTCGTGCTGCCCGTGCTTGCGGTCGCGCTCAACGTGGTTTCGCAGATAATCATGCGCCGCCAGCAGAAGAAGAGCGGTCAGGATATGGCTGCCGGACAGAACGCCGGCTGCATGAAGGCGATGGTATTCGTCATGCCTGTAATCATGGGTTACTTCGCGCTGTCGTACTGCTCCGCGTTCACGCTGTACATGGTCACGAACTCTGCGATGAGCCTGCTGATCAACCTCGTAAGCAGCGCCATTTCCAAGAAGATGATACCCATCGGCGGCGAAAAAACCGGCGCGGCGACTGCGGAAACGATCGAGCGTTACGGCAGACCGGACCCCAACAGCAAGGGAAAGAAGTAATTTATGAAAACGATTGAGACTGTCGGAAAAGATATAGAACAGGCGCTGCTCAGCGGCCTGGCCGAACTCGGCTGCAAGCTGGACGACGTCGAAGTAAAGATACTCGAACATCCGGGCATCTTCCGTAAGGCGCGCGTGCGTATGACGTACAACGGCGACGACGGCACCGTCGAGAAAAAGACGGCGGCGGGCGTCATGCGCAACCTCGAAGAGCGCGCGTCAAGGGACGGTGAAGTCCGCGGCCGCGACAGGCGGGACAGACGCCGCGACGACCGCAGACCGGCGCAGGAAACGAAGCAGCGTCCCGACGCGCAGGCGGAGAAGAAACCGCAGCCGGCGGACAGACGCCCCGAACGAACGCGCGAAAACGCGCAGCCCCGGCGCGACGCCCGCGACCGGCAGCCCAAACCGGCGACGGCGGGTCCGTCGGAGAAGCCCGCGAAAAAGGAATTCGCCCGCGACTTCCGCGCAGAGCTTCTGCAGGAACAGTCGGGCGCGAAGCCGGATAAGGCGGAAAAGCCCGCAAAGCAGGCTGCCGATAATGCCGGCAGAAAGGAAAAACAGGAAAAGCAGCAGCCCCGTCAGGCGGCAGAACGCGTCAGAGAACCGATCGCGCCCGAAATCGTGGCGGCCGTCGAAAGCCGCGCCGCATCGTATCTGAAAGAGGTGATCCGGCTCATGGGCGTCGAGAGCGATATCGTCAGCGAGATCGCCGGCGACGAAATAAACATGAAACTGACTGCGGAAAGCGAAACGCTTATAGGCTACCGCGGGGAAGGCATAGAGGCGCTCGAACATCTTGCGACCGTCACGGCCAATGCGGACGGCGAACGCGTCGTGCACATCAATCTCGACTGCGGCAGTTACCGCGCGCAGCGCGACGAAGCGCTCGCCGCAATGGCCAACAGCCGCGCCGACAAGGCGGTGGCTACGGGCAGACGCGTGGATCTCGAACCGATGTCAAGCGCGGGCAGAAAAGTCGTGCATGCGGCGCTGGCGGCGCGCGACGACGTCATAACCCGCAGCGAGGGCAGAGAACCCGACCGCCATATCGTCATAATCCCCAGGCACGCGCAACAGGGCGGACGCAGGAATTACGGCAAAAACCGCAAGTACCGCAATAACGGACATGGCGGCAAAGGCAGCGGCGGAAAGGAAAGCGAATGAAAAAACGAATATTCGTATGGATACTTCTGGGAGGAGCGGCTGCGGCCGCTCTGTCCTTTTTGCTCGCGGGGATCGACAGCGAAGGCGTGCAGAACTTCCGGTGGGCGCTGTTCGCGTTCGGTCTGCTCGTCGCGGTCGCGGCGACCGCGGTGCTCGTTTTTACCGGCAGAAGGGGCGAAAAACGCAGGCTTCTGCCCGAAGGCGCCGAATACCGCCGCAAGAAATCGATGATGACCGCGCCCGAACTGAAACTGTACCGCAGTCTGCGTTCGATGCTCCGTCCCGAACGCTACGCCGTGCTGCCGCAGGCGGCGCTGGTGACGCTGGTGGACAAAGTGAGCGGCGGCGGTTACCGCAGCGAGCTGTTCCGCGTCGCCGATTTCTGTATCGCCGACGCCGTGACGTTCGAGCCTCTGCTCGTCATCGAACTCAACGACGCGTCGCACCTGCGCGAGGAAAGGAAGCTGCGCGACGACAAGGTGGCGGCCATATGCGACGACGCCGGTCTGCCGCTGCTGACGCTGACGCTGGCAGAGGCGGACGACGAGCGCTGCGTGCGCGATCAGCTTAAACGCAGGCTGCGCGCATGACTCAAATCGCTTGACTTATTTTTACTCCTATACTATAATTATATTAAAGAAACTTGAAAGGAGATTACGGATAAAATGGCTCTTACGAAGAAGCAGGCCGAACTCGACGTCAGCAAATGGCTGAAGAGCGAGGAGGCGGGTCACGACCTGTGCGGTGAGTTCGATTTCTGCGCAAAGTGCGACAAGGAACTCGAAAATCCCTGCGCAAAGGCTCTCGACGCGTACAAGAAAGCCGCAAAGGAAGCTAAGGCTCCCAAAGCGAAGGCCGAGAAGCCGGCTGCAAAGACCGCAGCCAAAAAAAGAACCGCTGTGAAAAAACAGGCGTAACGCCCGGCACGATTGACCGTATTGCTCTTTGTTTTTGCATACATATGTTTGTCGGTCGTATATTCGCAGCAAACAAATGATGAGACGTCGGCATTGCCGACGCTTTTTGTTTTTCATGCATGCCGCGCCTCGGAAAAAATATTGAAAAAGCGCGAAAAAACTGCCTGAAATCGTTTGACAAACGCGGGGCTAAGGCATATAATATCGGTGACAACAGCAAAGGCGCTGACGGTATATCTCGTTGGCGCCTTATATTTTTATAAATTAAGTATACGTTTTTTCAAAGGAGACATAAATCATGATCAACGTACCCGAACTGTTCGGCAGCATGGTCTTCGGTGACCGGGAGATGAAGAAAAGACTCTCTCCCGAAACCTACAAGGCGCTGAAAACGACGATTTCCGCAGACGCGGCGCTGTCGCCGGCGCTCGCGGACGAAATCGCCGAAGCGATGAAGAACTGGGCGATCGAAAAAGGCGCGACGCATTATACACACTGGTTCCAGCCCATGACCGGCCTTCCCGCCGAAAAGCACGATTCCTTCATCGACCCTCAGGAGGGCGGCTCGGTCATCATGACTTTCAAGGGCAAGGAGCTCATCAAGGGCGAACCCGACGCGTCGAGCTTCCCGTCCGGAGGAATGCGCGAAACGGCGGAAGCGCGCGGATACACCGCGTGGGACCCGACCAGCTACGCGTTCGTCATGGGTACGACGCTGTATATCCCGACCTGCTTCATTTCGTACACGGGTGAGATTCTGGATAAGAAAACTCCGCTGCTCCGTTCGATGAGCGCCGTCAGCAAGGTGGCTGCGAAGCTGGCCAATCTGCTCGGCGTGAAGTGCAAGAGCGTCAAGTCCACCGTGGGACCCGAGCAGGAATATTTCCTTATAGACAAACAGCTTTACAACGCGCGCAAGGATCTCATATATACCGGCAGAACGCTGTTCGGCGCCGCTCCTCCCAAGGGACAGGAGCTTGAAGACCAGTATTTCGGATCGATAAGAACGCGCGTCATGGAGTTTATGGAGGACGTCGATATGCAGCTGTGGAAGCTGGGCGTCAACGCCAAAACCAGACATAACGAAGTCGCTCCGTGCCAGCATGAGCTCGCTCCCGTATATTCTTCCATCAACGTCGCTACCGACCACAACCTGCTCACGATGGAAGTACTCAAAAAGACGGCGGAGAAACACGGACTGGCATGCCTGCTCCACGAGAAGCCTTTCAAGGGCGTCAACGGCAGCGGCAAGCACAACAACTGGTCCATCTCTACCGACACGGGCGTGAATCTGCTGTCGCCCGGCAAGGATCCGGCGAACAACCTGCTGTTCCTCGCAACCGTCGCAGCCGTCATCGAAGCGGTGCATAAGCATTCGGATCTGCTCCGCCTGTCCGTCGCAACCGCAGGCAACGACCACCGTCTGGGCGCAAACGAAGCTCCTCCCGCCATTATCAGCGTATATCTCGGCGACCAGATCAAAGCCATATTCGACGCGATCGAGGCGGGGAAGCCGTACAAGGCCGCGAAATCCGCAAGGACGGAAATCGGCGTGGACGTCATTCCCGATTTCGAAAAGGACAATTCCGACCGCAACAGAACTTCGCCGTTCGCGTTCACGGGCAATAAGTTCGAATTCCGCGCTCTCGGCAGTTCGCTCAACATCGGCTGCCCCAACGTCATGATCAACGTCGCGGTGGCGGACGCAATGGAGGGAATGGTCGAAAAGCTGTCCAAGGTCAAGCCCGAGAACATGGAAAAGGAAGTGCGCAAGCTCATAAAGGAAACTTACTCCGCGCACAAGGCCGTCGTGTTCAACGGCAACAACTACTCCGACGAGTGGATCAAAGTGGAGAGCAAGAAACGCGGCCTTCCCGAAATCAAATCCACGCCCGAGGCTCTTCCGTACTACACCCGTCCCGATAACATCGCGCTTTTCGAACATTTCGGCATCTTCTCCGCGCGCGAGTGCGAAGCGAGAAAGGAAATACTGCTCGAACAGTACGCCAAAGTCATCAACATCGAGGCGCACACCATGTACAAGATGACCGCAAAGCAGATTCTGCCCGCGTGCGTCGAGTTCATGAACGTGCTCAGCGAATCGGTGCGCCGCAAGAGAGATCTTGACATGACGTACGATTACGAGGGCAGCGTGCTGTATAAGGCCAGCCGTCTGGTCGATGCGGCGTACGCTCAGAATAACGTGCTTGCCGATCTTCGCAAGGCCGCGGCGGGAATGACCGATATCGAGGCGCAGACCAAGTACCTGCACGACGTCGTGCTTGCCCAGATGGAAGCGCTGCGTGCAACCGTCGACGAGCTCGAACTTCTCATTTCGTCCGATTACTGGCCTCTGCCCAGCTACGGCGACATGCTGTTCTATCAGGACTAAGAATAACCTTGCGCACCGCTAACGCTCGCTTTGCGTGCGCAAGTGAAGACGCGCCTGCGGGATCTTTCCGGTGCATAGCTCACGGATTTTGCCTTGCCGCCATGAGGCAGGCTGCGGCGACGTGCGCGCTTAACGCGCGTACAAAATCCGTGCCTCTGCCCTCGGAAATCTCACCGCATTCGCTGCCATGTCGGGTGGACAAGGAAACAATAAGTTTTAATTTATACCATGCGTGCAAAAGGTTGACCTATTATCCTTCGCGAAGGCTTTCGCTCGTATAAGGGTAACCTTTATAAAAGATTCACAGTAAACAAACACAAGCAGCGAATGCGGGAAGATTTTGCGAAGATTTTGCGGGAAATCCGTACGGCGAAGCCGCACGTCCCCGCGGCCTGCCTCACGGCGGCAAGGGGGATTTCACGCGAAAGAACGCAAAAGATCCCGCAGACGCGTCGCACCGTAGCGCAACCCGAAGGGTAGCGTTAGCGATGCGCTAAGGTAAAAGAGGATTCTCCGGAATTTATGAGGAAATAAAGGGGACTTAACTTATTTCTGCAATAAATTTATGGAGGATATACGACTATGAATGACTATGCTATGCTGACCGATATATTCGGCAGCGGCGGAGGCATTTGGTTTATGATGGGCGCGGCGCTCGTGTTCTTTATGCAGTGCGGTTTCGCAATGGTCGAAACCGGATTCACGAGAGCGAAGAACGCCGGCAACATCATAATGAAGAACCTGATGGATTTCTGTATCGGAACCATCCCGTTCATGCTCATCGGCTACTCGCTTCTTGTGGGACAGGACGTCGCCGGCAACTATTTCGTAGGTACGCCGAGCACGCTGTTCGCAATGACGGAAGCGGATATGCCCAACTTCTTCTTCAATCTGATGTTCTGCGCCACCGCGGCGACGATAGTGTCCGGAGCCATGGCGGAGAGAACGAAATTCGCGTCCTACTGCGTTTATTCGGCGCTCATCAGCCTGTTCGTCTATCCCATCGAAGCGGGATGGGTGTGGGGCAACGGCTGGCTCACGCAGCTCGGATTCCACGATTTCGCCGGTTCGGTCGTTATACATATGGTGGGCGGTCTGTCCGCACTCATCGGTATAATCTTCCTCGGGCCCCGTATCGGCAAGTATACGGTTGACGACAACGGCAAGGTCGTGAAAGTAAACGCGATCCCCGGTCACAGCCTTACCATCGGCGCGCTCGGCGTATTCATCCTCTGGTTCGGATGGTACGGCTTCAACGGCGCGGCAGCCGCAGACGTTTCGCAGCTCGCGCTTATCAGCGTCAATACGACCATAGCTCCCGCGGTGGCTACCGTCACCTGCATGATATTCACCTGGGTGCTTAACAAGAAACCCGACGTGTCGATGTGCCTTAACGCGTCGCTCGCCGGCCTCGTAGCCGTCACCGCGTCCTGCGATACCATCGAACCCTGGGCCGCTATGATAATCGGCCTTGTGTCCGGCTTCCTCGTCGTCGGTGCGTGCAACCTGCTCGATCAGAAGCTCCACCTCGACGACCCCGTCGGCGCGATAGGCGTGCACTTCTTCAACGGCCTTTGGGGCGGCATCGCGACCGGTCTGTTCGCGTCCGAGAATCTCATCACGGGCGAGGGCGCAGGCGCGGCAAACGGTCTATTCTGCGGCAACCCTCAGTTCTTCGCAATTCAGCTCCTCGGTATCGTCGCCGTGCTTGCATGGACGGGTATCTGGATGACCGCTATCTTCGCAGGTATCAAATATCTGCCCAAAGTTCTCGGCATCGTCAAGAAGGGCAACGGCCTGCGCGCGCTGCCCGAGCACGAGCTTGCCGGCCTCGACATCTCCGAGCACGGACTCGCTTCCGCGTATGCGGACTTCCTGCCTTCCGCTCCCGTATACGGCGAGGAAGGCGCGGCAGTGGACGTGAACGGTCTTCGTCCCGCTTCTCTCGGCACTCTGGAAGGCGAGAAATACACCAAGATAACCGTTATCTGCAATCAGGATAAATTCACTACGCTCAAAGATACCATGGCCGAGATCGGCGTCCAGGGCATGACCGTAACTCCCGTCATGGGCTGCGGCGTGCAGAGAGGACACACGGCTCAGTACCGCGGCGTTACGGCGTCCGTCAACCTCATGCCCAAAGTGCAGGTCGACATCGTCGTATCGCAGGTCGATCCCGGACTGGTGGTGGCTGCGGCGCAGAAAGCGCTCAACACCGGCAGCGTAGGCGACGGCAAGATCTTCGTTTCGAGCATCGAAGACGTCATGCGCGTCCGTACGGGCGAGATGGGCGTCGCGGCTCTCGACAACGAAGCTAAATAAGCCCCTTTATTCCCTCTTGACGGGCGGACGGTCACGCTTTCGGCGCACCGCCGCCCGTCTCTTTTTTTGAAATTTCCCGATACGGAGGCAAATATTATGTCCAGAAAAAACAGGATCGAATGCGACCGCAAAGGCCGTCCCATTCCGCCGGGCGACATACCGTGGCAGAAGGGTATGACGCGCGCAGTCGTGCTGCTCGCCGTCGGAGTCGTGCTGCTGCCCGCGGGGCTGCTGCTGTTCTCGCTCGTACCGCTTCCCGACGGCATGGCGGTGGTAAAACTGCTGTTCGGATTTCTGATCTTTGTCGGCGCGCTGTTTATCATATACGGCATAGTCATCGCCGCGCTCGCGCAGTCGCAGCGCCGCAAAATGCCTTCCGCCGAGAAGCTCGAAGCGGCTCTGGCCGAGAGAGGCGAGCACTGCGCCGCCGACGTCGTGTCCGTCCGCACCCGCACGAAAAACGGCGAAACCCATTACCGTATCACGCTCGAATACGAGGACAAACGGTATCAATACACCCGCCGCTTCGACGGAGGCTGGGACAACAAAATCCCGTTCGAGGTGGGCGACGTCGTCGACGTTTACTACCTTCCGGACAGCAATATTCTGTATGTCGTGGATTTTTCGGGAGAAAAAACCGCTTCCCGCGCATAAAAATACGCCGCGCCCTTGACAAAAGCGGGGGCGCGGTGTTATATTATTTATAAAGAAGATTGCGCGGCAACCGCCTGCGTCCGGTGCAGGATGCATTACAGGCGGCGCCTTTTCGATTGCCTTGCGGTCAGTCGAACTTGAAATCGTCGTCGGTTCTGCCGACGAAATTGACGGATTCGGTGGGGTCTTCGGGCAGCACTGCGATACGTCCGGCGCGCAGTACGTGCAGTCTGCTCCGGCCGTGTTTTCTGAGCTTTTTCATGATCGTAGTATGGCCCGGCCGTATACGGAAAATACGTGTCCCGACGGGACGAAGGAAATATTTTTTATGGATATCAATACCGGTTTGGACGAACTCATCGTCTATGCGAAAAACAATCTGCTTCTCGACGACCTCGACGAATGCTATGCGCGCAACCGCGTGCTCGCAGTGCTCGGGATCGGGGAGTACCGCCCGGGCAGCCCGGACGAGGACAAGGTCGGCGCGATGACGACGCCCGACGCGCTGCTGGACGAGTTTCTCGGCGCGTGCGCGCTCGCGAAGATTATCGACAAAAAGGACGCGCCCGCCGTGGGCAAGCGCATTCTGCAGGCGCTGTCCATGAACCCGTCCCGCGTCAACGACATGTACGCCGAGCTCGGCGGCAAGGGCAGCGCAAAGGCGGATAAATTCCTCGCCGATTACGCTGCGGCCAGCCGTTTCGGCAATTCCGCGAATCCGGCGTTCAGAGAGGAGATCACCGACGAAGGCTTCGTGGTCACGCCGTGCGGCGAGGGCAAAGAGGAGCTTGCGCCCGTATACGCCGCGATCGACGCGCTCGTTTACTATGCCGAGAACAACCTGCTTCTCGACTCGTACGACGTCGATTACGTGCGCCGCGATATATGCGACATACTCGGCCTGGACAGCTATGCTCCGCAGGAACCCGATTGCGAAACTATAGACTCGCTCGACCGTCCCGACGTGCTCGTCGCCACGCTTAAAATAGCTGCGGTGGACGCAGGGCTTGTCGCCGACGTGGACGCTCCCGTCATGGCGGACAGGGTAATGGGCGCGCTCAGCCTCATGCCGTCCGAGATAAACGACCTGTTCGACAGCCTCGCGCCCAAGAAGGCAACCGACTTCCTGTACGACTATTCGGTCAAGAACTATTATATCAAGAAGACGGCGCTGGAAAGCAATATACGCTTCAAGTCCGACTACACCCGCGGCGGCCTGGAAATCACGATCAACAAGGCCCGCCCCGAGTACGCCGACGCGCGCGCCGCGGCAAACGGCAACACGCCCGCGGGCGGCTATCCCAAGTGCACGATCTGCCCCGAGAACGAGGGCTTCGACGGCACCGGCAAGTGCGCGCTGCGCACCGTCACCATGGAGCTGGGCGGAGAGGAATGGTTCTGGCAGTATTCGCCGTACGGCTATCTCGGCAAGCACGGCATTGCCGTCAGCAAGACGCATTCGCCCATGAAGGTGACGGAAAAGACCGTCGTGCAGCTCATGGATTTCGTGGACAGATTCCCGCACTTCTTCATCGGCTGCAACGCCGCTCTGCCCGGAGCGGGCGGCAGCGTGCTGTCGCACAACCACTTCCAGGGCGGCGAGGAAATGCTGCCCATACACAAGGCGCAGGGCGCGGTGCGGCTCGTCTATCCCAAATACCCGCTCGCCGAAGTGGAGGTGCTGGACTGGTACGACTCGGTCATCCGCGTGACTTCGCAGTCCCGCCAGGTGCTGACCGAAATAGAAGAGGATATACGCAAGGGCTGGGAGAATTACACCAACGCCGGGCAGGGCATCATCGCCGAGGACGCCGACGGCCGCCACAACGCCGTCAGCCTGACCATGCGCAAGCTGGGCAACGGCCGCTACTGCCTCGACATCATACTTCGCTCCAACGTCAGGAGCGACGAATATCCCGACGGCGTGTTCCACACTCATCCCGAGTTCCAGGCGCTCAAAAAAGAACCCAACGGCCTGCTCGAAGCGCAGGGCATGTTCATACTGCCCGGCAGACTGGAACACCAGATGGCGGAGCTTAACGACTGCCTGGTGAACAAGACGGAGCTGCCCGCAGATCTCGCCGACTTCAAACAGATATACAAAGAGATAATCAAGGAAAACGGGCGCGAAATGTCCAAGGTTGAAGCGAGCATATACATCAAGGCTGAATTCGGCTCGGTGTGCGAGCGCATACTCGAAAACATAGCCGTATTCAAGACCGCCGACGAAACCGCCGCTTTCCTCAAAGGCCTCGGTACGTTCGCCGACGCCTGACCGCGCCGGGAGGAAAGGATGACTGCGAAAGAATATAAATATCTGAATATACTCAAAGATTACTTCGCCGCGTCGGGCGCGGAAGGGTGGAGCAAGGCGATGAACGCCGCGCTCGGCTACGATTATCCGACGGCGGTGCTGCTGTGGGAGTATGCGCTGACCGAGAACGAAAGCCGCTTAAGCCGCCCCGAATACGCCGACGTGTACGCGGACGCGACGGAAGCGCTGTTCGAAAAGAAGAACGCGTCGCGCTTCGCCCGCACGCTGCTCGAAA
Source organism: Candidatus Protoclostridium gallicola (assembly GCA_904387375.1). Lineage (GTDB taxonomy): Bacteria > Bacillota > Clostridia > Christensenellales > Pumilibacteraceae > Protoclostridium > Protoclostridium gallicola. Next base: position 24,176 of record CAJFLE010000016.1, read on the forward strand.
GCCAGGTCATAAGGAACGCCGTATACCGCTTTTCGCGCACGTCGCTCGGCCGCGCGGAAACGGTGGGGTACCTCGCGAATCTGCTCGTGGCGGGCAAGACGGACGACGCCGACGAGATCATCAGGTGCGCGTCGCGCAATACCGCCGGCGGCAAGACGTTCGGACAGTTCCTGCTCGCCGCGGTCGAACGCACGATAATCGAGCTGCTCAAAAAGGGCGGCGGCAAATCGCCCATGCCCCGCAAAGTGTCCTCGTTCATTCTCGAACACGCCGAGAAAGTGAAGGGCCCGGAAAAAGCGCTCATTATCCAGAAAGTAAAGGAAATACTCTGAAAGAAAGGTTGAAAAGACGCGCCTTCAAGGCGCGTCTTTTCGTATGCGGGAATATAAAAATTCGGTATTGACATATAATTTGATGTATGATATAATAATATAAAATTTTGAAGGGGGGACAAAATGAAAACAATTGTCAATCACAACGAGTTGGGCGAAATAACTTTTCGCGAAAGTTTCTGGACGGGCCGGAAAAGCGTGCTTATAAACGGTACCGAGCTGAAAAAAGTGTCAAAACAGACTTTTGTCACGGCCGACGGAAGAGAAATATCCATCGAAGGCAACTTTATGAGGGGATCTCATGCGCTGATAGGCGACGAGGTATATCAATTGACGCCGTCTGCAAAATGGTACGAATACGTGTTGAGCGTCATACCTTTTGTATTCGTGATGATATGGGGCAATATTTCGTTTCTCTGTGAGATCGTTCCCATAGTGGGCGGCGCGATCGGAGGACTTATAAGCGGCGCGTTTGTCGTGATAGGACTGTTCGTCATGAAAAGCGTAAGGCCGATTTGGCTGAAAATCGTTGTGGCGCTGTTGAATTTCGGAGTAACGTTTCTGCTGTGTTATCTGGTCGCGCTGGCTATCCTGAGTGTTATGGCATAACGCGGATATATAAAGCCGCCGCTCGTGATGAGCGGCGGCTTTGACGTATCGGTTATGTTTTGCGGCGATTATTTCGCAAGCACTTTTTTGAGCTCCGCGAAACGGGGGATACCGTTTACGAACTCGGGCGCGTGCTCGCCTTCGAGAAGCGGCGTGATGTAGGAAAGGAAGTCCTTCGTGATCATGTTGCCTTCCGCGTTGATGTACTCGGCGGGCAGCTTCTTCTCGGTGTTCGCGCACTCGGAAAGAGGGAACTCCTCGATCGTGGTTTCATACTTCGCGCCCGGCTTTCTGACGACGCCGACCATGATGTTGGACTTGCCGTCCACGGCTGCCTTGACGGCCGCGCAGCCCTCTGCGTACGCTTCCTCGACGTCCACTTTGGACGCGATGTGCGCCGCGCATCTCTGCATGAGCGAGAACTCGATCGCGCGGTACTTGGTGTCTATCTTGTTGCGCAGGTGCGCGACGAGGAAGGACGCGGTGCCTCCCAGCTGCACGTGACCGAATGCGTCTTTCTTGGCGTCAGCCGCGGCGTATTCGGCGATGAATTTGCCGCTCGCGTCGTGAATGCCCTCGCTGACCGCGACGATGCACTTGCCGTTCTTCTTATAGATGTTCTCAACGTCCTTTTCGAACTTCTCGATGTCGAAGTCCACTTCGGGAACGTAGATGAGGTCGGGACCGTGACCCGCGTAGGTCGCTACGGCGGACGCGGCGGTGAGCCAGCCCGCGTGACGGCCCATTATTTCGATGACGGTAATCATGCCCTTGTCGAACACGCGCGCGTCGAGGTCGATCTCCATGCACGTCGTGGCGATGTACTTGGCCGCGGAAGCGTAGCCCGGGCAGTGGTCGATGCCGTAGAGGTCGTTGTCTATCGTCTTGGGCACGCCGACGACGTTGCACTCGTAACCGTGAGCGTTGACGAACTCGCCGATCTTGTTGCAGGTGTCCATGGAGTCGTTGCCGCCGTTGTAGAAGAAGTATTTGACGTTGTGCTTCTTGAATACTTCGAGGATTCTGAGGTAGTCCGTTTCGTCGTCGCGGTAGTCCTTGAGCTTATAGCGGCAGGAGCCGAGAGCGGACGAAGGGGTGCCGAGCAGGCGGTGGATCTCCGCGGGATCCTCTTTGCCCATGTCGTAAAGCTCGTCGTTCAGAATGCCGACGACGCCGTGAGCCGCGCCGAGCACCTGCGTGATCTCGCCGTGCTTGAACGCTTCTTCGAAAACTCCGCATGCGCTCGCGTTGATGACGGAAGTGGGACCGCCCGACTGCGCGAACAGCAGCGCGCCTTTGAGATTTTTCATGATAATATTCTCCTTTTGCAAATTCGTTTTACCCGATTATTTTACCATTTCGCCGCGCTAATTGCAAGCGAAAACGCGTGCTAAAATGCCGCGCGCGCATTTTGCTGTTGACAGGCGCGCCGCAATGAGGCTATAGCGCTCCGGCGCGCAGGCATTTGACAAAGCCCGCCGACTGTGTTATTATACTGAACAGAAGGAGAGAACATGCCGGTCATTATACCGTCGGCGCTTCCCGCGCGGAAGACGCTGGAACAAGAGAATATTTTCGTCATGACGGAGGGCAGGGCGAAGTCGCAGGAGATACGCCCGCTGTCCATAGGACTGCTCAATCTCATGCCGAACAAGGAGGAAACGGAGCTGGAGCTGCTCCGGCTCATAAGCAACACGCCGCTGCAGGTGGAGATTACGCTGCTGCAGACGGCGACTTACCGCGCCACGCACACCGACGAGGAGCACCTGAAATCGTTCTATATGACGCTGGAAGAGGCTGTCGGCAGCGGCAGGAAGTTCGACGGGCTCATCATCACCGGCGCGCCGGTGGAGCAGATGGACTTCAAGGACGTCAAATACTGGGACGAGTTCGTGCGCATAATGGAGTGGGCGGAACACAACGTCTATTCCACAATGTATATCTGCTGGGGCGCCATCGCCGCCATGCACTATTTCTACGGCATCGAAAAAGTGGCGCTTCCTAAGAAACTGAGCGGGGTATACCGCCACCGCAGCCGAAACCGCTCCAATCCTCTCGTGCGCAATTTCGACGAATATTTCAATGCGCCGCACTCGCGCCACAGCGGCATAGACGAGGAGGCCGCCCGCCGCACAGAAGGACTGGATATTCTCGCCGACAGCGACGAGGCGGGCATCTATCTCGCCGCCAGCCGCGACCGCCGCCGCGTTTTCGTGCTCGGCCACGGCGAATACGACAAATTCACGCTCGACGGCGAGTACAGACGCGACGTTGCGCTCGGCCGCACCGACGTGGATAAGCCCGTGAACTATTACGGCCCTGACGGCAAGCCCGTCCTTTCCTGGCGGGCGCACTCCTCGCTACTTATGTGCAACTGGCTGAACTATTACGTATATCAGGAAACGCCGTTCGACATAAGCGCCATCAGATAACTTGCGCGGCACTGTTTCGCGCCGATTGCGACACTGCACATAAAAATTTTAACAAATTTTTGTGCTCGTGTCGGCGCGAACGCCAACGGGACGGCGAACAGCCTGTTCGCCGCCGGAAAGAAGCAAGACAACATCGTTCGCCGATATTGGCATATCGGCTCTGCGACGTTTTCTTGGAACTTTCACAACTTTCTGCCGAAAGTTGATATAAGGTCGCTCGGTCGGCGAAGCGCTCCCTCGCTTCCGATCGATCCCTTATCCTTCGCGAAAGCTTTCGCTCGTATAAGGTATTATATTGCGCACCGCTAACGCTCGCCGTCGGCGTGCGCAAGTGAAGACGCGATTGCGGCGGCTTTCGGGCTGATCGGCGCAAAATGCCCCTTGCCGCCGTGAG
>CAJFLE010000017.1 GCA_904387375.1 Candidatus Protoclostridium gallicola
GGCATCCTCCATACGCTCTTTATAGCTTAAATCTTTCGTCTCTAATCCTTTTCTTGCAAGACAAATTATCCCTTCGTATATACGCTTTGCACATACCTTTCTTTTCAAAAAGTATTTCAATGTTCCCATCTCCATACTTTTCTCTTTTAGATAATTTGCTTTACTCTATGTAGTTGTCAATGTACGATTTTGCGACAAAAGTCGCAAGCGCCCTTTCTGGGGGACAGCCTATGTATCTTACCATATAGGCATAATAAATGTCAAGCATTTTTTCAAAAAAAATCTTATTTTTTTTATTTATTTTTCTTGACTATTGGCACGGAATTTGATATATTATATGGGCTGTCACCGATGCGGCGCAGTCAATGTGGGGGTTTAGCTCAGTTGGTAGAGCACCTGCCCTGCAAGCAGGGGGTCAAGAGTTCGAATCTCTTAACCTCCACCACATGAAAACGAATAGGGCTGCAAAAGCCCTATTTATATATAGATATATAGCTCGCCGGTCAGAGTATCACCTGCTGCTTGGCCGAGCGCGAAAGCGCGAACGCCATCGTCGCAGGCGATATAAGGTGCAGCGAGCCGCAATGTCTCTACAACGAAACACTTAACAAAATACTTAAAGAGATATAGCTCAGCTGGTTAGAGCACCACCCTGATAAGGTGGGGGTCGGTGGTTCGAGTCCACTTATCTCTACCAAAAAGTCCGGACCGGATTATTCGGTTCGGACTTTTTTCTTCAGCATATCTCTGAATAATATATTAAAACACATATACCCCAGGATGAATTGTCAAATCAAGTGCAACAGTTAGAGAGATTTTCAATGAACAAATCTTGTGGTGTATGGTTTTGCCATGCACAATACGGATCAGCGAATACATATCGCAGTTTAAGGCTTTTTCTATATCTCTCCGGCAGGAAAACTCACTCCCTCTGTCACATGTGATCGTCTTTACCGTTTCTTTCGGGATCCTGGAAGTGCAGAAATGATCGCTTTCGCCATCGTTTCTCCCTTCCTGTCCGGTATCTTCACAGCTATTTAATATCTTGTCTTTCTTTCCGCAAGCGTCGCAAAACATGTCTTGCTTTTCCCTTGTCCGGATACCACAGTATCCGCTTCACAATGTCCGAATTCCTTGCGGCCGTACACGCTCTTATCTCGTTTCCTTATACTTTTTCCCGTCGTGAACCTTCCTCCGTTGCCTGAACGCTTACAGTTTTTTCCTTTCCTGCGCAGTTTTTCGGAGTAGAACGCGAATATTTTTCGTCTATCCAACGATAAATTGTTTTGAACGAAGGCATTTTCATGCCGCACGGTGTGTCGGATATTTGTTCGGGAGACCATGTTTGGGACAGCTTTTCGTCTATGTAATCCAGTACTTCTTGTTTCCAAAACATCCCGCGGCGACGGTAACTGTTGCGCAGACAGATCTCCTTTGTGTAAATTTTGTTTCGCAACTCTATTTTACCACAGATTTGTATGAACTCCTTTTTTCCTCTCAACTGTTGACTTAATAGTATAATTTCACCGATACAGCGAAAGCGCCGCAACGGCTGTGCGTTGCGGCGCTTATGAAAACGCGCTGAATTGTTTTTAAGCGGTAAGGTTTGCCGACGGCGTATACACGCGCGCGGCAAGTTCCTGATTGAGCATGTAAAGGCCTTTCGCGTCCCCGCCGAACAGCTTCATCTTCTTGATGAGATCGTCGGCGTTCTTCTCTTCCTCGCCCTGCTCCTTGACGAACCAGTCGAGGAACTGCATGGTCTTGTAATCCTTCGCGTCGGACGCGGCGTTGTATATCGCGGTGATGAGCGACGTGACGTAGCGCTCGTGTTCCAGTCCGGCGACGAGCGGATCCATATGGGTCTTGAACGTCTTGTCCGGCTTTGCGATGGCGTCGAACGTGACGCGCACGCCGTTGTCGATGAGATACGTTCTGATCATGAGCGCGTGATCGCGCTCCTCTTTGGCCTGGACTTCGTACCAGTTGCGGAAACCGTCCAGTCCTTCGTCGGCGTAATAGTTGGCGAAATCCATGTAAAGATACGCCGAATACAGCTCCTTGTTCACCTGATCCACGAGCAGATCGGCTACTTTCTTTTCGAGCATAATCGTAAACCTCCTTTGTCTTCGATCGCTCATATTATACAACCGCCGCGCGGATAAAGCAAGCGGCTCGCGGCCCGCCGCGAAATTTTTTCACGATATTATCACCGAGATGAGTTCGATGACGAGCAGGTGCAGCGGATAGTATGCGTAGAACGCGTATTTCAGCTTGTATTTTCCCGGGCGGCCGCTGTAAAGCAATACGGGGACGAGCGCGCACAGGCACCACGCCTGCAGTCCGGGCACCGCCGACGAGAACGTCAGCCACACGAGGCAGCCGGCGAATATGAGCAGCCGGACGGCGAAGCAGTCGAGCGCCGCGAGAACGCGCGGCACTTCCAGCCCGCGGAAATCGAACAGGCACAGCGCCACCGGAGTCATGACCCCGGCAAAGCCGTAGTCCACGCCCACGTAGCGGCATAAGAAGTATACGCCCACGGCCGCAACCGCGAACGCCGCCGCCCAGACGATCGCGCGGGAACGGTTACCTCCCGCCGCCGCGGTTTTCGCCTCTTTCATCAGTATGTTCAGTCCCGCGGACGCCGCCAGCGACAGCAGGATATTGCCGTACCAGCGACCGGAAAACACGTCGTACACGATTTCGCACACCAGCCCCAGCGCGGCGATGGTCAGGAACCTGATCACCGGGCGGTGCGAATATCTGCTGCCCTCCGCGGACAGGAACGCGAACAGCGGGAAGGATACGCGGCCTATGGCGCGCAGCACGATCACGCCGGGAAACAGAATCGCGCCGATATGATCGGCGGTCATAGTCAGGCACGCGAGTATTTTGAGAATAAAGCCGCTCAGCCCCGGGCGGCCTTTTACGCTTTCTCCGTCGACTTCTTCCCCGCTCATTCGCCGTCCTTACCCGCGGCGCGGCTCACTATCTTATTGAGGAACTCGCGCGCGCGTTCGGTCTTGGGGTGATCGATGAGCTCTTTTGCGGGGCCGCGTTCGAGCACCAGCCCTTTGTCGAGGAACACGACGGTGTCCGCCACTTCGCGCGCGAAGTCTATTTCGTGCGTGACGATGAGCATGGTTACGCCCTGGGTTTTGAGCGACGCTATGACTTTGAGCACTTCGAGGGTCAGCTCGGGGTCGAGCGCGCTCGTAGGCTCGTCGAAGCAGAGTATGGACGGGTTCATGCACAGGGCGCGGGCGATTGCCACGCGCTGTTTCTGCCCGCCCGACAGCTGATACGGGTATGCGGAGCGCTTGTCGCTCAGCCCCACTTTGGCGAGCATTTCGTCAGCGATCGCTTCCGCCTCCGCCCTGCTCTTTTTCTGTACGAGCATGGGCGCGAGCGTGAGATTGCCGAGCACGCTGTACTGCGGGAACAGGTTGAAGTCCTGGAACACCAGTCCCATTTTCAGCCCTTTTATGCGCAGCGTTTCATCGTTCGGATATACGGAGCGTATTTCGGTGCCGGCGGGTTCGCCCTTTTTCGTCTTTACCGGAAACTCGGCTTCGCTCACTATCTCGTCGCCGCCCACGATTATTCTGCCGCTGTCGCAGCGTTCGAGGAAGGTCAGGCAGCGCAGCAACGTGGTCTTGCCGCCGCCGCTCGAGCCTATGACGGCGAGCACCTCGCCCTTTTCCATGGACAGATCGACGCCGCGCAGCACTTCGAGCTGACCGAAACGTTTTTTCAGATTTATGACTTCGAGAATCGGCATACGTCACCCCTTGTAATAGTCCAGCTTCTTTTCGGCGAAGCGGAACAGCAGCGTCAATATGCCGCACATGGCAAGATAGAACACCGCGGTATAGAACAGCGGATATATTATGCCGTTCATGTTCACGATCTCTTTCGCGGTCAGTATAAGCTCGCCTATGCTGATGACGTTGGCGAGCGACGTATCCTTGACAAGCGTCATGACTTCGTTGGACATGGGCGGCATTATGCGCTTGACGACCTGCGGAAGCACGACGCGGAAAAACGTCTGCGAGCGCGTCAGGCCGAGTACGCGGCATGCCTCGTACTGCCCGGCGGGGATCGCCTCTATGCCGCCGCGGTAGATCTCGGAAAAATATACGGCGTAGTTGATGACGAAGGCGATGCACACGGCGAGAAACCTGTCCATGCCGCTGACGTTGAACACCAGTCCGGGCACGAAGAACACGACGAAAATCTGGAGCATGAGCGGGGTGCCGCGTATGATCCAGACGAACACGCGCATGACGGCGCGCACGGGCTTCAGCCGGCAGCGCGACAGCATGCAGAATACCATGCCGAGCGGCAGGGCGCAGACCAGCGTAATGGCAAAGATGGCGCACGTATAACCGAAGCCGCCCAGCAGCCTGAGCGTCACGTCGCCGAAAGTCACGTCGCTGATGAGATTGCTCATTTCGTTTATCCTCTCTTTTCAAACAGTATTGCCCTGCCGCACGGGCAAGGCAATACGATAAATCCGTCGATATATGTCCGGTTGTCAGATCTTCTCGTACGCGATGGGCGCGAAGAGCGTATAGCCGATGACGATGGTTCCCTTTTCTTCGATATAGTCCCAGCCGGCGGTGTCGCCCGTCGAGGTATAGTCAATATCGATAAGGCTGCCCGAAACGTCGTAGTCGTCCGTCTTGGCAAACCCGGCGATCGTACCGTTCTTATACAGCTTGGAGAGAGCCGCGTTCACCTTGTCGATGACGCCGGTGTCCTCTTTGCGCGCTGCGATGCCGTATTCCTCTTCCGCGAAGCTGAGGTCGGGCACTATGGACAGCTTGCCGTTATAGTCGCCGGTGGAAGTATAATAGCCCGCCATGACCGAGTCGATGATCGCGACGTCGGACGTGTTGCTCATGACCTCGTTGAGCGCGTCGGTCTGAGCAGCTGTCTTTGCAAGATCAAGGTCACTAAGCTGTTCTTCCGCGGCGGACGCGCCCGCGCTGCCGCTTTCTGCGGCTATTTTCGCGTTTGCGGATTTTATTTTCTCTATAGTCGAGAATTTATCTACGTTTTCGGTCTTGACGACGGCCACCTGCTTATTGGTCATGTACGGCACGGACACGCACTGATTGCTCTTTATCTCGTCCGTAATCGTCATGCCGTTCCAGATAAGGTCGATGTTTTTGGATTCCAGCTCGTTGAACTTTGCGTCCCAGCTGATCTTCTGGAAACGCGCTTCCACCCCGAGCTCCTCGCACACGGCTTTTGCCAGGTCGATATCGAAGCCCAGCAGCTCCGAGCCGTCCGTGGCGGTATTTCCGCACGCCGCGAAACCGAGGCATGCGCCGGCGAGCAGACAGCCCGCAAGCAGTACCGTAAGAAATTTTTTCATACCACACTTCTCCTGAAAAATTTATTTCATTAATACTTTACCACAGCAAAGCGATAAAGTAAAGCGAAATCGCCGGGTTTTCGGATTTTTGCCCGCGCGGAAGTATTTTACGGCAGTCCGGCGGCGCGGAGAATGAGCAGAAGCACGAGCACGGTCGCGGTCGCGCCCATGGAAACGACGAACAGCCCGCGGCGGAACAGCGCGAGAACCGCGGCGACGACTGCGCCGACCACTGTCGCGATGAGTACCGCCTGCGACGTGATTACCCCGCCGTCCGACGTGGAATAGAATATTTCGGGAAACACCATGGCGGCGAGCACGCCGAACGGTATATAAGTCAGCAGCGAGCGGACGAAACGGTTCTCTATTTTTTTGCGCACGAGCACGAGAGTGAGCACGCGGCAGAGATACGTCACGCCGGCCATGATCGCCATGCCCGCGATCAGCGTCCCGAGTTCGGTCGGCATGGAAGAGGCGCAGATCATTCTCCGCCTCCTTCCCCTTCGTCCTTTACCGGGAAGAGCAGCGCGCCGACGAGAGCGCCCGCGACGCCGCAGATTACGTACGCCCAGCCGCGGCCGAGCGAGCCGAGAACGGGAATGTAATAGAACGCGCAGCTGAGCGCGACGGCGACGAGGACGACGACGAGGACGGGCCGGGACTTGCGGCAGGGCGGCAGGATGATTGCCACGAACATGGCGGGCAGAGCGATTCCGAAAGCGGTCATGACCACCTCGGGCAGCACGCCGCCCACGAGCGCGCCCACTACGGTGCCGCCCATCCAGCCCGCGAACGCCGTGCCTTCCAGCGCGAGCAGGTAGCCGAAAGTCAGTTCTTTCCTGCGCGAAACGGCGACGGCGAAATTCTCGTCCGTGACGCCGAAAGCGATCACGAAGCGCTGCCACAGCGTCACTTCGGGCGCGAGCAGCTGGGACAGCGTCATGCTCATGAGCGAATAGCGCAGATTGATGACGAGCATGGCCACGAGCAGTTCGGGCAGCGTGGCGGCGGCGGAAGCGAGCAGCTGCACGCCGAGCGCCTGCCCCGAACCGGTGTAGTTGGTCAGGGATATTATTATGGGCGTCCATGCCGGAAAACCGTAGCCGACCGCGGCGACGCCGAACGTCAGCGCCACCGCGAAATATCCCAGGCATATAGGCACGGCGTCCTTCGCTCCCGCGCGCGCCGTGAGTCTGTTGTCTTTCGCAATCATAAATACCGACATATTATAAACCCCGGCGGCGCGAAACGCAAGCGATACGGACGAAAACGGAATAAATAAAGGAAAAGTCCGGAGGGTGTGCCTCCGGACAGCGGCGCATAACGCGTCAGTTTTCCGTAAATTCGTTGTTGCTGCACCTCGGGCACGGCGGCATCTTGTCGCGCGCGCCGAGATCCACTTCCTGTCCGCAGTTGGTGCAGACGTAACAGCCCCTGCCCGGCTTTTCGCCGGTTTTGATCACTTTTTTCATATCCGTCTCCTTCGTAACCGCGGCGATCCGCCGCACGTTACGATCTTATTATCTTCCGGCGCGGCGATGGTTATACCTCGCGGACGGATACGCGGCGCTGTAAATTACAGACATCGGCATAAGAGGGAAATCCCTCCGCAAACGCGCAGGCGCTGCCCGACGCCACTGCGAAGGAAAGCGCGTCAGCCGCGCCGCAGCCCTTTTCGCATGCGGCGATGAACCCTGCGACGGAAGAATCGCCCGCGCCCGTCGAGTTGACAAGCCTGCCGGCCGGAGCGGAAGCGGCGTACACTTTTCCGTCCGCGGCCGCGAGCACGGCGCCGAGGCCGCCGAGGGACACGAGTACGTTCGCCGCGCCCGCGTCGCGCATACGCGCCGCGTAGGTCCCGGCTTCCTCGGGCGGAATATCCTCGCCGAAGAAATCGCGCAGTTCGTCGAGATTGGGTTTTACGAGGAACGGACGCGCTTCGAGCGCGAAACGGAGCTGCCCTCCCCACGCGTCCACAGCCACCCTCGCCCCGCCCGCCGCGGAAGCGAGACGGCGGTATACGTCGCTCCTCGTGCCCGAAGGCGCGTTACCGGACAGCACGAGCCAGTCCGGAGACGGAGTAAGCGCCGCCGCGATATCTTCGACGGTTTCGTCGGGCACGCCTTCGCCCCTGCCGTTTATTTCCGTTTCCGCGTCCGATTTGAGTTTGACGTTGATGCGGCTGTTGCCGGACGTGCGGAAAAAGGCGCAGTCCATGCCCTCGGCAGAAAGCTGGCGCTCTATCTCCGCGCCCACGAATCCGGCGGTGACGACGAACGCCTTTACGGGCAGGCCGAAAGCGCGCAGTACCTTGGCGACGTTGACGCCCTTGCCGCCGGCGACGAGCGAATCGCGCTCGGCGCGGTTGGTTTCACCCACGCGGAAATGCCCGACGCGCATGATGTAATCGAGAGAAGAATTGAGGTTGACGGTGTATATCATGAAAATCTCCGGATATGCAAACGACGGAAAGCCGTGCTTTCCGTCGTTTGCGCAAAATAATTTTTCGTTTTATTTAAGCAGCAGCGCGCCTCCGGCGACAATACCGCCTATGCCCGTGAAGAACGTACCCACGGCCGCGCTTACGGTCACGACGGCACCCAGATCGGCGAAATTGCCGACGTAAGTGAACGAGAACACGAGCGCGAGAATGCCGAACACGATGGCTGCGGCGGACACCAGAAGTTTGGGAATGAAGCCCACCTTCACGATGCCGAACGCTTTGAGTATTATCGCGAGCGCGGCGATGACCGCCACGACGGCGGCTATGATACCGAACGCCTGCACGGTGCCTACCGGGAAGAAACTGTCGAGGTCGGCGAGGAATTCGTCGAGATCGTTCAGCCCGTCTCCGAACAGACCGATGTACTGAGTATCGCCTATTATCGCCTTACTTGCGAACCAAGGCAGGAACAGCCCTACGACCGACAGTACCGCGCCGAGAACGGACAAGCCTACCAGTGCCAGACCTTTGCCGTCGAGCTTAGCCTTTTTCTTTTTTGCCATATCTTTCCTCCTTTATTCCCGACGCGTATATACGCGCGCCGCTTATTCTTTAATTATAGCAGAAAAAATCCGTACGGTCAAACGATTTTCCGCTCAGCCGAGTTTTACTTTTTTCGCCGTCAGCTTATATCCCTGCACTATGACGAACCGTCCGACAGGCCGGGGCAGATATGTGTAGATGGCCGGATACGACCGGTATTTCAGTTTGCCGTGCAGCCACCTGTCCTTTTCCTTTATGTGCGCCCACAGCTCTTTGAGGGCGGCGTATTTTTCCTTGGTCGGCTCGGCGAGGGTGAAGGTCAGCGTCACGATCATCAGGCAGGCGAGCGTGTGCAGCATATACTTTGCGAGGCGCGGGCTCTCCTTCTTTATCTCGCGTATGTCGTACGCGTCCGCCATTATACGCATGACGCGGTTCTGCTGCTCGGTGCGCTTGGCGAACACCGACATGTTCACGGACTGGTCGGCGCGGCCGATGTAATAGCGGTAGAAATCGACGTCGATGTAATACATTTTTCTGACGTACGGCAGCGGCACGTACGCGAAAATATTGTCGACGTAGAACGTGTGCTTGGGCAGCTGAAGCCCGCAGCCGCGCAGCACGTCCGTCTTATACATAAGCGCGTGCATGAGCAGCACCGACGAGCCTTTGAACGGCTTCGTGTCCTCCCAGCCGAAAAAGCGGCCGGTCGGCATGTTCTTCGTGAACTTGCGCGCGAACGCCGTGTTGTCCTCGACGTGCTCGTATACGAAGTTGGTCACGTACATATCGGGCAGGGTGTTTTCGGCGAGGTGCTTTTTCACGGTATCCAGCACGGTGCGGAGCGCCGTTTCGTCCACCCAGTCGTCCGAGTCCACGACCTTGTAGTACAGCCCTGTCGCGTGGCGTATGCCCTGGTTGACGCCCTCGCCGTGGCCGCCGTTCTCCTGGTGCACGGCGCGGCATATAGTCGGATAGGCCGCCTCGTACTCGTCGGCTATCTTCCCCGTTCCGTCCTTCGAGCCGTCGTCAACGATGATGATCTCGACGTCCTCGCCGCCTTTGAGTATGCTGTCTATGCAGTTGCGCATATACGCCTCCGAGTTGTAGCTCGGTACGGCGAATGTAATCAGTTTCATTTTATGCCGGATTCTCCTTCCATCTTTCTTTATAACGATTATACCACATCGTTATTCGTCTTGCAATAGTAAAATGATAAATTTTCGTTAAATCCGACGAAAAACGGGGACGATCGACCGTCCCCGTTTAGCTTTCTTCCGGTTATCTTGTTTTATGCGCCGAGCAGCGCGTTCAGTTTCGCCATGGTTTCCGCGTCCGGCGTTTCCATGTCCGCGAACGGAAAGGCTATTCCCAGCCGCTCGTACTTTTCCAGACACAGCTTGCGGAAGGGCAGCAGCTCCACTCTGTCCGTAACGTCGGCATAAGGCGCGATAAGCGATTTTAAGCGCAGTATGTTCTCTTCGTTGTCGTTGACGCCCTTGGTCACGACCTGGCGGATCCAGACGCGTTTGCCGGCGGCTTTCGCCCTGCCGATGAAGTCCAGCGCGGCGGCAAGCGAGCCGCCCGTATACTTTGCGTAATCCTCTTCGGTCGTGAACTTCACGTCGACGATGGCGAGGTCGCACAGGCTCAGCAGTCCGTCCGCAGCACCGCTCCGCACCTGTCCGCTCGTGTCCAGCGCGATGTGCAGTCCTTCCTTTTTCAGCAGGCGCGCCAGCTCGGAAAAGAACTCCGCCTGAACGAGCGGCTCCCCGCCCGAAAAAGTCACGCCGCCGTGCTTAATGTACGGCTTGAAGCGCAGGATTTTCGCGGCGAGCGCGTCCGCCGTCCATTCTTCGCCCGCCTCCGCCCACGTTTCGGGATTGTGGCAGTATGCGCAGTGCAGCGGACAGCCGCAGCCGAATACCACCGTGCGCACGCCCGGACCGTCCACGGTGCCGAGCGACTGCACACTGCTTATCCTGCCCGTCACAGCGCGGCGTGGAAGGTACGGCTGATGACCTCCCGCTGCTGCTCTTTGGTCAGCTTGTTGAAGTTGACGGCGTAGCCGGACACGCGTATGGTCAGGTTGGGATAGAGCGACGGATCGTTCATCGCGTCGATGAGTTTCCGGCGGTCGAGCACGTTGACGTTGATGTGGTGCGCGTTCTGCGCGAAGTAGCCGTCGAGTATGTCGACGAGGTTGTCGGTGCGCTCGTCCAGCGTCTTGCCGAGAGCGGCGGGCACGATGGAGAATGTGTTGGATATGCCGTCGCGGCAGCAGTCGTACGGCAGCTTGGCGACGGAGTTGAGCGACGCAAGCGCGCCGTTCTCCTCGCGGTTGTGCATGGGGTTGGCGCCGGGAGCGAAAGGCTCGCCCGCCTTGCGGCCGTCGGGCGTGGAGCCCGTCTTTTTACCGTAAACGACGTTGGACGTGATTGTCAGCACGGACAGCGTGTGCTTTGCGCCGCGGTATGCGGGCACGCGGCGCAGGCCGGTTATGACCTTTTCCAGCGTTTCCTTTGCGATGGAATCCACGCGGTCGTCGTCGTTGCCGAACTTGGGGAAATCTCCCTCGGTGACAAAGTCCACTATAATGCCGTCGTCGTTTCTGACCGGACGGACGCGCGCGTACTTTATCGCGGAGAGGCTGTCGGCAAGCACGGACAGTCCGGCGACGCCGAACGCCATGAGCCGCTCCACCTCGGTGTCGTGCAGCGCCATCTGTATCTTTTCGTACGCGTACTTGTCGTGCATGAAGTGAATGACGTTCATGGTGTTCACGTACGTTTTCGTCAGCCAGTCGAGGTAGAAGTCGAAGCGTTTCATGACCTCGCCGTATTCGAGCACGTCGCCCTCGTACACAGGCATTTCGGGTCCCACCTGCATGAAGTAGCGTTCGTCCTTGCCGCCGTTGAGCGCCATGAGCAGCGTCTTGGCGAGGTTGCAGCGCGCGCCGAAGAACTGCATCTGCTTGCCTACCTTCATGCTGCTCACGCAGCAGGCGATCGCGTAATCGTCGCCGCTTATCGGGCGCATCACGTCGTCGTTCTCGTACTGTATGGAATCGGTTTCGGCGGACACTTTTGCCGCGTATTTCTTGAACGCGCGCGGCAGGTCCTTCGACCACAGCACGGTAAGGTTTGGCTCTGGCGACGAGCCGAGGTTGTACAGCGTGTGCAGGAAGCGGAAGGAGTTCTTAGTCACGAGCGTGCGGCCGTCCTCGCCCATTCCGCCCAGGCTCTCGCTTATCCACATCGGGTCGCCGGCAAACAGCTCGTTGTATTCGGGCGTGCGGAGATGGCGCATGGTGCGCAGCTTTATGACGAAGCCGTCTATGATCTCCTGCACCCCGCTCTCGTCCAGCGTGCCTTCGGCGAGGTCGCGCTCGGCGTATATGTCGAGGAAGGTGCTCACCCTGCCCAGGCTCATCGCCGCGCCGTTCTGCTCCTTGTTGGCGGCGAGGTATGCGAAGTACACCCACTGCGTCGCCTCGTGCAGGTTGGTCGCGGGCACGGAAATATCCAGACCGTAATCGGCGGCCATCTCTTTGAGCATGCCGAGGAACTCGATCTGTTCGTACACTTCCTCGCACAGCTTGATGTTTTCCGCCGTCATCGTGCGGGTGCCGAGCTCGGCTTTATCCTTTTTCTTTTCTTCTATGAGCCTGTCCACACCGTACAGCGCCACGCGGCGGTAGTCGCCTATTATGCGGCCGCGGCCGTAAGCGTCGGGCAGCCCGGTCAGTATGCCGACGTGGCGGCACTTGCGCATCTCGTCGGTATAGACGCGGAACACGCCGTCGTTGTGCGTCGTGCGGTATCTGAACGCCTCGTCGATCTTGGGGCTCATCTTCGTGCCGTACGCCTCGCACGCGCTGCGCGCCATGCGTATGCCGCCGAACGGGTTGATGCCGCGCACGAGCGGAGCGCCCGTCTGCAGTCCGACGATGAGCTCGTTCTCCTTATCCATGTATGCGGGGGGATAAGCGAGCAGAGAACTGACCGTATCGGTGTCGATGCCGAGCACACCGCCGTTCTCGCGCTCCAGCTTCTGCAGACCTTCGAGCACCGCGTTCAGCTTTTTCGTGCGCGGAGTGGGTCCGGCGAGGAAACTCTCATCCCCGGTGTAGGGCGTATAATTGTGCCTGATGAAATCGGCGACGTCGATGGCGTCGCACCATTTGCCTTTTACGAAGTTGCGGTAAGCTTCCATTATATTACTCCCTGTAAAAACATAAAGGGCAGCTTCGATGGCTTTATAAAAGTTGCTCAAAGCTGCCCAGACGGTCGACATTTCCCAAAAAAACCGCTCCACGGCGTTTGTCGCCTGAACCGTCAGTCGCGGTTTTTCTTTTCAAGTGCCTATATGATACCACAATATTTTGTGTTTGTCAATAGGTTATGACCACAATATTTAGTTTTTTACTTGCCGAAGAAACCTTTCTTTTTCTTCTTCTCTCCGCCCATAGCGTCGGCGAAAGCGTTGAGCGCGTCCTTCTGCTCGCCCGTCAGCGAAACGGGCACGTCCACGTTCAGCGTGGCGAAATGGTCGCCGCGTCCGGAGCCGAAGCCGTAGCCGCCGCCGGTCGGCACGCCCTTGCCTTTTATGCGCACGCGCGTACCCGTCTGAGTGCCGGGCGCCACTTTATACGACACGTCGCCGTCTATGGTGCGGACGTTGATTTCCCCGCCCAGCGCCATGGTCGTGAACGGCACTTTGACGGTGGAATAGATGTCGCTGCCCTCGCGGCGGAAATCCGGATGCGGGCGCACTATGACCTCGACGATGAGATCGCCGCGCGGACCGCCGTTTGCTCCCGGCTCGCCCTCGCCGCGCACGCGCACGCCCTGGCCATTATCTATGCCGGCGGGTATGTTGATCTTCATGCGCTTGCGCACGGTCGTGTAGCCGCTGCCGCCGCAGTCGCGGCACCGCTCCTTGATTATCTTGCCCGTGCCGCCGCAGTCGGGACACGTCGTGACGTTGCGGATTATGCCGAGCATGGACTGCTGGGTGCGCGTAATCTGGCCCGTGCCGCCGCACCTGCCGCACGTTGTCGCGCTCGTACCCGGTTTCGCGCCCGTGCCGCCGCACGTCTTGCACGCCGTCTTGCTGGACAGCTCGATCTCCTTCTCGCAGCCGAACACCGCTTCGGCGAAATCTATGCGTATGACGTAATTGACGTCCTCGCCGCGCATGGGTCCGCTGCGCGCGCTCCGACGGCTCCCGCCGCCGAACATGCCGAACAGATCGCCGAAAATATCCTCGAACGACGAGAAATCGCCGTTGAAGTTGAATCCGCCGCTCCCGCCGGCTCCGCCGGGCGCGTCGTGGCCGAACGTGTCGTACTGCTTGCGCTTCTGCGGGTCGCTGAGCACGCTGTACGCCTCGCTCGCCTCCTTGAACTTGGCTTCCGCCTCCTTGTCGCCGGGGTGCAGATCGGGGTGGTATTTTTTCGCGAGGTCGCGGTACGCCTTCTTCAGCGTCGCTTCGTCGGCGGTCTTGGGCACGCCGAGCACCTCGTAATAATCTCTCTTTTTATCGTCTGCCATAAATTTCTCTTCCTATTCGATATCTTATAGGATTTTATCAGCATTATGCGCATTTGTCAAGCAAATTAGCACTTGCATTTCGCAAGTGCTAATTTCGGCGCCGAAAAAGATATAAAAATCCTGATACGTCACTTATCGTCCTTCTTCATCGGTGTATCTGATAAATTCGTCCGCGCATAACGAAAACGCAGTACGGCTATTTCCCGCTCCTCATCGTGTATCTCGTATACGAGTACGTAGTTCCCTACGAGCGTATGCCTTATCATGGGATCGGAGATCAGAAATGCCGTGCAGTCCGGAAAGGCATGAGGATAAACGCATACGCTGTCCAGCGTACGCTCTATCTTATCCAAAAGATCGCCAGCCGCCTTTGCATTCACGAGTTTGTCGGTGATGTATGCAAGCGCTTCATCCATATCGCTCACGGCAAGAGGCGTGAACCTGTAAACGTATTTATCCGGCATACTTGTTCCTTAATTTTGCCAGCTCTTCTTTGCCGTCGAGAAGTTCTCCCCTGTCCGCCTGAGCCTTGCCCTCCGCTATCTTCGTATACATATCCACGCGCGCAAGCTGCTTTTCGTATGTTTCCATGCTCATGACCACCATGTCCCCGTATCCGTTTTTCGTTACGAATATGGGTTCTTCCGCGCTGTGGCACATTTCGGATATCTTCGTCGTATCACGCATATCTCGTATGGGGATTATAGTCATAGTGTCGATCCTCCTGTTATTATCATTATATAATACATAATTATAGCATAGTTATGCACCATTGTCAATCGGAAATACGATAAACCGGGCAATGATAAAAGGGACCATCCCCTTTGTTCGGAAAATTCAACCGACGTTTCGATTTATTTATTGTCTATATTTCCGTCGCATCCGTAACTGTCGATTTGCCGCTAAATTTACAGGCGGAAATTTATATCCTTTTTTGCAAATAAATCATATTTACCAGTCGAACACCGCATTCATAAATCGGGCGTTCATAGTTATCTATAAAAAAATTTTTTATGCTGTGATGGCAAACAAAACCGCATTTTTCATAAAAAGGAATGGTCAACGGACTATCCCCGGTGCCTACTTGCAGTATAGAATACCGCCCTTTATATTTCATTTCGATAAAGTCGATTAGCGCTTTTCCGTAACCCATGCCCCTATATTCCGGTTCGGTGGCAATATTTTTGATTTCAAGGACACCGTTTCCTTCATCAGTCACGATACACTCGCATTTAATTCCGTTATCATCCAGCACATACATTGTTCCTCTGTCAATATATTTGTCTATCATATTTTCCTGTTCATCGGCCGACAAAAGCAATGGAAGAAAAAGTTTTTTATTCTCTTTGATTTCTTTAATTTCCATATCTGTATAATCTCCCTATAATCTCCCTGACTCCGATTTGTCTGCTTCTCGGCCGGTTTTATTTTTACGCGCCTTTGCACATCTCTGTCGTCTGTAATAGCTGGTTTATCCGGCCATCGGGTAGCCATTGGCGTTCCGTAAAGTCCGCACGCGTTTACTATTGCCGTTCCTGACTTGGAATTATTGTATCATATAAACAATAATTTTTCAATATAATCCGACGGAATTTTAACCGCACGGAAATACGATAAACCGGGAATGACAAAAGGGACCTGCGCGGAGCAGATCCCTTCTCTTTTTCGCATTCCGCGAAATTATTTGCTGATGAGTTCGCCGAAGTACTTGATGGTGCGGACCATCTGGCTGGTGTAGGAGTTCTCGTTGTCGTACCAGGAAACTACCTGAACCTCATAGAGGTCGTCGGTGATCTTGAGCACGGAAGTCTGAGTTGCGTCGAACAGAGAGCCGTAGGTCATGCCGATGATATCGGACGAAACGATCTCGTCCTCGTTGTAACCGAAGGACTCGTTTGCGGCTGCCTTCATAGCGGCGTTGATGCCTTCCTTCGTGATGTCCTTGCCCTTGACGACGGCGGTAAGGATCGTGGTCGAGCCGGTAGGCGTGGGAACACGCTGAGCGGCGCCGATGAGCTTGCCGTTGAGTTCGGGGATGACGAGGCCGATAGCCTTTGCCGCACCGGTGGAGTTGGGAACGATGTTGATCGCGCCCGCGCGGCTGCGGCGAAGGTCGCCCTTTCTCTGGGGACCGTCGAGGATCATCTGGTCGCCGGTGTAAGCGTGGATCGTGCACATGATACCGCTCTGGATGGGAGCGAACTTGTTGAGCGCGTCAGCCATGGGAGCGAGGCAGTTGGTCGTGCAGGATGCAGCCGAGATGATGGCGTCGTCCTTGGTAAGGGTCTTGTGGTTGGTGTTGTAAACTATCGTCTTAAGGTCGTTGCCTGCGGGAGCGGAGATGATGACGTGCTTAGCGCCGGCGTCGATGTGAGCCTGAGCCTTTGCCTTGCTGGTGTAGAAACCGGAGCACTCGAGAACGACGTCGATGCCGAGAGCTTTCCAAGGGCAGTCTGCCGCGTTGGGGTTCTTGTAGATCGTGATCTCTTTGCCGTCGACGGTGATGGAGCCGGGGGTGACGACGGTCTTGCCGTCCTCAGCCATAACGGGCTCTTTACTCTCCACTACGTGCTTGCTGTTGCCGATTCCGGCATAGTTGCCCTGCGAGGAATCGTACTTGAGAAGATGAGCGAGCATCTTGGGCGAGGTAAGGTCGTTGATTGCGACGATCTCGAAGCCGTCCGCGCCGAACATCTGGCGGAACGCGAGTCTGCCGATACGGCCGAAACCGTTGAT
Organism: Candidatus Protoclostridium gallicola; assembly: GCA_904387375.1. Lineage (GTDB taxonomy): Bacteria > Bacillota > Clostridia > Christensenellales > Pumilibacteraceae > Protoclostridium > Protoclostridium gallicola. The sequence goes on from CAJFLE010000017.1 coordinate 16,664, forward strand.
TGCTACCTTGACGTTTTTGGTTGCCATTTTATTTTGTTTCCTCCATAGAAAATTCTTTGCTTTCTTCCTTGCAGTGCTTAGTATACCGCAATCACTTGGAAAAATCAAGAAATTTTTATCGATTATGCGGATTTTTTTGCATTCGGGGTAATAATATCGCGACAGCCGCGTTGCCGTGCGTAAATTATGCAAACTCGCATTGCACGGAGTGCGGAAAAACGCGCGCGGGCGGTCAATCGATTGACAGCTTTTGACGGCGGTGGTATAATAATGACTGCAAATCAAAATACGGAGGAATATTCCAGATGAAAAAGATGACAATCGACGGAAATACCGCCGCTTCGCACGTCGCGTACGCGTTCTCCGAAGTAGCGGCGATATATCCCATCACTCCGTCGTCGCCGATGGCGGAAGCCGCCGACGAATGGGCAGCCAAGGGACAGCTGAACATGTTCGGGCAGCCTCTCCGCATCGCGGAAATGGAGTCCGAAGGCGGCGCTGCGGGCGCCGTGCACGGTTCGCTGACCGCGGGCGCGCTGACCACCACTTACACCGCGTCCCAGGGTCTGCTGCTCATGATCCCCAATATGTATAAAATCGCGGGCGAGCTGCTTCCCACCGTGTTCCACGTTTCGGCGCGTGCGCTTGCCGCAAGCGCGCTCAACATCTTCGGCGACCATGCCGACGTCATGGCCTGCCGCCAGACCGGTTTCGCGATGCTGTGCTCCAACAGCGTCCAGGAAGTCATGGACCTCGCTCTCGTCGCCCATCTCGCGACGCTGACGAGCCGCGTGCCCTTCCTGCATTTCTTCGACGGTTTCAGAACCAGCCACGAAGTCAGCAAGATAGACGTCATAGATTACGACGAAATGAAGAGCCTTGTCAACATGGACGAGATCCGCGAGTTCAAGAGCCGCGCGCTCAACCCCGAGCATCCCGTTCAGCGCGGCACGGCGCAGAATCCGGATATTTACTTCCAGGGCAGAGAGGCGGTCAACAAATACTATGACGCCGTGCCCGAAATAGTCAAAGAGAAAATGGCAGCCGTAAGCAAACTTACGGGCAGAAAATACGAGCTGTATCAGTACTACGGAGCCAAGGACGCGGACCGCGTCATCGTCCTCATGGGCAGCGGCGCCGAGGCTGTGCAGGAAACCATCGATTACCTCGCTGCAAAGGGCGAGAAGGTCGGCGTCATCAAAGTGCGTCTGTTCCGTCCCTTCGCGGTCAAGGATTTCGTGTCGGCGATCCCCGCTTCGTGCAAGAAGCTCGCCGTACTCGACAGAACCAAGGAGCCGGGCAGCCTGGGCGAGCCGCTCTACCTCGACGTGTGCGCAGCGCTCGCCGAAACGGGCAGATCGGACATCAAGGTCGTCGGCGGACGCTACGGCATGGGCAGCAAGGAGTTCACGCCGTCCATGATCAACGCGATCTATAACGAGCTGAAAAAGAGCGAGCCGAAGAACCACTTCACGATCGGCATCGACGACGACGTCACCGACACGTCCATCCCCTACCCCGAGTTCATCAACGCCGCTCCCAAGAGCACCGTGCGCTGCAAGTTCTACGGCTTCGGCGGCGACGGCACCGTGGGCGCGAACAAGAACAGCATAAAGATCATCGGCGACCACACCGACAAGTACGCGCAGGGTTATTTCGAATACGACTCCAAGAAGTCGGGCGGCTTCACGCTGTCGCACCTGCGTTTCGGCGACGAGCCCATTCATTCCGAGTACCTCATCGACGAGGCGGATTTCGTGGCCTGCCACAAGCCCGCTTACGTGACGATGTATGACATGATCTCGTCGCTCAAAGAAGGCGGCACCTTCCTGCTCAACTGCAAGTGGACGGACGAGGAGCTCGAAACCGAGCTGCCCGCTTCCATGAAGAACATGCTCGCCAAGAAGCACATCAAGATGTACGCCATCGACGCGCTCGCAACCGCGCAGAAGGCGGGCAGCCCCAAGAGCCAGAACATGGTTCTGCAGGCGGCGTTCTTCAAGATCGCGAACATCATACCTTACGCCGAAGCGGAAGTATATATGAAAAAGGCCGTCGAAAAGACGTACGGCAAGAAAGGCCCCGAGGTCGTCAAAGCCAACTGCGACGCAATCGACATGGCGATAAGCGAACTGCGCGAGGTCAAAATCCCCGCGTCCTGGGCAACCGCAAAGGACGGCGCTGTAGCGTCCGTTCCCGAAGACGCGGCGAAGGACAAGTATTACACCGATTTCGTGGCAATCTGCAACGCTCAGGAAGGCAACAAGCTCAAGGTTTCCGAAGTTAGCGCGGACGGCACCGTGCCAACGGGTACGACCAAATACGAGAAGCGCGGCACCGCGGCCATGGTTCCCATGTGGGACATCACCAAGTGCATACAGTGCAACCAGTGCTCGTACGTCTGCCCTCACGCCTGCATCCGTCCCGTACTGCTTAACGAGGAAGAGGCGAAGAAAGCGCCCGCTTCGTTCGCGACAAAGAACGCGAACGGCTTCACCGGAATGCAGTTCAGGGTTCAGGTTTCCCCGCTCGACTGCACGGGCTGCTCGTCGTGCGCGAACGTCTGCCCTGCAAAGGACAAGGCGCTCAAGATGGTGGACGTCGAAACCGCTGTCAAGGCAGAGAAAGACAACTGGAACTTCGCTCAGACGGTATCCGTCAAAGAAGTGCCTCCCACCAATCCCAAGAACAGCCAGTTCAGCCAGCCGCTCTTCGAATTCTCGGGCGCGTGCGCAGGCTGCGGCGAAACACCTTACGTCAAGCTCGTCACCCAGCTGTTCGGCGACCGCATGCTCATAGCGAACGCGACGGGCTGCTCGTCGATCTACGGCGGTTCCGCTCCCGTCTGCCCTTATACCAAGAACGCGAAGGGCGAAGGCCCCGCATGGGCAAACTCGCTGTTCGAAGATAACGCGGAGTTCGGCTACGGCATGTTCCTCGCATACAAGGCGCGCCGCGAAAAGCTCGCAGCGGATATGCACAAGGCCATCGAGCTCGGCGTGGGCGCGGATCTGAAAGCGTCGTTCGAGGAATGGGGCGCGAACATGAAGAGCGTACCCGTCACCAAGAAGTGCGCGGCCGAGATCAAGGCCGCCCTCCCCGCCGCCATCAAGGCTGCCAAGGGCGAGCTTAAGAGCGTGCTCGAAACCATCTATGCGGACAGCGACTGCATCGTCAAGAAATCCTTCTGGATCATCGGCGGCGACGGCTGGGCATACGATATCGGCTACGGCGGACTCGACCACGTGCTCGCACAGGACGAGGACGTCAACGTGCTCGTGCTCGACACCGAGGTGTACTCCAACACGGGCGGTCAGTCGTCCAAGGCTACGCCGACCGGTTCGGTCGCCAAGTTCGCGGCTGCCGGCAAGCGCACCAAGAAAAAGGATCTCGGCATGATGGCGATGAGCTACGGCTACGTGTACGTCGCGCAGTGCGCAATGGGCGCGAGCCAGCCTCAGCTGCTCAAAGCGCTCACCGAGGCGGAAGCGTACGACGGTCCTTCCCTCGTCATCTGCTACGCTACCTGCATCAACCACGGCATCCGCATGGATCTCGGCCAGCAGGAGCAGAAGAAAGCGGTCGACGCGGGTTACTGGCAGCTGTACCGCTACAACCCCGACGCAGGCTTCACCCTCGACTCCAAGGATCCCACCGCGTCCTATCAGGAATTCCTTATGGGCGAGACGAGATACAAGTCCCTCAAAGCGGCTAAGCCCGACGTTGCGGCCAAGCTGTTCGAGAAGGCGGAGGAGGACGCAAAGAAGCGCCTCGAAACCTACAAGGCGAAAGCCGGTAAATAAGCGAAGAATATAACGCGATAACGACCCGTCCGGATTATTACGATCCGGACGGGTTTTCTTTATCACCGTTCTTTTGTGATAAGTATGTGAAAACGCTTGACTTGATATACCATAGTCTGCTATAATGCCATAAGATAGTTAAAATTTTTTAACTAAAATTTTTTAGGTGATTGCCATGATTGAAAAGAACTTCGAGATCATTTACCGGGAGTTCAGACTGAGGCTGTATAAGCACGTTTTCGACATCATCGGAGAGAAGAGCGGTTCGCTGTCGGCAACCGAGTACTTTTCCGCCGAGGTCGTCTATCTGCTCGGCAGCCCCACGATAACCGAATTCGCGGACTATCTGAACATCTCATCGCCCAACGCGGCGTATAAGGTGAAATCGCTCGAAAGCAAGGGTTATATAACCAAAGAGCAGACGGACGACAGGCGCACCTTCCGCATCCGCGTCACGGACAAATTCCTGCAGTATTACCACGACACGGACAGCTACGGCACTTTTATAATGAAAATGCTGTCGGAGCGGCTGGGGCCGGAAGAGCTGGAAAAGGTGGACAGAATATTCGAGCAGTTCATCGCCCAGATAGACCTCGAAAAAGAAAAAGAACGGCAATCGAAAAAAGAAAAGGAAAAGGAAGCAAAATGGTCAGAATAGTCACCGACTCGTCATCCAACATAACGCCCGAAGAAGCGGAAGAGCTGGGCGTAACCGTTATCCCCCTCACCGTCATATTCGGCAGCGATGAGCTGCGCGACGGCGTGGACATAACCGCCGAAGCGTTCTACGACAGGCTGGCGCGCGACAAGAACCACCCGCACACGTCGCAGATCAACACCGCGCAGTTCGAGGAAATATTCCGCGACGCTCAGGCGAAGGGCGAAAAGCTGATTCTCCTCCCCATCTCGGCGGCGCTGTCCGGCACGCATGCCGCGGCGGTGAAAGCGAAGGAAAACGTCGGCTACGACGGCATATACGTATACGACACCCGCACGACCACGGTCATGCTCAAAATGCTCGTGCTCGAAGCGCGGCGGCTTGCCGACCGGGAGCCGGAAGAGATAATCGCGGCGCTGGACGACCTCCGCTCGCGCACCGAGCTGTACGCCATGGTGGATACGCTCGAATATCTGTGGAAGGGCGGCCGCATGGCGCGCGGCACCGCCATGCTGGGCGGACTGTTCCGCGTCAAACCCATCATAACGATAAAGAGCGACGGTTCGCTCGACGTGGTGGCAAAGGCGATAGGCACGCGCAGCGCCATAAAGAATCTGCGCAAGTTCGTAAATCCCGAAACGATCGATCCCGACGTACCCGTATATTACATTTATACCGTAAACAAAGACAACTGCGAAAGGCTCATAAACGAAGTGCACCCGGACAGGCACGACGAATATCTCTCGGATGCGACCAACATCTGCCCCGTCATCGGCGTGCATATCGGGCCGGGAGCCGTGGGAATATGCTTTGCACGAAAAAAGGAGGCTTAAATAAATGCGTATCGACTCACTGTTTGCTCAGATGATTTACCGCGGGATATTCCTCGTGCTGTCCGCGGGCGCCGTCGCGCTGACATTCGCAGGCAGCGACGGGTTCAATGCGGGAACGTTCCTGTATTACACGAGCTGGTCGAACTGGCTCATATTCGCCGTCATGATCGCCGTTTTCGCCGGCACCGTGAAGCGCTATGCGCGCGGCGAAACGCACGGGCACAACGAAGCGCTGCGCTTTCTCAAAGCGAACGCGACGGTGCTCATATTCGTGACGTTCGCCGTCTATGCCTTCGTGCTCCCCGACGCGCCGCTCATCGCCAGGGCGGACTACTGGACGGATATAAGCAACCTGCTCAAACACTTTATCTGCCCGCTCATGTTCGTGTTCGACTGGATCCTGTTCGACGCGCACGGCATAGTCAAGGTATCGTGGCCGTTCAAGGGGCTGATTCTTCCCCTCATCTACTGCATCGCCGTGGAAGCGCGCGCGGGCATTTATGCCGGCATAAGCGGCGGCACGATACCCGAGGCCGAGCTCGGCGATTACTTCCCCTACTTCTTCCTCGATTTCCAGACGCTGGGCGTCGGCGGGCTGTTCATGTGGATAGGCATACTGATCTGCGTATTCACCGCGCTCGGGTTCGTCGTGTTCGGAGTTGACAAGATAGGCTGCGCGCCGAAGCGCCGCGCCATTACGGCGGAAGCGGAAGAAACGGCGGCATAAATTACATAAAATGCAAAACGGACGCCGCGGCGTCCGTTTTTTCTTACCCGTCAGATTTCGGCAAGGCCGAAGAGATAGTCGCTCGAGATATCGAACAGGCGGCAGAGAAAAATAATCTGCTCGTAATTCAGTTCGAACCTGCCCGTTTCGAAACGGCTGTACTGCTGCTGTCTCATATTCATCAGCCCCGCGACCTGCGTCTGCGTAAGCTGAACCGCCTTGCGGCTTTCCTTCAATCTTTTCCCCACTTCGGTCTTCAGACTCATAACGAAATCATAGCAAAATACAACATAAAATGTTTTGACTTACAACACAAAGTATGGTAAAATATTTGAAAAATTATGCGGCACCCCAATTTCCGTGCCTGCACGGATAAAACGTCGGATATGCGCGTAAAGCGCATATCCGACGTTTTGCGTACAACAAACAACTTTGTCAATAGTAAATATTTTACGCTCCGCATACGTAATCGCTTGACAAAACGCGGGCAAAAGCATATATTATACGTAACAATCAAGTGCGGAGCGGCTGCTCCGTGGAAGCGTAGAATGTACGGCTTTTTAAAAACAACATTCGTTTTCGGCGCCGTACGGCAGCCGTTTTTTTATTGCGAAAATACTTTTATAAGGACGGACATAAAAAATGACCGAAGAACGGAACGGAGATACGGCGGCGAGCGAAGAGGCGCCCGCAGCCGCGCCCGAACGGGCAAAGAAGCTGTCGGAATGCAGATTTTCCGAGTGCGAAGGCGCGGGGCGCAAGATACTGTGGCTGCTCAATTACGTATTCATCGACGGCATGAGCGGTATGGCGCTCGGGCTGTTCGCCACGCTCATCGCCGGCACCATAATATGGCAGGTAGGCCAGCTCATAGACAAGGCGGGAGCGAACCCCGTCGGGCTGGCGCTCGAAGCCGTGGGCAGAACGGCGCAGATCGCCATGGGCTGCGGCATAGGCGTGGGCGTGTGCATCAAGCTGAAAAAGACGTCGCCGCTCGTCGTGGCGTCGGCGTGCGCCGCGGGCATGATCAGCTCGTACGCGGGCACGATAATAGGCATGACTTACTCCGACGGCGTGTACTCGGTGGGAGGCGGCATACTCGGCGCGATGGAGAACAACGCCGCGTTCGCGATCTCGGTCACGGGCGCGGGCGATCCCATGGGCGCGTTCATCGGCGCGATATCCGCCATGGCGATCGCCGGCACGGTAAGCGGCAAAACCAAGGTGGACATACTCGTCACCCCGCTCGCCGGCATCCTGGGCGGCTCCGTCGTCGGGCTGGCGGTAGGCTTCCCGGTATGGCTGGCGCTCAACGCGCTCGGCGCGTTCATCGTCTGGGTGCAGACGCTGGGCGCGGTGGCGGTCGCAATCATGGGCATGATAATAGCCGTCGTCATGGGCGTGGCGCTCACCCTGCCCATTTCGTCGGCGGCGATAGGCATATCCGTGGGGCTCAGCGGCGTGGCGGCCGGCGCGGCGGTCGTGGGCTGCTGCTGCCAGATGGTCGGCTTCGCGGCGATGAGTTTCCGCGAGAACAAGTGGGGCGGCGCTGTGGCGCAGGGTCTGGGCACGTCCATGCTGCAGATACCCAACATATTCCGCAAGCCCGTGCTGTTCGTCCCGCCCATAATCTCGTCGGCGATCCTGGGCACGATTTCCACCCTGCTCCCCAACGGCACCGAAACCGCGGGACTGCTCGCCACCAAAGTGGGCAGCGGCATGGGCACTGCCGGGCTGGTAGGCCCCATCGACCTCATTTTCAACATGATAGGCACGGAGGGCTGCAACGTCGGGCTGACGCTGCTGTGGACGGCGCTGTTCTGCATAGTGCTGCCCGGCGCGCTCACGCTCGGCATATGCGAGCTTTTCCGCAAGGCCGGAATAATAAAGTTCGGCGACATGAAACTCGAGCTGTAACCTCATTTCGCATGAGGCATATTATTATACACGGAAAAACGGCGGCACGCATGCAGCGTACCGCCGTTTGCTTTTACTTCGGCTACCTTTCGTAGATTATATCTATGGCGGTGCGCCTGCTCATACGGAAATGCATGACGGCTACCGAAAGCGCGAGCACGAGCGCGGCGAAACCGATCGCCGCAAGCGCCGCCGGGAAAATATAATACAAAAACCCGAACACCGTGCCCGTGGGCAGCGTTACGATGAGATCGACGAGCGCAAGCAGAGGGGCGTGCAGCAGGACGGCGGGAACGGCGGCCGCGATCAGCAGCGTCAGAGGCTGCATAAGCAGCAGTCCGACGAGACCGGCCTTGCCTATGCCCATCGCCCGCATCGCGCCCAGCGTGCGGGCGGACCGACCGAACAGGTGTCCGGCAAACAGCGCGGAGACTATCAGTGCGGCAACGGCCATTGCAGCTGCTATGACCGCGGTCAGGAACACCGCAATCACGGTTTGCGCGGCCGCGGCGGCGGCAGCGTCCGAAAAATACATATCGGCGCAGTAACCGAGCTCATGCAGCGCGCGCACGCTTCCGGCGGTATAATTTTTCAGCGCTATGCCGATGCCGCTCTGGTTTATCAGGCCGCCGTATGTATACGCGATGTCCGCATACTCCTCATCGGACATGATAATCTCCAAGTTGTAAGAGCCGTACATTGTTTTATATAAACCGACCACGGTATACGTAAACTCCCCGGAAATCCCCGCAGTATCGACAAGAGTCAACGTCACCTCGTCCCCGACGGAAACGCCGTGGTTTTCGTCGCCGTACATGTTGACGGCGATTTCGTTCTCACGTTCGGGCATACGCCCCTCCGTCAGCCCGAAATCACGCATAAGAATATAGCTGTCCACGTCCGACGTCATAAACGCCGCGTACGCCATGATCGCGGTTCCGTCGTAATTCCCTTTAAGAGCGCCGGCGGTCGTTTTGCCGCAGACAGTCCGCAGCGTTTCCTCGCGCATGACGCACGAATAACTTGTCTGTTCGTCGGCCGCTTCGGCGAACGCTTCGGCTCGGTCCCGATCCGCATAAACGGCCGAAACGGTTACCGCCGCGCACTGCGTTCCGACAGTGCCGAACATCAGGCGCCGCCCCAACGCGGCAGATGCGGAGCCGAAAATTTTTATCGCCGCGCTCTCGGGTACGGCAACCTCGTTTTCGCCTATCGTTTCGTTTCCGCAGACTATCGGGAAAAAACATTCGTCGGACAGATAATATCTGCCGCATCCATACAAACCTTTTTCGCCTTCTGCCGACATATATAAATTGCGCATATCTCTAAACCGTTCGACGTCGTAATCGGCGGCGACCGCGGCAAACTCTTCCTCGGTCACGGACCGCATCCGTGAGCTTCTGAACTCGGTATGATATGTCATGTCTTCCAACATGGCAAGATCGTATGTAAACAGCCCTTCGGTTGCTGCCGTATGACACTTCGCCGCGACGAAATCGGTGAACACGAGATTGAGAGATACCGCCATGAACGTCAGGCATATGAACAGCACCACGGCAGTGGATATGACCCGCGGCAGCGACCGCTTCATCGCCCGCCCGGATATTGTCATTGCGGCTCTTACCGGCAGTTTCGGTTTTGCTTCCGCACACGATACCCTCGGCCCAGGGCTTTCACGCACGGCGTCGTCGCGTATCACTTTACCTTTATCCAGCTCTATTATCCTGTCCGCGTATTTCCCGAACAGCTCCCTGTCGTGCGTGACCGTTATGACTAGGCGCTTCGCGCTCTCCTCTTTCAACAATGCCGCCACCCGCTCCGCGTTCTCCCTGTCCAGATTCCCCGTCGGTTCGTCAGCAAAGATCACCGCCCTG
>CAJFLE010000018.1 GCA_904387375.1 Candidatus Protoclostridium gallicola
TTTCCCGCGAAATCTTCGCAAAATCTTCCCGCATTCGCTGCTTTCCTTTGCTTACTGTGAATTTTTTATTTGTTATAAAACTTTATCTCGTTTGTGAACCCGACATGGCAGCGAGTGCGAGCGGATTTTGTGTGCTCAGCGGTGCAAAATGCGTACGGCGCTTCCGCGCCGGCGTCCCCGCTGCCTGCCTCATGGCAGCAAGGGCATTTTGCGCAGATCAGCCCAAAAGCCGCCGCAATCGCGTCTATACTTGCGCACGCCCGTGGCGAGCGTTAGCGGTGCGCAAGGAATACAGTTCCGTTGGCGTTCGCGCCGACACGAGCACAAAAATTTGTTATAAATTTTTATGCGCAGTGTCGCAATCGGCGCGAAACCCGAACATTAGCGGTGCGCAAGGAATTTACTTGCATTCCAGCCAGCTGCGGCCCGATTTGACTTCGACGACGAGGGGGACGGACAGCTCGACGGCGTTTTCCATTTCGCGGCGCAGAATGTCGGCGACTTGATCCACCTCGTCCTCGGGCGCGTCGACGATGAGCTCGTCGTGCACCTGAAGCACGAGCCGGGCGCGCATGCCCGACAGCGCCGCGTCCACCCTGAGCATGGCGGCTTTGATAATGTCCGCGGCAGTGGACTGGAGCGGCATGTTCATGGCGGCGCGCTCGCCGAACGCGCGGCGCTGATAGTTTCCGGCGCGCAGTTCGGGGATATTCCTGCGGCGGCCGAAAAGGCTCTCGGCATATCCGGTCTTCTTCGCTTCCGCGACCACGCCGTCGAGATAGGCTTTCACGCCGGGGAAACGCTCGAAATATCTGTCGATGTACGCCTTCGCTTCCCTCGGCGGTATGCTCAGCCGCTCGGACAGGCCGTAAGAGCTCATGCCGTATATTATGCCGAAATTGACCGTCTTTGCGGTGCGGCGCTCGCGCGCGGTGGGCTCCGCGGTACCGAAAAGCTCGCGCGCGACGGAGGTGTGTACGTCCTCGCCGCGGCGGAAGGCTTCTATGAGATTGGAGTCTCCCGAAAGGTGCGCCATGACGCGCAGTTCCACCTGCGAGTAGTCGGCGGACACGAGACGATGCCCTTCCCGCGCGATAAACAGCCCGCGCAGCACCCTGCCCTCGTCTTCGCGGACGGGAATGTTCTGCAGATTCGGCTCGGACGACGACAGCCTGCCCGTCGAGGTCAGCATCTGATTGAACTCTGTGTGCACGACTCCGTCGGCGCCCGCCACCTTGCCCAGCCCGTCTATATACGTCGCGTTGAGCTTGGCGATGTACCTGAACCGTATGATTTCGGGGACTACGGGATGTTCGCCCACTATGTGCGCGAGCACTTCCGCCGACGTGGATTTTATGCCGCGGGCGGTAGTGCCCATGCGTTTGGGGTACGGCAGGCCGAGGTCGTCGAACAGCACGCCGGCCAGCTGCTTGGGCGAGTTTATGTTGAACTGTTTGCCGCACAGCGCGTATATCTTTTCGGCGCATTCCTTTTCGTCGGCGTCGAACTTCTTTTTCAGCTCGGCGAGAAGGCCGAGGTCGATGAGAAAGCCCTCTTCCTCCATTCGGTACAGCACGTCGACGAGCGGAAGCTCGAGGTCGCGGTACAGCCCGGTCATATGCTGCTCTTCGAGCAGCGCCGCGGCTTCCCGCGCGCCGGCCATAAGCGCTGCGGCGGCGTTATCCTGAGGCATGCCCAGCGTTTCGGCATAGCCTTCCGGCGACGCTCCGCGCGGCCTGCCGGCAAGATATTCCATGAGCGCGACGTCCTCGTAGCCGCGCAGCGTGATGCCGAATCCGGCGAGATACCGTATGTTCTTTTTGGCGTCGTATACGTATTTTTTCACGCCCGCGTCCTCGAGCGCGGGTCTGAGCGCGGCGAGTATCTCGCTTTCGGTCGGATTGGTATCGAGCAGGTTCTCGTGCACGGGCAGAGAATACTGCAGCCTGCCGTCGGCGGAAAGCGATACCACCTTACCCAGCGCCACGGCGAATTCCTTGCAGCCGTCCGCCGCCACCGCGAGTTCTCCGGCAGACGCGAGCGTGACGATTTTTGCCGGGTCGCGCTGCGGCGCCGCCTTTTCTCCTTCGCCGAACAGCTCGTTTCTGCGCAGAATGGATTTGAAATCCATTTCGGTGAAAAACTCGCGCACCTCGGGCGAGAACGGGAACGCGTACGTCATGTCGCTCAGCGGCACGTCCAGCGCGCAGTCGGTCTTTATGGTTGCGAGCTTATACGACATTTCGCTCGATTCCCTGCCCGCTTCGATACGCTCGGCCAGCTTGCCGCCTATATCGCCGAGATGTTCGTATACTCCCCGCGCACTGCCGTATTTGCCGAGCAGATCGAGCGCGCGCTTTTCGCCCACGCCCGGCACGCCGGGGATGTTGTCCGACGTGTCGCCGGCAAGCGCCTTGAAGTCGAGAATCTGTGAAGGGGTGAGCCCCATGCTCTCTTTGAGTGCCGCCGCGTCCATGACCTGCACTTCGCTGATGCCGCGCTTGGTGAACAGCACCGTCGTGGAGTCGTCTATGAGCTGGAAACTGTCGCGGTCGCCGGTGAGGATGAACGTTTTGATGCCGTGGGACTTGGCGAGCGTACCGATGATGTCGTCCGCTTCTATCCCCTCCTGCTCGACGTACTTTATACCCATTACGTCCAGCATATGCTTGACCACGGGCATCTGCACGGCCAGCTCGTCGGGCATGCCGCGGCGGGTGGCCTTATAGCCGTCGTACATCTTGTGCCGGAAGGTCGGCGCGTGCATGTCGAAAGCCACCGCCACGTACTTCGGGCGGTATTCGGTTATCATGCGCACGAGCATGTTCGCGAAGCCGTATACCGCGCCGCACGGCTCGCCTTTTTCCGACGTCAGCATGGGCAGCGCGTAGTACGCGCGGTTGATGAGGCTGTTGCCGTCTATGAGTATAAGTTCGTCGTTGAATTCCATAGTTGTATTATAAACAGAAAGAAGGAAAATGTCAACACAAAGGAAACGCGACCCGTACGGATACGAGTCGCGCCGGGGCAAGCCCCGATTACAGATGGAAGGATAAACTCAGATGAATGAGTCTTACGGCATTATTTTTTTCCGGCGCGCTTCCGGGAGGAAGCGCATCCGCTGCAATGCTGACAGCCGCAGCCGCAGCCGCCTTTCTTGCCTTTGGCTTTGCGCCATACGGCCACTCCTATGACTGCGGCGACGATGGCCGCGGCTACGCAGATGACCGCTATCTCTATAGGTCCCATGGGACGCCTCCTTGTCAGGCGGCTTTGAGCCCGATGCTCTTACCGCCGCGCTTTTTGTTGACGAATATTATCACCGCCGCCGCGGCCGCCGCTACGACGACCCAGATCGCGACCGGCCATACGAACTCGCCGACGGTGTACACCATTGCGGCGACGAGATATGACACGACGATCCAGAACAGCAGCGTCCATTTCATCTTGCCTTTGGGCAACTCGGCTTTCGCCGTTGCGACCGCCGCGAAGCAAGGTATCGTCAGCATATTGAAGAGTATGAACGCTATGCACGCCGAACCGCTTATGCCCGTCGCGCCGATGAGCGCTTCCACGGCGTCCACGCCTTCGAGCGCCTCGTCGGCGACGAAGCCGCTGACTACCGCGGAGGCAAGGGTGCCGAACGTGGCGATGACGTTTTCCTTGGCTATAAGACCGGTGATTGCCGCGACCGCGAACACCCAGCCCGCCGCGCCGATCTGCGAGCCGAAACCGAGCGGCGTGAATACGGGCTGAATGAGCATGCCTATGGACGCGAGTATGCTGCTGCCCATCTCCTCGTCCGGCATGTACGTCCAGTTCCATGCGAAGTGCGACAGGAACCAGATGATTATCGTGGACGCGAGTATGATGGTGAACGCTTTCTTGATGAAGTGTTTGCACTTATCCCACAGATGGAGCATCGTGCTTCTGAAACCGGGCGCGCGGTAATCGGGCAGTTCCATTATGAACGGCGTAAGCTCGCCGCGCATCGTGGTGCTGCGCATGGTTATGACCGCCACGAACGCCGTCAGCATGCCCGCGACGTACATCAGGAACGTGATGACGCCTGCGTCCGGCATGCCCGGGAAGTATGCGACCATGGCGCCCGCCATAGCCGTCAGTATGGGCAGCTTGGCGCCGCACGAGAAGAACGGTATGACTCTTACGGTCGCCGTACGCTCCCGTTCGTCGGCCAGCGTCCTGGTATTGACCATTGCGGGAATGGAGCAGCCGAAACCCATGATCATGGGCATGAACGCCCTGCCAGACAGCCCGAGGCGGCGGAAGATGCGGTCGAGAATGAACGCGACGCGCGCCATGTAGCCGCTGTCTTCGAGCAGAGAGAAGAACAGGAACAGAAGAAGTATCTGAGGCAGGAAGGACAGCACCGCGAACAGACCGCCGAGTATGCCGTCGCCGACCAGTCCGGACGCCCATTCGGCGGCTCCCGCCGCTTCCATGCCGCCCGTTATGCCGCCCTGAATCGCGGCCGTACACCCGTTCAGCAGATTGGCGAGAATTACTCCGGGCGAATTTATGCCGTCGGACGAGCCGAACAGTCCCTCGAAGAACTCGTTGCCTTCGAAATTGACCCATTCGGCGCCCCAGTTGCGGCCGAGCACGCCCATCGCCCCGAGGAACAGGAAGTCCTCCGCGAACGTAAGGTGGAATATCACGAACAGTATGGCCGCGAAGATGGGGATGCCCGCCCACTTGTTGGTGAGCACCCTGTCGATCTTCTCGGACCTGCTGATGCGTGCGCTCTCCGTCTTTTTGGACAGCGCGGGAGAAAAGTTCTTGGTTATGTAGTCGTAGCGCGCGTTGGCGACGAGCGCTTCGATGTCCTTGCCGAACGTCGCGTCCTCGAAGCCGTCCGTCAGCTTGTCTGCGAAGGCCGCGGACTTTTTATGCACGCTGCGCTCCACGCTGTCGCCTTCGAGCAGTTTTATCGCGTGGAACACGGGCGAAGCCGTTTCGTCGTTCATACGATCGGCCACCTGCGCTATTATGTCGGACACGCTTGTTCCGGCGAGCAGGCTTATGCCCTTCCTCGGCTTTTTGGCCGCGGCAATGGTGCGGTTTATAAGATCCTTGACACCGTAGCCGGTCGTGGCGGATATGCGCACGACGGGAAGGCCGAGCCGCTCTTCCAGCAGTTTCGCGTCGATCCTGTCGCCGCGGCGGTCGAGTTCGTCCGTCATGTTGAGCGCGACGACGACGGGCACGTCCATTTCCATGAACTGCGTCGTCAGATACAGGTTACGTTCGAGATTGGTCGAATCGACGATGTCTATGACGCAGTCGGGACGATTGTCGAGAATAAAGTTGCGGGCTATGACCTCTTCGGGCGTATACGGCGAAAGCGAGTATATACCCGGAAGGTCGACTACGGTGACGGGCCGGTCGCCCTTTTTGCACACGCCTTCGCGTTTGTCGACGGTTACGCCCGGCCAGTTGCCGACGTGAGCCGTCGCGCCCGTGAGCGCGTTGAACAGCGTCGTTTTTCCGCAGTTCGGATTGCCTGCGAGTGCTACGGTGATCATCCTTTAACCTCCACGCTGACCAGATCCGCTTCGCTCTTTCTGAGCGAAAGCTCGTACCCGCGCAGGGTCACCTCGATGGGATCCCCGAGCGGAGCGCTCTTTCTGAACACGACGGGCGCGCTCTTGGTCACGCCCATGTCGAGCAGACGTTTGCGCACCCAGCCGCTGCCCGAAGTGTCGACGATAACGCCGCGCTCCCCCGGCTTCAGTTCGCTTAATTTCTTTACGGCAGCCATTTTTGCTCCTTTATGTATAAAAAATTTGAAGCGATATTATTTAATTACTTAACCGCAGTTAAGCATTTTTCCGAAATTTTTGCGGCTTTATCAGCCGCAAAATTCCGGTCGACCGGGCTCTTCCCGATCAAAGCTCCTTAATTATACATAATTATATATGCGCTGTCAAGAAAATTTAACCTATGTTAAGAAAATTTTCCGCAAAATTATTTTCCGGACTTATCGTTCTTTCCGGGCGCCTTGCCTGTGAAATTTCTTATCGCGGCGTATGTCGCGTCGCCGATAACGTGCTCTATCATGCACGCGTCGCGCTCTGCTTCGTCTGCGGGAACGCCGAGCTTCATGAGAAAAGCGCGGATATCCACGTGCTTGCCGTAAATCTCCGACGCGCGCTTCTCGCCCTCTTCGGTCAGGCAGATGTGCATGCCTTCGGTGCGTATGTACCCCGCTTCCTGCATCTTCTTCACCGCTTTTGTGACGGCGGGCTGCGACACGCCCAGCCGGCGCGCGACTTCGGATCGGTGCACGGGACCGCCGCCGAGCGCGAGCACGTGCACGGCTTCGAGATAATCTTCCACAGACTGTTCCGTTCTCATAAGCGTATTATACCCTACGCGGCGTCCTTTGTCAAGCCGCCACAGTTCAGCATTTTTCGGCAATACTGAGAATAAGTCTTTCGGTGTCCTCCCAGCCCAGGCATGGGTCGGTTATGGACTTGCCGTAGACGTGGTCGCAGCCGATGCGCTGGTTGCCGCCCACGAGATAGCTCTCTATCATCAGGCCCTTGACGAGCGTTTTCAGCTCGGGATTGTACGAGCGGGAGTGCAGCACCTCGCTGGCTATGCGCGCCTGTTCCTTATACTGCTTGTCCGAGTTGGAATGGTTGCAGTCGATGATCGCCGCCGGATTTTTCAGATCCATTTTGCCGTACATGGCGAGCAGGCGCACGAGGTCCTCGTAGTGGTAGTTGGGAACGCATGTGCCGTACTTGTCCACGCCGCCGCGCAGTATGACGTGCGCGAGAGGGTTGCCGTCCGTCGTGGCGTCGCAGCCGCGGTATACGAAATTGTGTGACTTCTGCGCCGCGTACACCGAATTGAGCATGACGGTGAAGTCGCCGCTCGTCGGGTTCTTCATGCCGACGGGTATGTCCATGCCGCTCGCCGTCAGGCGGTGCTGCTGATCCTCCACCGAACGCGCGCCCACCGCCTCGTAGGACAGCAGGTCGTCGAAATACAGACGGTTTTCGGGGTACAGCATTTCGTCGGCGCCGGTAAGGCCGCTCTCCGCGATGACGCGCAGGTGCAGGCGGCGTATGGCGACGATGCCCTTGTGCAGGTCGGGCGCCTTGTCCGGGTCGGGCTGGTGCAGCATGCCCTTGTATCCCTCGCCCGTCGTGCGCGGTTTGTTGGTGTATATACGCGGCACGATGAACAGCCTGTCACTCACCTTTTCGCTGAGCGCGGCGAGGCGGACGACGTATTCGCACACCGCGTCGGCGTTGTCCGCCGAGCATGGGCCGACTATAACGACGAATTTGTCCGAGCCGCCCGTGAAAATATCGCGCAGTTCGGCGTCGCGGCGGCGTTTCAGCTCCGCCCCGGAAGGCGGCAGCGGGTATTCTTCTTTGAGTTCGGCGGGCTCGGGCAGCGCGCCGTTGATCTTCATACTCATGATTGTTATCTCCGTCGGTTAAGTTTACAGCGAAAACACTCCTCTTGTCAAGTCAAAAACTAATCTTCTTTTAATCTTCGCGCGCCCGCTTTTCCCGGATATTGACTTGCAAAAAAAAACGCAATGGTGTATACTGAAAGGGACGGTATGAAAAGCATTTATACTTATTATAAAGAAAGGCTCATCGAAATAAGCGGCAAGAACCGCAGCGTGTTCACGCGGTCGTTCAGCAAGAAGACGGGATACGACCTCGGGAGAGTGCTGGAAAAGGATCTGCCGCGACAGGCCGAATTCGAAAAATTCCTGTGGTCGGGAGGCCGGGAGTCTTTTACGCTGCTCGCGCCTGACATACAGAGCCTGGGCAGGCTGTTCGGACTGGACGAAAAATCCAAAAACATGCAGGCCGAACTTGCCGCAATGCAGCTTACCAGAGAGGAGCGGCACCGCGCCGACCTGAAGAACTCGCGGCTGCTCAGACAAGCGATGACGGCCGGACTGGAAAAGGAAACTTCCGACCTGCGCGCGCTGCAGCGCGAAACTGAGGACATCGAAAAGGAAACGGGCAGATACGAGCTGTTCGTCGGCTATCCTTTCGTGTACGGCGCGGCAAAGGACATACTGCTCAAAGCGCCGCTGCTTTTCTTCCCCGTCGAACTCGAACTTACCGATACCGTTGCGGAACTGCGGCTGAAAAAAGGCGAAAGCATACGGCTCAATCAGGCGCTGCTGTACGCGTACGCACAGGCAAAAAAACTGGACACAGAAGAGCTTGTCACCGAATTCGACAACCTCGCGCAGAGCGGGCTGGGTAATTTAAGCGCCGTACTCGCGTACCTGAAAAAATTCGGCGTTCGTTTTGCGCCGCCCGAACATAAGCACATCTACAACTTCCGCAAGTTCCCCGACCCCAAGGGCAGCGAGCAGCCCGCGGTCATGCGCGTGTGCGTGCTCGCGCGGTATTCGCTCGCCAACTCCATATACAGCGATTACTCGGAGCTGGAGAAGGGACGGATCACCAACGAAGCGGCGGAAGAGCTGCTGCGGCCGGGCAGACCGGGCAAACGCAAAAAGATCGTCCCGGACAAAAATCATTACATAATAAGCGATCTCGACTATGCGCAGCGCCGCGTCGTCGAGCAGGTGGCCAAGTGCGGCAACATGGTCGTCTACGGACCGCCCGGCACCGGCAAGTCGCAGACCATAGTCAATCTGATCTCCGACGCGCTGTGCAAGGGCAAGAAAGTGCTCGTCGTGTCGCAGAAGAAGGCCGCGCTCGACGTCGTCTACAACCGCCTCGCGGGGCTGTCGGGCAAGGCGATGTTCGTCGTCGACCCGGTCAAGGAGCGCCGTTCGTTCTACGACCGCTGTCTGACGCGGCACAACGCCGTCATGGGCGAAGAGGAATCTGACCTGCTCGTAAGGCGCTACGACGAAGTCACCGATCTGCTCGCCGCCGAAACCGCGAAGCTGGAAAACATTTCGGGCGCGCTGCTTACCACCGGACCGTTCGGGCTCAGCCTTATGGAGATGTATTACAACTCCTTTATTCCGGGCAAGGCGAGCGGCGACTATGCCGTATACCGCGAAATGCTCAAAGACGACGGAATCATGGCGGCGGATTACGGCGAACTTTCGGGCGCGATTTCCGACGTGCTGGGCGGCAAAGCGGACATATATTATAATTACGTGGAAACGCGCAAGCGCAATCCCTTCGTGCAGCACTTAAAGCGCGGCGTGTCCATAGACACTCTGTCCCGGTCGCGCGCAAGGCTCAAAGAGCTGCTCGCTTCGCGCGCGGCGGTATTCGACGAAGGTTCGCACCCGTACGCCCGGCAGATCCTCGCCCACTACGACAAGCTGGGCGACGAGCGCAACGAAAAGATGCTCATCAAGATGCTGGCGGCGTACGAGCACCCCAAGGCCAACGATTTCCTGCAGACGAGCAAATTCGCCTTCCCGCTCTACCCCGTCGCAAAAATCATGATGAACGCCAAGGAAAAGGAAGTCGGCGAAACGTATTACGCGACCAAGCGCGCGCTGGAAAAATTCGTGCGCGACTATGATTTTCTCAAAGACGTGCTTACGTACGACGGCTGGTCGATGGCGGTCAGCGCGGTGCTCGAGGGCAACGAAGCGGCGCTCCGCAATCTCAGGGCGGCGCTGGCGGACTACGTAAAGGTCAGCGATCTGCACCTCAGTCTCGACAACTTCTCGGACACAGAAAAGAGCGTGCTCAAATTCGCGTACAAGACTACGGACAGCTATACGGCGTATAAAGAAATCATAAGCAAGCTGCTGCCGCTGAGAATCTATCACGAGATAACCAAGTACGAGGACACGATGAAGGCCGAACTGTCGCTGTCCGTGGACTTCGAAAGCATAAAGTCGCGGATCGCTGCGCTCTTCGCGGAGCAGAAGGAACTGGCCAAAAAGATATGCGCGCAGTCCTTCGTCGGCGAATACAAGCGGCTGTTCGAGCGCGGCAAGAACAGCAAGGACTATCTTTATCAGATATCCAAAAAACAGTCGTTCTGGCCGCTGCGGCGCACCATGGACGTGTACGGCGAATATCTGCTCACTCTCTTCCCCTGCTGGCTGCTCTCGCCCGAGAACGTTTCCTCCATACTGCCGCTGAAAAAGAATATTTTCGACCTCGTGCTGTTCGACGAGGCCAGCCAGGTGTTCATTGAAAACACGCTGCCCGCGATCATACGCGGCAGGAACATAGTCGTCGCCGGCGACGCCAAGCAGCTCCGCCCCACCGCCACCTTCATGCGCAGATATATGGGCGGCGCGGACGACGAGGATCTCAGCATGCAGGCGGCGCTCGAAGTGGAGAGCCTGCTCGACCTCGCAGTGGCGCGTTTCGACAGCGCCAACATAACGTACCACTACCGCAGCGCCAGCCGCGAACTGATCGACTTTTCGAACAAGGCGTTCTACGAAGACAGGCTGCGCATTTCGCCCAACGTGACCAAATCGGTCAGGAACAAACCTATCGTGCGCATTAAGGTGGACGGCCGGTGGGAGAACCGGAAGAACGAAACGGAGGCGCGCGAAGTCGTCGCACTCATAAAGAAGCTGATCAAAAGCGGCCGGAACCGCGATACCATCGGCGTGATTACGTTCGGCAGCGAACAGCAGGGCTGCATAGAGGATATGCTCGACCGCGAATGCCGCGTCGACGCCGAATTCCGTACCGCGCTCGCCAGAGAAACGGCGAGGAAAGAGGACGGTCAGGACGTCGGTTTCTTTGTCAAGAACATTGAGAACGTGCAGGGCGACGAGCGCGACGTCATCATCTTCTGCGTGGGCTATGCCGTCGGCGAAAACGGCAGGGTCAACGCGCACTTCGGTTCGCTGTCGGCGGACGGAGGAGAGAACAGACTCAACGTCGCGGTCACCCGCGCGAAGAAAAAGATATACGTCGTCACGAGCATAGAGCCGGAAGAACTCAAAGTGGACACATCCAAGAACAACGGTCCCCGTCTGTTCCGCGCTTACCTGTCCTACGTCCGCGCGGTCAGCGCCGGCAAGAAGCAGGAAACGGAAGCGCTGCTCTCAGCACTCTGCCCTCCCCCCGCCGCCGCGAAAAGCGCGCTCGCCGTCCCCGTCGAGCAGCAGATCGCCGACAGGCTCGCCGAACTCGGCTATACGACGGAAATCAACCTCGGCGAAGGCGCCACGCGCATTTCCGTCGCGGTGTACGACAAAAAGTCGGACAGATACGTGCTCGGCATTCAGCTCGACCGCGCGCTGTTCGACGGTTCGCAGTCGGCGCTCGAACGCGACGTGTTCGCCGCCAGATTCCTTGCCCAACGCGGCTGGAAGATCATGCGCGTGTGGAGCCGCGACTGGTGGCACGACTCGAAAGGCGTCATTGCCGACATAAAGCGGACGCTCGACCGCATCCTCGGTACCGACGCAAACCCGCTTCCCGCAAAAAAAGAAGAGACGTAAAACCCGCCCGCAATCCAAAAACTCGTGAAAAATCAAGACTTTTTGGATCAGAATCCAAAAAATGTCCCGGATCGGACGGCAATTGCCGACACGGAAAAACTCCGGAAGGATAACCCTTCCGGAGTTTTTATTGCGGTTTCAGTCAAACCTTGCAGGTGCGCTTACCACAGTTCGGGATGGCGCTTGCAGCGCACTACAATCCATACTATGCCGGCCGCGCAAATCAGTCCGACGACGATGTCGAGCCAGATGAGCCAGACGTTCCACAGAGGTATTATGGATACGACGCGGCTGTTGGACGACAGACCGTTCATCGCGACGCTGTTGGCGACGGAGTACAGTATGTTGTGCGAAGCGTTGCGCACGTAAGTCATGATCTGCGGATCGGAAGCGTAGCCGTCGATGATGTATCTCGATTCGCTGGAGTTCATCCACAGGTCGGTGCCCGCCTGAAGGCCGGCTTTGATATCCATGTACGCTTCGAGGCCGGCGTTATCGGTGATGATGCAGCCGATGAAGCCCCACTCGCCGCGCAGCACGTTCTGCTGCAGGTTGGAGTGATGTCCGCACCACGTCGTGCCTATGCGGTTGAACGCGTTCATGACGCCGGTAGCTCCGCCGTCCTTGACGGCATGCTCGAACGGAGTCAGGTAGATCTCGCGGATAGCCTGCTCGGTCGCGAACGTGGATATACCGTCCTTGGAGCCCATTATATCGTTGGTCGCGTCGATGACGCCCTCGGTGTCGTTGAGCGCGAAGTGCTTGATGTAGCATACGAGACTCTTGGACTGGGCGCCTGCGACGACGGACGCGCCGATCCTGCCGCCGAGGAAGCCGTCTTCGCTGTAATACTCGAAGTTGCGACCGGAGTACGGCGTGCGGTGCGTGTTCATTGCGGGAGCGTACCATGCCTGAACGTTGGCGTACATCGCGTCGTTACCGACCGCGACGCCCATTTCGTTGGCAAGCTCGACGTTCCAGGTCGAAGCCACGACGACCTCGGTGGGATAGCCATACCGCTGCTGCCGCCGATGAGCGTCGCGGAGATGCCGGCGGGGCCGTCCTTCGCGGTCGTGGCGGGCATGTTGAGCGCCTGGTTCTCGGGAGTGCCGTAGCCGCCCATTCTGATCATTTCCATCATGTCGGAAGCGGTCAGATTATCGAAGAAGTCATACCATGCGTCGCTGTCGTAATCGAGTCCGATGAGCGTCGCGAGGTTAAGGCCGTCGGTGACTGCGGCGGACGTCGTGGGCATTTCGAAGGAATACTTGTCCTCGGTGTACTGAGGCGCCAGCGAATCGATCATAGCCTGCGAGAACGACTTGTAATGTTCGCCCTTCTCGTTCGTGCTGTCGCAGAATGCGGTCGGGAACGTACCCGTCCAGTCGTCTCTCGTGAGATATTCGAAGCCGTTGCCGTCCGACCAGTTGGTCAGATCCGCGGTTTCGAACTGATTGGTGATCTCCGTGCCGGTATCCTGATCGACGGAGTACGTCGTATCGTCGAAGCGATCGTTATGCCAGCAGTAAGCGAAAGCGGCGTCGCCGTTCTCGGTCATGCCGTCGGACGTGTCGTAACCCTTGGCGGCGAGTATGTTGTTAAGCGCGTCGTGGGCGTCGGTGCCGACCGCGAAGTAGTAGTCGCCGTCATCGACGATATACGTTTCGGCATTGTTCGCGTCGTATGCGCGCAGCTCTTCTTTGTCGATCTCTATGGTAACGGTTTCGTCAGCACCCGGAGCAAGCGCATCCGTCTTGGCGAATCCGACGAGTTCGACGGAAGCCTTCTCTACGCCGTTGGTCTTGTCGTATTCGGTGTAAGGCGACTGCATGTAGATCTGAACCACCTCTTTGCCCGCAAAAGTGCTGCCGGAGTTGGTCACCTTGACGCTGACGACGAACTTATCGTCCTCGGGAGTCACGGTGAAATCGGAGTAGGAGAACGTCGTGTACGACAGACCGTAGCCGAAAGGATACTGCACCGTTTCCGCATAGTCGTATTCGCCTACGTTCGTCGTGCCGAGCACGGTGTCTTCGTATCTCGTTTCGTAATAGCGGTATCCGACGTATATGCCCTCGGCGTATACGATGTACTGATCCGCCTCGTTGGCGTAGGAAGCGCTCGACGGCGAGTTGGAAATCCAGAAGTTCGCGCCGGCGTTCTGCGCCGCGGGAGAGCTGTTCGCGTCGTACGCGTACGTGTCGACGAGCCTGCCGGAGGGCACGACCTCACCCACCAGAGCGTCCGCCACCGCGTAAAGACCCGTCTGTCCCACGCCGCCTATCCACAGCGCGGCCTTGATGTTCTCGTAATCGTCCAGCCAGCCCAGCTCGAGCGCGTTGTTGGCGTTGATGAGGACAATGACGTTGTCGAACGCGGCGTTGACCGCATTCAGCATATCCGCCTCTTCGGTGCTCAGTTCGAGGTAGCTGCCGCTGTTGCCTTCTACGTTTTCGGTCTCTCCGAAGTTGACTGCCGTAAGGTCGGAACCCTCGCCGCCGGAGCGGGCGATGACGACAATCGCCGCGTCGTTATATTCGGAGAACGTCGAGCCCGCCGCGGACTGTACGTCCGCCCAGGGCACTTCATTGATGGCGAACTGTCCGCCGCGCCAGTTGGGAGAGCTGCGCTCGTAGCCCTCGTCGTCGTTCTTGTTCTTATAGAAATCCCAAAGCGTCTGGTTGACTTCGAGGTTCACCCCCTCGAGCGCGTCCTTGAGAGTGGGCGCGGTCGAAGTGTCTATGGAACCCGAACCGGTGCCGCCGTAGACCATATCCACCGAAGATACGGAGAACAGGCTCACCTTCGCTTTGTCGCTTGCGCTCGTCGTCAGCGGCAGTCCGCCGTCGTTTTCGAGCAGCACCATGCCCTCGGCCTCTATGTCGCGGGCAACCTGACCGTTATGCTCGTTTAGAGCCGTCTCGGTTTCGAAGTCGCTTGCGTAATAAATATCGTTGACTTCTTCGTTTTCGTCGATCTTGACGATAGTGTAAGTGTCGTGGTTGAAAAACCTGCTGATAAGCGTGCTCCAGTTCTGCGCGATGACGTTTGCCACGATCAAAGACGCAACGACGATCACAATGATGGGAATCAGTATCGCCATGAACAGCTTATTGCTCATCTTCTTCTTTTCTGACATCTTCTTTCATCTCCTTTTATATTGCTTTCCGGCGGCGGCACCTGCCGCGGAAAGCTTACCCGCATTATAAAAAAAGCCCCTTGGTTTTTCAAGGGGCATCAGCATAAGTCTGCCTTTTTTCGGCATATTCGTTTATTTGTCCAGCGGAAACAGCAGGTCGAGGTTGAAAATATCGTCCTTCTGCGACATCGACATCTCCCCGCCGTACTTCTCGGTTATCATACGTATGCTCTTCACGCCGTAGCCGTGCGCACGCTTGTCCGCCTTCGTCGTGACCGGCAGCCCGTCCGCGAATTTCAGCGGCTCCGGGCAGTAGTTGTAAATGTGTACGGACAGGAATGTTCCGGAGGTGCGCACGATGAGTCCGATGACGCGCTTTTCCTTGTCCTGCACCTTCATGAGCGCTTCCGCGGCGTTGTCTATCGCGTTGCCGAACAGCGAGTAAATGTCTGTTTCGCTCATGAAATTCAGCTTTTCCCCGTCGGCGATGCACGTCAGCTTTATGCCGTTCCTGCTGAACGACATGGTTTTTTCGGTTATGATGACGTCGAGCGCTTCGCAGCCCGTCTTGACCACGCTGTCATATATGGAGATGACGTTCTCTATCTCGCTGATGGACTGCTCGTCCAGCGAGCTGCTGCGGCCTATCCCGCGTATCTGATGCTTTAAGTCGTGACACTTGACGTTGATGTAATCTATGTTGTCCTTGACGACGGCGTACTGCTTCTTTTCCTGCTCCCACATGAGATTGACCGCGTCGAGTTCCTGTTTGAGCTGCCTGCGCGACAGCAGTCCGAACTGTATGCACAGCGCGAGCAGACAGCAGATTATGGTCAGCACGGATACTATGCTTATATAGAAAGGGTCGCTGAAATCGTAGCTGTAATAAGTTACGAGCGCGTTGAACACTATGGCGACGAGTACGATGATGGCGGACAGCATGAGCAGGGATTTGCTGACGACGCGCAGATCCTCGTCCTTTCTGATCATGCGGCCGAAGATGAGAAAAGTCAGCCAATATACTATGGCGTAGCTGTCGAAATACAGCAGACCCGAAATCATATTCGTCATCTCCTGCATGCGGTCGCCGTATACCTCGACGGGCATTCCCTCGTTTATGCGAGTGACGACGACGAGAAAGTTATATACTTCGAAGGAAACGTGCTGCACCGTATATGCGGCGATGGCGCAGAAAAAGATGTTCAGCCACGATTCGTTGTAACAGAATTTCAGACACAGCACGGTGACAGCGAAAATACTCAGAAACAGCACCGAAGAGAAAAACGCGTTGTATCCGAGTATGGGCAGCGCGAACGACACGCCTTCGCATACGACGCACAGACCGGCAAAACGCAGCGGATAATATTTCCGCTTTTTCAGGCGGAACGTGAACAGCCATTCGGCGATGAGCAATTCGGCGGTGAATATGGACTTATACCAGAACAGCGCGGTAGGCTCATACATACTCGCCCCTCCCGATGTACTCGTTGAGCGCCTTCATGAACTCGCGCTTTTTGGAGTGGCTGACGGAAAGGTCGTCGCCGCCCACGGTCACCGTAAAGCCGCTGACGCGGGTCACATATCTGAGATTGACGAGGTAGCAGCTGTTGCAGCGCACGAACCAGTTCTCAGGAAGCATCTGCTCCACGCTGCGCAGCGAGCCGTACGCCGAATAATCGCCTTCCGTCGTGTGGTACACGATGGAGTGTTTCATTATTTCCACGTATTTTATCTGCGAAGATTTCAGCCGCACCGTGCCGTTTTACGTCTTGGCGAAAATTTCCTGCTCCGCCGTGCTTTTCAGCCTTTCGAGCGCGCGGTCGAGTTTCAGGGCAAACGAAAAATACTCCACCGGTTTCACGATGAAGTCAAGCGCGTCGACTTCGTAGCCTCTGACCGCGAAGTTGGCCATATTCGTAACGAAAATAAGCGTGACGCTGCTGTCGAGACGGCGCAGCTTTTTTGCCGCTTCCATGCCGTCGAGATCGGGCAGCTGTATGTCCATAAAAACTATGTCGAATCTCGATCTGTAATTTTCGAGAAAAGAGACCGCGTCATGATAGCGGCATACGGAGAATTCTACCCCCCCCCGCTTCGCGGACGCATACTTATCCAGACAATTGCTCAGAATCGCTGCCGCAGCATCCTCGTCTTCCACTATCGCGACGTTCACCATTTGCGTATTCTCCCTTTCGTTTTTTATATTCTAACAATAATCGAAAGGGTTTGTCAAGCGATGAAAAACGCGGTCACAGGAAGGTGACGAATTTGATCGAATACGCGTCGCATGCGACGTATGCGTCGCGAGCAGGCTGCCGGAGCACGACGTACTGCGATGTGACCGCGTATATTATTCCGGTCTGGCTCACGGTATTGGACGAACCCACGAGGAAGTCTATTCTGACGCTTTTGCCCACGTTCATGAGAAAAAGCTGCTGAAACGAGCCGCGGAAGGGCTGAGCGTCGAGATCCGGAAGATTTTCGGGTATTACTATCGGCATATTCTCTCCTTGTCAGGTCAGATAATAGTCGGAGGTCGGCGCATAGAAACAGTGGTCGCCTATGCGCGTGTAAAAGTATCCCACCCCGCTCGGGAAATTGGCGGGGCAGACGTCCGAGTACGGATTGAAAAACCACAGCGAGTTTCCGACGGCGCCCAGTCTGCCGCCGGACAGCGCCCAGTCCGCAATTTCGTAGTGCACCGGCTCGGGCGCGATATTGTATATATTCTGCGTCGGGTGCGACACGCATTCGAACTGTCTGGCGGCGAATATGACGTCGCGAGGAGAGTTGTACCGCCCGTACTCGCCCTCGCGCAGGTGCACGCGGTTCATTATTACGGACGCCACCGCACGCATGCCCGCGTCTCCCTCCCCGCCCGCCTCGCATTTTATTATTCTCGCCAGCAGCTCGTGCTCGTTCATGCGCCCTCCGTCTATTTATATGCCCCGGCAAAGTGCGGCGTGACAAGCGCAAAAGCGGAGAGCCGGATACGCTCCGGTTCTCCGCATGCCGGTTGTTATCATCAGGTTGCGAGCAGTCCGGCCGCGCGCAGATTGGCAAGCAGCTCGTTGAACTGCGTCACGATGTCGCCGGTACCCGTCGCATCGGTCACGGCGGCGGCCTGCGTCGTGGGGCCGGTTGGACCGGTAGGTCCCGTCGGGCCCGTTGCTCCGGTGGCTCCCGCCGTACCCGCTGCGCCCGTAGGTCCCGTCGCACCCGTGGCGCCGGCTGTTCCCGCAGCGCCTGTGGGGCCCGTAGGACCGGTAGGACCCGTTGCACCTGTGGCTCCCGCCGTACCCGCTGCACCCGTGGGTCCCGTTGCACCCGTGGCGCCGGCTGTTCCCGCAGCGCCTGTGGGGCCCGTAGGTCCGGTAGGACCCGTTGCTCCGGTGGCTCCCGCCGTACCCGTTGCACCCGTGGCGCCCGCCGTACCCGCCGCACCTGTCGGGCCTGTGGGACCTGTCGCTCCGGTGGCGCCGGTAACGCCTATACCGGTGGCGCCCGTAGTTCCGGTGGCGCCGGCAGCGCCCGCGGGACCGGCAGGACCGGTAGCGCCCGTCGCTCCCGTAGCTCCGGTGGCGCCCGTCGCGCCCGTGGCTCCGACCGCGCCGGCGGGGCCCTGGGGACCCATAGGCCCCTGCGGTCCCATAGGGCCTATAGCACCCGCCGGGCCCGTTGCGCCGGTCGGGCCTGCTACGGTCACGAGATCGAAGTCGGGCGAAGAACCGGGAAATCCGGTAGGATAGTCGGTATTTACCGAATAAACGCGGCCGTTGAAATAGACCAGTTCGCCGGCATAGTACGTATCCATGGGATTGAACGTCCTGATTACGTCGATGCCTGCGCCCGTCGCTCCCGTGGGACCGGTAGGTCCGGTCGGTCCCTGCGGCCCTGCCGGACCGGGCACCGGGCAGCAGCGGGGCTCGCAGCCGTCCGAGCAGTCGCACTGGTTGCAGCAGCCCGAACACCTGAACGGATTATTGCAGAATAACATAAGCTCTCTCCTTTCGTAAGATTATTCACACGGCAGGACGAAATTTATGCCGCGTTCACTACATTATACGAAAGGATTTTGCCGTGGGTTACAGAAGAAATATAATCGAATACGGAAAAGCGGCCGGACGGAGTTTGCGAAGTTCCGGCTCGACCCGCATGATAAAGGGAGTGACGAAAGGTCACTCCCTTTTAGTTGGTGCCGCCGGTCGGGGTCGAACCGACACGGTATCGCTACCACCGGATTTTGAGTCCGGCGCGTCTGCCAATTCCACCACGGCGGCACAAACTTATCTGACGATAAACGCAAATCGCATAAGCTGCCCTTCCGCGGGCTGAAAGCGGCCCGCGGAAAAGCAAAGCGTTATTTATTATATTGCCGGACTTGTCAGATTATATCCGCACCGGCCTTTTTAAGCACCTCGACGGCCTTGTCCGGCTCCGCAGTTTTGAAGCCGATCTGCGCATGGCCGCTCTCGTTCGCGAACGAATAGAGGTACTCTATATTGATATCCGCGTCGGACAGCGTCACGAGAATGTCGGACAGCGCGCCGGGACGGTCAGGCACTTCTATGCCGATCAGATCCACCATGGCGACGACGAATCCCGCACTTTTGAGCGCTTCGAGAGCCTTGGCGTTATCGTCGGTGATAATGCGAAGAATACCGAATTCGCTCGTGTCGGCGATGGACATCGAACACAGATTGACTCCCGCTTTTTTCAGCGTCTTGCAGCATTCGCCCACGCGGCCTTCCCTGTTTTCCAGAAAAACGGCAAGTTGTGTTATCATGCTTCCCTCCTTATATTCCGCGCCGCTCATATTTTGCGGCGGTCGGTTATGCGTTTGCTCTTACCTTCGCTGCGCTCCACCGTACCCGGAGAAACGAGCGTGATCTTGGCGCTGACGCTGAGCGCGGACGCCATATCCGCCGACAGCTTCTGCCTGATATTCTCTATGTCGGATACACGGTCCGGAGTAATCTCGGGCGAGAGTTCGACCACTATCTCCATGGTGTCGAGGTTATGCACCCTGTCCACGTTGATATGATAGTGCGGGCTGACGCTCGCGTTTTTGAGCAGCACGCTCTCTATCTGCGACGGGAACACGTTCACGCCGCGGATTATGAGCATATCGTCGCTGCGACCGGTGATCTTATTGAGCTTGATCGTCGTTCTGCCGCAGGGGCACGGGTCGTCGTTCAGGCTGGCGATGTCGCGGGTGCGGTAGCGGATGAGCGGCATGCCCTCTTTCGTGAGCGTCGTTATTACCAGTTCGCCGGACTTGCCGCAGCCGAGCGGTTCGAGCGTATCGACATCGACGATCTCGGGATAGAAGTGGTCGTCCTGGAAGTGCATGCCCGTCTTATAGCGGCAGTCGCACGCCACGCCGGGACCGGCTATTTCGCTGAGACCGTATATATCGCAGGCGCATATGCCGAGGCGGCGTTCTATGTCCGCGCGCATTTCTTCCGTCCACGTTTCCGCGCCGAAGCAGCCGCCTTTGAGCTTGATGTCCACGCCCGGTTTCAGACCCTGGCGTTCGATCTCTTCGGTCAGATATATTATGTACGACGGCGTGCAGCAGATTATGTCGGCTCCGAAATCGGTGAGCAGCTGAATCTGTTTCTGCGTATTGCCTGCCGACGCGGGCACGACGACCGCGCCCAGTTTCTCGCCGCCGTAATGCATGCCGAGGCCGCCGGTAAACAGTCCGTATCCGTACGACACGTGCACTATGCTTTCCTCGTCGGCGCCCGCCATAACCAGCGAACGCGCCGCGCATTCCGCCCATACGTCTATGTCGCGCATGGTGTAGCCCGCGACGGTCAGCTTGCCCGTTGTGGCGCTGGACGCATGCAGGCGCACGAGATCGCGCCGCGGCCGCGCCATCATGCCGAAAGGATACGCTTCGCGCAGGTCGCTTTTGAGCGTGTACGGCAGCTTCCATATATCTTTTATGGACTTGATGTCGCTCGGACGCAGCTTTATCGCGTCCATTTTCGCGCGGTAAGGCTTCTGATTCTCGTAAACGTATTTAACCATTTTTACGAAACGTTCGGATTGAAGTACGAACTTCTGATCCGCGCTCATCGTTTCTATTTCTTTCTGAAAGTAATCCATCTTCATTAACCTCGCGCACCGCTGATTCGCGCCGGTTGCGACACTGCGCATAAAAATTTATAACAAATTTTTGTGCTCGTGTCGGCGCGAACGCCAACGGAACTCGGCACAGCCTGTGCCTCGTTGTATTTTATTCAAGACAACAATGTTCGCGGACTT
>CAJFLE010000019.1 GCA_904387375.1 Candidatus Protoclostridium gallicola
GCAGGACTATGACGGGCTCTGCCAGATGGTGGAGATACTCAACAAGCTCCACGAACAGACGGGCAACACGATGATAACCATTACCCACGATGTGCGCTGCGCTGAAGCGCTGTGCGACAGGGCGTATCTCATTGCGGACGGAATTGTCGCAAAGTGCGGCGGTAAGGAACTTGTAAGAGAGTATTTCGCTCCGCATTTAAGTTTGACCGCCGCGGATAAAGGTGATATAATTTAAGAAAAACGAAAGAGGCCTATTATGGCAGATCACATCGAGATCCGCGGAGCGCGGGTGCACAATCTGAAAAACATAGACGTGGACGTTCCCCTGGGCGGGATCGTCGGAATCGCGGGCGTGTCCGGGTCGGGCAAATCCTCGCTCGCGCTCGGCGTGCTGTACGCCGAAGGCTCGCGGCGATATCTCGACGCGTTGTCCACATATACGCGCCGGCGCATGACGCAGGCGGCGAAGGCGCAGGTGGATGACGTCGCGTACGTCCCCGCGGCGCTCGCATTGCACCAGCGTCCGGCCGTGCCCGGCATACGCAGCACTTTCGGCACGGGCACCGAGCTGCTCAACAGCCTGCGGCTGATGTATTCGCGGCTGTCGAGCCACCGCTGCCCCAACGGGCACTATCTGCCTCCGACGCTCGCGGTCGCCGCGGAGCGTGAACTCGTATGCCCCGAGTGCGGCGCGCGTTTCTACGCGCCCTCCGCCGAAGAACTCGCGTTCAACAGTCAGGGCGCCTGTCCGACCTGCGGCGGTACGGGCATAGTGCGCCGCGTGGACAGAAGCACGCTCGTGCCCGACGACAGCCTGACCATAGACGAGGGCGCAGTGGCGCCGTGGAACTCGCTGATGTGGTCGCTGATGACGGACGTATGCCGCGCCATGGGCGTGCGCACCGACGTGCCCTTCCGCGAGCTTACGGATAAAGAGAAGGAGATCGTGTTCGACGGACCGGCGGAAAAGAAGCACATATTTTACAAGGCCAAGAATTCCGACGTGGCGACCGAACTCGACTTCACATATTACAACGCCGTATACACGGTGGAAAACGCGCTCTCGAAAGTAAAGGACGAGAGCGGAATGAAGCGGGTGGAAAAATTCCTGAAACAGGACGTATGCCCCGACTGCGGCGGCACGAGGCTGAGCGAAAAAGCGCGTGCGCCCAGGCTGCGCGGCATTTCTCTCGACGAGGTGTGCCGCATGCCGCTGACCGACCTTTCCGGATGGGTGGACGGCGTTCCCGCGTCGCTGCCCGAGGAAATGCGGCCGATGGCGGAGAGCATATGCGCGTCCTTCCGCACCGTGGCGAAGCGGCTGAAAGATCTGGGGCTGGGATATCTCGCGCTCGACCGCGCGTCGTCCACGCTGTCGACGGGAGAGAGGCAGCGCATGCAGCTTGCCCGCGCCGTGCGCAACCGTACGACCGGAGTGCTGTACGTGCTGGACGAGCCGTCCATAGGGCTGCATCCCGCCAATATAACCGGGCTGGTGGACGTCATGCGCGACCTCGTGGCGGACGGCAATTCGGTCATACTCGTGGATCACGACGCGCAGATTCTCGGCGTGTCCGACTGGATTATAGAAATGGGGCCGGGCGCCGGAGAGGACGGCGGAACCGTGATCGCGCAGGGAACGGTGCCGGACATCGTAAAAAATCCGGCCTCACGCATAGGGCCGTTCCTCGCGAGCGAAGCGCATGAGATTGCGCGCTCCCGGGCGGACGGGCTGTTCGCGGACGGCGCGCTGCGCCTTTCCACCGGCGCGATACACACGGTAAAACCGCTCGAAGTCGTTATTCCGAAGGGCAGGCTGACCGTGGTGACGGGCGTGTCCGGCTCGGGCAAGACCACGCTGGTGCTCGAAAGCCTCGTGCCCGCGCTCGAAGCGTACGTGCAGGGCAGAAAACCGCCCGAGCACATTGTGTCCGTGGACGCGCCAGGCATAGAACAGGTAAAACTAATAGACGCCACGCCCATAGGCGTGAACGTGCGCTCCACCGTGGCGACTTACGCCAACGTGCACGACGAGCTGCGCAAAATCTTCGCGCGCACGCCGGACGCGAAGGCGCGCGGTTACAAGGCGGGGGATTTTTCGTACAATACGGGCAGGCTCCGCTGCCCCGTATGCGACGGCACGGGCACGATCAGTCTGGACGTGCAGTTCCTGCCCGACGTGGACATTCCGTGTCCCGAGTGCCGCGGCACGCGCTATGCCAAAGAAACGCAGTCCGTTCTCTGCGCGTCGGGCGGCGGGAATAAATATTCTCTGCCCGACATAATGGCGATGAGCGTGACCGCGGCGCTGGAAGCCTGCCGCGACATGCCTCTCGTGTGCCAGCGGCTGCGCGTTCTCGACGACCTCGGTCTGGGCTATCTGACGCTCGGCGAGGCGACGCCGGGTCTGTCGGGCGGCGAGGCGCAGCGGCTCAAACTCGCGAGCGAGATGGGCAGGGCGCAGCAGGGCAGCGTGTTCGTGTTCGACGAGCCTACGATAGGCCTGCACCCTCTGGACGTCCGCACGCTCATGGAGGTTTTCCGGACGCTGATCGGGCAGGGCGCCACCGTCATAGTGATCGAACATGACCTCGACGTCATACGCGGCGCCGATTACGTCATAGACATGGGGCCGGGCGGCGGAGAGGCTGGCGGCCGGGTGGTTGCGGCGGGCACGCCCGACGACATAAAAAATTCGCCGGAAAGCCTCACCGGCCGATTCCTGTAAAAGCGAAAACCCGGCAGCAGTCTGCCGGGTTTATGTTATATATCGTACCAGACGTTTTCCTCGGGCACGAACGCCTTTGCTCCGGGCAGGTATCTGCCTACGGTCGGCGCGAGCCGTTTCGCGTTCACGCGATGCGTAATCGGCGGGAACGCGTCGTCGAAATGGTCGATCGTGACCGCTTTGGGTTTTAACGCGTTCAGAAAGGGGACGAGTTCTCTGTCCATGCGCGCCCGCCCCTGATACGGAAACACGAGCAGGTCGGCGCCGCACGGATAGACCGTGCCCGCGTCCATGCCCGCCGAGCCGAACACCATCGCCGTCTTTGCCCCGTCCGTGATTTCGAAAGCCAGCACGTCGCTTTTGTCTATGCGGTAGTGCGCGGCGGTTGCCAGCAGTGATATGCAGTCGGCGGCGTGCAGCCACGTGCGCGGCGAAAACAGTATGCGCAGAATAGTCGCGGCGTCGAAGCTGCAGTGCCGCGCCGGGTAAACGCGCACCGTAAGCGCTCCGACCCCGATTTCGTCGCCCGCCGCGATCAGCCGCATGCAGCCGCTGTCCAGGCCGTTTTTCTTTGCGTGCGAAATGCCGGTGGCCGAAACGTATACCGGCCGCACGCCTTCGGAGAACGCGTCGACGTCGGCGAAATGGTCCAGGTGCGGATGCGTGACGAATATGGCGTCGGCGGTACGCGCTTCGTCCATGGGCACCGGCGCGCGCCGCGCATAGCGTTTGGCGTACGGGTCCACGAGCAGCCGCGTATCTCCGCTCTCGATCAGCAGCGTCGCCGTTCCGTACCATTTGAATCGCATATCGTTTATCCTCCGTCCCCGGTTTTTTCGCGGTTTGCGTAAAAACAACTCTGATTATACTATAAATCTGCGCAAAAAACAACAATGTTTTGACATTGCGCCGCCTCTCGGTGTATAATATTTTCCGGGGAATAAATAATACGGAAAAATTACTTTTATATAAGGAGGCCATTTATGGCAAACGTATGCGTCATTACGGGTGGCGGCAGCGGCATGGGACTGGAAGCCGCGAAATTTATGCCCAAAGACAAAATCATCGTGCTCGCCGGCAGAACGGAATCGAAACTGCAGAAAGCGGCGGCCATGCTCGGGGAGCTTGGCTTTACGGCTCACGCCAAGGTGTGCGACACGTCCAAGCGCGAAAGCGTGAAAGCGCTCGCTGAGTTCGCTTCGTCCCTCGGCGAAGTGAAGAACGTCATCAACTCGGCGGGACTTTCTCCCGCCATGGCGGATCCCGAAACGATCGTACGCGTCAACGCGCTGGGCACTGTGTATGTGAACGAGGAATTCTCCAAGGTCATGAATCCGGGCAGCGTCATCGTTGACGTCGCGTCCAACTCGGCGTACATTCTGCCCAAAATAGTGATAAGCAAGAAGATCTACGCGCTCGCGGACACCAACGAAGAGGAGTTCGTGCGCAGAATGGTCAAGCGCAGTCACCTCGCGAAAGGGGACTATCAGCGTTCGGGCTTCGCGTATTCGCTGTCCAAGAACTTCGCGGTCTGGTACTCCGCAAAGTGCGCGTTCGAATACGGCAGGCGCGGCATACGCGTCGTGTCGCTCAGCCCCGGACTCATCGCCACGGATATGGGCAATCTCGAAGCGAAGGACGGCGGCATGCTCATCCCGTTCTCCGCGGAAGAGCGCATGGGCAGGCCCGAGGAGCTCGGCTTCGCCCTCGCAACGGTCGCGGACGAGCGCAACGGCTATCTCGCCGGCGTGGACGTGCTGGTCGACGGCGGCAGCACCAACGGCATGAAAGAGTATAAAAAGAAGAAATAATCATTGTACGATTACGGAAAGGCCGGGGCTGCCCCCGGCTTTTCGCTTGCGCCGTTATTGTTATTACGGACAAATACAAGCCGGGCAAAAAACGCAAAGGAGAGTCGGCATAAAAAAGCAAAATAAAGATCGTACTGCCGCTTAAAATTCTTGACATACGGTGCGAAATCCGTTATACTGCACTTGTATGTAAATATTAAGCGAATATTATGTTTGCATGCAAATACGACCGCTCGCCGCGCGGCTCGCGCAGGCGGGATAAGCCCATACGGACAGGCGGGTCGGCTGCCGGGCGCGTAAAACCGCGCGCGTGGTTAATTACCACATTATTGATTGAGTTAAAAGCTCAAATTTTATAAGTTGATTACTTTTGTAATCGGGCATTAAAGCGTCACTTGTGAAACGGTCAATAAGAGTAGTAAGTATTTGCAGACTCTGAAAACGTAATGTTCCCAACTCGTCTTTGTCGGTTCTCCGCGAACCGGAGTGCATGAACTTCCGACGGACGGCGCTTTACACCCGCCGTCCGTCTTTTTGTTTGCGGCGGCGCCCGGTTCACGCGAGGCGAAGAAATGGGAAACAACAGACAACAGTCGGCGCCGCTTTACGAGGCGCTGGAAAGAATAAGGCGCATGCGCATCGTGCCCTTCGACGTCCCCGGCCACAAGCGCGGCAGGGGAAACCCCGAACTGGCGGCCCTGCTCGGCGAAAGGTGCGTCAGCCTTGACGTCAACTCCATGAAACCGCTGGATAACCTCTGCCAGCCGTCATCGGTCATCCTCGATGCGGAAAATCTCGCCGCCGAGGCGTTCGGCGCCGCGGGCTGCTTCTTCATGGTGGGCGGCACCACGTCGGCGGTGCAGAGCATGATCCTGTCCGTGTGCAAGGAAGGGGACAAGATCATAGTGCCGCGCAACGTGCACAAGAGCGTCATCAACTCGCTCGTGCTGTGCGGCGCGATTCCCGTATACGTCAATCCCGAAACGGACAAGCGTCTGGGCATAGCGCTTGGTATGGAGCCTCACGCCGTCGAGCGTGCCGTGAAAGAGAATCCCGACGCCGTCGCCGTGCTTGTCAACAACCCGACGTATTACGGAATATGCTCCGACCTGCGGGAGATAGTGCGCATCGCGCACGCCAACGGCATGAAAGCGCTAGCCGACGAGGCGCACGGCACCCATTTCTATTTCAACGACAAACTGCCCGTCAGCGCCATGGAGGCGGGGGCGGACATGAGCGCGGTGTCCATGCACAAGTCCGGCGGCAGTCTGACGCAGAGCTCGCTGCTCCTGCTCGGCCCAGACACCGACGCCGATTACGTCCGCCAGATAATCAATCTGACCCAGACCACGAGCGCGTCCTATCTGCTGATGAGCAGCCTGGACATCAGCCGCCGCAACCTCGCGCTGCACGGCGAGGAGTCCTTCGACAAGGTCATACGCATGGCGCAGTACGCGCGCGAGGAGATAAACGAGCTGGGCGACTATTACGCCTACGGCAAGGAGCTGGTCAACGGCACGAGCGTATACGACTTCGACGTCACCAAGCTGTCCGTGTTCACGCGCGACATCGGGCTGGCGGGCATAGAAGTATACGACATCCTGCGCGACGAGTACGACATACAGATCGAGTTCGGCGACATAGGCAACATCCTCGCCTATATTTCCATAGGCGACCGCCTGCAGGACATCGAGCGGCTCGTGGGCGCGCTCGGCGACATAAAGCGGCTGTACAAGCGGGACAAGACGGGCATGCTCGCGGACGAATACATCGTGCCCGAGGTGGCGGTGGCGCCCAAAGCGGCGTTTTATTCCCCCAAGGAAACGCTGCCCATCAGGCAGACGGAAGGCAGGATATGCGGCGAGTTCGTCATGTGCTACCCGCCGGGAATCCCCATTCTCGCGCCGGGCGAGCGCATCACCAAGGACATAATAGAGTATATAGAATACGCAAAGAAGAAGGGCTGTTCGATGCAGGGCACGGCGGATATCGCCGTCGAGCATCTGAACGTGCTCAGATAAAGGAGGGACGCCGATGGAGATATGGTTTTCGGATTTCAGCACTCCGAACATCAGGCTGGACATACGCGTGACGCGTCAGCTTTTCAGCGGCACAAGCGATTACAGACAGATCGACGTGTTCGATTCCATCGATCTCGGGCGGTTCATAAGCCTGGACGGCAACGTCGTATTCTCCGAAAAGGACGAGTTCATATACGACGAAATGGTCGTGCACGTGCCCATGGCGGTGCACCCGCGCGTGCGCCGCGTGCTCGTCATAGGCGGCGGCGACGGCGGCGTGGCCAAGGAGCTGTGCGCGTACCCGGAAATTGAGCGCATAGACGTCGTGGAAACAGACCCCATGTTCGTGGACGTGTGCCGAGAGTTCTTTCCCGAAACGGCGGAGGGGCTGGAAGACAAACGCGTTAAAATATACAACGAGGACGGCCTGCGCTTCCTGCGCAGCCGCACCGACGAATACGACCTCATCATAAACGACTCCACCGATCCGTTCGGTCCCACCGAAGGGCTTTTCACCAAGGAGTTCTACGGCAACTGCTATAAGGCGCTCAGGAGCGACGGCATCATGGTCTACCAGCACGGCAGCCCGTTCTACGACGAGGACGAGGACGCCTGCCGCGCCATGCACAAAAAGGTGTACCGCAGCTTCCCCATAAGCCGCGTGTATCAGGCGCACATTCCGACCTGCCCGTCCGGCTACTGGCTGTTCGGGTTCGCGTCCAAAAAGTACCATCCGCTCGCCGACTTCAAGGCGGCGGAGTGGAACGCGCGCAATATAAAGACGTGGTATTACACGACCAACCTGCATACGGGTGCTTTCATGCTGCCCCGTTACGTGGAGGACATACTCAAAGAAGCGGAGGAACAGATATGAGCAGACTGCTTGTAATAGGCTGCGGCGGAGTCGCTTCCGTCGCCGTGCATAAGTGCTGTCAGGCGGACGACGTGTTCACCGACCTGATGATCGCCAGCCGTACGGTATCCAAGTGCGACGCGCTCAAAGCGCAGCTGGAAGGGAAGACGCGCACGCGCATAACGACCGCCGCCGTCGACGCCGACGATCCGGACGCGGTGAGCGCCCTTATAGATTCGTTCCGGCCCGACGCGGTGCTCAACCTCGCGCTGCCGTATCAGGACCTTTCCGTAATGGACGCCTGTCTTGCGCGCAAAGTGGATTACATCGACACCGCGAACTACGAGTGCGAGAACACCGACGATCCCGAGTGGCGCGCCGCATACGAAAAGCGGTGCCGCGAAAAGGGCTTCACCGCATACTTCGACTATTCGTGGCAGTGGGCGTACCGCGAAAAATACGCCGCCGCGGGCATAACCGGCCTGCTGGGCAGCGGGTTCGACCCCGGCGTGACCGGCGTGTTCACCGCATACGCGCTCAAGCATTACTTCGATACCATAGATACGATAGACATTCTCGACTGCAACGGCGGCGATCACGGCTATCCGTTCGCCACCAACTTCAATCCCGAAATCAACCTGCGCGAGGTTTCCGCCGCCGGCTCGTATTGGGAGGACGGCAAATGGGTGGAAGTGGAGCCCATGTCTATAAAGCGGGAATACGACTTCGCCGGCGTGGGCAAAAAGGACATGTACCTGCTCCACCACGAGGAGATAGAGTCCCTCGCCGCCAACGTACCCGGCGTGCGCCGCATACGCTTTTTCATGACCTTCGGGCAGAGCTATCTCACGCATATGAAATGCCTGCAGAACGTCGGCATGCTGTCCACGACCCCGA
Source organism: Candidatus Protoclostridium gallicola (assembly GCA_904387375.1). Classification (GTDB taxonomy): domain Bacteria; phylum Bacillota; class Clostridia; order Christensenellales; family Pumilibacteraceae; genus Protoclostridium; species Protoclostridium gallicola. Next base: position 8,311 of record CAJFLE010000019.1, read on the forward strand.
TAGAGTTCGAGGGCAGAAGCATCGTGCCCATACAGTTCTTAAAAGCGCTGCTGCCCGATCCCGCCACGCTCGGCCCCCGCACCAAGGGCAAGACCAACATCGGCTGCATATTCACGGGCAGGAAGGACGGAAAGGACAGATCGATATACATCTACAACGTCTGCGACCATCAGGAGTGCTACCGCGAAGTGGGTTCGCAGGCCATATCGTACACGACGGGCGTGCCCGCCATGATAGGCGCAATGCTGGTCGTGAAAAAGATATGGAAGGGTCCCGGCGTGTTCAACGTCGAGGAGTTCGACCCCGATCCGTTCATGGACGCGCTGAACAAGTACGGTCTGCCGTGGACGGTGGAAGAGAATCCCGTCCTCGTAGACTGATGGAAACGCGCGCTTTGCCGACGCCCGTCTACGTCATCGACGAGGACGCGCTGCGGCGCAATCTGGACATCCTGCACTCCCTCGAGGAGCGCACCGGCTGCCGGGTGCTGCTGGCGCAGAAGGCGTTTTCGGCATATTATTTCTATCCGCTCATAGGTTCGTACATCAGCGGCACGGCGGCGAGCGGCCTTTATGAGGCGCGGCTGGGTCGCGAGGAGATGGGAAAGGAGAACCACGTGTTCAGCCCCGCCTATACGGACGCCGAGTTCGGCGAGCTTGCGGAAATCTGCGACCATATCGTGTTCAACTCCTTTTCTCAGCTGGAAAAGTTCTACGGCCGCCGCGGCGGCGCGAGCGTGGGCATGCGTGTGAATCCCGAGTGCTCCACTCAGGATCACGCGATATACGATCCGTGCGCGCCCGGTTCGCGCATGGGCGTGCGTGCGTCCGATTTCCGCGGGGATATGGCGGACATGCTGGACGGACTGCACATGCACACGCTGTGCGAGCAGAACGCCGACGCGCTGGACGTGACGGTGAAGGCGCTGGAAGAGAAGTTCGGCGCATACCTGCCGCGCATGAAGTGGCTCAACCTCGGCGGCGGACATCACATAACCCGACCTGACTACGACATAAAACTGCTCGAACGCATCATCCTGCGGCTGCGGGATCGCTACGGCGTGACCGTATACCTCGAACCGGGCGAAGCCGTCGCGCTCAACGCCGGCGAGCTTGTGACCACGGTGATGACGTTCGTGGATAACGGCATAACGACCGCCGTGCTGGACGCCAGCGCGGCCTGCCACATGCCCGACGTGCTGGAAATGCCGTACCGTCCGCCCCTCGAAGGCGGCGGCGAGGCGGGCGAAAAGAAGCATACCTACCGCCTCGCTTCGCGCACCTGCCTGGCGGGCGACGTAATCGGCGACTATTCCTTCGACGCGCCGCTGAAAGAGGGCGACCGCCTTACTTTCCGCGACATGGCGATATATACGATGGTGAAAAACAATACGTTCAACGGCATGCCGCTGCCCGCGATCGCCGTAAGGCGGGGCGGAGACTGCCGCATAATAAAGGAATTCGGTTACTCCGATTTCAAAGGGAGACTGTCATGAAACGAGCACCCGGCGCTTTCCGCATGCCCGCCGAATATTCCAGCCATCTCGGCACCGTAATGATATGGCCCGAACGTCCCGGTTCGTGGCCGTACGGCGCGGCGGAAGCGCGCAAGGCGTTTGCCGACGTCATACGCGCCGTAACGCGCTCGGAAAAGGCGTTCGTCGCCGTGTCGCAGCGCGGCAGGGCGTCCGCCGAGACGGCTCTCGCGGACGAGCTCGCCGCGGGAAAGGCGGAGCTGTGGGAGTGCGAAACCGACGACGCCTGGGCGCGCGACATCGGCCCGACCTGCGTGGTCGGCGGCGGGGAAGTGCGCGGCGTGGACTGGAAGTTCAACGCATGGGGCGGCGAAAGCAACGGGCTGTATGCCTCGTGGGCGAAGGACGACGCGTTCGCGGCGTTCGTGTGCGCGAAACTGGGACTGCCGCGTACGGACGCCCGTCCCTTCGTGTGCGAGGGCGGTTCGGTGCACTCGGACGGCGAGGGCACGCTGCTCGTGACAGAGGAATGCCTGCTGTCGCCCGGCCGCAATCCCGGTCTGACCAAAGCGGAGATAGAGAAGAAGCTGCGCGCTTTTCTCGGCGCGGAAAAGGTGCTGTGGCTGCCGTACGGCATATACGGCGACGAAACGGACGGGCACGTGGACAACGTGTGCGCGTTCACGGCGCCGGGAGAGGTCGTGCTGGCATGGACGGCCGATCCGGATTCGCCCGACTACGATCGCCTGCGCGCGGACGCCGAATATCTCGGAAGCGTTACCGACGCGGCGGGGCGGGGTATAAAGGTGAGAAAGCTCCTTTTGCCGCGCGAGGCCGTGCGCATAACGGAGCGCGACGCCGCAGGTTTCGTGTACGAGCCGGGCGAGGCCGTGCGCGTTCCCGGCGAGAGGCTGGCGGCGTCATACGTGAATTTTTACGTCACCAACGGCGGTGTGATTGTGCCGGCTTTCGGCGACGAAAACGACGGCGCGGCGGCGGAAGTGCTTGCCGAAGCGTTCCCCGGCCGCGAAATACTGCCCGTCGCGGCGCGCGCCATCATCGTGGGCGGCGGCAACGTGCACTGCATAACCCAGCAGATTCCGGAGGCGATATGAGAAAGGTAAAGACCGCGTGCGTGCAGATGCGCTGCTCCGCGGACAGAAAAGAGAATATAGACAAGGCGGAGGCGTTCGCGGCCGACGCGGCGAAAAGCGGGGCGCGCCTCGTGCTGCTGCCCGAACTGTTCGAACGGCGGTATTTCTGCCAGGAACGCCGCTACGAGTATTACGCGTACGCCGAGCGTACGGAGGAGAACGCGGCGGTGCGGCGTTTCGAAGCGCTCACGGCGAAGACGGACGTCGCCGCGGTCGTCAGCTTCTACGAGCGCGACGGCAGCAGCCTGTACAATTCCGTCGCCTTCGTCGAGGGCGGAGAGGTGAAAGGCGTGTACCGCAAAACGCACATTCCCGACGATCATTATTATCAGGAGAAGTTTTATTTCGCGCCCGGAAATACCGGTTTCGTGACCTTCGCCGCCTCCTTCGGCAGGGTGGGCGTGGGGATATGCTGGGATCAGTGGTTTCCCGAAACGGCGCGCTGCCTGGCGCTCGCCGGCGCGGAGATAATACTCTATCCCACGGCGATAGGCTCCGAGCCAGTACTCGGCACAGACAGCGCGGAGCACTGGCGCCGCGTCATGCAGGGACATTCGGCGGCAAACTGCATGCCAGTAGTTGCGGCTAACCGCATCGGCACCGAAAAAGTGTCGCCGTGCGCCGAAAACGGCGGTCAGAGCAGCGAGCTCTCGTTCTACGGCTCGTCGTTCATGACGGACAATACGGGCGGCATAATCGCTTCCGCCGGCCGCGACGAGGAAACTACGCTGTTCGCCGAATACGATCTCGACGCTTTTGACGCCGCGCGGCTGGAATGGGGGCTGTTCCGCGACCGCCGTCCCGAATGCTATACGGCGATTACGGGCAGATAAACGCAAAAAGCGGGATTTTACGTATTCGTATTGACAAAACTCTCTATATGGGGTACAATATACACGAGCGGAGCGCATGCAATATACGCCGCTCGTACGGAGGATGAATGAAGGAGGACAACACCGCTCCGGCGGCGGAAGAAAACGCGCCGGAAGGCGGCGCTCCCGCGGGAGCGGAAACGAAGAAGCATAAAGGCTTTTCTTCCAAAATAGGTTTCGTGCTCGCTGCGGCAGGTTCTGCCGTCGGACTGGGTAATCTCTGGCGGTTTCCGTATCTCGCGGCCAAATACGGCGGCGGGATGTTTTTGCTGTGCTATATACTGCTGGCCGTCACTTTCGGATTCTGCCTGCTCGTACTCGAAATCGCCATAGGGCGCAAAACAGGCAAGGGTATCATAGGCGCGTTCGCGGATCTGAACAAAAAATGCAAATGGTTCGGTTTCGTATGCCTTGCCGTGCCCATTATAATCGTGCCTTATTACAGCGTCATAGGCGGCTGGGTGGTGCGGTATATGGCAGGCTTCGTGTCCGGCGACGCGCTGCTTGTCGGAGAAAACGCCGATCTCGTAACGTCGGGCGAGTTTTTCGCGACGTTTACCGCGAACCCGTGGCAGCCGCTGGTATCGTTTCTCGTCTTTGCGCTGCTGACAGTGCTCGTCGTCGTGTTCGGAGTGCAGAAAGGCATCGAGCGCATAAGCAAGTTGCTTATGCCGCTGCTCGCGATAATAGCGGTATTCCTGATGATATATGTCTGCGTACAGCCGAGAGCGGCGGACGGCGTGCTCAAACTGTTCGTACCCGACTTCGGAGATTTCACTTACGAAACGCTGCTCGCGGCGCTGGGACAGCTGTTCTATTCCATGTCGCTGGCCATGGGCATAATGATCACGTACGGCTCGTACATGAAAAAGGACGCGAGCATTTCGGGCGCGGCGCGGCAGATCTCTATATGCGACACCTGCTTCGCCATAGTCGCCGCGCTTATCGTCATACCCTCGATTTTCGCCTTCTCGCCCGACCCCGAAACGGCCGCGGCGCAGTCGGGTCCGTCGCTGATGTTCGTGCAGCTGCCCGCCGTGTTCGCCGAGATTCCGGGCGGACGGTGGATAGGCGCGGTGTTCTTCCTGCTCGTGTTCTTCGCGGCGCTGACGTCGTCCATTTCTCTCGTCGAGGCCATAGTCGCCGTCCTGCGCGAGAACTGCCGTCTGTCACGGCGCACCGCATGCATTATAGTGTTCGGCATAATGCTCGTGCTCGGCTCGCTGTCGTCGCTCGGCTTCGGCCCGCTGAGCATGATAAAAATAGGGGATATGGATATCCTCACGATCTTCGACTATTTTTCAAACAGCATACTCATGCCGCTGGTGGCCATAGGCACGTGCATAATCGCCGGATTCTTTACGGACACGAACGGGCTTATGGACGAGATAGGCATGCGCAGAAGCTGGTACAGACGCTATTACCGCGTCATGATCCGCTATGTCGCGCCGCTGTGCATGGCCGCGATCATGATAAGCGGAATATTTCTCGATCTTTAATCGGCGTACGAAGGGGCGGACGTATGCGCATATGCACATACGTCCGTTTTTGCGCCACGGGAGAATTTTATGAGAGGAGTGGACATGCACCTGTCGTTCGGGACGGAAGTCATATACGACGGCGCGCAGTTTCAGACCGGAAAAAACGACAAAGTGGGCATTGTCGGCGTCAACGGCGCCGGCAAGACCACTCTTTTCCGCGTTATCCTCGGACAGGTCGAACTGGATTCCGGCTTCGTGTCCGCGGCGGGCGCGCGCGTGGGCTATCTGCCCCAGGTGCTCTCCTTCGACGATCTCGGCAAAACGGTGTGGGACTATCTGTTCGACGCCCGCCCCATACGCCGCCTGGAAGCGGAACTGGAAGATATATACGCCGCGCTCGAAACCGCGGAAGGCGACGAACAGAACAGGCTGCTCGCCCGCATGACCAAAGTGCAGGCGGAGCTGGACAGCTTCGATCAGTACAACGCCGAGAGCGCGCTGCTCGAACTCATCGCGGGCATGAAGATAGAGGACGGCCTGCTTGACATGCGGCTCGCCGACCTGTCTGGCGGACAGAAATCCAAAATAGCATTCGCGCACGTGCTGTTCGCCGAGCCGCAGATACTGCTGCTCGACGAGCCGACCAACCACCTCGACGTCACGACGAAGGATTTCGTAACGCAGTACCTGAAAAATTACCGCGGCAGCGTGCTCGTCATAAGCCACGACATAGAGTTCCTGAACGCTGTCGTCGGCCGCGTGATGCTCGTGGACAAGACGTCGCACAAAATCGCGATGTACGAGGGCAATTATACGGCGTTCAAGCGCAAGTACGCGCAGGACAGACTGCTCAAAGAGCTGCGCATAGCGCGGCAGGAGCAGGAAATAAAGAAGCTGGCGGAGTTCGTGCAGAAAGCGCGTCAGGCCAGCCGCACCAACCATAACTTAAAGCGCATGGGGCAGGACAGGGAGGTCAAGCTCGCAAAGGCGCTCGCCGCGCTGGAAAAGCGCGACGCCGAATACAAGCGCGTGAAAATGCGGCTGGAACCGCGCCGCGCGCCCGCAAAAATCCCGCTCGAAGTCAAGAATCTGACCTTTCATTACGAAGGTCAGCCTAAGCTGTACGACAAGCTGTCCTTTTCGCTGTACGGCGGCGAACGCTTTCTCGTCGTGGGAGAGAACGGCGCGGGCAAATCCACGCTGTTCAAACTCATAACCGGGCTGCTCACGCCGGACGCCGGCGAAATAACGTTCAACCCCAAAACGGACACCGCGTACTACGCGCAGGAGCTGGAACTGCTCGACGAGAGCAAAACGGTGCTGGAAAACGCGGACGGCGGGGACTTCAACGACCTGCAGCGCCGCAACATCCTCGGCAATTTCCTGTTCCGCGGCGACACGGTATTCAAAAAGGTGTCGCTGCTCTCTCCGGGCGAGAAGGCGCGCATCGCGCTGTGCCGCCTGCTCATGACCAAAGCCAATCTGCTGCTGCTCGACGAACCCACCAACCACCTCGACCCGGACACGCAGGTCGTCATAGGCGAAAACTTCGGCGATTATACCGGCACCATTCTGCTTGTCAGCCATAATCCGGATTTCGTCGAACAGATAGGCATTACGCGCATGCTCGTGCTGCCCGAAGGCAAAGTCGTGGACTACTCGCGCGAACTGCTGTCTTACTATTACGTACTCAACACGGACGAATTATAAATGAGCGAAAGCGGGTCACGCGTGACCCGCTTTCGTTTTCAGCGTTTTGGAATACCTTGCGAACATAAGGCAGGAAAATGCGGCGGCTATGCATTCGGTGATCCAGAATGCGTTCCATACGCCCGCGGCGCCGAGCGGCAGCGTCATCAGCAGAGCGACGGGGATAATGACCAGATAGCGTATCAGGGAAATGATCAGCGACGGCATGCCTTTGCCCAGCCCCTCGAACGTGCCGCCGATGACGACGGACAGGGCGGACACGATGAAGCCCGCGCTTATTATGCGCAGCGCGACTCCGCCCGCGGCGCGCGTCGTTTCGCTGACGGTGAACAGCCCTATGAGCGCTTCGGGCAGGATAAGGCACAGCAGGGTGCCGACGGCCATGACGCCGACCGAGAGCAGCAGCGTGAAACGGAATATGCCCAGCACGCGGTCGCCGCGCCGTGCGCCGAGATTGTACCCGACGAGCGGGCGTATGCCCTGTATAATGCCGCTGACCGTGAAGTATATGAAGGTCTGCAACTTGTAGTATATGCCGAGTATGAGCACGTAAGTTTCCGAGTACGCCGCGAGCACGGCGTTGAGCGCGGTTATGAGGAAGGAGGGCAGGGCGAGGTTGAGCGCCGCCGGCACTCCCACGCGGTACAGCCTGCGGCAGATCTTTTCTTCCGGGTCGGACTTTCCCACGCGCAAACGTACGGGCAGTTTTGCTTTGAAAAACACGACGGCGTAGCACGCGAGCGCTATCGACTGGCCTATGCCCGTCGCGAGCGCGGCGCCCCATACGCCCATCGCCGGAATGAATCCCGCACCGGATATAAACAGCGGGTCGAGAACGATGTTGATGACGGCGCCTATCGCCATGCAGAACATCGTCGTTTTCATTTTGCCCACCGCCTGCAATATTTTCTCGAACGCCATTTCCAGCGTGATGACGGGCGCGAACGCGATGACGACGTAAAAGTATTCGAGCGAGTATTGCACGACCGCTTCGCTGTCCGTGAACAGCCGCACGAACGGTTCGGCGAATATCATGCACAGCCCGCACAGCGCCGCGCCGTGCGCCGCCGACAGCAGCAGTCCGAGCGCGGACGCGCGGTTTGCCGCGCCTTTCTTTTTCGCGCCGAGGAAGTACGCCACCGCGGCTCCGATGCCGATGCCGAATCCGACGCCCACCGCGTTGGCGAGGTTCTGGAGAGGGAAGACCAGCGACAGCGCCGTCATCGCGTCCTCGCCGATCTGCGCCACGAAAAAGCTGTCCACGATGTTGTACATCGAGTTCACGAGCATGGACACCACCATGGGCAGCGCCATTTTCAGCACCAGCGGCACTATCGGTTTTTCTTTCATGTACGACTGATCCATAAAATCTTATCCTCGCGTTTTCCGGGACATAAAAAAGCCGCACGGATAATTTACCCGTGTGGCGAAAAAGACGAATCCGAAAAATCCACAACTTTATTTTCGGATGTTATTTTATCATTTTACGCGCCGGCGGTCAAGCATTTTACAGCCCCGTCGTTTTCAGATATTCCGCAAGCTCGCGGAGCGCGGCGACGCCGTCCGGATTGCGGAATATGCGTTTGAAACAGCCGGCTATGAGCGGATTGAGATCCATGCCGTTTTCCGCCGCGCGCACGTCCGTCTTGATTCCGTAGCACGGCTTGCCCAGCGCGTACGCGATGCCCAGCTCCACGCACGCGCCCTCGTCGGGCACTCTGCCGTCAAGCACCATGAACAGCACGTCCGCATTCCTTATCGCCGCGGTGTCGACGTCGAATATGACCCGCGTCCGCTCTTCTTCGGTTTCGTCCTTCATCAGCGCCGCCTCGTTTCCGTCGCGCTGGGGAAGAAAGACGGAATAGCCCGCGTCTTCGAGCATTGCGGCAACCGCCGCGTTATAATCCTTTTCGCTTTTGCAGAACATCGGTCCCGCGAAATATACTTTTTTCATGATCCGCTCCTTACGGTATTTTTGCACGTCTATATTACCATTTCGCCGCGGAAAAATCAAACGTATAAGGTATTATGTTGTAGTTGTATATATATTACCGAAGTTTAAGCATAATTTGGCTAAAAGTAATTCTTTTGCTTGATAATCATAAAAATCATATAACAATAGATTTAAAAAGTTTTTAATTAGTAAATTATAATTTGCTGATAAATCACATCTTAGTTTAGCATTCGCATCAAAATAATAATCATAAATATTACTGCTTTGAATTTTAGCCAATAGTATTTCATGTGAATTTTTATAATTGTTTTTGATAAAAGGTACAATGCTGTCACCAGCATATAAATTTTTTAATAAAATAGCATTATATATACTTTCAGTAACTTTATTAAATCCATAATTATTTATTGAATTAAAATTTTGTAATTCATTTGGCGGGACTAACTGAATTTTATATGGATCGATTTGAGCATTTACGATTTTGCTGAAATTATAAAATATGCAATTAATAAAATCAAGTTCATTTTTGTTATAATATTTATCTGATGTCAACTTCCCAAATTTATAAATATATCTATTATTCTTATATCGCGATGGATTAATATATTTTCTTATTAAATTATTAATATAGTCTTTACTTTTTTGCAATAATAATGTTTTATTATCTGTTAGTTTTATGCTAAATTTGCCAATTTCATATAATTTATTTTTGTAATGATCCGTTAATTTTATTTCCTGCTCATTACATGATATTACATTAATTAAATACTCGAATGTAATTTCATTATTATTTGGTATTGTATGTGTAATAAACTTTTCTAAAATAATATTATAATCATAGAAAATGTAAACATTGCTGCCGCACTTTGTTCCACATTCATGCATACTGGTCTCCTTGATTGACTATAATTCAATTATATTGCCTGCCAATCAATTAGTCAAGTATTCAGAATGGTATAAACTAAAAACATGGAACTTAAAGATTTCGGAGTCAATCTGGCGCGTGCGCGTATGAAGGCGGATTTATCCGCATACGAGCTGAGTTTACGCATAGACAAAGATCCGAGTTATATTCATAAAGTGGAAAACGGCAAGATAAATATCAGCCTGAAATCGATCCTGCAGATCTGCGAAGTTTTGCAAATCCAGCCGGCGGAATTATTCAAACCGCTGTGAGTGTGCATAAAAACGCGCCCGACGTCGTAAAAGACGCCGGGTTTATTTTTCGCGTCCGATCAGAACGTCCAATGTTATATCGAGATAGTCGGCAAGTTCCACCAAAGACAGAATATGCGGATCTGCGCCGTTTTTCCAGTCAACGAAATGCGAGGACTTAATGCGAGTATCCTTATTGATTCTGTTTCTCGAAATTCCTCTGTCTTGAAGCAGTTTTCTTAAATGCGGATAAAATGGCGGGCATTCGACGGGCTTAAAATCCAGTAATATATCCGACCGTCCGACAAGGAAATCGAGGGAACAGGCAAAATATTCCGCAATTCCGACAATCTGTGAAAGCCTCATATATTTCGCGTTATTCCGCCATCTTCCGACCGTGCTGACATTGACACCGATTGTATTGGCAAATGTCCTGTTGTCAATCCCTCGCGTTGTCATTAATTCGGTTATTCTTTCGCCGATTTTTATTTGTTCCATAATATTCACCTGAAAATATTATAGTAGGAATGTGCAAAAAATGCTTGATATTTGCATATTCCTACGTATATAATCATTCTTGTGCACATTCCTACGTGTAACGACTTTACGGAGGTTTATCATAATGGAAGAACAAACAGATAACACAAAAACGAAAAACGGAAAATGCGTTTATTGCGGGCGTTACGAAAGGTACTATACTAAGGGATTATATCATTTTAACCGCACTAAACTTGGTTTTTGTTCGCGATACGATAAAATAGTCGGGAATAATGATAGCTGCGACTATTGGGAGTCAAATCGTAGGCGATATTGTATGCGTAAAAAAGCGGCGTCAAGGGCTTTATATGAAATTTTAACGGAAATATCGGCCATCCGTCAGATATTTCATGAAAACCGAGAGGATGAAATATATTATCATGGAAATACAAAAGACAAAGAGACGTTGTAAGGCTTGCTGTCATTATGATGTATTTTATACGAAAGGCGCGGTGGCGTTCTATAAGCAGAAAATCGGATTTTGCTTATGCCGGGCAATTTCCGTAAATGAAATCGACGGGTGCGGTTTGTATAAACATCGAGTTAGCAACGCAAGAGTAATCACTCCGGAACATATCGATATCGTTGTTGAAGATATAGAAGAGCTTGAACGCATATTTTATAACTACGATTAGATGACGTACAAATATTGTGCTATAGTGGCCGTGAACAAAAAGAAACCGATTAGGGTGCCTTTCATAGAGAATAAAGCCCTAACGGAGCAGCGGCGTAGTTTACGGACTATGCCGCTTTTCCGTTTTTGGGAATTTAGGTTGTTACAGC
>CAJFLE010000020.1 GCA_904387375.1 Candidatus Protoclostridium gallicola
AGGCCGCGGGGACGTGCGGCTTCGCCGTACGGATTTCCCGCGAAATCTTCGCAAAATCTTCCCGCATTCGCTGCTTGTGTTTGTTTACTGTGAATTTTTATATGATATAAATTAAAACTTAATTATGCCCTTGCAAACCCGACATAGAAGCGAATGCGGTGAGATTTCCGAGGGCAGAGGCACGGATTTTGTACGCGCGCAGCGCGCACGACGCCGCAGCCTGCCTCACGGCGGCAAGGCAAAATCCGTGACCTATGCACCGGAAAGATCCCACATTCGCGTCACCCCTTCGCGCGCTTTGCGCGCAAAGGGCTGCCCTTATACGAGCGAAAGCCTTCGCGAAGGATAAGGGATCGATCGGAAGCGAGGGAGCGCTTTGCCGACTGAGCGACCTTATGTCAACTTTCGGCAGAAAGTTGTGAAAGTTCCAAGAAAACGTCGCAGAGCCGATATGCCAATATCGGCGAACGATGTTGTCTTGCTTCATTCCGGCGGCGAACAGGCTGTTCGCCGTCCTTTTGGCGTTCGCGCCGACACGAGCACAAAAAATTTGTTAAAATTTTTATGCGCAGTGTCGCAATCGGCGCGAAACCCGAGCGTTAGCGGTGCGCTAAGGATAAAATGAGCTCCTCTTCGGTGAGAACGGCGGGATTGACCGGAATGCCCGAATCGGCGAGATATGCGGCGAGTTCGGTGACGGTCGGGAGTTCGAGGCCGAGCGAATGAATGAGCTCGCGCCGCGAAAACAGTTCCGCCGGAGTAAAAACGCCCATGACCTTGCCCTCGCCGAGCACTGCGACTTTGTTGCAGCAGGCGGCGACCTCATCCATATTGTGCGACACCATGATTATCGTGGGGCACGTCCGCTTGATTTCGCGGAGCAGGTCGAGTATCTCGGATTTGCCGCGCGGGTCGAGGCCGGCGGTCGGCTCGTCGAGTATGAGCAGTTCGGGGCGCATGGCGATCACGCCCGCAATGGCTGCGCGCCGCTTCTGTCCGCCCGAAAGCTCGAAGGGAGAACGCTGCGCGACGTCGTTATAGTCCAGTCCCACTTTTCCGATCGCCTCTCGTACGCGCACGTCGATTTCCGCTTCGTCCAGCCCGAGGTTTTTCGGTCCGTACGCCACGTCGTCGGCGACGGTGTCGGCGAAGAGCTGGTATTCGGGATACTGGAACACCATGCCCACCTTCTCGCGCAGGGCTTTAAGGTCCGGCTTTTTCGCGGTCAGGTCTATGCCGCAGACGCGGAGCACCGACGATATATTCAGCTTTGGCTGTACGCGGGTCAGCGCGTTGAGGTGGCTTATAAGCGTGGACTTGCCGCTGCCGGTATGGCCGATTATGCCGAAGAAATCCCCGTCGTCGACGGTCAGCGACACACGGTCGAGCGCTTTCTTTTCGAACGGCGACTTGGGGCTGTAAACGTAAGTCAGGTCTTTTATTTCAACCGCCATAACGCCTCCTTCAGCTCCTCCGCGGAGATGATCTCGCCTTCGAGCGGCATGCCGCGGCGGCGCAGTTCGTATGCGACGCGCGCGGGCAGCGGAGCGTCCAGCCCGTACGAGCGCAGGCGTTCCACGCCGGAAAGCGCCCGGCGCGCGGGTTCGTCTATGACGATGCGCCCCTTGTCCAGCGCGATAACCCTGTCGGCGCGCGCCGCCTCTTCGGGAAAATGCGTGATCATGATGACCGTCATTCCCTCGCGCTCGCGTATGCGCTCGATGGTATCCATGACCTCTTTCTTGCCGCGCGGATCGAGCATGGCGGTGGATTCGTCGAGAACGAGCACGCGCGGTTTTATAGCCAGCACGCCGGCGATGGCGATGCGCTGCTTCTGACCGCCCGAAAGGCGGAAAGGCGTGCCTTTGCGATGTTCCTTCATACCCACGCATTCCAGCGCCCAGTCCACGCGCCTGTCTATTTCCGCAGGCTCGACGCCGAGGTTTTCGGGGCCGAACGCGATGTCGTCCTCTATTATCGTCGCCACCATCTGGTTGTCGGGGTTCTGAAACACGACGCCGACGGTGGAGCGCACTTCGAATATTCTGTCCCTGTCCGTAGTCGGTATGCCGCGCACGAGGACTTCGCCCGACGACGGTTCGCGCAGGCCGTTGAGCAGGCGCGCGAGCGTGGATTTGCCGCTGCCGTTCGCCCCGACGAGCGCGATAAACTCGCCCTCTTCGACGTCGAAAGAAACGCCGGAGAGCGCGGTCACTTCGTCTTCCATATCCTCGTTGTAGATATAGGTCAGATTTTTTACGGACAGTATGTTCATTCGTTGATTTTCGTTTATGCGGTTTCGGGGCGGAAAGGCACGCCGTATATGAGCGTGACCAGCCATTCGAGGAACCCGCCGGGTTCGAGCACGCAGTCCACCCTGCCGACCACATCGGTCAGCGGCACGAAGCCGACGGACTCGTAGCGCGAATCCATGGACTCGTTGCGGTTGTCGCCGAGCGCGAATATCGTGCCGTCGGGCACGGTATATTCGACGCCGAGCTGTATCTGCAGTCCGGTATGCGCCCAGTAATACGCATACATCGGCTCGCGGATATAAGGCTCGTCGAGCAGCTCGCCGTTCACGTACAGCTCGACGACATGGGTCATTACGCTGCCGCCGTCAGAAATCTGCGCGTTCACAAGCCCGTCGGTACGCTCGAACCGCACGGTGTCGCCCGCCGTCGCTATGACGCGCTTGATGAGCTGCGTGGTTTCGCCGTTCTCTTCCATGGAGAACACGAGCACGTCGCCGCGCGACAGCGTTTCGCCGCCCTTTCCCACAAGTACGTACTGCCCGTCGTGCAGCGTGCTTTCCATGCTGTCGCCGCTTATGCGGCACAGCGAAAACGATGACGTCACGATAAGCACCGCGACGAGCGCAAGCAGCACGAGTGCGAGGATTATATTGATGACGACGCCGGCGACGGAAGAGCCGCGGCGGCCGCCGAGAAGATTGTCGCTCAGTTCCATAGTCGTCTTACACCCAGATCATGGACGAAATCGCCACGGGCGCGTCCGAATCGACGCGCAGATACACCGCGTTCTCCCACTCCATGCCCGCCGCGTGCGGGGATTTGAAATCCGTTGCGGCCAAAGTAAGTTTGCGCCACTCGTCGGACGGAGAAAGCGTCGCCGAATACGAATACGAGGTATAGCCGTCGTCCTCTTCGTCGCCGCGCGCCACGACGGTGAACGTCACCGTCTGATCTACGGCGCTGTATATCATTATCTGAAGAAGCAGCGAGCCGCGGCCGCGGTATGCCGCGTCCCCTATCTTGAACGTCGACATCGTGCCGAGCGCGGACGATACGCCTGGTATGCCGAATGGCCCCGGAGCCATGGTCAGCGTGTCCTTTTCGGCGAGCGGCGACTGCACCATCCAGTCATCGGTGCCCATATCCCCGTCGTATACGAGGCGGCTGCTCTTGACCGGCGTTTCCGCAACGCCGAGCAGCGCGGGCACGCGGGACAGCACGGGAGTGCTGACAGACATACCGCCGTCGTGCGGGCAGACGTTGGCGAACGCATATACGGGCTGCTTTATGTCGTATACGTCCGCATACGCGACGTATTCGCCGTTTTCGGTCTTTTCCGGAATCGTGCGCCGCCAGTTGCGCAGCGAGCCGCGCGGCATCGCCTGCGACGCGAACAGTTCCACGTCGTCGCAGTCCTCCGGCGCGGTCACGGAAAAACGCAGTCTGCGCTCTTCGCAGGAAACGGCGAGTTCGGGCGCGCCGGGAACGCTCCCTATACCTTTGAGATGATACGCCAGCCACAGCGACACGTTGTTCTTCTGTTTCACCCCGAACGCGTGGCTGGTACGCTCGCTTATCGAGAGGCGGGAGCCGCTCTCGGGCGGAATGAGTTCGAATATCTCGCTCATGTCGTCGGTGGAGTCGTCCTGTTCGTTGGACGACAGCATCATGAGCAGAGGCACTTTTATCATGGGCGCGTATGCCGCGCCGTCCAGCGCCACTTTATAGCTGAGGTAGTCCCGCCCTTCCGTTTCCTCGGGACGGTAACCGGGCGAGAACAGCGTCACCGCGCACTTTACGCGTCCGTCCACCGCCGCGGCTTTGAGCACGGACGCCGCGGCTATGCCGTCGCCCGCGACCGCTATTCTTCCCGCGTCCACGCCGTCCAGCGACGCGGCGAACGTCACCGCGCGCATGAGCGTTTCCGCCCAGATGATCCAGCAGTTGACCCGCACGTCGTCTGGCACCTCGGTGAGGCAGTCGGGCGTGAAATTGGCGCATGCCATAGATCGGGGATAAAGCGTGTACCGCGCGTCGTCCTCCCGCTCGCCCGCGTAATCGGGCAGCACCGCCGCGTAACCGTCGCGCACGAGGTAACTTACGTCCACCGCAGAAACGGGTCTGTGCGCGTCGGGCATATACACCACCGCGGGCACGGGCTTATCGGCCACAGGCAGAACGCAGCGCACGAATACGCGGGCGACTCCGTCCGTAGTCGTCGGGCCGTTGAAATACGCCAGCACGGTGCGCACGCCGTTCTCCGTTTTGTCGGACAGCACGCTCGCCGAAAGCGGCAGCGCGGAAGCGTCGTAACCCTTCCATATTATTTGCGGGGTAAGAATTTCCATAATATGCTAAAATAGTTTACTACTTTACGCGCCGCAAGTCAAGCGTTTGACCTTTGCGCCGCCGGGCGCGGCGCGGGCGGAAGAATGCGACGGAAAGCGACGTTTTTCTAATTTGTTTCTAATATTTCTCCGCGGGGTTTAACATTGACTTTGCGTTGCGGTTTATGCTATCATATATATAATGGAAAACATCATCGGAGAAATACTCGATTATTCCCTTCCCAAGCTGCGCGCGGAATACGGCGGCTATACTTTCCCGCGCTCTTTCGTCGCGGATATGCTCGAACGGGTGCTGGAAAGATACCGCACCCGCCTGCTCAAAAACGGCATTAACCCGTCGCTGTACGGCGTGCCCGCTCCCGACGTCGTCAAATACATATGCGGATATCACTACGCGCACACCGTGCACATGTCCGCAGAGGAGCGCATAGCGCTCACCAACAACGCGCAGTACCGCGAAACGCTCGTCGGAAGCGTTACCGAATCGATATTCATACTCGAAAACGTCAAGATATCCGCCGTAAGAATAATAAACGAATACAACCCCATCTACTGCCGCTTCAACATCCTGCTCGATTACATGCTCAACATCGGCATCAAAAACCACAAGCGGGACAAGGATCATACCGTCATGGCGGTCATGAAGCTGTTCGAGAGCGCTTTCCTCAAACTCAAAGGCATAATGATGCTCATCGCCCGCGGACTTGAAAAAGAGGCCGTCGTCGTGTGGCGCAGCCTGCATGAGCTGGAATGCGTCATCGCCGTGCTGTGCAAATACGACCGCAGCGTCGTCGAGGAATTCGAAACGTTCGACCGTTTCAGCGAAAAGCGCGACGATATGGACGAAAAGACGCAGGCGGAGTATGACGAGAAAATCAAAAAGTTCGGCATCAACGTCAAAAACAACAACGAGATCGACCACTTCGAAAATTACGGCTGGCTGGGCGCCGTGCCCGGGCTGGAAATGACCAAGTGGAATCTGAACTTCCGCTTCCTCGAGGACCTCGCCGGGCTGAGCGAAAAGTATAAGGAATATCAGGTCGCGTGCGACGCCTCGCACATGAACGCCAAAATACTCAAGTGGAACAAACAGCGCGTGCTCGACTTCGTCGTCAAACGCTGCTTCAACTCCAATCTGTTCATTATCTCCAATTATACGAAATTTCTCGAACAGAACGGCGTTTCCCCCGACCACGGCATCGTCAGCAAAATGATCGGCGATCTGAAATACATTATCGACGTATTCCTCCCCGCCATGGGATGAAAGTCATGATGCAGACTTTGGGACAAAAAATCAGAGAGTTGCGAGAAGAAAAAGGCTGGACGCAACCGCAATTGGCAAGTTTTGTCGGAGTATCAAACGGAGTTATCTCTTTTTGGGAAAACGATGTGAACGAGCCTACGGCAAGTCATATAGTCAAGCTGTGCGAAGCGTTCGAAATATCTGCCGACTATTTATTGAATTTAAGTCAAAATTAAAACCGTTACCCGAATGGTAACGGTTTTATCATTATGACCGCACTATTTTCCCAGCAGGCGCAGAACCGCGGAAACGGATTTTTCGGCGGCGGCGGTTTTGAAGTCGAAATACGTGTCGTCCGAACCGCCGTCGGACACGATTTTGACGCAGGCGAACGGAACGCCCAGCCGCGCGCACACCTGAGCCGCTGCGGCGGACTCCATATCCATGCCGCGCACGAGAGGAAAGCGCGAAAGTATGCCGCGCACCTGCTCTTCCCCGCTCACGAAGCCCTCGCCGGTCGCCATAAGGCCGCGTTTCGCGCCGGAGGCGGCCGCCAGCTCGTCGGACAGTACCGCGTCGGGCCGGATAACCGTCGTGCCGAGAATGTCTATATGCCCGCGTTCTTCGCCGAGAATATCCACGTCGTGCTGCACGAAGCCGTCGGGCACGAGCGCGTCCAGCGCGTTCAGTCCCGCGCCGCCGCATACGCCTGTCATGATTATCGCCCCGGCGCCGAATTCCAGCGCGAGCACGCACGCAGCGAACGCCGCGTTCACCTTGCCTATGCCGCTCTGCACCGCCGTGACTTCCGTGCCGCCTATCCTGCCCGTCACGAACCGCGAGCCGCCGATCTCCCTGACCGACGGCGCGGACATAGCCGCCATTACGCCTTCTATTTCGACGTCCATCGCGCCGATGACGCCGATTTTTTCATATTTGCTCATATGCGTATTATAGCACACACGCGGCGGAGGCGCAAGGATTTGACACGATCATAGCCGCAACGTTGCCTTTACTTTGCGTAAAAAACCGCGACTATTTTCCGCACGTCTCGCGGCATTTATGCGAAAATCCCGGAAGAGCGTTCTCTTCCGGGATTTTTCCGGTATCGGTTATTGACTTTATGCCTGCGCCTCGGCTGCCGCGCCCTCGGTCTCCTCTGCGGGGACTTCGGTTTCCGCGCCTTCGGCGTTCTCCGTTTCTTCCGGAACGGGCTGCTTCTTCTCCACCGGCATGATGTCGCGGTAGATTCTCATGCCCGTGCCTGCCGGAATGAGCTTGCCGATTATGACGTTCTCTTTCAGGCCGCGGAGCGGATCGCGCTTGTTCTTGATAGCCGCTTCGGTGAGCACCCTCGCGGTTTCCTGGAAGGACGCCGCGGACAGGAAGGACTCGGTCGCCAGCGCGGCTTTGGTTATGCCGAGCAGCGTGGGCTTAGCCTGCGCGGGCACGCCGCCGCTCTCGATGGTCTTGCCGTTGGCCTCCATGAACTCGCTGATGTCCACCATGCTGCCGGGAAGCAGATCGGTCGAACCGCTCGACTCCACCCTGACCTTTTTGAGCATCTGGCGGACGATGGTCTCGATATGCTTGTCGTTTATCTTGACGCCCTGGCTGCGGTAGACGGTCTGCACCTCTTTGAGCAGGTATTCCTGCACGGCGTTCTTGTTCTTGGTCGCAAGTATGTCGTGCGGGTTGATGGGACCTTCGGTGAGCGGATCGCCCGCGAAGATCTTCGCGCCGTTCTTGATATTGGGTTTGAGCTTTGCCGCGTAAGGAATGGAGTACGACGTTTCCTTGCCGTCGTCTGCCGTGACGATGACGTCGCGGCGGCCGTTCTCCTCCTTGATGCGGATGGTGCCGTCGGTCGCGGACACGGTGGCCACGCCCTTGGGTTTGCGGGCCTCGAACAGCTCCTCGACCCTCGGAAGACCCTGCGTGATGTCGTCGGCCGCAGCGACGCCGCCGCTGTGGAAGGTACGCATCGTAAGCTGCGTGCCCGGCTCGCCTATGGACTGAGCCGCGATTATGCCGACCGCCTCGCCTATTCTGATCGGCGAACCGTTGGACATATCCTTGCCGTAGCACTTCGCGCACATGCCGTGCTTGGAGCGGCAGGTCAGCGCCGTTCTGATGGTTACGGCCGCTATGCCCGCGTCGGTAATTTCCTTGGCCTTCTCCTCGGACACCATCTCGTTGACGCCGATGATGAGCTCCCCGGTGTTGGGATCCCTGACGTCCTCGGCGGTGTATCTGCCGTTGAGGCGGTCTTCGAGACTCTCGATGAGCGAACCTATGACGCGCACTTCCTTGATGCCGCAGGTCATGATTTCCTGAGCCTTGGCCTCGGTTATCTTGCCGCCCGCCTGAACGATGATCTTGCCCGTCTTGGGATTGACGAGTTCGTCGACGGTGTACTTGGGCGCCTTCTTGTCGAAGATGAGCGAGTATGCCGTCGCTTTCTCCGCCTCGGTGGGAACGTCGATTTCCACCGTCGAAGGGTTGCCCTCGACGATAGCGTACGTCTTGATTCCCTTGGGCGGAATGCCCTCGCAGCAGTCCTCTTCCATGACGATGACGTCCTGAGCGACGTCGACGAGACGGCGGGTCAGATAACCCGAGTCTGCCGTTTTGAGCGCCGTGTCGGCAAGACCTTTACGTCCGCCGTGGCTGGCGATGAAGTATTCGAGAACGGACAGGCCTTCTCTGAAGTTGGACTTGACGGGCACTTCCAGCGTCTTACCCTGAGGGTTGACCATGGGGCCGCGCCAGCCTGCGAGCTGTATCATCTGCGTGATGGAGCCGCGGGCGCCCGACGTAGCCATCATGGAGATGGGGTTGAACGTCGTGAAGCTCTTTTTCAGCACGTCGGACATGCGCTTGTTGATGTCCTTCCAGACGGCGATGACCTTGTCGTATCTCTCGTCGTCGGTCAGGAAGCCGTCCTTGTAAAGATTCTCGATCTCGATGACGCGCGCGTCGCCCTCTTCGATGAGGGATTTTTTCTCGGGCGGTATGTGCATGTCGAACACCGACGTCGTGATCGCGCCGATCGTCGAATACTTGTAGCCGAGCGCCTTGATGTTGTCGAGCACGCGGGCGGTTTCGGTCGCGCCCTTGCGCTTGAAGGTCACGTCGACTATGTCGCCGAGCACGCCCTTGTCGACGACGCGGTCGATCTCGAGCTTGAACATATCGTCCTCGGTTTCGCGCTTGACGAATCCGAGATCCTGGGGTATTGCTTCGTTGAATATGATCTTACCGACGGTGGTGTCGATGAGACGGTGCTTCATCACGCCGTCGATTTCGCGGAAGATACGCACTTTAATGCGCGACTGCAGCTCTATGTCGCCGCACGCGTACGCCATTTTCGCTTCGTCGGTGTCGCAGAATACCTTAAATTCGCCCTTCGCGCCCGGACGCTCTATCGTCAGATAGTACACGCCCATGACCATATCCTGCGAAGGCGTGCAGACGGGACGTCCGTCGGACAGCTTGAGGATGTTGTTGGAGGCGAGCATGAGGAAGCGGGCTTCCGCCTGCGCTTCCAGCGACAGAGGTACGTGTACGGCCATCTGGTCGCCGTCGAAGTCGGCGTTGAACGCGCCGCACGCGAGCGGGTGGAGCTTTATGGCGCGGCCCTCGACGAGCACGGGTTCGAACGCCTGTATGCCGAGGCGGTGCAGCGTGGGCGCGCGGTTGAGCAGCACGGGGTGGTCTTTGATGACGTTTTCGAGCACGCCCCACACGCTCTTGTCCGCACGGTCGACTACGCGCTTCGCGCTCTTGATGTTATGCGCTTTGCCCTGTTTGACCAGTTCTTCCATCACGAAGGGACGGAACAGCTCGAGCGCCATTTCCTTGGGCAGACCGCACTGGTACATTTTCAGTTCGGGGCCTACGACTATGACCGAACGGCCGGAGTAGTCCACGCGCTTGCCGAGCAGGTTCTGACGGAAACGTCCCTGCTTGCCGCGGAGCAGTCCGGAAAGGCTCTTGAGCTCGCGGTTGCCGGCGCCGGACACCGCTTTGCCGCGGCGGCCGTTGTCGATGAGGGCGTCCACCGCTTCCTGCAGCATACGCTTCTCGTTGCGGACTATGATGTCTGGAGCGCTGAGCTCCATGAGTTTTTTGAGTCGGTTGTTGCGGTTGATGACCCTTCTGTAAAGGTCGTTGAGGTCGCTGACCGCGAAACGTCCGCCGTCGAGCTGCACCATGGGGCGCAGATCGGGGGGTATGACGGGCAGCACGTCCAGCACCATCCACGTGGGGTCGTTGCCGCTGCGGCGGAAGGAGTCGAGTATGTCGAGGCGCTTGATCGCTTTGAGCTTCTTCTGTCCCGAAGAGCTGTCGACGATCTCCTTCATCTTCTTATACTCTTCCTCGACGTTTATGTCGGCGAGGAGCTTTTTGACCGCTTCCGCGCCCATTCCCACCTTGAACGCCTTCTCGCCGTACTTTTCCTGAGCTTCGGTGAGCTGAGCGTCGGTAAGGATCTGTTTGTATTCGAGGTCGGTGTCGCCGGGATCGGTGACGATGAAGTTGACGAAATACACGACCTGCTCCAGCGCCTTGGGCGTCATGTCGAGCATGAGGCCTATTCTGCCCGGCACGCCTTTGAAATACCATATATGAGTGACGGGCGCGGCGAGTTCTATGTGACCCATGCGCTCGCGGCGCACCTTGGACTTGGTGACTTCGACGCCGCACTTGTCGCAGACTATGCCCTTGTAGCGTATGCGCTTGTATTTTCCGCAGTGGCACTCGTAGTCCCTGTACGGTCCGAATATGCGCTCGCAGAACAGGCCGTCGCGCTCGGGCTTCTGTGTGCGGTAGTTGATGGTCTCGGGCTTGGTTACTTCGCCCTTGGACCACTCGCGGATCTTATTGGGACCCGCGATGGCTATTTCCATCGAGTCGCAGCTGTTAAGTTCGAACATTCTTATTCGCCCTCCTTGTCGTCGTCTTCATCGAGCACTCCGCCGAGATCGTCGAAATCGTCGAGATCGTCGTCATCCAGCTCGCGGTCGGCGAACTTGTCGTCGATCTCCAGATCGTCGTCATCGCCGAACAGCGAATCGGTATCGAACTCGGGAAGATCGCTCTCGTCGTCGTCCTCGTCGTCGAGATCGACGTC
Source organism: Candidatus Protoclostridium gallicola (assembly GCA_904387375.1). GTDB lineage: Bacteria > Bacillota > Clostridia > Christensenellales > Pumilibacteraceae > Protoclostridium > Protoclostridium gallicola. The sequence goes on from CAJFLE010000020.1 coordinate 10,984, forward strand.
GTCGAAGGAATCGAGGTCTATCTCCTCTTCCATGACGAGTTTGCCGTTCTCGAAATGCTTCATCTTCTTGGTGGGCACCTCGTAAGTGTCCGCCTCGTCTTCGGTTATATCCTTTATGGATATTTCCTTCTGCTCGTCGTTGAGTATCTTGATGTCGAGACCGAGTGCCTGCAGTTCCTTGATGAGGACCTTGAACGACTCGGGCACGCCCGGCTCGGAAACGTTGACGCCCTTGACTATGGATTCGTAGGTCTTGACGCGGCCCACGATGTCGTCGGACTTGACGGTCATGATTTCCTGCAGGATGTTTGCGGCGCCGTAAGCGTACAGCGCCCACACCTCCATCTCGCCGAAACGCTGTCCGCCGAACTGCGCCTTGCCGCCGAGAGGCTGCTGGGTGACGAGACTGTAAGGTCCTATCGAACGCGCGTGCATCTTGTCGTCGACAAGGTGTATGAGCTTGAGCATGTACATATAGCCGACCGTCGTGCGGTTCTCGAACGGTTCGCCCGTTCTGCCGTCGTACATCTGTATCTTGCCGTCCACCTGCCCTTCGGAGTTGACGTAGCCGTTTTCGCGGAGCAGTTTCTCGATATCGCTCTCGAGCGCGGAGTCGAACACCGGGGTGGCGACCTTCCATCCCAGCGCCTTGGCGACGAGGCCGAGGTGCACTTCCAGCACCTGTCCGATGTTCATTCGGGAAGGCACGCCGAGGGGGTTGAGCACTATCTGAAGGCGCGTGCCGTCTGCCATGAAGGGCATATCCTCTTCGGGCAGCACTCTGGAAATGACGCCCTTGTTGCCGTGGCGGCCCGCCATCTTGTCGCCCACGCCGATCTTGCGCTTCTGCGCGATGTACACGCGCACGACCTTGTTGACGCCCGGGCTCATCTCGTCCTTGTTGGCGCGGGTGAACACCTTGACGTCCACGACTATGCCGCCCTCGCCGTGAGGAACTTTGAGGGAGGTGTCGCGCACTTCGTGCGACTTCTCGCCGAATATCGCGCGCATGAGCCGCTCTTCGGGAGTGAGGTCGGTCTCGCCCTTGGGCGTGACCTTGCCGACGAGTATGTCGCCGCTCGTGACTTCGGCGCCGACGTATACGATGCCGTTTTCGTCCAGGTTTTTGAGCGCGTCCTCGCCGACGTTGGGTATGTCGCGCGTGATCTCTTCCTCGCCCAGCTTGGTGTCGCGGGCTTCCATCTCATACTCGGCGATGTGGATGGAAGTGAACACGTCGTCCTTGACTATTCTTTCGGAAATGAGGATTGCGTCCTCGTAGTTATAGCCCTCCCAGCTCATGAAGCCGACGAGAATGTTGCGGCCGAGCGCAAGTTCGCCGTTCTCCGTCGAGTGACCGTCGGCGAGCACGTCGCCCTTCTTTACGGTCTGCCCCTTTGCCACGATGGGTTTCTGGTTGATGCAGGTGCCCTGGTTGGAGCCCTGGAACTTTTTGAGCGTATACGTTCCGACCGCGCCGCTCTCTTCCTTGACGCGCACGGTGTCCGCGTCGACGTACGTCACGACGCCGTTATCGCGCGCAAGCACCATGACGCCGGAGTCGTACGCTATCTTATGCTCGATGCCCGTGCCTATCATGGGCGCTTCGGGACGGAGCAGAGGCACCGCCTGACGCTGCATGTTGGAGCCCATGAGCGCGCGGTTGGTATCGTCGTTTTCGAGGAAGGGTATGAGCGAGGTTGCGACGGAAACGAGCTGACGGGGCGAAACGTCGACGTAGTCGATTTCCGTTCTGTCGAACTCTCTTATGTCGTCGCGGTACCGCGCAAGCACACGCTGCTTTTCGAACCAGCCGTCCGGGCCGAGAGGCTCCTTCGCCTGCGCGACGACGTATCTGTCCTCGCGGTCGGCGGAAAGGTACTCGACCTCGTCGGTCACTTTGCCGCCGATGACGTTGCCGTCGGCGTCGTAGAATTTCTCCACCTTGCGGTACGGCGCTTCGATGAAGCCGTATTCGTTGATGACGGCATAGCCGGACAGCGAGGAGATAAGACCTATGTTCTGACCTTCGGGCGTCTCTATGGGGCACATTCTGCCGTAGTGCGTGTAGTGCACGTCGCGGACGTCGAAGGTGGCGCGCTCTCTGTTCAGACCGCCGGGGCCGAGAGCGGACAGCTTGCGCTTGTGCGTAAGCTCGGATATGGGGTTGGTTTCGTCCATGAACTGCGACAGCTGCGAGGAGCCGAAGAACTCCTTGAGCGCCGCCGTCACGGGACGGATATTGATAAGCGTCTGCGGGGTCAGCTCGGCGTCGGACTGGATCTGCATTCTCTCGCGCACCACGCGTTCCAAACGCGCGATACCCACGCGGAACTGGTTCTGAAGCAGCTCGCCCACGCTGCGCACGCGGCGGTTGCCGAGGTGGTCGATGTTGTCGGTGTAGCCGATGCCGTAGTGCAGACCTATTATATAGTTGACGGTGGACAGTATGTCGGACACCGTTATGTGCTTTTCGGCAAGCAGATCGGAGTGCTCGCGGCAGAGGTTGGCGAGCATGACCGCGTCGCCGTCCGCCTGGCTCATGAGCTCGCTGAGCACGTCATAGGACACGTATTCGGTGATGCCGAGCTCTCTCGGATCGCCGTCGACGTAACCCGCGAGGTCGACGTGGCCGTTGCCCATGACGTAGAAGGGTTCTTCCCTTCCCGCCACTTCGACGGCGACCTCGTTGATGCCGGCGTTCTGAATGCGGATCGCAACGTCCTCTTTTATGACGTCTCCCGCGGAAACGTAGAGCACGCCGTCGCCGTCCACGACGTCGGCGGCCGCCACGAGCCCGGTTATGCGGGAAGCGAGCGACAGCTTCTTGTTGAGCTTATATCTGCCCACGCGGGTCAGGTCGTACTTTCTCCTGTCGAAGAACAGGGATTTGACGTACGAATGAATGGAGTCGAGGTTGGGAATCTCGCCGGGGCGCAGCTTCTTATTGAGTTCGAGCAGACCTTCGCTGTTGTTGTGAGCGGTATCCTTCGCGCACGTCTCGGCGATGATGGGCTCGTTGTGGAAGATGCGGCAGATCTGTTCGTCCTCGCCGAAATCGCCCGTCGTGACCGCGGACAGCGCGCGGATCAGCGTCGTGACCGGCACCTTTCTCTGACGGTCGACGTGCACCGCGAGCGTACCCGCGGGCTCCATCTCGTATTCCAGCCATGCGCCGCGGGACGGAATGGACTGCGCGGTATAATATACCTTGCCCGTCTTCTGGTCCTTCGTCTCGTCGGAAAAATACACGCCCGGGCTGCGGACGAGCTGGGAGACGATGACGCGCTCCGCGCCGTTGATGATGAACGAGCCGTTGGGCGTCATCTTGGGCAGGTCGCCCATGAACACTTCCTGCTCGGTCATCTGCCCCGACTCTTTGTAGACGAGGCGGACTTTGACTTTGAGGGGCGTTGCGTACGTCGCGTCGCGGTCCTTGCACTCCTTCTCGGTATACTTGGGCTTGTCTTCGATGTGGTGAGAGAGGAAATGAAGTTCGATTCTGCCCGAAAAGTCGGTTATCGGGGAGAAGTCCTTGAACACTTCTCCGATACCCGTTTCGAGGAAATCGTTGTACGACTTCTTCTGCACTTCGATGAGGTTGGGCATGTCGATGACTTCGTCAACCTGAGCGAAGCTGCGGCGTTCGGTGTTACCGTATTTGACGGTACGGATTCTTCTTTCAGCCATATTACTCCTTGGCGCGCCGCCTGACTCGCCGGGGCGGCGCAAAACTTGATTTCTCTGGTGGGACGGAATGCGCGGAAAACCGCGGAATGCAAAAATAGCCCATAGGGCGCCTTGCGGCGTCCTCGGGTAGAAACAAAGTTATTTCACTTGCTTTCCGGTTTGCTTCGACAATTTCCGATCCCTGAAGAACTTGTGGCAAATGCTCCCTTCATGCTAACATAAAACCGAAAAGGGCAAATTATCAGTATATCCTTACCGGGGGATAATACCACAAAATACGGTCGGAAGTCAAACGTTTTTATGCAAAAAACGGAAAAAATGTTCCGCGAGGCCCGGAAATCATGCGGTTTTCCCGTGTCGGCGCAGCAATATGCGCGCGCCGACGACCGCAGCTGCCGCCGCGGCGACGATCAGAATCGTGACGGCGAATATGAGCAGCGCCCCGCCCGCGCCTATGTCCGCGCCGAAAAAGTCCATATCCAGCGTAAACGCTTCCCTCAGGGCGGTTTCGGCCGCGGGAGGATAGTCCTCGCACAGCGCGGTCAGCGCGCCTCCGCAGAATATGTTCCGGAACACGCAGGACGAATACGTCCCCGGCACGAACAGCACTATGTAACGCACCGCGGGCGGAAAGACGGACACGGGCATGTACGCGCCCATGAGAAAGCCTATCGCCGCGCTGAGAATGCCGGTCACCGCCGAGTGCACTCCCGAAGTGCGCATCGGCAGGCACACGAGCGTGCTCAGCATGGCTGCGGAAAGCACGCTGAGCGCGGTCAGTCCGACGGAGGCGAACACGTCGGCGGCGGTAAGATACCACCCCGTCGCCGCCAGGAAGATCATGCTTACCGCAAGCACCAGCAGCACGATGAAAAACGTCACGATAAAATTGCCTGCGAAATACGCGGCGGTGATCAGCGGCCGCGGCGCGGGAGTCACGAGCACGTCGGACAGAGTGCCCTTTTCCCTGTCCGCGATCATGACGCTCTGCACGGAGAAGGATACGGTGATACATGACACCGACACTACGCCGGCGATCATCCAGCCGTTCACGAAAGCCTCCAGCGTTTTCTCGTCGTACGGCACGCCTTCGAGCGCGGCCGCGGCGGAGTCGAACTGCACTTCGCCGAGAAAGAGAAAATACAGCATCAGTATGATGAGCGGGGCGAGCAGGGAAAAGAACACTCCGGCCCTGTCGCGCAGGAATATGCGGAAGCTCCTGGCCGTCAGGCAGGCGAACGCGCGGGCGCATGCGGATAATCTCGCGGTTTTCATCCCTCACCTCCCGTCAGTTTTTTGCCGGTGACGCTCAGGAACACGTCGTCCATATCCCCTTTGACCACCTCGAAATCGTCTATTTCGTTCTCGAACTCGGCGAGCAGCCGCCGCGCGTCCCCGCGCGCCGACAGCCGGAACACGTACCGTCCGTCCGCGAAGGCACCTCCGCGGCTGCCGAACAGCCTGTCCAGCCGCTCCGAGCGCGGTTCGTAGGCGTACAGAAAGTCGCCGGCGAACTCGGTTTTGAGCGAAGCCGGAGTGCCGTGCGCCGCGCACAGCCCGTCGTCTATTATGGTGACTTCGTCGGCGCGCTCCGCTTCTTCCATGTAATGCGTGGTAAGCAGCAGTGTCAGCCCCGATTCCGCGCGCAGGGCGTCCAGCGTGTTCCACACCGTCCGCCTCGTCTGGGGATCCAGCCCCGTCGTCGGCTCGTCGAGCACGAGCAGCGAGGGGCCGCCTATAAGCGCGCGGGCTATGTCCGCCCTGCGCCGCTGCCCGCCCGACAGTCTGCCGTACCGCCTGCCGAGCAGCTCTCCCAGCCCGAGCATGTCCGACAGTTCGCCGATTCTGCGCCGGGCCGCCCTGCCGTCCATGCCGTACAGACCGGCGCGGAGCGCAAGATTTTCCCGCACCGTGAGCGCCGCGTCGAGCACCGAATTCTGAAATACGACGCCCAGCCGTGAACGCACCCGTTCCGGTTCGGTATCCACGTCGAAACCGGCCACGCGCACGGTACCGCCGTCCTTAGCGAGCAGCGTGCATATAATGTTTATCGTCGTGCTTTTTCCCGCGCCGTTGAGCCCGAGAAAAGCGAACAGCTGCCCTTTTGCGACGGTCAGGTCAATGCCGCGCACGGCGTGCACGTCGCCGTAGCTCTTGACCAGTCCGCGCACTTCTATCATGTTCCCGCATTCGGCGCAGGCCATAATCATCCCTCCGCTATCGTTATTTATTCATATTTTACCATTTACGGCCGCGCCCGGTCAACGCCGTACGATACCGGAGAGAAAGAATTTACAAAAATTTTACAACTTAGCATGCGGAACGGCGGAAAACGCCTTACTGTTCGGCCGGCAGCGTCACCGTGAATTCGCTGCCGCGGCCGAGTTCGGAGCGTACGGATATGCTTCCGCCCATCATCTCGGCGATGCTCCTAGCGATCGCCAGTCCCAGCCCGGTGGAACCACTCTCTCTGCCCCGCGCTTTGTCGCAGCGATAGAAGCGGTCGAAGATGTGCGGCAGATCTTCAGCCGAAATACCTATGCCGTCGTCCTCGACCACGATGGTGGCGGCGCCGGCGCGGCTTCTGACCCGTACCGTGATACGCCCGCCGGGGCGTGTGTACTTGATGGCGTTGTCGGTTATGATTCTGATCAGCTCCACGGTGAGCGCGCGGTCGGCGGCAACCGTAACGGTATCTTCGCTTTCGAGATTGATGGTTTTTCTCGCGCCCGTCATGTCGTACGCGTCAACGATGTCGCGCACCGCTTCCGCGAGGTCGAATTCGGTAACCTGCGGTTTGAAGCTGCCCAGCCGAGCGAGGTACAGCAGCTGCTCGACTATCGCTTTCATGTTCGCGGCCTCGGCGCGTATGGCGGAAATGGACTCGTCGAGCACCGCCGGGTCCTCCTTGCCCCACCGCGCGAGCAGGTCGGAATACCCCTGAACCACGGAAATGGGCGTGCGCAGCTCGTGGCTGGCGTCGGAAACGAAGTTGCGCTGGCGTTTGAACGACTCTTCGATGTCATCGAGCATGGCGTTTATGCGGTCGGTCAGCTCGGTCAGCTCGTCCTGCGAGTCCACGGGGTCGAGGCGCTCGGACAGATCTTCGCCGCTTATCTCGTCCATCTTCTCCATCATCTTGCGCACGGGGCTGAGCATGCTCCGGCTGGTCAGCGTACAGAAAGCCACGAACACCGCGACGTATACGACCACGATGATGACCGACGTTATGACGAGGCGGACGACCAGTCCGTCGAAGGAGTTCTCCGCAGCCGCGGTGGCGACGTTTGCGATCACGAACGCCGCGTAGCCGGCGACGAGAAAGAAAAACAGCACGGAATTGAGCAGCGTCGTCTTGGTCGTGATGTCCATGCGGAAGCGCTTGGACAGCGCGCGGTAGCCCAGCCTGAGCAGGCCGATAGGAAAAAATACCCATATAAGCACTTCAGCCCATACGGGTAATTTCTTCTTCGTTTCCTTTCCCTTTCCCTTTTTCATATCATTCCCTGATTATGTAGCCGGCGCCGCGCACCGTCTGCAGCAGCTTGACATCGAAGACGTCGTCGATCTTGGAGCGCAGATAACGCACGTATACGTCCACGACATTGGTATTGCCGTAGAAATCGAACCCCCACACCGCTTCGAGCGCCTGCTCCCGCGAGACGATCTCGCCCTTGTGCTCGAGCATGTATACGAGCAGATCGTACTCTTTTTTGGTCAGTTCTATCTCCGCGCCGTCGTAGCTCGCCGTGCGCGCCGCCAGATCGAGCACGAGCTTGCCGTGTTTCAGCCGCGCTCCGCTCTCCTTTCCGCGCTTGAGGTGCACGCGTATGCGCGCGAGCAGTTCCTCTATAGCGAACGGCTTGGTCATATAGTCGTTCGCGCCTATGTCCAGCCCTTCCACCTTGTCTATGACGCGGTCGCGCGCCGTCAGTATGATGACGGGAGTGTCCTTTATGCGGCGCAGACGGCGCAGCAGTTCGGTGCCGTTCAGACCGGGCAGCATGAGATCGAGCACGATCAGTTCGTAATCGTTCTCCAGCGCGCTTTGCAGCGCTTCGTTGCCGTCCGCGATATGGCGCACCTCGTAACCCTCGTGTTCGAGTTCGAGCTGCACGAACCGCGCTATCTTCACTTCGTCTTCAACTATAAGAATCATATTAACCTTAGCGCACCGCTAACGCTACCCTTCGGGTTGCGCTACGGTGCGACGCGTCTGCGGGATCTTTTGCGTTCTTTCGCGTGAAATCCCCCTCGTCACCGTGAGGTAGACTTCGGGGACGTGCGGCTGCGCCGTACGGATTTCCCGCGAAAT
>CAJFLE010000021.1 GCA_904387375.1 Candidatus Protoclostridium gallicola
GCAGCGAATGCGGGAAGATTTTGCGAAGATTTCGCGGGAAATCCGTACGGCGAAGCCGCACGTCCCCGAAGTCTACCTCACGGTGACGAGGGGGATTTCGCGCGAAAGAACGCAAAAGATCCCGCAGATGCGTCTGCAAATTGCGCGCGGCGAAGCCGAACGATAGTGCCGCGCAATAAATGAAAATGATCAATACCGGAGATATACTCGAAACTATAAGAATGGTCGACGACCAGAATCTCGACGTGAGAACGATAACGCTGTCGCTCTCTCTTCTCGACTGCGCGGACGCGGACGGAAGAAAGGCCGAGAAAAAGGTGTACGACAAAGTGATGAAGCGGGCGGGAAAGCTCGTGGAAGTGGGCGAAAAGCTGTCCGCAGAACTGGGCATACCCATCGTCAACAAGCGCGTGTCCGTCACTCCCGTGTCCATCGTGGGCGCGCCGAGCGGCAATTACGTCGGGCTGGCGCGCGTGCTGGACAAGGCGGCGATGGAGATAGGCATAGACTTCCTCGGCGGCTATTCCGCGCTCGTGCACAAGGCGATGACCAACGCAGAGCGCGACTTCCTCATGTCCGTGCCCGAAGCGATATCCGAAACGAAGAAGATCTGTTCCTCGATCAACGTCGCGTCCACGCGCAGCGGTATCAATATGGACGCGGTGGCGCTCATGGGGCGCATAGTCAAGGAGCTTGCCGAACGCACGGCGGACAGGGACGCGATAGGCTGCGCCAAGTTCGTCGTATTCGCCAACGCGGTGGAGGACAATCCGTTCATGGCGGGCGCGTTCACCGGGCTGGGCGAAGGCGAGGCGACGGTCAACGTCGGCGTTTCCGGTCCCGGAGTCGTCGCGGCGGCGCTTAAAAAGTGCAAGGGCGCCGACCTTACGACGGTGGCGGACGTCATCAAAAAGACCGCGTTCAAGATCACGCGCGCGGGTCAGCTCGTGGGCGGAAAGGCGGCTGAGCTGCTCGGCGCGGAATTCGGCATAGTCGATCTTTCGCTCGCGCCCACGCCCGCAATAGGCGACAGCGTGGCGGAGATACTCGAAATAATGGGTCTGTCGTCGGTGGGCGGTCACGGCACGACGGCCGCGCTCGCGCTGCTCAACGACGCGGTCAAGAAGGGCGGCGTCATGGCGTCGGGTATGGTCGGCGGACTGTCCGGCGCGTTTATCCCGGTCAGCGAGGACGCCGGCATGATAAAGGCGGTGCGCGCGGGCAAGCTGTCGCTGTCCAAGCTCGAAGCTATGACGGCGGTGTGCTCGGTCGGTCTGGACATGATCGCGCTGCCCGGCGATACTTCCGCGGAAACTATTTCCGCGATCATCGCCGACGAGTGCGCGATAGGCGTCGTCAACAACAAGACGACGGCGGTGCGCGTCATTCCCGTGCCCGGCAAAACGGTGGGCGACGAGGTCAATTTCGGCGGCCTGCTCGGCTCCGCTCCCATTATCCCCGTCAGCGACGTGGACAGCGGCGAGTTCATCCGCCGCGGCGGTATAATCCCCGCGCCGCTCCATTCGCTCAAAAACTGATTTAACGCGCGTTTTCGCGCCCGGCCCCGCGGCTTTTGCCGCGGGGTTTTGTATATATTTTTTTCGGCATTTTTTGTGGGCGGCGGCTGCGGCGGCGCGTTTGACATTTGCGGAGATTTCATTTATAATGATAATACAATCCGGATAAGGAGCGAACGAAATGAAACGCAGCGAAGCCAGAATGGAATACACTTGGGATCTGTCGCACATCTTTGCCGACAAACTGGAATGGGAAAAGACCTTTTCGCAGACCAACATGAAAATAAACGAGCTTGCGCGCTTCCGCGGCAAACTCGCCAATCCCGAAATGGCGCTCAGAATGTTCCGCATGTCCGACGAGGTCGGGCTGGCGGTGGAAAAGCTGTACGTCTACGCGCACATGAGCATGCACACCGACGGTGCGGACGCGGGGGCGGTGGCGCTCGCGCAGCGCGTTAACACGCTGTCGGCGGCGTTCGGCGCGGCGATTTCGTACGTCGAGCCGGAGCTGACAGCGCTGACGGAAGAACAGCTCGATTATATGGCGGGGCACCCGTCCTTCGCGGATTACGACTATACCATAGCGCGCATAAAGAAGCGCAAGCCGCACGTGCTCGGCGAAAAGGAGGAGTACCTGCTCGCCCGCATAGGCGAGGTGACCGGCGCGTTCGGCGACATATTCGAAAAGATAGACAGCGTGGATCTGCCGCACCCCTTCGTCAAGGCGGACGGCAAGCGCGTGCCGCTCACTCACGGCACGTATTCCCGCCTGCTGCAGAACCCCGATCCCGCGGTGCGCAAGAAGGCGTTCAAGACGTACTATTCGCTGTACGAAGAGCGCATAAACACCATTGCCGCCTGCTACGCTAACAGCGTCAAGAAGAATAATATTCTCACGTCGCTGCGCGGCTATCCCAACGCCATGGCGGCGTCCATAGAGTCGGACGACGTGCCCGCCGGCGTATACGACAAACTCATAGAGTCGGTCGGCGACGCGCTGCCCGACCTGCACGAATACGTGGCGTACCGCCGCGAGCTGCTCGGCGACCTGCATATGTACGATATGTACGTGCCGCTCGTCCCCGGCGCCGATCTCGGCACCGACTACGAAACCGCCTTCCGCATCGTGCTGGAAGCGCTCGCGCCGCTGGGCAAGGAATACGCGGACAACCTCATGATGATGAAGCGGGAGAGGCGCATAGACGTCATGGAGAACGAGGGCAAGCGCGGAGGCGCGTACAGCTGGGGCGCTTACGGCTGCGGCCCGTACGTGCTGCTCAACTATTCGGGCACCACGCACGATATCTTCACGATCGCGCACGAGCTCGGCCACGCCATGCACTCGCTGTACTCGGACGGAGCGCTCAGCTACAACAAGGCGGGTTACAGCATATTCGTCGCCGAGGTGGCGAGCACGACCAACGAAGTGCTGCTGCTCAAACATCTGCTCGCGACGACGCGGGACAGAAACGTCAGGAAATATCTGCTGTCCTACTATCTGGATATGTTCCGCACGACCTTCTTCCGCCAGTCCATGTTCGCCGAGTTCGAGCTGTGGGCGCATAAGACGGAACAGAAGGGCGCGCCGCTCACCGTCGAAACGCTGAGCAAGGCTTATCTGAAACTGAACAAGAAGTATTACGGCGCCGCCGTGACGCACGACAGACAGATCCGTTACGAGTGGGCGCGCATACCGCACTTCTACAACGCGTTCTACGTATACAAATACGCAACCGGCCTGACCGCGGCGGTTTCGCTCGCCAAGTCCATACTCGGCGGCGATCCCGGCTCGGTGGAGCGGTACTTCGACAAGTTCCTGCGCGCGGGCGGCAGCAAGTCCCCGTACGAGATACTCAAAGACGCGGGCGTGGATCTCATGACAGACCGTCCGTATCAGACGGCGATGCTCGAATTCCGCAAGACCCTCGCCGAATTCAAAACGCTGTGAGGCGCAGATAAGGCATAACGAATCCCTGCCCGGAGCAATTAACCGCTCCGGGCTTTTTCGTGCGGGACATAAAAGCGCGGCGTCTGCAGATAATAAAACCGCGATAAAAATAATATTCCGGTATTTTCGTAAAATATTGTTATTGAAAGCCGCGGCGGCCGCGGTATAAAATAAGGAAAAACGATCAAGGAGGCATATTATGCGGAAAATGAAGACATCGGTGTTCCTCGCGATATTTATCCCGGTCACGGTGATCGTGCTCGCGCTGGGAATAGCCGTGAACCTGATGGCGACGACGTTCTCGTCCGTGTTCATCTCGCTGTTTTCGTGGGAGTCCCCGACCGCCGAAGCGGTCAGGGCGGAAGGCACGGAGGAATGGGACGCCGATTACTATTCGTATAAGACGAAGAATTCGGACGAGGCGTACGCGAACGCCAACAACGTGGTGGAGGACATCTGCGACGAAGGGTTCGTACTGCTCAAAAACAACGGCGCTCTGCCGCTTGATACGGGCGCGGACAAAATAGCCATGCTCGGCCGCGCGGGCGCAGATCCCATACTCGGCGGCAGCGGCTCGGGCAATACGAGCAACGCGAAAACGATAGTAAACCCGTACGACTCGCTCAAAGCCGCCGGCTTTACCGTGGACGACGGCGCGTATAACTTTTTCGCGGACAATTACGCGGATTACGAAAAGACGGTAATCACGATGGACAATTACGATCAGTCGCAGTTCTTCATCGGAGAGATACCGACCTCGAAGTATACCTTTTCCGCCGATTCCGAAGCAACCGCGCTCGTGTTCATAGGCCGCGGCGGCGGGGAAGGCTGGGACCTTTCCACCGACTTGAAGCGCGACGCGCAGACGGCGGCGGCAAAGAGCAAGATACAGTCCAACGCCAACGCCGCGGCCGAGGTCGCGAACTACGAGGACGGACAGCACCAGCTCGAACTGTCGAAGGAAGAAGAGGACATGGTGAAATACGCGACGGAAAACTACGCCAAAACCGTGGTCGTAATCAATTCGTCGCATGCCATGGAACTGGGCCGGCTCGAAGACAACGCCGGAGTCGACGCCGTGCTGTGGGTGGGCAGCCCGGGCGCGGAAGGCTACCGCTCGCTGGGCGGCATACTTTCCGGCGCGGTCAATCCTTCGGGCAGAACGACCGACATATACGCCGCCGATTTCACAGCCGACCCTTCGTTCCCCAACGTCGGAATGTTCGAATATACCGGGCTGTCCGAGGGCGACGTGGCGGAAGGCACGCTGAAACAGTCGGACAAGGCGTGGACGATGCAGTACGAAGAGGGAATATACGTCGGTTACAAGTATTACGAAACCGCGCACGCCGAGGCGCTGAAAGGCAACTACTCCGGCTTCGATTACGACTCCGCCGTCGTATACCCCTTCGGTTACGGCCTGTCTTATACGACGTTCGAACAGAGCATGGCGCTGACCGAGAACGGCGACGGAATCGACGTCGAAGTGACGGTGAAGAATACGGGCGATCGCGACGGCAAGTGCGCGGTGCAGCTGTACTATACTCCGCCCTACACGTCGGGCGGTATCGAAAAAGCCGAGGTCAATCTCATCGCCGTGGGCAAGGTCGACGTGCCGAAGGGCGGCAGCAAGAGCATAACGCTTTCCTTCGACAAGGAGGACATGGCGTCCTACGACTATAAAAAGACAAAGACGGAAAACGGCGGCTACGTACTCGAAAAGGGGGACTACGTCATATCGCTGCGCAGCGACAGCCACACCGTCATAGCTTCCGACACGGTGACCGTGGGCAGCGACGTCGTCTACGAGGGCGGAAACAAGCGCGGCAGTGACGAGATCGCGGCGGTCAACAGATTCGACGACGTGTCCACGATGATGCGGGATACGAAGACGGAGGGCTATGCGCTCAATTTCAGCAGAGCCGACTTCGCGGGTACTTTCCCGACTGCGCCCGACGCCGCGACGCTGAACTCCTCGCTGGAAATCGCGCGGCAGCAGAACGGCGGCACGACGATAAAAGCCGGTCTGGCAGAGTTCGACGAAAAAACCGATCCCACGCTCGGCAACGTGGAAGGCTCCAAGGTCTATGCGTCGTCGAAGCCGACCACGGGCGCGGCTAACGGCGTACAGCTCATCGACCTGCGCGGCAAGGACTACGACGACCCCGCGTGGGAAACGCTGCTCGACCAGGTGACCGACGCCGAATACGTGTCCGCGACGTTCAACAAGTCGGCGTACAACACCGCGGCGATCGAGTCCATAAACAAGCCTTCGACCAACGACCCCGACGGCCCCGCGGGCATATCCTCGCTGTTCGGCAAAACGGGCTGCTGCGCGTATATGAGCGAGGTCATACTCGCGTCCACGTTCAACCCCTCGCTGGCGTTCGCCATGGGCGAGGCGCTGGGCGAGGAAGCGTACTGGTACGGCAAGAACGCCGATTCGGATATGGGCGGCACGAGCGGCTGGTACGCTCCGGGCGCGAACATCCACCGCAGCCCGTTCGGCGGCCGCAACTTCGAGTATTACAGCGAAGATCCCGTGCTCTCGGGCAAAATGGCGACCGAAACGTATAAGGGCTGCATGAGCAAGGGCGTGTATCCGTATATAAAGCATTTCGCCCTCAACGACAGCGAGATATACAGAACCAACAACATCTGCATCTGGGCGAACGAGCAGGCGATACGCGAGCTGTATCTCAAACCCTTCGAAACGGCAATAAAGGAGGCGGAAGTGACGCTTAAATATATCGCCGACGACAAGGGCACGGTTGCGGAGAAAACCATCGGCGCGACCGCGATAATGAGTTCGTTCAACCGCCTCGGCACGACGTGGGCGGGCGGCCACTACGGACTGATGACCGAAGTGCTGCGCGGCGAATGGGGCTTCGAAGGCGTGGCGCTGTCCGACTTCAACCTGTACGAGTACACCGACGTCGATCAGGCGGTGCGCGCGGGCACCAACCTCAACCTCAATCTCGTGGGCATACCGTTCGCCGACGAGAAGTCGGATACGGCTGTAAGCGTCATGCGCGAGGCGATCCACGCGATGAGCTACGCCGTCGTCAACTCCAACCGCATGCAGGGCGTGACTCCCGGCTCCACGTTCATCTATCATCTCGCAGGGTGGCAGACGGGATTCATTGCGCTGGCAATCTGCCTGTACGTCGCAGCGGCAGCGCTGACCGTGTGGATAATCGTACGCACCGTGCGCGGCCGGAAGCGCGGAACGGACGACAAAAGATAAGTTCCTCCGATAACGTTTAAGCGGGCGGGAGCCTGAAAACTCCCGCCCGCTTTTCGATACCGGCAAATATTGTCTTGATTATGTCCGGCCGTTGTGCTATAATCTATAAGAACGGACGGCGGAAACGATGCGTTCCGGCCGTTAATCCGGGAGGGAGATGAGTTGAAGATAGCAATAGTCGAGGACGATAATATCGCCGCAAATATTCTTACGGAGTATCTAAACAGATATGCCGGAACATATTCGGAACACTTCGATATAAGCAGATTCGCAAGCGCCGAGAGTTTTTTATACAAATACGTACCGCAGTTCGATCTGGTATTCATGGACATCGAACTGCCCGGCATCAACGGCATGGACGCGTGCAGGGAACTGCGGAAAACGGACGCCGCCGTCACCATCGTATTCGTGACTAATATGGCGCAGTACGCCTGCAACGGTTATGAAGTCGACGCGCTGGATTTTATCGTAAAACCCATAAGCTATGCGGATTTTTCTCTCAAACTGAAAAAAGCCGTCAAAGTCGTGAAAACGAACGCCGAGGTCGACGTGCTCGTTCCGAAAGCGGGCGGATTCAGCCGCGTGTCCTCATCCAGGCTGATGTATGTGGAAGTCATGGGGCATACGATAAAGTATCATCTGACGGACAGCGTGCTCGAAGCCAGAGGCTCTCTGGCCGAGGTGGAGAAAATTCTGTCCGGCTGCGGCTTTCTGCGATGCAATAACTGTTTTCTGGTCAATCCCAGATATATAGTATCGGTGCACGGTTTTACCGTGAAGGTGGGGGATGAGTCGCTGCCCATCAGTCAGCCGAGGAAAAAGGAGTTCATGTCCGGACTTACCGATTATCTTCTCAAAGGGGGAACAGGGAAAAATGCCTGACTACGGCGGTTACGATTTTTCCGTTTATTCAATGTTCACTCTGTGGTTTTTAATGTTCTTCTTTTTTATCTGCCAGCTTACGGGCGCGACGCTGCTGTTTACCGTGCATTTGAAAAAGAGGAAACGTTTTCTGATCAGAGCCTCGGTATCGTTTGTATGCATGACGATATTGTCGGTCGGAGTGATGTATTTCTTTTTATATTTCGGTTCGTATTACTGGGGATATGTAAGTATATATATCATAATGTTTCTGGCAACGTTCGCATGCTTTATGTCATGTTATAATGAAAGCGCGTGGACGGTTATGTTCTGCTGCATAGCCGGTTACCTGACGCAGCATCCTATCGGCAAGATATACCGCCTTTTTCGGATTATAACCGGACTAAGCGGTGCGCCCTGGATATCGTTTGCATGCAACTTATGTTTTTATGCGGCGGGCCTCGTTTGCATATATTTTATTTTTGCACGCCGCGCCAATAAAAACATATCGACGAAGATCGAAAACCGAAACATTTTGTTCCTGTCCGTAGCCGCGCTTATCGTGACGATTTTCATCAATAATCTTTTCGATATGTATGCCCGGAGCATTGTATTGCTGGACGTTGCAGGGTCGGTGCTCGCTGTATTTACGTGCATATTTATTTTGTCCGTACAGTCCGGCCTGCTGGACAAAAGCAGATACAGGCAGGATATGGAGATTATGGAACAACTTTGGGAGGAAAAACGCAAGCAATTCGACCTGACGAAAGAAAACATCGATATAATAAATATCAAGTGCCACGATCTGAAACATCAGTTGTACGCCCTGCGCACGTCGGAAGGCGAAATTTCCAAAGAAGCCGTCCGGGAGATAGAAGACGCGGTGTCTTTCTATGACTCCAATATAAAAACGAACAACGAGATTCTCGATACGATGCTGACGGAGAAAAGCCTTTATTGCAGGGAGCACGGGATAAAACTTACCTGCATGGTGGACGGACGGAAACTGTCTTATATTTCATCTGCGGATATGTGTTCGCTGTTCGGGAATGCGATCGAGAACGCGATCGAGGCCGTCGGCCGCGTGAAAGACCCGGATAAGAGAGTGGTGAGCGTGACGTCCGAAGTGCGCAGCGGCATGAATCTGATCCGGATCGTGAATTATTTCGGCGGGAAGGTGGAGTTCGAGGACGGACTGCCGGTGACCGACAAGGGCGATAAGAATTTTCACGGGTTCGGAATGAAGAGCATACGGGCGATCGTCGAGAAATACGGCGGGAACCTTTCGGTTTCGACCGAAGACGACGAATTCTATCTCAACATCGTGCTGCCGCTGCCGTAAACCGAAAATAGGTCGGAAAATACTTAGATTAGGACATTCTGTTGAAAAACGGGGTGTCCTTTTATTATACTCTGTGTCGAAGCATGCGAAGAGCCGGGAATGCTTCAAATACAACCGTCCGGCATATAAAGGAGTGAAAATGGAAAACAAGAAGAGGATGAGCAACGGCAAATTCCTGGCAATATGGATCCCCATACTGTCAGTAATCGTGGTTCTGCTCATCGTGGTGACCGTAGGCATGAATATGTTTTCATCCGTGATGGATACATATATCGGCCGAGGCGAACGCGTCGAGGTGCCTTTGGAAGGTACGGAAGGCTGGGATTCGCAGTACAACAAAACGGATTATACGACGGGTGCGGAAGCCAAAGCGGCGGGCATCACGGTCGCGAACAAGGTGGTGGACGAAGGCGTTATATTGCTGAAAAACGACGGCGTGCTGCCTCTTGCGAAGCAGAGTACCGTCGTTCCGTTCGGATACAGATACATCGAACCCGTGCTGGGACAGCCTTCGAGCGGCGGTGCGGCGAAATGGATACTCGAAAGCGAGCGCACGCTGCCCGAAGCCGGGCTGACCGACTTCGTCATCAATACCTCGGCGGCGGACAGAATGGTCGGCGAGCCGCAGGGATTGGCGGAAGCTCCGGGCACGAGTACGGCTGGCGATACCGGATCGCCGCTGGGCGGAAACAGCTATATCTATGAGTATCCCGCAAGTATCTACGACGGTCTTGCCGCGATTCCGAATTCGACGGCTCTGGTGTTTGTGGGTCGGTACGGACAGGAGAATCAGGATAAAAAGTGCGACGCGTACGAGGACGGCACGCCTCATTACCTTGCGCTGTCGCAGAACGAGAGAGACACGATCGCAAAAGCGAAAGAACTCTGCACCAACGTCGTCCTCGTGCTCCAGACCGCAGGAGCCATGGAACTCGCCCCCGTCATGGCGGGCGATCTCGAGGTCGACGCCATACTCATGATGGGACAGGTGGGACAGGACGGATATTCGCGCTTCGGGAAAATACTTTCCGGGGATATCGTGCCGTCTGGCAGAACGCCGCACGTCTATGCGACCGATCTGACGAAAGATCCGTCGTATGCCAACTGGGGAACTTACGAATATACGAACGTACCCGGCATATCCGGCTACACTTCTCCGTCGGGTAACAGATACTTCCTCGAATATCAGGAAGGCGTATATATGGGATACCGCTATTACGAAACAGCCGACGAAGTGGACGATTCTTTCGTATACGGAGAGCTGGACGAATACGGCGGCATCGAGACCGCTGGCGCGGTAACCTATCCGTTCGGATACGGTCTGAGCTATAACGAATTCGTGCAGAGCATCGATGAGTTCGGCGTGAACGGAGATACCGTTACCGTCCGCGTAAAAGTGGAAAACAAAGGCTCCGTGGCAGCCAAGGAAGTGGTTCAGCTGTATTACAGCGCACCGTATACCGATCTGTCCAGACAGTATAAAATCGAAAAACCGTCGGTGCAGCTGCTCGCTTTCGATAAGGTGGAAGTGCCCGCCGGCGGAACGGAATACGTGGATTTCGAGTTTCTGAAAGAGGATATGGCTTCGTACAGCTATATGCATGAGAATTCGAACGGTACGAAGGGCTGCTATGTCCTCGAGGCCGGCGATTACACCGTATCGCTGCGGGCGAACAGCCACGACGTGATCGAGGAGAGAACAGTCAACGTGGCGGAAACTTTCTGGTACGACGGCAGCGACGACGCGCATATCAGAAACTACGACAAGTTCGGACAGTCGGCAATCGATCCGGAAACGGGCGAAACGCTGCCCTATCCGGCGAAAGCCGAACATGACAGTTCCGCGCAGTATGTCGCGGCGACGAATCTGTTCCAGGCCAGCAGCGATTATATGAACCGTCAGTCCACGATTCTGACGAGATCAAATTGGGCGGGCACGCAGCCCAACCAGCCTTCGAGAACGAAGGAGGCGGACGAAATAACCCGCGGACTGTTTGACAGAGGAAACGGTACGGCGCTCGAAGAATTCGACTACGCGACGGATAAGATTCTCGGAAACGTGGAAGGCAGCCTCGTATATTCCGCGGAAAAACCCGTTTTCGACGACAGCAGTACGCTGACGGCAATCGACCTGAGAGGACTGAGTTATTACGATGAAACGTGGGACGAGCTGCTGAACCAGATCGATTGGGAAAACAATGTCGAAACAATTATGGAAGGATTGAGCGGCTCCGACTATCGCACCCCCACTATTGAGGATATCGGACTTCCGGGAACGGAAAGTGCGGACGGCGTCAACGGACTGAAAAAGAGCAGCGGCTACTTCCAGTACGATATGTCTCTTACCGCTACATATCCAATGACGACTGTCTGGGCGGCAACTTTCAACACCGATCTCATATATGAGGTGGGTAAGATAATAGGCGAAGAGAGCCAGCAGCACGATATCATGGGCTTGTATGCGCCCGCCGTCAACCTGAACCGTTCGGCGTTCTGCGGCCGCGTATACGAGTACTTCTCCGAAGATCCCGTCCTTTCGGGTAAGATAGCGTCCGCCATGATAAGCGGCGCCGGCGACTCCGGTCTTACGACTTACGTCAAGCACTTCGCGCTCAACAACCAGGAAACCCACCGCGCAGAGGTTATGAGCGTATGGTGCGACGAACAGTCAATGAGAGAGCTGTATCTCAAAGCCTTCGAGATTCCCGTCAAGGAAGCCAGGAAGACGATTACCTATATTTCCGACGAAAACGGCAATCATTCCACGCGCGTTATGAGAGGTGCGACCGGCCTCATGGCCGCGCAGATAAATATCGGCGCCGAACCCGGACATGCAAACTATGCGCTTCTGACTTCACTGCTCAGAAACGAATGGGGATTCGAAGGCTGCGTAATTTCGGACTATTGGTTCTGGATGGATAACAGACTGCGCGACGCTACGTTCCGTGCGGGCTGCGACACGTATCTGTGCCTGAGCATCGGCGGCATCCTCATCCCTACGGTGACCGATTTCGAAAGCGCGACGGCGCTCAATGTCTACCGCAACAATGTCAAGAATCTGGCGTATGCGGTCGTGAATTCGCATGCCATGAACGGTTTGGCGCCCGGAACAGTGTTCTATTTCAAGATGGCTCCGTGGGCAGTGGGTCTGCTGATAGGAAACATCGTGGGATACGCGCTGGTTCTGGCAGGCGTCACGTTCGTAGTCATCCGCGTGATCAGAGTCAAGAAAGCGGAAAAGGCCGAAAAGGCGTAAAAACAGTAACCGTATCGGTTGCTCCGTCCGCACGGGACGGAAATAAGCCTGAGTAAAAAGCGTCAAGCGGGCGGGAGCCGGAAGGCTCCCGCCCGCTTTTGCGTGCGATTATATCGTGTCCGCGGCGCCGCTCCGTGGCCGCGCCCGCTTGCGGTACTGCGACGGCGTGCAGCCGAACCTGCCGCCGAATATTTCGGTGAAATAGCTGGAATTGGAAAAACCGGTGTCGTACGCGATTTCGAGTATGCTTTTGTCAGTATTCGTCAGCAGTTCGACGCTTTTGTTCAGCCGGTATTCGTTCAGATACTCCACGGGCGACTTGCGCAGCTGCTCGCGGAATATGGCGCAGCACTTGCTTTTGCACACGTTTCCCGCCGCGGCGATGTCTGCGAGGGATATGCGTTCGCCGTACTTTTCCTGCACGAACGACAGCATGCTTTTCAGCGCGTTAATTTTGAGCGGTGCGTTCCGCCTTTGCTCACGCCGCTCCGGCGCGACGTTTTCGCAGATGTCCGCGAGTACGGAGAAAAACAGGCTCTGCATTCTCAGAATGCCCGTTTCCTTGCCCTGCCAGCTTACGATTTCTTTGATCTTGTCGATAATCCCGCGCTGCCAGCCGGTATTTTTGTCGAGGTACAGATAGTCGAAACCGGAAGCGTCCGTCAGCGGCGCGACGAAGCGGCTTTCGACCTCGCGCGTCACGCAGAGCAGCAGGGGATTGAGCAGCACGCATATAAAGTCGCATTCCTCCCGCGCGGCGGAAAAACCGGAGTGTATCCGTCCGGAGTTCACGACCAGGCCGTCGCCTTCGTTAATACGCACCGTCGCGCCGCCTATCCGGTAATCCATACACCCGGACAGCGCGGCGATAAACTCGATGTCTTCGTGCCAGTGCGGTTCGGCATGATATGCCGGCCATGAGGACAGTAGCGCGCGTTTTGCGTAGATGAGCGAATCGGGCGAGTCGTACTGCACTATTTCCGATTTGTCGTTTTTGAGAACCAGCATACGGCTAAATTATATAATACCGCCGCGCATTTGTCAACAGCCGCAGATTTCTTTGATAACAAGCAAATGGCAGTTTTTATATAATGTCTAATAAAAGATAACGGAGACGATTTTTAATCGTTTCCGTTATCTTTATCGTCATTTTCTATATAGGCTTTTGTATCGCTTTCGGAATAATCGAATAATTCGTTCGGAGTGGTTTCGAGATAGTAGCATATTTTATAAATAGTGTCTATATCGGGTTCATATTTTCCCGTAATCCATGAACTTACCGATTGCTGTGTGGTATGCAAAACAGCCGCCAAAGTTTTTTGGTTATAATTGCTGTTTTTTAACAATTTTTGAAATTGTTTTGCAAAGCGACTTCTCATATTTCAAGGATATTTTACACAATATGAAGTCAAAAATCCTTGCAATACAAGTTTTACTTGTGTTAAACTGAGTACCGATAAAGGAGCTATTATGAATAATACTGATATTGATAAAATAACGAATTGTTTTAAGACAATATGTAACAAAAAACATGTCAGATTTACGCTTTGCGATAATAACAATTTTTCTATCGGTAAAAATATAACGGCGTACTTCGGTGATGGTTTTTTATTATTTACGCGTTCTTTCGATATTGTTGATTGTGACGTTAAAGAAAAGAGTGCTAAAACCTATTCCGTTCTGATGTGGCTGAATAAAATAATCGGTGCCGAAAATGCGGCGGTGTATCTGGATGGCAATACGCTGCGGTTTCGTTTATTCGTTTTACGTCCGGATATTGCAGTAACACTAAATACGGCAAATTCGATAGTGGATTATTTGGTATTAAAACTGAAAAACTATTATTTGAAATTTTGTACTTGTATTCTGAACGGAACCGGTATTGTTTTGTCTCCTATCAGAAAGAACAGCCGCCGTATTTGTCCCGAATTCGGAGAAGACGTTTCTGATATATATGCCGAAAACCTTTTCGGTATATTGCGTTCTGTAGGGTGTTATGACATTGCGATATCGAGGGACTGTTATTTACAGGCACGATATGTTTCAGAGAATACACCGATAATTGTCAACGCGGATATATTACGTGAAAACGGTACGGTAAAGATAGCGTTTACATATTTTTTCGATAAGAATACTCTGCGCCCCGCAAATATTCTGCAAGCATTGAATAAATATAATACCGATGTCGAATATGGCTTATTTACCATTTCATATCCGCAATGCCTTATATACGAAGTCGGCTTCTTTGTCAGTGATAACCTTTTGCCCAGACGAGATATTTATACGTTATCCGAAAATGCATTAAACCGTTTTATTGAATGCATTTCGGTTTTTTCTCGTTGCTGACAGGTTGAAGTTTGTTTCAGACGGTAAAGCAAATCGGAAGGATTTGCGGCATTTTGTCGGAGAGATTTGTGGTATTTTATCGGAGAGATTTGCGGTAAGCGCGGCGAAATGCCGTGCAGGCTGCGCGGCGGCGATTTACGGCGTCGGTAAATTTCCGCGGCAAAAATTTTTATGGGATTGCCGGCTATTGACAAACGCGCGCGTTTAGGATATAATAAAACGGCAATGGCAACGGCAAAACGACAAGACGAACTGAAAAATCATCCGAACGTGAAAGGGCAGGTGCCGCCGCACAGCGAAGAGGCGGAAAAGGCGCTGCTCGGGTGCATGCTCATCGACGAGAACGTGCCGATGGAGCTCATATCCCTCGTCAAGCCTTCGGATTTTTATTACCGCGCGAACAAGCTGGTTTACGAAGCGATGTCCGCTATATGGAACGACAACCGCCCCATAGACCTCGTGACCGTCACGCAGGAGCTCGACCGCATGGGCGTGCTTGCCGAAGCGGGCGGCGCGCAGTACGTGTCCGAGCTGTCCAACTTCCTGCCCACGTCGGCCAACTTCCGCGCGCACGCGGACATAGTCAAAAAGGACTCGCAGCTGCGCCAGCTGATGGAAGCATCCAACTCCATACTCGAAAAGTGCTACGCGGGCGAAGACGCGCTCTCAACGCTGCAATACGCCGAAAAGGCGGTCAGCGACGTGGCCGAGAATCAGGGCATAAGCGCGCTGCTGCCATTTGACGAAGCGGTCAACGAAGCCGTCGCGGATTTCGACGCGCTGCTCCGCGACCCTCTCGCGAGGCGCGGGCTGCAGACGGGCTTCCGCGGCCTCGACGGGCTGCTCGGCGGACTGCACGGCGGCGACCTCGTCATCATCGCGGCGCGTCCCGGCCAGGGCAAAACGAGTATAGGCATGAACATAATCCAGCAGGTGGCGACGGCGCACCTGACAAACGGCGAGCCGAGCAAGACGCAGGATCCCAAGGTCTGCGCCATATTCTCGCTGGAGATGCCGGCGTCGCAGCTTGCCAAGCGTATGATCGCGTCGGTGGCGAAAGTGGATTTCTCCCGGCTCGCGAAGGGCGAGCTTAAAGGCGCGGAGGAGTGGAAACGCATAGCCGCGGCGCGCAGCGCGCTCTGCCGTGCGAAGATATTCGTGGACGACACTTCGCTGACCACGCCCATGGACATACTGTCCAAGTGCCGCCGCTTGAAGCGCGAACAGAAGCGGCTCGACCTCGTCATGGTGGACTACCTCACGCTGATGTCGAGCGGCAAGAAGGTGGAAAACCGCCAGCAGGACGTGTCCGAAATCTCGCGTACCATGAAGCTCGCCGCCAAGGAGCTGGACGTGCCTTTGCTGCTGCTGTCCCAGCTGTCGCGCGGCAGCGAGAAGGAAAAGCGCAAGCCGCAGATGTCCGACCTGCGCGAGTCGGGCGCGATCGAGCAGGACGCGGATATAATAATGTTCATATACCGTCCGCACGCCGGCGAGGACGACAGCCCCGACAAGGATACCGCCGAGATAATCGTCGCCAAGCACAGAAACGGTCCGCTCGGCACGGTGAAGATGAAGTGGGTGGGCGAGAACGTCTCCTTCGAGGATTACGACGGCGACGACGCTCCGCCGAAGAGGGACGAGAACGCCGAGTTCCACAAGGGCGTCGCGACGCTGTCCGAAGTGACGGACGGGGACGCGCCGTTCTGACCGCGAAAACGCTTGACAAAAGCGCCGCGGAACTTATATAATAATTAGGCTATGAAAAAACAGATAAGCAGAGAAGACAGAATATACCGTTTCAGGCTGATGCTGGTGCTGACGTTCGTCGCACTTCTCGCCGTGGCCGCGCTCATAACGTTCTCTTTCCTTTGCGTGGAAGAGCTGGAGCTGCTTATATGCCTGTTCGTGGGCATAGGCATGGCGGCGCTTATAGTACTGACGGCAATGACCGTAAAATGCGGGCTGTCTGCTTACAGAAGATAAACCCCCGCGGTCAATCATCGGGTTGACCGCTTATTTTTTATCGCAAAATGAAAACCGCTTTATACCGGAAATACCGTCCGTCGACGTTCGACGAGGTCATAGGTCAGGACGTTATAGTCACGACGCTGACCAATCAGATCAAAAAGGGCGCGGTGTCGCACGCCTATCTTTTCACGGGCAGCCGCGGCACGGGCAAGACGAGCTGCGCCAAGATCTTCGCGCGCGCGGTAAACTGCCTGCGCCCCAAAAACGGCAGCCCCTGCGGCGAGTGCGAGGTGTGCAAGGCGCTCGCGTCGCCCTCCAACCTCGATATAGTGGAGATGGACGCCGCTTCCAACAACGGCGTGGACAAAATCCGCGACCTGCGCGAAAGCGTGGGATATATGCCGGCGAGCGGGAAATATAAGGTCTATATAATAGACGAGGTGCACATGCTGTCGGGCAGCGCGTTCAACGCCCTGCTCAAAACGCTGGAAGAGCCTCCCGCGCACGTCGTGTTCGTGCTGTGCACCACCGAAGTGCACAAGCTCCCCGCGACCATACTGTCGCGCTGCATGCGGTTCGACTTCAAGCTCGTTCCCACCGAAAAGCTGTTCGAGCTGATCAAGAAAATTTTCGCGCTCGAGGGCGCGAAGGCGGAGGACGCCGCGCTCATGCACATCGCCCGCCTGGGCGAGGGCAGCGTGCGCGATACGCTGTCCATAGGCGACAGGTGCCTCAACGCCTCGGATAACCTGACGTACGAGCTCGCGCTCGAAATAACGGGCACGGGCAGCAGCGAGGAAACGGCGCGGCTCATGGACGCCGTCGTATCCTCCGACGTGGGCGGAGTGCTGTCGCAGGTGGAAGCGCTTGCGGGCGCCGGCAAATCCGTAACGCAGATCTCGCGCGAACTGACCGTATTCGCCCGCGACCTTATGCTCATCATAGCGGGCGGTACGCGCCCGACGGCGACGGAGGACACGCTCGAAAAGATGCGCGCCATCGCCGCCCGTACCGATCTGCCCTTTCTCGTGAAATTCATACGCACGCTCGGCGGCGCGGACGCCGAACTGCGCTATTCCACTTCTCCGCGCATAGTGCTCGAAAGCGCGCTGCTGTCGCTGTGCGCGTCCGTGTCGCTTGCTCCCGCCTCTCCGGCTCCCGCGCCGCAGCCGGGCGGCAGACCGACGGCGAAACCGTATGCGCAGCCCGCACCCGCTCAGGCAGCTCAGGCAGCAGCCCCGCAGCCGGCGGCTCAGCCCCGTCCCGGCGCCGTCGTGGACGACCGTACGCTCGGCGTGCTGGGTTATGTTCGCTCGCGCCTGCGCAAGGGCGGCAACGTGCGGCTGTTCGGCGAATACTCGTCGCTGCCCGACGCCAACGTGCGCGTATCGGGCAGCGATTTCGCGGTGTTCGTGGACGGCGGGTCGTACCTGACGTTCGCCGAGCCGGAAAACATGCGCGCCGTGCAGGAGATACTCGACGGAATGGGCGCGGGCTACCGCCTGCGCGTGGAACGTCTTGCGGATAACGGCGCAAGCGTGCTCGATCAGATACTCGAAGCGCTGGGCGGTCTCGACGTCGAAGTGGTCGACGGCCGCGGCAAGCGCCTTAAATAAGCATATCAGGAGGAAAAAATGTCAAAACACGGCGGTTACGGCGGATTCGGCGGCGGCATGAACATGCAGTCGCTGATGCAGCAGGCACGCAAAATGCAGGAACAGATGGCGAAGGCTCAGGCCGAGCTGGAAGAAACCGAAATAGAGGGAAGCGCGGGCGGCGGACTCGTCACCGTGAAAGTGAACGGCTACGGTGCGCTGCTCGGCGTGTCCATCAAGCCCGAAGCGGTCGACCCCGACGATATCGAAATGCTCGAAGATCTCATCATCGCGGCGTACAACGAAGCCGCGGGCGAAGCGGAAGCAGTCAAAAACGAAAAAATGCCCGCCGGCGCAGGGGGACTCATTTAGTTTCGCGCCGATTGCGACACTGCGCGTAAAAATTTTAACAAATTTTTGTGCTCGTGTCGGCGCGAACGCCAACGGGACGGCGAACAGCCTGTTCGCCGACAAATCGATTCAAGACAACAATGTTCGCGGACTTGCAGTCCGCTCTGCATTGTTTTCTTGAAATCTTTCATGCGTTTCCGTAAGGAAACTACTTAAAAGGTCGCTCCGGCGGCGCATGTCCGCCTGCGCTCCTTATCGATCCCTTATCCTTCGCGAAGGCTTTCGCTCGTATAAGGGCACTTGATCTTGCGCACCGCTAACG
>CAJFLE010000022.1 GCA_904387375.1 Candidatus Protoclostridium gallicola
CGGTGCAAAATGCGTACGGCGCTTTCGCGCCGGCGTCCCCGCAGCCTGCCTTACGGCGGCAAGGGGCATTTTGCGCCGATCAGCCCAAAAGCCGCCGCAGTCGCGTCTGTACTTGCGCACGCCTGTGGCGAGCGTTAGCGGTGCGCAAGGAATAAAGTCCCTCTGGCGTTCGCGCCGACACGAGCGGCAAAACTCAATGGAGTTTTGCCGCGCAATGTCGCAACCGGCGCGAAACAGCGGTGCGCTAAGGTTTTATTTCTCCGTTCCGTCCGGCAGCTTGGTCATGGGGTCGACGTAACCGCCGTCTGCGTCCTTCATTTCGAGGTGCAGGTGCGCGCCGTCGTTCTGTTCGCTCGTCATGGAATCGGACACGTATCCGATGGGCGTGCCCGTCGTGACCGCGTCGCCCTCTTCGACGAGGGTGTCGGCGGACAGCGATTTATATATCGCCGTCAGTCCGTCGGACTGCTCGATCGTGACGACATAACCTTCCTGCGTGGTATATTTCACCGAGGTGACGGTGCCGTCGTATACAGCGTTCACCTGCGTACCCGCGTCCGCCATAAAGTCGGTGCCGTTATGCGTGGAATACCAGTGCAGCGTGTTCGACCACACGAGTTCGGTCAGCTTGCACTCCTGTCCGAGGGTGTATGAAGCGAGCGGCATACCGTATTCTGGAGTGGTAACGGTAGGCTCGTCCGGCTCATCCGGCTCGTTTGTATCCGACGGGTCGTCCGGCGTCTGCGGCGTGGACGGGTCGTCCGGCGTCTGCGGATCGTCGGGGGTGGTTATCGTGCCCGGATCTTCCACGGGATCGCCGCCGCCCGACGTAAGGCCTATGGCCACGGACGTAGCCACAATCGCTATGATTGCGACGACGGTGCATATCAGCAGAGCGATATACAGTTTTTTGTTCGTCTTTTTGTTGTTTTCTTTGTTCATGGTTCTGGAATCCTCCGTTATTTGCAAGACGGATTATTGACGGGGAATCGTAAATTATACACGACAATATAAAATCATTTGCATTTTCTCTTCGTTTGTGATAAAATAAACGCGGAAAATAAAATTCGGCTTCGTGATATCAGGGAAAATCATATCGGCATGATGCGGCGCGGGATCGTTCCTACGCCGACGTTTGTTATAGAAAATCCAATCGTATAAGGAGGTATACAATGGCTGAAAACATCAATAAAGCTGCCGAGTCGCAGGAGCTCAAAAGGCTCGCGGCGATCTGTATAAGCGGTTCAACCATCGACCCTCAGCTGTATACGGACTACCACGTTTACCGCGGTCTGCGCGCTCCCGACGGAAGCGGCGTCCTGACCGGTCTGACCGAGGTGTCCGACGTTATGGCGAACAAGATCGAGAACGGCAAATTCATGCCGTGCCGCGGCGAACTTTACTACCGCGGTTACAACGTCAAAGACATAGTTGCGGATATGATATCCCACAAGCGTTTCGGCTTCGAAGACACCATTTATCTGCTGCTGTTCGGTAAACTTCCGGACAAAGTCGAGTCCGCGAGTTTCAAGGATCTGCTCGGAACTTATCTCAAACTGCCTACGTCTTTTTTCCGCGACGTGATAATGAAATCGCCGAGTATCGACATCATGAACTCGATGGCGCGCTCCGTACTCACGCTGTACTCATACGACGCTGCGGCCGACGACCTGTCGTTCACCAACGTGCTCAATCAGTGCCTGTGGCTCATCGCCACGTTCCCGCTGCTCGCCGTTTACAGCTATCAGGCGTACGCTTACTACCGTTCGGACAGCAACAGCTTCTTTATTCACGACCCGATTCCGCAGCTCTCGATAGCGGAGAACATACTGCACATGCTCCGTATCGACAGCCGTTATACCGATCTCGAGGCGCGCGTGCTCGACCTCGCGCTCGTGCTTCACGCCGAGCACGGCGGCGGCAATAACTCCACGTTCACGACCCGCCTCGTGTCCTCGACGGGCACCGACACGTATTCGTGCATGGCGGCTGCGCTCGGTTCTCTCAAAGGCCCCAAGCACGGCGGCGCGAACATCAAGGTCTGCCGCATGTTCGACGACATCAAATCGCACGTCATCAACTGGTCGGACAAAAAGGAAATCCGCGATTACCTGACAAAAATACTCGACAAGGAAGCGTTCGACGGTTCCGGACTCATATACGGCCTCGGCCATGCGGTGTATCAGATATCCGACCCGAGGGCGGAAGTGTTCAAAGCCTCGGTCGCGAAACTGTCGCGCGAGAAGGGCATGGAAGCGGAATTCAACCTCTACAACAACGTGGAGGAGGTGGGCGCGGAACTGCTTACCGAACGCCGCAAGACGGACAAGGGCGTGTGCGCCAACGTCGACTTTTACAGCGGCTTCTGCTACCAGATGCTCGGCCTGCCCAGCGAGCTGTTCACTCCCATGTTCGCCGTCGCGCGCATAGTGGGGTGGAGCGCTCACCGTCTGGAAGAGCTGCTGTCGTCGGGCGGCAAGATCATGCGTCCCGCATACCGCTACGTCGGCAAGCATAAGGAATACATACCTCTCGACGAAAGAGGCTGACCTATGCCTGCGGCGCATACCTTCGATAATTAACAGGTATTTTACATAAAGACTATATATATGATATAATAAATGCGGAAAGCCGGACAGGGCTTTCCGCATTTACGGATTATAAGGAGGTCAGGCAAATGACGGTTACGGAAGAAGGAGTAAAGAAACTCGGCTTCGGTCTTATGCGCCTGCCGCAGAAGGACGGCGCAATAGACATCGGACAGACCAAAACCATGGTCGACATGTTCTTAAACGCCGGTTTCAACTATTTCGACACCGCGTGGGCGTATCAGGGCAGCGAGGACGCCATACGTCAGGCGCTCGTGGAGCGCTATCCGCGGGACAGCTATTTCCTTGCGACCAAGAACGCCGCGTGGATAAACTGCAAAACGCGCGAAGAGGCGCTCGATCAGTTCGAAACCTCTCTGCGCAGAACGGGCGCGGGCTATTTCGATTTTTATCTGCTGCATAATCTGGGCGAGAGCCGCACGCACTTTTTCGAAGATTTCGATCTCTGGAACTGGGCGTTCGAAAAGAAGAGGGAAGGCCTTATAAAGCACGTGGGCTTTTCCTTCCACTCCACGCCCGAGGAGCTGGAAGCGATACTCACAGCGCACCCCGAAGCGGAGTTCGTGCAGCTGCAGATCAATTACGCGGACTGGGACAATCCCGCGATCCGCTCGCGCGAGTGCTACGAGGTTGCGCGCCGCCACGGCAAGCCCGTCATCATCATGGAGCCGGTTAAGGGCGGAATGCTCGCGACCCCGCCCGCGCAGGTGGAAAGCGTGCTGAAAAAGGCGGAGCCGGATTCGTCGGCGGCGTCGTGGGCGATACGTTTCGCGGCGGGGCTGGACGGCGTGCTGACCGTGCTGTCGGGTATGAGCAATGTGGAACAGATGCAGGACAATCTCTCCTGCCTGAAAGATTTCACCGGTCTGTCCGACGCCGAAAAGGCGACGATAGCCGAGGCGCAGGCGGAGCTGAAAAAGATCCCGCTCGTGCCGTGCACGACGTGCAACTACTGCGCAAAGGTCTGCCCCAAAAACATAGGCATTTCCGGCACCTTCGCGGCCATGAACTGCCTGATACTGTACGGCGACAAGGAGCGCGCCCGCGGTCAGGCCGACTGGCTGGTGGACAGCCACGGACTGCTGCGCGCGTCGGAGTGCATAAAGTGCGGCAGGTGCGAACAGGCGTGCCCGCAGCATATACGCATAAGGGACGAACTCGTCAGGGCGTCGAAGGCGCTCTACTGAAACAGGAGGCATTATGATAGAAAACGTACTCGTAAATAAAAATCTCTCGCTTAAAGCGAGAATAACCGTAAAGGGCGTCATCGCGGCGCTTACCGTCGCCCTCGCGGTAGTGCTGCCGCAGCTCGTACATATAGCTGCGGGCGCGTCGGGCGGCATGACGTACCTGCCCATGTATCTGCCCGTGCTGCTCGGCGGCTGCCTGCTCGGCTTCCGCTGGGGACTGGGCGTGGGCATAGCTTCGCCGCTCGTCAGCTTCGCGATAACCTCGGCTATGGGCAGCGCCATGCCCGCTGCGGCAAGACTGCCGTACATGATCGCCGAACTCGCCGTATGGGCGGCGGTGAGCGGTCTGTTCTCCAAAAAGATAACGGAAAACGCATGGGTCGCGTTCCCTGCGGTGCTGATCGCCGCAGTGAGCGGCCGCGCGGTGTTCGTGGCTCTCGCCGCGATATTCTCCGCCGTTTCGCCGCTCGACGCCGCGACCGCATGGGCGCAGGTTCAGTCCGGCTTCATCGGTCTGATCGCTCAGGCCATCGTCGTGCCGTTTATCGTCATCGGTCTGCGCGCCCTGCTCGTAAAGAATGACGGCAGAGCTTGAGCGCGCCGTATCCGCCCTCGCCGGGCACTCCGTGTGCCTGTGCGGCGGCGGCCGGACGCTGACCGGAGACGGCAGGGGAGTCGCGCCCCTTATCGCGCTCATAGACTCGGGCGCCGACCTTTCCGGCATGTCCGCTGCGGACGTCGTGGTCGGTAAGGCCGCCGCGCTGCTGCTCGCGTACGCGGGCGTGAAAGAGGTCTACGGCAAAGTGATGTCCGATCCGGCGGCGGAAGTGCTGGCGAAGCTGGTCATACCCGCGTCGTGGGGCGAGCGCACGCCGTACATAATCAACCGCCGCGGCGACGGCATGTGCCCCATGGAGATCGCGGTGTCCGGCACCGACGACCCGTCGGAAGCGCTGTCCGCCGTGCGCGCCGCGCTGGAAAAGATGAAGAAATAAAAAAAGGAGCGGGCTCCGTCATGCGGAACCCGCTCTTTCTCTGTCCTTTTTTCTCGGTTTGTCCCTGCCGTCCGCGCGGAGGTCGGGGAGTGTGACCGTGAACGTCGAGCCCTGCCCGGGCGCGCTGACGACGTCTATGCCTCCGCCCGACAGCTGCACTATCTTCCGCACTATTGCCAGCCCCAGCCCGTTGCCCGCGGACGAGCGCGATTTGTCGCCCTGATAGAACTTGTCGAAAATGTGCGCCTTCGTTTCCTCGTCCATGCCGCAGCCCGTGTCTCTCACGCTGACGGTGACGGGGTCGCCGCCTTTTACGGCGATGTCGATGCTGCCGCCCTCGGGCGTAAACTTGACCGCGTTGCCGATGAGGTTGATCCACATCTGCTGCATAAGCTCTTCGTTTCCGTAATACTCCGCGTCGTCGCCGATGACCGAAATCTCTATGTGCCTTCTCTCCGTTTCCGCCTGAAAGATAATGGCGCAGTGGCGCAGCTGCTCGTCGAGACTGTAAACCCGCCGCTCTATCGCGCCGTCCGAATTGTCCAGCTTGGACATGGACAGCGTGTTCTGCGCGAGCTGCGACAGACGCGTGGACTCGGATATGATAATGTTTATATATTCCTGCTTGTCCTCTTCGGCGACGTTGGGGTTTTTGAGCAGTTTCGCGAACCCGCATATTGACGTTATGGGCGTCTTGAACTCGTGCGAGAAGTCGGAAATGAAATCGGTTTTAAGCGTTTCTATCGATTGCAGCGACCGCACCATGGCGTTGAACGCGTTGTTCAAGTCGTGCATATAGCTCTCGTCGCTGACGGGAAGGGTAACGCTGAAATCGCCCTTTGCGACGCGGTTCATGGCCTGCTCGAACTGCGTGAACTCCCTGAACGTGAGGCTGTACAGCGCGACGGCGAGCACGCAGCCTATGATCGCGCTGACGAGCACGAGCAGTATGACGAGCAGCACGGGGCTGACGGGCGGCTGCTGCTGACCGTCGCCGAACACTCCGCCGTAATACAGCATCGCCATCAGACTGAGCGCGATGGTCAGCGTTATGATCATCAGCACCGCGACGTACGACACGATTTTGAACGTGACGGTATAGAACTGCCCGGGCAGGCGTAACTTCACGCGCTGTTTCCGCTCCGTTTTTTTCTTCGCCTTATCTTTCATCTTCCGTTTTCCTTACCGCCTTGAAGCCTATGCCGCGCACGGTCACGATCTCGAAATCCGGATTGCCCTCGAAGCGGTTGCGCAGGCGGTTTATGTGCACGTTGAGCGTGTTGTCCGACTCGTTTTCCAGCCCCCATATCTCGTCGAGCAGCTGATACTTCGTGAATATCTGTCCGGGGTAGGAGAGCAGCTTATACAGCAGATAGAACTCCTTTTTCGGCAGCGTGAAACTGCCGTCTCCCGTGTCCACGGTCAGACTGTCGTAGTGCAGCGTCGTGCCGCCGACGGTCAGCTTGCGCTCGGCGACTATGCGCGAGCGGCGCAGCAGAGCCTTTATGCGCAGCAGCATTTCCTCCTCGTCCACCGGCTTGGTCATATAGTCGTCGATGCCGACGAGGAAGCCTTTGCGCTTGTCCGCCTGCTCGCTCTTGGCGGTGATCATGAGAATG
This sequence comes from Candidatus Protoclostridium gallicola, assembly GCA_904387375.1. GTDB lineage: Bacteria > Bacillota > Clostridia > Christensenellales > Pumilibacteraceae > Protoclostridium > Protoclostridium gallicola. The sequence goes on from CAJFLE010000022.1 coordinate 6,414, forward strand.
GGCAGCTCGCTGCCGCCCTGCCGCAGCACCTCGGTCAGCTCGTACCCGTCCATGACCGGCATCATCACGTCGAGGATCATCAGATCGACGTGTTCCTTCTGCAGCACTTCCAGAGCCTCCGCGCCGTTGTACGCGGACAGCGTCGTATAGCCGTTCGCTTTGAGTATGGCGGCGTACAGCTTCTGCAGATTGGTATTGTCTTCGACGATAAGTATCCTGAACATAAGATAATTATATCACATATTTTTAACTTTGTGTAAAGTTTTTCGCAAAAAAATCGCGCTTGCGGCAATATTTCGCACGCCGCGGTTGCTTTTGCTCCCGCCGCTGTGATACAATGTCGGCATGACCGCAAAATATCGTTATACTTTCGCAGTGTCCCTGGTCGGCTACGTCTGCCAGGCAGTCGTCAATATGTTCGCCCCGCTGCTCTTCGTCACCTTCATGACCGAGTTCGATCTGTCCGCGGGCCTTATTTCCACGCTCGTCGTCATCAACTTCGGCGTGCAGCTCGCCGTCGACCTGCTGTCGGCAGGTTTCGTGGACAAAGTGGGGCAGAAGCCGTGCATGATCGCCGCGCACTTTTTCATAGTCGCCGGGCTGGTTCTGCTCGCCGTCCTGCCGTACGCCATGCCCGCGTTCGCCGGACTGACCGTCGCCGTATGCGTATACGCCGTGGGCGGAGGCCTGCTCGAAGTGCTCGTCAGCCCGGTGGTGGAGAACCTGCCCACCGAGAACAAGGAAGGCTCGATGAGCTTTCTGCACTCCTTCTACTGCTGGGGCGTAATGCTCGTCGTGCTCCTTTCCACCGCATATTTCGCGGCGTTCGGCACCGCGAACTGGCGCGTTCTCGCCCTGCTGTGGGCGATTCTGCCCGCCGTGAACGGAGTGCTCTTTCTGTTCGCGCCCTTCGGCTCGCCGAGGGAAGAGGAAAGCGCGCCCGCGGCTTCCGTCGGCCTGGGCGGGCTGCTGAAAAACAAAACGGTGTGGCTGCTCATGCTGTTCATGCTCTGCGCCGGCGCGTCCGAGCAGGCCGTGTCGCAGTGGTCGTCTACCTTCGCCGAGCAGGGGCTGGGCGTGGATAAAACCCTCGGCGACCTCATAGGCGTCTGCGGCTTCGCGCTCATGATGGGCATAAGCCGCATGCTGTATTCTCTCGTCAGCCGGAAATCGGACGTCGGCGCCGCGATCAACGTCAGCGCCGCCCTCTGCGTCATAAGCTATCTCGGCATCACGCTCGTGCCCGTCCCCGCTGTCAACCTCGCGTGCTGCTGCCTGTGCGGCCTGTCCGTCGGCGTGCTGTGGCCGGGCGTGTTCAGCATAGCCGCGCGCACCTGCCGCAACGGCGGAACCGCGCTTTTCGCGCTCCTCGCGCTCGCGGGCGACGTGGGCTGCTCCGCCGGACCCGCCGTCGCAGGCGGTGTGACCGAAGCCGCCGGCGCGCTGAAATGGGGCATACTCGCCGCCGTGATTTTCCCCGCGCTGCTCCTCGCGACCTTCGCGCCCTTCTCCCTCCGCCGCAAAACCCTGTCCGACCGCGGCAGATAAATTATATAAAATAGCACAATTATTTTCCGAAATGGTATTGATAGAAAAAGTAAACGGTGATATAATGCAAATATAATAAATCGTTAAAGATTGATAAATCGGAAACGACGGTACATAAAGATATAATCGAAACGGAAAACTCGGAGTGAGGAGCCGAAAATGGAAGGAGATTCGTTCGGTATTGTCTGTTATGCCGTATGCTGCCGGAACCGACAGCCGTTTAACCGAGCGATAAAAAAACAGGCCGCCTATTGCGATAAGCAGTAGTGCGGTCTTTACGTATAAAAAATTTTGCAAAATGCGGGAAAATTGACGAGTTAAAACGTTGTATATATGGAGAGTAATGTTTTACAAAATTTAATAATTAAAAAACATAGAGGAGGTGACCGAATAAGAACAAAATGTTACGTGAAGCGGACATAACCTGACAGCTTAATACATGGGGAGGGAAAATGTAGAGATAAATTATATTAAGATGGAATATGAAAGATATATGAATAAGGAGTTACATTTATGAAACACGTAGCGTCCAAAGTAATTGCGATAGTAATACCGCTGCTGGTCGTACTGAATTTTGTCGTGCTCGGCGTTCTTGCCTGTACGGAAGAATTGCGTTTCGGTTACGAAGACAGGGAATCGGGCGATTTCGTAGTGCGGTTTTATAAGGATAAAGATTATTGCGAAATAATAGGTACGACCGAACAGGGAAACAATCAGAGATTCCTTATAATACCCGAATATATAGAAGGCGTGAAAGTACGGGCGCTCGGTTGCAAATCGCTTTTAAGCGGATTCAATCCGTCCAATCTGACTGCACCTGACATAGCAAGCGACGTGATCGAAAAAGCATATTTTGTGATCGATATCCCGGTCAGCGGTAATTCTTTTATAAATTGTACAAAATGTCAGAAAGTAATGTACCCTACAGTTAATAGTGATTCGGACCGATTGAGCGGGAGCGGGAGAGGCACGGACGTATATTATCCGCGCAAATCGTTTGAAAGCGTTTACGGGACAAATTATACGCAGGGCTATCGTCGTTTTCCTGCCAATGTGTCGTATTATTATAATTATGAGGATAGCGCGAACGACGGGTATTATTGGATAGACGACTGCGAATACGGCGGCATAATCGAGTATATCCCGCCCGAACCGAAGCGGGAAGGGTATGAGTTCGGCGGGTGGTATAAAGAAGCGGAATGCATAAACGCATGGAATTTCGATACGGATACGCTGCCTGAAGAGAAAAAGGAGCTTGAAGCATACGGCGACGGCTTCCGCGAAGTCACGGCATATCAGGAAACGATCTTATACGCGAAATGGGTGTGAACAACGTTTCGCCGCGATTTTTTGCCCCGAAAAATTTTTTGAAAAATTTTGAAAAAAATGCATGAAAAAGCGTGAGTGAAAACGTCTTATATATAGAGAGGACAAAATCGGCATTGTCTTCGGAAAATTCAGTCACGATTAAGGAGGTGATTTATGAGAAAACGCGAATAAAATATATCCTGTAATATCTGCCGAAATTATTGAAAAGGAGTAAAGAATAGTGAAAGAAAAGATTTTCAAAGTAATCGTATTTGTCCTGGCGCTTGCACTCGGAGTAGGAGTATTTTTTCTGGTTATAAATACGTGCCAAGCAGCGAGAGCAAACAGGATAAAAGAAAGCGGATTTTTTGAGTATATTGTAGATAACGATGAAGTCGCGATAATAGGCTTTACCTCGTCCGGGCAGCAACAGGAAACGTTGGAGATCCCGCGGGAAATAGACGGCAAACCGGTAAAGCATATCGGTTACCGCGATTTTGAAGAGACTACAGTAATGGTTGTTCATTATCATAGACTTGAAAGCGAGAATCTCAAAAAGCTGTATGTTTATGATAATATAAGAAATATTCATCTTGACGCTTTTGCAGATCTGCCGGAAGTGAGTGTAATGTGGTGTGCCGACACCTTTGAGTTGTCTAATCCCAGCGGTGTAGACGACATTACGAGAATCTTTGTATACGAACCGGTATATGAGAGTTTAGGATTGAAAGAACCAAACAGATTTTCCGTTGCAAACATTGTATTCATGAACAACTATTCCGATGAGGTAAACGGGGGATATTATCGCCTGGATAACGTCGAAGAAGACGAAAAGATCCCGGAGCCACCCGATCCCGAACGGGAAGGGTATGAATTTACGGGCTGGTATACGGAGCCTGAATGCGAAAATTTATGGAGTTTTAACGAAACGCCCGTGATAGAAGAGGGCGAAGAATTCAGACTTTACGCCGGTTGGCATAAGTCGTAAAAACAAAAATTGCTGTTATTGAAATACATAACATTTATAAAAATTTTTTGAAAAATTTTGAAAAAAGCGGTACAAAATGCGCGCCGAAACGTTGTATAAGTGAGGAGGCAGAGTGCGTATGAAACCGCGTGACCGGAAGTGCATAAAAATCTTTTTCGCCGCCGCGCTGTCGTGCGCGATAATCTTTGCGGCCGCCGGGCTTTCCGCCTGCGCGGAGGATCCCGAAACCGTGGCGGACGAACGCGTTGCTAAGCTGCAGGAAACGCTGGACGGCCTGCTGCGCATGCACTGGGACGCGGAATACAGCGAGAACGAATTGACCGTTTACGTCAAACCCGAATATACATACCTTACGTATACGAAAAACGATTTCGGCGACATGAAAATAAGCGAAGTGACGCACTTGTTCGATGACATGTATATAATCACGCTCGAATCTTCGGGAATAAACGCGCTCATGGAAGCCGTCGTTGCCCTTTATGACTTATATTTTGTCGCGGAAGTCAGCTTGAGTTATATCGAACACGGAGCCTGAACGTATTGATTGCGAGGTGACAAAAATGCTGAAATATACTGATATAATACAACTCCCGGGAGCAATCAATGCTTCCGGGAGTTTTTCCGTATCGGTTACGCCGTTTCCCTGACGGAAACAAGAAATTCCTGTCCGTTTATAAACGACACCATAATGCCGTCATGCATCGTTTTGAATGACGCTATGTAATAGTCTGACATAATCATTCGCAAATCGTCGATGACGTCATGCTCTTTGATTTTCCACGCGGAGGCATGTTTGTCTTCGCTTGCGACTTCGTTCGAGGCGCCGCCGGTCGGCGCCGTTTTTTCGTACTTTTTTTCATCGATTTTGTCCATAAATTAAGAACTCCTTTTGTTTTTTTCGTTACTGAAATTATAACACACGCAATTCCCCAATATCAACAAATTTTGCGAGTTTGCGTGTAATATTTCGGTATGGAGTTTGACTGATTTATGGTTATTATGTCGATATTTGCCGAAAGGCTCAAAGAGCTTATAGAAGAGAGCGGAAAGAGCATAGACGTAATTGCCGCCGAAATGAATCATAACGTTTACGATCTCTACCACTGGCAGTCGGGGAAGAGCAGATATTTGCTGTCCGTCAAAAATTTCGTAATGCTCGCCGATTACTTCGGGTGTTCTCTTACGTTTCTGCTCGGTATCGACGACGTCAATACACTGCCGTCGCCGCGCCGGGATATTCCGCCGTTTTCGGAGCGGTTTGCCGCCGTACTGAAAGAAAAGGGCATGAGCGTATACGCGCTTGCTGCCAAAGCGGGAGTGAGCAACACGAGCGTGTATTACGATTGGCTGAACGGCAAAAAGTCGCCTCGCATAGACAGTCTGCTTAAAACCGCCGCGGCCATCGGCGTAACGCCCGATTATCTTCTCGGCCGCGAGAACTGACAGCCGTGAATACTGAGTTTGCCGAAAGATTCGGCGAAATAATGAATGAGAAAAATTTTACGGCGGAAGACATTGCGAAAATTGCAGACGTTGACCTTTCGCACGTGTACCGTTATCTTCGCGGGGAAGCGCTGCCGTCGGGTGAGGCGGCCGCCGTACTTGCCGACGCGTTCGCATGTTCGCTCGACTATTTGTTCGGACTGTCTGACGACTATGGTTCTTCGCTCGGTAAGTGCAGGCCGTTCGGCGAATGCTTCCGCAAACTGCTGTCCGAGCGCGGTATCACACGCTATCGCTTTATCAAAGACAACCGTTTCGCAAAACAGAGCGTTGAAGACTGGTACAAAGGACGGTACGTCCCGTCCGTGCGCAACCTTGCAGACATAGCCGCATATTTCGATTGTTCTCTCGACGCGCTATTCGGCCGCGAGAACTGACAGCCTTAAAAACAATCCTCCGGAAGCATTGCGCTTCCGGAGTATTTTACGTTATATAATGTTTTACGATCCGTCTGTATCCTGTTTGCCGAATACCGACGTCAGCTCGCCGAACGTTTCGCCCCGGTCGTCCGTTTCCGTGCGCACCGACAGCACGTCGCCGGCATGCAGCACGGTGACGCCGCTCGGCACTATCCCGTCCGAGCCCTCCCGCGCTATGTCGGTAATGACCGTGCTCCACGGCAGCAGCAGGTCGTGTATCTCGCGCCCGTCCGCCGGACTGCCCTCGGCAATGCGCAGCGTATACCGCTCGACAATGCCTTTCCTCGCCACGCCGTCCGTTTCGAGAAAACTTTCGAGCAGCACGTCGTATATGGCTTCGGTGCGCAGCAGCCTGCCCGTGACGTAGCCTATCGCCACGCCGAGCATGACGGGGAGCAGCAGATTGAAGTTATAACTGCCCGTAAGCTCGAACACCATGACGATACCCGTCAGCGGCGCTTTGACCACCGAAGCGAAGAACGCCGCCATGCACACCATGACCACGATGTCCGAATACTCCGCGCTCATGCCGCAGCCCTGCGCCGCCAGCGACACCAGCGCGCCCGCGCACGCTCCCATCGCGAGCATGGGCACGAACACGCCGCAGGGCACCCCGCAGCCCATGTTGCACACTGACGCTATGAATTTCATAACCAGCACGACGGCGAGCGCCACCGCGACCGGAGCGGCGAAATTGAGCGTGACGGAGAAATCCGCCGTGCCGCCGTTCGTTCCGACCGCCTCGATGAGCCTGTGTCCTCCGCCCATCTCGTATATGCTGACGAGGCCGAACGCGCCCGCGAGCAGGAAGGGAATAAGGAACTTCCCGGTCGAGCGCAGAAACGTCATTCTGCCGAACAGCCTGCGCGCCGCCAGCACCGCGTAATAAAATCCCACGCCGAGCAGCCCGGCGACGAGCGCGCCTATCGCAACAGCGCCCATCGCGCTCCACGTTTCGCCGAACGACCCGATAACGCCGAGGTCGAATGCCTGAAAAGCGGGCGATACCGTAATCGACGGGTCGGCAAGTCCGAGCAGCAGCCGCAGACCGTTGCGCGTCAGCACGCCGCTGACGACGGAGAAGAACGCCGAAATGAATATTTCGGGAGTGAATTTCTTGTGCGCTTCCTCGAAGGCGAACAGAAAGCCGGTGAGCGGAGCGTTGAAGGCGACCGCCAGCCCCGCGGAGGCGCCGCCCGTGATGAGGTACCGCGTTCTGCGCGCGCCCTGTCTGCCGGCCTTGCCAACGCCGCAGCCCGCGCATCCTCCGACGAGCATGCTCGGCCCCTCGCTGCCAGCGCTCAGGCCGAGGAATACGGCGGCGAGCGACGCGGCGAATCCGGTCACGAGCGTGCGGAACCATCTGAGCACAATGCCTCCGCGTATCGCGCCCTCGATCTGCGGAATGCCGCTGCCGCGCGCGAGCGGAACGAACTTCACCGCGGTGCCGACGACGATCGCCCCGGCGGCGAGCGCGAGAAAGAGCAGGGGAATGAATCCCGGGTTCGCGAGCACGCCTTTATACCACTCCGCCGAATATTCTTCGCCGTACGCCGTCAGCACGTTGTATATCGTCACGACCGCGCCCGAAAACACGCCGGTTATCGCGGCGAGGAGTATGAGCGTAAGCTGATTTTTCAGCATGGCGGCCTTTCGTTTTTTATCGAGAGTAAGGTTCATTCAGTCGTCATTATATAACTTTTGCTTGATTTTGTAAAGAAATTCGTCTATACTGAAAACATAAGAAAATATCCGGGAGGAAATTATGGCAAAATACGATTATCTCATCGTGGGCGCGGGTCTGTTCGGCTCGGTGTTTGCCCGGGAAGCGGCGGCGCGCGGCAAAAAGTGCCTCGTCGTGGACAAGCGCGCTCACATCGCGGGCAACATATATACCGAAAACGTCGAGGGCATAAACGTCCACCGCTACGGCGCACACATTTTCCACACGTCGGACAAGGCGGTGTGGGAATACGTCAATCGCTTCGCCGAGTTCAACAATTACGTGAACTGCCCCGTCGCGCGGTATAAAAACGAGCTGTACAACATGCCCTTCAACATGAATACGTTCTCGAAGATGTGGGGCGTGGTCACGCCCGCGGAGGCAAAGGCGGAGATCGAACGCCAGCGCGCCGAAGCCGCGGTGGGCGAGCCGAAGAACCTCGAAGAGCAGGCGCTGTCCCTCGTCGGCCGCGACATATACGAAAAGCTGGTCAAGGGCTATACCGAAAAGCAGTGGGGACGCCGCGCGACCGAGCTGCCTGCGTTCATAATCAAACGCCTGCCCGTCCGCTTCGTCTACGACAACAACTATTTCAACGACCGCTATCAGGGCATTCCCATCGGCGGCTATACCGCGATATGCGAAAAGATGCTCGCGGACGCCGAAGTGCGCCTCGGCACGGACTACTTCTCCGACAAAAAGGCGCTGGACGCGCTCGCCGACAGAGTGCTGTTCACCGGCATGATAGACGAATACTTCGGCTACCGCTTCGGCGAGCTGGAATACCGCAGCCTGCGCTTCGAGACCGAAACGCTGGACTGCGACAACTGGCAGGGCAACGCCGTCGTCAATTACACCGAATACGAAGTGCCGTACACCCGCATCATCGAGCACAAGCATTTCGAATTCGGCGGCGGCGACAAGACGGTCGTGACGCGCGAATATCCCGCGGCGTGGAAGAAGGGCGACGAACCGTACTATCCCGTCAACAACGAGCGCAACGACGCGCTTTACGCAAAATACAAGGCGCTCGCTGACGCGGAAGGTAAAGTGATCTTCGGCGGCCGCCTCGGCATGTATAAATACTTCGACATGGACGACACGATCGCCGCCGCCCTCGCGCTCGCCGCCGGGGAGCTGTAAGCGAACACGGATTATCCCGAAACAATATAGAGCGTAAATTGCGGCATAAAAACAAAAACGGAGCCTTTGAAAGGCTCCGTTTTTTAAAGTCCCAATTGCTGTTTCAGTGCGTCCTGCAGAACCGCGGAGAAGTTGACATTGTGCGCTTCCGCTTCCCGGTTCAGCCACTGAGGTATTGTGCAATTTTTTCGTACCGAACGATTATCTTCGCGTTCGCGGAACTGTGCAAAGTCTATATCCACAAGCGCAACAATATCGTTTGCGCCGCATTTCGGTTTGAGCGTTTTAGGCTCAGGAACGGGAATCCCGATGTCCTGGTTGCTGATGCCGCATAATCCTATCGCTTCTCTCGCCATATCTATGGCGTCGGGAATTGTCTTTGCTTCCGTATTGATATCGAAATCGGGGATATAAACCACATAATCGTTTGCGTTTTCAGTAATAATAACCGGATATACCTGTTTCATGTCGTCCTCCTTATTTGAGATTGTTTCTTCTGATAATCGCCTTTGCCAGCATTTCGTTTATTTCTGCGTGCCGAGGTATTGGTTCGCATTTCTGCCCGTTTGTATATACGGTATGATTCGCGCCCTCTCTTATGACTTTCCAGCCGTTGCGCTCCAACATTCTTATCAGATCACGTCGCTTCATGTATATTACCTCTATAATTATATTATACGCATAAATGCGCATAATGTCAAGACATTTATATAAAATATCATCGAAAAATTAAAGCCGCAGCATATCGCATTACACAATATACTGCGGCTTTTTGGTCGAGGCGACGTGACTCGAACACGCGACCTCATGGTCCCGAACCATGCGCGCTACCAGACTGCGCTACGCCTCGGCGATTTACGCTGACCGATATATTCTACTTTATTTGGGCGCGTTTGTCAATTGTTTGAGGGGGAATAAACGATTTTTGTCACGGTATGGAATTGCCCGCGGCGCGGTACACGTCGTACCATTCCTCGTGTGTGATGACGACGCCGGAAGCCTTCGCCGCCGCGGCTATGCGCCCCGGATTCGTCGACCCTATAATCGGCTGCATTACGGCGGGGTGGCGCAGTATCCACGCGATCACGGCTGCGGAATCGGTGATACCGTATTTCGCGGCGAGCGTGCGCAGTGCGCGGTTAAGCCTGCCGTGCAGCGGACTGCCGAGATACGAGCCGGCTTTTGCCCGGAATGGCGACCACGGCTGTATCGTAATGCCGTGCAGGCGGCAGTAATCCAGCGTCATGCCGTCGCGCATGACCGACGCCCTGTCCGTCATGTTGACGTGCAGCCCCGCGTCTATCATGCCCGTATGCGCGGGCCCGAACTGCATCTGATCGAAAACGAGCTTGTGCCCGACGTATTTTTGCAGCAGCTCGATCTGAAACGGATTGTGGTTGGATACTCCGAAATATCTCACCTTGCCGTCGCGGTGCAGCCTGTCGAATACTTCCGCGACCGTTTCCGGCTCGCACAGCGTATCGGGCCGGTGGAGCAGCAGCACGTCTATGCGTTCGACGCCCAGCCTGCGCAGGCTGCCTTCCACGCTCTCGGTCAGGTGCTTTTCGGTGAAGTCGTAACGCTTTCCGTTGATTATTCCGCACTTGGTCTGAATATACATTCGGCCGCGCGCCGACGGATTGCGCCGCAGATATTCGCCGAACTTCTCTTCGCACCTGCCCCTGCCGTAAATGTCCGCGTGGTCGAAGAAGTTTATGCCCGCGTCGAGATCCGCGCCTATCATGGCGTCGAGTTCTCCGTCCGACAGTCCCGCTATTCTCATGCACCCCTGCGCTATGCGCGAGGCTTTCACTTCCGTGCCTTCCGGCGTGAAATATTCCATATTTTTTCTCCTTATTTCAGCGGCACAGGCGCATAAGCGCGCTTATGCCGTCCGGCGTGATATATCCTCCGCGCCCGAGCAGTACGAGCGCGTTACGGTCGAAATCCGAATGCTCTATGAGTCGGAACAGGGAAGCGGTCGCACCGATCGCGTCGCAGTCCTCCGAGGCCAGCCGCGCCGCCAGAGCCCAGCGCAGGAAAGCGCATACCGCGGCGAGGGACACGACGTCCTCCTGCTCGCTTTCCCGTATGTCCGAATAGGGGAAGTCGGTATAAAACATGTGGTTGACTATGAGGTTTTCGGCGGCTGCGGAGTTCGCGGGATATCTGCGCGTCAGCGCTTCGTCGTCGCGTGCGAATACTTCCGCCGCGTCTGCGCCGGCATAGCGCCGTAGCGCGCACTCGCACAGCTCTCCGGCGGACGCGCTGTCCGTAAAGCAGCCCGCCACCGTGCGCAGCGCATCGAGGGCCAATCCGACGTTGTCCCTTCCCGACACTTCCGCGCCCAGCCTCCGCGCGATGTTTTCCAGCCTCGCGTATATCGGCAGGCGCCTGTCCTGCATGAGCAGTATGCACTCTTTCTGCACGTCCGCTTTGATCCGCGCGTCCTCTTCGGTCTCCGGCGCGGCGTCCGAATCCGCGACGGAAAAGGCGAGCGGTCCGGTCGTGCGCGCCAGCGTTTTCACTACCGCTTCGCAGCTGTTGGCGCAGGACATTTTCGACGCGTTTCCTCCGCGCACGCTGCGCGGGTACATGCGGCATATCTCGGGCAGCGCGTCCTCGCCGCACTCCGCCTGCAGAGCGCACAGCCCGTCGCCGCGGTGCATGTAGCACCGCCCCGTCCAGTCCTTGCCTATTTCCGCATAGTGTTCGGGCGACGGGGAGGGCGAGATGTGCAGCGCCGCGTCCAGCCTGCGCCTGATCTCCGGCGGACAGTCCATGCCGAGCAGTCTGAAATATTCGTTCATCGACACGGTCACGCTCCAGCCCTCGCAGCACGACGCGCGGCATTTCCCGCACTTGCACCTGAAATCCGCGTAATACTCGGGTACGATATATCTCATACGGATATTTTAATCCATCTTCCGGCAAAAGTCAAACGCGCCGGAGGCGGATATCGTCAAAGTTGCGGTTAAGTTGAATTATACCGCATATAAAAGTCGGAAAATGTGTAAGAAATGCAATGTTTTGCATAGATTTTGCAATGGACATGGGGGGGAGGCAACGCCAGTAGAACACCAAAAAGAGCATAAAATAGGGGATTTTGCGAGAAAATACGGCGATTATATGTAAATCTCTATCCGAACAGCCTTGACGGAGTGATATTCACGGAAGCCTTTGTACTTGTAAGTTCTTGCATGATAGACTTTGTATTGTTCATTATAGCTTAAAATAAGAAAGCCCCGACAGGAGTCGTTCCTGTCGGGGTTATCTGTTGTTTTGTCGGGTGGTGTATCTGTTGGTTTGCCGTCCATATATTTTAGTGAGATCCGTAAAAGGTCTTTGAATACATCTACGCGCTTTATCAGCATTTCAACCGCTTGTTTCGCTTTAAGTTTTAGGGCTGAAGTGATGCGCTGAACGATTTCT
>CAJFLE010000023.1 GCA_904387375.1 Candidatus Protoclostridium gallicola
AATAAAATACAACGAGGCACAGGCTGTGCCGAGTTCCGTTGGCGTTCGCGCCGACACGAGCACAAAAATTTGTTAAAATTTTTATGCGCAGTGTCGCAACCGGCGCGAAATTTTATAAATGGTTGCCTATCAGCGGCAGGCCGGCGGTTTCGGGGAGGGAGAACATTACGTTCATGTTCTGCACCGCCTGGCCGCTGGCGCCCTTTATGAGATTGTCTATGCACGACACGACGATGAGCCGCCCGGTTTTGGCTTCGTACTTCGCGCCGATATAGCAGCAGTTGCTGCCGGCCGCGCTCTTGATTTCGGGCAGATCGGTGCCGGTGAAGTGTACGAACGGTTCGCCGCTATACCTCGCGTATGCTTCGACCGCTTTTTTCGGGTCGGCGGTGAGATCGCAGTATATCGTCGCGAGTATGCCGCGCTTTATCGGCAGCAGGTGAGGAGTAAACGTCACGACCGCGCCGCATTTTTCTTCGATCTCGGTGGTATGCCGGTGCGTGGTCACGCCGTATGCCTTGAAGTTGCCCTCCACCTCGTTGGCGTTATACGCCACGTCGGCTTTGCGCCCCGCGCCGCTGACGCCGCTCTTCGCGTCCACGATGACCGTGCGTTTGTTAATGACGCCGGCGTCGGCAAGCGGTTTTATCGCCAGCACCGAGGCGGTGACGAAGCAGCCGGGGTTGGCTACCAGACGCGCTTTCGCTATCGCCGCGCGGTTGTATTCGGGCAGACCGTACACCGCCTGCGCGGCAAGATCCCTGCGCGGGTGGGTCAGTCCGTAAGTCTTTTCGTATAAATCGGTGTCGTCGTATCTGAAATCGGCGGAAAGGTCGATTACGCGCGTTCCGGCGTCGACGAGCCGCCCGCATATCTCCGCGCTCTGTCCGTGCGGCAGGCAGGCGAACACGACGTCGCACTTCGCCGCTTCTGCTATATCCGGCTCGCTGTATTCGGTGTCTCCGTAATATCCGGCGAGCGTGGGGTACGTTTCCCTCACCTTGTGTCCGGCAAGCGAACGCGACGCGGCGAACGTCACTTCCGCTTCGGGGTGCGCGGCGAGCAGCCGCATGAGCTCAAAGCCCGTATAGCCGTTTGCTCCTATTATTCCGGCTTTTATCATTTCGATGAACTCCCATAAACAGGTTTTTGTATATTATACATTTATACGCATAAATATGCAAGCAATTCAATATACAAAATGAAAATATTACGAAATAATTATAACTCATGCGCCGCCGTTCGTCAACCGAAACGGGCTGCGGATACGGCCGATCCCTTGATTTTTCCGCCGCGATGTTATATACTGAAAACAAAGAGGAGCATTATGGCGGAAATAAGATTAAGCGGCATATATAAAGAATACGACCTGCACACTTACGGGCTGGAAGACGTGAGCCTGACTTTTGCCGACGGCTCGCTCGCCACGATAGTGGGAATGCCGGGTAGCGGCAAGAGCACGCTGCTCAATCTCATCGGCGGCATAGTGGATATCACGTCCGGCGATCTGTACTTCGGCGGCGAGCGTTTCAACGACGTGGAGCCTAAGCGCCGCGACGTGTGCCTGATGCGCGAGGGCGAAGGTCCCGGCGGCACGGCCGCGGACAGTATCACATACGGTCTGCGCCTGCGCGGCATGCCGAGGGGCGAAACGGAAAGGCGCCTGCGCCTCGCCGCCGAACTGCTCGGTCTGACGGACGTACTTGGTACGAAAGTGAAAAAACTGTCCCCGCTCATGCGGCGGCGGGTGTCGCTGGCGCGCGGAGCGGCGCGTATGCCCGCGATATTCCTGCTCGACGATCCGTACTTCGAACTTGAAGGCGGCGACCGCCTCGCATTGGCGGAAGACATAAGGCGCGTGCATGCCGAAACGGGTCTGACCGTGATAGTCGCGAGCAGCTTCGGCGACGACGCGTTCCTTGCCGGCGGCGACGTGATCGTGCTGAAAAGCGGCAGGGTAGTGCAGCGCGGCGGCGAGCGGGAGCTGACCGAATCGCCCGCCGACATGTTCGTCGCGTCCTTCGTCGGTCCCGACCCCTGCGTGTTCGTACGCGACGGGGACTGCGTTACGGGCGTACGCCGCAGCGACATATCGGTCGACCGCGACGGCGACAGGGAATGCACCGTCGTGTCGTCGGACGGAAAAAACGTATACGTGCGGCTGGAACCGGATTCTCCAGTCATCGCGCTGCCGTTCGACGGAAATGCGGAAGAGGGAAGCGCTCTGCGCCTGCGTTTTGCCCGCACTCTGCGTTTCGACCCGGAAACGGGCGCTCTGCTCTGCGGCAAAGTAAAATAAAGAATCAGGACAGAAAAATACAAAAATTTTTTCAAAAAGTCCGAAAAAGAGAAGTTTATCGTTTTACATTTCGCAAACGAAGTTTTATAATTAAGGGCGTAAACGAACCGCGGAAAGCGGATGCGTAATTTTTTATCGGAGGAATAAAGGGCATATAGGGAAATAAAGGGGGACAACGCTTTTAAGGAGACAGTAGCATGAAGGGCAGGAAAAAAATCGTTTTCTTCACAGTTCTTGCGGTCGCACTCGCGGCTCTTCTCGTCGGTATTATTCTTACCGGCGGCGAAAGAAGCGAAAGCGTCGAAGAAACCATGCGCAACGCCGTTCTCCACGAAAGCGACAAGATCAGCCTTTTCGGCTTGATCGACGTCAATCCGTCGGTAATATCCGGATTTATCGTGACGGCAGTGCTTCTGATCTGCGCGGCGATTATCCGGATTTTTGTTTTGCCGAGATTCAAGCTCGTGCCCGGCAAGTTCCAGTCCGTGATAGAGCAGGCGGTGGAATTTTTCGATAATCTCGGCAAGTCCCGCAGTCCCCGCCACAACGGATTCATAGGCGCGTACGCGTTCGCCGCCGGCGTGTACATCTTTTTCGGCACGCTGTTCGAGCTTTTCGGCGTGCAGGTCACGGGCGTAACCGGCAATCCCGTCACGCTGCCCGCGCCGCTGTCCGACATCAACGGCGCCATATCGCTCGGCTGTCTGTCCTACCTCGTCATACTCGGCGGCGGCATAGCGTTCAACGGCGTGCGCGGCCTTCTGCTCACGCTCAAAGATTTCTCACTGCCCATATCAATGAGTTTCCGTCTGTTCGGCGCGCTGCTCAGCGGCCTGCTCGTGACGGAACTCGTATACTATTATACGGCGCTCAGCTTCGTGCTGCCCGTGCTCGTAGGCGTGCTGTTCACGCTGCTGCACGCGGTCATACAGGCATACGTGCTCACGCTGCTGACGACGATGTTCTTCGGCGAGGTCAGCGAACGGCCGGAGATCAGGGAACGCGAAATCAGACGAACGGACGGCGAGCCGGAAACGGCAGCCGAATAACGCATAAAAGCAAGGAGATACGACAATGAAACGTACGAACACCATCGCAGGAAGACTGGGCGCGCTCGCGGCGTGCTTCGCCGTAGCGGCGCTGCTTGCCGCAGCGGCGGCTTTCGCCATATCGTTTGCGGAGCCGCAGCCCGTATATGCCGAAACGGTTCCAGGGGTAGTTGCCGCCGAAAGCGCCGACGAAACGACCGGCGCCGAGCAGACGGACGGCGCGACGAACGATACGACGGACGAAGCCGACGCGGCTTCTTCCGATTCCGCAAAGGCAATCGCCGCCGCAATCGCCATAGGTCTCGCAGCCGCGGCCGCGGCGATAGGCATGGGCATGGTCATATCCAAGACCAACGAAAGCACTGCGCGCCAGCCCGAGATGAGCGGCAAGCTCAGCAGCAACATGATGCTGGGTCTCGTGTTCATAGAAACCGTCGTCATATACGCGCTCGTCGTGGGCATACTCGTAATATTCGTACTGTAAGCGGGGTGATACTATGCCGCTCAATATCGACTGGCAACAGATACTGCTGCATCTGTTCAACTTCGTCATACTTGCCGGCGGACTGACTTTCATACTTTACCGTCCGGTAAAGAAGTTCCTCGAAAAACGCCGTAAGTATTTCGAAGACAGGGAACGCAGCGCGACCGAAAGGGAAAAGACCGCCGACGCCAGACAAGCGGAATACGACGGACTGCTTTCGCGCGCCGACGAAGACATAGCCGCGAAAAAGGCGAAAGCCGCAGCCGAAACCGAAGCGGAAGCGGCGGAAACGCTGAAGCGGGCGGACGCCGAAGCGGCCGACGTGCTTGCCCGCGCAAAGGACGGCGCGGAGGCCGAGCGCCGCAGGATAATAGCGGACGCGGGCGGCGAAATCACGGATATGGTGGTCTCGGCGGCGGAACGTCTGCTGTCCGTCAATCAGAGCGCCGAAACCGATTCTCTGCTGTACGACAGTTTTATCGGCGGCGCGTCCGCGGACGGCAAAGTGCTGGGCGCGGTGGACGCGGCCGCGCGCGGCGCGGAGCTGGGCAGACGCGAAGCGGAGATAACTTCGCGCGAGATCATCGCAGAAGCGGAGCGCGAAGCGGAAGAGCGGCGCGGCAGAATGCTCGGCGACGCGGCGGACGGATTCGCGGACGCGGTGGCGGAGGCGGCGGGCAGGATTCTCGCGGCCGATCATACGCCGCAGGCGGACAGCGACCTTTACGACAGATTCCTCGCCGAGGCAAAAGGTAACGTGAAATGAAGAAGAAATCGGGAGAAAAGAAATACGTCCGGCTCCTTTGCGTGACGCCGCCCGACGAGAAACAGAAAGCGGGACTGCTCGCTTTTCTCGAAGGAAAATACGGCGCGTGCGAGATGGACATCGTCGAAGATCCGTCCCTCGGCGGCGGTTTCCGCATAGAGGCCGGTTCGGACGTATACGACTGGAGCATAAAAGGACGCGTATCCCAGCTGCGCGACAGCCTTACGGGCGCGACGGGCGGGGATAACATAATATCCCTTCTGAAAGAACGCATCGGGGATTTCTCGCTGCGCCGCGAAACGTCGGAAAAGGGCACCGTTGTCAGCGTGGGCGACGGCATAGCCACCGTATCCGGGCTGGAAAGCGCGCGCTACGGCGAGATACTCGTGTTCGATTCGGGCGTCAAGGGCATGGTTCAGGAGCTCGGACCCGGCCGCCTCGGCTGCATACTTTTCGGCGGAGATACCGAAGTCGAGCAGGGCAGCACCGTGACGCGCACGGGCAAAGCGGCGGGCGTGCCGGTGGGCGACGCCTTCCTCGGCCGCGTCGTCAACGCGCTCGGCCAGCCCGTCGACGGACTGGGCGACATCGAAGCGGCTGGCTACAACCCCGTCGAAACGCCTGCGCCCGGCATAGTGGACCGCCGTCCGGTGGACAGACCGCTGGAAACGGGCATACTCGCCATCGACTCCATGTTCCCCATAGGCCGCGGTCAGCGCGAGCTGATCATAGGCGACCGCCAGACGGGCAAGACGACGATAGCCGTGGACACCGTGCTCAACCAGAAGGACAAGAACGTCGCGTGCATATACGTGGCGATAGGACAGAAGGCGAGTTCGGTGGCGCAGACGGTGGAAACCTTCCGCCGCTACGGCGCGCTCTCATATACTACGGTGGTCGTCGCTACGGCCAGCGATTCGGCGCCCATGCAGTACATAGCGCCTTACGCGGGCTGCGCCATGGCCGAATATTTCATGAATACCGGCCGCGACGCGCTCATCATATACGACGACCTGTCCAAACACGCGGTGGCGTACCGCGCGCTCAGTCTGCTGCTCGGACGCAGCCCTGGCCGCGAGGCGTATCCCGGCGACGTGTTCTATCTGCACTCCCGCCTGCTCGAGCGTTCGGCGAGCCTGTCAGTAGCAAAGGGCGGCGGCAGCATGACCGCGCTGCCCATAGTGGAAACGCAGGGCGGCGACGTGTCGGCGTACATTCCGACCAACATAATATCCATAACGGACGGACAGATATTCCTCGAAAGCAACCTGTTCTTCTCCGGTCAGCGACCCGCCGTCAACGTCGGACTTTCGGTGTCCCGCGTGGGCGGAGCCGCTCAGTCCAAGGCTCTGAGAAAAGCGTCGGGCACGCTGCGCCTCGACCTGGCGCAGTACCGCGAAATGGAAGTATTCACGCAGTTTTCCAGCGACCTGGACGAAACGACGAAGAACCAGCTCGTGTACGGCAGCGGCCTCATGCGCCTGCTCCGCCAGCCCCAGCATATGGCGATGAGCGCGGCGGATCAGACGATCGCGCTCGTGGCGGCGATGTCGCGCATGTTCGTGTCCGTGCCGACCGAAGAGATAGGCATGAAGCTCAAAGAGATGCTGCGCCACGTGCGCATGAACCACCGCGACATATACGACGAGCTCGGAAAAGGCGGAGCGCTGGACGACGCCATGCGCAGCCGCATAATCTCGGCAGCGGCCGAAGCGATGTAAGGAGAAGAAATGGCGAGCGCCAAGGAAATAAGGAACCATATAGAGAGCGTGAAAAACACGATGAAGATCACGGACGCCATGTACATGATCTCGTCGACCAAGCTCCGTAAGGCGAAGCGCGAACTCGACGCCGCCCGCCCTTATTTCGACGCGCTCAAAACCGAGATCAAGCGCATATTCCGCGTCGCCGGTGACATAACCAGCCCGTATTTCTATCCGCCGCAGGGCGAGGAGCCTCTGCACGGCACGTTCGCCTGCCTCGTGGTCACGGCGGACAAGGGCATGGCGGGCGCGTACAACCACAACGTCATAAAAGAGGCGCTGGCGATGCTGGAAGAGCACAAGGATACCAAACTGTACGTGGTCGGCGAGTGCGGCAGGCAGTATTTCACGCAGAAGGGCATTCCCATAGAACGCAGCTTCCTGTACCCGGCGAAGAACCCCACCATGTGGCGCGCGCGGGAAATAACGGGTATGCTGCTGGAAAAATTCATCGCCAAAGAGATAGAAAAGATATATATCATATATACGGATATGAAGAACGGCCTGACCGCCGAACCCGTCAACTTCCGCCTGCTGCCCTTTCACCGCGCCGAGTTCTACGGCCCCGCGACGGGCGACAGCCCGACGGAGAAATTCGAGTTCGCGCCGTCCATGGACCGCGTGCTGAACAACATAATCCCCAGCTACGTCTGCGGATTCGTGTACAGCGCGCTCGTGGACAGCTTCTGCAGCGAGCAGAACTCGCGTATGACCGCAATGGACTCGGCCAGCCGCAACGCCGAGAAGATGCTGAGCGAGCTTCAGATGAATTATAACCGCGTACGCCAGGCGGCGATAACGCAGGAGATTACCGAAATAGCCGCGGGCGCGAGAGCACAGAAGGCGAGAAAGACCAAGGAGACCGAAGCATGAAAGGAAGGATAATACGCATATCCGGGCCTGTCGTGGACGTAAAGTTCGACGGCGCGCTGCCTAAAATAAAGGAAGCTCTTACCGTGAATGCGGACGGAGCAGTCAGATACATGGAAGTCGCTTCGCACGTGGGCGGAAACGTCGTGCGCTGCATAATGTTCGCGGAAACGGACGGACTCGCGCGCGGCACCGAAGTGACGGCGACGGGCAGCGGCATAAAGGTGCCCGTGGGCAAAGTCACGCTGGGCAGAATGTTCAACGTCCTCGGCGAAACCATAGACGGCGGCGCACCTCTTCCCGAAGACACCGAGCGCATGAGCATATACCGCGACGCGCCCGGCTTCGCGGAGCAGAGTCCCGTCGCCAATATCCTGGAAACGGGCATCAAGGTCATCGACCTGCTCGAACCGTACTCCAAGGGCGGCAAGACCGGCCTGTTCGGCGGCGCGGGCGTGGGCAAGACCGTGCTCATACAGGAGCTCATCCACAACGTCGCGTCCGAGCACGGCGGCTACTCCATATTCACCGGAGTGGGCGAGCGCAGCCGCGAGGGCAACGACCTGTGGGCGGAGATGAACGAGAGCGGCGTGTCCGACAAGACCGCGCTCGTGTTCGGCCAGATGAACGAGGCGCCGGGCGTGCGTATGCGCGTGCCCCTTGCCGGCCTGACCATGGCGGAGTACTTCCGCGACGTCGAGCACCGCGACGTGCTGCTGTTCATAGACAACATATTCCGTTTCGTGCAGGCGGGCAGCGAGGTGTCCACGCTGCTCGGGCGCATGCCGTCGGCGGTGGGCTATCAGCCTACGCTCGCCAACGATATGGGCGAGCTGCAGGAGCGCATAACGTCGACGAAGAGCGGTTCCATCACGTCGGTGCAGGCGGTGTACGTGCCCGCCGACGACCTGACCGACCCCGCACCCGCGACGACGTTCACTCACCTCGACGCGACGACGGTGCTCAGCCGCAAGGTGGCGGAGCAGGGCATCTATCCCGCCGTCGATCCGCTCGCTTCCTCGTCGCGCATACTCGAAGCGGACATCGTGGGCGCAGAGCATTACGAAACGGCGCGCAGAGTGCAGGAAATACTGCAGAAATACAACGAACTGCAGGACATAATAGCCATACTCGGCATGGACGAGCTGGACGAAGAGGATAAGACGGTGGTCTCCCGCGCCCGCCGCATTCAGCGCTTCCTGTCCCAGCCCATGTTCGTCGCCGAGAAGTTCACGGGCATAAAGGGCGTATACGTGCCCGTCAAGGAGACGATACGCGGCTTTAAGGCCATCATCTCCGGCGAAATGGACGAATATCCCGAAGCGGCGTTCTTCAACGTCGGTACGATAGACGAGGTCGTCGAAAAGGCCGGGCGCATGAAGGCGGAGGCTAAAGCCTGACGGAGGCGGCAATGGAAACTTTCGAACTTCATATATGGGCGCCCGACCGGCCGTTCTACGACGGCGCGTGCGAATCGCTCGTGCTTCCCACCGTGGACGGACAGTACGGCGTCATGGCTCACCACAGCAACGCCATCGCCGCGGTTGTCCCCGGCGAACTCGGTTACACCGTCCCCGGCGAGGCGAAGAAATACGCGGCCGTGGGCGCGGGCATCGTCAAGATCGAGGACAACACCGTGCACGTGCTCGTGGAAACGGCGGAGCGCCCCGAGGAAATCGACGTCAACCGCGCGGAAAAGGACGCCGAAGCTGCGCGCGAAGCGCTGCTTCAGAAGCAGAGCCGCCGCGAGTATTACACGACGAAAATTTCGCTTGCGCGCGCGATGGGACGGCTGCGCACGCGCGAACACAGCATAGGCGGCGATGTGCCCAAAGAAAGATTATGACGTTTTTTACCGAAGCCCGGAAATATGTTTCCGGGCTTTTGTGTATTTTTGTGAAAATTATGCAAAAGCCTCTTGATATCCGCCGCCCGATGTGCTATAATGTTTTTATAAAATATAACGAAAGGGGGAAAATCAATGACCGACAGCGAATATCAGTACTACTTCCACGCCGGCACTCTCCAGACGGCGTACGAGTATATGGGCTGCCACTACGACCGCGCGACCAAGCGCGCCGTGTTCCGCGTATGGGCGCCGCATGCGGACAGCGTATCCGTCATCGGCGATTTCAACTACTGGAACAGGACTGCCAACTATATGTACCGGATAACCGAAAACGGCATATTCGAAGGCATCATCGACGGCGTGGAGGAGTTTCAGACGTATAAATACTTCGTGCGCGGCCGCAACGGGCACGAAGTGGAGAAAGCGGATCCGTACGCCTTCTTCGACGAAACGAGCGGCAGGACGGCGAGCAAAATCACCGCGCTCGACAACTTCTACTGGAACGACGCCGAGTGGCTGAAATCGCGCGCGGAAAACCAGCCGTATTCGCGGCCGATCAGCATATACGAGTGCAACATCGCCTCGTGGCGCAAATATCCCGACGGCAACTTCTACGACTACCGCAAGTTCGCCGACGAGATAATATATTACATGAAGTTCATGAACTTCACGCATCTCGAGCTTATGGGTATCTCCGAGCACCCGTATGACGGTTCGTGGGGATATCAGGTGACGGGTTACTACGCTCCGACCTCGCGCTACGGCAGGCCCGAAGATTTCGCGTACCTCGTCAACAAGTGCCACGAGAACGGCATCGCGGTCATTCTCGACTGGGTGCCCGGGCACTTCCCGAAGGATGAGCACGGCCTGTACAACTTCGACGGCGAACCGTGCTACGAGCCTTCGCACCCTCTGCGCGCCGAGCATAAGGAGTGGGGCACGATGTGCTTCGACTACGGCAGACCGGAGGTGCGCGCCTTCCTCGTCGGCAGCGCCATGATGTGGTTCGACAAATATCACATAGACGGCCTGCGCGTGGACGCCGTCGCTTCCATGCTGTATCTCGACTACGGCCGCAGCGAATGGCTGCCCAACGCGTACGGCGGCAGGGAGAACACCGACGCGGTGGACTTCTTCCGCGCGCTCAACACCGCGGTGTTCGCTCACTATCCCAACGTGCTCATGGTCGCCGAGGAATCCACGGCGTGGCCCATGGTCACCAAGCCCGCGGACTGGGGCGGCCTCGGCTTCAACTTCAAATGGAACATGGGCTGGATGAACGACACGCTGTCGTATATCAAATCCGACCCGTATTTCCGCCACTATAAGCACAATATGATGACTTTCTCCATGGCGTACGCCTTTTCGGAGAACTACGTTCTGCCTATCTCGCACGACGAAGTCGTGTACGGCAAAGGCTCGCTCATCAACAAAATGCCCGGCGACTACGATCTTAAATTCGCCGGCGTGCGCAATTACCTGACGTATATGTTCGCGCACCCGGGCAAGAAACTGCTGTTCATGGGCTGCGAGCTGGGGCAGTGGGCGGAATGGGACTGGCAGCGCGAAGTGGATTGGGTGCTCGCCGAGTTCCCGCAGCATAAGGGGCTGCAGCGCTTCGTCAAGGAACTCAACTGGCTGTATCAGACCACGCCGGCGCTGTACGAGATCGAAAACAGCTGGGACGGCTTCGAATGGCTGGTCGCCGACGACGCCGACGCCAACGTGCTGGTATTCGAGCGGCGCGACCGCAAGGGCAACCGCGTGCTCGTCGTGCTCAACTTCGCCCCGTGCGACTGGCACGGCTACCGTATGCCCGTCAATCCCGGCACTTACAGACGCGTGCTGCGCACTTCGTACTACGGCTGGGATCAGGTGCCCGTGGAGGTCGCTTCCGAGGCGGTCCCCAACCGAAACAAGACGGACAGCCTCGTCATGGATATCGAGAGCATGAGCGGCTACCTGTTCGTATGCGATGCGCCAAAGCGCGTGCGGAAAGCGGCGGCGAAGAAACCCGCCGGAAAGACGGAGAAGAAACAGCCAGGTAAAAAGACGTCGGCCGCGGGAGCCAAGACCGCAAAGAAAAAAACCACGGAAGGGGTGAACGGATAATGGCAGCGAAAAAGACTACGGAAACACAGGAAAAAATAACGGAAAAGAAACCCGCGGCGAAAAAGCCCGCGGCAAAGAAGACGTCCCGTCCGCGCGCGAAAAAGCCGGAAATGCCGCGCATTCTGTTCGCGTCGGCGGAAGTCAACCCGTTCTCGCAGACGGGCGGCCTCGGCGAAGTCGCCGGCTCGCTTCCGGTGGCGGTCAACGCTTCGGGCGAAGCGGTCATGGCGGTGGTCACTCCGCTGTACGAGTGCATAGGGCAGGAGTGGCGCAAGGATTTCGAATTCATCTGTCACATCAACGTGCCCGTGGCGTGGCGCAGCCAGTACGCCGGACTGTTCAAGTTCGTCTACCGCGGCGTGACGCATTACTTCATCGACAACGAATATTACTTCAAACGTCCCAATCTCTACGGCTATTACGACGACGCCGAACGCTTCGCGTTCTTCACCCGTGCCGTGCTCGAACTCATGCCGCACATGGATTTCAGACCTAATATTCTGCATTCCAACGACTGGCACACCGCGCTCGTGCCCATATACTATAAGCTGTACTATATGCGCGCCGCCGGCTACGAGGGAATACAGAATCTCATCACCATACACAATATCGAGTATCAGGGCAAATACGACGGCTATTTGCTCGAAGACGTGTTCGGAATCTCCGGTTTCGAGTATTACACGCTGGAATGGGGCGGCTGCGTCAATCTGCTCTACGGCGCGATCGCATACAGCGATATGGTTTCCACCGTTTCGCGCACTTACGCTCAGGAATTGCGCGGCGCCGCTCACGCCTGCGGGCTGGAAAACGCCATAGACAGATACGCGTATAAACTCACGGGCATTGTCAACGGCATAGACACCGAGGTGTATAATCCCGAAACCGCGCCCGCGCTCTTCGCTCACTACTCGGCGGAAAAGCCGGAACTGAAAGCGGAGAACAAGCGCGGATTGCAGCGCCTGCTCGGCCTGCCCGAGCGTCCCGACGTGCCGCTCATCACCATGGTCACGCGCCTCGCCGGACACAAGGGCCTGGACATTCTCAAACAGGCGATGCCCCGCCTCATAAAGGAAGATATACAGTTCGCCCTGCTCGGCACGGGCGAGCCGGAATACGAAGGCTTCTTCATGAGCCTGCAGAACGCGTACCCGGATAAGGCGCGCGCGCTCATCAAGTTCGACAAGGATATGTCGCAGAAGCTGTTCGCCGCCGGCGACATCTATATGATGCCGTCGAGGAGCGAGCCGTGCGGCCTCGGCCAGATGATGGCGATGCGCTACGGCACCATACCCGTCGTGCGCAACGTGGGCGGCCTTGCCGACACCGTGCGCGAAGGGGAGGACGGCAACGGCTTCGTGGCGACCGAGCACACCGGCGATTCGCTGTACGACGCCACCATGCGCGCCGTAAACGCATACCGCGACCGCGACGGCTGGAAGGAGATCGTCCGCCGCGCCATGACCGAAGACTGGTCGTGGTCGCGCAGCGGCAGGGAATACATCGAGCTTTATAAAAAAATGCTCGCCGATCCGAAATAACCGCCCGCCTGCCCGGCGGTGCGTATCCGCGCCGCCGCATAACGAAAGATCATAAACGCACAGCCGCCGCACCCGGATTCGGGCGCGGCGGCTGTGATTTTTATTTCAGCAGAAAGTCGATTGCGTTTTGCGTTCTGATCCCGTTATGCGTTCCGAGATCATAGTCGTCGAGAGTGATAAGCGTTTTCGGATAATTGTCCTTTATCCTGGCCAGCGGTTCGAGCTCGGTTTTCAGCTTATCGGGGTCGAGCGCGGTCGCGGCAACCTTAAAATATTCGATTCCGTCGGAGTTTTCCGCAATAAAATCCACTTCGCGGTCGTCGAGTTTGCCCACGCTGACCTTGCAGCCGCGGCGCAGCAGTTCGAGATATATCACATTTTCAAGTATATGCCCGATGTCGCTTTCGCGGTTCGCGAGCAATATACCGCGGAGTCCCGTATCCGCGGCGTAATACTTGGATAACGACTTTAAGTGCTGTTTGCCCTTTACGTCATAGCGCGGCGCTTCGTATATGAGATACGATTCGGTAAGAAACGATATATATTTTTCCACCGTATTATACGAGGTTTTACGTCCCGACGACGTCAACGTATTGGCTATGTTCGCCGACGAAACGAGGTTGCCGACATTATGCATCAGATAGCGCAGTATGCTTTCCAGAACGGACATATCCGTCTGCGGATGCCTCATCGCTATGTCGGTCATGATTATCGTATGATATATACCGTTGAGATATATATCCGCGGCTTCTCTGCCGGTCATATTGAGGATATACGGCATTGACCCGTAAGTCAGATAATTGCGGAACAGTTCCTTTTTGTCAGCGCCGGGAAACGCCGAAACATATTCTTTGAAAGAGAGGGGGAGCATGCGGATTTCGATATAGCGTCCGGTAAGCAGCGTCGCAAGTTCGCTCGACAGCAGGTCGGAGTTCGACCCGGTCACATATACGTCGGTATTTTTCTTTATATACAGACTGTCCACGGCTTTCTGAAACTCGGGTACGCGCTGCACTTCGTCGAGAAATATATACGTATACCCGCTGTCGCTCAGCCTCGCCGTTATATAATCGTACATGGCGTGATAGTCGAGCAGATTTTCGTATGCCAGATCTTCGAAGTTGATATATATTATGCGGTCTTCGCCGACGCCTTCGCGTATGAGCTCCTCCCGGAACTGTTCGAGCAGCGTAGACTTTCCGCACCTGCGTATTCCGGTGACGACTTTTATGACGTCCTTTTCGCGGAACATTCTCAGTTTTGCAAGATATTGTTCTCTGAGTATCATAACGACCTCCCGAGTATTATGATACCATAATTATTGCCGAAAATCAATTTTTTCAACAGGTTGAAAAAAAATAATATTTTTTTATTTTTTTTCAAGCAAATGAAAAATTCCGCAGAAAATCCGAAAGTTTTCATTTTTATGAAAAAACTTACAGAATAGTTAATACATTGAAATTGAAAACTACCGATCCCTTCCGACAAGATAATCAACGGTAACGTCGAAGTAATTTGCCAACTCTAAAACGGTAGGAAGTTTGACGTCGGCACCGTTTTTCCAAGCATAGAGATGACTTTCTTTTATATTTGTTTCTTTCGTAAGGCGATACCTTGTAACACCGTTTGCTCGCATAACTTCGCGTAACCTTTCGTAAAATGGAGGGCATTTCTTCGGGATAAAGTTCAAGACCGAATCGTTTCGTCCGATAAGACAATCCAAAGTGCAATGTAAAACATTGGACACTTCGATTGCTTTGGATAGCATCATAAGCTGTTCGCCGCGCTTCCATCTGTTAACAGTCTGCACCGTAACATGAATTTTTGCCGCAAGCTCTGAGGAGCTCATATTATTTTCGTACATCAATGCCGATAAGTTTTCAGCCATATTGATTATATTATTTTTCAAATTATCGATCATATAAAAAATATCTCAAATATCGGCTCAAAACGCTTGCATTGAACTGAAAAATGGGATATAATATACGAGCAAAACGGATAAAAAATGGATAACTCACTTATAAATACAAATTTCGTCAAGCATTTAATGCAAAAGAATAATATAGACGAAAAGATTCTTGCTCAAAAAAATCGGTTGCACGCCTCAAACAATAAAGAAACATTTAAATGGGCGGAGTTCACGCATATCGATAGAAATGGTAATGAAAATTGCTAATATATTTAAAATTCCGGTTTATTTGCTGTTTGATCAAGATTTATGCAAATAACGGAAATTAGGTTGAGTGGCGAATTACATTTATAAGCACAACCCCGGATATGAAAGTATCCGGGGTTGTGCCTTTCGGGGTAACTGTTTGATCGTTTAACGATTGCTATAAATTGAAACCTTGTTTTCTTGTGAACGTACATAAGCAGCGAATGCGAGCGGATTTTGTGCGCTCAGCGGTGCAAAATGCGTACGGCGCTTTCGCGCCGGCGTCCCCGCAGCCTGCCTTACGGCGGCAAGGGGCATTTTGCG
>CAJFLE010000024.1 GCA_904387375.1 Candidatus Protoclostridium gallicola
AGATAAAGTTTTATAACAAATAAAAAATTCACAGTAAGCAAAGGAAAGCAGCGAATGCGGGAAGATTTTGCGAAGATTTCGCGGGAAATCCGTACGGCGCAGCCGCACGTCCCCGCGGCCTGCCTCACGGCGGCAAGGGGGATTTCACGCGAAAGAACGCAAAAGATCCCGCAGACGCGTCTGCAAATTGCGCGCGGCGAAGCCGAACGGTAGTGCCGCGCAATTAAAGAATGTTCAATCGTATAAAAATCGAACCGAAAATTAAGGAATTGCCCGAAAAACCCGGCGTGTATATAATGAAGGACGCGCGGGGCAATATCATATACGTCGGTAAGGCGGTCATTCTCAAACGCCGCGTAACGCAGTATTTCCGCAATTCGCCCAAGCCCGTCAAAGTGCAGGCGATGGTGGACAACGTGGACGATTTCGAGTATATCGTGACGCTGACCGAAGCGGACGCGCTCGTGCTCGAATCCACGCTCATCAAAAAGAACATGCCGCGGTACAATATCCTGCTCAAAGACGACAAGGGGCAGGGTTCGTATATACGGATTGATCTGCGCGAAAGATTTCCGAACGCCGAGGTCACGCGCCACCCGAAAAAGGACAAGGCGAAATATTTCGGACCTTACAGCGGCAGCATTTCCGCAAAGTCCATACTCCGCGTAATAAAGGCGGTGTACGGGCTGCGTACCTGCCCGCGGGCCATGCGCGCGACGCGCGAGTGCCTGGACTGGCACATAGGGCTGTGCCTCGCGCCGTGCACCGGCCGCACCGACGACGAAACGTACCGCGCCGCCGTGCACCGCACCGTGGATTTCTTAAACGGCAAGTCGGGCGAAGCGGAAAAGATAATGACGGACAAGATGAACGCCGCCGCCGACGCGCTGGATTTCGAACGCGCCATAGAATACCGCGGCCTGCTCGCCATGCTGAAAACGCTGCGAGAGCGCACTCTCGCCGACCTGGACATACGCGACGCGGATTTCTTCGCATACGTCACCGACGGCCTGCGCAGCGCCATCAGCGTCATGCCGGTGCGCGGCAACAAACTGCTCCCCGACGGCAGTTATCCGTCCGCGGACGCGTCGGAGAGCGGGGACGCGCTCGCCGCATTCCTCATGCAGTATTACGCCGCCAACCCGGTGCCGAGCGAGGTGTATATCAACGTCGAGCTGGATACGGAGCCGCTGGAAAAGTGTCTGTCCGACCTGCGCGGCGGTCCGGTGCACGTGCGCGTGCCCGTGCGCGGACAGAAGCGCGACCTCATAAAAACGGCGGAAGAAAACGCGCGCGAGTGCGTGGAAAAGACGGCGGACAGGGAAATACGCCTGCGCGAGCAGACGTTCGGCGCCTGCGACATGCTGTGCGAACGGCTGCATATCCCGTCCGCTCACCGCATCGAGTGCTACGACATTTCGCATATCTCGGGCACCGACAAGGTGGCGAGCGGCGTTTGTTTCATAGACGGAAGCAAGGCCGCCGGCGAATACAGACGCTACCGCATAAAGACGGTGGAAGGCAACGACGACTTCCACTGCATGGCGGAAGTGCTGACGCGCCGGCTGCGGCATGCCGCCGAAGGCGACGAGAAGTTCGCCGAGCTGCCCGACCTCATCGTCATAGACGGCGGCAAGGGACAGCTGCACGCCGCCTACGCGGTCATGAAGGAAGCCGGCTTCGATATCCCCATGGTGGGACTGGCAAAGCGCGAGGAAGAGATATTCACGACGCATTCGCCCGATCCGATCATTCTTTCACGCGACAGCGCCGCGCTCAAACTGCTGCAGCGCGTGCGCGACGAGGCGCACCGTTTCGCGATCACTTACCACCGATCCAAACGCCTGAAGCGCATAAACACCGAACTGATCAGGATCCGCGGCATAGGCGAAAAGAAGAGCAAACTGCTGCTCAAAGCCTACGGCTCGCTGGACAAAATAAAAGAGCTGCCCCTCGAAGCGCTGGAAAGCACCGCGGGCATGGACAAGCCGTCGGCGCTCGCGGTATACGAGTATTTTCACGGCGGCGAAGGCAAATGACATGGTAAAATACAGACTGGTTTTTTCCGATTACGACGACACGCTGACTCTGCCCGACGGCACTATCACGCCGCGCACGACCGCGGCGATAAAAGCGTACCGCGACGCGGGCGGCATTTTCGTCGTCTGCACCGGCCGCAGCTACCCGAGCGTGAAAAAGCTGCTGCCGCGGGTGTACGGCGAGCCTCATCCCGACGTGCCTGTCATCTGCTATCAGGGCGGACTGACAGCGGCGGCGGACGGCAGCGTGCTCCGGCGCGTGCCTATGGACAGGGAAGACATAATCCGCCTTGCCGCAATGCTGGAAGCGCGCGGCATTATATGTCAGACGTATTCCGGCGAAAAAATGTTCTGCTCCCGCCTGACCGCGGAGGCGCGCAATTACGCGCGCATAACCGACTGCGAGTTCGACGTCGTGGGCAATCTGGCGGAGTTCATGCGCGGCTACGGCGGAGAGTTCGACAAACTGCTGCTCATCGCTTCGCCCGAACAGGTGCAGACGCTGCGCGCCGAATTCATGTCGTCGGGGGAGTGGCCGCATTTCAAATTCGTGTTCTCCCGCCCGACATACCTCGAAGCGATACCGCTGGGTTCGGGCAAGGACACCGCCGTGCGCTTTCTCGCGGAGCGGCTGGGCGTTCCGCTTTCGCAGACCGCCGCGTTCGGCGACAGCAATAACGACACGGATATGCTGCGCACCGCGGGTTTCGGCGTGGCAGTGGGCAACGCACGGGACGAATGCAAGCGCGCCGCCGACTTCGTGTGCGCGCCCGTATCCGACGACGGACTTGCCGCGACTCTGGAAAGTTTTATAATGTAAAGCCAAACGCAACCGCAGGTTTACATAAAGCACGCGTACGCCGGTGGACAAAACCGCCCGTTCGTGCTACAATAATCGCGGAGGTGAGACATGAACTCGAACGCTATGGGCGACAAGATAGCCGCCGCGCGCAAAAGGGCGAATATGACGCAGGAGGAGCTTGCGCATAAACTTTCTGTTTCACGGCAGTCCGTATCAAAATGGGAGTCCGGCCTTGCGTATCCGGAGACCGAAAAACTCGTGCGGCTGTGCGAAGTGCTCGGAATAAACGCCGACTGGCTGCTCCGCGGTGACGTCTGCGAAAGCGGAGAACCTTTGCCGGGGCAGACTCCGGCGACGCCAGTTTCCGACGACGGTTCGGCAAAAACTCCGCTGACTGGCGGAGCGGTCGTATTCTTTATAGTATGCCTTATCGCGGGAATCCTTCTCGTCGTTCTGTCTGCCGTCCTGCTTTTCGGCGGCTTCGTGCCGTATTACGACATCACTCCCGCCGCGGTCATGTTCTTTTTCGGCATAGGTCTCGTAATCCTCGCCGTAGTGATAAAACTGCTGCTCGAAAAACCGGGCAGGAAATAAACGAAACAAAAACGCACTCCGAATGCGATTTCTTTCGGGGCGCGTTTTATGTAATTTATGTATCAATATAAGCTTTTGTATTCAATCGGTTCTTCCTGCGAGTTCGTCCATCGTAGTCGCAAAATGATCCGCCAGCGCCCACAGATTTTCGACGCTCGGCGTTTTTGTTCCGCTCAGCCATGCGCTCACCGCGCTTTGAGATACGCCGATCGCTTCGGCGAGCGCCGCCTGCGTCGTGCGCGTATCTTTCATATACTGCCGCAGATTTTTTCTGAATCTGTCCATACGCGTATTATATAACTTCCGGCGCGAAACCGCAAGCGTCCGGTAACGCTTCGCCGGCCGGCGGAATATATAATAAGATGCGGTTTTCCGATGGCCCTATACGGACCGTCAATTTGCTTGAAAAATTTCCGCGACGGGAGTATACTATATGAGCAGAGTTTCGCTGTCGCGTTTCCTGTCCGTCGGAGCGGGCGGGGAGGCCGACGCGGAGATAATCACGGACGCGTCCCGGCTGCGTCTGCGCGGCGGCGAGATCATTCTCGGCCGCGGCACAAACGTGCTTGCCTCCGACGGCGGGGTGGACGGCAGGGTGATAATAATGCGCACCTCCGCATTCGAAGTCTGCGGCGCAAGCGTGCGGGCGGACGGCGGAGTGACGCTGCCCTCGCTCGCGGCGGAAGCGGCCCGGCTGGGGCTGAGCGGTCTGGAATGGGCGTGCGGCATACCCGGCAGCATAGGCGGCGGCATAGTCATGAACGCGGGCGCATACGGCGGACAGCTCGCCGACGTTCTGAAAAGCGTGGACGTGGCGACTCCGGACGGCGTCGTACGCGTAAAGGCGGCGGAGCTGACGATGTCGTACCGCCGCACCGACGGACTGCCGCGCGGAGCCGTGATTTCCGCCGAGCTCGGACTCGTGCCGGGCAGGGCGGAGAATATAAAAAAACTCATGGCGGAATACTCGGCGCGGCGCAGGGAAACCCAGCCGACGGGGCGCACGTTCGGAAGCGCGTTTGCCCGGGTCGGCGGAAAAAGCGCGGGCTGGTACATAGACCGCGCAGGGCTGAAAGGGCTGACGGCGGGCGGCGCGCGGGTCAGCGAAAAGCACGCCAATTTCATAGTGAACGAGGGCGGCAGCGCGTCGGATATACGCCGCCTGCTCGACACCGTCAAACTGACGGTATACAAGACCTTCGGAGTGCGGCTGACCGAAGAAGTGAGATACATAGGAGAGTTCTGATGCTTTGGGGCGACTACCACACCCACACGACATACAGCCGGCATCGTCACGGCAAGGGAACCGTAGCGGACAACGTCCGCGCGGCGCTTTCGTGCGGGCTGAAAGAGATCGCGCTGACCGACCACGGACTGCGGCATATTACGTACGGCATGACGACGAAGAATCTGCCGCGTTTTCTCGCCGAAGTGGAGCGGGCGAGGCGGGACTATCCGGGCATAAAAATCTACGCCGGGCTGGAAGCGAACTTCCTGTCGCCGCGCGGCGAAACGGATCTGGACGGCGCCGCGGACATGCTCGACATACGCGTATGCGGCTTCCACAAGCTGGTCAGACCGCTGCGCCTCGGCGACGCGTTCTCCTTCTTTCTCGCCAATATCCTGACTAAGAACTCGCGGAAAGCTCTCGTCCGAAATACCGACGCGTATCTCCGCGCGCTGGAAAAATACGAAATAGATATCATATCCCACCCCAACCACGACTGCCGCATCGATCTCGCGGCGGTGGGCAGGGAGGCGGCTGCGCGCGGCACTTACATCGAACTTAACGGCAGGCACCGCAGTATGACGGGCGACGACCTGCTCATGCTCGCGGATCTGGGCTGCCGCTTCGTCATGGACAGCGACGCGCACACGCCCGCCCGCGTGGGCGACGTGGCGGTGCAACTCGAAGCCGTGAAGGAGTGCGGGCTGCCCATGGAGTATATCCACAACTGGGACAGGCTGCCCGAGTTCCGCAGCGGGAGGGCAAAGTGAGTTCGCGCACGCTCAGCCTGCGGGCGAAAGAAGAACTCGCGGCATTGCAGCCCCGCGGCCGCGGCGAAGCGCTTGCCGAGCTGTCCGCGATCGTGCAGACGGCGGGCAGCGTCAATATCTCGGGCGGAGCGGTGACGGTGAGCGTAGTCACTGACAACTCGTATATGCCGTCGCTGCTGGGCAGGCTGTCGCTCACGCTCATGATTCCGCCGCCCGAAACGTCGCTTAGCAAGCACATAACGCTGACCTTTCCAGGCGGCAGGGAGCTGCTGGGCAGGCTGGGCATATTCACCGGCAGCATGACGCGCGTCGCGGGCATAGCCGACGGTCTCGTGCGCAAGGACGGCGAAAAGCGCTGCTATATGCGCGGCTCATTCCTCGGCGCAGGCTTCCTGTCCGCGGGCAGGAACAATCACATGGAAATGTCGTTCTCCGGAGAGAAACTGCGCGACGACGTGGCGGGACTGTTCCCGGCGTCGGCAGGTCCAGCGGGCAGGGGCGAGCGCGGCGGAAGGTATACGTTATACCTCAAAAGCAAGGAAAAGATAAGCGACGCCCTCGTGTATATGGGCGCGACCAAAGCGGCTCTGGAATTGCAGGAAGAACTGCTCGTGTCGTCCATCGGCAGCCGCGCCGCGGCGGCGCAGAACTGCGACGTGGCGAATATAGACCGCGCGGTGACCGCGGCTTCCCGTCAGCTCGCCGCCATAGACGTAATCGACGAAAAGGCGGGGCTGGAAAGCCTGGACTCCCGGCTGCAGACGACGGCGCTGCTCCGACGCGCGTACCCCGAAGCCAACATGGGCGAACTTGCCGAGATACTCGGCGTCAGCACTTCGTGCGTGAAACACAGACTGGAAAAACTGACCGCGATGGCGGACGAACTCGCCGGCGGAAAACAGACCGGACGGTAATATGGAAAAACAATTCGTACATCTTCATCTTCATACCGAATACTCGCTCCTCGACGGCGCGACGAAAATAAGCAAACTGTTCGCGCGCTGCGCCGAACTCGGCCAGCCCGCGGTCGCCATAACCGACCACGGCAACATGTACGGCGCGATGTCCTTTTTCAAGGAAGCGTCTGCGTTCAACAAAAAGAGCGACTTCAAAGTCAAGCCCATCATAGGATGCGAGGTGTATACCGCGCCCGACATGCACGTGCACACCACGCCGCCCGGTCAGCGCAAGCCCAAGGCCAACCACCTCATTCTGCTGTGCAAGAACGAAACGGGTTACCATAACCTCATCAAGCTCGTGTCGCTCGGCTTCACCGAAGGGCTGTATTACAAGCCGCGCATAGATTTCGACCTGCTTTCCCGTCACAGCGAGGGGCTTATCTGTCTGTCCGCCTGCGTGGCGGGCGAGCTGCCGCAGGCCATACTCGCCGGCGACATGGACGAGGCCGGCCGCGTCGTGGACAAGTTCAAGGCGCTGTTCGGCGACGATTATTATATCGAGATACAGGACCACAATCTCCGCTCGCAGAAGACCGTGCTGCCCTATCTCGTCAGCATAGCGCGGGAAAAGGGCGTCAAGATCGTGGCTACCAACGACGTGCACTACCTGCGCAAGCAGGACGCGCGCACGCAGAAGGTGCTGCAATGCATCGCGTTCGGCGACAAACTCTCAATGAACGACGACTCGGATACCGTGGCCGAGAGCGCGGAGGGCGTGGACGACGACAGCTATTTCCCCACGAAAGAGTTCTATCTCAAGAGCCGCGAGGAAATGGAAGCCGTTTTTCCCACCCTGACCGAGGCGCTTGACAACACGATGGAAATCGTGGAGAAGTGCGGCGACTGCAAATCGTTCTTCGCGCGCAAAATGCTCTATCCCGTGTACACGCCTCCCGGCGGCATGACGAGCGACGAATATCTCCGTCAGCTGCTCGAAGAGGGACTGAAAAAGAAGTACCGCGAGATCACGCCTGAGATCCGCGCCCGCGCGGACTACGAGTTCGGCGTCGTGTCCGGCATGGGCTTCACCGATTACTTCCTCGTCGTGTGGGATTTCATTCACTACGCCGAAAGTATAGGCATACCCGTCGGCCCGGGCAGAGGCTCGGGCGCGGGCAGCATAATCGCGTACGCCATAGGTATAACCAAGATCGAGCCGCTCGGCTTCGATCTGTTCTTCGAACGCTTTCTCAATCCCGAGCGCGTGTCCAACCCCGACTTCGATATCGACTTCTGCGTGGAGCGCCGCGGCGAAGTCATCGACTACGTGCGCCGCAAATACGGCGACGACCACGTGTCGCAGATCTGTACGTTCGGCACGATGGCGGCCAAGGCCGCGATCAAGGACGTCGGCCGCGTGCTCGACGTACCCTTCGCGGACATGAACAGGATAACCAAGCTCATGCCCAAGATGATGGGCAAGCTGACGATAGAGCACGTGCTGGGCAAAAAGCCGGACAAAGACGGCGTCAGCCACGAGATAAGCGAACTGCGCGAGATATACGAAACGGATCCGGTGCTGCACCAGGTGCTCGATCTTGCCATCGAAATCGAGGGCATGCCGCGCCAGACGGGTCTGCACGCCGCCGGCGTCATCATCTGCCGCGATCCCATAAGCGACCACGCGCCGCTGTCCATGAACGGGCAGGGCATAGTCGCCTGCCAGTACAACATGATACAGGTCGAGGAGCTCGGCCTGCTCAAGATGGACTTCCTCGGGCTTATGAACCTGACGGACATCAAAAAGGCGATAGACATCGTCGAACAGACGACGGGCAAGCGCATCGACTTTTACAGTCCCGAAATGATGAAGTGCGACGACCCCGAAGTGTATAAGATGATAGGCGAGGGCGACACGCACATAGTGTTCCAGCTCGAAAGCGGCGGCATGAAGAACTTCATGAAAGATCTCAAGCCCGACTGCATAGAAGATATAATAGCGGGCATCTCGCTGTACCGTCCCGGTCCCATGCAGTACATCAAGACGTATGTGTACAACAAGAAGCATCCGGACGAGATAGTGTACAAACACCCCGCGCTTAGAAACAACCTTGCCAACACCTACGGCGTCATGGTCTATCAGGAACAGGTCATGAACATCTGCCGTGAGCTGGCGGGCTATTCCATGGGCGGCGCCGACGCGATCCGCCGCATGATGAGCAAGAAAAAGCACGACGCGCTCGCCGCTCAGCGCGAGATATTCATTCACGGCGGAACGTTCACCAACGAGCGCGGAGAAACCGTGCCCGTGCCCGGCGCAGTGGCCAACGGCATGAGCGAGCAGGACGCCGATCAGCTGTTCTCCGAGATGATGGACTTCGCGTCCTACGCGTTCAACAAGTCGCACGCCGCGGCGTACGCTTACGTCGCGTACCAGACCGCGTATCTTAAATGCCACCACCTCAAAGAGTTCGTCGTCGCGGTGCTCAACAACCGCATAACCAAAATAGAGGAAATAGCCAACTACCTGACCTATCTCAAACAGAAGGGCGTGCGCGTTCTGCCGCCAGACATCAACAAATCCGTGGTCGGCTTCTCCGTCGAAGGCGACTGCGTGCGCGTGGGTCTCGCCGCCGTCAAGGGCATAGGCGAGGGCATCATGCAGCAGCTTGTGGACGAGCGCGCTTCGGGCGGGGAGTATAAGGACTTCTACGAGTTCCTGAGCCGCGCTTACGAGCTGAAAATCAACAGCCGCATAATCGACGGTCTCATCTACGCCGGCGCGTTCGACTGCTTCGGCAAGCCTCGCGCGGTGCTCATTCAGGCGGCGCCCCTTCTGATCGACAGAGTGGCCGCGGACAAGAAAGCGCGTTCGGGCGGGCAGTATTACATGTTCGATATGCCCGATCTCGGCGCCGGCAGCGGGGCGGACGATTTCGTGTGGCCGGAGGTAAAGGAATTTTCCCCGCGCGAAAAACTCCGTCACGAAAAGGATGTGGCCGGCGTATATCTTACGGGGCACCCTCTCGAAGCGTATGCGGACAGACTGTCCCGTATGGAGTATACGAGCGCGGACATAAACGCGCTGGCGGGCGAACAGAGCGAAGAGGGCGAGGAAACCGCTCACGAAGAGGGCGGCCTTACCGACGGCTCTCCGGTGAAGCTGGGCGGCATGCTCATTTCTACCGAAAAGAAGTTCACCAAGGCGGGCAGGGAGTTCGGCGTGGGACAGCTCGAAGACCTCGTCGGCACCGTATCGCTTATGGTTTCTCCGTCGGTATGGCCCAAGCTCCGGAACGTATTCCAGTCCGACAAGCTCGTTACCGTGACAGGCCGCGTGGCGGCGAGCGGCGACCGCGAACCGTCCGTATGGGTATCCGCGATAGACGAGTGGAAGGAAGCCGCGGCGGAAACGTCGGTCGTTCCCGACAAGAAAATCTGCTGCTATATCCCCGGCGGCGAGGATAATCCGAATATGGACGAGATCCTCGACATCTCGTCCGCATACCCCGGCGGCGACGAACTGTATATCAAGGATCCGGATGCCGGCAGGCTGTATAAGACGGCCGTGCGGCTGAACGCGACGGCGGCGCGCGCCGAACTCGTCATGCTGCTCGGCGAGGGTAACGTAAAACTTGCGTAAAAATCGTCGGAAAATATCGCGAAATATTTGCGATTATCCGCGAATAATTGTATAATAGTCCGGTAAAGGGGGAGCGCGGCGTTTTGCCGCACGGAGTTGAATATGAATAAAATAGGTATTTTGACAAGCGGCGGGGACTCCCCCGGAATGAACGCTGCCATCCGCGCCGTCGTGCGTACGGCGATATGCAGCGGTATGAGCGTGGTCGGTATCGAACACGGCTATCAGGGCACGCTCGACAAGTCTTTCCGCGAAATGGGCATGCGCAGCGTTTCGGATATCGTCCAGCGCGGCGGCACGATTCTTCGCACCGCGCGCTGCGTGGATTTCGTCAAGTCCGAAGTTCAGGATCAGGCAATCGCAAACATGCGCGAAGCGGGCATCGAAGGCCTCGTCGTCATAGGCGGCGACGGCTCCTTCCGCGGCGCCCAGGCGCTGTCGCTCAAAGGTTTTCCGACCGTGGGCATTCCCGGCACCATCGACAACGACCTCGCCTATACCGATTTCACGCTCGGCTTCCACACCGCGTGCAACACCTGTCTCGAAGCCATCGACCGCATCCGAGACACGTCGTCCTCACACGACCGTTTCACGATTATCGAAGTTATGGGCAGGCACTGCGGCGACATCGCGCTGTATACGGGTATAGCCGGCGGCGCGGAAATGATCATTCTGCCCGAAGTGCCCATGACGTTCTCCGAGATCAAGAAAAGCCTTATCGAGGCCTCGCACAAGGGCAAGACCAGCGGTCTTGTCGTGCTTGCCGAGGGCGTCTGCGGCGCCGACGAGCTCATGCGCTATCTGCAGCGCGAAACCAATCTGTCCATACGCGCGACCGTGCTCGGCCACCAGCAGCGCGGCGGCTCTCCGTCCATGCGCGACCGCGTGCTCGGCGCGCAGTTCGGCTATCACGCCGTCAACCTGCTCAAAAAGGACGTCGGCAACCGCGTCATCGGCATCGCGAAAGAAAAGATCGTCGATTACGACATCAACGAAGCGCTCGCCATGCCGCGCAAGTTCAGAAAAGATCTTTATAAACTGGCAAACGTCATCTCGCAGTGACGAAAGCGGCAAAAACGATACGACCGTAAAAGCGGCGGTACGCGTAATGCGTACCGCCGCTTTTGCTCGACCGTACATAAACAGAAATTTACAAAAATTTTACAATTTGTTTACAATTATAAACAAGTTTGTTACAATTGTCTGCTACAATACGAATATATG
This sequence comes from Candidatus Protoclostridium gallicola, assembly GCA_904387375.1. Taxonomy (GTDB): domain Bacteria; phylum Bacillota; class Clostridia; order Christensenellales; family Pumilibacteraceae; genus Protoclostridium; species Protoclostridium gallicola. The sequence continues at coordinate 11,200 of CAJFLE010000024.1, forward strand.
ATCAGAATAGAAAATATAAGCAAAGTATACGAAAAGCCGGTCAGGTGCGCTGCGCTTCGCGGCGTAAGCCTCGTGTTTCCGGACACGGGGCTTGTCGTCGTTGCGGGCGAGAGCGGAAGCGGCAAAACCACGCTCGTGAATATTCTGTCCGGCCTCGCTCGATACGCCCACGTCGGGAAGCGTCGAAAAAGATTTCGGCGTGCCCGGCGCATACGTGTTCCAGGACAACCGCATGATAGACGAACTTACGCTGGAAGAAAACCTTCGGCTTGCCGCGGACATAACGGGAGAAAAGCCGGATATCTCCGCGTATCTGTCGCGTTACGGACTGGAAGAGGTGAAGGACCACACTCCGAACAGACTGTCCGCGGGGCAGAACCAGCGCGCTGCAGTGCTGCGCGCGGTACTCATGAACAGGGCGGTGATCTTTGCTGACGAACCGACGGGGAATCTGGACAGGGAGAACGCGGAGCGGGTGGCGGCATTGTTGAAAGAGGAGAGCGCGAAGCGCCT
>CAJFLE010000025.1 GCA_904387375.1 Candidatus Protoclostridium gallicola
TGAACTACTTCATAGAGGACAAAGTGACGTATCTTACGCGCGGCGACTGGAATACGTTCCCGGAGCCTACGGAGAATTTTGCGGCCACTGACGAGATCAAGGACCTTATGGAGAACTCGCAGTACGAGAAGCCCGCTGACGCTCCCGATATTTCCGAGTTTGCTTACGGACAGGACAACGGACTGATGTTCGTAGAAATGAAAGACGTGGATTATAACGACGACGAAACGTGGAACAAGTTCATAGATCAATTGTCGATAACCGAGCTTTGCGGATTTACCGGCGACACGCGCGGAATGTCGACTGCCGTCAAGTCCGTCAATATGCCGGCTTACAGCGCGGGTAACGGTCCCGCAGGCCTGGAAACGGGCGGACTGCTGTTTAACGCCCAGATAGTGATAGCTTCAACATTCGATAAGGAACTTATTCGTCGCAGCGGCGCATTCCTTGCCGAGGAAGCTTATTATTCCGATCTGCGTCAGATTTTCGGTCCCGGCGGCAATCTGCACCGTACGCCTTACAGCGGCAGAAATGCGGAATATTACAGCGAAGACGCCGTAATGTCGTACATCTGCGGCCGCGAACAGGTGGGTGAAATGTCGCGCCGCGGTCTGGTGACCATGATGAAACATTTTGCCGGAAACGATTTCGAGACCAACCGGCACGGCGTGGCTACGTTTATGACCGAACAGACGTACCGGCAGGGGCCGCTCAAGGGAATGGAAGGCGCGCTCGCCGACGGCGGATCGCTCGGTGTGATGACGGCATACAACCGTATAGGCTGCGTACCGACCGCATGCGACTACGAAACCATGACCGAGGTTCTTCGCGGCGAATGGGGATTCCGCGGTATAAACATGACCGACTCGTCCAAGGATTCCGCGTCGTACATGTCGACGGCCGACTGCCTTTACGGCGGAAGCGAGCAATTCTGCAACGATCCGGGGCGCGTTCCCGAAGTGCGCAGCATGCTCGTCAACGACCGCGACGGTTACATCTGGTCGCGTCTGCGCGGCGCCGCAAAACATTACTTCTACTCGATGAGCCGCAGTATGCTCGTTAACGGTCTTACTGCAGATACCGTGGTGGACGACTTCATTCCCTGGTGGCAGCCTGCCTGCATAGCGTTGTGCGTTTCTATGGGCGTTCTTGCTCTTGCGTCCGGTTCGTTGTTCGCGATTTCCGTAGTTCGCATCGGTAAAAAGAGAGAAAACGCATGAAAAGAGCGTTGCAGCAGTTCGCGATTAGAAGCGCGATGAAAAACGAAAAGCGCGCAGCGGAAGTGCTCGCCGAGGCAGCGGCTGCGGGATACGAAGGTATAGAGATATGCGGTTTTCTGACGCGGAAAATCCCGCTGATCGTGCGCGGTTTTGCGGCAATGGCGGGCATGCCCATAGGCGCCTGCTGTAAACTCGACTGGCATCGGCTGATTTCGGACAGCGGACTGGCCGTCGTAAGCGTGCACGAGGATCTCGGCACGATATCGTCCAAACCCGATTTCGTCGCGGGGGAGGCGGAAAGTTTCGGAACGGATACCGTTGTCATAACGGGTATGTTTAAGTTCGATTACGGCGACGCATCGGCGGTCGAGAGACTTGCCGACGACCTCAACGCCGCGGGACGGCTTATGAAAGACCGCGGCATGCGCCTGCTGTATCACAATCACAACTGCGAGCTTTGCCGCACCGACCGCGGCCGCGCTTTCGACATAATCATAGAACGCACCGATCCGGAACTTGTGAATTTCGAGTTCGATTCGTATTGGATTGCCGAAGCCGGAGCCGATCCGCGCGTATGGATGGACAGGCTGGGACGGCGCATGAAACTGTGGCATATAAACGACCGCGGCTTCCGTGCGGCGGGTAAGACCGCGTCCATAAGAAAATCTGACGGCATGGAACTGGGCTTCGGAAACATGCCGCTTGCAGAAATGGCGGCGAAAGCCGCGTCGTTCGGAACGGAAGCCGCGGTGCTGGAAAACCACGCCAACTGGATAGACGACGACCCCGTGCGCTCTATGCTTGTAAGCGCGGCGTTCATGAACGAGAATATTAAATAGGAGAATTGCCATGTTAATGAGTTTACGAAAAACGGCTTTATTTTTTATAGTTTTTGTGTTGACGCTGTGTATTGTCGTATTTGCGGCATGCACGCCCGAGAATGATTCCGAACCGGACGATGAAATTGACGATATTCTTGATCAAGAGGAATTGCCCGACGATGACTCGAATGAGTCGGGATGGCCGGGCAATGCCGATATTTATTCGGTGGCGGCTATGCCTGCATTGGAAAACAGCCCTTTGAAAAATTTGACTATTTACTGGCTCGGATCGTCCGTCACATACGGAGCCGAGGGGGAAGGCGTTTCCGATTTTATTGCCAAGCGGCACGGGTGTTCCTGTATAAAAGAGGCTGTACCGGGTACTACGCTCAGAACTTCGGATAATCGCGCCGATTCGTATGTCGAAAGACTTACCGCCGGCGCGTCGCAGACAGATGTCCGGCCGGATTTATTCGTTTGTCAGTTATCCACGAACGATGCGCAGAACAGATTGAGCCTTTTGGGACAGCCGACGGCTGACGATATAAGAGACAGGAGCGAATTCGATATCTCGACGACATGCGGAGCCATTGAATATATAATATCTTACGTAAGCGACACATGGGGTTGTCGGATAGCTTTCTGGTCTAATCCGAACTACTCTTCCGTATACGGAAAACTTGTTGACAGAATGCGGATTATTGCGGAGAAATGGGATATTATGTTCTGGAATATGTACGATGACGTTCCGTTGCCGGAGGACGGCAGCTCTGAAGCTCAATTGTATATGACGGATAGAATCCACCCCTCAAAGGCCGGATACGGACAATGGTGGATGCCGTATTTCGAAAGAAAAATAACCGAGGGGCTCGGGATTTCCGGTTCCTGATGGCGGCTCGAACAGCCTGCGCGACGAGGTAATCAGGTTACGCGGTATCTGTTGAAACCGTCGTTCGCCTGATTTATACTGTACACGTTGACGGACGCACGGAAAATGACCGCGCTTCCGCACGAAATAAAAGGAGGAACTTATGAAAACCAAGAAATTCATCGTTGCCATACTGGCTGCGATACTTGCCGTAGGCGCTGTTTTTGCGTTCACGGCGTGCGGTCCGGAGGACGACGGAAGGGATGACGATACGACCAACCCTTCGACCAAATCTTATCAGCTTGTCGGATCGTTTACCGACAGCCTCGGTCCTCTCGGCGACGGCTTCGAGTTCATGCTCAACCTCAACACCGACGGCACCGCGGTGCTTTCGCGCTATAATCCTTATTCGTACGATTCGTCCGATGCATCCACGAACCGTAACTTTGAGGAAAAATTTATGGAAGGTACGTGGAAAGAAGCCGAAAAGGACGGAGTCGACTGCCTGCAGATTAAGCTGGAAGTAAGAAAAGAAGACGGTACGACGTCCGACGCTTCAACGTCTTATGCTTACGATGTTGCCGGAGAGTATTCGTTCGAACTCGGATTCCCTATCGTGCCCGGTATGTCGTTTACGCGTAACGTAACGCTTAAAGGCGGCGAAACCAAGAAGTATGCCGACGCCAACGCGTTTATCAAGGGAACCTGCAAGACGTTCACGGCTCCCGAGTCAATAGCGACGTTCGAAGACGAAGAGAAGGGCGGCACCGCATACGTTCAGGAAGACGGCACCGTGTTGCTGTACAGCGGATATACCGAATTTGCGACCGGTACATACTATAAAACTGCGGACGACTTCGGAATTATTATCGAGGGCGAGGAAGTAGACGTAACCGTAGAGGGAAAAAAGGCGTCGTTCAAGTCTATATACAGCATGGGCGGCGGATATGACGTCGAGTACACTTATGTCTGTGACGATATTTCCGTGATTCCGAATAAGGCTAAGGATGACGAGGGCGGTACTACCGTACCGGGCACTGACGATAAAACTCTTGTGGGAACGTACGAGGGCACTAATCAGCCCAAGCCCACAGATACCGTACGTAAATACAAAATTGAACTTTACAACGACAATACCTGCAAGCTTACTTTCAATTTCATGACCGATATAATATTCGAATGCAAATATACGAAAGACGGCAATACCGTAACGTTGTCTGATCTGACGACCGATAATCCTTACGGCGGACAGCTTAAAGGTATGGCCGAAGAGGCTCTTGTCTGGACACTGAGCGACGACGGCACCATGACGCCGGTTGCCGCAGCGGAATAAATCATCATCGTTGGCGCCGGAAACGGGCGGCAGTATAAACGGCCGCCCGTTCGGCGTATATAAGGAGAAAAAGATGAAAAAGAAGGTTAAAGCGGCGGCGGCATTGCTGCTGGCTGCGGTGCTCGTATTTTCCGCGGTATGTCTGTTTTCTGCCTGCGGCGACGAACCGCCCGCCGAAACGACGGATCCGACCGTTCCCGAGACCGGGTATCCGGAAAAGACCGATCTTCTGTACGGCGACGCGCTCGAGCAGTATAAAAAAACCGATTTTACGGCGTCGTGGATATGGACGGAAAGCACTTCCGAGGATTCTTACGTCGCTTTCCGTAAGACGTTCGAGCTGAGCGAGGCTCCGGGTGAAACCGTCGCGTACGTTTCCGCCGAGTCCAAGTATTTTATGTGGGTAAACGGCAGGCTTACCGTATACGACGGCAGCGTGAAGCGCGGTCTCACGCCTTACGACTCTTATTACGATACCGTGCCGGTGGATAATCTCAAGGCAGGTAAAAACACGCTCGCGTTCCTCGTGCCTTACAACGGCAGATCGGGCGATTCGTCGATAGACGGGTCTCTCGCGCTCGGAGAAGGCGAAGTGCAGGGAGGATTGCTGTTCGAGATGAAAGCCGGCGACACGGTGATCAAGTCCGATCACACGTTCAAAGTCCGTCGTTTGACCGAATACAAAAACCGTATGCTGCTCGGGGCGGATTATCCGGATTATAAACTGCCGTCCATGATTGCGGAACGCAACGTCTGGTACGACGCCCGCGACAGCGTGGGAGACTACACCGCCGAGGCATTCGACGATTCGGGCTGGGACGACGCAACGTTGATTGCAAAACCCGGCGCTTTGCCGTTCGGAGATCTGTACGAATCCCAGACCCCGCTCGTTGCTTTCGGCGACATAACCGAACTCGACGCCGCGGCGGATATCATCGGCAAGACGCTATCCGAGAATACGACCATAACGGTCGATTTGCCCGAGAATATGCAGTTTTCGGCTTACTTCGAGCTGGATGCGCCCGCGGGCAAAAAAGTCACGTATTATACGGATACTTACAATATCGGAGGCACGACCGCGACGACGTTCAAAGACACTTACGTCACGCGCGAGGGCGCGCAGGCCTACGAAAGCTACCCCTGGCGCTCCGGTTCGAAACTTATAATAGAAGCTGAGTCGGGCGTGAAGTTCACGAAAATAGGGTACAGACCGAGCGGCTATGCAAGCGAGATAACCGGCGTGTTCGACAGCTCCGACGACGAGCTGAATACGCTGTGGGAAAAATGCGCGAACACTCTGAAAATCTGTATGCGCGATTCGTACATGGACTGCCCGGAGCGCGAACGCGGGCCGTATATGGGCGACGCGACCAACGAAATGGACATCACCTATTACGCCATGGATACCGATTCGCTCGCGCTGATCAAGAAAAGCATCCTCTCATGCGTGGGCTGGACGGGCAAAGATAACCTGATTCCAAGCCGCGCGCCGAGCAACAAACCGCACGAGATCCCGGCGCAGAGCCTCGCGTTTTCGACCGCCGTATATAAGTACCTTATGCAGACGGGCGACGAGGACACCGTGCGCGCGTATTATACCGCGCTGATCAATTATCTCAAGGTCTGGACAACGGGAAGCGACGGTATGCCCGAATACCGCGCCGGCGAATGGACTTGGACGGACTGGGGTTCCGGAGCCGATACGGAGCTGCTGCAGGTGTGCTGGTATTATTATGCCGCAAACAGCGCGTCGAAAATGGCGGCCGCGCTCGGAATTACCGCCGACAATGCATTCCTGTCCGAACGCATGGCGGGCATGAAGTCGTCTTTTGACGAATTGTACAGAAAGCCGGACGGATTCCGGAGCGGCGACAATCTCGACGACCGCGCCAACGCGCTCGCCGTACTGAGCGGACTTGCCGACGCCGAGGATTATCCCGTCGTTACTTCCGTCCTTTCTTCCGTGCGTCAGGCCAGCCCGTTTATGGAAAGATTCGTACTCGAAGCGCTGTGCGAAATGGGGAAATACGAACTTGCCGCCGAACGTATGAAGGCGCGCTACGGCGAGATGATCGAGTCCGATTATACCACTATATGGGAACTGTTCGACGGTCTTGACGACGGTACTCCCAATCACGGCTGGTCGTGCGGGCCGCTTATGATAATGTCCGAATATTTCGGCGGCATATCGCCGACGTCCGCTGGATACGAATCGTACGAAATTGCGCCGCAGGCGTTGTTCGACTCGCTGTCCGTCGGCTGCGATACGGTCAGGGGCAGAATAGAAATGGAATACGTCCGCTCGGCCGATTCGACGGTGTTTACGCTGAAAACCATTGACGCCGACTGCACCGTGCGCATTCCGTTTGAGTTCGGTACCGAAATAAGCGGGACGGGATTCGAGAACAAGGGAGTCGAAGACGGCTGCACCGTACTGGAAATCACGGAAGCGGGCGCTTACACGCTTACCGTAAAATAACATGGAGGAACTATGAAACTGTTTTCAAAAAAACCTTGGCTCATTACTACCATAGTGTTCGGCGTCCTCGCCGTCGTCATGGCAGTCGCACTTGCCGTGGGTACTTATTATCAGGAGATAATCAATGTTTTTCTTGACGCACAGACGCAGATAATTGTACCCGAAGAGGGCGCGACGATATATTATTGGACGGATTACGACGACGAAGAGGAACTCGTGGCTCACGGCAAAGAAGTCTGCCGCGACATAGAAGGCGAAGGCGCGGCGCTGCTGCTCAACAAGGACGATACGCTGCCGCTTGCTAAAGGGACCAAAATCAGTTGCTTCTCCCAGTCGTCGGTAGATCCGATATATGCCGGCACCGGCTCGGCAAGCGTCGCGGGGACAGAGGTGACGACTCTGGTGTCGGCGCTGAATTCGTCGTTCGGCGAAGGTAGCGTAAACACCGATCTCGTAAAATTCTATACAACGTCGGGCTATAAACGCGTGAATGCGTCGCTGTCCGGAGGCAAATCGGAAGACTATCGTATCAACGAAGTTCCTTGGGACAAGTACACCGACTCGCTGAAGAACACGTTCGCGTCCTACGGCGACGTCGCGCTCGTGGTGCTTGCCCGTTCGGGCGGCGAGGGGTCGGATCTGCCTTCCGGCATACCGTCCATAGCAGAGTACATGACGGACGGCGACTATCTCCGTCTGTGCCGGGAAGAAATGGATTTGCTTTCCAATCTCGAATCGCTGAAAACTCAGGGAGTTTTCAAAAAGATAGTCGTGCTGATCAATACGGCGAATATTATGCAGCTGGATTTCATCGACGATTACGGTATAGATGCGGCGCTGTGGGTCGGCAACGTCGGGGCTACCGGCATGGATGCCGTAGCGGACATACTGTGCGGGGACATAGTGCCGTCGGGCAGGATAGTGGATACGTTCCTTAAAGACAACCATTCTTCTCCCGCTATGGTCAACTTCGGAGCGTACGATTATACCAACGCCGATG
>CAJFLE010000026.1 GCA_904387375.1 Candidatus Protoclostridium gallicola
TGAACTACTTCATAGAGGACAAAGTGACGTATCTTACGCGCGGCGACTGGAATACGTTCCCGGAGCCTACGGAGAATTTTGCGGCCACTGACGAGATCATAGACCTTATGGAGAACTCGCAGTACGAGAAGCCCGCTGACGCTCCCGATATTTCCGAGTTTACATACGGAGCCGACGTCACGATCAAGTTCGTAGAGCTTAAAGACGTGGCGTGGGAAGATGACGAAACGTGGAGCAAGTTCATCGACCAGCTGTCGCTTACGGACCTCGTACAGGTCGCGGGCGAGCAGATGGGTATGGCCGAGATGACGAGCGTGGGACTGCCCGCATACCTTTCCTGCGACGGCCCCGACGGACATCAGAACGGCGCGCTGTTCAATGCCGAAGTCGTAGCCGCGTCCACGTTCAATCCGGATATGCTCACCGAGCGCGGATTCTTCTTCGGCGAAGAAGCGTACTGGCTGCGTCATCCGGTGGTGTACGGCCCCGGCGCAAATATTCACCGCACGCCTTACAGCGGCCGCAATTTCGAGTATTACAGCGAAGACGGCAATATGTCGTATTACTGCGGCATGTATCAGGTCACCGAGATGTCCCGCAAGGGAGCAATCGGATGCATCAAGCATTTCGCCGGCAATGACAGCGAAACCAACCGCCACGGCGTCGCCACGTTCATGACCGAACAGACGTACCGTCAGAGCGTGCTTCGCGGCTTCGAGGGAGCGCTCGCCGACGGAGGCGCACTCGGCACGATGACGGCATACAACCGTATAGGCTGCGTACCGACCGCGTGCGACTACGAAACCATGACCGAAGTGCTGCGCGGAGAATGGGGTTTCCGCGGACTGAATATGACCGACTCGTCCAAAGACTCGGTTTCCTATATGCCGACGGCTGACTGCGTGCATGCCGGAAGCGAACAGTTCAACAACGATCCCGGACGTATTCCCGAAGTGCGCAGCATGCTCGTCAACGACCGCGACGGTTATATCTGGTCGCGTCTGCGCGATGCGGCAAAGCATTACTTCTATGCTGTTTCGCACTCCGTGCTTATAAACGGTCTGACGCCGGAAACCGAAATCGAGAGTTTCATTCCCTGGTGGCAGCCTGCGCTCATCGTACTCGATATTGCCGTGGGGCTCGTTACCGTGGGCTTCGGCGTGCTGTTCGCCCTGTCCGCTTATCACAGGAAGAAGGAGGCATGATATGGAATTCGTAAAAAATTATTTTAGGAATCGTACGCTCGGTTTCTGGCTGGCTTTCGGAGCCGCCGTACTGGCGTTCGTATCGTCGATAGTATACATCATTGTGTATTTGGCGACTGCCGGCAGCGCGATAGACCGTGTGTTTTCGCCGCTTACATTCGCGATGATGCTGGTCGGCTCGCTGACCGCCGTAGCGGCGGAACAGCTCGGATTCCGGTTCGGAAGACTGGTTCCGGCCGCGTTCTACTCGGTTGCCGTCGCATACCACTTCATGCAGACCATGTATCCCATGGCGGATGCAATCACGGGAGTGGCTTTCCTCGGCGGCAATCTGACGCTGGCGCTTATTTTCGGTATTTTGTTCGCGGTCTCGGCAATAGTCAATATAATAAGCTGCTTCCTCGGCGATAAAGTCGCAGAGAGTGGCAGCGCCGTCTGACATTATACTTTCTCCTACACGGCAAGGGCATCGTTCGTTCTGATCGGTGCCCTTTGCCGAATAAATCAATAAGGAAGATGAAATATGTTTAACTATAAATTGTGGAGAGGGCTGACAGCCGCTCTTATATTCGTATTTGCCGCGGTAGTGGCATTCACTTCGCTCGCGTTCACGCGCTCCGGTGACGTCAATCGCGTACTCGGGACAACTCCTCCGGCAGCCGAGGTAACGGACGACACCAATTATTATCCCAGCGAATATGACGGCAAGGAAGAAATGCGCGCCGCGCTTGTTTCCCATTTTGCCGAAGTGCAGGAAGGAGGCTCGGTGCTGCTGAAAAACGACGCCAACGCACTTCCGCTCGCATCCGGTGCTTCCGTGACTCTCTTCGGCAGCGGCGCGGCAGATCCAATATACAACGGCGGGGGGCGGAGCTTCGGGAGATAATACGCGCGTGAATCTGTACGATGCCATGAAAGCGGCGGGATTTGCGATCAACGACGCGGTATACGACGTCATAGATGCTGGCGATACGGCGTTCGGAAAGACGGGAGATATAGGCGAACTCGACAAGGCGAACTCAACCACGGCATGGGCGACGGCGGTCTGGACGACGGCAACCGTACTCCGTGGGAGGACGGCCCTGCAGGCGTGCCCGAACTGTCGCTGCATCAGGAAGAAAAAGACCTTCTGAATATGATCAGGACGTCGGGCAAGTTCGACAAGACGATAGTGCTGGTAAACAGCGGTTATGCCATGGATCTGGGCTGGCTGGACGAATACGACGTGGACGCGTGCCTGTGGATAGGATATCCGGGCGGCTACGGAATGACGGGCGTTGCGAATATCCTTGCGGGTCAGGCGGATCCGTCGGGCAGACTGGTTGATACGTATGCGACGGACTCGCTGTCGTCGCCTGCGATGCAGAATTCGGGCAACCGCAAGTTCACGAATCTCAACACACTGTATAAAAACAAGTTTACCGTATACGCGGAAGGCATATATGTCGGATACAAGTATTACGAAACCCGGTACCAGGATTGCGTGCTGAACGTGAATAACGCGAAGAGCTCGGCGGGAACGTTTGCGAGCGAAGGCGGCGAATGGAACTATGCCGACGAGATGGCGTATACGTTCGGAAGCGGAGAGTCGTATGCCGGCTTCACGCAGGAGCTTACGGCGCTGGACTGGAACCGCGAAACGCATACGGTGACGGCAACGGTAAAAGTCACGAATAACGGCGACGAGACGTACAAAGGCAAATCCAAGGACGTGGTGCAGCTGTACGTACAGCTGCCGTGGGAAGAAGGACAGGCGGAGAAATCCGCGATACAGCTGGCGGACTTCGGCAAGACGATAGAGCTTGCGTCCGGGGAAAGCGACGAAGTGGAGCTGGAGTTTTCGGACTATATCTTCGCGACGTACGACAAAAACGCGACGAACGGAGCGGATGAGAGCAAGAAAGGCTGCTACACGTTCGACGCGGGCACATACTACTTTGCGATAGGGGACAACGCGCACGACGCATTGAACAACGTGCTGGCATACCGCGAAGTGAGCGGATTGTACGATGCGGACGGAGAGAGCGTGACGGGCGACAGGAACAAGGTTCGGGCTTTCGAGCTGGAAGAGCTTGACAACACCACGTACGCAAAGTCGCAGAGGACAGGGGAAGTGGTATCCAACCGATTCGAGGACCGAGATCTGAACTACTTCATAGAGGACAAAGTGACGTATCTTACGCGCGGCGACTGGAATACGTTCCCGGAGCCTACGGAGAATTTTGCGGCCACTGACGAGATCA
>CAJFLE010000027.1 GCA_904387375.1 Candidatus Protoclostridium gallicola
CATCGGCGTTGGTATAATCGTACGCTCCGAAGTTGACCATAGCGGGAGAAGAATGGTTGTCTTTAAGGAACGTATCCACTATCCTGCCCGACGGCACTACGTCCCCGCACAGTATGTCCGCTACGCCACGGATACCCGTCATGCCGACGTCTCCGATCCACAGCGCCGCGTCGACGCTATATTCGTCCAAAAAGTCGAGCTGGAGCGCGTTGGAAGAGTTCAGCAGCACGACGATTTTTTTGAAAGTGCCGTCCTGCTTGTATTTGCTGATATTGGACAGCATATCGCGTTCTTCGGCGCTCAGTCTGAGATAATCGCCGTCCGTGCTGTCATAATCCGTCGCCCCGTTGTTTGTAAAGCAGGAATCTTTATCCGGCAGATCGGCGCCCTCGCCGCCGGAACGCGCAAGCACTACGAGCGCAACGTCGCCGTAAGACGCGAAAGTGTTTTTCAGCGAATCGGTGTACTTCTCCCAAGGAACTTCGTTGATACGGTACTGCCCCTGGTTTCCTCCGGTCGTAGCCGCGTTTTCGCGCTTATATCCGCTCGTAACGTAGAATTTCCAGAGATCCGGGTTGACTGTGCCTTCGCCGAACGAATCCTGCAATGCGGCATTGAGCGTCACCGCGTCATCGGACGAAACCTGACCGGAACCGGTGCCGCCGTAAAGCAGATCGACGGACGACTGCGAGAAGCAGCTGAACTTCGTACCTTTTGCAAGAGGCAGCGTATCGTCCTTGTTGAGCAGCAGCGCCGCGCCTTCGCCTTCTATGTCGCGGCAAAGCTGCTGTTCGTAAGCAACAAGATCTTCTTCATTCTCGTAATCCGTCCAGAAATAAATCGTCGCGTCCGGATCGGGAATGATCTTCTGGGTTTCGACATTCAAAGCGAGATTGATTACCTGCTCGAAATACGTACCCACGGCAAGTCCGACCGCCATAATGACGGCAAGAACGCCGAACACTATGGTAGTGACAAGCCACAGTTTTTTTGAAAACAGTTTCATAGTTCCTCCTGATATAATTTTCTGCGCATAAATCGCTACGCGCGTTCCGATCCGCGCGATTTTTTAATACTTATTACAAGCATTACGATGCTGCCGACCGCAAGCACGGCAAATACCGCCAGCAGCACGATAATGAGGGTCTGCCACCACGGCAGGATTTCCACGATTTCGGCGTGCCCGACGTTCATTGCGTGCGTACGCGACACCATGTAGCTTATGCGTTTTGCGGCCGTCTGACATGCAGTAACGATTGCGGCATCGTCTGAATATTCATCCATGGACAGCATGCCGCTCGAGTATCCGAGCCATATATCCTGTCCCGCAAGCAACCCGGCTCTGTAATCCATATAGCGTGCGGACGAAGCCATATCCGTCACTGCCATTCCCGGCATACCCCATTCGTCGCGCAGAATGCCTGTCATAAGACCGTGATGAGCGCCCGCCCAGACAACGCCTATTCGGTTGAACGAACTCATTATGGCCGTGCCACCGTTCTTTGCGTATTCCTCGAAGCCTTCCAGATATACTTCGCGGATAGCCTGTTCGTTCGACCATGTGCTTATGCCGTACCGGCCGTTTTCCTGATCGTTGAGAGCGAAATGCTTGGGCACCGGAGATATACCCTTTTCACGCATGCCGGATGCTTCCGCAGCGCACATAACGCCGGACAGCCAGCCGTCCTCGCTGTAATACTCGCCGTTGCGTCCGCTGTACGGCGTGCGATGTATGTTGGCTCCCGGGGCGTAAATATTGGCGTATATCGTAGACGCGTCGCCGAGAGAAGCATGAATCAGATCCTCGGCAATGCAACGACCTTCAGCGGCCGCGAGTTCCGGAGAATAAGCCGCGGCGAGAATGCTTTCGCTCGGGAAGCACATACCTCGGCCGCCACCGGACAGCGGCTTGGTAAAGCCGTAAGGTCCGTCGGAAGCGCGCGTGCCCGGCATTCCTATACTGCTTACGGGCTGTGTCAAATACGCGCCGTTACAGATAAGATCCGTCAGTTCGTTATACGACATCTGCGAAATCAGTTCGTCCCATGCGGGGTCATCGGCATTTACCTCAACCATATCGGCAACGGAGCGTGTTCCGTCCGTATCCATAGCGGGCACTTCGGTTACGTCGGAATAATACAGCCTCTTGTATTCCTCCGCTATCGCTGCCCTGCCGCTTTCTTCGTGCGTC
>CAJFLE010000028.1 GCA_904387375.1 Candidatus Protoclostridium gallicola
CAACTCCAAGTATACCACAGGAGGATTTTTCTTGTATCTTGAAGATTTTTATTTCCACCACTTTAAGTGGTGGTTTTTTGCGCTTAAGCGACAATAAAAGCGGCTCCGTTTTCACGGAACCGCTTTTATCATGGCATCGCGATTATCGTATTCAGTTCGCCGGATTCGCATTCGGCGCTTTCTTTGCTTTGATGTAACCTCTTACTGCAAGCACCACCCACAAAGATACGAGACCGACGCCTATGACGTCAATACCTACGAGCAGGAACACCCACCAGGGGAACACTTCGTTGCTGGTCAGCGTTATGTCGTCTATTTCCAGACCCTGCGAAGTCATCGAGAAGTTGAGCGTATCGACGTAAGTATACAGGATGTCCTTTGCCGACTTGAATATCGCCTGCTGCGCCGTCGCGCTCGACGAATCGTTGAACCAGCCTATGCCGCCGTCGGTGTACAGAATCTGGCTGTTGCCCGCGCGGACGCACTCGTCGACGTCGTGCACGGTATCCGTTGCGCGGCTCGCGCCCGCGTTCTGATAGTAGTCGGTTATGACGCTGCCTCTGAAGCCCCATTCGTTACGGAGCACCTGAGTGAGCATCGCGTAGCTGCCGGACGCCCTGGTCGAGCCGACGCGGTCGACCGAGCTCATCATCGCGTTTGAGCCGCCTACCTTGACCGCGTACTCGAAGGGTTTGAGTATGTTCTCGCGCAGGTTCTGTTCGGTGAGCCACTTATACGCGCCGTTACGGCCCGATTCGGTTTCGTTGACCGTGATGTGCTTGATGTATGCCGTCAGACCCTTGGACTTCGCGCCCATGACCTCGTAAGCGCATATAATGCCCGAAAGCAGCGGATCTTCGCTGTAATACTCGAAGTTTCTGCCGCCGAGAGGGCTGCGGTGCAGGTTCGCGCCGGGGCCGTACCAGCCGCTTATGCCGAGAGCCGCGCCCTCGGTACCCTTTGCCACGCCGACCTCGTATGCGGTCATGAAGCTCCAGGTGCTGGCGATCACGGTCGCGCAGGGGTAGTTGACCGCTTTGAGGTCGCCCTGTCCGGTGACGCTGTTGTTGAAGCCCGCCGGGCCGTCTGCGGCGACGGTCTTGGGCATGCCTATCTCGTCAATGGCTATCGTTCCGAAACCGCCGCGCACAATGAGGTCGCCGCACGTCGAGAGCGAAAGCTGGCTGATGAGTTCGTCCCACATGGGATCGTCATACTCGACGCCGAGAAGATCGGTTATCTGCCAGGACGTAGCCGAGGAATCGAAGGTCGGGAACTCGTCGGCGGGATCGTCCTCGGGGTCGACCGTCACGTAATGCGCGTCGTCAATGAGCTTATCTCCGGCGACGCGGTCGTTCTTTTCCTCGGGGAAGGAGGAAACGAAATCGCCGCGCGTCATATACTCGATCTTAACCTCTTCGTCGTTGCCGTCGATGGAGTGCGCGTTGCCCGCAACCGGTTCGTTGATGGTGCTCGTCGCGCCGCTTACGGTGTTGGTGTAGTTGGTGAACTGGTTGGTGACCTTCGTGCCCGTGGTCGAGTCGGTTTCGTATTTATAGCCGCTGTCGGGCACGGTGAACGAGTACGAGTTGCGTCCGTCGGCGTTGCCCGTGACGGCGGGCGTGTGTACGTCGGTGCGGAGGCTGACGGTGTAAGTGCCGCCTTCCAGCTCATAGCCCATGAATCCGTTGTTGTTTCTGTCGTAGCAGTCGTACGAAGCCATTCTCTCGACGGGAAGCTCGAGTTTGACCTGCTTGATCTCGCCCGGCTCTATTGTTTCGGTCTTGGCGAACGCGCCGAGGACGATGGACGATTTCTCGATTCCGCCGTCGGTATAGGGCGCTTCGTAATACAGCTCCACGACGTCTCTGCCCGCCACGTCGCCGGTGTTCTCCACGGTGACCGTGATTTCTATGGTTCCGTTCTGATCGAGCGAAGCGCCGTCTTCATAGTTGCAGCCGGTTATCGTCCACTCGAATTCGCTGTACGACAGGCCGTAGCCGAAGGGATACTGCACGACGTCTTCGTAGCCGTTCTCGATTCCCCACTTTTCCTTTGCGTACGTCGTATCCCAGAAGCCTTCCGCGTCTGCGGTTTCGTACCACTTGTATCCGATATAGATGTCTTCGGCGTAATCCGAATACTTGTTGGCGCGGGTTCCCAGCGACGTATCCGAACTGATGTCCGTGTACGAGCCTACGCCCTCTCTGCCCGCGTTCGCGTAAGACGCGGCGGTCGAAAGGTCGTATGCGTACGTGTCCGCGAGTCTGCCGGAGAAGTTTTCCTTGCCGCACAGCAGATTGCCTATGCCCACGGTGCCGCGCGTGCCGGGATATCCCATCCACACGACCGAGTCGATGTCGTACTCTTCGACGAAACCGAGTTCCATGGGGTTGGCGACGTTGAGCACGAGCACGACGTTCTCGAAGTTTTCGGTGACTTTCTTTATCATCGCCTCTTCGACGGCGGAGATCGAAAGCAGTTTGCGCGATTCGTCGTTTTCGCCGTTCTTGATGTACTGTTTATGCGAATAGTCGTTGCCCTCGCCCATCAGTCTGCCCAGCACTACGATCGCGGTGTCCGAAAATTCCTTTGCCTGATTTATTCTGTCCTCGTTCAGGAAATCCTCGGGCGCTTCCACGACGCCGTAGTATTCTTTGTAGAGTTCGTCGGTATACGCCTCGATGACGTAGTTACCGCCCTTGACTCTCTCGTATCCCAGACTTTCGTAGTCGGACGCCAGCTGCTCGTTGACGTTGAAGCCGGATTCCCTCAGTCCGCCGAGGAAGGTGGTCAGATTGTTTCTCGACCCGGTGCCGGAGCCGGTGCCCTGCACGACGAAGCCGGAATCGCATCCCGCCCAGCCGAATACGTTGACGTTCGAGTTTTCTTCCAGAGGGAGCACGGCTTTGCCGTCCGCGTTCTTTTCGTTCTTGAGCAGCACGGCGCCTTCCTCCTCCACCTCGATGGCGAAGTTCTGTCCGTATTCGCGCGCGCCGACCGCTTCGGCCGAGTCTTCGTCCAGACCGAAGCCGCACATATACTGCGTAATCACGTTGAAGTTGAGGCCGCAGACGACGTTGCCTGCGACAAGGCCGCAGATGACCGCCACCCACACGACGCAGGCCACGATCAGAAGTATCTTGTTTTTCAGTAATTTAGCCATTTGTTCTCCTTTCCGTATCATGCGCCGTACGAGCTGACGACGAAGTTGAAGCAGTCGACGTTGGGCGAGCCGTTAAGCGTGCAGGTGAATTCGTAAGTGCCCGCGTCCACGGTGACCTCGCCGAGCACGACGTCCTGCCAGTGATAGAACTGCGAAGTATCCGACGTGCCGAGTTCGAAAGTGCCGCTAGGCGTTATGTCGCTGTTGCCGAATTTAACGCCGCTTATGTACGAGGAAACCTCGTTCGACGCGTTGTTATCCGCGGCTTTCGCTATTCTGGCGACGATCTGTATCGTGGCTTTCTGCTCGGTCTTGACGGTGATCTTCACTTTGCTGCCGTCGCCTATCGCGCCGAGGCTCTTTCCGCCGCTGGTATCGTCGGTACCAGGGGTTTCGATATTGATGTGATCCCAGCCGGCCTGAAGCACGAAGCCGGAAAGATCCATTTCTTCGGCCTCCACGGTGTACTTGCCGTCGGCATTCACCGTCACGTCCGCTTCGGTCACTTCCTCGCCCGTTATGAACTCGACGTAGTCGATGTTGGGAGCCTTGTCGCCGAGGATTTCGATTTCGAGCGTATTGACGCCCGCTTTGATATCGACCCCGCCGATAACGAACGGCTCCCAGTTCCAGTACTGGTAAACGTCGTCGTAGCCGGTGAATACCGCGTCGTCCGACGCCTTGATCTGCTCGTCGTTGAACCGGAACGCGCACAGGTCGTTGACCTTCCACGTATCGCCCTTAAGATCATCGCCTACGGACATGCTGAAACGAATACCTGCGTCATTGACGGCAACGTCGCTCCAGACGTTGAACACTATCTTGTTGCCTTTGAGGCCGAGCTTGCCGACCACGAGTCCGCTCGTGACAGTTGCTGCCGCGCCGGTCGCGCTCTCGGTCATAGGCTGATTGGCTTTGAGATTATCATAGCACAGCGATACGCTGCCGTAATCCGCGTCCTCCGCTTCCGCTCTCGTCGTTACGGACTCGGCGGTTATCACGGCGGAGCAGTCCTCTTTCATGACTGCGGGGATTTCGTAAGTTTCTTCGCCGTACTGCGTTACGATGACTTCGAACTTATCGAAGTTGACGGCGGCAGTCGCGCCTTCCCTGACTTCGAATCTTATCTCGTTGACGCCTGCAACGAGATCTATATCCGTTTCGATGACCTTCCAGTTCCAGTTGAACGCGTCGCCGTGAGTGTATTTCTTTTCCCAGACTTCGGCCGTTCCCGCGTCCTCGTCGGCCGGGGTCACGAGATAAGTGTCCGCGCCCTCGTCCTTGACGAGCTTGGCGCCCGTCGTCACGGCCGCGGAGCCGTTGGTGACCGAGAATACGTCGTCAAACGCGATCTCGTCGCCGCCCCATGCCGCGCGGATGCGCAGTTTGGCCTTGCCTGCCGCGCCCGAATTGATGTCGAATCCGAACGTGTTGCCGGCAGACGCGGTCACATTGACCGACTGGAAGCCGCTCGTCGTCTGATATGCGTTGCCGGCGGGCGTCTGCACGCTCGCGCCTTTGCTGTATTCCATGTCCTCGGCCTCGAACGAGCATTTCACTCCGGCGGAACCGACGGTCGCCGACTGGAATTCGATAGGCTCCTCGTGCTCGGTGAATTCGCCGTAAGACAGCACGTCGAACCTGAAGCAGTCTGCGTTGATCGCACCGGTCTGCGCGATCATCTTGACGGTGAACAGATGCGAGCCGGGTTCGAGATCGACGTAGCCGATGACGGTTTCCACCCACTCCCAGTAACGCATGCTGCCGGCGTCGCCGCCCTGAATGCTGATGTCCTGTACTTCGGTCATGAGATTGCCGTCGATGTAGAACTCGAAATTATCCTTGATTTTTACATTGTCCACGCTCGCGGCCATGAACGAAATTCTGACCGTGGCTTTTTCGGCGTTGCTGATGACCGTGGATATCTCGGTGGGAGGAACGAACGCGCCCACGCTCTTGCCGCCGCTGGTGTTCTCGGCGTTGGTGGACGGCGTTTCGATGAACGCTTCGCCGTCGCCGAGGCCGTAATGATCTTTGATGTCCTGACGGACCTGAATCTTATCGAGGTCGAAATCCTCGAACTCCTTGACGTACAGCGCCTTCTCGGTCACTTCGACGCGCGAGTTGATATACATCGTGCCGACATAGAATTCGATGTAGTCGATATTGGGCACGAAGTCGTCCTTGACGTCGAAAGTAAGCGTATTGGTGCCTTCGGCTATGGTGACGCCGCGGACCACTCTTTCTTCCCAGACCAGCTCTGCGGGAGCGGGTTCGGAAGGTTCTTCGCCGTCCGGATTCTCGCCGCTTTCGTCTGCGGTTTCCGTCGCGTCGCCGCCCTCTTCCGTTTCGGGCGCCGTCATTCCGGGAAGCGCAGTCATGCCGGCAATGTCTATAGAGCCGGGGTTGGCGTAATTCTCATAGTTGAGATAAACGCCGAACGCGTTGCCGGGAGCCAGCGACTCTTCGGTGGGGCTGGACATGTGGAACACTATCGTCACGTCGGTGTATTCCTTAGCGGACGTGAACGTGAACCCGAAATAGTTGCCGAACACTCCGTAATTGCCGACGTACGTCACGCCTGCGTTGTCGTCGGTCAGGACGAGCTCGCCGCCCGCGGATTCGACGCCGGATACATCGAGATCGATGTCCTCCGCCTCCACGCGGTATACGGTCGCCGCGCCCTCGGGAATGTCGAACACGGACTTGTCGCTGATCGGCGGCATCACCCTTTCGTTGACCGTAATCTCGTAACGCGCCGACTTACCGCTGTAAACGACGTTTACCGAACGCGTGCCCGGCGTCGTCAGGTCGGGCGTGGTGACGCGGCACTGCGAAAGATCCACCGCCTGCGTGCTGCCGTCGCTCATGTGCGCGGTGACGACGAGTCCCTCGTAAGTGAATTCGTCACCGAAATCGAAAACCTTTTTGACGTTATCGGTGTTGAGCGTAATGCTCTCCAGCGTCGGGTCGGTCGTTTCGGAAGGCGGTTCTTCTCCGCCGCATGCCGCGAGCCCGAAACTCAGGCAGATGATCGCCGCGCAGAAAACCGCCAGAAACGCCCTTACCGCAAAACGTTTTTTCGTTTTCATCTTTTCTCCTTCTCCTTGTATGGAATATTCCGGACGGCCGCGGACTCGGGAAAACAGGGCAAAAAAATTCATGCGGGAATCCGCCTTCCGTTCGGTACCCGCATTATAGCGTTGCCGCGGCGGAGTTTCAACAATTACCGCACAACCTTTGCAAATCGCGGCATAACCTTGTAAAAACCGACCCCGCCTCGCGGCGGGATCGGCCCTTTTGTATGCTTTGTCCGGCTTGTCAGTGCGGCTCAGACGCTGCGCTCGAACAGAATATTCAGGTTGAATATTCCGCCGTCCGCGTTTATCTGCATGTTGCCGCCGTACTTCTCCGTAATATACCTTATACTCTGCATGCCGAATCCGTGGAATTCCTTATCCTTTTTCGTGGTCAGAGGCAGGCCGCCCTCGAACTCCAGATCGTTTTTATACCAGTTGTTGGCGTTGACGGACACGAGCGTGTCCGCGGATTTGACGTGCAGACTGATGACGCGCTTTTCGGGAGGCAGCACGGAAACCGCTTCCATCGCGTTGTCGACGATATTGCCGAACAGCGAATAAATATCCTCCTCTTTCATGAAATCGAGCTGCTTGCCGTCCGCTATGCAGCTGAACGTTATGCCGTTTTTACTGCACAGCAGGCTTTTTTCGGACAGAATGATGTCCAGCGCCTCGTTGCCTGTCTTGACAGTGGAATCGTATATGGATATAAGATTTTCTATCTCCGCCACCGCGCTGCTGCTCATATCCGACGCCCGGCCTATGCTGCGTATCTGATGCCGCATATCGTGGCATTTCATGTTTATGAGCGCGATGTTTTCTTTCGATACGGCATACTGCTCGCGTTCGCGGTTCCACAGCTGCCGCAGCGTGGCAAGCGTATTCTGCAGCTGCCGGCGCAGCAGCACTTCGAATTGCAGATACAGCGCGAACAGACAGCACAGTATGTTGTATACGCCCACGACGATCATGTAAAGGTTATTCTCATCCTCCGCAATGGAGAACACGACCACTGCGTTCAGGAGCACGTCCACGACGAGAATGAGCACCACGGATATGAAAACGAACCCATTTTTCAGATACACGCCCTCGTGCCGGTTTATCCGCCGCCCGAATATCCAGTAGACGCCGAAATATATGCACGCGTAGAGCACCAGATACAGCATCAGCAGCAGCGGGTTGGAAAACATCGCCGAAAATTCGTTGCCGTAAAAGCCCATAGGCGAATCGGTATTCGCGCCCATGACCGTCAGCAGAAGATTGTATATTTCATACGACATATGCTGCGTCGTGTACCCCGCAACGCAGCAGAACACGATCACCAGCCACCGTTCCTTATACAGAAACTTGCAGGCGAAAACCGTCGCCGCGAACAGCACGAAGAACATGAAGGATATATAAAAGGCGTTCTGCGACAGTATGGGGAAAAAGCGGAAAATCGCCCAGCATGCCGCAAGCGCGATTACGGCCCTGGGTATAAAATATTTCCGCCGCTGCAGCCGGAGAATGAAGAGGCATTCCGCGGCCAGCAGCTCGACGAGGAACTGATACGATTTGTAGAATTCCAGCTGCGTCATTTTTGATTACCCCCCCCCGCCGAGATAGTTGTTCAGCGCGCTCATGAACTCGTGGCGTTTGGGGTGGCTGATCTGTAATTCTTCGCCTCCGACAAACACGGAAAAACCGCGCACGCCGGTGACGTAACGCAGATTGACGAGATAACAGTTATTGCACTTGACGAAATCGGCTTCCGCAAGTTTGGCTTCGATCTTTTTGAGAGTGCCGTACGATTCGAGGTTGCCGCCCGCGGTGTGATAAATCAGGCGGTGCTTTATGACCTCGACGTATTTTATGTCCGCAGCGCTCAGACAGCGGAGCGCGTCGTCCACCGGCACCATGATCTTGACGCCGGTACAGCTTCTGACGCGTTCGACGATCCGCCCCAGTTTCAGAGCGAAATCGTAGTACGACACGGGCTTGACGATGAAATCCGCGGCGTCGACCTCGTAACCGTTGATGGCGTACTGCGCCATATTGGTCACGAACACGAGCGAAACGAACGGATCCAGTTCGCGCAGCCGGCGCGAGGCCTTCATTCCGTCGATGTCCGGCAGGCCTATGTCCATCATCACGATGTCGTAGTTCGGTTTGTATCCGGAAAGGAATACAACCGGATTGGAAAATACGGAAATGTTGAATTCCTCGTTTTTTTCCTTGGAAAACCGCCCGAAATAACTTTCGAGCAGATCCGACGCGTTCTTTTCGTCTTCGACTATTGCTACGTTAATCATACCTATTCCTTTCCGTATCGCAACAGGCGTCCCCTCAGTATGATGTGATTATAAAGGAAAAGCCGGCGCATGTCAAGCGCAAATCATAACTCCGCAGAACGGAATCACGGCGGGCATACGGAAAAAGACGGATCCGAAGATCCGTCTTTTTCGTAAGGCGCTTGTTATTTTATTCTCAGAAATCGATTTCCTTGTCGTAGTAGACGGCAAGAAGCAGTCTTTCCATGTCTTCCTGGGAAGGCTGACGGGGGTTGGAGCCCGTGCAGGCGTCGCCGATCGCGAGCGTTGCGACGGTCTTGAGCTTGTCGTTGAATTCCTTCTCGTCGATGATGCTCTTGTCCGCTTTCACGCCGCCCTCGCCGTAGTTCTTGATGGCCTGAGGGATGTTGAGCTCGTCGTTCATGTGGCGCAGCTCTTTGATGAGCGCGTCGACGAGTTCGGCGGTCGTCTTGCCCTTGAGGTCGATGAAGCGCGCGATTTCAGCGTAGCGCTCGGCGGCCTCGGGGTTCTTGGAGTTGTACTTGATGACCTTGGGCAGGTACATCGCGTTTGCGGCGCCGTGGATGATGTGGCCGCCGGAGAACGCGGCGCCCGTCTTATGAGCCATGGAGTGGACTATGCCGAGCAGCGCGTTGGAGAACGCCATACCTGCGAGGCACTGAGCGTCGTGCATTGCGGCGCGTGCGTCCATATCTCCGTCATACGACTTTTTGAGGTTGTTGTGGATCATCTTGATCGCGTGGAGCGCGAGAGGATCGGTATAATTGCAGTGGAGAGTGGAAACGTACGCTTCGATGGCGTGCGTCATTGCGTCCATACCGGTGTGAGCGGTGAGTTTGGGAGGCATCGTTTCCGCGAGTTCGGGATCCACGATCGCGACGTCGGGAGTGATGTTGAAGTCGGCAAGAGGGTATTTGATGCCCTTCGCATAGTCGGTGATGACCGAGAACGCGGTGACTTCGGTAGCCGTGCCCGAGGTGGACGGGATAGCGCAGAACTTCGCCTTGGTACGAAGCGTCGGGAACGAGAAAGGCTGAATGATAGCCTCGAACGAGGTATCGGGGTACTCATAGAACACCCACATGGCTTTAGCCGCGTCGATGGGAGAACCGCCGCCCATGGAAATGATCCAGTCGGGCTCGAACTCTCTCATGGCAGCCGCGCCCTTCATGACGGTTTCGACCGAAG
This sequence comes from Candidatus Protoclostridium gallicola, assembly GCA_904387375.1. Taxonomy (GTDB): domain Bacteria; phylum Bacillota; class Clostridia; order Christensenellales; family Pumilibacteraceae; genus Protoclostridium; species Protoclostridium gallicola. The sequence goes on from CAJFLE010000028.1 coordinate 9,726, forward strand.
GATCGGGCTCGACGTTCTCGAAGAGTCTGACTTCCATGCCGGCTTCTTTGAGATAGCCGACAGCGCGGTCCACGAATCCGAACCGCTTCATGCTTCCGCCGCCGAGGACGAGGATAGCTTTTTTACCTTTGAGGTTTTTCAGTTCCGCAAGGGAACCCTTGCCGTGATAGAGATCGCGCGGCAAAGTAAAACGTCCCATATTTCTTCTCCTTTTTCCGTTAATTGTCGGCTCCGGCCGCATATTTCCGGAGCTGCGTTTATAGTTTAATACATTTCCCGGGATTTGTCAACCGAAGACGCGTGCCGAACGCTGCTCTTTCTTGTCGCTTCCGCCCCCTCAGGCGGCTTCCGGACTTTCGGGCGCTTTCCTGCCGAGAACGCGGGGGACGAGCGCGGACGCAAGCCGGTTTTTTCCGCGGGCGGACGCGCCGATGACTGGAAGATATACTGTCGTGCCCAGCGCGCACACCGCCATGTCCCCTATCGTGTCGATCAGACCGATGTCGAGATAGCCGTCTATCGTCAGCGTGCGGCCGTCGCCGTAATATATGATCGTTTTCGTTATGCCGTCCACTTGGACGAGCTCGCTGTGCGTGCCCGACAGCAGATAGGAGCCGAAGCCGTCCACGACGGTGTCCTCCTGCATATCGAAGCCGAGCAGGCTGGTGCCCGCGAACTCGAACAGCTCCCATAAAACGGCGATCGCCAGGCTGAAAAAGAAGCCGAACAGCAGGCAGACGGCGAGCATGCGGCCGCTTTGAGGCTCGCCGACGAACAGTTTCGGAACCGCGAACCCTATGCACGCGAACACGAAGCCGGTTATACAGTGCAGCAGCGCGTCGAAGAACGGGATTATCGTGAACAGGTCGTAGCCCGCGCCGAGTATGCAGCCCGCGGCCATGAAATATATCACGGCGGCAAGCACGGAGGGCAGTATCACGCGCAGCAGCCGCTCGACGAGCAGCAGCGCGGGCACGTACAGCACGAAAGCTATCGACATTATGTAATCGCGCGGCATCCCCTTAACGAGGAAGTATACGAACGAGCCGACGCAGAACGCGAGGAACACCGCCGAGACCGGGAAAAAGCCCTTCCCCGCCTCGTATCTTTCTTTTATGTAACGTTTCAGTGAAGAGCCCGTGCGCGTCATATCTCTCCCCTCGCGCGCATGGCCTTGTATTTCTCTCCCCATTCGCCCATCGCGTCGATAATCGGCCGCAGAGTGCCGCCGAGGTCGGTCAGCGAGTACATGACGCGCGGCGGTGCTTCGGCAAACGCTTCGCGCAGCACGAGCCCGTCCTCTTCCAAAGCGCGCAGATTGTCGGTCAGGACCTTGGAGCTTATGCCGGGTATGGTGCCGCGCATTTCGGTGAACCGCTGCGGCGCGCGCATTAGATTGCGCAGAATGAGCAGCTTCCACTTGTTGCCTATAAGCTGCACCGTCGTGGCGACGGGGCACTCTGGCAGTTCTTCCTTCGTAAGCATGATTTTCTCCTTTATTCGCCTTTTACAGTATTATAGCACAAACGGCGCGCTTTGCAATACTTTTAGGTAATAGAAAAGTAACTTTCGGGTTTTATTCCGCCGGAAGGAGTATAATTGACAAAGAAAACGAAAGGAGACGGTTATGACTTCCGAATATAACGAAAACGAAATAAACACGCTGCGGGAATGGCTCCGCGATGCGGACGCCGTAGTCGTCGGCGCGGGCGCGGGACTGTCGACGGCGGCGGGCTTCACATACTCGGGCGAACGGTTCCGGAAATACTTTTCCGACTTCGCCGCGAAATACGGCTTCCGCGACATGTACTCGGGCGGGTTCTATCCCTTTGAGACGCTCTCCGAATTCTGGGCGTACTGGTCGCGGTATATTTACATAAACCGCTACGATCAGCCGGCGGGCAAACCGTACGAGGATCTGCTCGCGCTTCTCGGCGGAAAGAATTATTTCGTGCTGACGACCAACGTGGATCACCGCTTTCAGGTCGCCGGCTTCGACAAGGAGCGGCTGTTCTATACCCAGGGCGATTACGGGCTGTTCCAGTGCTCGGTGCCCTGCCACGACAAAACCTACGACAACGAGGCGGCCGTGCGCGAAATGCTCGCGCGGCAGAAGGACATGAGAGTGCCCGAGGAGCTGATTCCCCGCTGTCCCGTCTGCGGCAAGCCCATGGCGCTCAACCTGCGTTCGGACGGCACCTTCGTCGAGGACGAAGGCTGGCACGCCGCCTGCGCGCGCTATGAGCGGTTTATCCGGCGTTACGGCGGCGGGCGCGTGCTGTTCCTCGAACTCGGCGTCGGAATGAACACGCCGGGGATTATTAAATATCCGTTCCGGAAGATGACGCACGCAAACGCCGACGCGCGCTACGCCTGCGTCAATCTCGACATGGCGTACGCCCCGCGCGAGATCGCCTCGCAGTCCGTCTGCCTGTCCGGCGACATCGGCGACGTATTGGCAAAACTGCGCGGGGAGTAAAGGAGTCAATTTAATTAATTAGATAAGTTTTCAATTTATGATATATTAAGTATATTAAGTAAAAGCAAAGAGCCACGTTGTGGCTCTTTGCTTTTATGGTGTAAAGCGTCTTGAATTGCTGAAAAATACTTGTGCTTGAGTTTTGTCAATAATATATGTTGTTGATTTAAATGTGATCATCGCAATACGAAGAAGCAAATTGTCTGTACAATTTAAGCTTTAAACAATAAAGCGATAAGCTAAAAGAATTAAGATTAAACTTTATTCTTTATACAAGTCGTAAATTCATAGGGGCTAAAGAAAAACTCATATTCATTATTAACAATAATATTTTCTTTTGTTATAACTGTTGCATTAAAAGTTTTTATTCCATCATTTATTCTTAATTCATATATTCTTTTACCAAATAATAATATTGTAGGATTAATATAAAATAAATCATTCCGGCAATAAACAACCGCGAGGAAAGCTGTAAGAACAAAAAAAATGATTAGATTCATTAAATTACCAAAATCAAAACTCATAAAAAGCAATACAAACAATGAAAAATATCCAAAATAGTAGTTACCTGTTTTATTTTCTTTAGATATAACTTTACAAATTTTACTTGGCATTGATGATTTTCTAAGAATAAAAAATAAGCCAACTATTCCCAATAAAATACAAAATGAAAGAATAATTATCCCAAACAAAACAATACTATTATGATAAGCATCATTTGTAATATACAAATAAAGTTCCTTACCTATAAACAGTAAGTTCATAAGCAAAAATGCATTTAAAAATAAGGTTAACTTAAAAACTATATTTTTCATCTTTCTTCAGTTTTATCTGTTATTATACTTTTAAAATAATCATCTGTTAATAGTTTAAAAAGCTCGTTTAAAGCATTTTTCGAATAAATAATTTTATCATTTTCATCAAAACTAAATTTATCCCGTAGTTTTTCATTTCCAAGAATAAGCGCCTTACGTTCAGATGGTGTTTTCTCCTTCCATGTTGTAAGATTATCGGAATTTATAACTTTTAAAAACTGTCTTCCTTTTCTTGGTTTATCAATTATATCTAATTTAATATTGTTATTGTCAAAGAAATCCCAATCATTAATTAACTCAATTTTATCGCTAACTTCATCTTTTATTCTTTTATGAAAATCAAATATTGTATCAAAATGTGATTCTATAAGAATGTAGGCGGTATCTTTATAAATAAAACTGTCTATTGCATCACCTAAAGTTAATACCGGCTTATTAAGTTTTTTAAATGAGTTACCAATTAAAGCAAAACGTATTTTTCTTCCATATGCTGCTTTATAAGAAAATTTTGATATTAAATATACACTTGATTGATCTTCGAGAATACATTCAGTTATTATGATTTTAATGTTATTACTAATTTTATCTATAGTAAAAATTGGTACATTCGTAAAAGGCATACTATCAATCAAATTTTTTAATTCTTCCCATAGTGGTAACTCTGAACAGGCAATCTTTTGTATAGTATCCTTTTTTGATTCCGTTTGCGAGTAATCTACAACGTCTTTGTCTTTTACATAAAAAATAAAATTTGATTGATAATCGGAAATAATTTCCTGTGTAGGTTCATTAGGAAAAAGATAAATATTATATCCACCAATACGACCAGCTCGTTTTTCAAATAAATATACTCTTATTTGGTGACAGTTATCTATCAATTGATATAATTGTTTATTAATTTGTGCATTTAACATATCATATTCCTCAAACATTTTACTTCTTAAATACAAATAAATACTCATGAGCCAACAACAAGAAATTAAATTTTATGCTGTTGATTTTCCAATATCCGGTCGCTTTGCAGTTATGTTGCTCTTTGATTATTATTTCCTTTATTTTAAAACCAGAGAGTTCAAAAACTCGCATTGTTTCAAACGCAAGCGGTTGAACCATGCCCTTCTTTCGAGTATCACCCATAAGAATCGCGCAAAACTTATCTTTTTTCAATACGCGGTGAAACTCGTCTGCGACTTTGCTCATTTCAAACAAAAAGTCCTTTATCGGCAATAAAGAAAGATCTCCTTCTATATCCTCACTGTAATGGATAATATCCGCATAGGGGGGATGTGCACAAATCAGATCTACCGAATTATTTGCCAGCGGAAGTTGCCGCGCATCTGCTACATCAATTCGGGATGTCGTTGCAGTATCAAATTCAAATTCGCACTTTTTGCGACTTAACTCTACCGCTGCGGGATTGATATCAAAGCCGATAAAATTCCTATGCGTAAGTTTTGCCTCGACTGCGGTTGTACCACCACCTACAAACGGATCTAAAACAATGTCGCCGTTATGTGAATAGCGCAAGATCACATTGCGTGGAATATACGGTGACCAATTACCACGATATTTTGCGTCGTGTGTTGCCCATTTACCGCGGTCAGGGAATGCCCATACGGTATTTGTTTCTAATTCAAAATTTTCAGGTTGTAAGTGATTTTTAATTATCATACTTCATCATGAAAAAGTTTCTCGATAACACCTTTTTCCATTTCTGATATGCAGTAGATATTATCCATTGCATCAAAAGTTTCTTCGAGGTTATGACGAGCCGACCACCAGCCTTTTCCATCAGTAAACCATACAAAAGCAAAACCTTTAATTTCTTTTGCCTCTAAAGCAATGGTTTTATAGCTACGGGCCGTTTCATTTAACTTAGACCCTCCGCCCGAATAAAAATTTGTTTCAATTGCATATATAGTTTTATCTGTTTTCACAACAAAATCAAAACGTTTTTCAGCCTTGCCTTGATTAGATATTGCTGAAAGATTTACAGACCATTTCCGTTCTATATCCGATATATACATCTCTTTGAAATAGTCGATGTTGCGCCGAAGTCCTGCTTTTACAAGATAACTTTCAACGAGATTTTCCATCAAATGTCCGCCGCGGTTCTTTCTGCCATTACTGTCTAAACCTACCTCAACGCCCGTAACGTAATCAACAAGATTATTGATAATCCTTTCGGAAATCAATTTAAACAGACCCGTTTTGCGCATAAACATTCGATACTCTTCAATACCGTAATTTGGTTTAGCAAAATTAAATAAATATTCTCCATCGCCATCGATCGCATATATCTCGCGGCCGCGAACCGCCAGCAGAATTGGAATACATTTTAAAACCTGCGGATAATCGATTACAAGTTTTGAAAAATCGGCATCTATATTACGAGAACCAACCAGCGAATTTAAAATATTTAATTCAACTTTGATTGAATCGACTTTTCCGTATACTTTTTCAAAGTCCACGTAATAATCATAGTCACAAATGCTAGACTTAAACTGTTTTATCCAATCGTTAAAATTCCTTTTCATTTATTTCTCCATTTATACCAAATTAACGATTATTTTATCGCTGTTTATTTTCCATTTTGCTTTTTTACTTACAAATACTCCATCGGTAGTAAGCAAACCGAATTTTTTATAAAAGTCCGTGACTCCGCCAAAATATCGCCTGCTTTTATCTATATTTAATTGTTTTTCAATTCCATTGAATACAACTTGATATTTTTCCTTATTTGAAGGAAGTTCGTTTTTAATTACTTGTGGGATTACCAATATTTTTGCTCTGATATCATTTTTTGTTATTTCTCTTTCCACCAAATAATCGTATTCTGAAATATTTACATTTATGGTCTGATTTGTTTGCGTTAATGCAATTATTTCGTATTTAGAGAATACGGGCTTATAATTAAATCCTATGCCTTTTTCAATACAATACTGAATAAGCTGTACGCCATCTATAGTAATTACAGGCATATTAGGATTATCACTAGCTTCTGTCAAAGCGGCTTTTGTGAAAGTGGATGTGGTTATAAATACATTAATATAATTGCTGTTTAATATATTCCCGTTCTTATCTCTCTTCGTTGTACCTTTCAGGTCACGGATTTCCTTTGGTTGAACTTTATTTGTTCTGGCATATCTTTTTGCCTGCACATAATAATTAATAGTATCAGTTCCATTAATATCAATTCCGCTTTTAATACAAGTTAAATCAATTCCTTTATCTCCCACATATTGAGTTGTTACTACCTCTTCAAAGCCCAGCGCACATAAAAATGAATTAAGAAATATTTCAAATTCACGGCCTGTATTAAAACACGAATATAATTCATCAATATATCTGTCGATTTCTTCCCTAGTAAGTTCAAGAATAGTCATAATAGCTCCCTTAGTTGCAAATAAGCAGTTCGTTTATCTTACCTCGTTTTTCTGCATTGCTATTTATCATTCGTGTAGCTGATACTCTATGAATCCTGTACGATTTATATAAATCGTCAAAGAAGTTATCATCAGGATTTACATTTTTCGGGTCGGAATTGCTTAAAACGATTTTTGCGCCCGCTTCATTTATCTCATCGATAAACTTTGCAAGCCTTATTTGCTCATTGTCGTCAAAAGCATCACTATTGTACGAGGTAAATCCCGAAGTTTCAGAAATTGGGCGATACGGCGGATCTAAGTAAACAAATGTCTTGCTATCAATAAATGACTGTGACAATGTATAATCACCGCAAATAATCGTTACGTTTTGTAATGCAGAATGAATATTACGAAGATTTTCAGCATCGCAAATCGTCGGATTTTTATATGCCCCCATCGGGACATTGAATAAACCTTTACGATTAACGCGATATAAGCCATTGAAACAAGTCTTGTTTAAGAAAATAAAGTAAGCCGCTTTCTCAATTGACGTTTTATTATTTAATTCCACTGAATTGAATTTATCACGAATATTGTAATAATAATACTTTCTTCCGTTAGTATCAAGAGGTAGAAAAGTCATTTGCATATCATCAAGTCGTTTAATAAGCGCTTCGACATCTTGTTTAATTGCAGTGTAGGCATTGATTAATTCGGAATTAATGTCGCTAATATAAAGTTCTTCGAAATTGTATCTCGAAAGAACATTAAAAAATAAAGCCCCTCCCCCAACCATCGGTTCGGCATACTTAGTTAAAGTCTTTTCACCGTCGGAAGGCAACATCTTTTCAATTTCATCGACTAACTGTCCTTTTCCGCCCACCCATTTAACAAATGGTTTCAGTTCGACTTTATGTATCTTTTCATATCGCACGGTTCGTTTGTCAATCGGCTTTTCGGCGTCGGCGGGTATAATCCACATATTTCCGACCATCATTGCACCGGATATACGTGCTTCTGAACAAAGGATAGCAACGCGCCTTTGTGAGATATTCCACTTCTCTGCTGCTTCTTTCGCAGAAATGTAACTTAACATATCTTATACCTCAAAATTTTATGTTTCTATTATATTCTAAATCGCGAATAATAGCAAGTAAATCTTTATTGGTATTGGTCAGTAATATAAATTTTCAGAATACATGATAATTAATAAATCAATTATAAATAATAAAAAGATCCAAACCATCCGTTTGACAGATTAAATTCGGATCTTTTTGGCGGAGGCGGAGGGATTCGAACCCCCGTGAGCTGTTGACTCAAACGGTTTTCAAGACCGCCTCGTTATGACCGCTTCGATACGCCTCCGCGGGTTTGCGGCACTGTGCCGCAGTTGAAATTATAGCAGATACGGAATAAAAATGTCAAGCGGCAGCGCGACGGAAAAACGCCTGCCGCTTCCGGAAATACGTATATATACCGCCGCCATATATCATACCTAATATACCACGAATATATTTCGGCATGTCTGCCGCCGGCAGGAATATTTCTCCGGCAAATATTTATAGGCAAACAGACGAGCCGCGAAAGCGTCGGGCACGGGTTTTTCCGCGGCAGGTACCGATCCGTTTATATAAAAAAGTTTCCCGCGCCGCGAAATGCGGTACGGGAAACGCTCTTTTAGTCGGATTGTGAGGGGATAGCCCGCCTTCCGCGTCAGTGCTTTTTGCCGAACGAGCTTCTGACGATCTCGCCGAAGAACAGCGTGTGGTATTCCCTGTCGATGTACATGTCCTTGGCGATGGTGGGATTGAGCTTGCTTGCGTGCATTTCGGCGGTATAGACGACTTTGCATTCCAGCTGTATAGCGCACTCCTCGATAGCCACCGAGTTGATCAGCTTCGCGGGGACGGCGTGGAAACCGAATTCCTTGAACTTATCGAACTCGCGGCCGGACATATTGGAGCAGCGGAGCAGCTGCGTGGTCATGTCCGAGGTCGGAATATTCACGACGAAGCTCTTGTTTTTGGTGATGAGGTCGTGCGAATATTTCTTTTTGCGAACGGGAAGCACGAAAACGTCGCGGTTCCACATGCGGCCGAGCGTGCCCCACTTCGTGTTCATTATGTTTACTTTGTCGCCGCTGCCGCAGCTGATGAACACTCCGCCCATCTTGATGGCGTTCATTACTATATTTCTCTGTCTGTCAGTCATAAGTTTTCTCCTTATCCGAAACTATCTTAACACTAATCGCGGATATTGTCAAGTGAAAGAATATTCACAATCGGACAATACGGATATATTACCGCCGGAGCCGCGGCGTTACTCTTTTTTCCGGAATAAGTCATATTTTCGTATTTTCGCGCATAATGCGGTCAGACGAGAGGCGAAAGACGGGGTTTGTTGCCCTTTCTCGGATAGCCTTTCGGCGACGGCGACGTTTTGCGCACGACGATTATGGTGCGCTTTATGTCGTCAGTAAGCTTTATTTCGTCCGTTCTTTCGATTTCTCCGCCCAGCAGTTTAATCGCGCGCCCGGCTTCCTTTATTTCTTCCCCGCAATCCGCGGCTTTATACGCCACCAGCGCCCCGCCTGTCCGTACGAACGGCAGACCGTATTCCGCCAGCACCGCGAGTCTGGCGACCGCGCGCGCCGTCACGGTATCGTACGCGCCGAAATCCTTCAAATCCTCTATGCGCGTGTGCACCGCTCTGATACCGGTCATTTCCAATGCGTCTATGACCGCGGAAAGATAATTAACCTTCTTTCCCACGCTGTCCGTCATGGTCACGTCCAGCTCCGGCTTTTCCGTTTTCAGCACCAGCGCCGGAAACCCCGCGCCGCTGCCTATGTCCAGCACCCTGCCGTTTACGTACGGCAGACCGAGCATGCTGTCGCGGACGTGCTTGACGAGATAGTCCTCGTATCCCTTTATGGCGGTCAGATTGAAACGGGAGTTGTATTCGGTAAGCAGGTTATACAGTTTTTCGTAGATTTTTTCGTTGTTCATGATTTTTAAGGCGCGTTTTTTATATTTTATTATTTTAAGTTTTTAATATTAAAAGTTAATATTATAGGCGGTTGAAATGTGGATAACCGGAAAAAACACAAAATGTAGCGGTTTGTTATGATTTTATGTCCCAGTATATTGAAAATTTTATCCACATCGCTGTCAACCGGCGGACCGGAAAAAGGTCTTTTTCCCTGTGGATAACTCATGCGGCGCAGCCGGTGCCGTCTGCCGTAAAAACGGATTTTTCCGGATATTGGGACGAGTTATCCACAAGTTATCAACAATGTGTATAAATTAAGGCACATCGGTGTGTATAACTTATTTTTCCGCTTTTTCAGGTGTCGTGTTCGTAAAAATAAAGGGTCTGATCATCGCAGTCGTAAGCCGCGATCCAGCAGTTGGTCGAATATTCTTTCGTGTCGAATACTTCCGGATCGAACGATTCCTGCTGCTTGTCGTAGCAGGCGTAATAGCCGTCGGTTATTTCCGCGGCGGAGAAAAAGCCGTTGGAATAGAATATATCCGAGGCTCTTCCGAACATCGGAGCGGGCCGCCAGTTTTCCGTTTCCGCGAGCAGCGAGGAGAGAAGCGCGCCGTTCTCTTCGTCGAAAGTCATCACCATGGCGGTGCTGCCGTCGCCGTGGAAACCGCCGTGCGTGTCCTGGTATATGGCGGTTTCGCAAGGCGGCACTTCGGTGAATCCGGTCAGTGCGCCGAACTCTTTGCGGCAGTCAACCGATGAGTCGTCGAAAGCCATGGAACATGTAAAGAGCGCGAAATAGCATGAAAACGGCATCACAATGCTTACGCACAGCATTATCGCGAGGGCGAGCGACACGTATTTTATAATGTTTTTCGCCGTTTCGTTCATTCTTCGTCCCCGCGGTATTCGAGAATGTCTCCGGGCTGGCAGTCAAGCGCGCGGCAGACGGCGTCCAGCGTTTCGAAGCGTATGCCTTTGGCTTTGCCGTTTTTGAGAACGGAGATATTGGCTATGGTGATGCCCACTTTTTCTGCGAGCGCGGTCACGGACATTTTCCGTCTGGCAAGCATTACGTCGAGATTTATAGCTATCATAACCGCCTCACACAAACGAATCGTTTTCTTCGCGCAGCAGCGCCGCCTTGTACACGAGATGGGACAGACAGCCTGCCGCGACGGCTATGACTATCCCCGCGAAGTCCACGAAGGCGAAAAACGCGAAAATAGAGGGCGAACTCGCGTCGATGAAAAAGAATACGGGATTGCCTATGAAAAGATACGCCGTGTCCGCGAGGGCGGCGTACATGACGTATTTCAGCCGCGCGGCGTTGCGGCGCGTGAACGTCAGGTCGCGGCCTATATCGCATGCGGCGTTCCAGCACCAGAACAGTACGAGGTAGCACGGCGCTGCGGTGGGAACGAGAAAAACGAGCCAGGCCAGCGCCTGCCCGTCCGTCATCACGCCGTCGCGGACGTAGTCCATTCCCACGAAGGGCACGAACAGAAAGTACAGCAGCAGTCCGGCTATTCCCATCGCTATGATTATTATTTTCAGCCATACGGAAAGTTTGCGAAGAGTCATGTTTGCTTCTCCTTTCCGCAATAATAACATAGATATTATCGTAAGTCAATCAATTTTTATCGTTTTACGATAAATTTCAGTCTATAACGCCGCCGCCGAGACAGCGTTCGCCCGAGTAGAGCACGACGTACTGCCCCGGAGTGACCGCGCGCTGAGGCGAGTCGAAAGTTATTTCCGCTCCCCTCCCCCGCATGCGGACGGTGCAGGGCTGTTCAGGCTGGCGGTATCTCGTCTTGGCGGTGCAGCGGAAAGTCTGTTCCGCCGGCGCGCCGCCTATGAAGTTTATGTCCGGCGTGGTCAGCGACGAAGAAAACAGCCTGTCGTCCTCGCCGCAGGACACGATGAGTTCGTTGCGGCCGAGATCCTTGCCGACGACGAACCAGCGCCGGGCGGCGTAGTCCTTTTTGCCGCCTATGCCCAGCCCGCGCCGCTGACCGAGCGTATAATACATCAGGCCGTCGTGTCTGCCCACGACCGCGCCGCTCTCGTCCACTATGTTGCCGGGGCGTGCGGGAAGATAGTTCATCAGAAATTTTTTGAAATTACGCTCGCCGATGAAGCATATACCCGTCGAATCCTTTTTCTTCGCGACGGCGTCCAGCCCGTATCTTTCGGCGACGGCGCGCACTTCCGTCTTTTTCATTCTTCCGAGCGGGAATATTACGTCGGCGAGCTGCTCCGCCGTCACCTGATTGAGAAAGTACGTCTGATCCTTGCTCTCGTCCGCGGCTTTGATCAGGTACGACGTCGCGCCGTTTTCGGTTTTCACGTTGTGCCGCACGTCGCAGTAGTGACCCGTCGCGATATAGTCCGCGCCCAGCTCGCGGGCGTAATGCGCGAACGCGTCGAACTTTATTTCGCGGTTGCACAGCACGTCGGGATTGGGCGTCCTGCCCGCTTTGTATTCGGCGAGGAAATAGGAAAAAACGCGGTCCATGTATTCTTTCGCGAAATTGACCGAGTAGACGGGTATGCCGAGTCTGGAAGCGACGCTGCGCGCGTCCTCCCAGTCGTCGGCGGAAGTGCAGGCTCCGCCTTCCTCTTCCTCCCAGTTATGCATGAACAGCCCGACGACGTCGTAGCCTCTGTCTTTCAGCATCAGCGCCGCGACCGCCGAATCGACGCCGCCGCTCATTCCCACGACCGCTTTGTTCCTTTCCATACCCAAAGTATACAACAGCGCGGAAAAATAGTCAAGGCAAATAAAAAAGCGCGTTTTTCGGGCTTAACGCGGCACATTCATGAATGAATTTATAAAATATAAATGATAAATATTGATAAATATCAGTAGAAATGATATATTTAAAAGATATATTTAAAAAGTATTTATATTTTAAGGAGCAAGATATGAGAAAAACCGCAAAGCAGAATATTTTATATGTGATAGCCGGTATGTCGGCGATTTTTTTGCTCGTAGGTCTTTGTTTCGGAATAATATGCCCGACGAAAATTATTCCGCTTAATGTGATGAATTTGTTTTACAACGGATATACGATGGCCGGAGCTTTAATAGATCCGGGACCTTCGACAATAATCAGATCGATATTGGATATGTATGGAATCGACTGGCTTTATTTTATCATAGTAGTCGTAAGTTCACTTCAATTAATCGCCGGAATCGTAATGATTGTAACATTGGCATGTCATTATTTTTTCTCCTGCAGAGGGAAACGTCTGCTAACAACGGTTTCGGTGATTTCAGTTGCGTTCAATATTCTTTATGCGATACTTGGAATAATTTGTTTTAGTATTTTCGTTAATTCGTCTATTGCCGATATTATTACAGATATGTACGGAATAAGCCAAAGCGCGGCCGAAAGTTTATACGGAGATCTTGATTTTACTACGGTATGCTGGATTCCTGCGCTGATAACCGCGTTGTTGTTTTTATCATATTGCATTGCCAATACTTTCGTTCCGGACGATCTTGTTTTTCTTCACCGCGCGGGCAATCATATTCCGCCCGCTCCGCGCCGCACGGGTTCGTATGCGGAATACGATAATACGGCCGACACTCGTTCCGATATGGAGACGGCGGCTGCAGACGGCACCGATGTCAGCGAGGACGAAAAAATACGATTGCTTACAAAATATAAAGAATTGCTGGACAGCGGAACAATAACTCAAAGCGATTACGACGCAAAGAAGAAAAAACTGATGGAATAAAAAACGGGCGTTGCAAAAAAAAATTGCAACGCCCGTTTTTTGTTTGTTTATCTGAATTTATGGCCGCAGTAGGGGCAGAATTTCTCGTTGCCCTCGATCTGCGCTCCGCAGGCGGGGCAGTGCGCGCCGTCGGGTGAAACGTCCTGAGTGTTTGCGTACGCATTACCATCCGAAACGCCAGAACTTCCGCCGTAGGACGCGGGCTCGTCGTGCCCGCCCAGCTCGAACGGGTCTATGTTATGCGTGCCGACGCCGGGAGGCGTGTCGAAGAAGTCGCGGCTGCCGCTGCCCGGGCTGCCGTTATAATAATGCTGCGGCGGCGGACGGCGGTCGCGGCGCTTATTGCGTTTGATCCTGCGCACGGCCGTTACTATGGACGAGATCAGTATGGCGATGAACGCTATCGCGAAGATGACGAAATATACGACGAACATACCTTCGCTGAGGCTCGTATCCAGAAGCGATGACGATGAAATAATAATATCGTGTATCATGTTTCCTCCGTATTTCAGTATATAACGGCGGCGGCCGTTTTGTCAATTATCCGAAGCACTTCTCTCCCAGGCGGCCTATCAGTTCGTCGATTGCCGCCGTGCTTTCTCTGAGCGCTCCGGCCTTAAGCGGATCTTTCAGGCCCGCGCTCTCCACAAGCTCGCCGAACGGCAGTTCGCCCGCTTTTTTCACGAGGCCGACGTATCTGCCGAACGCGTCCGCGTAGTTTTCGAGGGACGCGACGAGGAATTGGTGCGCCACGGACTGGGAAAGGCAGTAGTCTATATAGTACATCGGGTTTTCGTATATATGCATCTGATACTGCCAGCGCGTGCCCTCTTCGATATACGGGATACCGTCCGTCGAAAGGTGCGGACGATAATAAATGTCCAGTTTTTTCCATTCTTCGTTGCGCTCGTGCGGGGTCATATCGGGATTGTCGTAGCATACTTCCTGGAACTCGTCGACCATGGTTCCGTAGGGCAGGAAGGTCAGCGAGGAAAGCAGGTGAGCGTATTTGTAATCCTCGGCGCGCTTTCCGAAGAATGACGCGGCGTACTTCCAGGCGAAGAATTCCATTGCCATGGAATGGATCTCCGCCACGGACATGGTGCCGAGGCCGAGCTCGTAATCGGCGCCGCTGCGGAACTGCTCGTAGTACGCGAAGGCGTGGCCGGCTTCGTGCGTCAGCACGTCCACGTCGCCGCTCGAACCGTTGAAGTTGGCGAGCACGAAGGGCTGTTTATATCCGTCGATGGACGTGCAGTATCCCCCGCCCCACTTGCCTTTTTTCGCGAACACGTCGAAGGCGTCGGCTTCCAGCATTTCGTCGATGAACGCGCCCGTTTCCCCGCCCATGTCGCGGTACATTCCGCGCGCGGCTTCGAACATTTTTTTCGCGCCGATAACGGGCTCCGGATTACCGCCGGGAAAACAGATTTCGTTGTCGTACAGCATTATTCTGTCGATTCCCAGCCTGTCCGCGATTTCTCTGCGCCGCTTCGCCACCACGGGGACAACGTCGCGCTTTATCGAATCGCGGAAAACTTTTATCTCCTTTCGGCCGTAAGAATACCTGCCCATCTGGCAGTCGCCCATCTCCGCATACGAAGAAAAGCCCATTTTTTTCGCCATATTCGCGCGGACGTGCACCAGACGGTCGAAAATACCGTCCAGATCGCCCGAAATTTCTTTAAGCCCCTTCCCCAGTACTTCCATGGACGCGCTCCTAACGCGGCGGTCGGGGTCGTCGAAATATTTGCGAAGCACGGACAGCGGCAGCTCCTTGCCGCGGAAGCGGAAGGTTTTCTCGCTCATCAGTCTGTCGTATTCGGTGACGAGCCGGCTCTCTTCCACAAGGTCGGGCACGATCTTCTCGTCCATCGTTTTAAGGGACAATTCGTACACTTTCACGACGTTGGGATTTATGATTTCCAGCGCCTCGCTCACGTGGGGATTGGCGAGAAAAGCACGGTTCAGCTCGGTGGCCGCGGCCGCGAGCGCGGGCGTATTTTCGTCGTAATATTCCTTTTCTTTCAGATAAAATTCGTCGCTCGTATTCAGCGTAAATCTTATATAGCAAAGCGAGGACATGGTCTGTACTTTGACGGCCTGCGCTATGCTTTCGTTTCTTATTTCGGCCATTTCGCGGCCGCTTGTCGCCGCGGCCATGCGGCGGGTGAGTCCGCGCATTTTTTCCGCCACCGCGGCAAGATCGACTCTTTCGTATTTCATTTCTCCGACTTTCATACGAATATTTTACCCCATTTATCCGCAAATGTCAATCAATGTCCGAAATGCGATTAAATCCGCCAAATAAGATACCTTTGCGACAGAATGGTACATAAAAATCCGTTATTTATAAATAACTAAAAAATATCAATAAATTTCCAAATATTAAAGTAACTCGATGTTGTTGCAAAATAATATCAAATTGATTGGAAAATCAAAAACATATCATTTTAAATTATATAATTATTAAATAATAACTATGTGAATCGAATTTTTAAAATAGTAAATAGACGATCGCCGAATGAATTTTCAAAAGCGGAAAATTAAAAATCGAAACAAAAAATATAATAGCCTCGATGTCGGCTGTGATATTGTATATATACGCGCCCGAGTGTGCAGACGATATGTCGAAATGCCGGTGACTTTCGCTGTTTTGGGTATGAAGAAATTATGCGGGAACCGCGGACATGGTGGCCTGATTTTTATAATTTTGCGTGCAAAGACGAAAAATGGTTATGAAATGTAAGCTGCCGATGTGAAAATTTCCGATAAAGGCGACAATAGGGCTTTGTGCCTGGGACCGCGGCACGGGTCAGGAAATAAGGTCGTCTGAGGCGGAGCCAGTGCGAAATTCCGCGTTCGGCCCGAAAAGTATTCTGCGCAAAATATCAAAAATTCGGTATGGTTCGCAAAAGTAACGTTATTATATAATAACAAATGGATAAAATCCGATTTATGCCCGGGTATTTTATCATTTTTGCTCCGATTTTCAGAATTAAGTTATGTTTTAATAATTTATTTGCCCGGACAATTTTGCGCTTTTTTCCGCATGTTGCTGGATGTGAATAACTTGTGGATAAAATTTCGCATAAATTGTGACGGCCGTGACGATCTTTGTATAAAAATTTTGCTTCTGCCTGTTGGCGGGATTTTTATTTTATTATTTTGCCGGCAGTTGGCGGGCATTGTATAACGGTTATCCCCGGCGGGCGATAGCGGACCGACAGACAATCCCGGCAAATGATGGGAAGACGACGGAGAAGTCCTCGAATCGCGAATTTTGAGCCAAAAACGGGCAAATTTCGGCCGGGCAAAACGAAAAAATTTTTCGAAAATTTCAAATAAAGTTATGAAATAATAATTATATAATATCAAATAAATATACGTCTGCATAAATTGTGCACAGTTCCGCGTTAAAATCCGCGGTTTTTGCTCTTGAAATTTTCTTATTTATGCACAAAACGTCTGAAAATTATAAGCCGCGGTTGTGTAAAGTTCAATCAGTTTTTTTGAACTTTCACGGTGCTCGTAAGCATGTAAAATTGTTCGGTTCAGCTTCTTCGCCGACACGCTAAACCGAATTCGGTTCCGAGTATTTGAATGGGCTTTCTATGAATGATACCAGGGGCATTGACGTTGGAGCGGCTCTGCTTACTGACTGTGCCGGTTGTTTGTTTTGCCCGACCGGATCGATTTTCGGGTCATTTGTATGCCGAATTTGTTTGCCGGGCCGGCGCAGATATCGGCAAAATTTTTTGCAGATCTTTTGTTTGAACGGTTATGCGTCAGTCTGTTTTCGGCGACTTCTTGCCGCTGAACTTAGGGTCGGATTTCCTTATGATTCCGAGCCCCACCGTCCTTAAATGTCCGGATTTACATATATTCTTGCGCCCGCGTGGCGCATATCGATCTGCGCGCAAATACCGATCCGTCTGCCGCGTAGCCATCGGCCGTCCTATGAAATCGGCATGCAATAGTTCTGGTTTTGCTTCCCGGTATTATCCGAATTTTCGGGGATTTTTCCTGCGGTGTAGGCGTAAAATGATCCCGTCTTGCGACGATCGCCGCGCGCCCGGTTGCTTTGACTTTTCCGGATCGGCAGTGCAAGCGCTTACGCCGATACGGTTGTGCTTTATCTGCGGAGCGGCTTCCGGGAGGCTTATTGTTTTTTCTTGAATCGCCGAGAGTCTGCGCGAAACGATGTTCCCGGTACCGTGAAATTGGCGATTTCGCACAACCTGATTTTATGCAAAATTTAATCTCGCGTTGCTGCGCTTTGCTGTGAGCTGCGGAATATGCCGCGCCCTATTTTCCTATATCTCCGCGATTCTTATGCCGCATTGGTGCTGGATATCCCGTGCGGCGGCAGACTTTGCTCTGTTAGGTCGGTCGAGCCTTTATGGCAATAGAAATATGGTCTCGTACCGGCATGTTTTATTTTTAGGAATGTTTCACGTGAAACATTTTGATCCGCCCAATATAGATACAATATGCCGAAAAAACCCGCAATTTTGCCGAAAATACGGTAAAATGCATTAAAACGGGCAGTAAAATCTGCCCGATTGTTTCACGTGAAACATTTTCCGACAATTGGCGTGAAACAATTTATATTATTTGCCGCACCATAGCGCGCATCGAAACATACGGTGTTTCACACACATTATTTAGCAACGGTATCGCGCCGAGCCCGTAATTGAACGCTATAAGCAACTAAACATAATAAACGTCAGAACCCGTTTCTGCGCAGGTGCAGTACAACCATTTTGGGCAAATAAATCACCGGAAGTGCCGGGGCTGTCATAGCCGAAGCTTCTATATATAAAATTCTTATTTTGCATGTCGAACATTCTGAAAATGCGCCGAACTATACGGTAACGGCTGGAATATTTATCCGATAGCAAAAGCCCCGGAGTATTCCGGGGCCGCTATGCTAAAATAATATTTTATATGGGTTTGCGTTGTCGGATCGTTTACGGCCTGCACGCAATTATTCTTTGCCCGCATTCTGACGCTTGTATTCTTCCAGCACCTGCATCATCTGATGTATGCGGTCGAGGTCGTCGGCTGAATAATAATCGATGAATATGCGGCCTTTGCGGTCGTTGCCGAACACCGACACTTTTGTGGAGAAAACGCGTTGCAGCCGTTCGACCATGTCTCGGAGTTCGAGCGACTGCGCGGGCGGCTTCTGCTTGGGCGCGGGCGGATTGACGTACGACTTGACGAGTTTCTCGAAGTCTCGCACTGTGAGCTTGTCGCCGATCGCGCGCTTGGCGATTTCGAGCTGCTTGTCCGGATCCTTGATGACGACGAGGCAGCGGGCGTGTCCTTCGGACAGCTTGCCGAGCGCAACGAGATCGATGACGGCGGGCGAAAGCGTGAGCAGACGCAGGGTATTGGCCACCGCCGGGCGGGATTTGCCTATGCGGTCCGCGACCTGCTCCTGCGTGTAATCGTATTCATCCATGAGCTGCTTGATCGCGTTCGCAACTTCGATGGGATTGAGATCCTCGCGCTGCAGGTTCTCGATGAGCGAGATCTCTTTGATCTCCTTATCGCTGTAATCGCGCACGATTGCGGGCACGGTTACCAGCCCGGCCTTGCGTGCAGCGCGCCAGCGGCGTTCGCCCGCGATAATCATATACTCGTCGTTGTTCTTGCGGACGAGTATAAGCGGGGAAATGACGCCGTGCACGCGTATGCTGTTTGCCAGTTCGAGCAGCGCCGCTTCGTCGAAGTTTTTGCGCGGCTGGTTCTCGTTGGGCACAATCTGGGAAATGGGAATTTCCTGCGCGGTATTTCCGCCGCCCGCGGTCTTGTCGTCCTCGTCCAGATCTATATCTCCAAACAGGGCGCCGAGCCCGCGGCCGAGTCCGTGTTTCGATTTCGTTGCCATGTGATTTTCCTCCGTGGATTTATATCTGTATTATATAATGAATCGCAGCGGATGTCAAGACAAACTGGAAAAATAAGCGTGATTTTCGGACTGTCCACACTGTGGATAACTTGTGGATAAAAATAAATAGATATTAAATCATAACTTATTTGCAGGAGAAAAACCGTTTGTCCGGGCGAAAAACAAGCTTCGCAAAAATAAGTAATTAAATAATAACTTTTTGCGCCGGAAGCTCTGCCGGAGAAAAGCCTGGCGGCCGGTATTCCGACCTCGGTTTGGTTATCCACCGTTTTTGTGGATAACTTGTGGACAACTTTGCGGAAGTCAATCACTTTACTTTTTCTGCCGCGTGTGATAAAATTTCGGTATGAACAGAGTGGTAGTTATTTCGGGGGCGACCTCGGGCATAGGCAAAGCGCTTGCGAAAAAATTCGAAGCGGACGGAGACATCGTCTGCAATCTGTCCCGCTCCTGCACGGACAACGGTTTCGATTACAAATGCGACGTATCGGACGAAGCGCAGGTCAACGCCGCCGTCGGAAAGATCGGCGAGCGCTACGGCCGCGTGGACATTCTCGTCAACAACGCGGGCATAGGTATTTCGGGCGCGACAGAGCTTATTCCCATGGACGACATAAAGAAGGCGATGGACATTTCGTACTTCGGCGCGCTGTATCTGACCCGCGCCTGCCTGAAATTCATGAAAAAGGGCGCGCGCATAATTTTCATGAGCTCAATCGCCGGACTGACCGCCATTCCCTTCCGCTCGGTGTATTGCAGCGTCAAAGCCGCCGAACTCATGCTCGGAGAGTCGCTGCGCATGGAGCTGTCGCAGACGGGCATATCCGTTGTGACTCTGTGCCCCGGCGAAATCAAGACCAATTTTTCCGCCAACAAACTCGCGGACGTAAAGACGAGCGAGCGTTACGGCAAACGCGTCGAAAAGGCGCTCGAAAAAGTCACGAGCCGCGAGGAGAAGCGCATGTCGATCGCTTCCGTCATAGATAAGATATATAAAATCTGTGTGAGCGGCAGAAAGGCGATGTACATCATCGGCGGCAAGTACAAATTTCTTTATTTCGCAAAACGCGTGCTGCCGACGACGACTTATCTGAAACTCACCGATTCCATGCTCGGCGGCAGAGAATAAAATCGACGAGGAGGGAATATGCGGACGAAATCAACTTACATAATAACTTTTTTGCTGATACTCGCGCTTGCTGCGACCGCCGCTCTTTTTGTTCTTTCGGCGGCGCGGACGCGCACGGCTGAGGTTTTCGCCGACGGCGAAGAGGGCATACTGACCGTTCACTTTATAGACTGCGGCCAGGCCGACGCCTGTGTCATCGAATTCCCCGACGACAAGACCATGCTGATCGACGCGGGACACACGAGTTCGGCAAGCTACGGCAACGTGACGGCGTACATAGATTCGCTCGGCATAACCGAGTTCGATTATTTCATCATGACGCACTCGGACGCGGATCATGTGGGCGGAGTGCCGCGTGTGTTCGACGGAACGCGTACCGCCAAAGTCGTGTACCGACCTTCTCAAGTGAGCAGCTGTGACGGATACACGGATCCTGTAACGGAGGAGACCGCCGATACTTATTATTACGCGGTCTACGAGGCGGATGAATCCAATCCGACCGATACGAGGATGGAGGATACCGTCACGCAGCTGACGGATCTGCTCACGGCCAGAGGTTACACCGAAGCCACGGTCGTCAGACAGGGCACGAACCGTATCCGTGTCGAGGTTCCGGACGTCGATAATCCCGGAGAGATATTTACTATCATAGGCGAACCCGTCGATCTCGAGTTCGTGCTGTCCAGCGACGGTACGACGGACGGGGAAACGATTTTTACCGGCGACGTCGTCACGAACGCACGGGCGGGCGTTATGGCGTCGCAGTACGTCGTGTCGCTTTCTCTCAATGCGGAAGGTACGCAAAAATTTTCCGAAGTCACCTCTGCGCATGTTGGCGAGTATATTAAAATTTACCGTGTAAAGGACGGCGTGCGCGAGGAGCAGCCCATATCTACGGCGCAGATAAACGAAGCCATCATGAACGGGCAGGCCATTATATCCAGCAGCTTTACGAACGAAGAAGCCCAGACGCTTGCCGATCAGATCATGAGCGGTACGTTCTCCGTATCTCTCAGTCTTATAGAGAGTTCCGTCGAAAAAAATAAGTACGGATTGCCCTACGACCCGGATGAATATTCGGATGCGTATAAACAGTCCTCGCAGGCATACAGAAATGCGCTTACCGCAGTGTACGAAATGACGGACGAAGTGTACGTCACGGATCCCGGCAACGACGAAATCAACCATATTGAAAATACGGTAACGGTGGACGGGGAAAGTTTTACTTATACTTTCGATTTTTACTCGCCGCTTAATCCGCCTTATCGAAACGAGATGAACGACTTTTCGCCCATAATGGTGCTGTCGTACGCCGGCCGCAACATAGTGCTGTCCGGCGACGCCGAAAAGCAAAACGAGGAGGAATTCGTTGCCAAAGTCAGGGACAGCAACGACGACGAACGGTACGACCGCTTCCGCCGCGGCTTTGACGCCGACGTCATAAAAATGGGGCATCACGGCAGTTCGACATCGTCGAGCGAAGCGTATCTCGGAATCATGTGCTCGACCGAATCGGCGCGCTGCAACACGTACACGGTGTTCAGCTGCAACGACGAGTCGTACGGCAACAAATACGCTCATCCTCACAGCGAAACGCTCGAACGCCTTATGGACATGAATTTCAGCCCCGAAAGGATAGAGCGCACCGACCTCAACGGCAATATCCGTTTCGACATACGTTCGGGCGGCGAGCTGACCCGCACCCACGACCGCGACGCGACCGTGACCCAGCTTCTCACGTCGGGCAGCAGCGACACCCGTCCCGAAACGGTTATCGAGGACAACGGCGTCCGGCCCACCGAACCCAACGGTTCGCCGGTCACCCGTCCCGATCCCGAAGATCCGGGTACGAATCCCGAAAATCCGTTTGCTTTTCTCGGCGAGCTTACCACGACGCAGATCATAATTATAATCGCGATTGCGGTCGTCGTACTGATCGTAATAATCATAGTGTGCGCGGCGGTAAGCCGCAGGTCGAAAAAAAAGAAGGGGCGCAGGCGGCGCTGAGTCCGCCGCCCGGCCGCTCATGCGGGATTTTTACCCCGGAGATACAGATTTTCATAAATTGTCGGCGGGAAAAATAAGATTTTTATCCGAAAACGTATTGACAATTTCCGATTTTGTGATATAATGGTTACGACATGATGATAGGTGTGCGAAAATGAGGAGGATTTGCGGCCGCAATCCGTTCTGTCGGATCGCGGTTTTTCCCGTTTCGAACGTAATCTTCGATATATAACGCGCCGCACGGCGTCGTAGTTATATAACAGTAAAAAATCCAATGCAGAAGGAAACGATGATGAAGTACAAAGAACTCATAAGCAAACTTACTCTGGAAGAGAAGGTTGCCCTGACCTCAGGCAAGGACTTCTGGCAGTCTTACGGCGTCGACCGCGACGACGTGAAAGTGCCCTCGATGTTCCTGTCCGACGGCCCGCACGGCATACGCAAACAGGCCGCGGCCGCAGACCACCTCGGTCTGAACGCGTCCATACCCGCGACGTGTTTCCCCACTGCGGCGACCATGGCTAACAGCTGGAACGACGAACTGGGCGAGGAAATGGGCAAGATGCTGGGCGAAGAAGCTGTGGACGAGAAAGTCAACGTCCTGCTCGGCCCCGGCACCAACCTCAAGCGCAACCCCCGCTGCGGCCGCAACTTCGAATATTTCTCCGAAGATCCGCTGCTCGCCGGCAAGATGGCGGCGGCTTACATACGCGGAATACAGTCCAACGGCGTATCCGGCTGCGTGAAGCATTTCGCTCTCAACAACCAGGAAGAGCGCCGCATGGTCGTCGATACGGTAGTGGACGAACGCACCATGCGCGAGCTGTACCTGACCGCGTTCGAGATCGCGGTAAAAGAAGGCAAGCCGTGGACGATAATGTCCTCTTATAATATGGTAAACGGCACCCACGTCAACGAGAACCTGCACCTCATGCGCGACATTCTCCGCGACGAATGGGGATACAAGAACGTCGTCGTTACCGACTGGGCGGGCAGCAACGACAGAGTGCAGGGCCTCATCGCGGGCAACGAGCTGGAAATGCCCAGCTGCCTGTACTCCAACCAGGATCTGTACAAGGCGCTCACCGAAGGGTATAAGATACCCGACGAGCTTACGCCCGACCGCCCCGGCGATCAGTACGACCGCATCGTCGCGGCGTTCAGGGACGGCAAGCTGGACGAGAAATATCTCGACGAGGCGCTCGACCGCCTGCTCGACCTCGTGTTTACGACGGAAAAGGCGTTCGAAGGCCGTCCGGAGGACAAGCCTCTGCGCGTCGTGAACGTGGACGCACACCACGAAATGGCAAAGAAGTGCGCGCGCGAGTGCATCGTGCTGCTGCGCAACGAAAACAAAACGCTGCCGCTTGCCGGCGGCACGACCGTCGCCGTCATAGGCGATTTCGCCAAAGTTCCCCGCTACCAGGGCGCGGGCTCGTCCGTCGTCAACCCGACCAAGCTCGACTCGCCCCTCGTCTGCCTCGGCTTCGGCATAGAAAAATACGAGAAGAATCCGCTGCCCGACCCCAAGGACAAGGTCACGAGCATCGGAGACAATATATTCGGTCTTAAAATCGCGGGCTATGCGCCCGGCTTCGACCGCTACGGCAAGAAGAACGACGGCCTTATCAAGGAAGCGTGCGCGCTTGCGGATAAGGCGGAAGTTTCCCTCGTCTACCTCGGCCTCGACGAAGTTACCGAGGCGGAAGGTCTGGACCGCGGCGACATAAAGATTCCTCAGGCGCAGATCGACCTCGTCGACGCTTTGGCCAAGAAGGGCAAGAAGATCGTCGTCGTGCTCAGCTGCGGCTCGGCGGTAGAACTGCCGTTCGCCGACAAGGTGGACGCCATCGTTCACGCTTATCTCGGCGGTCAGGCCATAGCGGAAGCCGTGCTCGACGTCATCGTCGGCAAGGTCAACCCGTCCGGCAAGCTCGCGGAAAGCTATCCTTACGAATACAAGGACTGCTCGTCCGCGTCGCATTTCCCCGGAAAGCAGAGATCCGTCGAATACCGCGAAGGCATGTTCGTGGGCTACCGCTACTACGACACCGCCGGCGTGCCCGTGCGTTATCCGTTCGGCTTCGGTCTGTCGTATACGACGTTCGAATATTCCGATCTCGCCGTGGATAAGAGCGGCGTGACGTTCACGATCGCCAACACCGGCGACCGCGACGGCGCGGAAGTGGCGCAGCTTTACGTCGGACTGCCCGGAGCGAAAGTGTTCCGCCCCGCAAAGGAACTGCGCGGATTCAAGAAAGTGTTCGTCAAGGCGGGCGAGAGCGTCAAGGTCACGATCCCGTTCGACGATCGTACGTTCAGATATTTCAACGTCAAAACGAACAAGTGGGAAATCGAGGGCGGCGCCTACGATATTATGATAGGCGCGTCCGTCGAGGACATCAGACTCAAAGCTTCCTTCGAGGTCGAAGGTACGACGGACGTCATGCCGTACGACCCCGCCGCTCTGCCGTCCTATTACAGCGGTAATGCCGCCGACGTCGGAACGGAAGAGTTCAGAGCGCTCCTCGGCGCCGACGAGTTCGACGCGGCGATAGAAAAAGGCGAGAAACCGCCCGTCAATACCTATCCGCTGCCCGACCCCGGTTATAAATTCTATAAGAAAAACAGAATGGTTATCCATTATAACTGCACGGTCGCAGACCTGCGCTATTCTAAGCGCTGGTTCGGACGTCTGTTCTCGGGAGCCATCCGTTTCGTAAAATCGCTGCTGTGGAAGATGGGCAACCGCACGCTTTCCAACACGCTCGTCATGGGCGTCGTGCACCAGCCTATGCGCGGCATGGCAAAATTCGGCGGCATGAACCGCGCTCAGATGGACGGTCTCATCATGATGTGCAACGGCCATCTGTTCAAGGGGCTGCGTCAGCTTTCCAGCGGTAAAACAAAGGAAGAACGCAAAGCTGCCAAGAAACTGCGCAAACAGGCCGAAGACAATATGTCCAACGAGGGGCCCGTACAGTAAGCCCGAAAGGAAAAACGAAATTAACCGCAGCGGAAGCCGGCCGGGGATAAAACGGGATGATGAAGACCGTCCGGCAGCCGCCGCAAATTACCTGCGTTACTAATACTCTGCAAAAAAAGGAGAAAAGAAAATGGCAAACAAACCCGATGCTCCCGTAGCGGAGCAGGCAGTTCCCGCCGAGGAACAGCCGCATGCGGCTATGCTTTCCGCCGAAGAAATTCAGGGCGAAATAAAGCCGCTGTCCGAGAACGCATTCCTCGCGTTTTTCCAGCGCATCTACCGCGCATGGCTGGGCTGGTGGTACGGAATGTGCGACAAGCATCCCAAAGGCACGAAACTGATAGGTCAGTTCGTAGTCATGTTCGTGTTCAGCAACGCCGTCACCATCTGGCAGCTTCTCGTAATGCTCTTCCTGCCGTACGCATTCGCGGCCGTATGGGACGTTCCGTTCGTGTGGCCCGCAATTGCTCTTCCGTGGGAAGACGCCATGGGAACCGCGCTTAACTACGCAATATTCAACGAACCCGTTAAATTCCTCGCAACGATCAGCGGCGAACAGCAGGTGCTCCTTGCATCTACTGCGGAAACCGTTCAGCAGTATGTGGATGCCGGCTACACGCTTCAGATGTCCGGCGTCGGCAACTTCATCGCTTTCGAGATCGCGGTGTTTACCGCTCAGTGCATCAACTTCCCGCTCCAGCGCAACATTACGTTCCGCTCGAAGGGCAATCCCGTCGTTCAGGCGATATGGTATTTCATCGGCTGGCTGGCCATATCCGTCGCGCTCAATGCGCTTTGGGGTATAATGAACCCGCTTATGCTGTGGTGGAACTGGCCCGATCCGGTCATCCAGCTGCTTAAAACGGTCATAACCGGCGGTATTTCGATGATTATCTTCTTCTTCATCTTCCTCATCATCTTCCCCGATGCAAACAAGGTCGCGAAGAAGGCGAGGGCGAAAGCCGACGCCGCAAAGGAAAGCGGAAACGCGGAAGCAGCGGCGGCAGCCGAGCTCAACGCCGTCAGAAAGGAAGAGGATGCAAAACTCACCAATGCAAGACAGGCGAGATACAAGGCTATCTCCCAGGCGAACAGCCGCGCCGTCGCTTTCGGTTCCGTCGTGAAGAACGCGGAGAAGGCGAAGGTGGAGGCGGAAGAGCTTGCCGCAGCGGCAAACGACGAGGCTTCGACGCAGAAGGCGGAAGAGGCAAAGGCGAAGGCTGCGGAGATCGAGGCGCGCATACCCGACTATCAGCAGAAGGCGAGCGACGCCATCGCGGCAAAGCACGAGGCAATCGCGGCATACGAGGCTGCGATCGAGGAAGTCAAAGCTGCACGTCAGGCGCGCGGCGAAGACGTTTCCAAAGTCGCATAATCGCATACGCCGGAGAATATTATGAATTTGCGGCATACCGCCGCGGAAGGGACGCAGTCAAAATGACAACGTCGGATAACAGGGGAAAATATGACAACTCTCAGCTGAATTCCGGGAAAACCGCGCGGATTGATTTTCGTGCGGTTTTCCGCGGTTTTTAAGCTCGGATAATGCACCGCAACGTCCGGTGCGGAATGCGGTAAGCGGTTCCGCTCGCGGACAAAAAATATAAAAAGGGGTGAAAAACCATGAAAAAGAAAAAGTGCGTAGCTATGTTGCTTGCCGGCGGTCAGGGTTCCAGACTCAAAGCTCTGACTACGACGGTGGCAAAGCCCGCAGTCTCTTTCGGCGGCAAGTACCGTATCATCGACTTCCCGCTGTCCAACTGCACCAACTCGGGTATAGATACCGTAGGCGTACTGACGCAGTACCAGCCGCTCGTGCTCAACGAATATATCGGCACGGGCGAATCGTGGGATCTCGACCGCAAGAACGGCGGCGCCCACGTCCTCGCGCCCTATCAGGCAAAGAAGGGCGCACGCTGGTACGAGGGTACCGCCAACGCGATATATCAGAATATCCAGTTCCTGAACAAGTACGACAGCGAGCACGTGCTCATTCTGTCCGGCGACCACATCTATAAGATGGACTATTCCAGGATGCTTGCCCAGCACACCGAAACGGACGCCGACATCACGATCGCCGTCATCGACGTGCCCATCGAGGAAGCGTCGCGCTTCGGCATAATGAGCTACGACAAGAATTTCCGCATTTTCGATTTCGCGGAGAAGCCGAAGGAACCCAAGAGCAACCACGCGTCCATGGGCGTTTATCTGTTCAAAAAGGACGTGCTCGTGCGCATGCTCGAAGAGGACGACGCCGATCCGGACAGCGAGAAGGATTTCGGCAAGAATATAATTCCCAAGATGCTCGCCGAAAACATGCGCGTGTTCGCCTATCAGTTCGACGGCTACTGGAAGGACGTCGGCACGCTCAAAAGCCTGTGGGAAGCGAATATGGATCTGCTCGGCGTCGACCCCGTGTTCTCGCTCTACGACGGAACGTGGAAAATCTATTCGGGTAACGACGCGTATCCGCCCGCGCTGCTGCTGACCAAGGACGGCAGCGTGACCAACAGCATAGTCACCGAAGGCGACATCATATCCGGCCGCGTGGTCAATTCGGTCATCGGCGAGGGCGTGACGATCGGCGAGGGCGCAGTCGTCGAAAACTCCGTAGTGTTCAGCGGCTCGGTCATCGGCGCGGGCGCCAAACTGTCCTATGCGATCATCGACGAAAATGTGCGCGTCGGCGAAAACTGCGTGCTCGGCGACGCCAAAAGCAGTCCCGACAAGATTACCCTCGTGGGCAGAAACTGCGAGATTCCCGACGGCACGACCATTGCCAGCGGCAGCATAACGGAGGCGGAATGATATGAAAACTCTCGGCATAATTTTTTCCAATATACACGAACGCGATATACCCGAACTCACCAAGGTGCGCACGCTCGCTTCCGTGCCTTACGGCGGACGGTACCGTCTCATAGACTTCGTGCTGTCCAACATGGTAAACAGCGGCATAACCAATATCGGCATAATCGCCAAGTATAACTATCAGTCGCTCATGGATCATGTGCAGAGCGGCAAGAGCTGGGGACTGGCGCGCAAGAACGGCGGTCTTACCATACTCCCGCCTTTCAACGACGTGTCCGGCGGCGGCGTGTTCAACAACCGCTTCGAGGCGATCAAGAGCGTGGGCGGCTTTATCCGCCACAACGAAGCGGATTATGTGGTCATGGCGGACTGCGACATCGTCTGCAACCTCGACCTCGCGCCCGCGATCGCCGCGCACGAGAAGAACCACGCCGACATCACGATGATCTACCGCAAGAAAAACGTGGACTCGTCGGACAAATACCGCATGGTCATCGAAACCGACGACAGCGGCAAGGTGATCAGGTCGAGCATGAACGACGGCAGTTCGGGCGAGAAAAAGGTGTACACCGATTTCATGATCATCACGCGCCGCACGCTGCTCTACATCATCGACCACAGCGACCAGTGGGGCATCAACTCCTTCTCGCGCGACATTCTGTCCAATATCCGCGAATATAACATCTACGGCTATGAAATGGACGGCTACTACGCCGCCGTCAACAGCCTTAACGACTATTACAAACACTCCATGGAGCTGCTCAATCCCGAAGTGGTGCGCGAGCTGTTCTATAAGGGCGGCGCAGAGATATATACCAAGGTGCGCGACTCCGCTCCCGCGAAGTTCACCGACACCTCTTTCGTGCGCGACTCCATGATCGCCGACGGCTGCATCATAGAGGGCGAAGTGGAAAACTCCATTATTTTCCGCGGCTGCCATATCGCCAAGGGCGCTAAGGTCACGAATTCCATCATCATGCAGGACGCCCGCATCGACGCCGGCTCCACGCTCAACTGCGTGATAATGGACAAGGCGGCGCACGTGCTGGAGAACCGTCTGCTGTCCGGACATCCGACCCACCCTTATTATATAGAGAAAGAAGCGGAGATTTAAGCTCCTCCTCTTTGTATGGAATAACGCGTCTTCCGCAAGGAAGGCGCGTTTTTTATAAAGTGCGGAATTTTTGCAATGTAACTGGGAAATAAATGCAATTCCGTTCCGGCAAAGTTTCTGTTATAATAAATACGAAATAAAGAGGGAGGAACAGGGACATGCGCAGAAGCGCCGGACAGCTGATAATGATAATAGTTATGACCGTGCTGATGGTCGGCATGATCACGGGCGCTGCGGTATTTTCCGCGTACGGCCGCATCGCGGACTCCCGTCATTTCTGTTCTTCCGCCGCGGCGCGCCACAGCCACGAAAAAATGCACACGACGTGCGAAAAGTGCGCGTCGGCGGAAAAGGTAAAGATGACTTTTCCCCGTATAATGCGCGCCCGCAAGCTTGTCGCCGTAATACGCCGCGAAGGCGAATAAAACAGTCAACCCTCCAATTATATAGAAGTATCCGAAAAGGCTCCAGGCGTCGTCGGGAGCCTTTTCGGAAGAATTACACTATATATTGTGGCATGACTGCCGGCAGGCCACAAGAGCGGCGGGGCGTAAAAAATTGCCGGAAATTTTTTCGGAAAATTTCGGAAAAACGCTTGACTTTGCTCATAAAAAGGAGTATTATAAGCGGGCTGTCGATGAGACAGCGGCTTGTTATTTGGACTACGTATTTAGTTGTGTAAATACCTCTGGCGTAACAGGATATCAGATCTTACCGATGTTGATATGTCGTTATGCCTTTTTTTGCGCCCTTTTACGAGGAATAGCCGTGAAATGACAGCCTGTTTGGTCCATAACGTTCCGTAAGGAACGATGGAATATATATCCGGCCGGCGGCCGGGGATCGTACATTGACAACTACATAGAGTAAAGCAAATTATCTAAAAGAGAGAAAGTATGGAGATGGGAACATTGAAATACTTTTTGAAAAGAAGGTATGTGCAAAGCGTATATACGAAGGGATAATTTGTCTTGCAAGAAAAGGATTAGAGACGAAAGATTTAAGCTATAAAGAGCGTATGGAGGATGCC